>NZ_JBXGSE010000025.1:0-5395 GCF_056790235.1 Pseudomonas sp. VMV1
AAGGCGATGGTCACTCTGGCCTGCATTGATCGCTGTTGGCGCGTCGACTTTTCAGACAGAGCCTAAGAACGGTCTTGTATAGGGCTCCACCTACGCTCCAGCCAGCCACCACCAAGGGCCTTGTAGAGGGTGACCTGGGTGTTGAGCTGGTTGAGCCGGTCGGTGATCAGCTGCTGCTGGGCGCTGTACAGCGAGCGCTGGGCGTCGAGTACCGTGAGGTAGTTGTCGATGCCCTGGCGATAGCGCAGGTTGGCCAGGTCGTAGTACTCCTGGCTGGCCTGCACCAGGTCCTGCTGGGCCTGCAGCTGGTCGTCGTAGGTGCCCTTCGCCGCCAGGGCATCGGCCACCTCGCGGAAGGCGGTCTGGATCGACTTCTCGTAGGTGGCGACGTTGATGTCCTTCTGGATCTTGGCCGCATCCAGGCTGGCCTTGAGACTGCCGGCCGTGAAGATCGGGATGTTGATGCTCGGCGAGAAGGTCCAGTAGCCGGAGCCGGCGTCGAACAGGCCGTTCAGGTCCCGGCTGGCCGTGCCGCCCTGGGCGGTCAGGCTGATGCGCGGGAAGAAGGCGGCCCGGGCCGCGCCGATGTTGGCGTTGGCAGCGCGCAGCTGCAACTCGGACTGGAGGATGTCCGGACGCTTCTGCAGGAGATCCGACGGCAGATTGGCCGGCAGGTCGGCGAGCAGATCGGTGCCGTCCAGCCCCTTGCTCTGCGGCAGCTCCGCCGGGATCGAGGTACCCAGCAGCAGGGCCAGGGCATTGCGATCCTGGGCCACCTGGCGGGTGTATTGCGCCAGATTCGCCCGCGCCCCTTCCAGGGCGGTGCGCGACTGGCGCAGGTCCAGGCCGCTGGCCACGCCGTTCTCCACGGTCTGGCGGGTCAGGTCGTAGGAGCGCTGATAGGCCGCCAGGGTCTCGCGGGTCAGTTGCAGCATGCGCTGGTCGGTGAGCCAGGCGTAGTAGGCGTTGGCCACTTCCGAGACCAGCGAGATCTGGGTGCTGCGGCGTCCTTCGCTGGTGGCGAAGTAGTTGAGCAGCGCCTGCTCGCTGAGGCTGCGCAGGCGACCGAAGAGGTCCAGCTCATAGGAGGTGAACCCCAGGGTCACGCTGTACTGGCTGCTGATGCTGCCACCACCGCCGCCACCCGCGCCATTGGCGCTGTTGCCGGCGAGCAGTTCGCGAATGGCGGAGACCTGGCTCAGGTCCTCCGGCTGGCGGGTACGGGTCCCGGTGCCGCTGACCGCGATGTCGGGAAACAGCTCGGCGCGCTGCACGCGGTATTGCGCCTGGTAGAGGCGCACGTTCAGCGCGGCCTGGCGCAGGTCGCGGTTGTTGTCCAGCGACAGCTGGATCAGCTGCTGCAGCGCCGGGTCGCGATAGAAATCGCGCCAGCCGATGTCGGCCGCCTGCTGGTCGCGATTGACCGTCAGGGCATCGTAGGCCTGGCCATGGGGCCAGGCGTTCTCCACCGGCGCATTGGGTCGCTGGTAATCGGGGATCAGGCTGCAGCCGGACACGGCCAGCATGCCCACGACCACCGCCAAGACAGACTTCTTCATATCAGTGTCCTTCCTTGCCATGGGCTTCCTGGTCCTTGGTGGCCTTGTCCTTGAACAGGCTGCTGACCACCACGTAGAACATGGGAATCCAGAAGATCGCCAGGATCGTGGCGGTGAGCATGCCGCCGATCACGCCGGTACCCACGGCGTGCTGACTGCCGGAGCTGGCACCCGAGGAGATCGCCAGGGGCACCACGCCCAGGATGAAGGCCATGGAGGTCATGATGATGGGGCGCAGGCGCATGCGCGAGGCTTCCACCGCCGCATCGACGATGTTCTTGCCGCCCTCGTGCAGCTCCTTGGCGAATTCCACGATCAGGATGGCGTTCTTCGCCGCCAGGCCGATGGTCGTCAACAGACCGACCTGGAAGAAGACGTCGTTGGCCAGACCGCGGAAGTAGGTGGCCAACAGCGCACCGATGACGCCCAGTGGCACGACCAGAAGCACCGCGATCGGAATCGACCAACTCTCGTATAGCGCCGCCAGGCAAAGGAACACCACCAGCATCGACAAGGCATAAAGCGCCGGTGCCTGGGAGCCGGACAGACGCTCCTCGTAGGACAGACCAGTCCAGGCGATACCCACGCCCTGCGGCAGGTCCTTGGCCATGCGCTCGATCTCGGCCATGGCATCACCGGTGCTGTAGCCAGGCGCCGCGGACCCGAGGATCTCCAGCGAAGAGATGCCGTTGTAGCGCTCCAGCTTGGGCGAGCCGTAGATCCACTCGCCGCGAGCGAAGGCCGACACCGGCACCATCTCGCCCGAGCCGTTGCGCACGTACCACTTGTTGAAGTCCTCGGGATTCATCCGTGCGCTGGCTTCGCCCTGCATGTACACCTTCTTCACCCGACCACGGTCGATGAAGTCGTTGATATAACTGGAGGCCCAGCCGCTGGACAGCGTCTGATTGACATCGCTCTGCGACAAACCGAGCGCACGCACCTTTTCGTCGTCGACGATGAGTTTGAACTGCGGCTCGTCGTTGAGACCATTGGGTCGGGTCTGCATCAGCTTGGGATTCTGCGCAGCCATGCCGAGCAACTGATTGCGTGCGGCCATGAGCGCCTCGTGGCCAATACCGCCGTTGTCCTGCAGATAGAAGTCGAAACCAGTGGCGTTGCCCAGCTCCATGACCGCAGGGGGAACCACCGCAAAAATTATTGCGTCCTTGACTTGGGATAGATACCCCATGGATCGCCCTGCAATAGCTCCGGCGCTATCTTTCGGATCGCTCCGCTCTTCCCATGATTTAAGTTGAATGAATCCTAGCCCCGAGCTCTGACCGCGACCGGCGAAGTTGAAACCGTTGACGGTGAACATAGATTTTATACCAGGCTCATTTTTCATCATCATTTCGCGCATGGTGTCGAGCACCTTCTGCGTCCGCTCGGCACTGGAGCCCGGCGGCGTGGTGACCTGGGCGAAGATCACGCCCTGGTCCTCTTCCGGCAGGAAGGACGACTGGATGCGGGTGAAGAGGAACACCATGACGCCGACGATCAGCAGGTACAGCAGCAGGAAGGGCACCTTGTGCCGGATCACCGCGGCCACGCTGCGCTCGTAGCGGTGCTGACCGCTCTCGAACTTGCGGTTGAACCAGCCGAAGAAACCGCGCTTCTCGTGGCGCCCCTGCTTGACCGGCTTGAGCAGGGTGGCGCACAGCGCCGGGGTCAGGATTAGGGCCACCAGCACCGACAGCACCATCGAGGAGACGATGGTGATGGAGAACTGGCGATAGATCACCCCGGTCGAGCTGCTAAAGAAGGCCATGGGCACGAACACCGCTGACAGCACCAGAGCGATACCGACCAGGGCGCCCTGGATCTGCTCCATCGACTTACGGGTCGCTTCCTTAGGCGAGAGCCCCTCCTCGGCCATCACCCGCTCGACGTTTTCCACCACCACGATGGCATCGTCCACCAGCAGGCCGATGGCGAGCACCATGCCGAACATGGTCAGGATGTTGATGGTGAAACCGGCGGCCAGCAGCACCGCGAAGGTGCCCAGCAGCACCACCGGCACGGCGATGGTGGGAATCAGGGTGGCCCGGAAGTTCTGCAGGAACAGGAACATCACCAGGAACACCAGCAGGATCGCCTCGCCCAGGGTCTTGACCACCTCATGGATAGAGGCGGTGACCACCGGGGTGGTGTCATAGGGATAGACCACCTCCATGCCCGGCGGCATGAACGGCTTGAGGCGTTCGATGGTGGCGCGGACCGCCTTGGCGGTGTCCAGGGCATTGGCGCCGGTGGCCAGACGCAGCGCCATGCCGGCGGCCGGCTTGCCATCAAATTGCGCGAACGTGGAATAATTCTCGCCCCCCAGTTCCACCCGGGCCACGTCACGCAGGCGCACCTGGGCACCGCTCTGGTCGACCTTGAGGAAGATCTTGCCGAACTCCTCGACGCTGGTCAGGCGGGTCTTGCCAATGATGGTGGCATTGAGCTGCTGCCCCGGGACCGCCGGCAGGCCGCCGAGCTGACCGGAGGCGATCTGCACGTTCTGGCTCTGGATGGCGCTGCTGACGTCGACCGGGGTGAGCTGGTACTTCACCAGCTTTAGCGGATCCAGCCAGATGCGCATGGCGTACTGGGCACCGAATACCTGGAAGTCACCCACACCTGTGGTCCGTGCGATGGGATCTTGTAAGCTCGAAACAATGTAGTTAGACAGGTCTTCTGCGGTCGCTGAACTATCTTTGGATACCAGACCTACGATCATCAAGAAGTTTCGTTGATACTTTGCGACGCGTATGCCCTGCTGCTGGACTTCCTGCGGCAGGAGCGGCGTCGCCAGCTGCAGCTTGTTCTGCACCTGGACCTGGGCGATGTCGGAGTTGGTGCCCTGGTTGAAGGTCACGATGATGGTCATGCTGCCGTCGGAGTTGGACTCCGAGGAGATGTACCTGAGGTTGTCGATCCCGTTCATCTGCTGCTCGATGACCTGGACCACGGTGTCCTGCACCGTCTGCGCCGAGGCGCCCGGGTAGCTCACCTGGATCGAGACCGCCGGAGCGGCGATGTTCGGGTACTGGTTAATCGGCAGCGTGAGGATCGACAGAATGCCGGCGAGCATGATCACCAGGGCGATTACCCAGGCGAAGATGGGCCGGTCGATGAAGAACTTGGACATCAGGCGCTCCCCTTACTGACCCTGACCCGCCGGCTTCTGCTCGGCGGAGGCGATGTTGCTCGCCGGCTTGGTGGTGACGGTGGCACCCGGCTTGATCTTCTGCAGACCTTCGGTGATGACCTTGTCACCCGCCTTGAGGCCGTCGGTGACCAGCCATTCGGCGCCGACGGTGCGCTCGGTCTTGAGGATCCGCTGCTCGACCTTGCCTTCGCCGTTGACCACCATGGCGGTGGGCTGGCCCTTGAGATCGCGGGTCACACCCTGTTGCGGCACCAGCAGGGCATTCTGGCGCACGCCGGACTGCAGCTCGGCACGCACGAACATGCCGGGCAGCAGCAGCTTGTCGGGGTTGGGGAATTCGGCGCGGATGGTCACCGAGCCGGTGCCCTGGTCCACCGAGACCTCGGCGAACTTGAGCTTGCCGGGACGGCTGTAGGCAGTACCGTCTTCCAGCATCAGCTTGACCTGGGCGGCGTTCTCGCCCTGCACCTTCTGCAGCTGACCGCTGTCCAGCTCGCGGCGCAGGCGCAGCAGATCGGTGGCGGACTGGGTCACGTCGACATAGATGGGATCGAGCTGGGTGATGCTGGTCAGGGCGCTGGTCTGGTCAGCGGTGACCAGGGCGCCTTCGGTCATCATTGAGCGCCCGATGCGCCCGGAGATGGGCGCGGCGACCTTGGTGTAGGCCAGGTTGATCTCG
>NZ_JBXGSE010000026.1:0-4979 GCF_056790235.1 Pseudomonas sp. VMV1
GAAAGGCCTTGCGAGATATCGATGGTTCCACGCTGATTTTCGGAGCCATTGATTCGTAGGCCTTGTCGTAGTCACTCGTGGCATGAGGAGTGGTTTGTAGGCCCGCGGAGGGGGGTAACAATGTCTGGCGATACGATCTTCTCGTTGATCTGATCGGATCCCCCGAGACGCTGGGCCATGCTGGTGAACGCGACCGCGCTTCCGGTGACCAGGAACATGCTGATCACTGGTACCGAAGATGCCATCAGGCCGGCAACGCCGATCGCGCTGTCCAGTGCAGGCATCATCTGCTTCATCATCTCGAACGAAAGCGCATTGCCGTCAGTGATGCTGCTGGTGGTGGCCAGCAACCCTTCCATCACTGTTCCGGTGTACCATTTGGTATAGAGGTTGACGATGGCCGACATGGGTTGCCACAGCATCATCCAGCACAGCATGGTGATGTACTTGGTGATGAGGTTCATCCCGAAGGTGCCCATCACCAGGAGGAATGCCATAAGTGGGGTGATGGCGTAGATCAGGCCTTCGAAGAACGTCAGGAACGGCCGGACGTAGCGTGTGAACATCGAGCCTTCTACAGCCCACTGGGTGGCTTGTTGCGCCTGAGCCTGGCTGAGCATGATGGCGTAGGCGCCTTGCTGATCCTCGAGGGCCTTCTGTGCCGGCGCTCGCTCGAAGATCGGGAGCAGTACGGACGCCATGGTGAAGGCACGAGCGTCGGCCACTTGAAGATTCAGACCGCGCAGCGCATCGTCGACCCGGGTGGTGACATCATCCCCAGTGACGGTCTTGCCCGGCTTTTGGAACGCCAGCTTCGCGACGTCGTCCATGATGCCGCTCTGCGTGGAAGCGCTAAGAGCTTTGAGCCGGGTGTGCGCTTCGGAGCAGGTGTAATAGGTGCCCACGCCGGTGTTGCCCTCGAAGATCTCGGTCCCGTAGACCTGGCTTTCGAATCTCATGGCATCGACAGGGTTATTGCTTCGCATGAGGGCCCCGTAGGCGGCCACGTTGCGGCCGACCCCGACCAGGGTGCACTCCTTGATGTAGGTCATCCACGACCGTACGAAGTCTCCGCCTGCAAGGGTGTCGCCCATTACAGACGGCATCGCCAAGGCATTGCGGGTCGCTCCGCGCACCTTCATCAAGGTGGTCAGGGGATCGGCGAAGCCATAGGTGGTCATGGCCGGCGTGGAGAAGGCCTGCTCCATCTCCCTGGTCAGCTTGTAGCCAATGTTGGACACCACGGATCCTACGAACAGCGGTCCGATCGGCACGTTGTCGACGACCACGACCGTGCCGTCATACACGTCCTCCACGACCGCCCGGCCGGTTGGCCCGTACAGCGCCATGTACAGGATCAGCGCGACGCCCACTTGCTGGAAAGGAATCGCCTGGTTTTTGAATACCGCTTGGAAGCCCAGGAAGAGGGTGCCGATCAACAGACCGACCTTGGCCAACGATTCGATGCTGCCCGATCCTGAGATCATGGCTACCGCGTTGAGGATGCTTTCGAGGTAGGTCGCTGACCCGACCGAGTAGATCGAGAACTCCATTACTGAGCTCCCTGTACAGGTTTTTCGACGTTGATGAATGCTGCAGGCGTGGGCAGCACCTTCATCCGCGCCTCGTAGTCGAGCACCAGGTCGTTCTCATTGCCGTAGTGGCTCAGTAGCGCCTGACGTTCCTGCACCAGGCGGTCCCGTGCGGTACCGATGAATTCGCCGGCAGGTTTACCCAGCTTGTCGACCATCTTGCTGCGCGTGATCACCGTTTCAGCCGTGTCGATGTAGGATTTCACGAGCGAATATGCGCCCTCGAGCGCCAGCATCTTCGCGTGAGCGGAGACAAAGCCACGCGCCATCGATTCGCTGCCTTGCGACAGCCGCTGCACCATGCCGGCGAAGCCTGGTTTCTGCATCATGTTGAGGATGGCTTGCTCATCGTTGTTGAACGTCCCTGTGTTAGTCGCCCACTTGTGCACGATGCCGACGGAGCTGGTTGAGCCGTTGAAGCCTTTAATGATTTTCTCCGCCAAGCCGTCGAAGGCGATCGACTGGGTGCTGGGCGTGAGGCACGCGGCCTTGTCTCCGCCGCACGAGTAGATCTGCACCGTCTCGGTCTTCTGGCCCTCGATGATGTCCTGCAGCGAGATGCTGGTCGGCAATATCGGCTTGGTCTCAGGTACCTGCCCCTTGCCATCGGCCGCGTCCACCAGGCCGGTGATGACTACCGAGCCGGTGAAGGACATGATCATCTCGTCGGTCTGCTGAGATCCGTACTTGAAGAACTGCTGGCTGTTGTACTGCTGCATGGCACACCAGACGACGTTGCCGGTGTCCTCACAGCTGACGAAGTTGCCGGCCTTGCTCTTCTCTTCCGTAGGGGACTTCGAGTTGGTGCTGCCGGAGAAGAGAGAGCCGAAGCTGTCAGCGAGGCCCTTCACGGTGTTCCCCGTGGCCGTCTGCATGTTGTCCTTGCCCTCGAACGCCGAGAACGCGTCCGTCACCAGGCCCTGGGCGAGCTGGCAGCTATTGGACATGAGGCCGTTGAGGTCCTGCATGGTCTCCTGCAGGTTGGCGATGGTGTTCTCCACCGTCGGTCCCATGGCCTTAAGCGCTAGCTTGAACGCGTAGCCCGACGCGACACCTACCGAGTTAGAGGCGATGGAGCGCAGCGACTGAACGAACTGCTGCGCGTTGATGAACGAGAAGGAGCCGGCGAACATGTCGATACCGCCGCAGCCGGCCTGAAAGGAGGGCGGTCGGAAGGAGACCACCGGCGCCGTTGCGATCTGATTCCGGATCCGCATCGAGCCGCCACTGACCACGCCTCGGGTCGCCGTCTGGTACATGCCCGGGTCGGTGCTGTTGGACATTGAGTTGAACATCGAGTCCAGCTGGCTCTCGATGTTGGCGTAGGCGCCCAGGGGCGCAAGGGCCGCAACCAGCACGGCTGCGCACAACGACTGCTTACTGCTGCGCCTCATGGGGCACCTCTCCATCTATGGTCTTGCGGGCGAGCTTGCGGCGCATGCTCTCAACAAATGCGGCGGGGTCTTGGTCGATCTGGTCCTGGCTGAGCCCGTCGTTGTCCTTGAGGGTCAGCAGGCCGTTGTCGAAGAAGGGCTGTGTGGACGCGAAGGTCTTCTGGTCGATGAGCGCCGCTTCGCGCGCAGCGATCAGGACCCGATTGAACAGCACGTCCAGGGTGATGGCGCCGTAGCCGACGATCTCGGTGCGGCCCGGCGGGATCGCCAAGGCGAGGGCAGGGGCCTGATAGACCTCGAGCTTCTTGGCCTGGCCATCGTCGGTGCGATAGTTCGCGAACAAGCCGTTGTCGAGGGGGGCGCCGTCCAGTGAGACCGGAATGATCCGGATGCCGGTGGCGGCAGTCAGGGACTGCAGCACGGCTGCCTGCTCCGCACAGAGCACGCAGTTGCCCTTGAAGAAGAAGAAGAGGCTGACCTTGTTGGCCAAGCCCTTGAGCACCTTGTCGCGATTGTTCGAGACCTCCCGATTGAGCGCGTTCGCCGCATAGGTGGCCACCGGCCGCCGGCTGTCCTCGTCGAGGAACGGGTCGCGCATAATCACCTGGCTGGAGCGCTCGGAGAACTTGGACGATTTGTCCATCATCACGCGCTGCAGGTAGTAGTAGGCCTGCACATTGACATCGGTCGGATTGTCGATCGCGCGGTTGCGGTACTTGGGCAGGTTGTCGCGGATCCAGGCGACGCTGAACAGCTCGGGGCCAGGAGCCGCTGCAGGCGCCGCCGGCGGCTCAGCCTTTTGTGTGGGGGCAGGTGGTGGTGGAGGCGGGAGTGGCGCTTTGGCCTCAAGCTCAGGCTCCTCGTCCGCAGGGTCCTTGTACCAAAACCAGCCCTCGGCCTTTCCGCGATAGAAGCTCTCACTACCAGGTGCAGCGAAAGATTCTTTCGTTCCGTCAGCAACGCCTTCCGCTGCAATAGCCCCGCTTAGAGGTGCAATCGACCAAAGCGTGGCAGCCACCGTTAACGACAGGACGGCGCGCCTCATTCGACGCGATCCAAATACAAGGCGACTGCCTC
This sequence comes from Pseudomonas sp. VMV1, assembly GCF_056790235.1. Lineage (NCBI taxonomy): Bacteria > Pseudomonadati > Pseudomonadota > Gammaproteobacteria > Pseudomonadales > Pseudomonadaceae > Pseudomonas > Pseudomonas sp. VMV1. The sequence goes on from NZ_JBXGSE010000026.1 coordinate 4,064, forward strand.
GGTCGCATAGACCCAACGGGCTCCGCGCTTGCGCCGGTGCCGGGCAATGGCGGTCACCCAGGGCAGGTGCTGATAGGAGGCATTCCCGATCTTCTTGCTGACATAGTTCAAGCGGTAGCCCAGCGCTTTTGCTACCTGCTCCACCGTCATTGCTTTTCCATATGCCTCGAGCAACCGCGGTAGGTTCTTGGAAAAGCCGCTATCCGGCTCGAGCGATGTTCGCTGGCTTTCCAGGAACGCTGCGACCCCACAGGTAGCATAGACCCAGACAAGGCCCTGCCGGCGCCGGTGTGGCGCGATCGACATCACCCAGGGCAGATGCTGGTATTTGGCGCAGCCGATCTTCTTGCGTACGTAGCCGGCGCTGTACTCGAGCTCAACTGCAATTTGCTCCGGCGTCATCACCTCGCCGTAGGTTTCCAGCAGCGCTGGCAGGCAGGAGGTAGGGGCGAAAGAAGGGCTGACGGCTACCGAAGTCGCTAACGAAGGGGTCATGTGCGCATCCAGACTAGAAAGTCGATGGGCACAACGTTATTCAGCAACGAGCAGGTTCTGTGCCCGATTCACTCCCTTCCCGGGTATGAATAAGCACGAGACGAGCGTGAGCGGCGACTCACATCGATGAGTAGCGGTCGGTGGCGCTCGGGGGTGTACGGTAAGGTTGAGCGATAGATCAGGCACAAAAAAGCCCTCGAACGAGGGCTCATTGAGCAGAAAGCGGTTACATCAGAAAATGTACGAGCGTAGCTGCCGCGGCCGCTGTGATGGCACCGCCTACGAACGGAAACACTTTCCAAAACGGCCGAGCCATACGCTCACTGTCCCGGTCAACCTGCTCAAGGGTTGCCGACACGTCAGCACGGATCTTAGGGCTTGTCTGAAAAGTCGTGTTTGCTAGCCTGCCCCTGTGATGGCG
>NZ_JBXGSE010000027.1:0-4688 GCF_056790235.1 Pseudomonas sp. VMV1
ACCCAAGCACCCAAGCACCCAAGCACCCAAGCACCCAAGCACCCAAGCACCCAAGCATGTGCGCGACTGGTCTATTTGGCAAGTACTGAGATAGAGACTTTCCTATGGGCGCCCGCGATAGCAGCGCCTCAAACCATCAGCACCAGTACCACTGGAAGCCGCCTCCATCCCACTTACGCTGCCTTGCGTCACCCTCTTCCAACCCGCTGGTTCGTTCACCTCAGGCGCAGAGATACTGGCGCCAGCGCGAGCGCTTAGTTAAGCAAACGCTTAAGTATGGATCGATGGAAACCGATTCGACAGCATTTCCTTGACCATAGCCACGATCTCGAAACAACGCTCCCGTGTAACCACAGTTCGAGTCTAAGCAAATGCTTAACCAAGCACTCGCGTAAGCAGTTACGTGCGTGCTTATCCGCTTGAGAGCATGCGTGTGCACGCATATACTCGGCATCAACGCTCACGCAAATACATGCGCAAGCACTTACGTAAGCAAGTAAGCATCTGCGCACCTAAGCGCGTGGTTACATTCTGAAGGAGGTTCCTGGTGCAGACAGTCGCGATTGCGTCAAGAAAGGGCGGTGTTGGTAAGACCACTACGACCGAGGTCTTGGGAGTGGAGTTGGCCCGCCGCGGAAATCGGGTGATGCTGATAGACACTGATCCGCAGGGCAGCCTTACCGAATGGTGGCAAGAGCGCGAGATCGAAGAGCCGCAGATGTCAAATGTCCCATACGAGAGCTTGGGCGCAGCAATCAGCGTGCTGGAAGGTGAGGGCTATGACTACGTCCTTATCGACACACCTCCTGAGTCCAATGACGTCATCACCGCGACAGTGAAGTTCGCAGATCTTGTGATCATTCCAGTAAAGGCGGGTCCACACGATCTGCGTGCGGTACGGCAGACCCTGACGCTGGTGAAGGACGAAAATAAGCCCTTCGTATTCCTCTTGAACGAAGTGACGCTCAATACAAATATCACCAAAGACGTAATGGTGGCTCTGTCTCAACACGGGAAGCTGTGCCCACCGATGCCTCGTCGCACCATCATGGTTGAAGCGGGGATCGATGGTCGAGTACCCCAAGAGCTACGGCCGAGCTGCTCTGCGTCTCGTGATATCAGAAAGTTGTGCGACTACATACTAGAAGAGCTGAGCAATCAGCAATCACGTGCTTAAGCGCTTGTTTAAGCACTCACGCACTCGTACACTTATTTAAGCATTTGCGGACTAAGGTAGGATCTAATGGCTCGTACTCCTCGAGATCTCGGCTCAATGCTCAAAACCTCTAACGCAGCAGAGCCTGTCACATCTGCAGCATCGTCAGCACCCAGCGTTGCTAAAAGCAACCAGGCTCCCGCGCAACATGCAGGAGAGGAGGTTGCCCCCATGGCAAAGGCTGGCCAAAACAGAACCCTAAGCGTGAAGTGCGACGCTGATCGATACAGAAAGCTTCAGCTGGCGCGTATCGACCTTGGTCTAACTGGTCAGGACATATTCATCGAAGCCTTCGATCTGTGGTGTGAGAAGTACGGGCGGTAGTCAGTGTCCGTTCGTGTATGAAGCCTGGCGTGCTTTGCTGCCTCGCATCCGCCGTTCGGTCTCTCCGACATCGTTCGACTCAACCTTATGTGGTGGCTGTTGGTTTATCCGTTGCGTTCCACATCTGGACCCCGTTTTCTGACTTCTTCTAGAAGGGGTTAGGGATGCTAAGGGCCATTCAATCTCGATCCGACGCTGGATTGACCTTTATGTGCCAGGTACTGGGTACCAGCTAGCTCATAGGGGGTGTCAACGCGTTGGTATGTGAGATGAGCGATGTCAGGTAAACGTATTGCGTGGAGCACCTAGCTAGCTGTGTTAGATAGGCAAGAATGCTTTTTGAAAAGGAAAGTGGATCTCGTCCTTTGCCAACGACGTCTTGCCCCTGTTTTATCCGGTCTGCCTGCCCCATCTGGTTGGGTAGGCACTGCTCTGCTGGAGTGGTGGCTAAACAAAACCTCTTCGGGACGAGGACTGGTGTCTGATTGCACGTGTAACGAGATCACCGATGCGAGTAGTAGGTAGCCTTTGTGCAGAGGGGAGGGGTTCGTGATATCGAATGGTTTTGTGTGACGACCGTCGGTGACTCGCGGATCTGTCGTCTACTCCTAGGGCATTTAGTCATCTGCCCCGTCCCTTGGCAGCAAATCCGCGGCTTTGGTTCCAGCTGGAAGGTCAAAAGGGTGCTGATGCCTACGGTCGGAGGTGCTCGTCGAGTATCTCCTGATCACATGTAGCTCGGCCTGACTGGCCGCTATCACGCGTGACGTTGGGGTATCCAGAGAGGACTGTCTGTCGCCAAACAGGCGACTGTGCACATGCCGTGATTTGTAGTCGATAGCGGCTCGTTGAGCATCGTGGCGCTTCCTTGTCCACAGAGACCAGCCTTTTAGGAGCTTTTTAAATCTTTATTTCTTGTTTTTATCTTGTTTTTAAGACGCTGAAACCCGCGCCAGGCCTGGCTTCCGTGGGGGGTATCGACTACAGATTCCGGTAATGCGACTAGCCTTTACGGCTGAGCCGACTACGGATTCCGTGTTGATCGACTACAGATTCCGGTAGCAGCGACTACAGATTCTGGCTGTTATCCACTGGTACGTGCTCGTCGATGCTACAGATAGCGGCTGTATATCTGAACAGTGCTAGCACGGTAGCGATTAAAGATGGTTCGGATTCGCCCTCGTCTAAGGCGTTGAATACAGAAAATCCGGATTTATTCCTATAAATCATTGTTTTTAAAGGAAAATTTCGCTTTTTGGTTGGCCGCGTGTTTTTCCCATGGTGCGCAGATCATCGTAGTCGGACGCAATCAGGTACGCTCGAACTGACACGTCTATTACGTCTTACGACTACATATGGCGGTAACCAACGTCACTGGAAACCTTTACTAACGACTACAAATTACGGCTAGTCCGTCGTCTAACCTGCTGAAACGACTACAAATTACGGTATCTAGCCGATCAGGATTTCGTTAGAACCGAGCTCACGACTACAAATTACGGCATCAAACAGACGTTTTGGCGGCAAAAACGCAGTCAGTTCGCCTGATCGACTACAAATTAGGGCTGTACGCAGGCCGTAAGCCTTCTGACGACTACACATTACGGCACTACCGTCCGTAGCGGCCTGGCTTATGGTCAAAGCCGGTTCACTGCTGAGCCAATACGACTACACATTACGGTATTGAACGACCCAGGCTCAGCGTGGCCTTGCTAGACGTGACGTCCGGCCGGCGCTGCGACTACAGATTACGGTATGGAGACTCTTTCAGTAGTTCTCCCAGCAGTGCGCTACTTCAGCTAGATGTGGATCGACTACAAATTAAGGTACTCGCATGTCCGCTCAGTCAGTGCTTTACTACCTACCACCGCGTCTCGCCGAGACGACTACTACACGATTCTGCCGGAACGTCTGGGCGGTTGATGGTCGCGCCAAAAGCGCGTTGTACGGGCTTTCGACTCCTTTTTCGCTGGGCCCCGTATCGACTACAGGGGAAAGGAATAGTAGGGTTCGAAGGCTTCTTACCAGGTCTTTACATGTCAAAGGTATCCACCTCCGTTCCAGATCAAGCTGACCCTCGGCCGATCCGGGTAACGAAATCAAACACGCTCATCACTGCCTCGTATCGGCTTACCCTTAACGAGCAGAGGCTGATTTTGGCTGCGATAAGCCAAATTGATCCTCGTAAAGGGATGCCGAAGAAAATTTCGGTTTCGGCCCTGCTGTATTCAGAAATCTATGGTGTGCAGCTTCGTCATGCCTACGAGCAGATGAAGGAGACAGCAGACGTCCTTTTTGAGCGGGAGGTGAAGACGTTCGATGGATCTGCAGTGGAGCGTAAGCGCTGGGTAGATGCTGCGCGTTACATAGCGGGGGAGGGCAGGGTAGAGCTGTCGTTCACAATCCATGTTATGCCGTATCTGTCCCGGCTTCATACCAAGCTCACCAGCTACGATCTGCGGCGCGTGGCCCGTCTCGACTCAAGTCACTCATTTCGGCTTTTCGAGATGCTCATGCAGTTCAAAAAGACCGGATGGGCATACATCGAGATCGAGACGCTCAGGACCGCTTTAGGGCTTTCCGATGCTTACCAGCGGTTTAACAATCTTCGTCAACGTGTGATTGATCCTGCGGTGGAAGAGCTGCGCACCAAGAGTAGATTGGACGTCACTTACGAGTTGAAGCGTGAGGCGAGACGAGTCGTCGCCATCAAATTCATGTTCAAGGATCTCGCTCAGCAGCTACCGCTGAATCTAGGTGATGAAGAGCTTGTACCCTTGACCGAAATTGACCTGCCGGAGGATCCCGGTTTGCTATTGGCGTCCGCCTTCGACGATTTAAGCGAAGACGATCCGAACTTCACCTTTCCTATCGAGGTGGATGAGTCCGGTAGCGCTTAGCTGCACTTTGCATCGAAACGCGCAGCGCCCTATTGCTCCAGGTCCGGCGGTTTCGCAAGAAAACGTAGCCCACTCTGTAGCTCAGAAGGGGGCGAGCTGTGTTGAAAGCTTGTTGCTGCGCGAGTCATTGCCACCGAGTTCGGCGACTGCCCCTGCGGCTTGCAGATCTCGCTGAAGCCCTTCTCGCTATTGATGGCCATAAAAACCCCCACAGCGAATGCGTCGGACTAGTCGGTCGGCCGACGCGA
>NZ_JBXGSE010000028.1:0-3607 GCF_056790235.1 Pseudomonas sp. VMV1
ACCCTAGGCCTTTTAAAACTTCGAGGATTAGCGCTGCGGTTAGAGCTGCCCATATTCAACCTTATTACTAGATGATAGTTAACTTCAATTTTAGTAGAGAGTCTCTCGATCTCCTTATCGACCACTCTTTAACCAATCACCCATAGCGCTATCTTCCAAAGCATACTCCCCACGGTTCGCCTTCCAAATCAGCTCCCGCTCACGTAATACTTCGAGTGCCTTCTGCACGTTGGGCTTCGTGGCATTCGGCGTCTCCTGGGATTGCTCCAGCTTGCGATTAATCGCTTCGAGTGTCTCTGACGAGAACGGTGCGAAGGGCTGCTTGCGCAAGGCCCGCTCGGCGATCACCTCCAGGACAGCACGCTGTAGTGGTGACAGATCGTTGCAGGCGCTTTCGTAGTCGCTCCACACGCCCTGCTGGTGGTTCAACGCCCCCTCACGCAGCAGCTCGCCCAGGTTGCCGGCATCGCCCAGGATCACCCGCGTGTCGGAGAGGAGCGCTGTCAGCATCTCCGGCCGGCGGCCGACTAGCTCAAAGGCACACTCCACGTCCTCGATCGCGAACTGATTGTGCGCGGCGAGGCTGCGATTCCAAAGCTCGGTAACGAACTCAACGTAGTCACGGCCCAGGCGGGGGAATTCGGAGACCCGAGCGCCGTAGAAGGGCTGGCCATTCTTGAGTACCAGGTTGGTCAGCTTGTTACGGCTGGAGCCGGTGAAGACCATCCGGACGCCATCCTCTTCTTCGCCGCTGTTGAGCTGGTCGCGGGCTGCCTTGAGGGCGAACATGGCTGCCACGCCCGCCTCGCTGTTGAGCGCATGCTGAGCTTCGTCGATGATCAGCACAATCATGCGACCTGATACTGTGCGCAGCACGTCCAGCGCCTTCGACAGGGTGGTACCGGCGGGCAGCTGCGGCCGGGTAAAGTCCCAACTCAAGGTGCGCAGCAAGTTGAGCTTTTCGATGCCGGCTTTCTTGGCCACCTTGCTCAGGCCCGATTCGTATTCGGCCAACGCTTCGCCGATGGCGCCCGCGATCAGGTCGGCGGGATCGGTCTGCTTGTCCGCCCACAGGTCGACATAGACAGCGAGCCAGCCACGGGCTTCGCAGGCGGGAATAAGGTCGTTCTTGAGGAAGGTGCTTTTGCCGGTGCGCCGCGGCGCCGCCAGGAAAAGCCCTGAGCTATGATCGTGGAAGGTCTCGCCTGCCAGCTCTCGAACCAATGACTCCGCCAGAGCGGTGCGTTTAAAGAGTGGACGTCTTACGGCCATGGCCAGTATCCCGAAGTATCTACGCTCTGATACAGTATACCTGAGAAGATACTTTAGCTATACCGGCCGGCGCTTATCGCCGCTGGGGGAGTTGCGACAGTAGCGCGACGCCTGCGCACACTGGCGCGGCGCCCGATGGATTTACTGGCCGGGAGTGTTCTCGTATTCACCCGACCACTGCCATTCGCGCGGCGCCCCTGCCTCCCGGTAGTTGGCGGCGAGCACGTCTGTAAGGTGAGACGAGGTGCAGGGCGTATCGTACGTTGGCGCAGCCATCCAGCGCTCCAAGGCGCCCTGTAGCTCGGCAAATTCATCGGCGCCGATGCCGTCGAAATCCTCAGGCCGGAAGATGTTGCCGTCGACGGCCGTTGGGCTGATGTCTGCGGACAGGAACATCGCCAAAGCACCATCAACCGGCGCAACAAACAGGGGCTCGCTGTCGACTTTGGCAATGGTGCCGGCCGGCGCCGCAGCGAGGATCGGCGCCACCTGATTCCAAACCACAAGCAGCTGCTGGAAGGCCGGGTCTTCGGCGCTGGAGTAATAGCGGTGGACGCACAGCTGTAGCGGCAGAGCCGGAGTCGAGGAGGTTTTGGAGGTCTGCATGGGGAAGCTCCGTCAGCATCGATGAGTGATGCTGACCAACGTCCCATAGGTCTTCAGATACGCAAGCCGCGATGGGCTCAGCAGCTGCGTACCGGGGTAGGCCTGACTGTCCTATTGCGGCCGCTTTCAGATCCCGTCGAATCCCGCGATCCCGGATCTGAAGGGCTTCCACTCTTCCTCCGGTGCACCCAGTTTGCAGATAGCCACGATGACCTTCTGGCCAATATTGCGCACGCCTCACGAGTTGAGGCGCGATGATACCGCGCGGTGCCGGGATGGCCGGCAGCAGGTCGTCAGGTGACGCAGGGTACGACTACAGATTACGGCTCGCCGGGCGTTGGGATACCGCGCCGCCCGGTGCTGGCCGGTATCTTCCCGCCAGCAGGTGTGGCAGACGACTACAGATTCTGGCCGGCGGGCCAGACGTAGGAGATGAACTCGCCGCCCACCCATTCCTTGCCCATCTCGCCCGGTACCATGGGGATGCCCAGCGTCTCGAAAACCGGCCGAGCACCGACACATTCCTGGACGTACAGGACGGTGTACGCATAGCCCTTGGCGTCCGCGATTTCAGCCAGCTCATTGATGGACACGAAGTGGTCAGACTGGAACGAGTAGTCGAGGCAGGACCCGCCATGGCCATTGATGACTCGCGGCCGGGCGTCCGGGGCAGCAAAGCGCTTGAAGGCGGTGGCCAAGGTGTCGCCCCGGGCGACACTGTCCTTGAAGTCGAGGTAGCACAGGAGCGAACAATTCCCGTACCAATGCGCCTTGACCTGCAAGCCTCGGCGCCAGTTGACCCAATCTACCCGGCTGGTGATCTGCGGGCTCCACTTCGGAAGTTGTTCCACTGCGGCTTTGAGTTGTTCAACCGGTACCATGTTCGAGTCTCCATCAGGTGATGGCCTACCCTCTCACCGATCCGGAAAACGCAAGGCCTGTCGTGGTCCGCCTGGTGCCATGCCGCTAGACTGGCATGTGCTGCAGATGCTGTGAGTTGCGATGAAGACCTGGACAGACGAGATGCTTGCCCTGCTCGGCACCGAGAGCTATACCGCCCTGGGCGACCGGTGGGGTATGTCGCGCATGACCGTGGCGCGCAAGCGGCAGTCCTTGGCCATCGAGCCCTACGACCTGAAGCAGGGCGGCTTCCAGCGCGAGACGCTGTTCCGGTGGAGCCCGGAGAACCTCGCCCTCGTTGGACAGGAACCCGATGCGGCCGTCGCCAGGCGGCTCGGCATCAGCCGGCGGGCGGTCTACCTAATGCGCCGGCGCCAAGGCCTGGCCCCGGCGAAGCGAGCGCCGCGGGTGCACAGCCTGCCCCCGGAGGCCGTGCCGCTGCTGGGTAAGTTGCGCGACGCCGAGCTGGCTCACCGGTTCGGGATTCCTGACGATCTGGTGTACCGCGAACGCAAACGGCGCGACATTCCCAAGCTGCAGGACGAACAGCCTCTGAGCGAGGCGCTACTGGCGGATCTGGGCACCGATAGCGATCGGGCGATCGGCCTGAGGTACGGGGTCCACTACAGCAAGGTGAGACAGCTGCGCCTGAAGCGCCAGATCCCCGCGTATAAGCGCCCCAACCGCAAGAAGATCGCCGCCGGCGGTAGCGCCACTGACGGCGGCCGCGGCCGCTAGCCCAACGCCGCTAATAGCCACTGTCGGGTTCCAAAAGTATCGCGAGATCCTGGAAATACCAAACCGGAATCAGTCAATGACAGCAATCGAC
>NZ_JBXGSE010000029.1:0-3253 GCF_056790235.1 Pseudomonas sp. VMV1
ACCCCCCGCCGCTTGTGCCGCATCCTCGGCACGCAGCCCTGTGAGGATGCGCTGGACGATAAGGGCTCGACCTCGAGGGGTAAGACGGGCATGTTTATGCAGGTTCATCCGGGGCTCCTCGAAGGCTGTGTTGGTCGCGCTTCCAGAATTCCGGGAATGCCCCGGATGAACAACCTACTGAGAGATCACAGCTAGGCCTCTAGCAGGCAGAGGCTAGGCCCTCACAACTGAGGTTAGGCCATTGCTTCAGCTGGGCCGAAAAACTCATAGCGCGCCTGATTCTCTGGAACCCCGATATCGCTTAGTGCACGTTTCATGAAAGCCATGAACGGTTTGGGACCGAGGAAATAGGCGTCCACATTGCGGTTGGCAGGCAACCATTCCTGAAGATGCGTGATGGATGGAAACCCGACTGCATCTGGCGTGTAGGCTTCCTGTCCGGCGTGTTCCGCGTAGACCACATGGGCTTCGAATAGGGGATAGCGCTCTTGCCATTCGCGCAACAGCTCCGAGAATGCGTGTACTTGGCTATTACGGGCGTAGTGAATGAAGGTCACTGGACGCTCACCTGCCTCCAACGCTTGTGCGGCCATTGCCAGCGTTGGAGTTATGCCGACCCCGCCGCTGATCAGCACCAGCGGTTTGGTATCATGGGTGAGCGTGAAATCCCCGGACGGTGGAAACAGGTCAAGCGTACTTCCTACTGCGACGTGATCATGCAGGTACGTCGAGGCCACACCATCTTTCTCACGCTTCACGCTGATGCGGTAGAAGACACCGTTCGCCTGCTCGCTCAGCGAGTAGTTTCGGCGAATCTCTTTCCCGTCGATCATCAGCCGCACGCCGATGTACTGACCGGCTTCGTGTTTGATGATGGGTTGATGATCAGACGGTACCAGGTAAAACGAAGTAATTTCCGTGCTCTCGACTACCTTTCTTGAGACAGTGAATTGCCGGGCGCCACGCCAGCCGCCGGGTGCGGCGGCGATGGCGTCATAAGCGTTTCGCTCCCCTTCAATCAATATATCCGCAAGCTGCTGGTAAGCTGCGGCCCAGGCTGCGATCACTTCATCGGTAGCAACCTCTGCACCTAGTACTTCGCGGATCGCTTGCAGCAGGCATGACCCCACAATAGGGTAATGCTCTGGAAGGATTTGTAGCGCGACGTGCTTGTTAATGATTTGGCTGGCCAAGCCACCTAGGTTTTCTAGCCTATCAATGTTCCTTGCATACATAAGCACGCCGTTGGCCAGGGCCCGAGGCTGCGAGCCGTTGGTCTGATGTGCTTGGTTGAACAGCGGACGCACATCCGGATGCGTGTCCAGCATAAGCTGGTAGAAATAGGTGATAAGCGCCTCGCCTCCTGTTTCTAGCAGAGGAACAGTCGCTTTGATGATGTCGTATTGGGCAGAAGTAAGCATGGGAACTCCAGGGTTTAGGGTCTTTGCTTTTGGTGGAGCAAGTGGCGTGCCACAATTAAAATCCTTGTAAATCAATGCCTGTGCGGGGTAAAAGGTTTTTTTGACCGAGTCATTAAGACCTATTTTATGAATAAAGATGTCGTTTCGACCCATCAGATCCGGGCGCTTCAGGCACTCCTTCCGCTCCTAAACGATCTAACTGCGGAAATTCCTTCGCACACCCGTTATCAGCGTGTATTAGATGCCTTGCAAAACCTTTTGCCGTCAGATGCTGTAGCGTTGCTACGTTTGGATGAAGATGAACTCACTCCTGTTGCAGCGTATGGCTTGGCTCAGGACGCGATGGCCCGACGTTACCGTGTCGCAAACCACCCCCGGTTGGAAGCAATCGTCGAGGCTCGAGGGGCAGTGCTTTTCCCTCCTGATTGCAAGCTGCCCGATCCTTATGACGGGTTAATCGGCTCGAGTGCCTTGCCGGTACATGATTGCATGGGCTGTTCGTTGCGGATTAATGAAAAGACTTGGGGAGTTCTGACGCTCGATGCACTCACTGTCGGACAGTTTTCGGAACAGGACCTACAAACCATCGAGACGTTTGCCGTGTTCGCAGCAGCGACCGTAGTGGCGGCATCGCAATTCGATGAACTCCTGCGCACGGTAGCAGGGGAAAGAAAACGGGCAGAAGCCTACCGACTCACCGCTCACCCTTCTAAACCAGCGATGATTGGAAGCAGCGAAAGCTTTAAGCAGCTGCTTTCCGAAATTGACCTGGTAGCGCCAAGCGATCTCACTGTATTGATTACCGGTGAAACAGGGGTCGGTAAAGAATTAGTTGCCCAACGGCTCCACGACGTTTCAGCCCGAGCGGATAAACCATTCATCACCGTCAATTGCGCCGCCCTTCCTAAGCATTTGGTTGAAAGCGAGCTGTTTGGACACGTCAAAGGCGCATTCTCGGGTGCTATCGAAAACAGGCTTGGTAAATTTGAAGTGGCCAGTGGCGGGACGCTTTTCTTAGATGAGATCGGTGAACTCCCTTTAGCCGTACAAGCCACCATGCTTCGCGTACTTCAGGGCGGGCATTTGCAACGGGTAGGCTCCGACAAACCCCATACTGTTGATATCCGCCTGTTCGCGGCCACCAATCGCAATTTGGAGGATGAGGTTCGTGCGGGTCGCTTTCGAGCAGACCTGTACCATCGTCTGAGCGTCTATCCATTACGGGTTCCTTCGCTAAGGGAACGTCGGGAAGACATAATGCTGTTGGCAGGCGCTTTTGCCGAAGAGAACCGCTGGCGGGTGGGCATGCCCTCATTGCGTTTTTCTGAGGCTGCCCGTCAGGCACTGATGGGGTATTCCTGGCCAGGGAATGTGCGCGAGCTGGAGCACCTGATGGCTAGGGCAGCGCTCAAAGCCAAGAAACGTGCCTTTCTCACGACAGGAATAGACGTACTTTCATTTGAGCTGCAGGACTTGGACCTCCCCGAATTTCAAGCTGGCGCGGCGGCTATAGAGTCACGTCACGTTCCATCAAAGCAGCTGCCCGGGGGTGATTTTAGATCAGCTGTAGATGGGTACAAAAGACAGCTTCTGGAAGAGGCACTTAGGGACAATGGTGGCAATGTAGCTGCTGCGGCTCGGAGCCTAGACCTTGATAGGGCTAACCTAACACGCCTTGCCGCAAGGCTTGGAGTCTGCATTAATCGCAAAGGCTAAAGTGTTAGTCTACTCAGGCGTATCAAATCAAATAGTTTATGTGCTTTTGATAGCTGGTTTCATAAATGGTTTGGGCTTGGGACGAAATTCAGTAAAGATATAAAGATGATCTTTAT
>NZ_JBXGSE010000003.1:0-925724 GCF_056790235.1 Pseudomonas sp. VMV1
TGCCGGAAGTGGGGCGCATTATAGGGGAGTTTCAGGACAGGTCAACAGGTTATTTTCACAAAGGCCAAAAAAGAAAGGGGGCTGCTTACGCAGCCCCCTTTCCTATAGACCTCTCGTGCGGCTAGCCGCGACCGACACGACGATTGCGCCAGAGGGTGGTGAAGGGGCCGGAGACGGCATAGGCCAGGAAGCCCAACAACAGAACGCGCGGCGGGTCGGTGAAGACCACGGCAAAGACCAGCACGGCGATCAGGATGACCACGAAGGGCACCCGCCCTTTCAGGCCTAGGGTCTTGAAGCTCCAGTACTTGAAGTTGCTGACCATGAGCATGCCAGCCGCGGCGACCATCAGGGCTACCAGCAGGGACAGCTTGGAGCCCTGAATGCCGAAGTCACTGAAGCACCAGACGGTACCAGCCACCAGGGCCGCCGCGGAAGGACTGGCCAGGCCGATGAAGTAGCGCTTGTCCACCGAGCCGATCTGGGTATTGAAACGGGCAAGGCGCAACGCGGCACCCGCTACATAGATGAAGGCGACGGCCCAGCCGACATTACCCAGGCCGCTCAGGGCCCACTGGAAGGCCAAGATGGCTGGAGCCACGCCGAAGGCGACCATGTCGGAAAGCGAATCGTACTGCTCGCCGAAGGCGCTCTGGGTGTTGGTCATGCGGGCGACCCGGCCATCCAGGCCATCGAGCACCATGGCAATGAAGATGGCGGCGGCGGCGGCGGAGAAGCCGGCGGAGGCGATCTCGTATTGCCCCTGGATAAAGGCGGTCTGAGCCGCGACACCCTTGATGATCGAATAGAGACCGGCAAAGAGGGCCGCAGTGGTGAAGAGATTGGGCAGCAGGTAAACGCCACGGCGTCTGATCTTGCGACCCTGGGCGTCCTGCGTCTCCTCGATGTGCTCATCCACGGGGATGAGGCCATCGGTGGTGGTATTGGACGGGGTTTCTTCGGGACGCTCGCTCATGGATTTTCCTTGGGCATTACCTGACGGGTTGGACTGACCTCTTGAGGATAGGGTTCAGCCTAACCTCTCATGCTAAGGCATTGCCGGGGTCGTGGGCAGTGCAATAAAAAACGCGGCCGAGGCCGCGTCTTTACAGTTCGTTACAGGGCTGGCGCCCTGCTCGATCAGTTCTTGGTCTTGTCGACGATCTTGTTCGACGCGATCCAAGGCATCATGGCACGCAGCTTCTCGCCGACCTGTTCGATCGGGTGAGCCGCGTTGTTGCGACGGTAGGCGGTCATGGAAGCGTAGTTGGACGCACCCTCGGCCACGAACATCTTGGCGTATTCGCCGTTCTGGATGCGCTTGAGCGCATTCTTCATGGCAGCGCGCGACTCGGCGTTGATCACCTCGGGGCCGGTCACGTACTCGCCGTACTCGGCATTGTTGGAGATCGAGTAGTTCATGTTGGCGATACCGCCTTCGTACATGAGGTCAACGATCAGCTTCAGTTCATGCAGGCACTCGAAGTAGGCCATTTCAGGGGCATAACCCGCTTCGACCAGGGTTTCGAAACCGGCCTTGACCAGCTCGACCGCACCACCGCACAGCACGGCCTGCTCGCCGAACAGGTCGGTTTCGGTCTCGTCCTTGAAGGTGGTTTCGATGATGCCGGTACGGCCGCCGCCGACGCCGCAGGCGTAGGACAGGGCGACGTTCTTGGCATTACCGGAGGCGTCCTGGTGGACGGCGACCAGATCAGGAATGCCACCGCCTTTGACGAACTCGGAGCGCACGGTGTGACCCGGGGCCTTGGGGGCGATCATGATGACGTCCAGATCAGCGCGGGGCACGACCTGGTTGTAGTGGATGGCGAAACCGTGAGCGAAAGCCAGGGTGGCACCCTGCTTCAGGTTCGGCTCGATCTCGTCCTTGTACAGCTTGGACTGGAATTCGTCGGGGGTCAGGATCATGACCACGTCGGCGGAAGCCACGGCGTCCTTTACCGGCTTGACGGTCAGGCCATGGGCTTCGGCCTTGGCGACAGTGGCCGAGCCGCTGCGCAGACCAACGACGACATCGACGCCGGAGTCTTTCAGGTTGCAGGCGTGGGCGTGGCCCTGGGAGCCGTAGCCGATGATGGCGACCTTCTTGCCCTGGATGATGGAAAGGTCACAGTCTTTATCGTAGTAAACGCGCATTGCAGGTTCTCCTGGAAAAGGGGGTATCAGATGCTCAGGGCTTTGTCGCCACGGGAAATTCCGGTCACGCCGCTACGTACCACCTCGAGGATGGACGCGGCGCCGATCGCCTGGATGAAGCTGTCGATCTTCTCGCTGGTGCCCGCCAGCTGAATGGTATACACGCTACTGCCGACATCGACGATCTGGCCGCGAAAGATATCGGTGGTGCGCTTGACCTCGGCACGCTGGGCACCGGTGGCCTTGACCTTGATCAGCAGGAGTTCACGCTCGATGTGAGCGCTCTCGGACAGGTTGACCAGCTTCACCACCTCGATGAGCTTGTTGAGGTTCTTGGTGATCTGCTCGACCGTCTCTTCCTGGCCGATGGTGGTCAGGGTCAGGCGCGACAGGGTCGGATCCTCGGTCGCGGCAACCGTGAGACTTTCGATGTTGTAGTTGCGCTGGGAGAACAGGCCGACCACACGGGACAGGGCGCCAGGCTCGTTTTCCAGCAGCAGGGAGATGATGTGTCTCATGTTCAGGTCCGCTCCGTCTTGCTCAGCCACATGTCGCGCATCGCACCATCCTTGATCTGCATCGGGTAGACGTGTTCGGTGTTGTCCACGGCGATGTCGAGGAAGACCAGGCGATCCTTCATGGCGAAGGCTTCGGCCATCATCGGCTTGAGGTCTTCCAGACGCTGGATGCGCATGCCGACGTGGCCATAGGCCTCGGCCAGCTTGACGAAGTCCGGCAGGGATTCCATGTAGGAGTGGGAGTAGCGGCTGCTGTACTGCATGTCCTGCCACTGGCGGACCATGCCCAGGGCGCCATTGTTGAGGCAGATGATCTTCACCGGCAGGTCGTACTGCATGCAGGTGGAGAGCTCCTGGATGTTCATCTGCACGCTGCCTTCGCCGGTAACGCAGGCGACGTCGGCGTCCGGGAAGTTGAGCTTGACGCCCATGGCCGCCGGGAAGCCGAAGCCCATGGTGCCCAGGCCACCGGAGTTGATCCAGCGATTGGGCTTGTCGTACAGGTAGTACTGGGCGGCGAACATCTGGTGCTGGCCGACATCGGAGGTGATGTAGGCATCGCCCGCGGTCACGTCGTACAGGGTCTCGATGACAGTCTGCGGCTTGATGATGCTGCCGTCGCCCTTGTCGTAGGGGAACATGCCACGGTTACCGCGCCATTCTTCGATCTGCTTCCACCAGGTAGCCTGGCTCTCGGCGTGCGGCTTCTCGCTCAGCTCGCGCACCACGGCGACCATCTCGGCGAGAACGCTGTCCACCGGACCGACAATGGGTACATCGGCCTTGATGGTCTTGGAGATGGACGCCGGATCGATGTCGACGTGGATGATCTTGGCATTCGGGCAAAAACGTTTGGCGCCGTTGATGACGCGGTCATCGAAGCGCGCACCGACGGCGAGGATGACGTCGCTGTGGTGCATGGCCAGGTTGGCCGGGTAACTGCCGTGCATGCCGAGCATGCCGAGGAACTGGCGATCGCTGCCCGGGTAGGCGCCCAATCCCATCAGGGTATTGGTGACCGGCAGGTTGAGCAGGCGTGCCAGCTCGGTGAGGGCGCCCGAGGCACCGCCCAGGATGACGCCGCCACCGGCATAGAGGATCGGCCGCTTGGCTGCCACGAGCATCTCGACCGCCTTGCGGATCTGTCCGGAGTGGCCGCGTTGCGCCGGATTGTAGGAGCGCAGCTTGATCTTCTTGGGATAGACGTATTCGAATTTCTTGGTCGGATCGCCCATGTCCTTGGGAATGTCGACCACTACCGGACCGGGGCGGCCGGACTCGGCGAGATAGAAGGCCTTCTTGAGGACTTCGGGGATCTCGGAAGGGTGCTTGATGATGAAGCTGTGCTTCACGATCGGCCGGGAGATACCGACCATGTCAGTTTCCTGGAAGGCATCGGTGCCCACCATGTTGCTCGGTACCTGACCGGACAGGACCACCATGGGGATGGAGTCCATGTAGGCGGTGGCGATACCGGTGACGGCGTTGGTCGCCCCGGGACCCGAGGTCACCAGGACCACGCCAGCCTTGCCGGTGGCACGAGCATAGCCATCGGCCATGTGGGTGGCGGCCTGTTCGTGGCGAACCAGGATGTGGTTGAGCGCCGGTTCCTTGAACAGGGCGTCGTAGATGTGCAGCAGGGCACCGCCCGGGTACCCGTAGATGTGTTTCACGCCCTCGTCGCGCAAGAAGCGGACGACCATCTCAGCGCCAGTTAATAGCTCCACGTATCACCTCATTCCACGCATGGCGAGCGCCCATCGGGGACGCTCAAGGTTCGGTTGACTGCAAGGCAGAGCATGGGCGACGGTGGTCACCGACGATTCAGCTGCCTAGAAAGCCTTGTTGGAAGATTCCGATGAATGCTGGAGCTTCCACCCGACGCGAGGTAACGCGGTGCAGGGTATTTGACTGTGGCGGCGCGGGTAGGCACCTCATGGTCTGCCGAGCAGTCAGCTTTGGGCCGACTCGCTACAGCGAACTTTGGATT
The DNA here is from genome assembly GCF_056790235.1 of Pseudomonas sp. VMV1. Taxonomy (NCBI): domain Bacteria; kingdom Pseudomonadati; phylum Pseudomonadota; class Gammaproteobacteria; order Pseudomonadales; family Pseudomonadaceae; genus Pseudomonas; species Pseudomonas sp. VMV1. The sequence continues at coordinate 4,666 of NZ_JBXGSE010000003.1, forward strand.
GTTCGCATTCGACCGGTGCAAGTCAAGCCGAAAGGTGCAACCAGGCGCAATCGGCTGTCGGCGATCAAGGCTGATGAAAAGGACGACGCCACCTCTTATAGTGAAGTCCTGTCCTCTCCCCTTCCAGGATTCCCATGCGCTCGATCTTCTGGCTATCCGCTCTGGCTTTCGCCTGCAGCCTGTCCGCCCAGGCCGCTCAGGTCTACAAGTGGACCGACGACAAGGGCGTCACCCATTTCAGTGCCCAGCCACCCGAAGGCCAGAAGGCCAACGAGGTGGACGTGAAGACGGCGCCGCAGATCAATGGCAGTGGCAGCGCACCCACCTACAAGATGCCCAATGGCGCCCAGCAGCCGTCGGTGTCCAATGATGCCCAGCAACAGGAGCTGGATCGCCGGGTGAAGGCGCAGGTGCGCGAGGAGCAGAACAAGCTCAAGGAGCAGTGCGATCAGGCGCGCCAGAATCTGGCACAGCTGCGCAACAACCCGCGCATCCTGGTTCAGTCCGGTCGCGGCGAGACGCGGCGGCTGAGCGAGGAAGAGCGTCAGCAGCGACTGGCCGACACCCAGTTGTCCATCGAGCAGAATTGCGGCAAATAACTCAGACGCTTTCGATGAGCCGATCGAATTCGGCCAGGGAAGCGAGCAGGGGCAACACCGGATCGAGGTTGCCCTGGTAAACCATCTCGGCCATCGGCCGGATGCTCGACCGCGCTGGCAGTACCGCGTCGCTTTCGATGATCAGCTTCATCCGCGGCAGGAAGATCCACTGCAACCACTGGGCGAAGCTTAGGGTATCGACGCAGAAAGGCTCCTGACTGGCCAGGGCCTCGGCGCTGGGCGCCTGCGCCGACCACCAGCCAAGCAGGCGCAATTCACGCTCGATGTGCAGCAGTTGATCGGCCAGGGCAGGCAGGCGCTCGTCCATCAGGTACCCACCTGGGCCTTCTGCCGGGCCAGGGCGGCGCCGGACGCATCGCCCTGGGCCTCTCGGGCCTGGGCGATCAGCTGCCAGAGACTGGCCTGCAGAGCCGGCCGGCCATTGGCGTAGCTCAGGGCGCGGCGCGCCAGCTGCTCACCCTGGGCGGGGTCGTTCTGGGCCAGACGCACCTGGGCCAGGCGATAGAGCACCTGAGGCTCGCGAGGCGCGATTCGCTGGGCACGCTCAAGACTCGAGGACGCGCCGTTGAGATCGCCACCGCTCTGCTGCTGCTGCGCGGTGGTCAGCAAGGCCAGCACCGGACCATCGAGCTGCTCGTCGGCCGCCAGGCCACCACCACTGGTGTTGCTTGCGGAGGGTATGCCGGTGGGCGCCGTACGGGTGGCCGGGGAGCCAGCCTGACTGGCAGGGGGATAGACCGGCTGAGCGTAGCCGGACTGCACCGGCGCCTGGGCGGCCGGCGCATTGGGGCTGGACGAGGTGATCAGCGGCGCGGAGGCGGCGGGCGCGGCATAGGTCTCCAATGGCGCGGAACTGCCGCCCGGCACCATGACCGTCACCCCGGAATCGGCCGGGGCGCTAGGCGCCGCAGCCACCGGTGCCTGGCGCTGAGCCGGCAAGGGGCGATTGTTGCCCTGGCGATAGAGCTCGCCGTTGGACACCGGGCCGCCGGAATCGACTACCGGGATGGCACCACGCTGCGGCGCGGCGCAACCGGCGAGAAGAACACCGGCGATCACTACCGGCCAGACTGCTTTCGTCACCTTGGAACCTCTCAATTCAACCAACCCTTGACCCAGTCCATGACCGGATTGCCGCCGTTGCCGTTCCCGCTGGCAGCAGGCGCAGCCGGCGCGCCACAGGCAACACCGGGCGGCGGCTCACTGCCGCGAATATAAGGCATCTGCACGGCATTGGGACACGAGGGGTCCGTGCCGCGGCCGGTGGTGGCATCCACCCAGGCCTGGACGATGTTGTCCGGCACCGGCATGTCCAGCGACACGGGATCGGCACGGCGCATGAAGTTGCTCCAGACCTGCAGGGCGCCAGTGGCGCCGGTCAGCGGCGTCTTGCCGTTGTCGTCACGCCCCAGCCAGACCACTGCCAGCAGATCCTGGCTGAAGCCGGAGAACCAGCTGTCGCGGGAATCGTTGGTGGTGCCGGTCTTGCCCGCCAGATTCACGCTGGTGGGAATCTGGTTGTAGACCGAACGCCCGGTGCCCTCGCGCATCACCCGCTGCATGGCGTACTGCACCAGATAGATGGCGCCGGTATCGAAGCGCTGCTCGATCTGGAAGGGATAGCGCTTGAGCGGCTCGCCATTGGCATCGAGCACGCTGCGGATACTGCGCAGCGGGGTATTGAAGCCACCATTGGCCAGCGTCTGGTACATGGTCGCCACTTCCATGGGCGTCAGGGCGCCGGCACCGAGCAGGGTCGCCGGATAAGGCGGCAAGGCGCGACTCACACCCAGGCGCTCGACGGTCTTGAGCACCTCGGGCAGCCCCAGGTCCAGGCCCAGGCGGGCCGTGGACAGGTTGTAGGAGTGCGCCAGCCCCTGGTAGAGGAAGATGGTGCCGTGCGCCTTGTGCTCATAGTTCTGCGGCCGCCAGACCTGGCCGTCAGCACCCTTTACCGAGAAGGGCTCGTCCTGGATCAGGGTGGTCAGGGTGTACTTGCTGGGCCGCTCCAGGGCAGTGAGATAGACCGCCGGCTTGATCAGCGAGCCAACCTGACGGACCGCATCGAGTGCCCGGTTGTAGCCGGCGAAGCGCGGATCGCGACCGCCGAGCAGGGCCTGGACCTCACCGGTTTCCGGATTGGTCACCACCATGGCCGACTCGACGTTTTCCGCGCCCTTGCGGCCGTCGATGCGCTTCATGGACTCGGCCATGGCCGCCTCGGCCTTGGTCTGCAGGATGGGGTCGAAGCTGGTGAAGATGCGCAGGCCTTCCTCGGTGAGGTCTTCGTCGCGGTAGTCCTGCTTGAGCTGGCGCTTGACCAGGTCGACGAAGGCCGGGAAGGAGCTGTTTGTCAGGCTGCCGGCCTTGGTGATGCCCAGTGGCCGAGCCTTGGCCGCCTCGGCTTCGGTGGCGCTGACCACGCCCTGCTCGGCCATGAGGTCGAGTACCAGGTTGCGGCGGGTCGTGGCGCGCTCGGGGTAGCGGCGCGGATTGTAGTAGGACGGGCCCTTCACCAGGCCGACCAGCAGGGCGACCTGATGCAGCTTCAGCTCGCTGAAGGGCTGCCCGAAGAAGTACTGCGCGGCCAGACCGAAGCCATGGATGGCGCGCGAACCGTCCTGGCCGAGGAACACCTCGTTGAGATAGGCCTCGAGGATTTCCTGCTTGCTGTAGTGCAGCTCCAGGAGCAGGGCCATCAGCGCTTCGGTGCCCTTGCGGGTGATGCTGCGCTCGTTGGTGAGATAGAAGTTCTTGACCAGCTGCTGGGTCAGGGTGCTGCCGCCCTGGCGTACCTGACCGCTGGTGGCGTTGACCCAGACGGCGCGCGCGATGGACTTGGGCGAGACACCATGGTGATGCCAGAACTCCCGGTCTTCCACGGCTACCAAGCCATCGACCAGGTGCGGTGGGGCCTGGTCGAGCTTGATGAGAATGCGGTCTTCGTTGTGCGCCGGATAGATGCCACCGATCATCAGCGGCTCCAGACGAGCCACGGCGAGGTTGCTGCCGTCCAGGGCACTGACACCCGAAACGGTGCCACCGGCGAAGCGGACCCGGATCGCTCGGGGCGGCTCCATTCCTTCATAGAACTGGAACCCACGGGTATTCAGATCGACCGTGGAGGCGCCCACGGAGACGCTGCCAGGGCCGTCCACAGTCTTTTCGCGGCGATAGCCGAGGGCATCGAGTTCGGTGAGGAAGTCGTCGCGGCTGAGCTTGACGCCATTGAACAACTCCAGCGGCCGGGCATAGACCTTGGCCGGAATGGTCCAGCGTTTGCCAGAGAATTTTTCCTGGACCACGGCATCCAGATAGATGCACACGCCAGCCAGGGCTACCAGCGCGACCAGACCGAGCTTGACTGCCCAACCGGACAGACGGCGCCAATCAAAGGTCTTGCGCTTGCGGGAACGAGAGGATCGGGGTCGCTTCATGGCGGCGCATTATACGCACTTGCCCGGTAGCCGACACAGGCCAGCCAGCGCTTCGTCAGCTGCGGTTCAAGGGAGCCTCCAGCGGGATCGCGGCTTGCGTGGGCAGCCCTGGCAGCGATAATGCCGGCAACCATTCCCTACAAGGACCGCCCGTGAGCCAGCTCCTGATTTCCGCCCTGCAGAACCCGGCGCTCTATCCCCACCCCACTTCGGCGTTCCGCGTCATCGAAACCCATATTTCCTGGGTCGTGCTGACGGGCGAGGTCGCCTACAAGATCAAAAAGCCGGTGAACTTCGGTTTTCTGGACTTCACCGACCTGGATGCCCGAGGTCACTTCTGCCGGGAAGAGCTGCGGCTCAACCAGCGCCTGACACGCGATCTCTACCAAGACGTGGTGGCCATCACCGGCACTGAAAGCGCCCCCCGGCTAGGTGGCGACGGTCCGGTCATCGAATACGCCCTGCGCATGCGTGAATTTCCCCAGAGCCAGCTGCTCAGCGAAGTGCAGAAGCGCGGAGAGCTGAGCCCGGCGCACATCGACGCCCTGGCCGAGCAGATCGCCCGCTTCCATCAGGTGGCCCCCCAGGTCGCGATCGAGCATCCGCTGTGCACCCCGGATGCCGCCATGGCGCCGGTGCGGCAAAACTTCGAGCAGATCCGCGCCATGTTGAGCGAAGCGGCCGACCTCAGGCAGCTGGACCAGCTCGAAGCCTGGGCCGAAGCCAGCTACGCGCGCCTGCTACCATTGTTCGAGGCACGCTGCCGCGACGGCTACATCCGCGAATGCCACGGCGACATCCACCTGGCCAATGCCACCCTGCTCGATGGCGAGGTGGTGCTGTTCGACTGCATCGAGTTCAACGAACCCTTCCGCCTGACCGACACCATGGGCGATGCCGGCTTCCTGGCCATGGACCTGGAGGACCGCGGCCTCGCGGCGCTGAGCAACAGATTCGTCAACGCCTACTTCGAGGCGACCGGCGACTACGCCGGCTTGGCCTTGCTGGACTTCTACAAGGCCTATCGCGCCATGGTGCGCGCCAAGATCGCCCTGTTCCGCCTGGGCCAGGCCGAGGAGCCGGCCCTGCGCGCCGAGATCCTTGCCAGCTATCGCAGCTACACGGCGCTGGCCGAAGGCTATACCCAGGTGCCCCAGCCCTTCGCGGCGGTGATGCACGGGGTCTCGGGCATCGGCAAGAGCACCGTGGCCCTGGCCCTGGTCGAGGCGCTTGGCGCCATACGCCTGAGATCCGACGTCGAACGCAAGCGACTCTATGCCGACAGCGACGAGGCCACCCGCTACAGCGCGGCGGCGGGCGAAGCCACCTATGGCCGCCTGCACGAGATCGGCGCCCAGGTGCTGGCGGCCGGCTATCCGCTGGTACTCGACGCCACCTACCTCAAGCAGGTGCAACGGACGGCGGCCCAGACGCTGGCGGAAGCCCAGGGCGTCCCGCTGTTGTTCATCGATTGCCAGGCGGACGACGCGCTCATCGCACACTGGCTGCAGGAGCGGCAGGCCGAGGGAACGGACCCTTCCGAAGCCACCCTCGCGGTTGTGGCGGCGCAGCGTCAGGCGCAGGATCCGCTGGAGCCTGCCGAGCAGGATCGCGCGCTGATCGTGGCGCTGGGTCAGGCCGGACAGCTGGAGGCCCTGCCGGCTCGCCTGCTGCGCCGCCTGGGTCGCGCCGAGGCCTGATCGCGACCTCTTGGAAGGCAGAACAAGCGTTCCGTCACAGCTCGCAGAGTTGTGGATTTACGGTCGCCGACGAGCGGCTTATCGTGCGACCCACGTCACAACCTCTGCGTAACAAGAAGGAATTGGCACCATGTACCTCATCGGCGATCAGCCCCCCTATGTCGATCAGTTGCGCCAGGCGCTGCAAGCCATTCCTGCGCAGCTGCTCAGTGGTATGGCGCCGAGTCGGCAGCCGCTGCAGCTAAGTCCGGCGGCGCTGCTGCAGGACTGGATGCGTAACGATGAGGTCTATCTGATCCAGCGCGGGCCATTGCGCGTGGTCCTGGATCAGCGGGCGCTGTTCCAGCTCGACGAAGGCGACCTGATCGGCCTGGGGCGCCCCTTGGATCTGCCCACGCTCAATTACGAGAGCGAGGCCGACGCCCTGGTGCAACCCTATGACCGGGAGGCCTTCCTTACCGCGGCCACCGCTACTCCTGCCCAACGCGATGCCCTGCTGCGCTACATGCTCGGCCAGCAATCCCTGCTGGCGCAGGCGCTGATCCGCCTGAAGCCGCCAGTCACCCAGCCGGCGACCGGTTTTCGCCGCTATGCCGCTGGCGAGGTCATCATTCGCCAGGGCGACTCCGCCGAGCATGTCTTCGTCATCACCGAGGGGCATGCCGAGGCCTGGGTGGATGGCTGCAAGGTTGGCGAGGTCTGCCAGGACGAGATCGTCGGGGCGCTGGCGGTCTTCACCCATACGCCCCGTACCGCCAGCGTCATCGCCAAGACCTCCTGCGCGGTGCTGGTGATTCCCCAGGACCAGTTCGTCTCGCTGATGGAAACCACCCCGCGCATTGCCCACAGCCTGATCGAGAACATGGCGCGCCATATCAACACCCTGAACAAGGAAGTCACCCGCCTGCGCAGCGCTGCGGAACAGCCTTCCGCCAGTAATTAAGAAATATTCTCGAATACGCTTGACGATGGAATGAGAATTGTTATTATTCAACTCAGCCGGTCGCGAGATCGGTCGATAACTGAAGGTCCAGCAGTTGGTCTTTCGGGTTATCTCCTCATCAGGCTAATCACGGTTTTGGACCCGGCTCTGCCGGGTCTTTTTTTGTCTGCGATTTGGTGCCTAGCGCCGATCCAGCACGGGCGGCACGCTGGCTGCCGGCCGTTCCTCGCCAAGCGAGTAGGCTGCCTGTAACTGCGCGGCGGCCCGCTCCGCGCTGGCGGCATCCTGGGCATGGATCAGGCCCAGCGGTCGCTCCTCCCCTACCCGTTCGCCCGGCAGCGCCAACTCGGCCAGGCCCACGGCAGGGTCTATGTCGGCGTCGGGGCGTTGCCGGCCACCACCCAGCTCGACCACCAGCAGGCCGAGGGCGCGGGTATCGACCTGCTGTACCCACCCAGGTCGCGCTGGATGGACGGCCCGCACCACTGCCGCCCGGGGCAGATGCTGCCAGGGTCGGTCGGTCAGGTCCGGCGGGCCCCCGAGCGCCCGATTCATGGCCGAGAAACGTTCCAGGGCAGCGCCACTGCGCCAGGCATCCAGCACCAGGCGCTCGGCCGTCGCGGCATCCTCCGCCAGTCCGGCCAGCTGCAGCGCCTCCTCGGCCAGGGCCTGGATCACTCGCCAGAGGCGTTCGCTGCGGACGTCGCCGGCCAGCAGGGCGATGGCCTCCTCCACCTCCAGAGCATTGCCGGCACTGCGGGCCAGGGGCTGACTCATGTCGGTGATGAGCGAACGGGTACGTACCCCCGCGGCCTCGGCCACCTCGACCAGGCTGTCGGCCAGGCGTTGCGCCGCCGCCGTCTCGGTCATGAAGGCACCGCCGCCAGTCTTGACGTCCATGACCAGCACATCCAGGCCAGCGGCCAGTTTCTTGGCCAGGATGGAGGCGGTGATCAGATCCACCGACTCCACCGTGGCGGTGACATCACGGATGGCATACAACCGGCGATCGGCTGGCGCCAGGTCGGCATCGGGACCGACGATGGCGCAGCCCACCTCGGCCACCACCTGGCGAAACCGCGCGAGGCCAGGGCGGATGCGATAGCCGGGGATACTCTCCAGCTTGTCCAGGGTGCCACCGGTATGGCCCAGGCCGCGTCCGGAAATCATCGGCACATGGCAGCCGCAGGCGGCGAGCAGGGGCGCCAGCACCAGGCTGGTGAGATCGCCCACGCCCCCGGTGGAGTGCTTGTCCACCACCGGACCAGGCAGGTCCCAGTGCAGCACCTGACCGCTGTCGCGCATGGCCAGGGTCAGGGCGGTACGTTCGGCGGCGGTCATGCCGCGCAGCAGGGTAGCCATGGCGAAGGCGGCGATCTGGCCTTCGCTGAGGCTGTCGTCGGCAATGCCGCGGACCAGGAGCTGGAGGTCCGTAGCGGACAGTTCCAGGCCATCGCGCTTCTGGCGGATCACTTCCTGGGCGAGCCACATGGGCGGACTCCTTAGAAGTCTTCGAAGGCGCCGGGCAACAGCTCGGCCAGGGTCCAGGTGCGGGTCCGGCCGGGTTCGCTGCCGCTGCAGACGATGGTCGCGTCGGGCGCCATCAGCTCCAGCAGCACCTGGCGACAGGCACCGCAGGGGCTGATCAGGGGAACGCCTGGCGCATGGATGGCCATGGCGGTGAAGCTGCGTGGCGGCAGGCCTTGGCTGACGGCGGCGAACAGAGCGCTGCGTTCGGCGCAGTTGGTCAGGCCATAGGAGATGTTTTCCACGTTGCAGCCATGGATGACTGTGCCCTCCGCCGTCAGCAGGGCGGCCCCGACGGGAAATTCGGAATGCGGGCAGTAGGCACGCTGGGAAGCGGTGACGGCCTCGGTCAGCAGGTGGTCAAGGGTTTCAGCAGGAACAGCGGACATGGGAAGTACCTCGGGAAAGCGAAAAGAGCGAGCGTGAGTGTAGCCCGGTCGGACGACCGGGCCGCCGCGACTCAAAGGCTGACAAAGAAGCCGGCCAGGGCCGCACTCATCAGGTTGGCCAGGGTGCCGCCAAGCATGGCGCGCAGGCCCAGCTGGGCCAGTTCGTGACGCCGCTGGGGGGCGATGCCGCCCAGGCCGCCGAGTTGAATGGCAATGGACGACAGATTGGCGAAGCCGCAGAGGGCAAAGGTGACGATGACCTGGGTGTGCGCCGACAGGGGTTGTGCCCCGGCCGCCGCGGCCTTGACGGGATCCAGGTAGGTCGACAGATCGGCATAGGCGACGAATTCGTTGAGCACCAGCTTCTGGCCGATGAAGCCGCCGGCTTGTACCGCCTCGCTCCAGGGCACGCCGATCAGGAAGGCGACCGGCGCCAGCAGATAGCCCAGCACCAGCTGCATGCTCAGCTGCGGCAGGCCGAACCAGGCACCGCACCAGCCGAGAATGCCGTTGAGCAAGGCGATCAGGGCGATGAAGGCCAGCAGCATGGCGCCGACCGCCAGGGCAATGCGCAAGCCGACCTGGGCGCCCTCGGCTGCCGCGTCGATGACGTTGGCCGGGCGCTCCTCGCCCTCCCCCAGAGTCTTCATGGCCTGGTCGCGTGGCTGTTCGGTCTCCGGCTCCATCAGCTTGGCCATCAGCAGCCCGCCCGGTGCGGCCATGAAGCTGGCGGCGATCAGGTATTTCAGCTCCACGCCCATGCCGGCGTAGCCCAGCAGCACCGAGCCGGCAACGGCGGCGAAACCGCCGACCATGATGGCGAACAACTCCGAGCGGGTGAGTTCGGCGATGAAGGGCCGTACCACCAGAGGCATCTCCGACTGGCCGAGAAACAGGGTGGCGGTTACCGTGGTGGATTCCACCCGGCTGGTGCCGAGCAGCGTCTGCAGCGCGCCGCCTACTAGGCGGATGATCCAGCCCATGATGCCCAGGTAGTAGAGCACCGCGATCAGGCTGCCGAAGAAGACGATCAGGGGCAGGACCCGCACGGCGAAAACGAAGCCGCCGTTACCGAAGTACTCGAACATCCTGGGGCCGGCCAGGCCGCCGAAGAGAAATTCGATGCCCTTGTCGGCATAGAGCTGCAGCGACGAGACGGCGCCGGATACGCTGCCGAGCACCTGCTGGCCCCAGGGGATGTAGAGCACGAACAGGCCGAGACCGGCCTGCAACAGAAAGGCCGCGAGCACGGTGCGCAGCCGAATGGCGCGCCGCTGGCGAGAAAAGGCGATGGCGATCGCCACCAGCAACAGCATGCCCAACACAGAGATCATCAGCAAACTCCTAACAGGATCGCCTGAGCGCGGCGATCGATGGGCGACAAGCGCAAGCAAGGCGCCTGCCAGATCCTGTCCGACCGATCAGCTTTTGGCCGACTCATCAGTCAACCAGGCGCAGCGGTTGGTCCAGCTGCACACCTGCAGGAGAGAGGCGTGCCCCATAAGCCAGCACCTGCACGCCCTGACGGCGGGCCTCGCCCAGGGCCAGGGCATAGGCCGCATCGATTTCCGCCGCCGGGCGTACCGCCTCGATGCCTTCAAGCAGCACGCAATAGAGCAGTACCGCTCGCTCACCGGCCGCGGCCAGCGCCGCCAGTTCGCGCAGATGGCGGGCACCGCGGGTGGTCACCGCATCGGGAAAGGCGGCGACCGGAGTATCGGCGAAGCCCAGGGTGACACTCTTCACCTCCAGGTACAGCGGACCCGCGGGATATTCCAGACGGAAATCGGCGCGACTGTTTTCCAGGCCGTAGGCCACCTCCCGGCGCAGGGCGGTGAAGCCCGCCAGTTCGGCAATGCCGCCGGCCAGCAGGGCTTCTTCCACCAGGCGATTGGCCCGGGCGGTATTGATGCAGGCCAGGCGGCCGTGGTCCGTCTCGACCAGCTCCCAGGTGCCGGGCAGTTTGCGTTTTGGCCCACTGGCCCGGCTGAACCAGACCCGGGCGCCGGGTGGCTGGCAATGAAGCATGGAACCGGTATTGGGGCAGTGCAGGGTCAGCACCTCGCCACCGGCGGTCTCGATGTCGGCAAGAAAGCGCTTGTAGCGGCGCAGCAGGCGCCCTTCTTCCAGCGGCGGCTCGAACCTCACCGCGCGCCCCAGCGCTGCAGGCCCTGGGCGATGCGGGCGACGGCCTCTTCCAGACGCGGCAGCGACTGGGTGTAGGCGAAGCGCACATGGGTGTCGGCACGGTGGCGACCGAAGTCCAGGCCGGGGGTGATGGCCACGTGCTCGGTCTCCAGCAGGAACTGGCAGAAGGCATAGGCATCGCCACCGAAGGCGGAGATGTCGGCATAGAGATAGAAGGCGCCCTCGGGCTCGACGGCGATCTCGAAGCCCAGCCCGCGTAGCGCCGGCAACAGGTAGTCGCGGCGACGGGCGAACTCGGCGCGGCGCTCTTCGAAGATGGCCATGGCCGCGGGGGTGAAACAGGCCAGGGCAGCCTGCTGGGCCACGGTGGAGGCACTGATGTAGAGATTCTGCGCCAGCTTTTCCAGCTCCGGCACGGCCGCGCGCGGCGCCACCAGCCAGCCGAGCCGCCAGCCGGTCATGCCGAAGTACTTGGAGAAGCTGTTGAGCACGAAGGCCGAATCGTCCACTTCCAGCACGCTGGGGGCGTCCAGACCATAGGTCAGGCCGTGGTAGATCTCGTCCACCACCAGATGGCCACCACGCGCCTTGAGCGCTGCCGACAGCGCGGCGAGTTCGTCGCGATCGAGCAGGGTGCCGGTCGGATTGGCCGGCGAGGCCACCAGGGCGCCGACGCTGTCCGGCTGCCAGTGCTGCGCCACCAATTCGGGGGTGAGCTGATAGCGCGTATCGGACCCGACCGGGATCAACTGGGCTGCGCCCTCCACCAGACGCAGGAAGTGACGATTGCAGGGGTAGCCAGGGTCCGCCAGCAGCCAGTGGCGACCGGGATCGACCAGCAGGGCACTGGCCAGCAGCAGGGCGCCGGACCCACCGGGGGTGATCAACACCCGTTCCGGATCGAGGTCGACGCCATAGCGCTCGCCATAGAAGGCGGCAATGGCGCGACGCAATTCCGGCAGGCCGCGAGCCGCGGTGTAGCGGGTCTGGCCCGCCGCCAAGGCTGCCTGGCCCGCGGCCACCACGGGGGCGGCGGTGGTGAAATCGGGCTCGCCGATCTCCAGGTGGATGACGTCGTGCCCGGCGGCCTGGAGCTGGTTGGCGCGCTCCAGCAAGGCCATCACATGGAAGGGCTCGATAGCCCGGCTGCGCGCGCTGTAGGAATTGGACATGGACGGGGTCCGAACTTGTGGCGAAGGCGAGATTCTAACCAAGGCTTCGCAGGCCGGCATCCGCCGCGTCCGGCGGAGCGCCAGCAAGGAGCGGGAGGCCGGTAGTAGCGCCCCCTGGAAGCTTCTGGTAAGTTCGCCCGCTTGCATCCGCAGGGCGGCTGGCCAGTCGAGAACATATTCAGCCTGGCGTCGGCAATGCGCGGGACGCCATCGGCAGCCACAGACCCCGGGCGTTCCATCATGGAGAGGCCTGGAGACGCATCCAGCCTGTGGACAGGATCAGCGAAAGTGAGAGGGTCAATCATGCCCAGCGAAGCAAATCAGCAGAACAATCATCTGGCCCGTGGCTACGAACCCTACCAGCCTGCCAAGGGCGAGGAATACATGAGTGAGCGCATGCGCGCCCACTTCACCGCCATTCTGAACAGGTGGAAGCAGGAGCTACGCGAAGAAGTCGATCGCACCGTGCACCACATGAAGGAAGAAGCGGCCAACTTCGCCGACCCCGCCGATCGCGCGACCCAGGAAGAGGAATTCAGCCTGGAACTGCGTGCCCGCGACCGTGAGCGCAAGCTGATCAAGAAGATCGACGAGACGCTGCAGCTGATCGAAGACAACGAATACGGCTGGTGCGACTCCTGTGGCGTGGAAATCGGTATCCGTCGCCTGGAAGCCCGTCCGACTGCCAGTCTGTGCATCGACTGCAAGACGCTGGCCGAGATCCGCGAGAAGCAGACCGGGACCTGAGTCCGACGGTCTCACCGACGAGGGCGCTACGGCGCCCTTTGTTCTTTCCGGCATTCACAGGATGAGCTATGTCCAGGCGCCCCTATGTCGGTCGTTTCGCCCCTACACCCAGCGGCTATCTGCACTTCGGCTCCCTGGTCGCCGCCCTCGCCTCCTACCTCGACGCCCGTGCCGCGGGTGGCCGCTGGCTGGTGCGCATGGAGGACCTGGACCCACCCCGTGAGGTCCCTGGCGCCCAGGCGGCCATCCTCACCACCCTGGAAGCCTATGGCTTCGACTGGGACGGTCCGGTGCTGCGCCAGAGCGAGCGCCTGGACGCCTATCGCACCACCATCGCGCAATGGCTGGCCAGTGGCCTGGCCTATGCCTGCGACTGCTCACGCAAACAGCTCGAAGGCACTGGCGGCCTCTATCCCGGCCACTGCCGCAATCGCGGCCTGCCAGAGACGGGCGCCGCCATCCGCATCCGCGTACCCGAGCTGGAATACCGTTTCGCCGACCGGGTGCAGGGCGACTTCCGCCAGCACCTGGGCCGCGAGGTGGGCGACTTCGTCATCCAGCGGCGCGATGGCCTGATCGCCTATCAGCTGGCCGTGGTGATGGACGACGCCCTGCAGGGCGTGACCGACGTGGTGCGCGGCGCCGACCTGCTGGACTCCACGCCACGTCAGCTCTATCTGCAGGAACTCCTCGGCCACCCGGCGCCGCGCTATCTGCACGTCCCCCTGCTGATCCAGCCCGATGGGCACAAGCTGGGCAAGCGCTATCGCTCGCCGCCGCTGCCACCCGAACAGGCCGGGGCCCTGCTGGTGCGCGCCCTGCGCACCCTGGGCCAGCCGACTCACGCGGCGCTGGCCGAGGAAGCACCGGCCAGCGTACTCGCCTGGGGCGTCGCCCACTGGGATGCCAGCCTGATCCCGCGGGTGTCCCAGCTGGCCGAGGCGCAGTTGCCCGCCTAGTAATTGGGCCAGAGTCCGGGGGTCGCCAACTCCAGCAGATGCCCATCCGGATCGCGGAAATACAGACTGACCGCACCACGCGGCCACTGGGTGCGCTCCTCAATGGGCACCCCGGCCGCTTCCAGCTGCACCACCCAAGGCTCCAGCTCTTCCGCTGCGATAGCCAGGGCCAGATGCTGGCAGCCCTGGGCGCCATGGGGCGGAATGCAGCCGCCTGGCAGCCTCACCGGTTGCTCGGTGGTGCCCCGCTGGAACAGCAGCAAGACACTGGCACCCACGGCGTAGGCGGCCAGGCGTTCATCGGCGAACATCGGGGCCAGTCCCAGTACCCCCTCGTAGAAGCGCCGTGCCTTGGGCAGATCGGCGGCGTAGAGCGCGGTCTCCAGCACGGCAGCGAGTCGGGGTCGGGTCATCGTCTTTCTCCTGCGAGCAAAGAAGCCTTTACGGTAGAGCCGTCACGCTCCGGGGTACACCGCTTTTGCTTTACCATGGCGCCATCGCCGTTCGGGAACCGCGCATGTACATCTACCGGCTGGTCCTGCTCCTCGTGGTAGGCATCTATCTGTTCTCCCCCGCCATCATGGATTGGTGGATCGCTCCCAGCGGCGCCTGGTATCGCCCCTACCTGCTGTGGCTCATCCTCATCGTGGTGACCTTCATCCTGCAGAGCCAGCGCGATGCCGACGAGCTTTAGTCTGTCCCAACTGGTCCTGATCAGCGCCGGCTACCTGCTGATCTTCTTTGGCGTCGCCTGGATAACCGAGAAGGGCTGGGTGCCGCGCCGCCTGGTGCGCCATCCGCTGATCTACACCCTGTCGCTGGGGGTCTATGCCAGCGCCTGGGCCTTCTATGGCACCGTGGGCCTGGCCTACGACTACGGCTACGGCTTTCTCGCCTACTACCTGGGTCTGTGCGGCGCCTTTCTGCTGGCGCCGGTGCTGCTCTATCCCATCCTGCGGCTGACCCGCGCCTACCAGCTGGCGTCCTTGGCCGACCTCTTCGCCTTCCGCTTCCGCAGCACCTGGGCAGGCGCCCTGACCAGCCTGGGCATGCTGATCGCGGTGCTTCCCCTCCTGGCACTGCAGATCCAGGCGGTGGCCACCAGCACCGGGATCCTGGTGCAGGCCCGCGCTCAGGACGCCCCGGCGCTGGGCTTCTGCCTGCTGATCACCCTCTTCGCCATGCTCTTCGGCGCGCGCCAGATCAACTCCAAGGAGCGTCACGAAGGCCTGGTGGTGGCCATCGCCTTCGAATCCCTGGTCAAGCTCCTGGCGCTGGGCATCGTCGGCGGCGTCACCCTCTATACCGTGTTCGGCGGGCCCAACGGCCTGGAGACCTGGCTGCAGCAGAACCAGAGCGCCCTCTCGACCCTGCACACCCCGCTGCAGGAAGGCCCCTGGCGGATCCTGCTGCTGGTGTTCTTCGCCGCGGCCATCGTCACCCCACACATGTACCACATGGCCTTCACCGAGAACCTCAGTCCCCAGGCGCTGGTCAGCGCCAGCTGGGGCCTGCCGCTGTTCCTGCTGCTGATCAGCCTGGCGGTACCACCGATTCTCTGGGGCGGCCTGGCGCTGGGTTCGCCGACGCCGCCGGAGTACTTCACCCTCGGTGTGGGCCTGGCGCTGGACAATCCGCTGCTGGCGCTGGTGGCCTTCGTCGGTGGTCTGTCGGCGGCTAGCGGCCTGATCATCGTGGTGACCATGGCGCTGTCGGGCATGCTGCTCAACCACATCGTCCTGCCGCTCTACCAGCCGCCCACCGACGGCAACATCTATCGCTGGCTGCGCATGACCCGCCGCATGCTGATCGCCGCCATCATCCTTGGCAGCTACGGCTTCTATCGCCTGCTGCAGGGCCATGGCGATCTCTCCAGCCTGGGCATCGTCTCCTTTGTCGCCACCGTACAGTTCCTGCCCGGCGCGCTCTCGGTGCTCTACTGGCAGACGGCCAATCGCAAGGGCTTCATCGCCGGCTTGCTGTGCGGCCTGGGCCTGTGGTTCCTGAGCATGCTCATGCCGCTGGTGGCCGACATCAATCCGCTGCATATCGGCGTTTTCAGCTATCGCATCAGCGCCAGCAACTGGCACCTCGCCGCGGTGGCCTCGCTGACCGTCAACGTGCTGGTGTTCGCCTTGGTCTCGCTCTTCACCGAAGCCAGTGAAGAAGAGAAGAGCGCCGCCGAGGCCTGCGCGGTGGACAACGTCCGCCGTCCGCAACGCCGCGAACTGGCGGCCAGCTCGCCCCAGGACTTCGCCGCCCAGCTGGCCAAGCCGCTCGGTGCCAAGACCGCGCAGAAGGAGGTCGAGCGGGCCCTGGCCGATCTGCTGCTGCCCTACGACGAGCGCCGTCCTTATGCCCTGCGCCGTCTGCGCGATCGCATCGAGGCCAACCTGTCCGGCCTGATGGGCCCGCGGGTCGCCCAGGACATCGTCGAGACCTTTCTGCCCTTCAAGGCGGAAAGCGAGGCCTATGCCACCGAGGACATCCACTTCATCGAGAACCGCCTGGAAGACTACCAGTCACGCCTGACCGGTCTTGCCGCCGAGCTGGACGCCCTGCGCCGCTATCACCGGCAGACCCTGCAGGAATTGCCCATGGGCGTCTGCTCCCTGGCCCGGGACCGCGAGATCCTCATGTGGAACCGTGCCATGGAAGACCTCACCGGCATCGACGGCGCCCGGGTGGTGGGCTCGCGCCTGAGCGCCCTGCCCAACCCCTGGCAGGACCTGTTCGAACGCTTTCTCGCCGAGCCGGCGCAGCAGCACCTCTACAAGCAGCGCCTCTCCCAGGAGCACGAACAGCGCTGGCTCAACCTGCACAAGGCGACCATCGACGAACCCCTGGCGGTGGGCAGCAACGGCACCGTGCTGGTGGTGGAAGACATCAGCGAGACCCAACTGCTGGAAGACCGCCTGATCCATTCCGAGCGGCTCGCCTCCATCGGCCGCCTGGCAGCGGGCGTGGCCCACGAGATCGGCAATCCCGTCACCGGCATCGCCTGCTTGGCGCAGAATCTGCGCGAGGAGCGCGAGGCGGACGAGGAGATCGACGAGATCAGCAGCCAGATCATCGAGCAGACCCGCCGCATCACTCGCATCGTCCAGTCGCTGATGAGCTTCGCCCATGCCGGCGGGCGCCAGCAGGCGCACGAACCGGTCTGCGTGGCCGAGGCGGCCCAGGAGGCCATCGCACTGCTCTCGCTCAACCGGCAGAGCGTGGATGTCGACTTCTTCAACCTCTGCGATCCCGAGCACTTCGTGCAGGGCGATCCACAGCGCCTGGTGCAGGTCATGATCAACCTGCTATCCAACGCCCGCGACGCCTCTCCCGCCGGTGCGCCGATCCGGGTGCGCAGCGAAGCCCATGGCCAGACCGTGACCCTGAGCGTCGAAGACGAAGGCAGCGGCATCCCCAAAGCCATCATCAGTCGCCTGTTCGAACCCTTCTTCACCACCAAGGATCCGGGCAAGGGGACAGGGCTTGGCTTGGCGCTGGTCTATTCCATCGTAGAAGAGCATTATGGTCAGATAATGATCGATAGTCCTACCGACCCCGTGACCGGCCAGGGCACCCGCATTCGGGTACTGCTGCCGCGCTATCTCGGGTTGCCGGAGGCGCCGTGACGGACCCATCCGCCTGCTGGATGGATCTGCTAAAGCATTCGGAAGTCCAGACGACCGCGACAAGACACGCTGCCTGGCGTGGGTTGTCTTGCCTTCCCGTAAGAGAGCGCACTTGATGGCCCATATCCTGATTGTCGAAGACGAGAAGATCATCCGCTCGGCGCTGCGGCGCCTGCTCGAGCGCAACCAGTTCCGCGTCAGCGAGGCCGGTTCCGTGCAGGAAGCCCAGGACCTCTACGACGTACCCAGCTTCGATCTCGTCATCAGCGATCTGCGTCTCCCTGGCGCGCCCGGCACCGAGATGATCGATCTCGCCAAGGGCAAGCCGGTACTGATCATGACCAGCTACGCCAGCCTGAGATCGGCGGTCGACTCCATGAAGCAGGGTGCGGTGGACTACATCGCCAAGCCCTTCGATCACGACGAGATGCTGCAGGCGGTAGCACGCATCCTGGTAGAGCGTGAGCAGCGCCCAGCGGTTACCGCCGAGGAAAGCGTCACGCCGCCGCCGGCCACCGGCGAGATCGGCATCATCGGCAACTGCGCACCGATGCAGGATCTCTTCGGCAAGATCCGCAAGGTCGCCCCCACCGATTCCACCGTGCTCATCCAGGGCGAATCGGGTACCGGCAAGGAGCTGGTGGCGCGCGCCCTGCACAACCTGTCGCGGCGCGCCAAGGCGCCGCTGATCTCGGTCAACTGCGCGGCCATCCCCGAGACCCTGATCGAATCCGAACTCTTCGGCCACGAGAAAGGCGCCTTCACCGGTGCCAGCGCCAGCCGCACCGGCCTGGTGGAAGCGGCCGACGGCGGCACCCTGTTTCTCGACGAGATCGGCGAATTGCCGCTGGAAGCCCAGGCACGCCTGCTGCGCGTGTTGCAGGAGGGCGAGATCCGCCGCGTCGGCTCGGTGCAGTCGCAAAAGGTCGATGTGCGCCTGATCGCTGCGACCCACCGGGACCTCAAGGGCCTGGCCAAGATCGGCCAGTTCCGCGAAGACCTCTTCTATCGCCTCAATGTCATCTCCCTGCGGCTGCCCGCCCTGCGCGAGCGTGGCGGCGATGTCATGGAGATCGCTCGGGTATTCCTCGCCCGCCAATCGGCGCGCATGAGTCGTCCGGGGCTCAAGTTCGGTGCCGAGGCCGAAGCCGCCATCCGCCATTACACCTGGCCGGGAAACGTGCGCGAACTGGAGAACGCCATCGAGCGCTCGGTGATTCTCAGCGAAGGGCAGGAAATCAATGCCGATCAGCTGGGCATCGATGTCGAGCTCGGCGAGCTGGACCTGGCCGACAGCTATCTGGATCCGCTACCCACCTCTGGCCTGGGCAACGGCAACGGCGCCCATGAGCCCACCGAGGATCTGTCGCTGGAAGACTACTTCCAGCACTTCGTGCTCGAACACCAGGACCACATGACCGAGACCGAGCTAGCCCGCAAGCTCGGTGTCAGTCGCAAATGCCTGTGGGAACGACGTCAGCGCCTGGGCATCCCCCGGCGCAAGGCCAGCGCCAGCAGCGACGCCAGCTGAGGCTGGCCAGGGGCGCGTGATTCTTCGCGGCGCCCCGCGGTAACACCTCCTCCTCTCCCCTGCACATCCTTTGCAATGTGTTACCGCCGTAACAGGAAGCGGGTTCAGCGGTAACGAAAATCCGCCTGTAGCCATTAGGCAAAAGGGCTACATTTTTTCCAAGCCACTGAAATTAAAGGCTTTTTAAAAACTGGCACGGCATCTGCTTTATGTTCTGGCACAACAACAATAAAAACGTATCTCACTCCATAACAAAAACAAGACGTAGCGACTCCAGCACAACAAGAACAAGCAGGCGGAGGCGTAGCTAACTGATCATTTTGGAGAAGAGTCGTCTTGCGGGATGCTCCGCGCGATGTCAGGACAGAGAACAACAAAACTGCCCCAAGGCAGCACCCGTACCAGGCACTGCAGGAATGATCCTGACGACCTCAGCTTCCAAAGTAATCCGTTTGCTCTTGGCTCTAGACTTCAGAGCCTTTCCGGCGGCCGGTATCCGCACGGGACAGACCACACAAGAAAAACAAAAGGTCTGGATAAACAATAAAAACAAAGCACGTACCACTTTGGGGGGGAGCTTCGGCTCCCCCAGTGCCTTTGACAGCCTCCCCTCCCTCGTTCAAGATCCCCTCCTTATCTATTGCGCAACGGCATCAATTCGTGCCCAGATTGCGTATAGCCGTCTCTCCAAACAGAAACTCGCATGCTGAAGAAGCTCATCCAGACCTTGCGCTCGCCCCTGCGACGTACTCCGTCCGCGCCTGCCTTGCCCATCGAATTGCCCCGCAGTCAGCATGCTCTGGAACGAGAGCGAATCAGTCGTCACGCCCTGAGCGTCGTTGATCGACTGGAAAAAGCGGGTTATCAGGCCTATCTGGTCGGCGGCTGCGTCCGCGACCTGCTGCTTGGCTTCGAGCCCAAGGATTTCGATGTCGCCACCAGCGCCACGCCCGAACAGGTGCGCGCTGAATTCCGTAACGCCCGGGTGATCGGCCGCCGCTTCAAGCTGGTTCACGTGCATTTCGGTCGAGAAATCATCGAGGTCGCGACCTTCCGCGCCAATCATCCCACCGGCGACGCCGAGGACGAGGCCCAGGGCTCACGCCATGAAAGCGGCCGGATCCTGCGCGACAACATCTACGGCAACCAGGAACAGGATGCCGAGCGGCGCGATTTCACCATCAACGCGCTCTACTACGATGCCAGTGGCGAGCGCATCCTAGACTACGCCAACGGCGCCCAGGACATCCGCCTGCGCCAGATCCGCCTGATCGGCAATCCTGAGCAGCGCTACCTGGAAGATCCGGTGCGGATGCTCAGGGCCGCACGCTTCGCCGCCAAGCTGGATTTCCAGATCGAGACGGCTACCGCCGAGCCCATCAGCCGCCTGGCGCCGTTGCTGCGCGACATTCCGGCGCCGCGGCTGTACGACGAGATCATCAAGCTGCTGCTTGGCGGCAAGGCGGAGCGCACCTTCGAGTTGCTCTGCCAGTACGGCCTGTTCGCTCCACTGTTCCCTGCCAGTGGCGAAGCCCTGGAGCGCGATCCGGAGTACGCCGGTACGCTGATCCGGCAGGCACTGGCCAATACCGACACCCGCATCCGCGAAGGCAAGCCGGTCACTCCGGCCTTCCTGTTCGCGGCCCTGCTCTGGCCGGCGCTGCCCGAGCGCGTCCGTCATCATCAGGAGCGTGGTCTGCCGCCGATTCCAGCGATGCAGGAAGCCGCTCACGACCTGACCCTGCAGCAGTGCCAGCGCACCGCCGTGCCCAAGCGCTTCACCATGCCCATGCGCGAGATCTGGGACATGCAGGAACGCCTGCCCCGCCGTCAGGGCAAACGCGCCGATCAGCTGCTGGAGAATCCGCGCTTCCGCGCCGGTTATGACTTCCTGCTGCTGCGCGAGAGCGCAGGTGAGGAAACCGGTGGACTCGGTGAATGGTGGACGCGCTATCAGGAAGTCGGCGACAGCCAGCGGCGCGAGATGATCAAGAACCTCAGCCGGGAAGACGGCGCGCCCGCCAAGCGCCGTCGTCGTGGCGGCAGCAATCGCAAGCGGCGCACCTCGGATGCCCCCACGGCCGGCGACGAATGATGGAGCGGGTCTATCTCGGTCTGGGCAGCAACCTGGCCGAGCCCCGGCGGCAGCTGGACGCGGCCCTGGAAGCCCTGGCCCAGCTGCCCGCTAGCCAGTTGATCGCGGTCTCCGCCTTCTATGCCAGCGACCCCCTGGGACCGCCCGACCAGCCGCGCTATATCAATGCCGTCGCGGCCCTGGATACCTGCCTCGCGCCCCTGGCGCTGCTCGACGCCACCCAGGCCATCGAGCAGCAGCAAGGCCGCGTGCGCAAGGATGAACGCTGGGGTCCGCGGACCCTGGACATCGACATCCTGCTGTTTGGCGAACGGCTGATCGACGAGCCACGTCTGCAGGTCCCCCATTACCATCTGCAGGCCCGCGCTTTCGTGCTCTATCCGCTGGCAGACCTTGCGCCCGAGCTGCAACTTCCCGACGGCCGCCGCCTGCCAGACCTGCTGTCCGCCTGTCCTTTCGAAGGTCTGGAGCGACTGGTAGCGTCGTTACCTACCCGGTAACACACCAGTAACACCGAGCATTGACTTGTGCCGGATGCGCCGGGACTATAGCAGCCGTTTTCGCGCGGCCGACCCGCGCCCGCGGCGCCAGACAACAACCATAGCGCCGTCCCACGAGGACCCTTGCATGCCTGATATCAGCCTCACGACCCTTCAGGGGCTCAAGCAGCGTGGCGAAAAGATCGCCATGCTGACCGCCTACGATGCCACCTTCGCCCAGGCCGCCAGCCAAGCCGGCGTCGAGATGCTGCTCATCGGCGATTCTCTCGGCATGGTGCTGCAGGGTCACGACAGCACCCTGCCGGTGACCCTCGACGACATGGTCTACCACACCGCCTGCGTCAAGCGTGGCCACGCCGGTGCCTTCATCGTCGCCGACCTGTCGTTCATGACCTATGCCACTCTGGAACAGACCCTGACCAGCGCCGGCCGCCTGATGCAGGCAGGCGCGCAAATGGTCAAGCTCGAGGGTGACGCCTGGCTGGCCGAGCCGATTCGCCGTCTGGCCGCCAATGGCGTACCGGTCTGCGCCCACCTGGGCCTGACGCCCCAGTCGGTGAATGTCTTCGGTGGCTTCAAGGTGCAGGGGCGTGACCCGCTACGGGCTCAGCAGCTACGCGATGCCGCTCGCGCGCTGGAAGAAGCCGGCGCGGCCATGCTGCTGCTGGAGTGCGTGCCTTCGGCGCTGGCCGAGGAAATCACCCGGGCCGCCCGGGTACCGGTGATCGGCATCGGCGCCGGTCCCGCTACCGATGGCCAGGTGCTGGTGCTACACGACATGCTCGGCCTGGCCCTGCGTGGCCGCACGCCGAAGTTCGTGCGCAATTTCATGGCCGGTCAGGACAGCATCCAGGCTGCCCTGGCGGCCTATGTCGCCGCCGTCAAGGACGGCAGCTTTCCTGCTCCCGAACACGGATTTTCCGCATGAAGACGGTCCATAGCGTCCGCGAATTGCGCGCCGCCGTTGCCACTGCGCGCCGTCAGGGTCTGCGCATCGGCCTGGTGCCGACCATGGGCAACCTGCACGCTGGCCACATCGCTCTGGTGGATACCGCCCGCCAGCACGCCGACTTCGTGGTGGCGAGCATCTTCGTCAACCCACTGCAGTTCGGAGCCGGCGAGGATCTGGACACCTATCCGCGCACACTCGCGGAAGACAGCCGTCAGCTGAACGAGGCCCATTGCGACCTGCTGTTCGCGCCGGCGGTTGGCGAGATGTATCCCAATGGCATGGACGGCCTGACCCGGGTGAGGGTGCCGGGCGTGTCCGAAGGCCTCTGCGGCGCCCGCCGCCCTGGCCACTTCGAAGGCGTGGCCACCGTGGTCACCAAGCTGTTCCAGATGGCGCAACCGGACGTGGCGGTCTTTGGCGAAAAGGACTATCAGCAGCTGGCGGTGATCCGCAAGCTGGTCCAGGACCTGGACATGCCCATCGAGATCGTTGCCCAACCCACGGTACGGGCCACCGATGGCTTGGCCCTGTCATCGCGCAACGGCTATCTCGATGACGGTCAGCGCGCCAGTGCGCCCTGCCTGTACAGCCTGCTCAGGCGCCTGGCCGATCAGCTTGCCGCTGGCGCCGTGATAGAGCCGGTCCTGGCCGCGGGTGTCGCCGAACTGCAAGCTCAGGGGCTTAAAGTCGACTACCTGGAGTTGCGCGAGCAGTCGAGCCTGCAACCGGTCGGACCAGACGCCCGCGAGCTGGTCCTGCTGGTGGCGGCCTACCTTGGCCAGACCCGCCTGATCGACAACCTGAGCTTTCGCCGCAGGCCCCGAGTGTGATGCAACCGAAGGTTAGCTCACCCAAACCTGCTCAGACCCTGGAAGCCTGGAACATACCGGGCTTTTTCATGCTCGAAGCGCGGCGCCACGCCAGGCGTCGCGCGGCAGCCGACTTTCCCTTGCAAGCCACCGGCTTGTGGGGCACAACAGCAAACAAGAGCCACCAAGGAAAAGCCTACCCATGGAGTACTATCAACATCCCCTCGACGTGACCCAGCTCGCCTCCTGGAAAGCGCTGCAAGAGCACCGCAAGGCCATGCAGAACTTTCGCATGCGCGACGCCTTCGCCGCCGACCCGCAGCGGTTCACGCAGTTCTCCCTGAACACCAGTGGTCTGTTCCTCGACTATTCCAAGAATCTCATCACCGAGCAGACCCGTGAGCTGCTGGTGAACCTGGCCCGCGAAGCGGGCTTGGAAGGCGCCATCCGTACCCTGTTCGACGGTGCCTACGTCAACTCGTCCGAACACCGCCCCGCGCTGCACACCGCACTGCGCCGTCCGGTAGGCGACAGCGTCGAGATCGACGGCCAGGACATCATGCCCGAGGTGCATCGGGTCCTGAACCAGATGACCGCGCTGGTCACCCGCATCCACAACGGCCTCTGGCGCGGCTACACCGAGAAGCCGATCACCGACGTGGTCAATATCGGCATCGGTGGTTCCTTCCTCGGCCCGCAGCTGGTGTCCGAGGCGCTGGTGCCCTTCACCCAGCGCGGCGTACGTTGCCACTACCTGGCCAACATCGACGGCAGCGAATTCCGCGAGGTGACCTCCAAGCTCGCCGCCGACACCACCCTGTTCATCGTCTCCTCCAAGTCCTTCGGTACCCTGGAGACGCTGAAGAATGCCCAGGCCGCGCGCGCCTGGTGCCTGGCCCAGGGCTGCCCGGAGCCGGAGCTGCACAAGCACTTCATCGCCGTCTCCAGCAACGTCAAGATGGCGGTGGAATTCGGCATCGCCGAAGAGAATATCTTTCCCATGTGGGACTGGGTCGGCGGGCGCTACTCGCTGTGGTCGGCCATCGGCCTGCCCATCGCCCTGGCCATCGGCATGTCCAACTTCAAGGACCTGCTGGCCGGCGCCTATGCCATGGACCAGCATTTCACCAGCGCGCCCTTCGAAGAGAACATGCCGGTGCTGCTGGGCCTGCTCGGGGTCTGGTACGGCAACTTCTGGGGCGCGACCAGCCACGCGATCCTGCCCTACGACCACCACCTGCGTAACTTCGTGAAGCACCTGCAGCAGCTGGACATGGAGTCCAACGGCAAGAGCGTGCGTCAAGACGGCTCGCCGGTGAGCATGGAAACCGGCCCGGTGATCTGGGGCGGCGTCGGCTGCAACGGTCAGCACGCCTACCACCAGCTGCTCCACCAGGGCACCCAACTGATCCCTGGTGACTTCATCGTGCCGGTGGTGAGCCACAACCCGGTGGCCGATCACCAGCAATGGCTCTATGCCAACTGCCTGTCGCAGAGCCAGGCGCTGATGCTGGGCAAGACCCGCGAGGAAGCCGAGAAGGAACTGCGCGAGAAGGGCATGGGCGAAGCCGAGATCGCCAAGCTGGCGCCGCACAAGGTGATTCCGGGCAACCGCCCGAGCAACACCCTGGTGCTGGAGCGCATCTCGCCGCGGCGCCTGGGCGCGCTGGTGGCGCTGTACGAGCACAAGGTGTTCGTGCAGAGCGTCATCTGGGGCATCAACTGCTTCGACCAGTGGGGCGTCGAACTGGGCAAGGAGCTGGGCAAGGACGTCTACCAGCACATCATCGGCCGTAGCGAAGGCAAGGCCGACGATGGTTCGACCCAGGGCCTGATTGACTACTTCCGCGGTCGTCACCGCGGCTGATCGCCTCTGCTCTCTCGAAAAGCGCCGCTCTGCGGCGCTTTTTTCGTTTTGTCGTCCCGCTGAACCCCATCGGGCCATCCGGGCCTAAACTAGGAGCACAACAACACCAAGAAGGAGCCGGCCATGAGCCACCGCTATCCCGTGCCCGAGAGCCTGAGTGCGCGCACCCATCTCGATGAAGCCCGTTATCGCGAGCTCTACCAGCGTTCGGTGGACCAGCCGGAACGCTTCTGGAGCGAGCAGGCCAGCGCCCTGCTCGACTGGTCACGCACCTGGGACGAAGTCCATAGCGGCGATATGCGCGAGGGGCGTACCCGCTGGTTCAGCGGCGGTCAGCTCAACGTCGCCTACAACTGCATTGATCGCCACCTCGCCGCCCGCGGTGACCAGACCGCCATCGTCTGGGAAGGTGACGACCCCGCCGACAGCCAGACCATCACCTATCGTCAGCTGCACGAACACGTCTGCCGCCTGGCCAATGTGCTCAAGGCGCGCGGGGTGAAGAAGGGCGACAGGGTCTGCCTGTACCTGCCGATGATCCCCGAGGCGGCCTACGCCATGCTGGCCTGCGCCCGCATCGGTGCGGTCCATTCGGTGGTATTCGGCGGCTTCTCGCCCGAGGCATTGCGTGATCGCATCCTCGACTCCGACTGCCGGGTGGTGATCACCGCCGACGAGGGCGTGCGCGGTGGCAAGCGCGTCCCGCTCAAGGCCAATGTCGACAAGGCCCTGGCCAAGTGTCCGGACGTCCACACCGTGGTGCTGGTCGAGCGTACCGGCGCCGCGGTGGGTCGACAGGAAGGTCGCGACCTGCCCTATGCCCAGGCCGTGGCCGACGTCTCCGTCGACTGCCCGGCGGAGCCCATGGACGCCGAGGATCCGCTGTTCATCCTCTACACCTCCGGCTCCACCGGCAAGCCCAAGGGCGTGCTGCACACCACCGGGGGCTATCTGCTGGGCGCCACCTTAAGCTTCAAGTATTTGTTCGACTATCACGAGGGGCAGGTCTTCTGGTGCACTGCCGACGTCGGCTGGGTGACCGGCCACAGCTACATCGTCTACGGGCCCCTGGCCAACGGCGCCACTACCCTGATGTTCGAAGGCGTGCCGAGCTATCCCGACGCCAGTCGCCTCTGGCAGGTGGTGGACAAGCATCAGGTCAATATCTTCTATACCGCTCCCACTGCCTTGCGCGCCCTGATGCGGGAGGGCGACGAGCCGGTACAGCGCACCTCGCGGCAGAGCCTGCAACTGCTGGGCAGCGTCGGCGAGCCCATCAATCCTGAGGCCTGGGAGTGGTATCACCGGGTGGTGGGCGAAGGTCGCTGCCCCATCGTCGACACCTGGTGGCAGACCGAGACCGGCAGCATCCTCATCGCGCCGCCTCCCGGTGCCCTGGCGCTGAAGCCAGGTTCGGCCACCCTGCCCTTCTTTGGCGTCCAGCCGGTCCTGCTGGACGAACAGGGCAAGGAAATCGACGGTCCCGGCAGCGGCGTGCTGGCGATCAAGGCCAGCTGGCCAAGTCAGATCCGCACCGTCTATGGCGATCACCAGCGGTTGATCGACACCTATTTCAGTGCCTATCCGGGCTACTACTTCACTGGCGATGGCGCACGGCGGGACGAAGACGGCTACTACTGGATCACCGGGCGGGTGGACGACGTGCTCAACGTCTCTGGCCACCGCATCGGTACGGCGGAAGTAGAAAGCGTGCTCACCGAGCATGCGGACGTGGCCGAGGCGGCCGTGGTGGGCTGCCCGCACGAGGTCAAGGGGCAGGCGGTCTACGCCTTCGTCACCACCAAGGGCGGGGTAACGCCGAGCGATGAACTCAAGGCTCGGCTGCGTCAGCAGGTAGCCGACGAGATCGGTAGCTTCGCCAAGCCGGAGTTCCTGCAATGGGCGCCGGCGCTGCCCAAGACTCGCTCCGGCAAGATCATGAGGCGCATCCTGCGCAAGATCGCCTGCGACGAGCTGGACAGCCTGGGCGATACCTCGACCCTGGCCGACCCGTCTGTGGTCGACAGCCTCATCGACGCTCGTCTCAACCGTGCCCCGCAGGGCTAGGCAGCAGCCCAAAGAAAAGCCCCGCCTAGGCGGGGCTTTTTTCTACCAGCGGCCTTAGTGGGCTGCTTGCATCCGGTGCTTCAGGTCACGCATGCGATCATGGGTCGCACGAGCCTTTTCGAGCTGGCTGCGCAGGCTGGCCTGGGCATCCGGCGTGGCATGTTCGTTCACGGCACGTTCCAGCGCGTGCAACAGGCGGTCTTCCTGTTCTTCCAGTTCACTGACGTAGGTGACCTCTTCCTTTTCCTTGCTGGCAAAGGAGGTTTTGACGTCGGTGTAGTACTTGCGGAAGCTGCCGGCAAAGGTGCCTTGCTCGGCGGGCTTTTCACCAGCGGCCGATACCTGGCTGCTCAGGGCGCTGATGATCTCGCCCTTGCTCTGGGCGATCTCGGTGAACAGGGCCTTGAGTTCGGGATTCTTCACTTCGGTGAGGGCGTGCTCGTAGAAATTCTTGCCGTCACGGGCGATCTCGATCAGATCGTTGAGGGTTTCGGTCGTGTTGGTCATGTCAGTTCTCCGGGGTGAAGGACAAAGGGTGATGGCAGCGTGCGACGCTGCCATCGTGCCGGGGTTACCAGGCGTTCTTACTGAGCGGCTTTCAGCGCGTCAGCCGAGACAGCCTTGACGCCCTTGATGGCCTTGGCTTCTTTGATCGCCAGGTCGCGCTGGGCTTCGGTAGCCACGGTGCCGGACAGGGAGACGACGCCCTTGTTGGTCTCGACCTTGATCGAGGTGCCCTTGATGTGTTCGTCAGCCAGGAAAGACGCCTTCACCTTGCTGGTGATCCAGGTATCGGATGCGGCTTCTTCGGTCTTGTCCATGGTGTTATTAGCGGCCAGGGTCATGTCCTGGCTGGTGGCAGCGAAGGCACCGCCGGCCAGCGGCAGGCTCAGTACGGAAGCGGTGACGGCAGCGAGGGCGAAAGTACCGAAAGTCTTTTTCATGAGATGACTCCTGTTTTCCTTGGTTGTACTGCGCTCAGGTCCTGGCAGCAGCGACCTAGATGTAGAGCGCAACGGTCGCAATGAATTCCAAACCCATAAAAAGTTATTAAAAATCAATAACTTATATATATTTCATCTTGCTAGCCAGCAGGCAAAATGCAAGAAAGGTGAAAATTCGTCTGGTAAATTGCACGAGGTCAGACGACTCTGGGTGGGACGTCTAGCCCGGGTAGTTGCCCACGTGATGCGTCGACCGATGCCGCACGATAGAAAGAGGGATTGCCGGGTGGCCAAACCAGAACTGCTGCACCTTTATCCGGTCAATGCTGAACTGAACCCGACACCTACGATCGGGCCTTGAGGATCCGGGATGCGGCCTCTTTCTCCTGCGCGCATTGCCCTGATTTATCTGTTGCTGAGCGCCCTCTGGGTGATCGGTAGCGATGGGCTGCTGCATGTCCTGGTCGGCGATCAGGACAGTGCCTATCCTTGGCATACCTTGAAAAGCCTGGGCTTCATCAGCCTGTTGTCGCTGGTCCTGTATGGACTGATGCAGCGACAGGTCAGGCATCGCGAAGGGTTCATCGAAGAACTGCAGACCCAGCGCGGTACCCAGGATTTCATCCAGCGACTCACCAATACCGGCGACTGGCAGTTGCTGCCCGATGGCCGCCTGCTCTGCTCCGAACGGACCCTGGTGATGCTGCACCAGCCCAAGGACAGCGATCCGCTGGATTTCGCCACGGTAGTGGCCTGCGCGCGCGCCGAGGATCGCGACCATGTCCGCAGCATGCTCGAACGCCTGCAGCACATGCAGGGGCCGCTGAATTTTTCCGCGCACTTCGATGACGGCGAAGGCAGTTGGCGCTGGCTCAACTGGCAGAGCGACTTCGACGAAGCTGGCGTTACCCGCGGTGCCCTGGTCGACATCACCAGCCACAAGCTGGCCGAGCAGGCCCTGCAGGACAGCCAGAGACGCTATCGCGAACTGGTCCAGCATCTGCCGCTGGTGATATTCGCCAGTGACCACCGCGGCCGTTGGCAATTCCTCAATCCCGCGTGGGAAAGCCTGACCGGTCAACCTCCGGCCCAGCAACTCAACCACCCCCTGGACCAGGCCTTTCATCCCCAAGATGGCGCCCGGCTGCGCCAGCTGGTCGCCGATTTCGCGGCGGGTCAGCGCCTGCATTGGAACGGCGTGGTGCGGCTGCGGCAGTCGGTGGAAAGCCACCGCTGGATGCAGATGGAATTGCGCGCCGGCCTCGATGGCGAAATCCAGGGCACCCTGACCGACATTCATCACGACTACCAGGCGCAGCAGTTACAGCAGGCCCGCAGCGACGTGCTCGACGACCTGCTCACCGGCCTGCCGTTGGCGGAGATCCAGCAGGGCATCGCCTTGCGACTGGAACGTATCTATCCCGAGATGCGCGTCGCCCTGCTGCTGGACGATCAGGGCGAGCACCTGCGCGTCGCTGCGGCGCCCAGCCTGCCGCCCGCCTTTCAGGCGGCGCTGGAAGGTGTCCCCCGCGGTCGCCACGACCAGGGCTGCTGTTCCGCCGTCACCGACAATGCCCCCGTGTTCACCATCCACATCGAACTGGATCCGGCCTGGCAGCTCCTGCTGCCGGCAGCCCTGGCGGCGGGCATTCGCGGCGCCTGGGCACTGCCCCTGCAGGACGAGCAACAGCGCGCCGTGGGCGCGCTGGGGATCTACTATGGCGAGGCGCGGCTACCCGAGCCGGAAACCCAGACCCTGATCACCGAGTTCACCCGCCTGGCGGTGCTGGCCATTCGGCAACAGCGCGCCGTCCAGGCCCAGCGAGCCAGCGAAGCTCGCTACCGCAGCATCTTCGAACAGGCCTATACCGGCATCATGCTGAATGACCTGGACGGCCACTGGCTGAGCATCAATCATCACTTCTGCCAGATGCTCGGCTATTCGCAACCGGAATTGCTGCAACGCGACATCGCCTCGGTGACTCATCCGGAAGAGCGTGCCCTCGGCGCCGCGTTGCGGAAACAGCTGATCGATACCGGCCAGGATCGCTACACCCTGGAAAAGCGCTATCTGCATCGCAGCGGCCAGCCGGTGTGGGCCAACGTCACCACCCGGCTGATCCGCGATGATCAGGGTCTGCCGCAGTATTTCATCAGTACCGCTCAGGACATCACCCTGCGCAAACAGCAGCAGGAGAGCCTGCGCCAAGCCGCGGCGATGTTCGAGAACAGTCGCGATGGTCTGCTGCTGCTGGACGAGCGCCGCTGGATTCTGGCGGTGAATCCGGCCTTCGCCCGGCTGCTGGGCGCCCAGGAGGGCACCCTGCTCGGCCAGCGTCTCGGGCTGCCCAGCGGGGGCCGGCAGGATCAGCGCTTCTATCGCGAGCTTTGGCGCACCGTACGCCGCGAGGGTCGCTGGGAAGGCGAACTGCTCTGGCCCCGACTGGATGGCAGCACCTTTCCGGCCTGGACCACCATCGACACCCTCTATCCCCGGGAAAGACGGCAATACACGGTCACGGTCAGCGATACCACTCGGCTGCGGGAGAGCGAGGCGCGCCTGAGCCACCTCGCCCACCACGATCCGCTGACCGACCTGCCCAACCGCCTGCTGGCGCGTACCCACCTCGAACACGCGCTGGCCCTTGCGGAACCCCAGGAATACCTGGTCGCCGTGCTGATTCTCGACTTCGATCACTTCCGCACGGTCAACGAAAGTCATGGCCATGCCCTGGGCGACGAACTGCTGGTGGAATTCGCCGCTCGCTTGCGCGCCCTGCTCAGCGAGGACATCACCCTGGCCCGCATCGGCGGTGATGAATACCTGGTCATCATCGAGCGCCTGGACCGCCCCGAGTTCGCCGCCCAGATCGCCCAGGCGATGCTCAACAAGCTGGAGCAGCCCTTCCACCTGAGCGATCACGACATCTACCTCAGCGCCAGCATCGGCATCAGCCTGTTTCCTGATGATGGCAGAATCGCCGACGACCTCATCCGCAATGCCGATACCGCCATGCACCAGGCCAAGGATCAGGGCCGCGATACCTTCCGCTTCTATACCCAGGCTCTCACCGAGCAGTCACGGCGACGGCTGAATCTGGAATCGCGGCTGCGCACGGCGCTCAAGCGCGGCGATTTCGTCCTGCATTACCAACCGCTGATGAGCGTGAACTCGGCCCAGACCATCGGCGTGGAGGCCCTGGTGCGCTGGCAGGACCCGGAACTGGGGCTCATCCCGCCTACCGAGTTCATTCCCCTGGCCGAAGAGACCGGGCTCATCGTGCCGCTGGGCGACTGGATCATCGAGAGCGCCTGCCAGCAGATGCGCAGCTGGCAGGAGCAGGGACTCGAACTGGAGACCCTGGCAATCAACATCTCGCCCCGGCAATTTGCCAAGCGTGACTTGGCCAGTACCATCTCTCGCGCCCTGGCGCGCAGTCGCCTGCCCGCCGAGAACCTGGAATTGGAGATCACCGAAGGCACCCTGATGGACAACGTCGAGGAAGCGCTGATGTCCCTGGCGACCCTCAAGACGCTCGGGGTGCGTATCGCCGTGGACGACTTTGGCACCGGCTACTCCTCGCTGGCGTACCTGCGCCGCTTTCCGCTCGACAAGCTCAAGATCGATCAGAGCTTCATGCACGAACTGCGCAGCGACAGTGGTACCCACAGCAGCCAGGCCATCGCCGCCGCCATCGTTGCCCTCGGTCAAGGCCTGGGCTTGGACGTCCTGGCCGAAGGGGTGGAGACCACCGAGCAATGGGACATCCTGCGCAAGCTGGGCTGCCAGCAGTGCCAGGGTTTCCTGTTCAGTCCGCCGTTGCCTCCCGAGGAGTTCGCCGCCTGGTATGCCGAGCGGCAACGCGCACGTGCATAGCCAGCGGACTGACGAATGTCACTATTCTGCAATCAAA
Organism: Pseudomonas sp. VMV1; assembly: GCF_056790235.1. Taxonomy (NCBI): domain Bacteria; kingdom Pseudomonadati; phylum Pseudomonadota; class Gammaproteobacteria; order Pseudomonadales; family Pseudomonadaceae; genus Pseudomonas; species Pseudomonas sp. VMV1. Next base: position 36,613 of record NZ_JBXGSE010000003.1, read on the forward strand.
ACCGCTCTAGACTCGGGTTTCCACTTTTCGTCTGTCCCAGAGGGTATCAGCATGAAGATCGTGGTTCGTCCCCTGCGCAAGTCCACCACCAGTGCCTGGCAGGTCTGCCTCGACAAGCAGACCATCACCTTTCTTAGCGAAGCGGATGCCCGTAGTTACGTGGCGACCCTGGAGGCGCGTATCGCCGCGCCCCACCCGCTGCCCCAGCGCGAGACCGCACTCGGAGTCGCAGCCTCGCTCTAGCCACGACGACGTTAGTCCTGCGTCATGCACCTTGCCCTGCTCAGGCGTTACCCGCCTGGGTAACGCGCGGTGCACCCTTTTTCCAACGGGAATTCAGATAGCCGGCTATCGATAATGTAACTTTTGCGGCTTCCGCCCCATCCTACCCCTAGCTCCCGCGTTCGCGGGGTCTCGCTGTCTGATGGATCTGGAACGCCCATGCTCGAACTCGCTGCTGCCTTTATTTGCTTCACCTCGCTGCTCACGTACCTCAACTTCCGCTTCGTCGGCCTGCCGCCCACCATCGGCGTCATGGTCATCGCGCTGATCTTCTCGGTCGGCCTGCAGAGCCTGTCCTGGCTGGGCTTTCCCGGCCTCGAGCACCGCATCGGCGAGTTGCTTGGGCAGATCGACTTCAACGACCTGCTGATGAACTGGATGCTCGGCTTCCTGCTGTTCGCCGGTGCCCTGCACGTCAATCTCAAGGACCTGCGCGATTACAAGTGGGCCATCGGCGGCCTGGCCACCCTGGGCGTGGTGATCTCGACGGTGCTGATCGGCTATTTCAGCTACTGGATCTTCGGCTGGCTGGGCTGGCACATCGATTTGCTCTACTGCCTGATCTTCGGTGCCCTGATCTCCCCCACCGACCCCATCGCTGTACTCGGCATCCTGCGCTCGGCCGGCGCGCCCAAGTCGCTGGAAACCACCATCGTCGGCGAAGCGCTGTTCAACGATGGCGTGGCCGTGGTGGTCTATTCCGTGCTGCTGGGGGTGATCCAGCTGGGCGAAACGCCCACCATCAACGCCGCGCTCTGGCTGTTTCTCGAAGAAGCCGGCGGCGGCATCCTCTTTGGCCTGGTGATCGGCTTCATCTGCTACTGGCTGATGCTGAGCATCGAGCAGCACCAGATCGAGGTGATGCTGTCCCTGGCGCTGGTGATCGGCGGCTCGACCCTGGCCAGCCACCTGCACGTCTCCGGGCCCATTGCCATGGTGGTGGCAGGCCTGATCATCGGCAACCTGGGTCGCACCAAGGCCATGAACGATTTCACCCGGCGCTACCTGGACGGTTTCTGGGAATTGATCGACGAGATCCTCAACGCCCTGCTGTTCGCCCTGATCGGCATGGAGCTGCTGGTGCTGCCCTTCAGCTGGACCCACCTGGGCGCGGCGTTGCTGGTGACCCTGGCGATTCTCTTCGCCCGCTGGATCAGCGTGGCACCGGTGGTACTGCTGAGTCCGCACTGGCGCAACATGACCCGAGGTACCGCTCGCATCCTTACCTGGGGCGCCCTGCGCGGCGGTGTCTCCGTGGCCCTGGCTCTAAGCCTGCCAGCCGGTCCGGAACGGGATCTGATCCTGGCGCTGACCTATATCGTAGTACTGGTCTCCATCCTCGGCCAGGGTCTGACCATTGGCCGGGTGGTCAAGAGCGTAACCGGTGCCGCACCGGTCGCGCGCGACGAGCCTCACTGAGCCCAGGAAACGAAAAACCCCGCCGTGGCGGGGTTTTTTAAGCAACAGCAGAACGGTCAACGCGGCAGGTTGCGCCCGGAAAATATCTCGCGCATCTCGTGCTTGAGACGCTGGGTGATCTGCTGGCGCTGTTCGGCCGAGAGGCTACGGGAGGCATCGCCGAACAGGTAGTTGTCCAGTTCGAACTCCTTGAGCAGCATCTTGGTGTGGAACAGGTTGTCCTGGTACACGTTCACGTCGACCATCTGATAGGCCGCGCGGGTATCCTCGGAGAGGTAGTTCTGAATCGAATTGATCTCGTGGTCGATGAAGTGCTTGCGCCCTTCGATATCGCGAGTGAAGCCACGCACCCGGTAGTCCACGGTGACGATGTCCGAGTCGAACTGGTGGATCAGGTAGTTCAGGGCCTTGAGCGGGGAGATCACGCCACAGGTGGAGACGTCGATGTCGACGCGGAAGGTGGCGATGCCGTCATCCGGATGAATCTCCGGATAGGTATGCACCGTGATGTGACTCTTGTCCAGGTGGCCCAGGATGGTCTCGCGCAGCGGGCCGGGCGACTCCTCGATCTGGCTCTCGGTCGGCTCGACCGGTTGCTCGGAAATCAGGATGGTCACGCTGGCACCCTGGGGATCGTAGTCCTGGCGGGCGATGTTGAGGATGTTGGCCCCGATGATGTCGACCACGTCGGTCAGTATCTGGGTCAGACGCTCGGCGTCGTATTCCTCGTCGATGTACTGGACATAGGCCTGTTGATCTTCCGACGTCTCGGCATAGCAGATGTCGTAGATGTTGAAGCTCAAGGTCTTGGTCAGGTTGTTGAAACCATGAAGCCTGAGTTTGCTTTTCACGGTGGTAAAGCTCCCGTCGTGCGGTCTCTGACCGCGGTCCTGAATGCCCGTCAGTTGCGGATTGCGCAAGCTGCGTAGGGCGGCGAACACCTCTTCGCGATGGCGATTGGCTGTACTTGTCGGGGCATGCCCCTTAAGAGCGGCGCATTATGCAGATCGGCAGCGGCTGGGGCCAGAGTCTGCCGGGCTCAGGTGATGAATTGATGTCGGCGAGAAGAGGATGACGCGGGTAGCGACGCCTGAACGGGCGTCGCGGGCGAGGGATTCAGGCGAGTTCGACGAGTTCGTAGCTGTGGCTGATCTCGACGCCTGCACGGCCAAGCATGATGGACGCCGAGCAGTATTTTTCCGCCGACAGCTCGATGGCGCGCTTGACCTGGGCTTCCTTGAGACCGCGCCCCTTGACCACGAACTTCAAGTGGATGCGGGTGAACACCTTGGGCTCGGTATCGGCGCGCTCGGCCTCGAGGAACGCCTCGCAGCTCTCCACCGGCTGCCGCGCCTTGCGCAGGATGCTGACCACGTCGTAGCTGGCGCAGCCGCCCAGACCGATCAGCACGGTCTCCATCGGCCGTACGCCCAGGTTGCGACCGCCGCTTTCCGGCGGGCCATCCATGACCACTACATGGCCACTGCCAGACTCGCCGAGGAACATGGCCTCGCCCGTCCACTGAATGCGCGCTTTCATCGCTTTCGTCCTACTTATATATGCAAATGGTGATCAGCTTAACATGCTGAATGGCGTAAACTGGGTACCAGTGTAGGGTTATTCAGCTCGCATTTAAGCTGCGCGTGTTCTTATCCGGTCTTTGAATTGGAACCGGCGCAGCCTGTGCATGCACCGGTTCGGACATCGGTGCCCCCGACTCAGGTTAGCTTTCAACCTCAGGAATCAGCATGGCCGCTATCATCCCTCCCGCGAAGTTACAGCACATCGACAAGCTGCTAGCGCATTGCTCGCGTCGTCGCTATACGGCAAAAACCACCATCATCTACGCTGGCGACAACAGCGAGAGCCTGTTCTTCATCCTCAAGGGATCGGTCACCATCCTCATCGAGGACGATGAAGGCCGCGAAATGATCATTGCCTATCTCAACGCCGGGGACTTCTTTGGCGAGATGGGTCTGTTTTCCAAGGAAGGTAGCGAACCCGAGCGCAGTGCCTGGGTACGCGCCCGTACCGAGTGCGAAGTCGCCGAGATCAGCTATGGCCAGTTCCGCGAACTGAGCCAGCATGATCCGGACATGCTCTTTTCCCTGGGCCGCCAGATGGCCGAGCGGCTGCGCCAGACCACCCGCAAGGTCGGCGACCTGGCCTTCCTCGACGTCACCGGTCGCGTAGCCCGCACCCTGCTCGACCTGTGCAAGCAGCCCGACGCCATGACCCACCCGGATGGCATGCAGATCAAGATCACCCGCCAGGAAATCGGCCGTATCGTCGGCTGCTCCCGCGAGATGGTCGGTCGCGTGCTGAAGTCCCTCGAAGAACAGGGTCTGGTCCACGTCAAGGGCAAGACCATGGTGGTGTTCGGCACCCGCTGAACCCTCGCGGCGCGCCTCCGCCAGCCGGCGGGGGCAGACGCTCCCGCCGGCCCCGGCATCAGACCTGGACCTGCTTTTCCACCTTCTCCACCCGCACCGTGGCTTTCTCGCCAACGGTCTTCTCGCCGTTACCCTTGGCCTTGGGCTCACCCACGACGAAGTGGAATTCTTCACCGTGCTTGACCGCGCCATAGAGCACCGCCTTCTCGATCAGCTCGGTACCGCGCAGATGCCGCAGCATCAGCGGATCGCAGCGCAGATCGCGGTAGAGCGCCAGGCACAGCAGCGCCATGACCACCACGAAGGGTAGCGAGACCACGATGGTCAGATTCTGCAGGCCGTTCAGAGCCGCACCCGGATTGCCCGGGTCGCCGATGGCCAACATGATCGCCGCCACCGCGCCGGTGAGGGCGCCCCAGAAGATCACCGTACGCTGAGAGGGCTCGGTGGTACCGCGCTCGGACAGGGTACCCATCACCAGGGAAGCGGCATCGGCGCCAGAAACGAAGAATATCGCCACCAGCACCATCACCAGCACCGAGGTCACCGAGGCCCAGGGATAGCTGGACAGCAGATCATAGAGGGCGAAGTTGCTGTTCACCGCGCCATCGACCAGAGTAAAGGCGCCCAGACGCATGGCGTCGATCGCGGCGCCGCCAAAGATGACGAACCAGACCACGCTGACCAGGCTCGGCACCAGCAGCACGCCGGTGACGAACTGGCGAATGGTGCGGCCACGACTGATACGGGCGATGAACATGCCGACGAAGGGCGTCCAGGAAATCCACCAGGCCCAGTAGAACACCGTCCAGCTGGACAGCCAGTTGCCCATGGCTTCGCCGCCGCTGGCACTGGTGCGGGCCATCATCTCCGGCAGCAGGTCGATATAGTCGCCGATGGCAGTAGGCAGCAGGTTGAGCATCAGCAGACTCGGGCCGACGATGAAGACGAACAGCGCCAGGGCCACCGCCAGCACCATGTTGGTGTTGGACAGCCACTGGATGCCCTTCTCGACACCGGACACGGCGGAGATGACGAAGGCGACCGTCAACACGGTGATGATGCTGATGTAGAGCAGCTTGCCCGGTTGCTCGATCCAGCCGTTGTGTTCAAGGCCACCGGCGATCTGCAGGGCGCCCAGGCCAAGGGAGGCAGCCGAGCCGAACAGGGTGGCGAATATCGCCATCATGTCGATGACGCGGCCGAGGGGGCCATTGGCGTACTCGCCGATCAGCGGACGAAAGGCCACCGAGATCAGCTGGCAGCGCCCGCGGCGATAGGTGCCATAGGCGATGGCCAGACCGACGACGGCGTAGATCGCCCAGGGATGCAGCGTCCAGTGGAACAGCGTGGTGGCCATGGCCACCTGCAGGGCAGCACTGCTCTGCCCTGCAGCGCCGCCGGGCGGCGGATTGAGGTAGTGCGAAAGCGGCTCGGCGACGCCAAAGAACATCAGACCGATGCCCATGCCAGCGCTGAACATCATCGCCACCCATGACAGGGTACGGAATTCCGGCTGCTCATCGTCGCGTCCCAGAGGAATCCGGCCATAGCGACTGGCAGCCAGCCAGATCACGAACACCACGAAGCCGGTGGAGGTGAGCACGAACAGCCAGCCGAAGTGGGTGATCACCCAGCCTTGGGCGGTCGAGGCGCTGAGCGCCAGACTGGCCTGACTGACGAATCCCCAGATCACGAACGCCAGCGCAGCGATGCTGGTGACGCCGAAGACCACCCAGTCGGTAGTGCCGGCGAGGCGGCGGTCGCGTCGCGACTCCTCAGTCCGGGAAGGGTCGGTGACGCTGATATCAAGTGTTTCGCTTTTTTCTTCCGTTGCCATGGTTCTTGCTTGCCCTGGTTATGGATGGCCTGATGCGGCGAAGCGGTGGCACGTCCAGCGACAGCCAGCCGACTCCCCGACTCGCCACGGTTCAGCGAGTTGGAGCCCATTAACCCGGTTTACCAGCGCGGAAACAAAGCCCCTCGTCGGCAGCGGATACACGGAGGTCGTTCCCGCCGTTTGGGGTAGGCGCGAGTCGACCTGGGTCACCTTGCGAGATAAAAAAAGGCCTCGGAGGTAGCCACCGAGGCCTTGTGCAAGCACCTGAACAGTTAGGCGTCCATGAGTGGGAAGCGCCGTTCCGGGAAGAACAGCCGCTGCAGCTCCTGGCCTGGCTCGTCGGCGCGCATGAAGGCTTCGCCCACCAGGAAGGCGCGCACTTCGTTGATCTCCATCAGCTCCACATCGGCGCGATTGAGAATGCCGCTCTCGGTGATCACCAGGCGATCCTGAGGAATGCTCGGCAACAGGTCCAGAGTGGTCTCGAGGCTGACCTCGAAGGTGTGCAGGTTGCGGTTGTTGACGCCCACCAGCGGGGTATCCAGCACCTTGAGCGCACGCTCCAGCTCGGCACCGTCGTGGACCTCGACCAGCACGTCCAGGCCGACATCCTTGGCCGTGGCGGCCAGCTCACCCATCAGGCCATCGTCCAGCGCGGCGACGATCAGGAGGATGCAGTCGGCACCGATGGCTCGAGCCTCCACCACCTGGAAGGGATCGACCAGGAAGTCCTTGCGGATCACCGGTAGCTCGCAGGCGGCGCGCGCCTCCTGCAGATAGGCATTGCCGCCCTGGAAGAAGTCAACGTCGGTCAGCACGCTCAGGCAGGTGGCCCCGCCCAGGGCGTAGCTGTGGGCGATCTCGGCTGGCACGAAGTGCTCACGGATCACGCCCTTGCTTGGCGAAGCCTTCTTCACCTCGGCGATGATCGCCGCTTCCTTGCGCGCCACCTGGGCCTGCAGGGCACGGGCGAAGCCGCGCGGTGCATCGGCGGCCCGGGCCTGGGCCTCGAGTTCGGCCAGGGTGATACGGGACTTGAGCTGGGCGATTTCCTCGGCCTTGCGGGCCAGAATCTTCTGCAACACGGTTGGCACACTCACAGTCGACCCTCCTCTCGATAGACGGATGTGAAATGGGCGAGCTCATCCAGCTTTTCCCGGGCCAGGCCGCTGTAGAGCGCGTCGTGAGCCAAGAGTACCCCTTCATGCAGGCTGTGGGCGAGATCCGCGGCGTAGAGCGCCGCGCCGGCGTTGAGCACGATCATGTCGGCGGCCTTTTGCCCTGCTTCGGTCTTGCGTCGACCGAGGGCATCGCGGATCAGCGCCAGGGAGGCCGCGGGGCTGTCCACGGTCAGGCCGACCAGGGTCTGGCTCTTGATGCCCAGGTCCTCCGGCAGCACCTGGTATTCGCTGATGCTGCCGTCCTTGAGTTCGGCCACCTGGGTCGCGGCGGCCAGGCTGAATTCGTCCAGGCCATCGCGGGAATGCACCACCAGCACATGCTGGCTTCCCAGCCGCTGCAGCACCTCGGCCAGGGGCCGGCACAGCGCGGCACTGAACACCCCGACCACCTGGTGACGGACACCGGCCGGATTGGTCAGGGGGCCAAGCATGTTGAACAGGGTGCGCAACCCCAGCGAACGGCGCGGGCCGGCGGCATGGCGCATGGCACTGTGGTGCGACTGGGCGAACATGAAGCCGACGCCCACCTGCTCGACGCAGCGGGCAATCTGCGCAGGCGTCAGCTCCAGGTAGATGCCGGCCGCCTCCAGCAGGTCGGCGCTGCCGCTCTTGCCGGAGACCGCACGATTACCGTGCTTGGCCACCTTGCCGCCTGCCGCCGCCACCACGAACACCGAGGCCGAGGAGACGTTGAAGATATTGGCGCCGTCGCCGCCGGTGCCTACCACGTCGACCACGTGGTCGAGGCTCGGCAGCGCCACCGGGGTGACCAGTTCGCGCATCACGCTGACCGCGCCGCAGATCTCGTCGATGGTCTCGCTCTTGATGCGCATGCCCATGAGGAAGGCACCGATCTGCGCTTCGTCGGCGCCACCGGTCATGATCTGGCGCATCACCGCCTGCATCTCGGCCACGTTGAGGTCGAGTTGCCCGCTGATGCGATCCAGGGCTTGCTTGATGTCCATCTAGCGGCGCCCTCCCTGCTGTTGGAGAAAGTTGGCCAGCAGATCGTGCCCATGCTCGGTGAGGATCGACTCGGGGTGGAACTGCACTCCTTCGATCATGAATTCGCGGTGCCGCAGCCCCATGATCTCGTCCAGGCTGCCGTCCGGGTGCTGGGTCCAGGCGGTGATCTCCAGGCAGTCCGGCAGGGTCTCGCGCTTGACCACCAGCGAGTGATAGCGGGTCACGGTGAAGGGGTTGGGCAGGCCAGCGAAGACGCCTTCGCCATTGTGATGGACCGGGCTGGTCTTGCCGTGCATCGGCTCGCGCGCCCGCACGACTTCACCGCCAAAGGCCTGGCCCAGGCTCTGGTGGCCCAGGCAGACGCCCAGGACCGGCAGCTTGCCGGCGAAGCGCTCCAGGGTAGCCAGGGAGATACCCGCCTCGTTGGGCGTGCAGGGGCCGGGGGAGACGACGATGCGCTCCGGAGCCAGTTCCTCGATCGCCTCGACCGGCATCTCGTCGTTACGTACCACCTTGACCTCGGCACCCAGCTCGCCCAGGTACTGCACCAGGTTGTAGGTGAAGGAATCGTAGTTATCCAGCATCAGCAACATGGCAGGCTCCTCAGACGGACTGTTCGGCAAGGGTGACGGCGCGGAACATGGCGCGACGCTTATTGAGGGTCTCTTCCCACTCCAGCGCCGGTACCGAGTCGGCGACGATCCCCGCACCGGCCTGCACGTGCAGCTCGCCGTCCTTGATCACTGCAGTGCGGATGGCGATGGCGGTGTCCATGTTGCCGTTCCAGGCCAGATAGCCCACAGCGCCGCCATAGATGCCGCGCTTGACCGGCTCCAGTTCGTCGATGATCTCCATGGCGCGGATCTTTGGTGCCCCGGACAGGGTCCCGGCCGGCAGGATGGCGCGCAGGGCGTCCATGGCGCTCAGCTCGGGCTTGAGCCGGCCGGTGACGTTGCTGACGATGTGCATCACGTTTGAATAGCGCTCGATGACCATCTTCTCGGTGAGGCTCACGCTGCCGGTGGCGGATACCCGGCCCACGTCGTTGCGGCCCAGGTCGATCAGCATCAGGTGCTCGGCCAGCTCCTTGGCATCGGCCAGCAGATCGCGCTCCAGCGCCAGGTCGGCCTCCTCAGTGGCCCCCCGCGGGCGGGTACCGGCGATGGGACGCACGGTGATCTCGCCGTCCTCCACCCGCACCAGCACCTCGGGCGAACTGCCGACCACGTGGAAGTCACCGAAGTTGAAGAAATACATGTAGGGCGTGGGATTGAAGCAGCGCAGCGCCCGGTAGAGGTCGATGGGCGCCGCCTGGAAGGCGATGGACATGCGCTGCGACGGCACGACCTGCATGCAATCGCCGGCCAGAATGTAGTCCTTGATACGCTGCACCGCGCCTTCGAAGTCCTCACGGCTGAAGCTGGATCTGAAAGTCGGCTCCGGACCGACCGGGGCGGAGAGATCCAGGCCACGGCGCGGGACGATGGGTTGCCGCAGCCGTTCGAGGATGTCGGCCAGACGCACCTGGGCAGCATCGAAGGCCTCGGCTTCCTCCGGATCGGCCAGCACGATGGCGTGGATCTTGCCAGCCAGGTTGTCGAACACCACCACGGCGTCGGACACCATCAGCAGGATGTCAGGCGTGCCCAGGGGGTCGGGATTGGGGCAGGCCGCCAGCCGGTGCTCCACATAACGCACACTGTCGTAGCCGAAGTAGCCCACCAGGCCACCGTTGAAGCGCGGCAAGCCCTCCAGGGTCGGTACGTGGTACCGCGCCTTGAAGGCTTCGACGAAGGCCAGGGGATCGTCGCAGTGCTCGATCACCTCAATCTCCTGGCCAGCATCGCTGACCACCACCCGATGGCCATGGACACGCAGCACGCGACTGCAAGGCAGACCGATGATGGAGTAACGCCCCCATTTCTCACCGCCCTGCACCGATTCCAGCAGATAGGAATTGGGACCGTCGGCCAGTTTCAAATAGATGGACAGAGGGGTGTCGAAGTCGGCCAGGGTTTCGAAGGCCAGGGGAATGCGGTTATAGCCTTGAGCGGCCAGGCGCAGAAAATCGTCGCGGGTCATGATCAGCCTCGTGGCGAGGAAAACGAAAGGTCAAGTGCACAGCGCGCCGGTCTGATACCGGCCAGGACAAAGTCAGGCGCGCCAGCGCCAACGGGCCAGGGCCTTGATGACTTTCATCCATGCTCGCGAGGAGCCTGTGCGGGTGACCACCACGATGCGATCTCTTGCTCTTGAGGCGGGGATTGAAGGGCCACGTTAGCCTAGCCGGCGCGGCATGGCAACCGGCCGGCCATGTCGGCGTGCTAGATGAACAGCTCGCGCAGATCGTCGACGACCAGATCCGGCGCCTCGTTGGCGATGGGCTCGCCGTGGTTGTAGCCGTAGCTCAGGGCCACGCAGCGTACCCCGGCGGCGCGGGCGGCACGGATATCGTTGCGTGAGTCGCCGATGAACAGGGCGCGATCGGCGGCCACCCCCGCCTGCTCCATCACCCAGAGCAAGCCGGCCGGATCAGGTTTCTGCTGTGGCAGGGTATCGCCACCGACGATCCAGTCGAAATCGCCCAGGCCCATGTCAGCCAGCAGCGGCGCGACGAAGCGCTCCGGCTTGTTGGTGATCACCGCCAGGCGCACGCCCAGGGTACGCAGCAGCGCCAGACTGTCCAGCACGCCCGGATAGACGCGGGTCAGGGCATGGCTGCCGCCATAGAGCTCCATGAACAGTGCCAGGGCGCCATCGGCAGCGGCATCGTCCACGGCGCCGTGCTCCATGCCATCGGCCAGGGCGCGGCGCACCAGCACCCGGGCGCCATTGCCGATCCACAGGCGCACCTTGTCCAGACCCGCCGGCGCACGGCCCAGGCGTTCGAGCATGGCGTCCACTGCCACGGCCAGATCGGGCGCGGAATCCAGCAGCGTGCCGTCGAGGTCGAACATCACCAGCGCGGGCGGATGCCCGCCGCCGAGCTGCACCAGGGCGCTCATACCGACTGGGCCTTGGCCAGCTCGGCGCGCATCGCCTGGATCACCGCGGCGTAGTCCGACTGGCCGAAGATGGCCGAGCCGGCAACGAAGGTGTCGGCACCTGCGCGGGCGATCTCGCCGATGTTCTTGACGTTGACGCCGCCATCGATTTCCAGGCGGATCGGCCGGCCCGAGGCGTCGATCAGGGCACGCGCCTCGCGAAGCTTGTCCAGGGTGCCAGGAATGAATTTCTGGCCGCCAAAGCCGGGGTTGACGCTCATCAGCAGCACCATGTCGACCTTGTCCATTACGTACTTGAGCACGTCCAGCGAAGTGGCCGGATTGAATACCAGGCCGGCCCGGCAGCCGCCATCCCTGATCAGTTGCAGCGAGCGGTCGATGTGCTCGGAGGCCTCGGGATGGAAGGTGATGTCGGTGGCGCCGGCCTCGATGAAGTCGCCGATGATGCGATCCACCGGCTTGACCATCAGGTGCACGTCGATGGGCGCGGTCACCCCGTAGTTGCGCAACGCCTTGCAGACCATGGGGCCGATGGTGAGGTTGGGCACATAGTGATTGTCCATCACGTCGAAATGGACCATGTCGGCACCGGCGGCGAGGACCTTGTCGACTTCCTCGCCCAGGCGGGCGAAATCGGCGGACAGGATCGAGGGGGCGATGGCGAAGGGTTGCATGGGATAGCCTCGGCGAAGGTTAAGTGGCGGCATTGTAACGGAGATCCGTCTGGCGCTAAGGCGTTCCCGCTGCCCCGACCAGGCGAACGGCGGTAGGCTCGTCAGGGTCAACCGTCTCCTTTGAGGATTCCGCCCGATGTCGTTGCCTGCCCCGCTGCCGCTCTGCCTCCTACTGCTACTTGGCTTGACCACGCCGGTCCTGGCTGAAGAGGCGTCCACGCCAGCGCCCCAGGCGCCGACCGAACGCCTGGCGCCAGCGTTGACGCGCAGCCAGGAGCAGCAACAGGCACTCATGCGGCAGCTGCCCACCGAGCAGCAGAAGACCCTGCAGGCCGGCGATGAGTCCTTTCTCGCCTTGCTGTTGCCCAGCGCCCGCGCCAAGACCGCCGGGACGGTGGTGCTAGTACCGGGCGATGGCGAATCGGCCGACTGGCCCAATGTGATAGCCCCGGTGCGTCAGGAGCTGCCTACTTACGGGTGGCAGACCATCAGCCTCACCCTGCCCGATCCCTATGACCCCGTGGTGGCGATCGAACGGGACACGGCTCCCGTGGACACCGACGCCCAGGCCAACAGCGAACAGAAGGCACCGCCGGTCACCGGCGGCAGTGGCACGGCGCCGGCCGCTCCAACGCAGGCCGAGGCGGGCAGCGGCGAGCCAGCTCAGGCAGCGGTCACGCCCGCCGATCCCGAAGCCGCGGCCAACGCCCAGGCCGCCCGGGTGCTGGCACGCATCGCCGCTGGCATCGACCTGGCGCTGCAACAGGGCGCCAATCCCATTGTGCTGGCCGGTCACGGGACCGGCGCCTACTGGGCGGCGCGCTACCTGGCGGAAAAGGAGCCAGCCGAGGTCAAGCAACTGGTACTCATCGATGCCCGCGCGCCGCAGGGCATGCCGCCGCGACTGGACGCCACCATGGGCAAGACCGACCTGCAGATCGCCGATCTGGTGCACGCCCCCGGCCAGCCCGCACAGCAGCGCAAGGAGCGCGCGGCGCAAAAGGCCAACAAGGGCTATCGGCAGATCGAATTGCCGGTCATCCCGGGCGACCGGGCCGCAGAGCAGGAGCAGACCGTTCGCCGCCTGCGCGCCTGGCTGGAGCGCCTGCCGTCGGCCCCTAGCGAAAGCCCCGCCGCTTCTTGATCACCTGGTAGGCCGCGTGCAACTCGGCGGTACGCTGGGCAGCGGCATAGACCGCCGACTGGCCCGCTCCGGCACCGGCCTTCTTGTCGGGATGGTGACGCGAGAGCAATCGGCGATAGGCCTGCTTGACCGTGGCCGCGTCGGCATCGTCGGTGACGCCGAGCAATTGCAGGGCCTTGCGGTATTTCTCTTCGTTGCTGGGCTGCCGCGGCGCCGCCTGCACGGGCGGCTGCAGGGCCAGCACCTGGGCTTCGGCCAGCCCCATGGCCTGCCCCCAGCCCAGGATTTCATCGCGATCACCGGGGCGTACGCTGCCGCTGATCCAGACCATGCGCCAGCAGGCGCGCAGAATCAGCTCACTGCGCTCGCTGAGTCGGTGCAGGTCTGCCGCTGACGGCAGGGCGCCACCCTTGCCCTGCTCGAAGGCGGCGATGGCTTTCTTGCGGTCGTCCGCCCCCAGCCCCAGCCGTTCGATCTCGCCTTCGGCCTGGCGGATATGGGCGGTGAGTACCCGGCCACCACGCTTGGCCAGGCGCCCGAGCATCTGGAATTGCGCCTGGTGCTCGAAGCGGCCGGGACGTCCTTGCCAGCGCGCCTTCCAGCCTGCCAGGGAGGTCAGCCCCAGCTGGCGCTCGCCGGCATGGGCAAGCAGTGCCACCAGCAGGGCGCCGGGAATACTGGCCACCGCCCAGCCGGCCAGGAAGCCCAGCAGCGTCAGCGGCCAGAACCAGAGCTTCAAGAAGCCGTCCCGAACAGTTGCTCAGCCTCGGCCAGGCGCTCCAGGGTGCCTACGTCCACCCAGCGTCCCGCCAACCGCTGGCCCGAGACCTGCCCAGCGACAATGGCCGGTCGCAGCACATCGACCAGTTTGAAGGCTCCTACCGTGCAGTCGGAGAAGAGCTGCGGGTGCAGCACGGCGATGCCGCTGTAGGTGAGCTTTTCCAAGGCCTCCAGGGTGATCCGCCCATCCACCAGGCCGAAATCGCCGCTGGGGTGATGAACGGGATTGTCGACCAGCACCAGGTGCGCCAGGCAGCCGGCGGGCAGTGCCAGGGCCGCGAAGTCGACATCGGTGCGGATGTCGCCATTGATCAGCATGAAGGGTTCACTACCCAGCAATGGCAGCGCCCGAAAGATACCGCCCCCGGTCTCCAGCGGCTCACCTTCGGCGGAAAAGCGAATGGAGACACCCAAGCGACTGCCGTCGCCCAGGACGGCTTCCAGCTGGTCGCCCAGCCAGGCGTGGTTGATCACCAAGTCGGTGATACCAGCGGCGGCCAACGCCTGGATATGGTGCTCGATGAGCGGACGACCGTTCACTTCGATCAGTGGCTTGGGGCGCGTCAGCGTCAGCGGACGCATCCGTTCGCCCTTGCCCGCCGCCAGGATCATGGCCTTCATGGATGGGCTCGCTCGGCGTGCAACTCGTCCAGCAGGGCGCCCAGGTCGGCGAGCTCGGGCCGGCGAGCCACCACGGTGCGGATATAGGCCAGAAAGCGAGGCGTGTCGGCGACGTAGCGTGGCTTGCCATCGCGGTGCCAGATGCGGGCGAAGATACCCATCACCTTGAGATGGCGCTGCACTCCCATCAGGTCCGAGGCCCGCTGGAAGTCGGCGAAGTCGGCCTGCACCGGTATCCCGGCAGCCCGTGCCTGCTCCCAATAACCCAGCAGCCAGCGCTGGACGAACGGCTCCGGCCAGCTCAGGAATGCGTCCTTGAACAGACTGGTGATGTCATAGGTGACCGGCCCCATGACGGCGTCCTGGAAGTCCAGTACGCCCGGATTGGGCGTGCTGAGCATCAGGTTGCGCGGCATGAAGTCCCGATGGACCAGCACCTGGGGCTGCGCCAAGGCACTGTCGATCAGCAGCCGGCAGACGGCCTGCCAGCGTTCGAGTTGAGAGGCACTCAAGGTCAGGTCCAGTTCACGCCCGACATACCACTCCGGAAACAGCCCCAGCTCGCGGGCGAGCAGAGCCTCATCGTAGAGCGGCAGGCTGCCGTTCGTCGGCTGCTTGCGCTGGAAAGCCAGAAGCGCGTCGATGGCCGCCTGGAAATACTCGTCGGCATTCGTCGCATTGATCACCTCCAGGTAGGTAAGCTGGCCGAGGTCGCTCAGCAGCAGGAAGCCCCGTTCCAGATCCTGGGCCAGGATGCGCGGTACATGGACCCCGGCGGCGTCCAGCAGGCCCGCCACCTGGACGAACGGACGGCAGTCCTCCTGCGGCGGCGGCGCATCCATCACGATCAGGCTGCGCCCTTCGGCCGCCCAGCGGAAATAACGGCGAAAGCTGGCATCGCTGCTGGCCGCGGTCAGGGTGCCCACGGGCACCTCGCCCCAGGCCTGCGCCCGGAAAATTTCCGGTAAAACGGTAGTCAGCCAGTCTTCTATCTGGTTCAAGCGAACATCTTCAGTCATTTGCAGCGGATCCCCCGGCCCTAGCCGATGCGCAGGTCATGTTTTATTATCCGCTATCTTTTTGAGCCCATCGAGAGGCCGCGGCCCCTTAATGGCCGGCGTGCAGGACGACTTTAAGGATGGCCGTGAAAACCCCCGCGTTTCGCAGAAAATTTCCCCTCTTGGTAACCGGCAGCCTGCTCGCCATGCAGCCGGTCACCGCCCTCATCGCCGCGCCCGCCGAGCAGTTCAGCTGCAGCGCCGGGGCCGGCGGTGGCTGGTCGTGCAACACCCAGGCGCCGACGGCGGCCATTCCGCCCCGCCCCAGCCAGGGTGAGACCCAGGGCGTCGCGGCGCAGCCCGCCGCGCGCAAGGGCGACGATGCCGTCCTGGTGACCGAGAGCAAGGGTCGCGCCCTCAAGTCCCGCAGCGCCGACTACAGCCACCTGGACTGGGTCCCGCGCGATCAGCTGACCCCGGCCCAATTGGCCGAGACCGGCCCCTACTGCAGCGGCGCCTATGTCGAGCCGCAGCGTCCGGGCATGTACGACGACACCCCGACTGCCAAGGCTCCGACCTACGTCTCCGCCAAGACCTCGCGCTACGAGCAGGAGCAGCAGGTCGCCACCCTCGCCGGTGACGTGGTCTTGCGCCAGGGCGGCATGCAGGTGGAGTCCCAGGAGGCCAACCTGCACCAGCTGGAAAATCGCGGCGAGCTCAAGGGCAACGTCAAATTCCGCGACAACGGCCTGCTGATGGTCGGCGACAAGGCCGACATGCAGCTGGACAACGGCCAGGTCCAGGTCGACAACGCCGAATTCGTCATGCACCAGAGCCGTGCCCGCGGCAGCGCGCTCTACGCCAAGCGCGGCGACGACGCCATCATCCGCCTCAAGGATGGCACCTACACCACCTGCGAACCGGGCAGCAACGCCTGGCAGGTCAAGGGCAATACCGTCACCCTGAACCCCGCTACCGGCCTGGGTTATGCGACCAATGCCACCCTGCGGGTCAAGGACATTCCGGTCCTCTACACGCCGTTCATCTATTTCCCGATCGACGACCGCCGGCAGTCCGGTTTCCTGGCGCCCTCGATCAGTACGTCCAGCGACACCGGCTTCGCGATTACCACGCCCTACTACTTCAACCTGGCGCCCAACTACGACGCCACCCTCTATCCGCGCTACATGGCCAAGCACGGCCTGCAGACCGAGGGTGACTTCCGCTATCTGACCCGCAGCAGTGAAGGCGAAGTCTACGGCTCCTACCTCAAGGACACCGATCCGGAACACGAGGGCGAACCGGAAGCCACCGACAGCCGCTGGCTGTACGGCTGGAAGAATCGCAGCGGCCTGGATTCGCGCCTGATGGCCGAGGTGGACTACACCCGCATCAGCGATCCCTACTACTTCCAAGACCTAGACACCGATCTCGGCATCAACAAGCCGACCTACGTGAACCAGCAGGGTCGTCTGACCTACCGTGGCGATACCTTCGTCGCAGGCCTCAATGCTCAGGCCTACCAGCTGGCCACCGTCTCCGACGTGACGCCCTACAACCGCCTGCCGCAGTTGACCCTGAGCGGTGCCCTGCCCTACAACCCGGGCGGTTTGGACTTCACCTACGACACCGAGGCGGTACGCTTCACCCGCAGCTTCGACGACAACACCTACTTCGACCTGGATGACAATGGCAACCGCACCAACGTGCGCAACCGCCCTGACGTCAATCTCTTCGGCCTGACCCGTGCCGAAGGCAATCGCTACCATGTCGAGCCGGGTATCGCGCGGCCCATGACCGCCTCCTGGGGCTTCCTGACGCCCTCGCTGCGCTATGCCTACACCCGCTATGACCTGGATCTGGACAGCACCGGCCAAAACGATCTGGCTTCGCCACTGGTGGGCAGCAGCCGTCGTGCGTCAGCTGGCTCCAGCGTGACCAGCTTCAACGACAGCCCCACCCGTTCGGTCCCCATCTTCAGCCTCGATGGCGGCCTGTACTTCGATCGCACCTCGAATCTGTTCGGCGAAGGTGGCAAGCAGACCTTCGAACCCCGCGCCAAGTACCTCTATGTACCCAATCGCGACCAGGACGACCTGCCGGTGTTCGATACCGGTGAATACACTTTCAGCTATAGCTCGCTGTGGCGCGACAACCGCTTCACTGGTCGCGACCGCATCGGCGATGCCAACCAGCTGGCTCTGGGTGCGACCAGCCGCTTCATCGAGCCCAATGGCTTCGAGCGGGCCAACGTAAGCTTTGGCCAGCTGTTCTACTTCCGTGATCGTGAAGTGCAGCTGCCTGGCCTGACCAAGGACGACCTGGCCTACGCCCGCAGCCTCGGGCAGAACATCGACAATCCCCAGGCCACCACCTCGCGCTCGCCCTATGCCCTGGCCGGCATGTATCGCTTCAACCGCGACTGGCGCGTGAACGGTGAATTCAACTGGGATCCGGCCCTGCACCAGACCGACTCCGGCAGCGTGATGTTCCACTATCAGCCGGAAGCCGAGCCGGGCAAGATCCTCAACGTCGGCTATCGCTATCGTGACAATGTCCGGGTGTTCGATCCGAACTTCGGCCGCTTCACCTACAACAGCGACGACTACAAGGTCGACCAGCACGACATCTCCTTCATCTGGCCGATCGTGCCCCAGTGGTCCGCCATTGCCCGTTGGCAGTTCGACTACAACAAGAGCCGTACCCTGGAAGCCTTCGGTGGCTTCGAGTACGACAACTGCTGCTGGAAGCTGCGCCTGATCAGCCGCTACTGGCTCAAGAGCGAAGACGACGTCTTCTACACCGCCCAGAGCTCCGAAGCCGATCGCGGGATCTTCCTGCAGATCGTGCTCAAGGGACTCGGCAACGTCTTCGGCGGCAAGACCGAAGGCTTCCTGGACAGAGGCATTCAAGGCTATCGTGAACGTGAAGACCAAGCTATGTAACGCCCTGCGCCCGCTCGCCCTGGGCGCGGCGCTCGCCCTCACCCCTCTGGCTCAGGCTGCCGTGGTACCGCTGGACAAGGTTGTGGCCATCGTCGACAACGACGTGGTCATGCAGAGCCAGCTCGATCAGCGACTCAATGAGGTCAAGCAGAACATCACCCGCCGCGGCGCCGCGGCGCCGCCGGAAAGCGAGCTGCGTCAGCAGGTGCTAGAGCGCCTGATCCTGGAAGACATCCAGATGCAGCTGGCTGGACGCATGGGCGTGAAGATCTCCGACGAGGAGCTCAACCAGGCCGTGGCCACCATCGCTCAGCGCAATGGCCTGAGCGTGGCTGAATTCCGTCAGGCCCTGGCTCGCGACGGTCTCTCCTACGACGCCGCCCGCGAGCAGGTCCGTCGCGAGATGATGATCAGTCGGGTACGCCAGCGCCAGGTTGGCCAGCGGGTACAGGTTACCCAGCAGGAAGTGCAGAACTTCCTCGCGTCCGACCTCGGCAAGCTGCAGCTGTCCGAAGAGTATCGCCTGGCCAATATCCTGATCCCGGCAGCCGACAACGCCGGCACTGCCGGTCTCGATGCCGCCGCACGCCAGGCCCAGGACACCTACAACCAGCTACGCCAGGGCGCCGACTTCAACCAGCTGGCCATCGCCCGCTCGGCCGGCGACAACGCCCTCGATGGCGGCGAGATCGGCTGGCGCAAAGCCGCCCAGCTGCCCCCGCCCTTCGATCGCCTGATCGGTAGCGTCGGTGTCGGCGGTATCACCCAGCCCGTGCGGGTCCCCGGCGGCTTCGTGATCCTCAAGGTGGAAGAGAAGCGCGGTGGCGAGGCGAGCATCGTCGATGAGGTGCATGTGCGCCACATCCTGCTCAAGCCCAATGCCGTGCGCAGCGATGCCGAGACCCAGCGACTGGCCGCACGCCTGCGCGAGCGCATCCAGAACGGCGAAAGCTTCGCCACCCTGGCCAAGAGCTTCTCGGAAGATCCGGGCTCGGCGCTCAATGGCGGCGACCTGGGCTGGATCAACCCGGAATCCCTGGTACCGGAATTCCGCGAGGTCATGAACAGCGCCCCGGTCAACCAGCTGTCGCAACCCTTCCACACGCCGTTCGGCTGGCACATCCTGGAAGTCCTGGGGCGTCGGGCCACCGATAACACCCAGCAGGCGCGCGAACAGCAGGCCCTGAACCTCCTGCGCAGTCGCAAGTACGACCAGGAGCTGCAGACCTGGTTGCGCCAGATCCGCGACGAAGCCTACGTCGAGATCAAGCAGTAACCCCAAGGCCGCAGGCACCCCCTGCGGCCTTTCTGTTTCCGGAGCTGTGCATGGCCCTGCGCTTCGCCCTTACCCCCGGTGAACCCGCCGGTATCGGTCCCGACCTCTGCCTGCTGCTGGCCCGGGAGGCTCAGCCCTACCCCCTGATCGCCATTGCCAGCCGCGCTCTGCTGACCGCACGCGCCGTCGAACTGGGACTCTCCATCGACCTGCTTGAGGTGGCGCCGGCGGCTTGGCCGGAAACGCCGGCACCGGCGGGTACCCTCTATGTCTGGGATACCCCGCTGGGTGCGCCTGTCGTCACGGGCCAGCTCGATACCGCCAACGCCCATTATGTGCTGCAGACCCTGACCCGTGCCGGCCAGGGCTGCCTGGACGGCACCTTCGCCGGCATGATCACCGCACCGGTGCACAAGGGCGTGATCAACGACGGCGGCGTGGCCTTTTCCGGCCATACCGAATTCCTCGCCGAGCTGACCAAGACCCCTCAGGTGGTGATGCTACTGGCGACCGCCGGACTGCGGGTCGCCCTGGTCACCACCCACCTGCCGCTGCGCGAAGTGGCCGATGCCATCGATCGCCAGACGCTGCTCCAGGTCACCCGCATCCTGCACGACGACCTGCAACGCTATTTCGGCGTCGCCCAACCCCGCATCCTGGTCTGTGGCCTCAACCCCCATGCCGGCGAAGGCGGTCACCTGGGCCGCGAAGAGATCGAGATCATCGAGCCGGCACTGGACAGCCTGCGCGCCGAGGGCCTCGACCTCGTCGGGCCGCTGCCTGCCGATACCCTCTTCACCCCCAAGCACCTCGATCACTGCGATGCGGTCCTGGCCATGTATCACGACCAGGGCCTGCCAGTGCTCAAGCACAAGGGTTTCGGCGCCGCGGTCAATGTGACCCTGGGCCTGCCGATCATTCGCACCTCGGTCGATCACGGTACCGCCCTGGACCTGGCCGGCAGCGGACGGATCGATACCGGCAGCCTGAAGGTCGCTCTCGACACCGCCTACACCATGGCGGGCCATCGCCGTTCGGTGACCTAAGCGCCTGTTCATGGCGTCGCGAGCCAAAGCCGAAAGGCCGAGGCCGCACCCGCGAAAAGACTCAAGGAAGCGGAGCGGACGCACATGCGAGTTCATGCGTGGTAAAGGGTATTGCAGTAGGGCCACCTAGGCGGGCTGATCTCCCAGAGGCTTTTCAACACCGCCTGGCCGACGCGCAGCAGGTTATGAAGAGGCTCCGAGCGCTCCGGAGGTGGCCAAGGGTCTGCTAAACTGGTGGGTCTTTGCCGTCTTGAAATCGCAGGCCTTGCGCCTGCGCCGGAGCACCAGATGACCGAGCTCTACCAACACCGCGCCCGCAAGAGGTTCGGCCAGAATTTCCTGCACGACGCCGGGGTGATCCATCGCATCCTGCGCGCCATCCATGGGCGGCCCGGCGAGCGGCTGCTGGAGATCGGCCCGGGCCAGGGTGCCCTGACCGAGGGTCTGCTGACCAGCGGAGCCCAGCTCGACGTCATCGAACTGGACCAGGACCTGATCCCGCTGCTCAAGCTCAAGTTCGGTCTCAACCCGCTGTTCACCCTGCACCAGGGCGACGCCATGAAGTACGACCTCTCCAGCATCGCCGCAGGCGATCGGCTAAGGGTCGTGGGCAATCTGCCCTACAACATCTCCACGCCGCTGATCTTCCACCTGCTCAGCTTCGCCGACATCATCGCCGACATGCACTTCATGTTGCAGAAGGAAGTGGTGGAACGCCTGGCCGCGGTGCCTGGCAATGGCGACTGGGGCCGATTGTCGATCATGGTGCAGTACCACTGCCGCGTGGAGCACCTGTTCAACGTAGGTCCGGGCGCCTTCAATCCACCGCCCAAGGTGGACTCGGCCATCGTCCGCCTGGTGCCCCATACCGAAAGACCCCATGTGGCCCGCGATCCAGCCCTGCTCGAACGCGTCGTCCGCGAAGCCTTCGGCCAGCGGCGCAAGACACTCAGGAACACCCTCAAGGGCACCCTGGACAGCGCCGCCATCGAAGCGGCCGACGTCGATCCGGGACTGCGTCCCGAGCAGCTGGACCTGGCAGCCTATGTGCGTCTGGCCAATCAGCTGGCGTCTAACTGACGCCCTTTCATCCCGCCTCTGCAGAGATCCTTTTCGTGACCGAGCCCGATCCGCGCTACCTCATCACCGTGCAGGTCACCACCCGCTACCTGCCTGAACAGTCCAGCGCCAGCCAGGAGCGCTACGCCTTCGCCTACGACGTGAGCATCCGCAACGACGGTCAGCTGCCGGCGCAGCTGCTCAGCCGTCACTGGATCATCACCGATGGCAATGGCGAGGCGCAGGAAGTCCGCGGGCCCGGTGTGGTCGGTGAACAACCGCTGATCGCGCCAGGCGAGACCCATAGCTATTCCAGCGGCACCCTGATGCCGACCCAGGTGGGCAGCATGAGGGGCAGCTACCAGATGGTCGCCAGTGACGGCCACAGCTTCGAGGCCGCCATTCCCACTTTCCGCCTGGCCGTACCCGGCTCGCTACACTAGGTTGGTGTTTCAGACGGCACCTACACACGTTTGGCAGCGCTTTTTAAGTCTGAGCTGCGTTGCCACGCCTCGCCTCGCCATAGCCTTGCCATGACGCGTCGCCAGGTCCAGACCAGAAAATCACTCGCCAGCTCTTGCGCCAACTTCTAACCCCCCACACCAGGAGTCCCGATGACGCTGTACGCCGTTGGCGACCTGCAAGGTTGCCTCGACCCGCTCAAGTGTCTGCTCGACGAGGTCCGCTTCGATCCCGCCAAGGACCGCCTCTGGCTGGTGGGTGACCTGGTCAATCGCGGACCGCAATCCCTGGAAACCCTGAGATACCTTTACGCCATGCGCGACTCGGTAGTCAGTGTCCTGGGCAATCACGATCTGCACCTGCTGGCGGTCGCTTTCGGCGGCGCCAAGCTGAAGAAGCAGGACACCCTGAGCGACATCCTCGCCGCGCCCGACCGCGATGAACTGTTGTTCTGGCTGCGCCAGCTGCCGCTGATCCAGCACGACGCCGAGCGCAATTGCGTACTCGTCCACGCCGGCCTGCCGCCACAGTGGACGCTGGCCCAGGCGCTGAGCCTGGCCGGCGAGGTAGAGGCCGTGTTGCGTGATGAAGCGGCGTACGTGCCCTTTCTGGAGCAGATGTATGGCAATGAGCCGACGCTCTGGCAAGATGATCTCGAGGGCCAGGACCGCCTGCGCCTGATCACCAATTACCTGACGCGTATGAGATTCTGCAGCCCGGAAGGGCGTCTGGAGTTCAAGAGCAAGGAAGGCCTGGACAGTGCGCCGGCCGGCTTCGCCCCCTGGTTCAGCCATGGCCATCGCTTGACTCAAGACGTGCGGATTCTGTTCGGCCATTGGGCCGCGCTCAAGGGGCAATGCGCTGCGCCCAATGTCGAGGCGCTCGACAGCGGCTGCGTCTGGGGCGGCGACATGACTCTACTCGACGTCGACGGCAACCGCCGTCATCTCTGCAGTTGCAAGGAGAAGAAATGAGCGAATTCACCTGTATCTCCCCCGAACGGGCCTTGGAATTGCGCAGTGAGGGCGCCCGGATCGTCGACATCCGCGATCCGCACAGCTACGCCACCCTGCACGTCGCCGGTGCCCAACGGGTCGACAACCAGAACATCCACGACTTCATCGCCGCCGCCGATCTGGACGCGCCGCTGCTGGTGTTCTGCTACCACGGCCATTCCAGCCAAAGCGCGGCGGCCTTCTTTGCCGGCCAGGGCTTTAGCCAGGTCTACAGCGTCGACGGCGGCTTCGAAAACTGGCGCACCCTCTATCCCGAGCAGACCGAAAGCGGGCAGGCCGTTTAACACAGCGGGTTGACGCTGTCGTTACAAGAATAAACCGAATTGGCTCTTCCACATCTCGCAGATAGGACTATTCTGGAATCAGGCCCTCCGGAAACGGCGGGCTCGATAACCGGCTTTGGACCATCGGTGTAACCACTGGAGATTCGGGGGAATTCCAGGGGGACCGTTTCCATCGGTCTCCTCGTGCGTCTCTCGAAACCCAACCCTACTTCTGCAGGCGTGAAGGATCGATTAGGCAAGACGACCGCGAAGGTATTAGAGACGTTATCTTTCGTCGCCCGGCATGACCGCTCCCCACCGGCAGCAAGGCAAGGCTCCAGGCATCGATTCCAAGCTGGTCCAGGGTATCCAGCGAGGAGACGTCATGAGCATTTTCAGTCACTTCCAGGGGCGTTTCGAAGCGACTCGCCAGGAAGAGTATTCCCTTCAGGAATACCTTGAGATCTGCAAGAAGGATCGTACCGCCTTTGCCAGTGCCGCCGAGCGCATGCTCATGGCCATCGGCGAACCCGAACTGGTGGACACCACCAGTGACTCACGCCTATCACGCATCTTTTCCAACAAGGTCATCCGCCGCTACCCGGCCTTTGCCGACTTCCATGGCATGGAAGACTGCATCGAGCAGATCGTGTCCTACTTCCGCCATGCGGCGCAGGGCCTGGAAGAGAAGAAGCAGATCCTCTATCTGCTTGGCCCGGTGGGCGGCGGCAAGTCGTCCCTCGCAGAAAAACTCAAGCACCTGATCGAGAAGGTCCCCTTCTACGCCATCAAGGGCTCGCCGGTGTTCGAATCGCCCCTGGGGCTGTTCAACCCCGACGAGGACGGCCAGATCCTCGAAGAGGACTACGGCATCCCCCGCCATTACCTGCGCAGCATCATGTCGCCCTGGGCGGCCAAGCGCCTGCAGGAATTCGGCGGCGACATCAGCAAGTTCCGGGTGGTCAAGCTCTACCCTTCCATCCTCAATCAGATCGCCATCGCCAAGACCGAACCGGGCGACGAGAACAACCAGGACATCTCCGCCCTGGTGGGCAAGGTGGACATCCGCAAGCTGGAGGAATACCCGCAGAACGATGCGGATGCCTACAGCTATTCCGGCGCCCTGTGCCGCGCGAACCAGGGCATGATGGAATTCGTGGAGATGTTCAAGGCCCCGATCAAGGTCCTGCACCCGCTGCTGACCGCGACCCAGGAAGGCAACTACAACAGCACCGAGGGCCTCGGCGCCCTGCCCTACAGCGGCATCATCCTGGCCCACTCCAACGAATCCGAGTGGCACACCTTCCGCAACAACAAGAACAACGAAGCCTTCATCGACCGGATCTACATCGTCAAGGTGCCCTACTGCCTGCGCGTCTCCGACGAGATCCATATCTACGACAAGTTGCTGGTCAACAGCTCCCTGGCCAACGCCCACTGCGCGCCGGATACCCTCAAGATGCTGGCCCAGTTCTCCGTGCTCTCGCGTCTCAAGGAGCCGGAAAATTCCAACATCTATTCGAAGATGCGCGTCTACGACGGCGAAAACCTCAAGGACACCGATCCCAAGGCCAAGTCGATCCAGGAATACCGCGATAGCGCGGGCGTCGACGAAGGCATGAACGGCCTGTCCACGCGCTTCGCCTTCAAGATCCTCTCGCGAGTGTTCAACTTCGACGCCAACGAGATCGCCGCCAACCCGGTGCACCTGCTCTACGTGCTGGAGCAGCAGATCGAAGCCGAGCAGTTCCCGGCCGAGACCCGCGAGCGCTACATGAGATTCATCAAGGAATACCTGGCGCCGCGCTACGTGGAGTTCATCGGCAAGGAGATCCAGACGGCCTATCTCGAGTCCTACAGCGAGTACGGCCAGAACATCTTCGACCGCTACGTGCTCTATGCGGACTTCTGGATCCAGGACCAGGAATACCGCGACCCGGAAACCGGCGAGATCCTCAATCGCGCCTCCCTCAACGAGGAGTTGGAGAAGATCGAGAAGCCGGCCGGCATCAGCAACCCGAAGGATTTCCGTAACGAGATCGTCAACTTCGTGTTGCGCGCCCGGGCCAACAATAACGGCAAGAATCCGAGCTGGCTGTCGTACGAGAAGCTGCGGGCGGTGATCGAGAAGAAGATGTTCTCCAACACCGAGGAGCTCCTGCCGGTCATCAGCTTCAATGCCAAGGCCAGCAAGGAAGACCAGCAGAAGCACAGCGACTTCGTGACCCGCATGGTAGAGCGTGGGTACACCGAGAAGCAGGTGCGACTGCTGTCCGAGTGGTATTCACGGGTACGCAAGTCGCAGTAAGGCAGCCTGAGGCTGAACCCGCGACGACGCGCCAGCCGCGTCGTCGTGGCGTCCTGCAATAGCCCGGAGGGCCTGTATGAGTTATGTCATCGACCGGCGTCTAAACGGCAAGAACAAGAGCACGGTGAACCGCACGCGTTTCCTGCGGCGTTACCGTGAGCACATCAAGAAGGCGGTCGAGGAAGCCGTGAGCCGGCGCTCCATCACCGACATGGAACACGGCGAGCAGATCAGCATTCCTGCTCGCGATATCGACGAGCCCGCCCTCTATCAGGGCAAGGGCGGACGCCAGACCATCGTCCATCCGGGCAACAAGGAATTCGTCAGCGGCGAACGCATCCCGCGCCCCCAGGGCGGCGGCGGTGGTCAGGGCCAGGGCAAGGCCAGCAACAGCGGCGAAGGCATGGACGAATTCGCCTTCCAGATCACCCAGGACGAGTTCCTCGACTTCATGTTCGAAGACCTGGAGCTGCCCAATCTGGTCAAGAAGCAACTGACCGGCACCGACACCTTCAAGACGGTACGCGCCGGCATCAGCAACGAGGGCAATCCGGCCCGCATCAATATCATCCGCACCCTGCGCGCCTCCCATGCCCGGCGCATCGCCCTCTCCGGCGGCAGCCGCAACAAGCTGCGCGAAGCCAAGGCGGAACTGGCGCGGCTGCGCGTGGAGGAACCCGACAACCTGGGCGACATCCAGGCGCTGGAGGTCGAGATCGAGCGACTGCGCGCGCGCATCGACAAGGTGCCCTTCCTAGACACCTTCGACCTCAAGTACAACCTGCTCTCCAAGCAGCCCAGCCCCAGCTCGAAAGCGGTGATGTTCTGCCTGATGGACGTCTCCGGTTCCATGACCCAGGCCACCAAGGACATCGCCAAGCGCTTCTACATCCTGCTCTACCTGTTTCTCAAGCGGAATTACGAGCGCATCGAGGTGGTGTTCATCCGTCACCACACCAGCGCCAAGGAAGTGGACGAGGAAGAGTTCTTCTACTCCCGCGAAACCGGCGGCACCATCGTCTCCAGCGCCCTCAAGCTCATGCAGGAAGTCATGGCCGAGCGCTACCCGGTCAACGAGTGGAATCTCTATGCCGCCCAGGCCTCCGACGGCGACAACTGGAATGACGACTCGCCCATCTGCCGGGAGATCCTGACCAAGCAGATCCTGCCCTTCATGCAGTACTACACCTACGTGGAGATCACCCCGCGCGAACACCAGGCGCTGTGGTACGAGTACGAGAACGTTCGCGGTGCGTTCCCGGATTCCTTCTCGCAGCAGCAGATCGTCTCGGCGGGAGATATCTATCCCGTGTTCCGCGAACTGTTCCAGCGGAGACTCGTGTCATGAAGCGTGAGCCCATCTCTACCGGTTCGGAATGGACCTTCGAGCTGATCCAGACCTACGACCGGGAGATCGCCCGGATCGCCAAGCGCTATGCGCTGGACACCTACCCCAACCAGATCGAGGTGATCACCGCCGAGCAGATGATGGATGCCTATGCTTCCGTCGGCATGCCCATCGGCTACAACCACTGGTCCTACGGCAAGCACTTCCTGCATACCGAGAAGCACTACAGCCGCGGCCAGATGGGCCTGGCCTACGAGATCGTGATCAATTCCGATCCCTGCATCGCCTACCTCATGGAAGAGAACACCATGACCATGCAGGCACTGGTGATCGCCCATGCCTGCTATGGCCACAACAGCTTCTTCAAGGGCAACTACCTGTTCCGCACCTGGACCGATGCCAGTTCCATCATCGACTACCTGGTGTTCGCCAAGCAGTACATCACCCAGTGCGAGGAACGCCATGGCATCGATGCAGTGGAAGAGCTGCTGGATTCCTGCCATGCCCTGATGAACTACGGCGTGGATCGCTACAAGCGGCCCTATCCGATCTCCGCCGCCGAGGAACGCCAGCGGCAGAAGGAACGCGAAGAGCAGCTGCAACGCCAGGTCAACGATCTCTGGCGGACCATTCCCAAGATGGCCGGCAAGGAGCTGCATGACGAGGGCGCGCGCTTTCCCGCCGAACCCCAGGAAAACATCCTCTATTTCCTGGAAAAGCATGCCCCGCTGCTGGAGCCTTGGCAGCGCGAGGTGATCCGCATCGTGCGCAAGATCGCCCAGTACTTCTATCCCCAGCGCCAAACCCAGGTGATGAACGAGGGCTGGGCTACCTTCTGGCACTACACCCTGCTCAACGATCTCTACGACGAGGGCCTGGTGACCGAAGGCTTCATGTTCGAATTCCTGCAATCCCACGCCGGGGTGATCTACCAGCCGGGCTTCGACAGCCCCTACTACAGCGGCATCAACCCCTACACCCTGGGTTTCGCCATGTTCCGCGACATCCGGCGCATCTGCGAGGACCCTACGGAAGAAGACCGCCGCTGGTTCCCCGACATCGCTGGCAGCGACTGGCTGGCCACCGTCACCTTCGCCATGAAGAGCTTCAAGGACGAGAGCTTCATCCTGCAGTACCTTTCGCCCAAGGTGATCCGCGACCTCAAGCTGTTCAGCATTCTCGATGACGATCAGCGCGACGAACTGGAGGTAGCGGCCATCCATGACGACGCTGGTTATCGCCTGATCCGCGAGCAACTTGCGGCCCAGTACAACCTGGGCAATCGCGAGCCCAATGTGCAGATCTGGAACGTCGACCGGCGGGGTGATCGCTCGCTCACCCTTCGCCACTTCCAGCATGATCGCAAGCCGCTGGGCAATTCCACGGACGAGGTGCTCAAGCACCTGCACCGGCTCTGGGGTTTCGACATCCGCCTGGAAAGCATGAGGGGCGAAGACGTCGCCCAGAGCTTCCTTGTTCCACCCCGCCACGAGAGTCGCGACCAAGACCGCCGTCTGGATCTGGCCTCGCCGATCTGAGTCGACCTGGTCTTTCACGCTATCCTAGGCCTCCGCAAGGAGGTCTTTTTCTATGCAAATCTACAAGGTAGGCGGCGCTGTACGCGATCGCCTGCTCGGCCGACCGGTCACCGAAGTGGACTGGGTCGTGGTGGGTGCCACCGCCGAGGCCCTGGCCGCCCAGGGCTTTCGCCCGGTAGGGGCCGACTTTCCGGTCTTCCTGCATCCCGAGACGGGTGAGGAGTACGCCCTGGCCCGTACCGAACGCAAGAGCGGGCGCGGCTATGGCGGCTTTACCTTTCATGCCGCACCCGACGTCACCCTCGAACAGGATCTGATCCGCCGCGACCTTACCGTCAATGCCATGGCCGAGGATGACGAGGGGCATGTCATAGACCCCTATGGCGGGCGCGCCGATCTCCAGGCGCGCCTGTTGCGCCACGTCTCCCCGGCCTTCGCCGAAGATCCCCTGCGTGTGCTGCGCGTAGCCCGCTTCGCCGCCCGCTATTGCACCCTGGGGTTTCAGGTGGCGCCCGAGACGCTGCTGCTGATGCAGGAGATGGTCGCCAGCGGCGAGCTGGATGCCCTGACCGCCGAACGGCTGTGGAAGGAAATCTCCCGCGCCCTGCTCGAAGAGCGCCCCGATGTCTTCATTCGGGTACTGCACGATTGCGGTGCCCTGGCCGTGCTCTTGCCGGAAGTCGTGGCACGCTTCGTAGCCGATCGGCCTGAACCGGGTGCCCGGCTCTATGCCACCCTGCGCCAGACGGCAGAGGTACAGGCGTCGCTGAATGTGCGCTGGGCCTGTCTGCTGATGGACGTACCCGAAGAGCAGCACGCTGCGATCAGCGCCCGCCTCAAGGTCCCGCGCGAACCCGCCGAACTGGCACTGTTGCTGGCTCGCCACTGGCCCACGGCCCTGCAGGCTCGGCAGCTGACACCGGAAGCCTGGTTCGAGCTGCTGCAAGGGTTCGATGTGCTGCGGCGTCCGGCGCGCTTCGAAGAATTCCTCCAGGCCTGCGCCTGTGCGGCGACGGTCAGGACCGACGAGGGCGAGCCGCCGCTGGCCTTGCTGCGCCAGGCTGCCGAAGTATTGCGCGGGGTGGAGGTACAGCCGCTGGTGGCCCAGGGCTTCAAGGGCGCGGCCCTGGGCGAGGCCCTCAAGCAGGCCCGCATCGACGCCCTGGCACAGCTTTCGTAGGTTGGGCTGAGCGCAGTGGAGCCCTCGCACCCGAGCCTTTTCACCCCAGCCCTCTCCCAGCGGTAGAGGGAGACAAGTGGCACTCCCGTAGGTTGGCGCTGAGCGCAGCGAAGCCCAACAACTACCGCGCTACGCTAGCTTGGTGCCAAGCAGTGTCTCTGGGGTGAGCTCGATCCCCTTCCAACCGAAAGACACCGGCCGCAACACCTGGTTGGTCTGGGCACGCATTTCCTGCCACAGCTCGTTGAAGCTACGCCCATTGTCCGGATGCCGCCGCTCGCCCACCAGCAAGGCCAGCGGCCAGAGCACGAAGGCATTGCGCAGGATCTCGGCGCGCGGCAGCGTCAGGCCCTCGAACTCGCCGGTCAGATCGCCATGCAGCAAGATGTCGATGTCCAGCGGCAAGCCCTGGCGATCCGGCGCATAGCGGCCACTGCGGGTTTCGATGGCCTTGAGTCTCTGACTCAGGGCCGTGGGATCGAGGTCGGTGTTACCCGCCACCACCAGATT
Organism: Pseudomonas sp. VMV1; assembly: GCF_056790235.1. NCBI lineage: Bacteria > Pseudomonadati > Pseudomonadota > Gammaproteobacteria > Pseudomonadales > Pseudomonadaceae > Pseudomonas > Pseudomonas sp. VMV1. The sequence goes on from NZ_JBXGSE010000003.1 coordinate 66,867, forward strand.
GAAGAAAGGCGCACTGCGGATACCCACGGCCTCGCTTTCGAACACCGGCGAGCACTGCATATCGGTCAGCAGCATCGCGAGTTCGTCCAGGGCCATACCCAGATGCTGCTCGCGCTGGATGTTACTGCCCAGCCCCAGATAGACCCGGGTCACGCCTGCCCCCGCTCGATCTCCACACCCACGCCACGGGCGGTCGGCACCGCGCCGGGCTTGGTGATGCGCAAGCGCAGCCAGGGCAACTTGAACTCCGCCTGCAGCAAGGCGGCCAGGCGCTCGGCAAAGGTCTCGACCAGTTCGAAGGCGGTCTCGTGGGCGAAGGTGGTGATGCGCTCGGCCACCGCTGCGTAATTCAAAGTGTGCTCGAGCTCGTCGTTCTCGGCCGCCGCCTGGATGTCCCAGCCCATGGTGAGATCGATGCGCAGGCACTGGCGGATGTCACGCTCCCAGTCGTACACCCCTATCACGGTGTCGACCTCGAGCCCCTCGATGAAAACCTTGTCCACTGCCTTTGCCTCGCACCTTTGCCGTGCTCTGTTTGATCGTCGCCGCCGGCCTATCGTCGGGCGGCGGGCTGTCGGTAGAATCGAGCCTTCTCCTGGCGCGGAACCCTACCATGTTCTGGCTGCTGCTCCTGCTGGCCTACCTGCTGGGCTCGCTCTCCTTCGCCGTGCTGCTCAGTCGCCTGTTCGGCACTCGCGACCCGCGTCACGACGGCTCCGGCAATCCCGGCGCCAGCAACATGCTGCGTCTGGCCGGACGCAAGCTGGCGCTGCTGACCCTGGCCGGCGACCTGAGCAAGAGCCTGATTCCCGTGCTCATCGCTCAGCAGCTGGGACTCTCGCCGCTGCAGCAGGCCTGGATTGGCCTGGCTGCCGTGGTCGGTCATCTCTATCCGCTGTACTTCCACTTCAGAGGCGGCAAGGGCGTCGCCACGGCCGCCGGTCTGCTGCTGGGGGTCTATCCACCCGCTGCCCTGCTGGGGCTCGCCCTTTGGGCCACGGTGTTCGCCACGCTCCGGATCGCCTCCCTGGCGTCGCTGGTGGCGCTGCTCGGCATCCTGCCGCTGTTTGCCTGGCAGCGCCCGGACCTGCTGGCGCCGATGCTGCTGCTCGCGCTGCTCATCCTGATTCGCCATAGACACAATCTGCGCGCCCTGCGTCAGGGGACCGAGCGCCATTTTTGACCCTGGCGCCGCACGGGGATTGCCCAGCGACGCCTTCCGCCCGTCTCAGAGCGCCGCCAGCTGCTCCATGGGCCAGCGCGCCTTGACGGCAATGGCCGGACCCTCCTGCTGACCAGCCAGCAACCGCTGGCAACCGGCATAGGCGATCATGGCGCCATTGTCGGTGCAGAAGCGCGGCCGAGCATAGAAGACGTGACCACCCAGCTCGCCAAGCATCTGCTCCAGCGTCTGGCGCAGCGCCTGGTTGGCACTGACGCCACCGGCGATCACCAGTGACTTCAGACCGGCCTGCTTCAGCGCTCTCTTGCACTTGATCGTCAGGGTCTCGACCACCGCCGTCTGGAAGGCCAGGGCGACGTCGCAGCGGGTCTGCTCGCCATCGTCACCGGCGGCCTTGCAACGCTGCCAGGTGGTGAGGGTGAACGTCTTGAGACCACTGAAGCTGAATTCCAGCCCCGGCCGATCGGTCATCGGTCGCGGGAAGACGAAGCGGCCTGGGACGCCACGCTCGGCCAGGCGCGCGATTTCCGGTCCGCCCGGATAGCTCAGGCCCAACAGCTTGGCGGTCTTGTCGAAGGCCTCGCCGGCAGCGTCGTCCAGGGACTCGCCCAGCACCGTATAGCGACCGATGCCATCCACCTGTACCAGCTGGGTGTGGCCACCGGAGACCAGCAGGGCGACGAAGGGAAACTGCGGCGGCTGCTCTTCGAGCATGGGCGCCAGCAGATGACCTTCCATATGGTGGACGCCCAAGGCGGGCACGCCCCAGGCCAGCGCCAATGCCTGGGCGCAGGCCGCGCCCACCAGCAGGGCGCCGACCAGACCGGGACCGGCGGTATAGGCGATGGCGTCCACGTCTTCAGGGCGGCTGCCCGCCTCGTCCAGCACTTCGCGGATCAGCGGCAGCATGCGCTTGACGTGGTCGCGCGAAGCGAGCTCCGGCACCACGCCACCGTAGACGCGGTGCAGATCGATCTGGCTGAACAGCGCATCGGCCAGCAGGCCGCGCTCGCTGTCGTAGAGGGCGACGCCGGTTTCATCGCAGGACGTTTCCAGTCCCAGAACACGCATGGAGATAAGCCTTCGAGGGTATAAGATGTCAGGCTGCGCATGATAAGCGCCGCTTCCAGCACCGGCCAGCGCTTTTCGTCCGCCGGGGCTTGGCAGCAAGGCAGTTGAAGAGTTACTATCCGCAACCCTTAAAAACCGACGCTTCCCGTGCCCTTTTGCCGCTAGCGTTGGATTAAACCTCGGTAAATTTGAAGGTACGACCTGGATGCCCAACGTCAAAGTCAAAGAAAACGAACCCTTCGACGTAGCGCTGCGTCGTTTCAAGCGTTCCTGCGAGAAGGCCGGTGTACTGGCCGAAGTTCGTAGCCGCGAGTTCTACGAAAAGCCCACCGCTGAGCGCAAGCGTAAAGCTGCCGCCGCGGTCAAGCGTCACGCCAAGAAAGTACAGCGCGAGCAGCGCCGTCGCGAGCGCCTGTACTGAGTTACAGCGCTCCTCTGGCGTTATAAGACAACCCGACCTCTGGTCGGGTTGTTTGTTTCTGGCCTTCCCGTTTCGCCCTGGCGCCCTCTGGCGCTAGACTGCCCTCCTCGCTCCACCCTCCGCTCTTCGCCCTTCTATCCAGACGCTGACCATGGCCGGACTCATCCCGCAAGGCTTCATCGACGACCTGCTCAATCGCACCGACATCGTCGAGGTGGTGGGCGCACGGGTGAAGCTCAAGAAGGCCGGCAAGAACTGGATGGCCTGCTGCCCCTTCCATAACGAGAAGACGCCCTCCTTCAGCGTCAGCCCTGACAAGCAGTTCTACTACTGCTTTGGCTGCGGCGCGGGTGGCAATGCCCTGGGCTTCATCATGGACCACGACAACCTCGAATTTCCCGAGGCGGTCGAGGAGCTGGCCAAGCGCGCCGGCGTGGAAGTACCACGCGAAGAGAGCGGCGGCCGGCGCAAGCCGCGACAACCCACGGATTCCCCGCTCTACCCCTTGCTGGCCGCAGCCGCCGAGTTCTATCGCCTGGCGCTGCGCAACCACCCCAAGCGCCAGGCGGCGGTGGACTACCTGAAGAAGCGTGGCCTGACCGGCGAGATCGCCCGTGACTTCGGTCTGGGCTTCGCCCCGCCCGGCTGGGACAACCTGGGCAAGCACCTGGGCGGCGATGACCTCCAGCAGAAGGCCATGCTCGATGCCGGCCTGCTGGTGGAAAACGCTGAGAGCGGCAAGCGCTACGACCGCTTTCGCGACCGGGTGATCTTCCCCATCCGCGACAGCCGTGGTCGGGTCATCGCCTTTGGCGGCCGCGTGCTGGGCGACGACAAGCCCAAGTACCTCAACTCGCCGGAGACCCCGGTGTTCCACAAGGGCCAGGAACTCTACGGCCTGTTCGAGGCGCGCAAGCACAACCGTGACCTGGACGAGATCCTGGTCGTGGAAGGCTACATGGACGTCATCGCCCTGGCCCAGCAAGGCATCCGCAATGCCGTGGCCACCCTGGGCACCGCCACCAGCGAAGAGCACATCAAGCGACTGTTCCGCATCGTGCCGAGCATCCTGTTCTGCTTCGACGGCGACCAGGCTGGCCGTAGCGCCGCCTGGCGCGCCCTGGAATCGGCACTACCGGTGCTCAAGGACGGCTTTCGGGTGCGCTTCCTGTTCCTGCCCGAAGGCGAAGACCCGGATACCCTGGTCCGTGCCGAAGGCGCGGATGCCTTCCAGGCGCGCTTTGTCCAGCAGGCCCAGCCGCTGGCCGAGTACTTCTTCCAGCAACTCATGATCGAGGCGGATCCGGCCACCCTGGAGGGCAAGGCGCACTTGGCCACCTTGGCGGCGCCGCTGATCGAGAAGATCCCTGGCAACAACCTGCGGCTGCTGATGCGCCAGCGCCTGAGCGAACTCACTGGCCTGGGCAACGACGCCTTGAGCCAGCTGGCACCCGCCGCGCCGCCGCAGGACGCTCCTCCCATGGACTATGGCGACTATGCCTATGCCCATGCCGAAGAAGCCCCCGCACAGCAGCAGTGGACGCCACGCCGCGACGGCAAGGGCGGGCGCGATGGCAAGGGTTGGAAAAAGGATTTCAACGGCAAGGGTGGCGGCGAGCGCATTCCACGTCAGCCCCCGGTCAAGGTGGAGACGCCGGTACTGGCCGCGCTGCGCAGCCTGCTGCACCACCCGACCCTGGCCCAGGCGGTACAGGACGCCCGCAACCTGGCCGAGGAAAGCGATCAGTACGCCCAGCTGCTGGTCGCCCTGGTCGAGGCGCTGCAGAAGAAACCGGGGCAAAGCACCCTGGCGCTCATCGCCCGCTGGCACGGCACCGAACAGGGCCGACTGCTGCGCGCCCTGGCGGAAAAAGAATGGCTGATTGCCGGCGACAACCTTGAACAACAGTTTTTCGACACCATAACGAGGTTAGCCGCCAGCCAGCGTGATCGCTCGCTGGAGCAACTCCTACGCAAGGCGCGACAGAGCGAGCTGAGCTCCGAAGACAAGGACCGCCTACGCGAACTCCTCAGCCGTCCGGCGGGGTCCGTGACCTAACTGGCACGACCACCGTCTAACCGGCTATAATGTTCAGCTATTTTTGCCCGCCTAAGCCTTCAGTGGAAGGGTACCTATGTCCGGAAAAGCGCAACAGCAATCCCGTCTGAAAGAATTGATCGCCCGCGGTCGTGAGCAGGGTTACCTGACTTACGCGGAGGTCAATGACCACCTACCGGAGGATATTTCAGATCCGGAACAGGTGGAAGACATCATCCGCATGATCAATGACATGGGGATCAACGTATTCGAAACCGCGCCGGACGCCGATGCCCTGCTGCTGGCCGAGACGGATACCGACGAAGCCGCCGCCGAAGAAGCCGCTGCCGCCCTGGCCGCGGTGGAGAGCGATGTCGGCCGCACCACCGACCCGGTGCGCATGTACATGCGTGAAATGGGCACCGTGGAGCTCCTGACCCGCGAAGGTGAGATCGAGATCGCCAAGCGCATCGAGGAAGGCATCCGCGAAGTCATGGGCGCCATCGCCCAGTTCCCGGGTACCGTCGACTACATCCTCAGCGAATACACCCGCGTCACCACCGAAGGCGGTCGCCTGTCCGACGTCCTCGCCGGCTACATCGATCCCGACGACGGCACCCTGCCGAACGAGAGCAATGAGCTGCCCGTCCCGAACAAGGCCACCGATGCCAAGGCCGTGGACGACGAGAAGGACGAGGAAGAAGAAAGCGACGACGCCGACGAGGAAGAAGGCGACGGCGGTCCGGATCCGGAAGAGGCTCGCCTGCGTTTCGGCGCGGTCGCCGAGCAGCTGGAAAAGACCAAGAAGGTGCTGAAGAAGCACGGCCGCGATAACGACCACGCCGTGGAAGAATTCGTCGCCCTGGCCCTGCTGTTCTCGCCGATCAAGCTGGTGCCCAAGCAGTACGAAGCCCTGGTGATCCGCGTGCGCGAGTCCCTGGAACGCGTCCGTGGCCTCGAGCGCGCCATCATGCAACTCGCCGTGCGCGATGCGCGTATGCCGCGTGCCGACTTCCTGCGCCACTTCCCCGGCAACGAGACCAACACCGAGTGGACCGCCGGCCTGCTCAAGGGCAAGCCCAAGTACGCCGAAGGTCTCGAGCGCTTCCAGGCCGACATCCAGGCCAAGCAGGCCCAGTTGGCTGAACTTGAGCGTACCTACGAGCTGAAAGTCTCGCAGATCAAGGACATCAACCGCGCCATGTCCATTGGCGAGGCCAAGGCCCGCCGCGCCAAGAAGGAAATGGTCGAGGCCAACCTGCGTCTGGTGATCTCCATCGCCAAGAAGTACACCAACCGCGGTCTGCAATTCCTCGATCTGATCCAGGAAGGCAACATCGGCCTGATGAAGGCGGTGGACAAGTTCGAATACCGCCGTGGCTACAAGTTCTCCACCTATGCCACCTGGTGGATTCGCCAGGCTATCACCCGCTCCATCGCCGACCAGGCGCGCACCATCCGGATTCCGGTGCACATGATCGAGACGATCAACAAGCTGAACCGGATCTCCCGCCAGATGCTGCAGGAGATGGGTCGCGAGCCGACCCCGGAAGAGCTGGGCGAGCGCATGGAGATGCCCGAGGACAAGATCCGCAAGGTGCTCAAGATCGCCAAGGAACCGATCTCCATGGAGACGCCCATCGGCGACGACGAGGATTCGCACCTGGGCGATTTCATCGAGGACAGCACCATGCAGTCCCCGATTGAAGTGGCCACCAGCGAAAGCCTCAAGGAAGCCACCCGCGACGTGCTCTCCGGCCTCACCGCCCGTGAAGCCAAGGTCCTGCGCATGCGTTTCGGCATCGACATGAACACCGACCACACCCTCGAGGAAGTGGGCAAGCAGTTCGACGTCACCCGCGAGCGTATCCGCCAGATCGAAGCCAAGGCCTTGCGCAAGCTGCGCCACCCGTCCCGCAGCGAACACCTGCGCTCCTTCCTCGACGAGTAAGGCGCCCCCGCTGCACCAGAAAACCGGAGCCCAGGCTCCGGTTTTTTTATGCCCGACACGGGTTTGGCGATCCTCCCCCACCCCGGTATACTCCACCGCGCTATAGGGCCTATAGCTCAGTTGGTTAGAGCAGAGGACTCATAATCCTTTGGTCCACGGTTCGAGTCCGTGTGGGCCCACCACCTTGAAAGCCGCGCACTGCGCGGCTTTTTCTTGCGCGATGGAAACGCGGAGCAGTCAGTCCTATAGTCCCAAGGTACAAATTCAGTACGGTGCCGGTTCGCCTGTACTCCTTGGAGCTCGCTCAATATGGCCACAATCGTCAAAACCCCTGCAGGTACTTGGAAGGCTCTGGTACGTAAATCCGGCTGGCCAACTAATACGAAAACATTTCGCACCAAGCGCGATGCAGAAGATTGGGCAGGTCGTACGGAAGACGAAATGGTCAGAGGCATGTACATCCAGCGCAGCGGCTCCGAGCGCATGACATTGGAAGTGGCCCTGAAGCGCTACCTTAGCGAAATCAGCCCCACCAAGAAGCCGACCACCCAGCGCGCCGAAGCCACCAAAGCCCAGCAGCTAATCAGCCACCTGGGCAAATACTCCATGGCCGCCCTCTCCACCGAGATCATCGCCACCTACCGCGATACCCGCTGATGATAGAGCGCTGAGATATTTTGCATGCGGTACTCGAACGCCTTGCTGCTTCGCCCGAACCTTTCAGCCAGCGCCCTATAGATGCGAGCTTTTGAGAATCTCTCGCGGCTAGCATCCATCCGAACCATGCTTCGATAGGCTTCCACCGCAGCTGTTAGCTCTTCCTCAGTCCATCCACGTGCCATAAAGAACCTATTTAGATATTCCCGCGGGAGGACGGCCGGGCGAGGGCAATAGAAACTACTCGTCCAGCGCTGAGCCTATTGCTCAGCCTACAGAATTGATACATTCCAACGGAATCGAGAATCTTAAGAGACCGTACACTCATGTCAGAACCGACCAAATCGACAGATCTACTTGATAGGCTGCGACATAAGATCGATCAGTTTTCTCAGGAGCGTGACTGGGGGAAATTCCACTCCCCAAAAAACCTGAGCATGGCGATGAGCATAGAGGCAGCTGAGCTCATGGAGATCTTCCAGTGGCAAGACGGTAGCGAAGACTATGCAACGCTCTCTGCAGAGAAAAAGACTGCAGTGGAGCATGAGATAGCTGATGTCTTCATATACCTGATGAGGTTCTGCTCCGTCACTGGCATCGATCCCTTGGCTGCCGCTGAGGAGAAACTAGAGCTGAATGCGAGCAAATACCCGTCGGCGTTGGTGCGAGGGAAGTCCATGAAGTACACGGAGTATTGAAGGATGCGCCAGATATTTGTGTTCACCGCAGGTGACAAGGAAGCGCGGAAACACTTGGATGACTCGATTACCAACCCAGCACCCTTCACCCTCCTGGAGGAGGAATTACCCAGCCAAGAAGCAGATTACTTCAAATCCCTGATGCCCGATCAGGCTGGCTTCTTCGCATGGGGGGCCGTTCCCGGAGCTCGTAACGTTCCCACTTGGAAATCAATGCAAGTGGGAGATCTGGTGCTGACGGCTTTTGACAATCGGTACCACTATTTCGCGACCGTGGTCGGTAAGCTCCACAGCAGGTCTATCGCCCAACGCGTTTGGGGGGTGGATGGCAAGGGCAATACCTGGGAATACATGTATTTCCTTAGTCCCCCTCAGACTATTTCAGGGCAGATAACTGAAGAACCTTTCGCTTCGTACCTCAATCGGGCCTACAGGGGTTTCGTAAAGATTTCCGATGCGAGAACAGAGCGTATCCGTCTCGATTACGGTAGCTTGGATGCTTTCGTTGAACAGGAGCTAAAGGCTCATGTCCCGCTCTCAGCAATTCAGAACGAGGTAGCACAGCTCAGAGAGGAAGTAGGTCACTACGACGTTTTTGACGCGAGCAGCGAGATAGATGGCCGTAAAAAGATTCTTCGCGCTGTGGTGAGCCGTCAGGGGCAACCAAGGTTTCGCAGTCGCCTACTGGAGGCGTATGACTATCGATGTGCCGTGACTGATTGTGGCATTGAGTCAGTGTTAGAAGCTGCACACATCAAAGCCTACGACGGGGCAAACTCAAATGCGGTACAGAATGGTCTACTACTACGGGCGGATATCCATACCCTCTACGATCTCGGCTATCTAAAGGTAGACGAGCACGGCTCAATACACCTTCATGAGGCGCTTCTCGGTTCCGACTACCAGTCCCTACATGGTCGGAAGATACGACTTCCGAAAGATCCAAAGCATGTCCCTGATAAGGCCGCTTTGGGGATGAAATTCAGCATGGTGCTATGATGGCGGCGTTGGCTACCCTGAGCATAGAAAAGTTTTGCGACGTCGCAGACACATCAGAATTTACCGACAGATTATGTGCCGATTACCCCCTAATATTTCCTGACTCGACGCTTTCCGATGCTGAAATTCGGTCGTGGAAATACTCGCTTCCTGCACTCGCTTCCCTACTCAAAGCTCAGGAGTTGCTTCCTAGAGGGCACATCTTGATCGAGTACCCAATGCCGATTGGTTCAATGCGTGCCGATTGCATTCTTGCAGGTGAAGACGTAGACGGCCCGCAGGTGGTCGTAGTTGAGCTGAAGCAGTGGACGCAGGGATCAGTGACCTTTAGAGACAACCTAGGTGTCTCCTGGCTGTACGTTAATGCATCTCCTTCCTATACGACGATACACCCTTGCGAGCAGGTGAATGTCTACCGAACAGCACTAGAACATGCTCTGGATTTTGGCGATGTTTCGCCTACATTCCATTCCCTAGCCTTCCTTCACAACTATGAGGAGCGGTTGGAAGGAGAGCTGCTGCGCTCAGAGACATACCGAACATCTTTGGCCAGCTCATTGCTATTGTCTAAAAGCCATTCCAGATCGGACGCGACGGCCCTTTTATCCCGGCTAAAGGCGGAAACCGACGCATTGACACAGCTAACCATGCCTCGGTTGCGATACTCCGACTCATTCATCGTCAATTTTAGTGAAAAGCTGAACTGTAGCGCTCTGTTTAAAGCGACCGAAAAGCAGGTTTCGGCATTTCGGAAGATCGCTCCGTTAATACAGAACGTTGAAAAGCGAACGTGCGTGATCGTCAAAGGGCTGGTTGGTACAGGGAAAACCGTTCTAGCTATGAAACTGGTTCAGTACCTGATGCAGATTGGTAAAAATCCAAAATACTACGTAAAGTCCGCCGCAATTGGACAATGTATTAAAGACCTCTCTTTTGCGTCAAACGGCAGAGCTGACACCTCCTATCTCGTAATCGACGAAGCTCATCGCCTAACGAAAGAAAAAGCCGCATCGCTAATGAAAGACAAGCACCTCATCGTCTTTCTGATCGATGATTGCCAATGGATAGGCCCTGCAGAAACGTGCCGCGTCGATGACATCAGGACGGCTGCGGAGCAAGGTGATTTTCATCTGGTCGAGCATGAACTCAACGAACAGCTTCGCTGTGGTGGCGCCGATGACTATGTCGCTTGGGTACACAAGCTTGCAATCCAGGGACTGGCCCAATCCTACTTATCCAAGTCTGCATTTCCAGTGAAAGTCGCCTCCTCCCCACAAGCCATGGAGGCATCGCTTCGTGCCCTGGGACATGGCAATAACACCTGCCGGATCGTGGCGGGCTATTGCTGGAATTGGGTAACGAAAAATACTCCTGGAACAGGCAAAGACATTCATATCGGGTCTTGGCAGGCTCGCTGGAATCGAAAAATGGAGTTCAAGGCATGGAACACGCCCTTGGGGTTCAATGAAGAAGTCGGCGCGATCTACACGGTGCAAGGATTCGAATACGACTATGTAGGCGTAATTCTTGGGCCGGACTTCGTCTTAAGAAATGGACGGATTGAAGTCGAGCACAGCCAGAATGCGGACAAGCCACTGCTCAGCAAATGGATAGACCCAGCACTAAGAGACCAGGCAATCCGAAACATTTACTATGTTTTGCTCACAAGGGCCAAGAAAGGTATTTGGCTATATGCAGTCAACCCAGCGCTGCAGGAATTTCTGCGTACCAATGTCGACCGATTTCGCTGAATAGGCTTTGGTTCCGTCAGCTATCTCAAGGCGATTCCTTGTCACCTGCAGGACTTGGGAAATGGACTTCTCCCTTCTGGCGCCCTTCGCGCCTACGCTTTTCTGGCTGCTGCCACTCGCCTTCGCCATCGGCCTGCTCAAGTCACCCTGGGTGAAAGGGTATCTAGGTGAGCTGCTAGTACGCCTTTTTGCCCATTGGCAGCTCGACAAACAGACCTATCGTCGTCTGCACAATGTGACCCTGCCTATGCCCGATGGCACCACGCAAATCGATCATATCTACTTGTCGCGCTACGGCATCTTCGTCGTGGAGACGAAGAACATGAGTGGCTGGATCTTTGGCAGCGAACGCCAGGCGCAGTGGACGCAAAAGCTTTACAAGCGCACCTTCAAATTTCAGAATCCGCTGCGGCAGAACTACAAGCACCTCAAGGCGCTGGAAGCGATCCTAGGCCTCAGCCCAGAGCATCTCCATTCAGTCATCACCTTTGTGGGCAGCAGTGCTTTCAAGACCGAGATGCCGGCCAACGTGACCCAGGGCATCGGCTTCATTCGCTATATCCGGTCATTCCAGCAACCGGTGTTCAGCGCCGCTGACGTTGAAAAGATGCTGCATGCCCTGCAAACCGGTCGTCGCGCACCGACACTCGCTACCCACCGCGCGCATGTGCAGACTCTCAAGCGCAGAAGCGATCAAACGGCAGAGCGGCAATGCCCCACATGTGGCAGTGCGCTGCTGATACGTACGGTGAAATCGGGAACAAAGGCCGGACAGCAATTCTGGGGCTGCTCGGCATTTCCCAAATGTCGGACGATGCAATGCCTTTGAAGCCAGGTCTTGGCACTCAGACGTGCAGAAGCGCCAGCACCCCAACCACTACCCCTCCCCCCGCCACCCCATAAACCGCCGCCTGCAACCAGCGCCGCCGCGTCAGCAGGGTGATGGCAGCCAGTGAGATGGCGACCTGCATCAGCATGGTGGCCTGGGCCCAGCGGTGGTGGCGGTGGAGTTGGGTTTCGCTCAGGGCTTCGTTGGCTTGCACCTTCACTTCCAGGGCTTCGGCCTTGGTGCGGATCTCGGCCTTTTGCTGGGCGTAGCGTTGGCTGTCCTGGGTGAAGCGCTGGGCGGTGTCGGGGTTGGTCGCGAGGGCGGCGCCGAGGTCGGCGAGGTTCTGCTTTTCGCCCTTGGCCTGGTAGTAGCCCCACTGGTTGGCGGCTTCGGTCTTGGCGATGGCTTCTTCGTTCTTGTAGTAGAGCGCCAGGCTCTCGGCGTTGCCGCCCTGGTAGGCGCAGAGCGCGCCTAGCGTCGCGAGGATGGCGGTGGTGACGGCGATGCGGCCGGTGAGGCTGTCGCGGCGATGGGCGCTGTGAGCGGCGTGTTCCACTTCGTGGTCGTGGGGGCCGTGGACTTCGTATTCGCTGGACAAGGTTCAGCTCCGCTGCGGATTCCTGCGGCGAGGCTAGTCGGGCTGGCTTAAGGCCTTCTTAAGAGTTGGGCAAGCGTGCCTGCAGCCAGCGCCTTAGCGGGCCGGCTACCCAGCGCTGCATGGCCAGGCCGAGCAGGACGATGAGCACCAGGTGCAGCGGCAGCATCCAACCGGGGATGGGGATGGGCAGCGCCAGCACCTCGCCGACGTCTTCTGCCAGGTCTTCGAGGCTGTCGCCGGCCAGGTGCATCCAGCCCAGCAGGGTGCGGGTCCAGGGTTCGAGCACGCCGATCAGCGGGGTGTGGACGGCGAAGATGCACAGTGAGGCCTCGCCGAGGCGTTGGGCCAGGCGGCGCACGCCGGCGCGGCCGGGCTCGCCGAAGGTGGCGCAGGCCAGCAGCACGGCGGCCTGGAAGGGCGTCAGCAGGCCGTTGTGGACCAGGTAGAACCAGCGGCGGCCATCGCCTTCCAGCAGCAGGGCGCCCAGCCACAGGCCGGTGAGGCCGAACAGCAGCAGAGGTACGCGCAGGCGCTGGGTCGTCTCGGCCACCCAGGGCTCCTGCACGGCGCGATAGAGCAGGATGCCGAGCAGGAACTCCGGCAGGCGGATCAGCGGATTGCGATGGATGACGCCCACGGTGACGGTATCGAAGGCCTGGGCCCAGGTGGCCACCAGCGGTCCGAGCAGATAGAGCCCCCAGAGCACGGCGGCAGCCAGGGCCCAGCGGCGCAGGCGCATCAGTCGCGGGCCCAGCAGCGGGAACAGCAGGTAGAAGAACAGCAGTGCCGAGATCGACCAGGCGGCGCCGTTGAGCCAGAGAAAGCGCGGTTCCCAGGATTGCAGCAGAAGCAGTTGCAGGAGCACATGGGTGGTAGCGGCCAGCCAGGTCAGCGGCAGCATTTCGTCCAGCTCGCTGCCCTCCTCCAGCTGCAGATAAGGATGCTGGTTGTAGTAGACCGGCACCCCGTGCTCCAGCCAGGAGTCCTGGGACAGCCAGTAGGACAGGCCTAGCGCCACCAGCAGAGTGAGCAAATGGATGGGATAGAGGTTGCACAGTCGGCGCAGCACGAAGCCGCGCGAGCTGCCCTTGAGCGCGCCCTGGCGATCCAGGCTGACGTGGGCCAGCAGAAAGCCGGAGAGCAGAAAGAAGGTGCTGGTGGCGAAGAAGCCCATGCCGGCCAGGCGGCGGAAGGCGTCCGGCAGATCGCTATAGAGCCCGCCCAGGTGGTAGACGACCATGTACAGCGCCATGAGGAATCTCAGCCATTCCAGGCCGTAGTAACGGGCGGTGGGGCGGAGTGCGGGTGAGGGGGTCATGGCGGCGCTTTACGGCAGGTAGAGCGTGATTATAAGCCGCCCGGGCTCGCCTCTTGCCGCTACTCATGACAAAAGCATGACAACCGGTGTCCTGGGATTACCAGGCGTTGGTCAGAGGGCGAGCCAGGACCCCTCCGCCAGGAGTCCTGCTGCAGCTGAGCTCGACTGCCGCTCAGCCCGCGAAGGCGGGCTCGGGCAATCCCTGCACCCCGGGATCCAGGGCGAACAGCCCGCCGGCCAGTGGCTGGTCGGCGAGATCCCCGCCTGGGCGGATGGAGGTGACGAACAGGGTGTCCAGGTTGCGCCCACCGAAGGCGCACATGGCGGGCTTCTTGACTGGCACAGCCAGGGAGCGATCCAGGCGGCCATCAGGGGTGAAGCGGTGGATCAGACCGGCGTCGTTGCCGCAGATCCAGTAGCAGCCGTCCACATCCACCGCGGCGCCGTCGGGCCGGCCGGGATGGGCGTTCATGTCGACGAACAGTCGCCGATTGCTGGGGGTTCCCGTATCGGGATCGTAGTCGAAGGCCCAGATCAGCTGGCGGCTGGGATGGGAGTCGGACAGGTAGAGGGTGCGGCCATCGGGACTCAGGGCCAGGCCGTTGGGGACGATGAGGTCGTCCAGCAGCAACCTGGCGCCCTCACCTGCCGTGTGGCTGTAGAGGCGCCCCGCAGTCGCGCCCTGGGCCATGTCCTGCACCATGGTGCCCACCAGGAAACGGCCCTGGCGATCGCAGCGACCATCGTTGCATCTCATGGCCGACTGGGCATGATCGAGGGCGACCAGGCGTTCGCCGGTCAATTGACCGGTGGCTTGGGTCTGCAGGGTGAAGAGACCGCTTTCCAGGCCGGCGAGCCAGCCGCCGCCCTCGCGCGCGGCGATGCAGGCGAGCATTTCCGGTGCGCTCCAGCTGTCCAGCGCACCCGCCGGGGTCCAGCGATGCAGCCGTTTGGCCGGGATATCGACCCAGTAGAGCGCCTGTTCGGCAACGTGCCAGACCGGGCACTCCCCAGTGGCGTTGCGGGCATCGACGAGCAATTCGGCAGTCATGGCGGCCCTCCTCAGTCGTCGAAGGGACCGGTGGCGACGAAGGCACCACCCTGGTAGACCCTCGACGGATCGTCCGCCGCCGGCATGGGCTGGGCCTCGACCTTGGCGCGGAATTGCTCGGAGCTGTCCTTGGGCTGGAAGCCCAGGTGCGCGGCCAGGCGGTTGTCCCACCAGCTGTCGCGGTTGTCGGAGGCGCCATAGACGATGGTGTGGCCGACATCGGGGGTGGTCAGGCTGCGCAGGATGAGGTCGGTCAGGTCTTCGTAGCTCAGCCAGGTCGCGAGCATGCGGCGGTTCTGCGCCTCGGGGAATGAGGAGCCGATGCGGATGCTCACCGTCTCGATGCCATAGCGGTCGAAATAGAAGGTCGCCAGGTCTTCGCCAAAGGCCTTGGACAGGCCGTAGTAGCTGTCCGGACGCTGGGGCACGCTGGCGTCGATGCGCTGATCCTGGCGATAGAAGCCGATGACATGGTTGGAGCTGGCGAAGATGATGCGCTTCACCCCGTGGCGTCGCGCAGCCTCATAGAGGTTGAAGGTGCCGCGGATGTTGGCTTCGAGGATGGGCTCGAAGGCATGCTCGGTGGAGATGCCACCGAAGTGCAGAATGGCATCGACGCCTTCCACCAGGGCATGGACGCCAGCCTTGTCCGCCAGGTCGCAGGTCACCACCTCTTCCGCCGGCCCCTGGGCGGCATCCATCGGGGCGATATCGGACAGGCGCAGGATCTCGGCGTGGGGCTTGAGCCGCTGACGCAGCTCCTTGCCCAGACCGCCGGCGGCGCCGGTCAGCAACAGACGGTGGAAATGGGATGAGCGGGCTTCGGACATGACTGGGTGCCTTCTTATGGAGTTATCTGGCAAGAGGTACGACATCCCACCTCTTTTCACGATTCTCGCGAGCGCCCAGGGTCCTGTCAATGCTACCTAAGCGGACAGGCAGGGCAGCCTTAGCCTGAATGTCGCGCCCTGTCCGGCGATGCTTTCCACGTGCAGACTGCCGCGGTGCGCCTTGACGATCTGGTCGGCGATGTAGAGCCCCAGGCCCAGGCCGGCGATGTTCTCGGTACCGCTGGCGCGCTCGAACTGGCGGAAGATCAGTGCCTGGTGCTCCACCGGGATGCCGATGCCGTGGTCCTTGACGCTCAGCTCCACCTCGGCCCCGTCGCTGCGCAGGGAGATTTCCACGGGCCGACCGGCGCCGTATCTCATGGCGTTGGTCAGCAGGTTGGTGATCACCTGCTCGATGCGGAATTCGTCCCAGAACCCGGGCGCCGGACCTTCGGCGTGCAGCTCCACGGGACAGCCGGCGGCGGCGAATTGCGAGGCGAAGCTGTCCACCACGGTGTTCACCAGGGCAGCGAGATCGCACTGCGAGGGGCGGATGGACAGCTTGCCGGTGCGGATGCGCGAGATGTCGAGCATGTCGTCGATCAGGTGCACCAGGCGCTGGATCTGGCGCTCGTCACGCTCGGCCATGCCAGCCAGCTTGTCGGGGGTGAAGGCTTCCAGCTTGCCCTTGTCCAGGTACATGCGGCGCAGCTGGGCTTCGAGCATCAGGGTGTTGAGCGGCGTCTTGAGTTCGTGGGATACCATGGACATGAAGTCGTCCCGGGTACGCACCGCCTGCTGCAGCTCTACCTGGGTCTGGCGCAGCTCGGCCAGCAGGATCTCCTGCTCCTGACGGCTCTGTTCCAGGGCCACCAGCTGCTCGGCCAGGCGCTTGCGGTGCCAGTAGAGGTCGACGAAGACCCGGGTCTTGCTCTTGACCGCATGGACATCGAGGGGCTTGTGCAGGAAATCCACCGCACCGCTCTCGTAACCCTTGAAGGCATAGTTGAGATCGCGACCGGCGGCGCTGACGAAGACGATGGGGATGTGCCGGGTCTTTTCCAGGCCGCGCATCATTTCCGCCAGTTCGAAGCCGTTCATGCCGGGCATCTGCACATCGAGGATCGCCAGGGCGAATTCGTGCATCAGCAGGAGCTCCAGCGCCGCTTCGGCGGAGGTGGCCTGGAAGATCTCCAGCGCCTCGCTACGCAGCAAGGCTTCCAGTGCCAGGAGATTCTCCGGCAGGTCGTCTACGAGCAGGATCTTCGCCTGCTCGACGGGTACTTCAGCCATGGTCGCGTTCCAGCTCGATGAGCAATAGATGGATGCCCGGCACATCCAGCACGAAATCCGGGTGGAATCTCTTCAACGCCGCCTCGGGCATGGTCGGCACCTCGGCCGATTGCGGCGACTGGACGACGGTCACCGCGCCGTTCTGAGCCAGGGCGTGCAGGCCACTGGCCCCGTCATGGTTGGCACCGGTGAGCAGGATGCCGCAAACCTGTTCACCCAGGGCATCGGCCGCGCTTTCGAACAGCACATCAATGGACGGCCGGGAAAACTGCACCGGCTCGTCGCGCGAGAGCGACAGGGTGAAGTCGTCTTCCACCAGCAGGTGATAACCCGGCGGCGCGAAATACAGAGTGCCCGGCAGTATAGCGTCCTTGTCCTCGGCTTCACGCACCTGCAGGGCGAGCCGCGCCTGGAACAGCTCGGCCAGGCGCGAATTGCGGTCGTCCGGCAGGTGCAGGACCACGGCCAGCGGCAGGCGGAAGCTGGCTGGCAGCGTCGAGAACAGACGCAGCAGCACCTGCAGCCCGCCGGCAGAGGCTCCGATGACGATGAGGCGCAACGGCTTCACGGGTGGGAACATGCTAGAGCCTGCGGAACAGGCGTTCCTGCTTCACCACCGGCTCGAAGTGGCTGGCATAGGCGGAGAAGTCCAGCGACTCCTTGCTGCCCAGGCCGAGAAAGCCGCGGTGACTCAGGGACTCGTGGAACAGGCCGAGCGCCCGGTTCTGCAGACTCTTGTTGAAGTAGATGAGCACGTTGCGGCAGGACACCAGCTGGGTCTCGGAAAAGACGCTGTCGGTGGCCAGGCTATGGTCGGCGAAGGTCACGTTGGCGATCAGCGACTTGTCGAACAGGGCACCGTCGTAGGCCGCGGTGTAGTAGTCGGAGAAGGCCCGGGTGCCGCCCGCTTTCTGATAGCTGGCGGTATAGGCGCGCATCCGCTCCAGCGGAAAGATGCCCTGGCGGGCCTTCTCCATGGAGCGCGGATTGATGTCGGTGGCATAGAACAGGGTACGGTCGAGCAGCCCCTCTTCCTGGAACAGGATGGCCATCGAGAAGACTTCTTCGCCGGTGCTGCAACCGGCGATCCACACCTTGAGCGAGGGATAGGTGCGCAGCACCGGCACGACCTGTTGGCGCAGGGCGAGGAAATAGCCCGGATCGCGAAACATCTCGCTCACCGGGATGGTGATGAATTGCAGCAGCTCGGCGAACAGCGCCGGATCGCGCAGCACCCGCTCCTGCAGCGCCGAGATGCTCGGGCAGTCGAAGCGTGTCAGCGCCTGCAGCACCCGGCGCTTGAGCGAGGCCTTGGAATAATTGCGAAAATCGTGGCTGTATCTCAGGAAGACGCCTTCCAGCAGCAACCTCAGCTCGATGTCCTGCAGCCGTTCGCTCATGACTTACAGGCGCTCCAGCGAGGGCATCCAGACACGGATCAGCGAGAACAGCCGATCCAGGTCGATGGGCTTGGCCAGGTAGTCGCTGGCACCTGCGGCGAGGCAGCGCTCCTGGTCGTCCTTCATCGCCTTGGCGGTGATGGCGATGATCGGCAGCTTCTTCATGTGCGGTCGCTTGCGGATCTCGCGCATGGCTTCGTAGCCGTCCATCATCGGCATCATGATGTCCATCAGCACCAGGTCGATGGTGTCGCTGTTGTCGAGCTTTTCCAGGGCTTCCAGGCCGTTGCGGGCGATCTCCACCTTGGCACCCTTCTGCTCCAGGGCGCTGGTGAGGGCGAAGATGTTACGCACGTCGTCGTCCACCAGCAGCAAGGTGCGGCCGTCGAAGGCCTTCTCGCGGCTGCGGGCACTCTCCAGCATGCGCTGACGATCGAGCGGCATGTCGGCCTCGATCTTGTGCAGGAACAGGGTCACCTCGTCGAGCAGCCGCTCCGGTGAGCGAGCGCCCTTGATGATGATGGAGCGCGAATACTTGAGCAGCGTGGCTTCTTCGTCACGCGACAGGCTGCGACCGGTGTAGACGATGACCGGCGGGAAGGAGCAGATGTCTTCGCTGGCCATGCGTTCGAGCAGCTCGCCGCCTTCCATGTCGGGGAGCTTGAGGTCGATGACCATGCAGTCGTAGACCTCGTCGCGCAGCAGTTCCAGGGCCTGACTGCCCATCTCCACCGCGGTGATCTCCACGTCGACGTCGCCGATCAGCTTGGCGATGCTGTCGCGCTGCAGGGCGTCGTCTTCCACCAGCAGCACGCGCTTGATGCCAGCGGCGAACTTGGACTCCAGGCGGGTGAAGGCTTCGCGGAGTTCGTCACGGGTGGTGGGCTTGATGGCATAGCCGACCGCGCCCATGTGCATGGCGGTCTCGACGCGGTCCGAGGCCGAGACCACGTGCACCGGGATGTGGCGGGTCAGCGGATTTTCCTTGAGCCGCTCCAGCACCGTGAGGCCGGAATGATCCGGCAGCCCCATGTCCAGCAGGATGGCGTCGGGGCGGTATTCCAGGGCGATGGCGAAGCCTTCCTCGGCACGATGGGCGACCAGGCAGCTGTACTTCAGCTCATGGGCGAGATCGAAGAGGATCTGGGCGAAGGGCACTTCGTCCTCGATCACCAGTACCCGGCGATCCGGATAGGGCCAGTTGTCTCGGTCGTCGGCGAAGGCCGCACCCACGGGTGCCGCCGCCTCGGTGACCGGCGCCGGCGCGGGACGCGGTGTAGCGGCCAGGGTCGCCAGGGGCGTGGGCGCGGACACCGGGGCAGCAGCCACGGCAGGCGCGCTCACCGGCGTCACTGGCAGAGTGGGCGCAGCGGCTTCCTGGTATTCCAGCGGCAGACGCAGGGTGAAGGTACTGCCCTCGCCCGGCTGGCTGGTGACGCTCAGCGTACCGCCCAGCAACAGCGCCAGATCGCGGGAGATCGACAATCCGAGCCCGGTACCGCCATAGCGACGGGTGATGGCGCCGTCCGCCTGGCGGAAGGCTTCGAAGATCAGCTCCTGCTGCTCGGCGGCGATGCCGATGCCGGTATCCCTGACGGCAAAGCTGGGCTGGCCATCCTCCAGGGACAGGCGCAGGGTGACCTGGCCGTGTTCGGTGAACTTGAAGGCGTTGGACAGGAGGTTCTTGAGGATCTGCTCGACCCGTTGCCGATCGCTGAAGAAGGACGTTGGCATCTGCGCGTCCAGCTCCACCTCAAAGCCGACGCCCTTGTTCTGGGCCACTGGCTCGAAGGCGGTCTTCAGGGCTTCCACCAGGCGGCGCACGGACATCTGCTCCGGGCGGATCTCCAGCATGCCGGCCTCGACCTTGGAGATGTCGAGAATGTCGTTGATCAGGGTGAGCAGATCGTTGCCCGCCGAATAGATGGACTCGGCGTAGCGCACCTGCTCGCCGCTCAGGTTGCCGGCCGGGTTGTCCGCCAGCAACTTGGACAGGATCAGCGAGCTGTTCAGCGGTGTGCGCAGCTCGTGGGACATGTTCGCCAGGAATTCGGACTTGTACTGACTGGCCCGCTCCAGCTCGCGCGCACGGTCCTCCAGCAATTGCTGGGCCTCGTTCAGGCGATTGTTGCGGTCATCCAGCACATCGCGCTGTTGCAGCAGTTCCTGGGCCTGCTCGGACAGCTGCTCGTTGGTCTGCTCCAGCTCGGCCTGCTGCTGCTCCAGATGAACCTGGGATTCCTTGAGCGCCTGGGACTGCTCCTCCAGCTCTTCGTTGGCCGTGCGCAGTTCTTCCTGCTGCACCTGCAGTTCTTCGTTGAGCTGCTGGGTTTCCGCCAGCACCTGCTGCAGGCGCTGGCGATAACGGGCCGCCTCCACGGAGGAGCCGATGGAGTCGGCGATCAGCGTCAGCAACTCCTTGTCCTGTGGCTGCAGGGCGCGCAGGAAGCCCAGTTCGAGCACGCCATTCACCCGACCGTCGTTCTCGATGGGCACGATGAGCGCGGCGCTGGCCTGGCGCTCCCCCAGGGCCGAATTGACCTTGAGGTAGTCAGCGGGCAGCTGGTCCAGCGCCACCGCGCGCCCTTCCAGTACGGCCTGGCCCGCCAGGCCTTCGCCCGGTGCCAGCCGCTGGCGACGGCGACGCCCCTCGTCATCCAGGGCATAGTCGGCTACCCGCTCCAGGGTGCCGTCATCGAGGCGGACATAGAGAGCGCCAGCGGCGGCGCCCAGGTAGCGCGCCAGGAATTGCAGGATGCTCTGCCCCAAGGGCGCCAGCGCCGCCTGGCCAATGACGGCCTCCGACAGCTGATTCTGGCCCGAGCGGAACCAGCTCTGCCGCTCCAGATTCTCGGTGTGCTCGGCCTGCTGGTCGAGCAGGCCGGTATAGGTGGCGGAGAGCCGCATGAGTTCGCGGCGACCAAAGAAGGCCATGATGCCCGACAGCAGCAGGCTGACGATCAGGAAGGCGGCGACGAACACCACCGTCATGCGGCTGGCCGTCTCGGTGCGCTCGGCGCGCATCTGCTCTTCGTAGGCGATGAAATCGGTGTAGTCGCGGCGGATGCTGTCGATGCGGTTCTTGCCCTGGCCGTCACTCAGCGGTGTCTGGAAGTCGCCACCCAGCCGCCGCGCTTCGATCACCTGGCTCGCATACTGGCGCCACTCACGGTGCACCGCCGCGATCCGCTCCAGCCGGCGAATCTGTACGGCGCTGTCGCTGACCAGATTCTTGAGTTCATCGAGCTGTGGCTCGACGTCGGGCAGGGCCCGCTCATAGGGCTGCAGGAAACTGGTGTTGCCGCTCAGCAGGTAGCCACGCATCCCGGTTTCCAGATCGACCACCAGCCGGAAGTTGGCGTTGGCCTCGCTGATGACGCGGTCGGTGTGCTCGACCCACTGGGTGACCCGCAGCAGGTAATAGATGATGGCGATGAAAAAGATCGCGCTGAAGACGCCGATGCTCAGAGGCAGCGAGAGATTGCGTTTGAGGATCTTGCTGAAGTGCTTCTGATCGAGGGGCGACTCGCGATTCATGGGGTCTGAAAGCCTTGTACGGGACGAAACGATCGGCGACGGCAAAGCCTCTGCCTACGGGGTAGGCCGTCACCAGGAAGTCACGGCCGGGCACCGCTCGGGGACCTGGCGCGCCTTGGCCGGCCCCTCGCGAAACCGCCTGGGGAGTGCACGCTCGCCAGGACAGAGACGCCCGCTCGCTAAGGCTGTCGCCCTGGCTGGCGCCGACTCCCAACCTCGCCGATCGACTCCGGACGCAGCCTGCGTCCGTGTTTCACATCAGCGACGGGCGATTACCCAGACGGCATGGATGATACCCGGAATATAGCCCAGCAGCGTCAGCAGGATGTTCAGCCAGAAGGCGCCGCCAAAGCCGACCTGCAGGAAGACGCCCACGGGAGGCAGGATGATGGCGAAGATCAGACGGATAAGGTCCATTTCAGGCTCCAGTAGTGGGCAGGCAAGAAGATGCCTCTAAGACTGGCAGGCCCCGAATCAGGTTCCGGCAGGCAATAAAAAACCCCGCCGGAGCGGGGTTTCGTAGACTTAACCCAACATCCTTGTCGGGCCGCCAATCCTTGGCCATCTATCCTTGAGAGTCTCTGCCCGACATCCGTGCCGGGGGGCCATCCTGGCCATATTTCCTTGAAATCACCTGGAGCGCTGGGTACATCCTGTACCGCGATCCGATGGGTGTAGATTACGCAGCTCCCCTGGACTAGGCGATGGCTTATCGCGGCGACGTCATGTAAGCCAAAGCTTACACGGCATGGCTTTTTAGCTTGCCAGTCAACAGCTTAGAAAGCCTCCTCAGCCATGGCGTAGAGCGGCTGCGCGCCACTGCGCACGGCTGCCTCCAGGCTCAGGGTACGGGGCAGCAGACGGGTGAAATAAAACCGTGCGGTGGCGAGCTTGGCCTCGGCGAAGGCCGCGTCCTGATCCGCCGCCGCGGCAGCGGCACGCGCCCAGAGATAGCCATAGGCGACATAGCCGAACAGGTGCAGGTAGTCCACCGAGGCCGCGCCGAGCTGGTGGGGATCGCTGGCACCGGCCTGCAGCAGCCATTCGGTCACTCCATCCAACCGCTCCAGCGCCTGGCGCAGGGGCGCGGCGAATTCGTTGTCCGCCGGGAGGCCGGCGAGATAGCCGTGGACCTCTTCGCTGAAGGGTCGATAGAGCGCCCCGCGGCTACCGGCCAGCTTGCGGCCGACCAGGTCGAGCGCCTGGATACCGTTGGTGCCCTCGTAGATCTGGGTGATGCGCACGTCGCGCACCAGTTGCTCCTGCCCCCACTCGCGGATGTAGCCATGGCCACCGAACACCTGCTGGCCGATCACGCAAAGGTCCAGGCCAAGATCCGTGAGGAAGCCCTTGGCCACCGGGGTGAGCAGCGCCACCAGGGCTTCGGCGCGTTCGCGCTCGGCGGGCTCGGGGCTGTACTTGGCGGTGTCGAGTTGCAGGGCGACATAGCTGGAGAACAACCGCCCGCCTTCGTTCAGCGCCTTCATGGTCAGCAGCATGCGACGCACGTCAGGGTGCACGATGATCGGATCGGCGTTCTTGGCGGCCTGTTGAACACCGGCAGGCGAGCGGCTCTGCAGGCGCTCGCGGGCATAGGCCAGGGCATTCTGGTAGGAGCGCTCGCTCGACCCCAGGCCCTGGATGCCAACGCCCAGGCGCTCGTAGTTCATCATGGTGAACATGGCGGCCAGGCCCTTGTTGACCTCGCCCACCAGATAGCCGACCGCGCCGTCGAAGTTCATCACGCAGGTGGCGGCGCCCTTGATGCCCATCTTGTGTTCCAGCGAGCCGCAGGCCACGGCGTTGCGCTCGCTCAGGGCGCCCGCCTCGTCCACCAGGATCTTGGGCACCAGGAACAGCGAGATGCCCCGAGAGCCGGCCGGTGCATCGGGCAGCTTGGCCAGCACCAGGTGGATGATGTTCTCGGTGAGGTCGTGCTCGCCGGCGGTGATGAAGATCTTGGTGCCGGTGACGCGGTAGCTGCCATCGGCCTGGGGTTCGGCGCGGGTGCGGATCAGACCCAGGTCGGTACCGGCGTGGGGCTCGGTCAGGCACATGGAGCCGGCCCACTGGCCGCTGTAGAGATTGGGCAGATAGGCCTGCTTGAGTGCCTCGCTGCCGTGGGCATGCAGGGCCAGGCAGGCACCGGCGCTGAGCATCGGATAGAGACCAAAGGCCAGGCAGCTGGCGTGCATCATTTCCTCGACCTGGGCGGTGAGCACCTTGGGCATGCCCATGCCGCCGTATTCGGGGTCGCCACCGACGCCGACCCAGCCGCCTTCGGCGAAGGCCTGATAGGCCTGGCGGAAGCCCTGCGGCGTGGCGACCTCGCCGTTCTGCCAGTGGCAGCCTTCTTCATCGGAATTGCGATTGAGCGGCGCCAGTTCCTGGGCGCACAGCTTGCCGGCTTCTTCGAGGATGGCATCGGCGGTCTCGCCATCCACCACCTCGGCCAGCGCGGGCCACTGACTCCAGCGATCCTTGACCTTGAGGACGGCATCCAGCACGAAACGGATATCGCGAAGCGGCGGGGTGTAGTCAGCCATGTCGAGTCTCCTCGGAAGGTGGTCTTGTCGGTATAACTCGAGTGTAAGACCGAACCGGAAGGGAGACATAGGTTCATGATCTGACCTGACGGTCAGCCGATCGGAGGTCCGCGCCGCTGGCTTTTTCGCATGCGTGAAAAAGCGAAAACCCCGCCAGGGCGGGGTTTTCAGAGGAGCTTCGTGCGCTTAGTAACCGAGCGCGAAGTCTTCCTCGGCCAGGGCCATCAGGCTGCCGGCACCGGCCAGCAGCGCCTCGGCATGGGCACGGGTACGGGGCAGCAGGCGCTCGTAGTAGAAGCGCGCGGTGGCCAGCTTGGCCTGGTAGAAGGCTGCCTCGTCGGTACCGGCGGCCAGCTTCTCGGCGGCGACCCGGGCCATGTCGGCCCAGAAGAAGGCCAGGCAGACATAGCCGGAGTACATCAGATAGTCGACGGCGGCGGCACCCACCTCCTCGCGATCCTTCATGGCGGCCATGCCGACCTTGAGGGTGATCTCGCCCCACTCCTTGTTCAGCTTGGCCAGCGGCTCGACGAAGGCCTTGAGCTCGGCATTCTCGGCCTGGGCCTGGCAAAACTTGTGCACCACCTTGGTGAAGGCCTTGAGCGACTCACCCTGGGTCATCAGTACCTTGCGACCCAGCAGGTCGATGGCCTGGATGCCGGTGGTGCCCTCGTAGAGCATGGCGATGCGCGCATCGCGCAGGTTCTGCTCCATGCCCCACTCAGCGATATAGCCGTGGCCGCCATAGATCTGCACGCCGTGGCTCGCCGCCTCGAAGCCGACCTCGGTCATGAAGGCCTTGGCAATGGGGGTGAGGAAGGCCATCTGGGTCTCGGCCTGCTGCTTCTGCTCTTCGTCCTGGCTGTACTTGAGAATGTCCACCAGCTTGGCGGTGTAGTAGATCATCGCCCGGCTGCCTTCGGCGAAGGCCTTGATGGTCAGCAGCATGCGGCGAACGTCGGGGTGCACGATGATCGGATCGGCGGGCTTCTCGGGCGCCTTGGGACCGGTCAGGGATCTCATCTGCAGACGCTCGCGGGCGTACTTCAGACCACCCTGGAAGGCTACCTCGGCATGGGCCAGACCCTGCAGGGCAGTGCCGACGCGAGCGAAGTTCATGAAGGTGAACATACAGTTCAGACCGCGATTCGGCGGGCCGATCAGGAAGCCGGTGGCGCCATCGAAGTTCATCACGCAGGTGGCGTTGCCGTGGATGCCCATCTTGTGTTCGAGGGAACCGCAATGCACGGCATTGCGTTCACCAGCCGCGCCGCTGGCGTCGGGCAGGTGCTTGGGCACGATGAACAGCGAGATGCCCTTGGTGCCGGCAGGGGCATCGGGCAGGCGGGCCAGCACGATATGAACGATGTTCTCGGCCATGTCGTGTTCACCGGCGGAGATGAAGATCTTGGTGCCGGTGATGGCGTAGCTGCCGTCCGCACGCGGCTCGGCCTTGGTGCGCAGCATGCCCAGGTCGGAACCGCAGTGCGGCTCGGTCAGGCACATGGTGCCGGTCCACTCGCCGGTCACCAGCTTTTCCAGGTAGGTGTGCTTCTGCTCGTCGGTGCCGTGCTGTTCCAGGGTGTTCATGGCGCCATGGGACAGGCCGGGGTACATGCCCCAGGACCAGTTGGCCTGGCCAACCATTTCCGACAGGGAGATGCCGAGGGATTCGGGCAGGCCCTGGCCACCATGGGCCGGGTTGTGCGCCAGGCTCGGCCAGCCGCCCTCGACGAACTGGGCATAGGCTTCCTTGAAGCCATCGGGGGTCTTCACACCCTCTTCGCTCCAGGTGCAGCCCTGCTGGTCACCGATGCGATTGAGCGGGGCCAGGACCTGCTCGCAGAACTTGGCGCCTTCTTCGAGGATGGCGGAGACCATGTCCGGGGTGGCATCACCGCAGCCGGGCAGGCTCTGGTAGTGCGCGTCATAGCCCAGCAGTTCGTCGCGAACGAAGCGGATGTCCCGCAGGGGAGCCTTGTATTCGGGCATGACTGTTACCTCTTTGCGAATGCTTGTTGTCGAGGGGGCGGCAGCGTCGCTGCGGACCTTCCGCCAGGGCGTTTAAACAGTTGTTTGAAACTTATGTTCTAGCCCTGACCTTGTCAAGCGCGGCGAGGACGAGCGGAACGACCGGTCAGTCCGCCAGGACCAGGGCTTCGCTCAGCTCTGCCGCCCCGGTCGGGCGCACCACCCGCGTCAGTTCCTGGCCATCCTTGAAGACGATCAAGGTCGGCCAGAGCTTGACGCGGAAGGAGCGTCCCAGGCGCCGCCCGGAGCCATCCTCGATCTTGAGATGGCGCACGGTGGGATGCTCTGCCAAGGCCGTCGCAAGCAGCGGCTGGGCGGCGCGACAGTGCCCGCACCAGGGCGCGCCGAATTCCAGCAGGGTCACCCCCGGTAGCGCGTCGACATCGGCCCGGGCGGGCTCCTGGGTTGCATAGGTGGTGGTAAAGGTCATCGCGAGGCTCCTGAAGTCGGTTCCAACGGTGGACAAGTCGCTGGCGGGACTGCTCGGTCACGGAAAAAGGATTAGGGTCGAAGCTGCGGTACGCCCCGATCTCCCGACAATAAAACAAGGCGCTCCATTTCTGCCTCCGTCTCCGCCCTTTCTTGAGGCCCGCCATGAGCCAGACAGCGACTTCCGTTTCACCCGCCACCCTGCGCAAGGTCATCTCCGCCGCGTCCATCGGCAACTTCGTCGAATGGTTCGACTTCGCCCTCTACGGCTTTCTCGCCACCTTGATCGCCGCGCACTTCTTTCCCAGTGGCGACGCCACTGCCGGGCTGCTCAAGACCTTTGCCGTATTCGCCGTGGCCTTCGCCTTCCGGCCGCTGGGCGGCATCGTCTTCGGCTTGCTGGGTGACCGCATCGGCCGTAAACGGGTCCTGGCCCTGACCATCCTGATCATGGCCGGCGCCACCGCCCTGATCGGTATCCTGCCCAGCTACGCCACCATCGGCATCTGGGCCCCGATCCTGCTGACGCTGATCCGCTGCGCCCAGGGCTTTTCCGCCGGCGGTGAGTACGCCGGTGCCTGCGCCTACGTGATGGAGCATTCGCCGCGCGATCGCCGCGGTCGCTACGGCAGCTTCGTGCCGGTCTCGACCTTTCTCGCATTCGCCAGCGCGGCCCTGACCGCCTGGGGCCTGGAACGACTGCTGGGCGCCGCCACCATGGCCGACTGGGGCTGGCGCATTCCCTTCCTGGCCGCCGCCCCCCTGGGTCTGATCGGCCTCTACCTGCGCCTGAAGCTGGATGAGACACCGGCCTTCCAGGCCCTGGAAGCCGACCATGAGGTCAGCCATTCACCGCTGGGCGAGACGCTGCGGCTGCAGGGTCGCTCCATCCTGCGCCTGGGCGCCTTCATCTCGCTGACGGCGCTGTCCTTCTATATGTTCACCACCTACTTCTCCACCTACCTGCAGCTGGCCGGCGGCTTCGACCGGGCCGCGGCGCTGGCCATCAGCCTGATCACCCTGTTCGCCGCCGCGGCCGCCTGCCCGGTGCTGGGGCGCGTCACCGACCGCATCGGTCGACGCATGACCACGGTGCTGGCCAGCCTGGTACTGGCTGCAGGCGTCTATCCGGCGCTGCTGCTGGCCAGCAGCGGCCAGTTCGGCAGCGCCCTGCTGGGTTCCCTGCTGCTGGGCGCCGGGGCAGTCCTGTGCAACGTGGTGACGGCACCGCTGCTCAGTGAGGTCTTCCCGACTCGCACGCGCTACACCGCCGGCGCCATCACCTACAACCTGGCCTATACCATCTTCGGCGGCACTGCCCCGCTGATGGCGACCTGGCTGATCGGCGCCACCGGCAGCAATCTCTCGCCCGCGCTCTACCTGATCCTGGTCGCCCTGCTGGGTCTGGTCGGTGGCCTGAGCCTGCCGGAGACCTCCCGGATCGACCTGGACGACGTCAGCGAAGGCGGCGAGGTCAGCTATCGCACGGTGCGCGGCTAAACCGCTCGTCTCGTGAGCGGCACTTCCTCCGGGCCGGCCTGCCGATAGGCAAAAGGCCCGGAGTTTTCCCATGCCCGTCGATCACGATCTGCAACGCTTCGTCGATGCCCAGGCGACCACCTATGCCACCGCCCTCGCGGAGATCCGCGCCGGGCGCAAGCGCAGCCACTGGATGTGGTTCATCTTTCCGCAGATCCAGGGGCTAGGGCGCAGCGAGACCGCCCAGCACTACGCCATTGCCTCCCGTGACGAGGCTAGCGCCTACCTGGCGCATCCCGTACTGGGACCGCGCCTGCGGGAGATCACCACGGCGGCGCTGGAGCATCCGGGGCTGTCCGCGACCGCGCTGTTCGGACAGCCGGACGATCTCAAGTTCCACTCCAGCCTCACCCTTTTCGCCGCCGTGGCCGAAGACCCCGAGCCCTTTCGCGAGGCGCTCAAGACCTTTTTCGCCGGCCAGCCGGACGAGGCCACCCTGACGCGACTCTGCTAGCGCCAGAGCCCCGGCAGCGCGCCTGCGCGCCCCGTGACCGGATCGGTTGTCGGCACCGGTACCTGGGCGATGAGTTCGAGCGAACGCCCATGGGCCGTTGGATCGGCGCGCTGGGTGATGAAGTCCTGCTGATCGGGTGGGTAGGCACCCACCACCAGGAAGTCCGCACTGGACTCCAGATTGCGGTGCCCGGTGCCCGCCGGCAGTACCACCACATCACCTGCGGTCACCGCCACATCCTGCCCCTGCTCGCCGCCCAAGCGCAGGGTAGCCTGACCACGCGCCACGCCCAGGACTTCATGGGCGTTGGGATGATAGTGATGGTAGCTATAGACGCCGTAGCGCCATTGCGACGGCCAGGCGTTGTCGGCGAACAGTCGCTCCAGCGCCGCCGCGCGGTCGGTCCCTTCCAGCGGCACCTGGCGATAGAGCAGCACGGGCAGGCGGCTATTGGGAATGACTCCGTCGTCGGCGAAATGCAGCTGCTCGGGCTGACCGGCCCCTACTGGCGCGGCCAGAGCCACGGTGGTGGGGGCGAGACCCAGCACCAGGGAGAGGATGGAGAGTGATGGGCGATGCGACATGCGGGACTCCAGGGGGCTTTGCCAATGGAGGCCCACCTGACGCCGGGGTTCAGCGTCCGCGACGAGGGGTCAGGCCAGCCATTCCCGCAACAGCGCCGTGGTCCGTTCCGGCAGCTCCAGTGGCGGCAGGTGGCCGCAGTCGTCCAGCACCACCAGACGCGAGCCCTGGATGCCGGCCTGCATGAGTTCGGCTTCGGCGGGCGGGGTGAGCTGATCCTGGGCGCCGACCACGATGAGGGTGGGCACCTGGATCTGCGCCAGGGTGGGCCGCGAATCGGGACGGTCGATGATCGACTGTTGCTGGCGCAGGAAGGCCTCCTTGCCCACCGCCTTGCCCATGGCCAGCACGGTATCGGCCACCGGCGTGCCCAGGCGCGAGGCATGGATCAGGCGTGGCAGCAGTTGCGGACTGATGCCGAGAAAGCGACCGCGTTCGGCCAGGTCGAGCATGGCGCGACGCTGGGTGGCACGCTCGGGGGTATCCGGGCTGGCCATGGTGTCGAACAGCGCCAGGCGCGCCACTCGCTCCGGCGCCTGGCGCAGGATCTCGAAGGCCACATAGCCGCCCATGGACAGGGCGCCCAGGGCGAAACGCGGCGGCGCCTCGGTCAGGACCCGGTGGGCCAGCGCGGCGATGCCGGCGTCGCGGGTGAGGTCGGGGATGAACACCGGGCAGGTGTCGGCCAGGTCGGCAGCCTGGGTGGCCCAGAGACGCTGGTCACAAAGCAGGCCGGGAAGCAGGATCAGGGGTAGCGCGTCGGTAGCTGTCATCACTAAGAACTTGAGAGACACTGCGGAAAACGCGCAGTGTAGCGCGGATCACCAGCGAACCCGGCGGGCTTCGCGGGTTCCAAGGAACATTGCCAAGGATCTGGAAACATCCATGCGTACTGAAGGCTTCTTCGACTGGCTCGGCGCGGCGCTCGGCCAAGTCATCCGTTTCATCATCGACCTGTTCGGCTCGGTCCTGGGCGGCATCGCCGATGCCGTGCACGACTTCCTCCATGGCATGGCGCGCTCCATCGGCATGGACGACTCCTATATCAGCTTCGTGGTCCTGGCCGTCGGCCTGTTGCTGCTCTACGCCGCGGTACGAGCCTTCATGGCCCGCTCGATAGTGGGCGGCGTCATCTGGCTGATCCTGGGCCTGATGGTGATGGGCTGGCTGATTCGCGGCTGACTGGTCGCCAGGCCCGCTGCCTGGCACAGTAGGGCTCTCTATCGGCACGGATGCCGCCATGACCCTTCCTTTCTCCCACACCCTGAAGCGCCAGTGGCAACGCCTGCAGCCTGGCACCAGTTGCGCCCTCTGCGCCCGCTGGCTACCTGCCGGACTGCCGCTGTGCGAAGGCTGCGACAGCGAATTGCCCTGGCTCGGCCCTCATTGCCGGTGCTGCGCCCTGCCACTGCCGGTGGACGGCCTGCTGTGCGGCGGCTGCCTGGCCAGGCCACCGGCCTTCGACCAGGTGCTGACCCCCTGGCGCTATGCCTTTCCGGTCGACACCCTGATCAACAGATTCAAGCATCGTGACCAGGGCAGCCTCGGTCGCCTGGCCGGGGCGCTGCTGGCGCGGCATCTGCTGCACCTGTTCGACGAAGGCCAGCCACGCCCGGAGCTGCTGCTGCCAGTACCTCTTTCTCCCCTGCGCCTGCGCCAGCGCGGCTTCAACCAGGCTGCCCTGCTGGCCGGCTGGCTCGGCAAAACCCTGCACCTGCCGGTCGAGGTCGAGCTGCTGCAGCGGGTTCAGGAACACCACAGCCAGCAAGGGCTGAGCGCCAGCGAGCGACGGCGCAATCTCAAGCAGGCCTTCGCCCTGGTGAAAGACGCTGCACTGGAGGGTCGCCATGTGGCACTGGTAGACGACGTCCTGACCACCGGCGCCACTGCCGATAGCCTGGCACGCCTGCTCAAGCGCGCTGGCGCCAGGCGGGTCGACGTCTATTGCCTGGCGCGGACACCACCACCCGGCGACTAGCGGCTGTCACCAAAACGTCATTTAGCCTGACTAGCCTCGCCTGCACACCGTGAGGGAGCCATCAACATGCACAACGAACAGACCGATCTCGAACGCCTTGTCCATCTCAGCCGTCGACGCTTCATTGGCGCTGGCGCCCTGGCGGGAGCCGCCATGTTCCTCGGTGGTGGCCTGCTCGGGCGGAGCGCCCTGGCCGACGCCGTCAGCGAGGCCACGGGCAATCTCCTGATCGGCTTCGCCAACATCCCGGCTTCCACCGCCGACACCCTGGTGGTGCCGCCCGGCTATCGCGCCAGCGTGCTCATCAGCTGGGGCCAGCCGCTGCACACCGATGGCCCGGCCTTCCGCCCCGATGGCAGCCCCAGCGCCGCCGACCAGGCCGTGCAATTCGGCGACAACAACGATGGTATGGCCTTCTTTCCCTTCCCGGACGATCCGGACCGGGCGCTGATGGCGATCAACAACGAATACACCAACTACCGCTACCTGCTCAGCCACAACACCCCGCCCAAGTCCCTGGAAGACACCCGCAAGGCCCAGGCCGCCGAGGGCGTCTCGGTGATCGAGGTGAAGCGCGTGGATGGCCAATGGCACTTCGTCCAGGGCTCGCCCTACAACCGCCGGGTGCATGGCAATACGCCCATCGCCGTCAGCGGTCCGGCTGTTGGCCACGACCTGCTCAAGACCGCCGCCGACCCGGCCGGACGCGAAGTACTGGGTACCTTCCAGAACTGCTCCAGCGGCGCCACCCCCTGGCACACCTACCTGACCTGCGAAGAGAACTTCACCGACGTCTTTGGCAGCCGCGACGCCAACCTGAAATTCGATGCGGCCCAGAAGCGCTACAGCGTCAAGCACGCCAGCGTGGAGAACGACTGGCACCTGCACGACGATCGCTTCGACCTGGCGCAGAATCCCAACGAACTCAACCGCCACGGCTGGATCACCGAGATCGATCCCTTCGATCCCCAGCGCAAGCCGGTCAAGCGCACCGCCCTGGGTCGCTTCAAGCACGAGAACGCCGCCCTCACCCGCACCCGCGACGGCCGTGTGGTGGTCTACATGGGCGACGACGAACGCGGCGAGTTCATCTACAAGTTCGTCAGCCGCGACCGCCTGCAGGACGATCCCAAGGCCAATCGCGACCTGCTCGATCACGGCACTCTTTACGTCGCCCGCTTCGACGAAGGCGACCGCGACCCCAACCGGCCCAAGGGTCGCGGCCAGTGGCTGCCGCTGGTGCACGGCGAGCACGGCCTGACCGCCGCCAATGGCTTCGCCAGCCAGGCCGAGGTGCTCATCCATGCCCGCCAGGCCGGCAGCCAGGTCGGCGCTACGCGCATGGACCGCCCCGAATGGATCGCCGTCAGCCCCAAGGACGGCCAGGTCTATTGCACCCTGACCAACAACACCAAGCGCGCCGAGGACGGCATGCCGGTAGGCGGCCCCAATCCCCGCGCCAACAACCGCTATGGGCAGATCGTGCGCTGGCGCGAGAGCGGTGACGATGCCGCCGCCCTGGCCTTCGACTGGGACCTGTTCGTCATCGCCGGCAACCCCAAGGTGCATCCGGGCACGCCCGAAGCCGGCTCCCCGCAGATCAACGCCGAGAACATGTTCAACAGTCCTGACGGCCTGGGCTTCGACGCCGCCGGCCGGCTTTGGGTACTCACCGACGGCAAGTACAGCAACAAGGGCGACTACGAGGGCATGGGCAACAACCAGATGCTCTGCGCCGATCCGCGCAGTGGCGAGATGCGCCGCTTCCTGGTCGGCCCAGTCGGGTGCGAGGTTACGGGTCTGGCTTTCTCGCCGGACTACAAGACCATGTTCGTCGGCATCCAGCACCCCGGCGAGGAAGGCGGCTCCCAGTTCCCGGAGCAACGACCGGATGGTCAGCCCCGCTCCTCGGTGATGGTCATCACCCGGGAAGACGGCGGAGTGATAGGCGCCTGACCGGCGAGCGGATAGCGCTCGAGCCTTCGCCAAGGGGCTCGGGCATGCGCTAGCATCTCTCGGATGCAGGGTGGCAATCGCCATCGTCCCCCGTGACCGAGGAGCGCGCCATGTCTCATCCGTTCGAAAATCTGAGTCCCGACCTCGTCATCGACGCCATCGAAAGCCTGGGCTATCTCAGCGATGCCCGGGTGCTGGCCCTCAACAGCTACGAGAATCGCGTCTATCAGATCGGCATCGAAGCCGAGACCCCGCTGATTGCCAAGTTCTACCGTCCGGATCGTTGGACGGATGCCGCCATTCTCGAAGAGCACGCCTTTTCCGCCGAACTGGAAGAGCGCGAGGTGCCCGTGGTCGCACCCTTGCAGCGCGACGGCCAGACGCTGTTCACCCATGCCGGCTTTCGCTTCGCACTCTTTCCCCGCCGTGGCGGTCGCGCGCCGGAGCCGGGCGATCTCAACCAGTTGCATCGTCTGGGCCAGCTGCTCGGCCGCCTGCATGCGGTGGGTGCAAGCCGGCCCTTCCAGCACCGCGAGACGCTGGACGTCCAGGGCTACGGCCATGCCTCCCTGGACACCCTGCTCACCGGCGACTTCATTCCCAAGAGCCTGCTGCCCGCCTATGAATCCGTGGCGCGCGACCTGCTCCTGCGCCTCGACGAACTCTTCGAGAGCGTCAGCTACGACGTCATCCGCCTGCACGGCGACTGCCACCCGGGCAACCTGCTCTGTCGCGATGAGGCCTACCATATCGTCGACCTCGACGACTGCCGCCATGGCCCGGCCATGCAGGATCTCTGGATGCTCCTGGCCGGCGATCGCCAGGAGCGGCTGACACAGCTGTCCGAACTCATGGACGGCTATGAGGAATTCCATGACTTCCAGCCGCGCGAACTAGCCCTGATCGAGGGGCTGCGCACCCTGCGCCTGATGCACTACAGCGCCTGGCTGGCGCGCCGCTGGGACGATCCGGCCTTTCCCAAGAGCTTTCCTTGGTTCGGCAGCGAACGCTACTGGGGTGACCAGATCCTCACCCTGCGCGAGCAACGCGCCGCCCTGGACGAGGCGCCGCTGCGACTGTTCTAGCCTTTGTGCGACTCAGTGGAAAAGGCTGCGCCGTTTTCCACGCTACAGGCGCCAATGCTCCCTCTCCCCTTGGGAGAGGGCCGGGGTGAGGGTAGGCCCCGCGATGAACTCTTTAGTGGAAAAGGCTGCGCCGTTTTCCACGCTACGACACTGATCGCGGCCATGGGCCGCTCCTACAGCAACCTGATCCGTAGGAGCGGCCCATGGCCGCGATCAAACAATGCCTGTGGCCTGCGAAGCGGTCGCATCGGCGCACTGCCACGACCGCGGTTACGGGATGCCAGCCTGCTCAGGAATAACGACAGGGAGCGCCACTCACGCCCACATCCCGCCGCCCCTTGAGCTATCCTGCCCGGACAAGAAAGTTGCCTGCCTAAGGATTTCTCATGTCTGCCTTGCGCCAGGGTTATGCCCTGGGCCTCACCGCCTATGTGCTGTGGGGCTTGTTTCCGTTGTTCTTCAAACTGCTGGCGGCCCTCCCGGCGACCGAGATCCTGTTCCAGCGCATCCTCTGGTCCGCCCTGTTCAGCGCGCTGCTACTGGTGGTCTGGCGCCATCGCGGCTGGTGGGCGGAGTTGCGCGCCCATCCCCGGCGGCTGTTCTGGCTGGCCGTGTCCGGCGCGCTGGTGGCCTGCAACTGGCTGGTCTACATCTGGGCGGTCAATAACGCCCATGTGGTCGAGGCCAGCCTGGGTTACTACATCAACCCGCTGGTCAACATCCTGCTCGCCCTGGTGATCCTTGGCGAGCGGCTGCGCCCGCTGCAGTGGATCGCCGTGGGCCTGGCAGTGCTGGGTGTGGCCCAGCAGCTATGGACCCTTGGGCAACTGCCCTGGGTGTCGCTGGCCTTGGCCCTGAGCTTCGCCTTCTATGGCCTGGTGCGGCGACAGACGCCCGTGGCTGCGCTGCCGGGCATGGTGGTGGAAAGCTGGATGCTGGTGCCGATCGCCCTGATCGCGCTGCCGCTGCTGACCCCGGGCGTAAGCCTGCAGGCGGAGGTCTGGCAGTCCTCCCTGGGCCTGCTGATCGTGCTGGCCGGTCCCGTCACCCTGATACCGCTGCTGTGCTTCAACGCCGCGGCGCGCAAGCTGCCCTATTCGACCCTGGGCTTTCTGCAGTACCTCGCCCCGACCCTGGTGTTGATCCAGGCGGTCTGGCTCTTTGGCGAGCCTTTTCCCCGCGAGCGACTGTTCGCCTTTATCTGCATCTGGGCTGGCCTTGCGGTGTTCAGCTTCGATCTCTGGCGTGCCAGCCGCAAGCTCAGAGCCAGTGCAAAGGCGCGTGAGCGGGAGACCGGCAAGGCCTAGCCCCTCGAAAAGACCTGGGGCCAGACAGCAGAACGCCCCTCGCAAGGGGCGTCCGGTACCGCAGCGAGCCGATCAGGCTTCGCCAGCGGTCTGCATGCGCGCCAGTTCCTGGGCGTAGAGGGCGTCGAAGTTCACCGGCTGCAGCATCAGCGCGGGGAAGGAGCCACGTACCACCATGTTGTCCAGCGCCTCACGGGCGTAGGGGAACAGGATGTTGGGGCAGAAGGCGCCCAGGGCATGGGCCATGGACGCGGCGTCCAGGCCCTTGATCAGGAAGATGCCACCCTGCTGCACTTCTGCGATGAAGGCGGTCTCTTCGTTGTTCTTGACGGTGACGGTCAGGGTCAGCACCACTTCGTGGAAGTCGTCGCCCAGGGTCTTCTGGCGGGTGGCCAGGTCCAGGTTGACGTTGGGCTGCCACTCCTGGCGGAAGATCTCGGGGCTCTTGGGCGCCTCGAACGACAGGTCGCGGATGTAGATGCGCTGAAGGGAGAACTGAGCGCCGTCTTCCTGGGCGCCGTTGGCTTGATCGGTCATGGTAGGGCCTTGAGTTATGAGTGTTGGTCAGGCGGACAGCAGCGGATCGAGACGCCCGCTTCGGTCTAGGGCATAGAGCTCATCGCAACCACCGACGTGAGTGCTGCCGACCCAGATCTGCGGCACGCTGGTGCGGCCGGCCTTGCGGGCCATCTCGGTGCGCAGCGCCGGCTGGCCGTCGACGGAGATCTCCCGGTAGGCCACGTTCTTGCGATCGAGCAGGTGCTTGGCACGATGGCAGTAGGGGCACCAGGCACTGGTATAGATGACGACGTCGGTCATGCGCAGTCTCCAGTGGCCGATGGGGCGGCCACGCTAGGGGTCACTTCACCAGCGGCAGATTCTCTGCACGCCAGGTGGCGATGCCGCCGTTCAGGCGAGCGGCGGTGAAGCCGGCCTTCTGCAGATCGCCGCACACGGCACCGGCTTGCTGGCCGGCGCTGTCCACCACGATCAAGGTCTTGGCCTTGTGCTTCTCCAGTAGAGACAGGCTGCTGGCGACTTTCTCCTGAGCGATGTTCAACGCGCCGACGATATGCCCGGCGGCGAAGTCCTTGCTCGGACGGATATCGAGGACTACACCCTGCTCGCGGTTGAGCAGGTTGGTGAGCTCGCCGGTGGACAGGCTGCGACCGCCCCGACGGGTTTCGTTGAACAGCATCAGGGCGACGATGGCCAGGAAGGCGGCGACGAGCAGCGGATGATGGGTGGCGAATTCGACCAACCGACCGATAAATTCCATAATGAAAGAGCTATCCAAGAAGGGCTAAAAATGCCGGCCAGTATACACAGCCCCCCGGTAGCGCCATACCCTCGACGACCGTGGGTTATCGGCAGGTAACCAGCACACCTCAAGCTGCCTTCTTGGCGGTTTTCGCGACTCTGCCTAGGCTTGGCTTCCCGTCATTTTCAAGGAACCTCGCCATGACCTCCATCGCCCTGCTCGGCGCTACCGGCAATGTGGGCAGCCGCCTGCTCGACGAAGCCCTTTCCCGTGGCCATCAGGTCACCGCGCTGGTGCGCGATCCCGCTCGACTCGCTCCGCGGACCGGCCTCACCGTGGTTGCCGGCGATGTCGCCAGACCGGAAACCGCCCAGGCCCTGGCCGGTTGCGAAGTATTGCTCAGCAGTCTGAGATTCGCCGACATGGCACCGACCGCCCTCCTCGACTTCGCCCGAGCCGCGGGCATCCCGCGCCTGCTGATCGTCGGTGGCGCCGCCAGCCTCAGCCTGCCGGATGGCTCGCGCCTTTTCGATGCGCCGGCCTTTCCGGCGGAGTATCGCCACGAAGCCGGTGCCGGCATCGCCACTCTGGAAGCGCTTCGCGAGGTCAGCGACCTCGACTGGGTCTTCGTCAGCCCGCAGATGATCTTCGCTCCTGGCGAGCGCACCGGTCATTTCCGTCTGGGCCGCGATGCCCTGCTGTTCGACGCCGCCGGGGACAGCCGGATCTCCTACGAGGACTTCGCCGTGGCCCTGCTGGACGAGGTCGAACGGCCCGCTCACCATCGCACCCGTTTCACAATTGGCTATTGAGGCAGAAGTGCCCCTTCGTTCGCAGCCTGGCCGCCTGGTCGGGCTGTGAACGCTGAACGGCGTGCCTTGCCGTTTTTTTTGCCGGATGTGACGGGCATACTAGGCGCTTCGCCCTCGAAACGTACGACTTCGCATGCGCCGTGTTCTCGCCCTTCTCCTCTTCGCCAGCGTTCTCGCTCCTGCCTTGGCCGACGACCGCGCCGATACCCAGCGGCAGATCGAGCAAGCCCGTCGGGACATCCAGGAAATGCAGAAGGTGCTCAAGCAGGTGCAGGCCGAGAAGTCTGGCGTGCAAAAGCAGCTGCAGAGTACCGAGACCCAAATGGGCGAGCTGGAAAAGCAGGTGGATTCGCTGCAGAAGCAGCTGGAGAGTGGCGAAAAAAAGCTGCAAGAGCTGGACGGGCGCAAGCAGAAGCTCGACCAGTCTCGCGCTGAACAACAGAAGCTGATCGCCGTGCAGGTCCGCGCCGCCTACCAGAGTGGCCGCCAGGAATACCTCAAGCTGTTGCTCAATCAGGAGCATCCGGAAAAGGTCAGCCGCACCCTCACCTACTACAACTACCTCAATCGCACCCGCCTGGATCAGCTGGCCGCCTTCAACGACACCCTGCGCGAATTGCGCGACGTGGAACAGGGCATCCAGCAGGAGCAGAGCGAACTGGTCGCCCGTCGCGAAGACCTGGAGAAGCGTCAGGCGGACCTGGCCGAGGTGCGCAAGGAGCGTCAGGCGGCGCTGGCCAAGATCAACTCGGACTACCGCGACAAGAGTCGCGAGATCGAGAGCCGCGAGCAGGATCAGGCAGCCCTCAACAAGGTGCTCAAGACCATCGAGGAAACCCTCGCCCGCCAGGCCCGCGAAGCCGAGGAAGCCCGCCAGCGGCAGCTCGCCGAGGCCCGTGCCGCCCAGGCGCGGGAAGCGGCGCGACGCCAGGCGCAAAGCGATACGAAAGCCCCCCGCCCCTCGAACGCCCCGGAGCTTGCGGTGTCTAGTGCAGCACCTGCGTATGGCGGCGCCTTCGCCAGTGCCCGTGGCAAGCTGCCCTGGCCAGTCGACGGTCGCCTGGTGGCGCGCTTCGGCAGTGCCCGTGGCGACGACCCTCGGGCGAAATGGGATGGCGTCCTGATCGCCGCCGGTGCCGGCACCAGAGTCAAGGCGGTCCACGGC
The DNA here is from genome assembly GCF_056790235.1 of Pseudomonas sp. VMV1. Classification (NCBI taxonomy): domain Bacteria; kingdom Pseudomonadati; phylum Pseudomonadota; class Gammaproteobacteria; order Pseudomonadales; family Pseudomonadaceae; genus Pseudomonas; species Pseudomonas sp. VMV1. Next base: position 105,637 of record NZ_JBXGSE010000003.1, read on the forward strand.
GGTCGGGTAGTCTTCGCCGACTGGCTAAGAGGCGCCGGGCAGCTGGTTATCATCGATCATGGGAATGGCTATCTCAGCCTGTACGGACATAATCAGAGCCTGCTGAAGGCTGCAGGTGACGTGGTCAAGGCCGGGGATGCCATCGCGACCGTCGGCGCCAGCGGCGGTCAGGAAGCATCCGCCTTGTACTTCGCCATCCGCCAACAGGGCCGCCCGACGGACCCCGTCATCTGGTGCCGTGCTCAGGGATAGTGCGACACACCTCGGTTTAGGAGCTGCACATGCCGCATCGCTTTCGTCCCACCGTCCTGGTCCTCGCCCTGTTGTTCGGTGGCGTCGGAGCTGTCCAGGCGCAATCGCCGCAAAGCACGCCAGCCGCGGTAACGCCGGTCGCTCCGGGTACCGCTCCTGCTGCCCCGGCCAGCGCTCCGCTGCCCCTGGACGAGCTGCGCACCTTTGCCGAGGTGTTCGACCGCATCAAGGCTGCCTATGTGGAGCCGGTGTCGGACAAGGTCCTGCTGGAGAATGCCATCAAGGGCATGCTCAGCAACCTGGATCCGCACTCCGCCTATCTCGAACCCAAGGACTTCGCCGAACTGCAGGAAACCACCAGTGGTGAGTTCGGCGGCCTGGGCCTGGAAGTCGGCCAGGAAAACGGCTTCATCAAGGTGGTCTCGCCCATCGACGACACCCCGGCGGCCAAGGCCCATCTGCAACCCGGGGATCTGATCGTCAAGATCGACGGCCAGCCGACCAAGGGCCAGGCCATCAACGAAGCCGTCGACAAGATGCGCGGCAAGCCGGGCAGCCCCATTACCCTTACCATCGTGCGCGGCGGCGCCCAGCCGTTCGACGTCAAGCTGGCGCGGGCGGTGATCAAGGTCAACAGCGTCAAGAGCCAGTTGCTCGAATCCGGCTACGGCCTGCTGCGCATCTCGCAGTTCCAGGTGAATACCGGCGAAGAGACGGTCAAGGCGCTCGGCAAGCTGCGCCAGGAAAACAAGGGCAAGCTCAAGGGCCTGATCCTCGACCTGAGAAACAATCCGGGGGGCGTCCTGCAGTCGGCGGTCGAGGTGGCCGATGCCTTCATGACCCACGGCCTGATCGTCTACACCAAGGGCCGTCTACCCAATTCCGAGCTGCGCTTCTCGGCCGATGCCGCCGATCCCAGCGAGAAGGTGCCCCTGGTGGTGCTGATCAACGGCGGCAGTGCCTCGGCCGCGGAAATCGTCGCCGGCGCCCTGCAGGACTCCAAGCGCGGCATCCTCATGGGCACCGACAGTTTCGGCAAGGGTTCGGTACAGACGGTGCTGCCGCTCAACAATGACCGGGCGCTCAAGCTCACCACGGCGCTCTACTACACGCCCAATGGCCGCTCCATCCAGGCCCAGGGCATTACCCCGGACATCCCCGTGGCCCCCGCCAAGGTCACGCCGCAAAGCGGTGGCGACGAATACTTCCGCGAGGCGGATCTGGCCGGCCACCTGGGCAATGGCAATGGCGGCGCCGATCGGCCAACCGGCAGCAAGGCGCCCAACCAGAGTACGCGTCCGCAGGATGACGACTTCCAGCTCTCCCAGGCGCTGTCGCTGCTCAAGGGACTCAACGTCACCCATACCCCGTGAGGGGTAGACACTGGCTGCTGGCCGGGGCGCTCGCCCTGGCCAGCGGACTCGCCCAGGCGGCTACCGCGCACCTGACCATCGTCATCGATGACCTCGGCCAGAATCCGGCGCGGGATCGCCAGGTGCTGGCCCTGCCCGCACCGGTAGTGCTGGCCATTATCCCCGAGACTCGTTACGCCGCCGAACTGGCCGCCCAGGCCCATCGCGCCGGCCGTACGGTGCTGCTGCACCTGCCCATGGACCCGGCTGGCGGGCCCTATGCCTGGCATCCGGAGATGTCTTCCGCCGAACGCCTGCAACGCCTCGACCGGGCGCTGGAACGGGTGCCCGAGGCGGACGGGGTGAACAACCACGAAGGCAGTCGCATGACCGCTGACCGGCCGGCCATGGCCGAGCTGATGCAGGTCTTGCGGGAACGCCATTTGCTGTTTCTCGACAGCCGCACCAGCGCCGCCACCGTGGCCGCGGCGGAAGCCCAGAAGATCGGCCTGGCCAGCGTCTCGCGCGATGTCTTTCTCGACAACGAGGCGACCCCGGCGGCGGTGGCCGCACAGCTGGCCGAGGGAGTACGCCTCGCCCAGCGGCAGGGCAGCGCCGTATTGATCGGCCATCCACACCCGGCAACCCTGGCGGTGCTGGCCCAGCAGCTGCCACAGCTCAAGGCCCAGGGCGTGGAAGTCATCGACCTGCCACAGATGATCGCCCTGCGGGCCAATCGTGCCATGGCCGGGCACGGTCGCGACGGGCGCTACCGCTAGCGCCCGGCACCTGTCACCCAGGCGTCAGAGGTAGTTGCGGGTGATGCTGTCGACCACGCCTTCCTGGCGCATGGCGTCCAGGGCCTGCTGCAAGCGGGTCACCACCTCATCAGGGGTGTCCTTGTTGAGGGCCAGATAGAGGTCGGACTCCTGAAAGCTGAGCAGTGTCTGCAGATTGCTGACGCCCTGCTGCTTGGCCAGATAGCGCCCCACCACATCGGTGGTAGCCCAGACGTCGATCTCGTTCTTCTGCAGCCGGGCGATGTTCTCTTGATCGCGCAGGACTTCACTGGCGACGACACCCTTGTCCTTGAGCATCTGGCTGACCGCGGAATTCTTGTAGGCGCCAACGCGCAGCTTGGCAGCCGCGGCGAGATCGGGGACCCGGATCGTGCTGCCCGGTAGCGCCATGAGCACCTTGCGGGTCTTGCCCAGCGGTCCGACCCACTTGAACAAGGGGCCCCGCGCCTCGGTGCGGGAAACGGAGAACAGCCCGTAGTTGGGGCTTTCCAGGGTCAGGTTGTAGAGGCGATCCCAGGGAAAGCGCAGCGACAGGCTGTAGTCGATCCCGGCACGCTTGAACATCTCACGGACCAGATCGGTGCTGATGCCGTCGATGGCCTCGTCGCGGGCGAAGTTCTTGTCATCCACCGCCATGTTGAAGGGCGGGAAATTCTCGGTCAGCAGCACGACGCGATAGCCGGGTGGCAACTCCGCCTGGGCCGTTCCCATGCCCAGGGCGCAGCTCAACAGCACGCTAGCGATAGGCAGCCACAACTTGCGCATTGCTCTCTCCTCGCCCAACCGTCCGAGCCGAGCGCTCGGCCCATCGGGGTTACAGATAACGGTTGAAGATGGTCTGGACCGCGCCGCTCTGGCGCATCTCGTCCAGGGCCTTTTGCAGCTTCTGTACCACCTCGTCGGGCGTCTGCTTGTTCAGGGCCAGGAACAGCTCGCCGGTGTTGAAGCGCAGCAGCATCTTGAGGCCGGTCACCTCTTCCTGGCGCGCCAGATAGCGGCCGGCGGGATCGCCGGTGGCCCAGACGTCGATCTGCCCCTTGAGCAGGCGCTGTACGTTTTCCTGATCACGCAGCGCGAGATCCGGCTGGAAGCCCTGCTGGACGAGACTCTCGGCGATGGCGTCACCCTTGTAGGCGCCAATCTTGAGCTGCTGCTGGCGAACGTCGTCCAGGCTGCGTAGTTGCAGATGGCTGTCGGCGCGACCGAGCAGGACCCAGTCGTCGGGGCCTATGGGGCCGACCCACTTGAACAGGGCTTCGCGCTCGGGCAGCCGGGCGGTAACGAAGACGCCGTGGTCGCGCTGATCCAGGGCCATGCCGTAGATCCGCTCCCAGGGGAATCTCAAGGTAAGGTTGTAGGAGATGCCGGCGCGCTGACACATCTCGCGCACCATGTCGACGGCGATGCCCTTGAGATCGTCCTCGCGGGCGAAGTTCTTGCCGTCGGTGGAGAAGTTGTAGGGGGGAAAGTTTTCCGTCAGCAGCGTGAGCTGATAACCCGCCGGGATCTCCGCCCTGACCATGGTCGTCGATACCAGCAGCAAACCCGCCAAGCAGGCCCAGAATCCCTTGCGCACGCCCCTCTCCCTGCCGGCCCTGCCGGTGCTTAAGATTTTGTGGAGCGTATCACAATCCCTTTTTCGGCCAGGTACCGTTTAGCCTCGGGAATGGTGCATTCGCCGAAATGGAAGATGCTGGCGGCGAGCACTGCCGAGGCCTTGCCTTCGAGGATGCCGTCGGCCAGATGCTGCAGGTTGCCAACGCCCCCGGAGGCGATCACCGGGATACCCACCGCCTCGCTGACGGCGCGGGTCACGCCCAGGTCGAAGCCGTTCTTCATGCCGTCCTGATCCATGCTGGTGAGCAGGATCTCGCCGGCACCCAGACCTTCCATCTTCTGCGCCCAGGCCACGGCATCGAGCCCGGTGGGCTTGCGCCCGCCATGGGTGAAGATCTCCCAGCGCGGGGTCTCGCCGGGGCCGCTGACGCGCTTGGCGTCGATGGCCACCACGATGCACTGGGAGCCGAAGCGCGCCGCGGCTTCGCCGACGAATTCCGGGGTGAAGACCGCCGCGGTGTTGATCGAGACCTTGTCCGCACCGGCGTTGAGCAGGTTGCGGATGTCCTGCACGGTGCGCACGCCACCGCCCACGGTCAGCGGGATGAACACCTGGCTGGCCATGCGTTCCACGGTGTGCAGGGTGGTGTCGCGGCCCTGGTGACTGGCGGTGATGTCGAGAAAGGTGATCTCGTCAGCGCCCTGTTCGTTGTAGCGACGGGCGATCTCCACCGGATCACCGGCATCGCGGATGTTCTCGAACTTGACGCCCTTGACCACGCGGCCATTGTCCACGTCCAGGCAGGGGATGATGCGTTTCGCCAGCGCCATGACTGAGTCCTCAGACCTTGAAGTTGTCGCACAGCGCCTGGGCCTCGGCGACGTCGAGGGTGCCCTCGTAGATCGCCCGGCCGGTGATGGCGCCGATGATGCCCGGGCTGCGGGCGTCGAGCAGGTTCTGGATATCACCCAGGTTATGGATGCCGCCGGAGGCGATCACCGGGATGCTGGTGGCTTCGGCCAGGGCGCGGGTGGCCGGGACGTTGCAGCCCTGCATCATGCCGTCGCGGGCGATATCGGTGTAGACGATGGCGCTGACGCCGTCGGCCTCGAAGCGGCGGGCCAGGTCGGTGACCTGCAATTCGCTGACCTCGGCCCAGCCGTCGGTGGCGACGAAGCCGTCCTTGGCGTCCAGGCCGACGATGACCTTGCCGGGGAAGGCGCGGCAGGCCTCAGCGACGAATTCCGGCTGCTTGACCGCCTTGGTGCCGATGATCACGTAGCTGACGCCGGCGCGCACATAGTGCTCGATGGTCTCCAGCGAGCGGATGCCGCCACCGATCTGGATCGGCAGGCCGGGATAGCGCTTGGCGATGGCGGTGACCACCTCGCCATTGACCGGCTGGCCCTCGAAGGCGCCGTTGAGATCCACCAGATGCAGCCGGCGGCAGCCGCCGTCGACCCACTGGGCGGCCATGGCCACGGGATCGTCGGAGAACACGGTGGAGTCTTCCATGCGCCCTTGGCGCAGGCGGACGCAGGCACCGTCCTTGAGGTCGATGGCGGGGATGATCAGCATGGCAATACCTTGGCTCGGGGGTGAGGGCGGTCTAGGGCTTTTCCAGCGCCCAGATGTCGCTTTCCAGGCTGTCGACACGCTCCCTGAGCAGGGCCTGCACGTCGGCAACCGCCTTGTTGTAGTACAGCGGCCCGCACTCGCGGGCGAAGAAATCCAGCAGTTCCTCGACTTCGAAACGCCCCAGGCGGACCTCGAAGCGATCGTCCAGCAGGGTCTGCAACGCCGTGACCACGCGCTGGGTCTGCTCGGGTTCGAGCCTGACCAGCGGCGCGGACGGCTTGCGCGCCATTACCAGCGGCCGTCCCAGGCGAGGAAGTTGGCATAGAGCTGCAGACCGCAGTCGGCGCTCTTCTCGGGGTGGAACTGGGTGGCGAAGCGCGAGCCGTCGGCCAGGGCCGCGGCGAAGTCCAGGCCGTAGTGGCCGCGACCGACCACCTGGCGCGGGCTGCCGGCCTCGACATAGAAGCTGTGCACGAAATAGAAACGGGCGCGATCGGGGATGCTGTGCCAGAGCGGATGGTCGAGCACGTGGCTGACCTCGTTCCAGCCCATGTGCGGCACCTTGAGGGTCTCACCCTCTTCCTGCATGCCGCCCGGGAAGCGCCGTACGGCGCCGGGGAACAGGCCGATGCAGTCCACCCCGCCATTCTCTTCGCTGCGCTGCATCAGCGCCTGCATGCCGACGCAGACGCCGAGGAAGGGCCGGTCCTGGCTGACTTCACGTACCAGCTCATCGATGCCCTGGCGGCGGATCTCGGCCATGCAGTCGCGGATGGCGCCGACGCCGGGCAGGACGATACGGTCCGCCTCGCGGATCACCGCGGGATCGCCGGTCACCAGCACCTGATGGCTACCAGCATGCTCCAGGGCCTTGGCCACGGAGTGCAGGTTGCCCATGCCGTAGTCGATGACGGCTACCGTCTGCATTACAGGCACCCCTTGGTGGAGGGCATGACGCCGGCCATGCGCGGGTCTTCGCTGAGGGCCATGCGCAGGGCGCGGCCAAAGGCCTTGAACACCGTTTCGATCTGGTGGTGGCTGTTGACCCCGCGCAGGTTGTCGATGTGCAGGGTGACCTGGGCATGGTTGGTGAAGCCCTGGAAGAATTCGAGGAACAGATCGACGTCCATGCGGCCCACGGTGGCGCGGGTGAAGGGCACGTTCCAGTGCAGGCCGGGCCGGCCGGAGAAGTCGATGACGACGCGCGACAGGGCCTCGTCCAGGGGCACATAAGCATGGCCATAGCGCTGGATGCCCTTCTTGTCGCCGACGGCCTTGGCGAAGGCCTGGCCGAGGGTGATGCCGATGTCTTCCACCGTGTGGTGGTCATCGATGTGCAGGTCGCCGCGGCAGTGGATATCGAGGTCGATCAGCCCATGGCGGGCGATCTGGTCGAGCATGTGCTCGAGGAAGGGGACCCCGGTGTCGAAGCGCGCCGCGCCCGTGCCGTCCAGATCCAGGGATACCTTGACCTGGGTTTCCAGGGTGTTGCGCTCGACGGTTGCCTTGCGTTCGGCCATAGCCTGCTCCGCGAAAATCGGTGGGCGAAAGGGCCGATATTATAGGGGCGTGGGGGCTGGATCGAAAGCGCGGCGGGACGGAGCGTCCCACCGCAAGGGCGCCCCACCCGGGGCGCCCTGTTGTCGCGAGGCTGAGCGGTAGCTTAGCTGAACAACGCAGCGGTCTTTTGCAGGGTGATCCAGATACCCCAGGCCAGCGGGATGCCCACGGCCAGCCAGGCGGCGATGGCCAGCGGCTTGGTCTTGGGATCGGCACTCCACTCCAGTACCTGGGCGCTGCCGACATTGCTGTCATGGCCATTGGCGCGCTCGACGGCGAGTTCGGCCTCGGTCATGAAGTGCTTGTCGGCTACCGGGCGCACCATCAGGTTGCAGAGGAAGCCCAGCACCAGCAAGCCGGCCAGGATGTACAGGGTGATGTCGTACACCTGGGCGCGGGGGATGCCCATGCTCAGCTGGTACTCGCGCAGGTAGTTGACCAGCACCGGACCGAAGACGCCGGCGGCGGCCCAGGCGGTGAGCAGGCGACCGTGAATGGCGCCGACCATCTGGGTACCGAACAGGTCGGCGAGGTAGGCCGGCACGGTGGAGAAACCACCGCCGTACATGGACAGGATCAGGCAGAAGGCGAAGACGAACAGCGCCACGCTGCCCAGATGACCGGTCCAGGGCACGATGGCATAGAGCACGAAGCCCAGGGTGAAGAAGACGAAGTAGGTCATCTTGCGGCCGATGTAATCGGAGAAGGATGCCCAGAAGAAGCGACCGCCAATGTTGAACAGGCTCAGCAGACCGGTGAAGCCGGCGGCGATGGCGGCGATCTGCTTGAGCTGATCGGCGCTGAGTTCACCATAGGGCAGACCGTTGCCCAGCAAGCGGCCACCAAAGACTTCCTGCAACAGCGGCGATGCCATGCCGATGATGCCGATGCCAGCGGTGACGTTCAGGCACAGCACGGCCCAGACCAGCCAGAACTGCGGAATGCCCCAGATCTTGCTCACATGGACGTGGCGGTTGGTGATCATGCCGCTGCTAGCCTTCTTGGTGGAAGGCGTCCAGCCGGCGGGCTTCCAGCCGGTCGGCGGTACGCGGTAGCCCAGGGCACCGCTCATCATGAACACGAAATAGATCACCGCCATGACCAGGAAGGTCTGCCAGACACCGATTTCGGTGGCCGAGGCGAAGTGACGCATCAGGGCATCGGCCAGGGGCGCACCCACCATGGCGCCGCCACCAAAGCCCATGATGGCCATGCCGGTCGCCATGCCGCGCTTGTCCGGGAACCACTTGATCAGGGTCGACACCGGCGAGATGTAGCCCAGGCCCAGCCCGATACCGCCGATCACGCCCGAACCCAGCCACAGCATCCAGATCTGGTGGGTGTAGATGCCCAGGGCGGAGATCAGCAGACCGCCGCACCAGCACAGCGCCGAGACGACACCGGCCTTGCGCGGACCGGCGTGTTCCAGCCAGCCACCGAACAGGGCGGCCGAGCAGCCGAGGAAGATGAAGAACAGGGTGTAGATCCAGCCGAGCTGGGAGATCTTCCAGTCACAGGTAGCACTGAAGATCTGCTCGAAGAAGCCCATCTCCACCGGGCAGGCCACGGCGGCGGTGATGCCGATCGCCTTGGACAGCGGCAGCCAGAACACCGAGAAGCCGTAGGCCATGCCGATGCACAGATGGATGGCCAGGGCGGCCGGCGGTACCAGCCAGCGGTTGAAGCCGGGCCGGGCGACGATGCGCTCCTTGGAAAGAAAAGCCGGACGAGCCGAAGCGGCGCCGCCAGCGGTGAGAGTAGTGCTCATGGGTTTAGCCCCTTTCTGATGTATAGCGTCCAGGCCGGTGGACATTCCCTGCACGCTTCCCCATAAACGAGTCAAAGAAACGGCGTCAACCGACCAGAGGTGCGCGACATTAAAGCGCACCCTGGCCTACTGCCACCCCTACTCATTTGCCAGGGTACGGGCGGTGCAAGACCGCCGACGAAACGGGCGTTTACCACCGCTGTCACAGGGCCGACACCTCGATGTCATCGCGGCCAGCCCAAGCCCTTATACTGGCCAGTCGCGCCATCGCCCGCCGGAACAGGAATTTCCTCGCCATGAAAGCTTTCGCCAAAGTGCTGGGTATCGTCCTCGTCGGCCTGCTGCTCCTGCTGGTCGCCGTAGGCTTCGCCCTCACCCACCTGGTCGATCCCAACGACTACAAGGACGAGATTCGCCAGCTCGCGCGCGACAAGGCCAACGTCGATCTGCAGCTCAAGGGCGACATCGGCTGGAGTTTGTTCCCCTGGCTGGGCGTCGAATTACACGATGCCACCCTGGCCAGCGCGGCCACCCCTGATCGCCAGCTGGCCCAGGTACAGCGGCTGATCCTGTCGGTCCGACTGCTGCCCCTGTTGCTGCGCCGCGACCTGGAGATGAGCGACGTCAAGATCGACGGCCTGGACCTCACCGCCAGCCGCGATGACCAGGGCCGCACCAACTGGGCCGAGATCGGTCGCCCCGCACCCAAGGCGGACCAGAGCGACGCCCCGGCCAAGGCGCCTGCCGACTCCTCCGGCTCCGGTGAGTCGACCAGCCCGCACCAGCCGCTCAAGCTCAATGTCGAAAGCCTGACCGTGCGCAACTCCCGGATCGAATACAGCGATGCCCGCAGCGGTGCCCACTATGCCTTCGAAGGCATCGACCTGGAGACCGGCGCCATCTACGCCGGCACGCCCATTCCGCTCAAGCTCGCCGGTACCGCCAGCACCACCCAGCCGCCGGTGAATGCCACCGTGCTGCTCAATGGCGAATTCCATTTCGATCCGGCCAGCCAGCAGTACGCGCTGGACAACCTCAAGCTCACCGGCGACGCCAGCGGCGAGCCCTTCAACGGCAAGGTGGTCAATTATTCCGCCAGCGGCCAGCTCGCCGTCGACCGCCGCGCCCAGACCGCCGAATGGACCAGCCTCAAGCTCACTGCCAATGACCTCAAGGCGCTGGGCGACCTCAAGCTCACCGGCCTGGAAACCGATCCACAGCTGGCCGGTCGCGTGTCCATCGCCCGTCTCGACCTGCGCGCCTTCCTCGACAGTATCGGCGTCGAATTACCGGCCATGGCCGATGCCAAGACCCTGCAGCGCTTCGAGATGAATGCCCAGGTGCAGGCCAGCCGCAACGCGCTGGCGCTGGACGACTTCAACTTCCAGCTGGACGACAGCACCCTCAAGGGCCGCGTCGCCGTCGCCGACATCGCCCGCCGCGCCCTGCGTATCCAGCTCAGCGGCGACACCCTGGACCTGGATCGCTATCTGCCGGCCAAGGCCACCGCCGCGCGCCAGGCCAATGGCGCACGCCAGGAAGAGGTCGCCCAGGTCGACGCCGTCGCCACCCAAGGCAACTCGCCGCTACCGGAAGCCCCGACCCAGCACGCCTGGAGCCAGGAAACCCTGCTGCCGGTGGAACGCCTGCGCAGCCTGGACGCCGATGTCGACCTGAGCCTGCAACACCTCACCCTCAATCGCCTGCCCTTCGAAGGCGCCAGCCTCAAGGCCAAGGCCGCTGACGGCCAGCTGCAGCTCAGCGCCCTGGAAGGCGAGCTGTTCGGTGGTCGCTTCGAAGCCAACGGCGCCCTCGACGTGCGCGGTGCCCAACCGCAACTCACCGCCCGGGAACGCATCAAGGCCGTGCCGGTGGAGCGCATCCTCCAGGCCCAGGGCCAGAAGCCGCCAGTGGAAGGCCTGCTCGACCTGGACGCCGACCTGCGCAGCACCGGCGCCAGCCAGCGCACCCTGATCGACAACCTCGACGGCACCGCGCGCTTCGCCCTGCGCAATGGCCAGTTGATCGACGCCAACGTCGAAAGCCAGCTGTGCCAGGGCATCTCCCTGCTCAACCGCAAGCCGCTGGAATTGCCCCATGGCGGCCAGAACACGCCCTTCCGCCAGTTGAGCGGCAGCCTCACCATCGTCAACGGCGTGGCCCGCAACCAGGATCTGAGCGTCAGCGTGCCGGGCCTGGCGGTGAAGGGCGATGGCGACATCGATCTGCGCACCCTCGGCCTGGACTACCGCCTGGGCATCACCGTGCAAGGCGATACCAACGCCGCCGCCGATCCGGGCTGCCAGGTCGGCGAGCGCTACGCCGACATCGAATGGCCGCTGCACTGCCGCGGCCCCATGGAACTGGGCGCCAAGGCCTGCCGCCTGGATCGCGAGGCCATGGGCCAGATCATCGCCCGCGCGGCCGGCAATCGTCTGAACGAAAAAATCGAAGAGAAGCTGGGTGATAAGATCAGCCCTGACATCCAGAACGCCATCCGGGGACTGCTGCAACGCCGATGACTGACGACGCCTTTGGTACCGCCGTACTGGCCTGGTACGACCTGCACGGTCGCAAGGACCTGCCCTGGCAACAGGCCGTGACCCCCTACCGCGTCTGGGTCTCGGAGATCATGCTCCAGCAGACCCAGGTGGCCACGGTACTGGGCTACTTCGACCGCTTCATGCAGGCGCTACCCACCGTCGAGGCCCTGGCTGCCGCACCGGAAGACGAGGTCCTGCACCTCTGGACGGGCCTCGGTTACTACAGCCGCGCGCGCAATCTGCACAAGGCCGCCAAGACCGTGGTCGAGCAGCACGGCGGCGAATTTCCCCGCAGTGTCGAGGCCCTCGCCGAGTTACCCGGTATCGGCCGCTCCACCGCCGGGGCCATCGCCAGCCTGAGCATGGACATCCGCGCCCCCATCCTCGACGGCAACGTCAAGCGGGTGCTGGCGCGCTATACCGCCACACCCGGCTATCCCGGCGAGCCTGCCATGGCCCGACGCCTGTGGGAGGTCGCGGAACGACTGATGCCCCACGAGCGGGTCGGCCACTACACCCAGGCGATGATGGACCTGGGCGCCACCCTCTGTACCCGCAGCAAGCCCAGCTGCCTGCTGTGCCCGGTCAAGCCGGGTTGTCGCGCCCACCTGCTAGGCCAGGAAACCGACTTTCCCGCCGCCAAGCCACGCAAGACACTGCCGCAGCGCAGCACCCTGATGCCGCTGTTCGTCAACGATGCCAATGCCGTGCTCTTGCAGCGCCGGCCGTCCACCGGCCTCTGGGGCGGCCTCTGGGGACCGCCGGAGGTCGCCGACGTGGCCGAGCTCGAAGCCCTCGCCGAACGCCAGGGCCTCGCCATCGACGAGCGGCAGGCGCTGCCCGGCCTGGTGCACACCTTCAGCCATTTCCAGCTGGCCATCGAGCCCTGGCTGGTGCAGGTGGACCATCGCCACCAGCGCGTGGCCGAGGGCGACTGGCTTTGGTATAACCTCGCGTCCCCGCCGCGCCTGGGCCTCGCCGCCCCGGTGCAGAAACTGCTAAAGCGCGCCGAGCAGGCGCTCAAAGGAGAACCCGCATGACCCGCACCGTGATGTGCCGCAAGCACAAGCAGGAGCTGCCCGCCCTGGATCGCCCGCCCTACCCCGGCGCCAAGGGCGAAGACATCTATCAGCACGTCTCCAAGCAGGCCTGGGAAGAGTGGCAGAAGCACCAGACCATGCTCATCAACGAGCGTCGGCTGAACATGATGAACGCCGAGGATCGCAAGTTCCTGCAGGCCGAGATGGACAAGTTCCTGTCCGGTGAAGACTACGCCCAGGCTGAAGGCTACGTGCCCCCAGCGCCTGAGTCGACGGCTTAGGACCTATTCAAAGCCTGCTGCGCGTCGGCCAAAGGGCGTTGAGGATGGCCTGGGTCGTCAGCCCGGCCTGGGTGGCCCCGTCGGAACGCTCATTTACCCTTTGCAAACTCGAGCGCGAGTCCGATCCGCTTCGTCAGCTATCTTCGCGGGGCCACCCAGGCCTTGTTTGTCTCTAGCTCGCGAGGCATTGAACAGACCCTAAGCGCCCGAAAAATCTAAATTTTTTTGGGCTCACTGTTGACACAGGGTCGAGAAACGCTTTTAATGCGCCCCGTTGCCCAGGTAGCTCAGTTGGTAGAGCAGGGGATTGAAAATCCCCGTGTCGGCGGTTCGATTCCGTCCCTGGGCACCAAGACAAACCTCCAAGCTCCTGCGGGATCTGGAGATCAGAGAAACCGGCCTAGTGCCGGTTTTTTTGTGCCTGCAATATATCCAGGCCTCATCCCCTGGGTCCGCTGCCCATCCGCCACTCCCCCCGTGCTGTCCTGCCACACCCGCGAGAAGAACTCCAAGGCGCGCCCTAGACGCCTTGGTGCCCGGAAAAACTCCGCCCGACTTCCTTGACTCTCTACCCACTTCAGACTTTTTAATGGCGTGGCGTCACCAGACAGCCACCCTTTTCGGAGTCAGTATCATGACCACCTGCAGCGAAAAGCATCACGCGAATCACAGCCATCAGCACGGTCCGAACTGCGGCCACACCGCCATCGAGCATGACGGCCATGTCGACTATCTCCACGATGGGCATCTGCATCATATGCATGGCGATCACGTGGACGAGCATGTGCTGGAGGTCGGCGCCATCAATCCCGATCACTGCACTCACGGTCAGAGCAGTGGCCATGCGCCCGATCATGTCCATGGTCCTGACTGCGGCCACGAGGCCGTTCCCCACGGTGACCACGTCGACTACCTGGTGGATGGCCGCCTGCATCACGTCCATGACGGCCATTGCGACGATCACGGCCCGGTGACCCTGGTCCGCTAGGACCCAGGACACCAAGGCTCAGGCGCGCTGCCTTGACGCCCCTGGCGCCGCGGCATAGGCAGCACGCTTCGCCTCAGACCGACGCCGGGGCTGCCAAGGCCTCTCCCAGGTGGATCGCCAGCCACACGGTGGCGACGAGGGGATCGGTATAGGTCACCCAGTGTTCGGTCCGCGCCGGAATGAACAGCGCAGCGCCCGGCTCCAGCACCACCTCCCGCCCCTCCAGGGCAACCCGGGCCGCGCCCTGCAGCAGCATCACCCATTCGTCATGAGCCTGCCGATAAGGCGCCTCCGCCGGGGTGGTTTGACCCAGGGAGACGATCCGTTCGATGCGGCAGCCAGGCCGCTCCAGCAGGGGCGTGAATACCTCCGCCGCGGAGGCATCGGGCAGGTCGCGAAGCAGATTGGTCATGACGTTTCTCCCAGCGTCCGGCATCAGGACCATGAGGCTGTACCCGCCAGCTCGCCCATTCAAGCCCACCGGCTCCTTTTCGCCTCAGGCGTCGCCCTGAGGGCCCCAGCGATGCCGCTATCTGCCGCCAAGAGTGGGAACCGCCCGACCTTTTCAGCGGCCCATCGCCCGGGCGGCAGAAATTTCGGTGATCATCCGTTGCACGAGCGGCGCCCTTCACTACCGTCGCTCGGCCATGGCCTGCCGCTGCCTTTTCGCCTGCGGTCGGTCATACCTCGCACAAGGCGCACGGAGGCGCTCGCTTATGCCCATTCGCTCGATCCCCCTCATCACTACCCCCCTTCCCGACGTCCTGCCACAAGAAGCCAGCGGGCAGCCCGCCATCGCACCGAGCGAGCCAGGCACACCGCTCTGGTTCACCCTGCTGAGCAGCGCCAGCCTGTGGCTGAATCGCCTGTTTCTCGGCCTGGTCATGGCACTGATCGGCTTCACCCTCTGGCATTGGTGGCAGGGGTGAAGCGGCGGCTGGACCAACTGGAGTTGACGATCCTGATGTGTGGCATCGGGCTGCTTTCGCTGGCCCTCATCGTCGCCGCGGGCATGCAAGGCCTGGACTGGGACTGACCCAGCGGCCTTACCAGACCTTTACCTGGCCTGACGCCCGCTGACGGCCAAAGGTGTTTCATGGTGACGCGGCCTATCGAGCGCCGCGAGGAGAACACCATGACATCGCGAGCGTCGTTGATTCTGCTAGTGACCGCCGCCCTTGCCGCCAGCGGTATGGCCGCAGCGCACGGAGGACCCGATCGGGGGCAGCCCTGGGCAGGGGCCCCCGGTATGGCCGTCGAGGAAGCAGGCTTCCTGCCGGTGGGCGAGTACCGGCGGCATCATCGACACCATTCCTATTACCGCCGGGATGGCTACCCCTATAACTATTACCGCCCCTACCCCCAAACGGGCTATGCGGCACCGCACTGGCGCCCCGTCCCGCCGGGCTACTACCCCTACCAGCCAGCCTACGAACCACGGCCCTATTATGGGCCGCCGCCCCGCCATTGGTGAACTGCTTGGCATCGCCAGGGCGAGATAGTGGCCTTTTGCGATGAGTCGCACAGGGAAGTCTTTGCCAGGAGAGCAAAATGCCATCACCCATTAGGGCTACTAAGGCGTTGCCAACATGTATGAGAGAGATGATGTAATCTGCATGGCCTGCCTTGCGACCATGGCTGCGGCCTTTACCGGCTTCATCATGGTGATGGCGCTGCTGTGACCGCTAGATAGACGAAACCCCGCCGAAGCGGGGTTTCGAAGGCGGTATGGCACGGTCCTAGATGGGACGACTGCCATATTTGCTGTCAGGCTTCTTGGGCGGATCGGCGACCACGTTGGCGTCGATCTCCTGCACCTTGCCTCCACGCGACAAGAAGTCCTGCATGGCTTTTTCCAGCGCATCCCGCTCGCGCTGCTTGGCTTCCACCGATGGCAGCTCTTCCGGCTCGGGCTCGCGCTTCTTCTTGGCCTTGCTGCCGGACGCTGGCGCTTCGCTTTCGCTGCCTTCCTCTTGCTCGGCGTCGTCGGTTGCGGCGGCAAACTCTTCGTTATCGCCCTCTTCCTCCGCACCTGTTTCCAGGTCGTCCTGTTCCAGATCTTCGTCGCTCATAAACCGCCTCCAACATTTTGGCAAAATCGGACCGCGCGTTTTGACGCGGTCTCCTACAAAAAATTCCTGGCTATTCGCCCTGCAGCGTCGCGATCAAACGTCGCGCGCCACCCTGGTCACGGTGTTCGCCCAGGTAGATGCCCTGCCAGGTCCCCAGCGCCAGTTGGCCCGCCTGGATCGGCAGGCTCAGGCTGCACCCGAGCAGACTGCTCTTGAAGTGCGCGGGCAGGTCGTCCGGCCCTTCGTAGTCATGCTCGTAACCGGCCTGCCCCTGGGGGACCAGCTGGTTGAAGAACCGCTCGAAGTCGCGCCGCACGGCCCCATCGGCATTCTCGTTGATGGTCAGCGAGGCCGAGGTGTGCTGCAGCCAGAGGTGCAGCAGGCCGACGCGACACTCAGCCAGCTCAGGCAGCTGATCCAGCACCTCATCGGTGACGAGATGAAAACCACGCGCTCGAGCGCGCAGGGAAAAGGTCCGCTGCAGCCACATGAAATACCCCCGCCGACTGACTGGGCGCGCATTCTAGCGCGACGATCGGAAAAGCAAAGCGGTGATTGCACACCACCGGCGTGCAGTCTAGACACAGCAGGACGGCGGTTGTTCCAGCCGTAGGGCAGACATGAAAAAGGCGCCTCGCGGCGCCTTTTTCGAGAGCGGCAGCTTACAGGTTGTAGCCACGCTCGTTGTGCAGGGTGAGGTCCAGGCCCACGGTTTCCTCTTCCTCGTTGACTCTCAGGCCCATGACTACGTCCAGCACCTTGAGGATCACGAAGGTGACGATACCGGTGTAGACGATGGTGAAGGCCACGCCCTTGAACTGGATGAAGAGCTGGGCGCCGATATCGGTCACGGTACCGAAGCCACCCAGGGCCGGCGCGGCGAAGACGCCGGTCAGCAGGGCGCCGACGATGCCGCCGATACCGTGCACGCCAAAGGCGTCCAGGGAGTCGTCATAGCCCAGCTTGCGCTTGAGGCTGGTGGCGGTGAAGAAGCACACCACGCCGGAGACCAGGCCGATGATCAGGGCGCCCATGGGGCCGGCGGTACCGGCGGCCGGGGTGATGGCTACCAGACCGGCGACCACGCCGGAGGCGATGCCCAGGGCGCTCGGCTTACCATGGGTGATCCACTCGGCGAACATCCAGCCCAGGGCCGCGGCAGCGGTGGCGATCTGGGTGGTCAGCATGGCCATGCCGGCGGTGCCATTGGCGGCTGCGGCGGACCCGGCGTTGAAACCGAACCAGCCGACCCACAGCATGGCGGCGCCGACCAGGGTGTAGCCCAGGTTGTGCGGGGCCATGGGGGTAGTCGGATAGCCCTTGCGCTTGCCCAGGACGATGGCCGCGACCAGACCGGCCACACCGGCGTTGATGTGCACCACGGTGCCGCCCGCGAAGTCCAGTACGCCCCAGTCCCACATCAGGCCGCCGTCACCGCTCCAGACCATGTGGGCGATGGGTGCATAGACGAAGGTGAACCACAGGCCGGTGAAGATCAGCATGGCGGAGAACTTCATGCGCTCGGCGAAGGCACCGACGATCAGCGCGGGAGTGATGATGGCGAAGGTCATCTGGAAGGTGACGAAGACGCTTTCCGGGAACAGGGCGGTCGCCGAGGTCACGGCATCATGCTGCAGCGTGGACAGGAAGGCTTTACCCAGACCGCCGATGAAGGAATTGAAGTTGGTGACGCCCTTTTCCATGCCGGTGGTGTCGAAGGCCAGGCTGTAGCCATAGACCATCCACAGGATGCTGATGAGACCGGTGATGGCGAAGCATTGCATCATCACCGACAGGACGTTCTTGGCACGCACCATACCGCCGTAGAACAGCGCGAGGCCCGGGATGGTCATGAACAGCACGAGTGCCGTCGAGATCAGCATCCAGGCCGTGTCCCCGCTGTTGATGGCCGGTGCCGCAGCCGCTTCCTGGGCCATGGCCAGGCCCGGCAGCGCTACGAAAGACATGAGGGCTCCTAGCCCTGCGTAGGTGCGCAGAGTCATCGTTGTTTCTCCTGGGGCTCGTGTGGGGTTGGGCTGTCGGTTAAATCGTCAGATGGCGTCTGTGTCGGTTTCGCCAGTACGGATGCGGATGGCCTGCTCGAGATTCACCACGAAGATCTTGCCGTCGCCGATCTTGCCGGTGTTGGCAGCCTTGGTGATGGCCTCGATGACGCGGTCGAGTTGATCGTCGGCGATGGCGACGTCGATCTTGACCTTGGGCAGGAAGTCGACGACGTATTCGGCGCCGCGATAGAGCTCGGTATGGCCCTTCTGGCGCCCGAAGCCCTTGACCTCGGTAACGGTGATGCCTTGCACACCGATCTCGGACAGCGACTCACGCACGTCGTCGAGCTTGAACGGCTTGATGATGGCGGTGACTAGTTTCATGAACTTCTCCCGATTGAGTTGACTTGCCCCAGGAAAACAAACCCCGGCCAAGTCTAGCGCAGTGACCGTCTGTATAACCGTCGGCGTATCAATCGCCGCGGTCACGGCAGAAGCGGCCAGCGGGCGCCTCTGCCCCAGGCGCACTCGACGCCCGTCTCTGCATCGGCTGTAGCAGAAAGCTTGCCAGGTTCGTGAAGGGGTCCGTATTACAGGGGTCGCCGGGCCTGCCGCGCCTCCTGACAGGGCAGACCAGCGGTCGTGGAGCAGAACTTTGCACCAACAGCGAACAGCTCTGGCCCGGGCCTGGCACCAAAGCGGTGCAAGAGCGGCATCCGGGGCACAGAACCCGCTGTGCTACACTCGGGCTTTGATTACAGGCAGGGGATAACCATGTCCACGACCCGTTCGCTGTTCGATTCCCTGACCCAGCAGGCCAGCCGGCTGTTCGGTCAGGACTCGCCGCTTCCCAAGGCCGAGATCGAAAGCCAGTTCAAGGCTTTGCTCCAGGGCGCGCTGAGTAAACTCGACGTGGTCAGCCGCGATGAGTTCGATGCGCAGATGGTAGTGCTGGCACGCACCCGCGCACGTCTGGAAGCCCTCGAGGTGCGCCTGACCGAGCTGGAGAACGTCCAGCCCCAGGACGTCAAGCCGCCGGTTATCCCGGCCACGGATGTCGCCGCCGCCGACTGACCGTAAAGGCGCGCCAGGATGGTGCAGCCTGCTGTCTAGCGAAACACGATCAAGGAGAGATCATGTCGCTTGCCCTCGTTCACACCCGCGCCCAGGTGGGCGTGGAAGCCCCGCCCGAGGTCGTCGAGGCTCACCTGGCCAATGGCCTGCCTGCCCTCACCCTGGTGGGTTTGCCGGAAACCGCCGTCCGCGAAGCCAAGGACCGGGTCCGCAGTGCCATCCTCAATGCCGGCTTCGAGTTTCCCAGCCGCCGCATCACCCTCAATCTCGCGCCTGCCGATCTGCCCAAGGATGGCGGTCGCTTCGACCTCGCCCTGGCCATCGGCATCCTGGCCGCGAGCGGGCAGTTGCCGGCCCAGGGTCTTGAAAGCTACGAATGCCTGGGTGAACTGGCGCTGTCGGGTGCGGTACGGCCAGTCCGCGGCGTGCTGCCGGCAGCGCTTGCCGCCCGAACCGCCGGACGCACCCTGGTGGTACCGCGGGCCAACGCCGAGGAGGCCTGCCTGGCCAGTGGCCTCGCCGTGCTGGCGGTCGATCACCTGCTGGAGTTCGCCGGTCACCTGAGTGGCCAGGCCCCGCTGACGCCCTACCAGCCTAGTGGACTGCTGCGTACGCCCCTCCCCTATCCCGACCTGGCCGAGGTCCAGGGTCAGCAAGCGGCCAAGCGTGCCCTCGTAGTAGCCGCGGCAGGTGCCCACAACCTGCTGCTCGCCGGGCCACCCGGTACCGGCAAGACCCTGCTCGCCAGCCGTTTGCCAGGGCTGCTGCCGCCGCTGGACGAAGAAGAGGCGTTGCAGGTGGCCGCCATTCATTCGGTAGCCGGGCCCGAGCCACTGGAACACTGGCCGCAGCGACCCTTTCGCCAGCCGCACCATTCGGCGTCGGGTCCGGCGCTGGTAGGCGGTGGCAGCCGCCCTGGGCCGGGCGAGATCACCCTGGCCCACCGTGGCGTGCTGTTTCTCGATGAGTTGCCCGAATTCGATCGCAAGGTGCTGGAGGTGCTGCGCGAGCCCCTGGAAAGCGGCGAGATCGTCATCGCCCGGGCACGGGAGCGGGTGCGCTTTCCAGCGCGCTTCCAGCTGGTGGCGGCGATGAATCCCTGTCCTTGTGGCTACCTGGGCGATCCCAGTGGGCGCTGTCGTTGCAGCCCGGAGCAGATCCAGCGCTATCGCGGCAAGCTGTCCGGCCCGCTGCTGGACCGCATCGATCTGCACCTGACCGTGGCGCGCGAGCATCTGCGTCTGGGCGCCTCGTCGGCCGCCGAACTCTCGACTGCCGAGGCGGCCGGCCAGGTGGCTGCGGCCCGTGCCCTCCAGATGGCTCGCCAGGGGCGCCCCAACGCCCTGCTCGGCCTCGACCAGTTGCACCAGGTCTGCGCCCTGAGCGACGCGGATCAGCGTTGGCTGGAAGGCGCTGGCGAGCGCCTGAATCTATCCCTGCGCGCCCTGCACCGGGTCATCAAGGTGGCTCGCACCCTGGCCGACCTGGCCGGCGACACCGACATCCAGCGCGCGCACCTGGCCGAAGCGCTGCAGTATCGGGCCGCTCACTAGGCGTTGGCCGGCGGGCCATAATGCCGAGGCGGCTCCTGCAGGCGGTCCCGTAACGCCTGGTTTTCCTGCGCCAATTCGAAACACATGGCCCGCCACTGATGGGCGAGCTCGCGATAGTCGTCACGCTCCGCGCGCAGCGTGGTCAGCATGCATTCGACGGCTTGCACCGCTTCGTTGGATACGCCCATGTCACCCTTCCTTTTATACTGTATTTGCATACAGTAGTCAGAGTATTGCGGCCAGGCAAGGGCTATGGCGAGCGGGAATGAAAAAGGGAGGCCTGAGCCTCCCTTTCGCTTGCGCTAGAACAGTCTGACTAGCTGAAACGACCCACTTCGGCGCTCAGCTCCTCGGCCAGGTGACGCAGTTCGCCCGCGGTACCGGCCAGCACCTCGGCGGCATCGCGCTGGGCGGCGTTGTCCACGGCGATGGCCTGGATGTTGCGACTCAACGCCGTGGCGGTGGTGCTCTGCTCGGCCGTGGCCTGGGCGATGCCAGAGAACTGCTCGACCGCATCGGCGACCTGCTGGTCGATGCTGCGTAGCGCCTGGGCGACATCGGCGTTGCGCGCCAGCCCCTGCTCCATGAGGCGGTTGCCCTCATCGATGGCGCCCATGGCACGCTGGGTTTCGCCCTGTACCGCACCGATCATCTGGGAGATCTCGCGGGTGGCCTCGCTGGTACGACCGGCCAGCTGACGCACCTCGTCGGCGACCACGGCGAAGCCGCGGCCCTGCTCACCGGCCCGGGCGGCTTCGATGGCCGCGTTGAGCGCCAGCAGGTTGGTCTGCTCGGCGATCCCGCTGATGACGCCGATGATGCCGCCAATCTGCTGGGAGCGATTATCCAGCCCCTTGATGAGCTCGGCCGTGCTGGCCAGGGAGTCGGCGATCTGCTCCAGCGCGCCCGAGGCGCCCTGCATGGCCTGGGTGCCGGTGCGGGTCTGCTGGGCGTTCTCCTGCACCAGACGCTCGGTGCGCTGCATGCCGTCGGCGATGTTCTGGGCGGTGGCGCTGAATTCCTCCACGGCGCTGGCCATGCTGTCGATCTGGCTGGACTGCTCGGCGGAACGACGCAGGGTCTGGTCGGAGAGCTCGCTCAGTTGCTGGGAGCGATCGGTGACCGCGCGCGAGGAACCCCGTACCTGCTCGACGGTGGACGCCAGCGCATCGGCCATCTGGTTGAAGCTGTGGGCGAGCTCGCCGATCTCGTCGTTGCTGCGGGCGTCGACGCGTACGCTGAGCTGACCGCGACCCAGGGCCTGGGCGCGTTCCACCAGCTGAGCCAGCGGGCTGAGCTTGCGCCGCAGCAGCAGCACCGAAGCGGCCACGGCCAGCAGCAGGGCGATCAGGCTGCCGATGGCCAGGCGCAGGCCAACGGCGTGCACCGGAGCGTCCAGCTCGGCCTTGGGCAAGGTGGCGACCACGGTCCAGCCTTCGCCGGCAACCGGCGCGCTGACGCTGACGAAGTCCTCGTTGCCATCCTGCCAGCTGTGTTCATACCGCTTGGGATCCTTCTTGAGTTCGGCCAGCAACTCGTCGGTCTTCTTGGCGTTGGCCGGGGCAACCAACCAGTTGCCTTGCTCGTCGAGCAGGGCCAGGGAGCCGGTCTCACCGATGCGCAGCTGGGTCAGTTGAGCCAGTTGCTGGGCCTGGGCGTCGGTGTAGTCGAACCCCACATAGAGCACGGCGATGATCTGGCCCTGGGCATCGCGCACCGGGCTGTACTGGGTCATGTAGGAGCGGCCGAACAGCTGAGCGCGACCGACATAGGTCTGGCCCTGGAGCAGGCCGGCGTAGCCGGGATGCTTGCGGTCCAGACGGGTGCCGATGGCGCGGCTGCCGTCCTGCTTCTTCAGCGAAGTGGTGATGCGGATGAAATCGTCACCATCACGGACGAAGATGGTGGCCGTACCGCCGGTAAGACGGGTGAAGTCATCGACCTGGGTGAAGTCGTTGTTCAGGGCCGCGCCCTTGTAGAGCAGCACCGGGGTGTCGGTGCCGGCGACGACGGTGCGGTCGCTGCTGCGGGAGAGGCCGCCATCGAAGCGGCGCTCGAACAGATTGGCGAGACGCTGGGTACTGACCTTGAGGGTGCCCAGGAAGGTCTGCTGCTGATCGGAGAGCAGCCGGGCCTCACTGCCCAGGTGCTTGCGCTGGGTGTCTTCGATGGACAGGCTGAGGGCGTGGAGGGCGAACAGGCAACTGCCGGCAATGACGACAACCAGTACCAGACTGAGGGCCAAGGCAAGTTGTCGGGCGATACTGCGACGTGGGGAAATGACCATAGAGTGCTCCAAAGCGCCTACATCCCTGTAGGGCAGTACAAAGTTGAGGGCAAGGCTACATCAGAAACGAACCGCTCTATGACGGTCTTCTTAGCGATGAACGGGTAGTTTATCGGCTGTAGCGTTACGAACTAAAGCGAATGACAGATGTCTGGCGCCTTATTTGTGGCGAATGACCTCTGGAAGGCTCTGGGATGCCACTTCCTGCTGCAGGAAATCACCCAGCTGGCGAAAGCGCGCCTGCCCCCGCCGATTGCGTGGCCAGACCAGGTAGTAGGCGTCGCCGCTGGCTACCGCTGCCGGCCAGGGCAGCGCGATGAGACCAGCCGCCACGTCCTCGGCGAGCATCACCAGATCGCCGATGGAGACTCCGTAGCCGCGCGCCGCAGCTGCCATGCCCAACTCCAGGGTGTCGAACACCTGGCCGCCACTCAGGGGCACCGCCTGGGCCAACCCCATGGCCTGCAGCCAGCGGCGCCAGTCGCGGCGGTCGAAAGTGGGATGCAGCAGTTCTTCCCGCTGCAGGCGCGCCACATCCCAGTCACCGCTGCGGGCGGCGGTCGGCGAGCAGACCGGCACCAGCCACTCCTCGAACAGCGGTACCACCTCCCAGTCGGCCGGAAAGCGACCGTCGCCCAGCAGCACCGCACAGTCGAAGGGTTCATGGACGAAATCGACCCGGTCGCTGGCCATCCAGACGCTGGTGAGCTGGATGTCGAGTTGCGGACTGAGCTGGCGAAAGCGCGCCAGCCGGGCCAGCAACCAGCGCAACGACAGGGTGGTGGGCGCCTTGAGCCTCAGGGTGCCTTCGTCCACGGCCAGATTGCCGCACGCGCGCGCCAGGGCTTCGAAGCCTTCGCTCAGGCCGGGCAACAGCAGCTTGCCCGCCTCGGTCAGCACCAGCTGGCGACCGGCCCGCTCGAACAGGCGACAGCCAAAGGTTTCCTCCAGGGTTCGCACATGGCGGCTGACCGCGCTCTGGGTGAGCGACAACTCCCCGGCAGCCCGGGTGAAGGAGCCATGCCGCGCCGCAGCCTCGAAGGCGCGCAGGGCATACAGGGGCGGCAGGCGCGAGGCGTGTTCAGGCATGACTCAGACTCATGGATGGCATGGCTATTTTCCGATTGTGGGCGGCGCGGCAGGATCCAACAATGAGTTCTTGTCAAAACCCGGCCGCTTGGCCATCTGTTCAGCGAGAGCCCTCCATGTCTCTGCCGCGTCACGAATTGCTCGCGCTGTTGCGTCTCGCCCTGCCCTTGATCGGTGCCCAGCTGGCCTATGTCGCCATGGTCTTCACCGACACCCTGATGATGGGCCGCCTGGGGCCGGCGGCGCTGGCCGGTGGTGGCCTGGGGGCCGCGGTCTATTCCTTCGTTTCGGTGATCTGCGTGGGGGTGATCACTGCGGTGGCCAATCTGGCGGCCCTGCGCCGGGGGGCGGGGGATACCGAAGGGGTGGCGGCGGTGACCGCGGCGGGGATCTGGATCGCCGGGGTGCTGGCGCTGCTGGCCGGCACCCTGCTGTGGCACATCGAGCCGCTGCTGGCCCTGGCCGGCCAGCCGGAGGAAAGCCGCCAGGCCGCGGGGGTGTTCCTGCGCTGCCTGGCCTTCGCCCTGCCCGGCCACCTGCTGTTCATGACCCTGCGCGGCTTCACCAGCGCCCTGGAGCGCCCCGGACCGGTCCTGACCATCGTGCTGGGCGCGGCGGTGCTCAATGCCCTTCTCAATCTGGCCCTGCTGCACGGCTGGGGCGGCCTGCCGCAACCCGGGTTGCCAGGCGTCGGCGCGGTGACCGCCGTGGTGATGAACGGCGCGGCCCTGGGCCTGGCGCTGTATATCAGTCGTCATCCGGCCTATGCCGCCTATCCCCTGCGTCGCTATCTGCGCCGGCCGGACCGCCGCGCCCTGGCCGACACCCTTGGCCAGGGCCTGGCGATCAGCGGCACCTATGCGGTGGAAGCCTGCCTGTTTCTCGCGGCGGCGCTGTGCATGGGCGCCCTGGGCACCACGGCCCTGGCGGCCAACCAGATCGCCAACCAGCTGGTGTATCTGGTGTTCATGCTGCCGGCGGGACTGTCCTATGCGACCAGCATCCGCATCGGCCAGCACCAGGGTGCCGGACGGCCACGCGAGGCGCTGCTGGTCGGGCGGCTGGCCATCGGCGGCGGGGCTCTGGTGATGCTGGGCATCGCCCTGCTGTTCTGGTGCTTTCCTGGCTGGCTGGTGGGGTTGTTTCTGCCGGACGAGCGTAGTCCGGTCACGGAGCTGGCACGCCAGCTGGTGTTGATCGCCGCGCTGTTCGTCATCTTCGACGGCACCCAGAGCATCGCCCAGGGCGCCTTGCGTGGCATCCGCCAGGCGCGTCTTGGCTTCTACGGCGGCCTGCTCTGCTATTGCCTGATCGGGGCCAGCAGCGCCTGGCTGCTGGGGGTGCATGCAGGCTTCGGTCCGCACGGGGTCTGGTGGGGGCTGGCGCTGGGCCTGGCTTGCGCGGCCGTGCTGCTGACCGGTGCCTTCGAGTGGCTGATGCGGCGGCAGCTGGGCACGGCCGGGAGTATTACCAATGGTCCACCCTCCGCCGCTGCGCTAGACTAAAAGTTTTGGGCCGCCCCGGGGTTGCGACCGGTGTCCTAGGCCCCAGGATAGCCACAGATGCAACGTTTCATCGTCGCCGACGATCACCCCCTGTTTCGCGAAGGCCTGGTCCGCATCCTGCGCCAGCTGCAGCCCGACGCGCAGGTGGAACAGGCCGACAGCCTGCAGCAGGTGCTGGACTTGGCGCGCCAGGGCGAGCCGCCCACCGGCCTGCTGCTGGACCTGCTCTACCCCGGTCAGGACCTGAGCTTTTCACTGCGCGCCCTGCGCCAGGAATTCAAGCGCAGCACCCTGATCGTGGTCTCGATGCTCGAAGACGCCACCGTGATCGAGCACATCCTGGCCGCCGGCGTGGATGGCTTCATCGGCAAGGCCCTGCCTCCGGCCGCCATGGCCGCCGCCATCGCCGACTGCCTGGCCGGGCAACCCGTGGTGCGCTACGCCACGGCGACCCTGGCGCCGACGGCCCTGGCCCCCGACCACCGGGTGCAGGCGCTAACGCCCAGGCAGCTGGAGGTGCTCGGTCTGATCACCCAGGGCCTGAGCAACAAGGAGATCGCGCGGATCCTGGCCATCTCGCCCTTTACCGTGCGTATCCACGTATCCGCGCTGCTGCGTACCCTGGGCGTTGGCACCCGTGCCGCCGCGGCCGCCTTTGGCGCCAAGGCCGGCCTCGGCGCCCAGCCCTCGCTCAGCTAGCGGCGACGCGAAAGGCTAGCAGCAGGGCACGCAATTCCGCCGGACGCACCGGCTTGGCCAGCACTGGAATCTCGGGATCGCCCAACGCCTGCTGGACCTGGGGAATGTCGTGCCCGGTCACCACGACGGCCGGAATGCGCCGTCCCTGCAAGCGATTGAGATAGGCGATGCAGTCGGCACCCGAGGCGCTGCGATCCAGATCGAAATCGGTGATCACCAGATCGCAGGCCACCGCGCCGGTGGGAATGCTGGTTGCCGTCGTGACCTCGCAGCCCCAGCTGCGCAGCAGGGTCGCGGTGGCGAGCAGGACGTTGGCGTCGTCTTCGATGAGCAGCACCCGCCAGCCGGCGAGCAGGTGCTGGGGTCCGCTCGCCGCCCGCACCCGGGGCTCCGGCGGTACGGCGGCCAGCGGCAGGCCCTGCAGACTGACCGCGGTGCCATGGCCGGGCCGTGAGCGGATGCGCAGTTCCAGATCGAGCAACCGGGCGATGCGCTGCACGATGGACAGCCCCAGGCCGACCCCTTCGATGTCGCGATCCCGCGCCTCCCGTACCCGATAGAATTCCTCGCACAGATGCGGCAGGTGCTCCGCCGCGATGCCCGGGCCCTGGTCGTACACCACCAGGGCGAGCCGGCCCTGGCGCCGCCGTACCGCCAGCAGTAGCGGTCGTCCCGGGGCGTACTTGAGGGCGTTGGACAGCAGGTTCTGCAGCGAGGTGAGCAGCAGTGCCGGATCGCTGTAGACCTGCAGCCGGCAGGGGCGCCAGCGGATCTCCACCCCGGCCCAGCGCGCGGCCTCGGCGTTCTGCCGGACCAGGTCGTCGAACAGGGTATCCAGGTCGACCACCGTGCGCCGGGGGCTGACCTGCTTCTGATCCAGGGTGTAGATGTCCAGCAACGAGCGAAACAGCTGCTCGACGCCCAGCAGGGAGCGGTCGATGTTGTCCACTAGCCGCCCCTGGTCCGCGCTCAGCTGACCGTCGCGCAGGCAGGCGGTGAACAGGCCGATGGAGTGGATCGGCTGACGCAGGTCATGGCTGGCCTGGGCCAGGAAGCGCGCCTTGGCCAGGTTGGCCGCCTGGGTCTCGCGCAGCGAATCCTGGATGCGGGTCAGCAGGAAATAGACGTAGCCGGGTACCAGCAGCGCGGTCACCAGCATCATCAGGGCGACCGTGGGATAGCGCTGCAGGAAGGGCATCTCGGCGATGATGGCGCTCAGGGCGGTCAGCGACAGCCCGGTCGCCAGCAGCAGGTAGCCACGGCCATAGCGCAGACCATTGCCTACGGTGACCCAGAGCAGCACGCCGAACAGCGGCATCAAGGCCTCGCCGCTGGTGATGGAGGAAAAGGTGATGGCGCTGAAGTCCAGGCACATGGCCAGGAAGCGTCGCCAGGGCTTCACCCCAGGCCGACGGCGCACCTCGAAGAAGAGTCCGATGGCCACCAGGGAAAACAGGCCGTAGCACGCCAAATTGGCCAGCAGGATGGCATCGCCGAACAGCCCCCAGGCCCAGGCGCCAACGATGTAGGCCGAGGCCGGCAGGATGAAGGCCAGGCGGACCTTGGTCTGCCCCAGCTCGGGATCGCGGGCGCCGACACCCAGGGCTTGCGGTGCTTCGCTCATGACGCCAGATACCCCAGCTGCCAGGCCCGCGGCACCAGACGGAACACCACTGCCAACGCCGCCGCCAGGGCGGCGCTGGCGTACCAGGCCGCCAGGCCCAGCCGTGCTTCCAGGGCAGCCCCCAGCACTCCGCCAAGCAGCATGCCCAGCCAGGGCACCAACTGGATGCTCCAGCCGCGCCGACGTTCACCCAGCAGCCAGTGCCCCAGGCCCCGCCCGAAACGCGACAGGGCGCCGGTGACATAGGTAAGGCCGATGGGCAGGCCATAGACTTGCTCCACCACGGCATTGACCATGCCCATGGCGAATACCCCGGTCAGCAGTGCCAGGCGCCCGGCGGGCAGGCTGGCCGCCAGCACCAGCAGCAGGGCCAGCAGCCCGAGCAGCAGGCAGGCCCGTTGCCGCGTCAGGCGCTGCAGCAACACCCCACCGGCATTGCCCAGCACGAAGGTGCCGATGGCCAGCGCCAGGTGCGCCGCGGCGGCCCAGCGGCCGGCGGCCACGTCGGTCGCTAGACGGGTGGTATTACCGCTCATGAAGGAAACGAAATCGCCCGTGGCGAGAAAGCCGATGGCGTCGGTCATGCCGGCCAGCAGCGACAGTCCGGCGACCAGCGCCAGACCGACCGCACCGTGGCGCGGGGTCGCGGGCGGCATGGCCGGCGGAACGGAAGAAGAGGAAGTCATGGCAGCCATCCTGGCCGGACGAGAAGGGACGGCTGCCAGTGTGCGGCGTACAACGGCCCGACGCCATGGGCAACGCTCCGGAAGGCTCCCTGGGCTAGACTGATGGACCCGCCTGGCCGGAGGCCTCGTGACCACGCCCCTGTTCGCCCTGGTACTGCTCGCCGCCCTGCTGCACGCCGGCTGGAACGCCCTGCTCAAGATCGGCCTCGACCGCTTTCTCACCGCCAGCCTGATCCAGATCGGCGCCGGCCTCGCCGCGCTGCTGGCGCTGCCCTTAGTCGCCCTGCCCCCAGCGGCCGCCTGGCCCTGGATCGCCCTCTCCGCCCTGCTGCACATCGGCTACAACGCCTTTCTCGCCCGCGCCTATCGCTATGGCGACCTGGGCCAGGTCTATCCCCTCTCGCGCGGCAGCGCGCCGCTGCTGGTCAGCGCGGTAGCCTTTCTCGCCCTGGGCGAAGTGCTCTCGCCACCGGCCCTGCTCGGCCTGGGCCTGCTGGTGACCGGCCTGGCGCTGATGGCGCTGCTCGGTGCCCGCCGCGGCACACCGCCCAGCCTGGCGCTGCTGGTGTGCGCCTTCACCACCGGCACCTTCATCGCCGCCTATACCCTGGCCGATGCCCTCGGCGCACGAGCCAGCGGCAACGCCGTGGCCTATGCCCTTTGGCTGTTCGCGGTGAACGGCGTAGTGGCGGCCCTGGTGCTGCGGCTGACCCGCGGCGTGACGGCCTTTGCCGGTCTCGGCCCGCACTGGCGCGCCGGCCTGGCGGGCGGGGTGATGTCGATGCTGGCCTACAGCCTGGTGATCGTCGCCACTACCCAGGCGCCCATCGGCCTGGTCTCGGCGCTGCGCGAGACCAGCGTGCTCTTCGCCCTGCTGATCGGGGTCTTCTGGCTGCACGAGACGCTACCGCTGGGGCGAATCTGCGCCGGCCTGGCCATCGTCGCCGGCGTGGTGGCGATCAAGCTGGCCTGAGCGGATCGCTCAGGGAACGGCTAAGCTGAGCCTTCTTTCGACCAGGAGGGATCCATGGGCAAATCGCTGCGGCTATCGGAAAAATGGTTCAACCGCGGCCTCTGGCTGTTGGCGCTGGTGTTCGCCAGCTTTCTGATCGGTCTGGGTGGCACCCTGGTCGGCGACCTGCCCCAGGTGGAACGCCAGCAGAGTCTGGAAGACTTCATGGATCCGGCCGCCACCGCCGCGGCGCGTGACGTCCAGCGCCAGGCCAATCGGGCCAGGCGCGACGCCCAGGACGCCCTCGACCAGGCCCAGCTGCAGCAAGCAGCCGCGGCGCGCAGCTACCAGGCCAATCGCGAGACCTTCGACAACTGGTTGGCCACCCGCCAGACCACCCAGCGTCCCGAGCAGGATGGCGAACTGATCGCCCGCAGTCGCGCGCTGGACGACCTCAAGGCCGGCGAGCGCGGGGCCGAACAGGAGGTCGAACGCCAGCAGCAGGCCCTGCTCGCCGCCGAACAGCGCTCGGCTGCCGCCGCGCGCAGCCTGACCGACCTGAGCGACGCGGCCCAGGAGGCCTGGCTCGATGCCCAGCAGCAGGCCGAGTTGCGGGTCTTCCTCTATCGCCTGGCGCTGACACTACCCTTGCTGGCCGTCGCCGCCTGGCTGTTCGTGAAGCAGCGCCAGAGCACCTGGTGGCCCTTCGTCTGGGGCTTCATCTTCTTCGCACTGTTCGCCTTCTTCGTCGAGCTGGTGCCCTATCTGCCCAGCTATGGCGGCTATGTGCGCTATCTGGTCGGGATCCTGCTTACCGTGCTGGGTGGACGCCATGCCATCCGCGCCCTGCAGGACTATCGCGCTCGCCTGGCCCTCAAGGAAGCCCAACCCGATACGGTACGGCGCGAAGAGCTGCACTACGATACCGCCCTGGCGCGCCTGGCCAAGGGCGTCTGTCCGGGCTGCGAGCGACCGGTGGAGCTCAAGGACGCCAGCGTCGACTTCTGCCCCCATTGTGGCATCGGGCTGCACGACCACTGCCAGGGCTGCCAGGCGCGCAAGAGTGCCTTCGCGCGCTTCTGCCAGCGCTGTGGGGCGGCCGCGCAACGCGTTCAAGGCGCCTAGGCATGATCCTTGTGGGTCAGCCGCCAGGCTTCCCGACTCAGCGCCCATAACTCTGAGGGTAATTTGCCACAGACGTAGTCGGATTCGCCTTGTGCGATGAGGCGCATCCCCTCGCGCTGCGACAGACGCCGCGACCCCTCGTTCAAGGCGGCCTTGGGTACACGCATGCACGGGCGCCGCAGGTCCTCGAACCAGAAGGTATTCACCGCCGCGCAGGCCTCGCCCATGAGTCCCTGGCGCCAAAAAGCCGGGGAAAGCCAGAAACCCCGATTGTTATCGGGCTCGTCATGCAGGCTGATGACGCCGATCAGCACCTCTGGATCGCTGCGCAGGCGCAGCGACCAGTGCCATTCAATACCCCGCGCCATGGCTGGCAAGGCGATGTCCTGCAAGAAACGCCGAGCGCCGTCTTCCGGATAGGGCCAGGGAATATGAGCGGCCATGTACCGCACGATCTCCCACTGCGGAAAGATCCGCTGGATCGCCTCAGCATCCCCCAACTGCAGGGGACGTAGCAGCAGGCGGGGCGTCTGCAGCACGGGCAACGGCATGGTGGGCTCCAGTCGGGTTCCTGACCGGAGCCTAACCTACCCTCAGGGCTTGTTCGAGCTGGCGTTGACGCCCTTCTCGGTGTGCTCGCTGTCGTGGTCATGCAGCTGGCCGGTGGGGTCCTGCAGCTGGATGACCTTGCCCTGCTGCCAGGCGTCGGCGCCGGGGGCGACTGCGGGCGTCGGCAGGTCGGCGCGGGCGGCCTTGGTTTCGGCGCTGGAGACACCCAGGCGGCGATCACGCTCGGCGAGCAGCTTGGGATCGAGCTGGCCGTCGGCGGTGAAGCCCATCATCAGCTGGGGGACGCCCAGGGGCAGCTTCAGGTCCTGGTCGGTGTGCCAGGTGTGCCAGGTCTTGCCATAGGTGTGCACCAGCTTGTCCATCAGCCGGTGCTCGGCCACCTGAGGGACGCCGGGGGCGATCAGCTGGCCGGATTTCACCTCGTGTACGTGACTGTGCCAGAGCGCCTTCTCGGCCTCGGGCAGGGTCTTGAACAGCCGCTCGCTGATGATGTACTCCACGCCCATCAACTTGGCGTCGGCCACGTTGCCGTCGTAGATCACGCACTGGAACATCTCCTCGCCCAGGACGCTGCAATAGTGGTGGGCTTCCATCTGGCCGTGGGGATGGCCATTGTAGAAATGGAAGCCGTCCAGGTAGGTGTTGAGGGCGGCGATGGGTGGCTTGCGCTGCAAGACATCGGCGCCGGCTTCGAGCACCCGGGTATCGGTCTGGGCAGGGGCACCCGGTACCGGTACCGGCGACTGGGTGTCGTTGGCGGCCTGGGCCAGGGGGGCACAGGCGAGCAGCAGCAAGGCGGAAAGTCGACGGGTATTCATGGTGGATTCTCGGCGGGAGCTTGCCGAGTTCGAAGGGTGAGCAGGCGCCAAGGTTCCACCGTTGCGCTAGTCTCGTCATACAGCTGTCATGCAATGGCCATAAATTCGTCATCGTCCGAGCGTGGCGTTTCGGTATAAGCGAAACGGTCGATCGGGCCTTGTGCCTCTGGCTTTCCATTTCTGTCGGGACGACTCAATGAACGCACACAGCTCTCCCTCTGGTCATGCCCTGCGCCGCGTGGTCTTCAACAAGAAGGGCGGTGTCGGCAAGTCCAGCATCGCCTGCAACCTGGCGGCCATCAGCGCCCACGAGGGCTATCGCACCCTGCTGGTGGACCTCGATCCCCAGGCCAACTCCAGCCAGTACCTCACCGGCCTGGTGGGCGACGACCTGCCCCATGGCATCGCCGACTTCTTCAAGCAGACCCTGAGCGGCGGCAAGAAGGCCCAGGCCAACATCCATGCCACGGCCTGGCCGAATCTGGATCTGATCGCCGCCTCCGGCGAGCTGACCGAGCTGCAGTTCAAGCTCGAATCCAAGTACAAGATCCAGAAGCTCGCCAAGTACCTCGACAAGCTCGGCGAAGACTATGACCGCATCTACCTGGATACCCCGCCGGCGCTGAACTTCTACAGCATCTCGGCACTGATCGCGGCCGACCGCTGCCTGATCCCCTTCGACTGCGATGTCTTCGCCCAGCAGGCGCTGTACGACCTGATCGAGGAGCTGGACGAGATCCGCGAGGACTACAACGAAAAGCTTGTGGTCGAGGGCATCGTCATCAACCAGTACCACGCCCAGGCCAGTACCCCGCGCCAGCTGATTGAGGAACTCCAGGCGCGCGACCTGCCGGTGCTGGCGGCGCCGCTGATGGCCTCGGTGAAGATGCGCGAATCCCACCAGCAGCATCGCCCCTTGATCCATCTGGACCCGGGCCACAAGCTGACCCGGCAGTACCTGGAGCTGTTCGCCCTGCTGGAAGACTAGGGCCATCCAGCGCAAGAACGTTCAAGACGGCAGCGACGCGGCACGGCATCCTGGGTATCCCCTGCCCTCCGGAGCTTGCCGATGACCGCTTCCCGCCGCCGCGCCTTCGTCCAGGGCGCCTGGCAGATCATGCCGCTGTCGCTGGCCTGCGCGCCCTGGGGCATCCTGGTCGGCGCCCTGGCCATCGAGACCGGCCTCAGCGTGCTGGAGGGCCAGGCCTTCTCCCTGCTGGTGTTCGCCGGCGCGGCTCAACTCGTGGCCCTGGGCATGCTCAAGGCCGGCGCGGGCCTGGCCGCCATCCTGCTGACCACCCTGCTACTGACCTCCCAACACCTGCTCTATGGCCTGCACATGCGCCGGGTGCTGGCGCCCCAGCCGCTGCCCTGGCGACTGGGCTTCGGCTTTCTGCTCACCGACGAGTTCTTCGCCCTGAACCATGCCGAACAACCGGCGGGCTTCGACCGCTGGCGCGCCCTGGGCATGGGGTTGAGCTTCTACCTGCTGTGGAATCTCTTCACCCTGGCCGGCCTGCTGCTGGGGCGGGTGCTGCCGAACCTGGGCGCCCTGGGCCTGGACTTCTCCATCGCTGCCACCTTCATCGCCCTGGTGGTGCCGCTGGTACGGGATCTGGCCACGGTCGCCTGCGTGCTCACGGCGCTGCTGGTGTCGGTCTGGCTGCATCACCTGCAATGGCAGGGCGCCCTGGTGCTGGGCGGGCTGGCCGGCATGTGCGTGGGCTTCGGGGTGCGTCGCCTGCGGGAGCGGCGGTCATGATCCTCGCTACCCTGCTCGGCATGGCTGCCCTGGTGTTCTTGAATCGCTATCTCTTTCTCGAACCGCGCCTGCCGCTGCGCCTGGGACGCAACCTGCGCACCTTTCTCGAATTCGCCGTCCCGGGAATGCTCACCGCCATCTGCGGCCCCATCCTGTTCGCCGGCGAGAAATCCCTGGCGGCCACCCTGGTCGATCCCTATCTGCTGGCAGGTCTGGCCGCGGTAGGACTGATGCTGTGGACACGGCGGGTGCTGACCACGGTGGTGCTCAGCATGGGAGTGTTCTATCTGCTGCGCTGGCTGCTCTAGGCACGGCCGAGTTTTGCTAAGGTGAGACCGGGCCCACTGTTCGGTCGCACCACGAGAGCGCCATGAAGGAACCACAGGAAAGCGCCCGTCTCTGGTCGGCCTACGGCCTGGGCGGCGTCGAGTTGCTGCACGCCAGGTATCGCCGGCAGCGTTTCGCTCCCCACGTGCACGAAGGCTATGTGTTCACCGTGATCGAGCGCGGCGCCCAGCGCTTTCGCCATCGGGGCGCCGAGCACCTGGCCGCGGCGGGCAGCATGGTGCTGATCAACCCGGACGAACTGCACACCGGCGCCACGGCGGTCGAGGAAGGCTGGCAGTACCGCGGTTTCTATCCGACGCTGGCGCAACTGGCACCGGTCTTCACCGAACTGGGACGCCCGCTCGATGCCATCCCGGCCTTCACCACCAGCGTGTTGCAGGATGCCCAGGTGAGCGCGGCCTTCAGCCAGCTGCATCAGCTGGCCGACCAGGGTGCCGAGGCCCTGGAGCAGCAGACCGCCTGGCGCGAGGCGCTGCTGTTGCTGTTCGGGCGCCATGCCCGCCTGGGGGCCGTCGCCGAACCGGGCCGTGAACCCCTGGCGGTACGGCGCGCCCGGGAGCTGCTCGGCCAGCGCCTGCAACAACCACCGAGTCTCGAAGAACTGGCCCAGGCCGTGGGGCTGTCACCCTTTCACTTCCTGCGGGTATTCCGCCGCGCGACCGGCCTGCCGCCTCACGCCTGGCTCAAGCAACAGCGCCTGACCCGCGCCCAGGGGCTGCTGCGCGCCGGCTGGGCGCCCCTGGACGTGGCCCTGCAGTTGGGCTTCGCCGACCAGAGCCACCTCACTCGCCAGTTCAAGCAGGCCTATGGCGTAGCCCCGGGCGCCTATCGCCGTGCCTGGCATACCTAGCCATACCTCGACGAACGGTCTTTCCGTGCAGAACCCTGTGCCAGAGCCTGGCAAGCGGCAACGCTATCCGGGCCACACTAACTGGAAAGAACTTTTCAACGCCTGACCGGGCCTAGTCAGGATGAGCGCCGGACCCTTTGGCCGCGCTTCCCTGCCCTTCTACCAGAGGTCCTTTGCATGAATCTTGAAGAACGCATCCGCCAGCGCGCCTATGAAATCTGGGAGCGCGAAGGCCGTCCCCATGGCCAGGATTTCGAACACTGGTTTCAGGCCAACCGCGAACTGGAAGACCAGCCCGACGACAACCTGACCCAGGTCGGCGGCATCCAGAGCAGCGTCGCGCCACCAGCGCCCAAGCCCCGCAGTCGGTCGCGCAAGAAGACCTCTGAGGACAGCACCAAGGCCTAACGCCAGTCGTCCAGCAGCCAGACCTCGGGATGGTCGTAATGGGCTTCGCCCCGGTGCAGGGTGATGCCGAGGATCTCGCTGCGAAAGCCCTGGGCCAGCAGCCACTGGTAGGCACCCTGGCGCGCGGTGTTGACGCCAGCCAACAGCCGCTGCTGGCCATGGTCCCGGGCGAGGCCGTCGCAGGCGGCGATCAATCGGGCGAAGCGCGCCTCCGTCCCCACTCCCGGCAGGACAGCAGCGCACTTCACATAGCAGACGCCGCTCCCCGCCTCACTGCGTGGACCGAAATGGCAGACGGCGAAGCTTTCCATCCGTCCCGCCTCGTCTTCCAGCACCAGACTCTCGCCCAGCCCCTGCTCGCGCACGGCGGCCATTTCGGCGGACACATCCAGACCCGGAGCATTGGCCCGGCCCAGTTCGGCGCAGGCGGCCAGCAGTCGATCAAGCGTGGCCGCCAGGGAAAATCTGAGCGCTAGCGGTGCCGGTTGTGTCTGCACCGGACGCGCCATCACCGCGGTCAGGGTACGCGGCCAGAAGCCGAAGCCCTGGTAGAGCCCCAGGTGGCGCGGACTGTCGGGAAAGGTGAAGAGTCCGGCATGCACCAGTTGCCAGGCATCGAGCTGCTCCACCGCGGCGCCCATCAGCGCCTTGGCCACCTTGGCGTCCCAGTAGTCAGGATGTACCGCCAGCGGCCCGAGGATGCCGTGACGGCCCCAGCGGGTGACGCAGACCGCGCCGACCAGTCGCCCGGCATCCAACGCCTTGAACCAGGCGGTATGAGGCGCGGCGAAACGACTGCGCACATAGTCGCGATCGTTCCAGAATTCTCCGGGTTCGGCGGCGCCCATCCAGGTGGCGAAGGCCAGGCGGACCACTTCGGTGGCGGCGGGCAGGTCGGTTTCGGTGAGAGGTTCGATACGGATGGCGGGGGTGGACATGGGCGGCTCCTGGGCTATACGCCTTGGACCCGCCCGGCCGACGCTTTGCGCCCGAGCGGCAACTGCCGGTTACAGCAGCAGCACCGCTGCCCAGCCAAACAGCATCATTGGCAGGCTGAAGTGCAGGAAGGATGGCACCACGGTGTCCCAGATATGGCTGTGCTGGCCGTCCACGTTGAGACCGGAGGTGGGCCCCAGGGTGGAATCCGAGGCCGGCGAGCCCGAATCGCCCAGGGCGCCGGCGGTACCGATCAAACAGACGATGGCCAGCGGCGAAAAGCCCAGGTGCAGGCACAGCGGACCGAGGATGGCGGCCAGGATGGGCACGCTGGAAAAGGACGAGCCGATGCCCAGGGTCACCACCATGCCCAGCAGCAGGAGCAGCAGCGCGCCCAGGGCGCGATTGTCGCCGATCAGGGCAGCGGCGGTGGCGGCCAGGTCGTTGATCTGGCCGGTGGCGGTCAGCACCTCGGCGAAGCCACCGGCGGTCAGCATGATGAAGCCGATCACCGCCATCATCTTCACGCCCTCGCTGAACAGATCGTCCGCCTCCCGCCAGCGCACCACCCCGGTGGCGGTAAAGACCACGAAGCCGACCAGGGCGCCGAGGATCATGGAATCCAGCCAGAGCTGCACGCCGAAGGCCGCGACCACGGCGATCAGGGCCACCGCCAGGGTCCGGCCGTTGTAGGGGCGGTCGGACCGCTCGGTACGCGCCACCAGGGCCAGATCGTAGCGACGTGGCCGGCGGTAGCTGACGCACGCCGCCAGCAGCAAGCCGACCACCATGCCTAGCGCCGGCAAGAGCATGGCGCGGCTGGGGTCGACGCCGCTGACGTCCACCCCGGCGCGGGCCACGCTGGCCAGCAGGATGTCGTGCAGGTAGAGACTGCCAAAGCCCACCGGCAGGAACATGTAGGGGGCGATCAGGCCAAAGGTCATGACGCAGGACAGCCGCCGGCGATCCAGTTCCAGGCGCGTCAGCACATAGAGCAGCGGCGGCACCAGCAGCGGGATGAAGGCGATGTGGATGGGCAGGATGTTCTGCGAGGCGATGGACACCGCCAGCAGCAGACCTAGTAGCGCCCAGCGCAGCGAACGCCCGCCCTGGGCGGCCTGACGCTCCATCAGCGCCAGCGCCCGATCGGCGAGCATGTGCGCCAGTCCCGACTGGCTGATGGCCACGGCGAAGGCGCCCAGTAGCGCATAGGAGAGCGCCACCTTGGCGCCGTTGCCCAGGCCGGCATTGAAGGCCAGCAGGGTGCCTTCCAAACCCAGGCCACCCACCAGGCCACCGGCCACCGCACCGGCGATCATCGCCACCACCACGTGCACCCGGGCCAGGCTCAAGACCAGCATGAGCCCTACCGCCACCACCACCGCGTTCATCGCCAGCTCCGCACCACGAAAGGGCGCGCACTCTGCCGCAGCGCGGCGC
This sequence comes from Pseudomonas sp. VMV1, assembly GCF_056790235.1. Taxonomy (NCBI): domain Bacteria; kingdom Pseudomonadati; phylum Pseudomonadota; class Gammaproteobacteria; order Pseudomonadales; family Pseudomonadaceae; genus Pseudomonas; species Pseudomonas sp. VMV1. Next base: position 143,161 of record NZ_JBXGSE010000003.1, read on the forward strand.
GGGCGTCAAAGGCCAGGGATGGATGGCGCGGCGCCTGGCTCACCCCTGGGCATGGAGGCGCCAGCTGCCTGCACCTGCGTCAGCGACCAATACCGACCAGGTGCCGGAGCAGTCTCATAGGATGAAAGGGGCATCGCGCAATCGCTCTGGACTGAACCTTTCAGCGCGCAGGGACGTCTGAGTCGCACGCTTTCACGGTCACAACAAGGACGAGCTGCCCATGCAAAACGCCATTGATATGCTGATTACCGCGTTCAGCCCGCATTCCTGCCTGGCCGTCCCGCGCCGCGCCGACCGCACCCTGCTGTTCACCGTCACCGACACGGCCCGCGCGGTCACGGTCACCAAGGCCATTCCCCTGTGCAACCTGGAATGCAACACCACCCTGGCCACTGTGATCAAGGACCTGCAGCGCGACCTCGATCGTGCGATCGGCACCCTGAGCCCGGAAAGCCTCGCCGACCTGCGCCAACGCGGCCCACGGGTGCAGCGGTTCGAGAGCTGAGCGGAGGTCGCAGGTGGGATCAAGCACCTGTCGAGCCACCCTTACCCCAACCCTCTCCCGGAGGGAGAGGGGGGCAACACAGTGCGAGGCAGACAGATGAGTGATTGCGGGATGCCTCCCCTGTAGGAGCGGCCCATGGCCGCGATCCATGAGGCGTCGGCTCTCACCCCGGTCCTCTCCCAAGGGAAGAGGGGGTCATTCGAAGCAATAGCTAGCCTGCCCTAGGGTGGATGACGGCGCAGCCTCATCCACCGCTGGCCATCCCGCTCAGCGCCGGCTGGTGCGGGTGCTGACGTCGACCCAGACGGCCAGGACCAGAATGCTGCCCTTGACGATCATCTGCCAGTAGCTGTCCACGTCGAGCATGGACATGCCGTTGTCCAGGCTGGCGATCACCAGGGCGCCGAGCAGGGCGCCGTAGACGGTGCCGGAGCCGCCGCGCATGGAGGTGCCGCCGATGAAGCAGGCGGCGATGGCGTCCAGTTCGCCCATGGTGCCGGCCGAGGGCGAGCCGGCGGCCAGGCGGGCGGTGTTGACCAGACCGGCCAGGGCGCACATCACGCCCATCAGGCCAAAGATGCCGAGCTTGATCGCCTGGACGTTGATGCCCGACAGCCGCGTGGCTTCCAGGTTGCTGCCCACCGCATAGATGCGCCGGCCGAATACCGTCTGGCTGGTGATGTAGCTGAATACCCCGAGCAGCACCAGCAGGATCAGCACCGGCACCGGGATGCCGTCGTAGCGGTTGAGGGTCTGGATGAAGGCCACCAGCACCACGCCGATCACCACCACCCGCAGCACGTCGCGCCACAGCGGCGCCAGGGCGAGGCCGAGGGTCTTGCGCTTGCTGCGCTGGCGCCAGGTCAGCACCACGGCCACCGCGAACAGCAGCACGCCCAGGACGCTGCCCACCACCGGCGGCAGATAGCCCTGGCCGAGGTAGACCAGTTCCGGCGACACCGGGGCGACGGTGACGCCGCCGGTGAGACCGAGCAGCACCCCGCGAAAGGCCAGCATGCCGCCGAGGCCGACGATGAAGGACGGTATCCCCCGATAGGCACTGAGGTAGCCGTTGATCAGGCCGATCAGCAGACCGCCGGCGGCCACCGCCAGCAGGGTGATCGGCAGGGGCACGTGGTAGGTGACGTCGAGTATCGCCGCCACCCCGCCGAGCAGGCCGAGTTGCGAGCCCACCGACAGGTCGATCTCGCCGGCGATGATCACCAGCACCATGCCGCAGGCGAGGATGCCGGTGATGGACATCTGCCGCAGCAGGTTGGAGAGGTTGCGCGGGGTGACGAAGCCGCCTTCGGTCTGCCAGCTGAAGAACAGCCAGATCAGGGCCACGGCGATCAGCAGGGCGAGCATCTTGTAACGGGTGAACAGCTGTTTCACGGCGCGCATCAGAAGTGCTCCCGGGCTTGGGCGACCGCCCGTTCGGTGGTGCCCAGGGCCGCGGCCAGTACCCGCTCCTGGGTCAGATTCTCATTGGGGAAATCGCCGCGCAGCCGGCCTTCGCCGAGCACCAGCACCCGGTCGGAGACGCCGAGCACCTCGGCCAGCTCCGAGGAGACCATGACGATGGCCACGCCCTCCGCCGCGAGCAGGCCGATCAGCCGGTAGATCTCGAACTTGGCGCCGACGTCGACGCCGCGGGTGGGCTCGTCGAGGATCAGCACCTTGGGTCGCGCCAGCAGCATCTTGGCGAGCACCGCCTTCTGCTGGTTGCCGCCGGAGAGGCCGGTGATGGGCAGGAAGGGGCTGCTGGTCTTGAGTTGCAGCCGGGCGATCTCGGTGTCGATGCAGGACAGTTCCGCCTCGCTGTCGATGCGACTCAGGTGGGCGAATCTGTCCAGCACCGTGAGGGTGATGTTGGAGCCCACCCCCAGGTCGGGAATGATGCCCTGGCGCTTGCGATCCTCCGGTACCAGGCAGAGGCCGGCGCGAATGGATTTCAGTGGGGTGCGGGTGTCGATGCGCTGGCCATTGAGCCAGACCTCGCCCTCGTAGCGGCCGTCGTAGGCACCGAAGATGGCCGAGACCAGCTCGGTGCGCCCGGCGCCCACCAGCCCGGCGATGCCGAGGATCTCACCGGCGCGCACGGCGAAGGAGACGTCGTCGACGCGCTTGCGCTGGGGATTGTCGACATCCAGGCAGGTGAAGCGGCGCGCCTCGAAGATCACCTCGCCGATTTCATGGGGAATCTGTGGATAGAGATTGGTCATGGCGCGGCCGACCATCTGGGTGATGATGCGGTCGATGTCCATCTCGGCCATGGGCGTGGTGGCGATGTGCTTGCCGTCGCGGATCACCGTGATGGTGTCGCAGATGGCCGCCACCTCGTCGAGCTTGTGCGAGATGTAGACGCAGGCCACGCCCTGGGCCTTGAGGTCGCGGATGATGTCCAGCAGCACGGCGATCTCGGAGGTGGTGAGCGCCGAGGTCGGTTCGTCGAGGATCAGCAGCCGGGCGTTCTTGTTCAGCGCCTTGGCGATCTCCACCAGTTGCTGCAGGCCGCCCCCGTACTGGGACACCGGCAGGGCCACGTTCATGTCCGGCACCTTGAGCCGGCGCATCAGCTCGGCCGAGCGCTGCAACATGGTGGGATAGTCCAGCCGCCCGCCGAAGCGGCGCGGTTCGTGGCCCATGAAGATGTTCTCGGCCACGGACAGATCGGGCACCAGGGTCAGTTCCTGGTGGATGATGACGATGCCGGCTGCCTCGGATTCGGCGATGGACTGGGCCTCCAGGGGCCGCCCGTCCCAGCGGATCTCGCCTTCCCAAGTGCCGTGGGGGTAGACCGCCGAGAGCACCTTCATCAGGGTGGACTTGCCGGCGCCATTCTCGCCGCACAGCCCTACGCATTCGCCCGGACGCACCTTGAGATCGATGCCGTCCAGCGCCCGCACCCCGCCAAAGCTCTTGGCGATGCCGTGCATTTCCAACAGATAGTCGGCCATGGCCGCTCCTTGCCCAGGGGCCGCCCGACGCCAGGCGTCAGGCGACCAGCCGGTGGCCAGTGGTTATTTGCCGTCGATCTGGGCCTGGGTGTAGAAGCCGTCCTTGACCAGCAGGTCGACGTTGTCCTTGGTCAGCTCGGTGGGCGTGAGCAGCAGGGTGTCGACCTTCTTGGTGCCGTTGTCGTAGCTGGAGTTGAAGGCCGGCTTCTCGTTGCGCACCAGTTGCACCGACAGCTTGGCCGCCTCGGAGGCGATCAGCTTGAGCGGCTTGTAGACGGTCATGGTCTGGGTCCCGGCGATCACCCGCTTGATGGCGGCGAGGTCGGCGTCCTGGCCGGACACGGCCACCTTGCCGGCCAGCTTCTGCGCGGCCAGAGCCTGGATGGCGCCGCCGGCGGTGGCGTCGTTGGAGGCGACGATGCCGTCGATCTTGTTGTCGTTGGCGGTCAGGGCGTTCTCGACGATGGCCAGGGCTTCGGTCGGGTTCCACTCCTTGACCCACTGCTGGCCGACGACCTTGACGTCGCCCTTGTCGATAGCCGGCTGCAGGACCTTCATCTGGCCCTGGCGGAGGATCTTGGCGTTGTTGTCGGTGGGCGCGCCGCCGAGCAGGAAGAAGTTGCCCTTGGGCTGGGCCTTGAGCACGCCATTGGCCTGCATCTCGCCGACCTTCTCGTTATCGAAGGAAATATAGGCGTCGATGTCGGCGTTGAGGATCAGGCGGTCATAGGAGATCACCTTGACCCCGGCCTTCTTGGCCTCGGCCACCACGTTGTTCAGCACCGTGGCGTTGAAGGGCACGATGACGATGGCGTCCACGCCGCGGGAGATCAGGTTCTCGATCTGCGACAGCTGGCGCTGCTCGTTGGCGTCGGCGGATTGCACATAGACCTTGGCCCCGAGTTGCTCGGCGGCGGCGACGAAATAGTCGCGGTCCCGGGCCCAGCGCTCCAGACGCAGGTCGTCGATGGAAAAACCGATCTTGGGATGCTGGGCATCGGCCTGGGCGAAACCGGTGGTGCACAGGGCGAGCAGACCGGCGAGCAGGGTCGTCTTGAAGTTCATGATGGCGTCCTTGGTTATTGTTGTTGTGGAGCAGGCGAACGGGTTCGAGTGTAACGATTCAGCGGTCTTGCACAAGCGGGTCGGGCAGGCATTTCTGCCGACCCGCTCTCGCGGCCGCTAGCGATACAGATAGCGGTTGACGACGCCTTCGAGCATTTCCTGGCGACCGCTCACCGGCTGGGGCGCCAGGCCCTGGCTGAAGGTGTGTTCGGCGAGTTGTTCCAGGTTCAGCTGGCCACCCAGGATGCGTTGGCCGAGGGACTGCTCCCAGCCGGCATAGCGCTCGGCCTTGAACTTGCCCAGGGGGTCGTCCTGCAGCAGTGCTGCGGCGCGCTCCAGGGACAGGGCCAGGGTATCCATGGCGGCTACGTGGCCGTGGAACAGGTCCACCTCGTCCAGGCTCTGGCGGCGCACCTTGGCGTCGAAGTTGAAACCGCCGCGGGTGAAGCCGCCGCCCTTGAGGATCTCGTAGATCGCCAGGGTCATCTCCTCGACGCTGTTGGGGAACTGGTCGGTGTCCCAGCCGTTCTGCGGATCGCCGCGATTGGCATCGATGCTGCCGAAGACGCCCAGGGCCACGGCGCTGGCGATCTCGTGCTGGAAGCTGTGGCCGGCCAGGGTGGCGTGGTTGGCCTCGATGTTGACCTTGATCTCCTTCTCCAGCCCGAACTGCTGCAGGAAGCCGAAGACGGTGGCCACATCGTAGTCGTACTGGTGCTTGGTGGGCTCCTGGGGCTTGGGCTCGATCAGCAGATCGCCCTGGAAGCCGATGCGGTGCTTGTGTTCCACCACCATCTGCATGAAGCGGCCGAGTTGCTCGCGCTCGCGCGCAAGGTCGGTGTTGAGCAGGGTCTCGTAGCCTTCGCGGCCGCCCCAGAGCACATAGTTCTCGCCGCCCAGGCGGTGGGTGGCGTTCATCGCGGTGCAGACCTGGGTGGCCGCGCAGGCGAAGACTTCCGGATCGGGGTTGCTGGCAGCGCCGGCGGCGTAGCGCGGATGGCTGAAGCAGTTGGCGGTGCCCCACAGCAGCTTGAGGCCGGACTCGCTCTGGTGCCGCTCCAGCTCGTCCACCAGGCGGGCGAAGTTCTCGCGGTACTCGGTGAAGTTGGCGCCTTCGGGGGCGACGTCGGTGTCGTGGAAGCAGTAGTAGTCCACGCCCAGCTTGCTGAAGAATTCGAAGGCCGCGGCGGCCTTGGCGCGCGCCTGTTCCAGGGGCGAACCCGCCGCCTGCCAGGGCCGCTGGAAGGTGCCCTGACCAAAGACATCGCTACCCGGCCAGACGAAGGTGTGCCAGTAGCAGACCGCCATCCGCAGGTGCTCGCGCATGGGTTTGCCCATGACCAGGCGGTCGGCCTCGTAGTGGCGGAAGGCAAGCGGGGAATCGCTGTCGGGCCCGGCGTAGCGGACCTTCTCGACATTGGGGAAATAAGCCATGGCGTTGTCCTTGTTCTTATCTAGCGCACCCGATACGGCGTACCGGTTTGCGTCGATGGTAGCGCCGCCACCTGGGCTGCCTATTGTGAAAATCACCAGGGCCAGGTGCGATTTTGCTGCTTGAGGGGCGGGCTCGCCGGTCGTAGTCTGGAGCCCCACCCGCGCTTCCTGCCGGAAATCCGCCATGCCCAGCCAGCCGCCCGTGCACCGTGTCGCCCTGCTGTTCAACGGCAGCAAGATCTACGATCGCGGCATCCTGGCCGGCATTGGCAACTACCTGAGCGGCACCCGCGCGCGCTGGGATCTGTTCCTGGAGGAGGATTTCCTCTGCCGGCTCAAGGGCATCGAGCGTTGGCAGGGCGACGGCATCATCGCCGACTTCGACGACCCGGCGGTGAGCGCCGCCCTGGCGAACAGCGCGCTGCCGGTGGTGGCCGTGGGCGGCTCCTATGCCGCGCCAGGCGACTACCCGCCCGGCATTCCCTATGTCGCCACCGACAACGCCGCCCTGGTGCGGCTGGCCTACGATCACCTGATCGAAGCCGGGCTGACCCGCTTCGCCTGCTTCAGCCTGCCGGCTGCCGACACCAATCGCTGGGCCGGCGAACGCGAGGCGGCCTTTGCCGCCCTGCTCCGCCGCGATGGCCTGCCGGTGGAAATCTATCGCGGCCTGGAAACCAGTGCCCCGCTGTGGGACACGGCCGTGGAACAATTGATCGCCTGGCTGCAGGCGCTGCCCAAGCCGGTGGGCATCCTGGCCGTCACCGATGCCCGGGCCCGGCAGCTCCTGCAGGCCTGCCTCACGGCAAACATCCCGGTACCGGAACAGGTGGCGCTGGTGGGTATCGACAATGACCCGCTGGCCCGGACCCTGACCCGGGTGCCCCTGACTTCGGTGATCCAGGGCACCGAGGCCATCGGCCGCGAGGCAGCGCGACTGCTGCATCAGCGGCTGCACGGCGTCGAACTCGGCGCACCACGGGTGCTGATCCCGCCCGAAGGAATCAACATCCAGGCCTCCAGTCGTCATCAGGCGGTGCGCCATCCCCAGGTGATGCGCGCCCTGCACTTCATTCGCCAATACGCCTGCCAGGGCATCAAGACCGCCCAGGTGGCCAGCTACGTGGGCATCTCCCGGTCAGCGCTGGAGATGTCCTTTCGCCGCGAGCTGGGCCGCAGCGTCCATGACGAAATTCTCGGCTTCAAGCTGGCCGCGGCCGCGGTCGCCCTGCAGGAAGGGGCGCCGAGCCTGGCCGAGGTCGCCCGGCGCTGCGGCTTCACCTCGGCGCAGTACCTGCACTCGGTGTTTCGCCGCGAATTCGGCTGTACGCCGCGACAGTATCAGCAGCGCCCCGTGGCGCTGAAAGACGCCCATGAAAAAGCCCGTCCGGAGACGGGCTTTCAGGAAGGGACCGTGGCTTATTTGCCGACGGTCTGACCCAGGAACCAGGCACGCTCTTCGGCCTGGTCGATCCACTCTTCCAGCAGGCTGGTGGTGGAGACGTCGTTGGCGTCGTCGGTCAGGGTGTGGGTGGTGCGCATGTAGGCCGCCAGCGACTGGTTGTCATCATGCAGCTCGGTCAGCATCTGATCGGCCGACAGGTCGGTGGCGTCGCTGCTGGCCAGGCGCTTGAGCTGCACCATCTGCTCCAGGGAGCGCACGGTGGGCTGACCGATCTTGCGCGCACGCTCGGCGATCAGGTCGGTGATGCCATACAGCTGGGTGGCCTGCTCTTCCAGCAGCAGATGGTAGTCGCGGAAGTGCGAGCCCTTCATGTGCCAGTGGTAGTTCTTGGTCTTGATGTACAGCGCGAAGACATCGGACAGCAGCACGGCCAGGGCTTCACCTACGGCCTGCTGGTTCTGCAGGGTGGCGTCTTCGCCCTGATGGGCCTTCTGTTTGACGTTAGAAACGGTCTTGAGTTCTTGCTTGGCATTGGCAACGGCCATGAGAGATCTCCTGTCAGGACGTGAAAGAAAAAAGGGGGTTCGCGGTAGTGGCGCGAACATCAACGTCTGTGGAAATCGACCCCGGCAATGGAAAAATCGTTCATCGAATTCCTGTATCGCCATCATGGGCAAGACGAATGGTCGCCACCGTTGCGACTGCGTTTCATTGTCCGCCCTAGAGGCCACGCTGGGGCTTGCCGCTACGCTTGTAGCTAGCCCTGTAGGTAAAGCCGTTTGTCCGTTGTGCCATTAAACGACCACCTGGCGCGAACTGCGCGTCCTTCCGCCCGGTCACCTTAAAGGTAAGGCACACGAACGGTCGCCGAGAGTTCTCTGCCGGCCACTACAAGGTTCTGCAACAGGTACCCAATTATGACGAATCCCCTCGATACGCCGAATGGATCCCGTTCCCAGGCCACGGAAGGCTCTTCGGCCGAAGCCCATCTGCACGACCTGAAAGATGTCGCTCGGGACACGGTGCAGGACGCCAAGCAAGAAGGCGCCGCGCACTATGAACACTACCGCGATACCGCAGCCGATCAGCTTGGTGCGATCGCCCAGAGCGCTCAGGCCGCCGCCGAGGAACTCGAAGACAAGGACACCCTGGGCCTGGCGCACTATGTCAGTGACATGGCGCAGAGCTTGACTGGACTGGCGGAAGACCTCCGGGGCAAGAGCGCCGAGCAGTTGCTGCATCAGGCCGGCACCCTGGCCCGGGACAACCCGGCCCTGTTTCTCACCAGCAGCATCGCCATCGGCTTTGGCCTGTCGCGCTTTCTCAAGGCCTCCAGCCAGCCGGACACCGGCAGTACTCACCGCACCAGCGGTCCGGACGAGGTACCTTCGCTGACCACGCCGTCAGTGGCAGCGGAAAACGAACTGGTGGAGCCGGCAGCCGGTGCCGATGTCATCCATACCAGCAATATTCCCAAGGGTCCTGACGTCCATACGCCAACCACGACGCGCGGCGGCGACCCCATTGGCGGCGCGGCGATCAACCCGGCCCGTAGCGACAGCAGCCTGACCACCGGTACCGCATCCAGCCAACTGGATCGCCCCACTCTGAGCGGAGACAAGCAGCCATGATCAACGAGAATCCCACTCCGCGGCCCACCGAGGGCGATACCTCGGTCGTCGGCCTGGTCAAGCAACTGGTCCAAGAGGTCCCGGCGCTGTTCACCAAGGAACTGGCGCTGGCCAAGGCCGAACTGGGCGAATCCCTGCGCACCACCAAGGCCGGCGTCGCCGGCGTGGCGGCCGGTGCCATCGTGTTGCTGGCCGGCTTCATCGTCCTGCTCATGGGCGTCGTCTACTTCCTCTCCCAGTACCTGACGCCCTGGGCTGCCGCCCTGCTGGTGGGCGCCGTGGTCATGGTGATCGGCTTCATCATGCTGCAATCGGGCAAGAAGCAGTTCGAGCCGGCCCACTTCACCCCTGATCGCACCGTCAACAGCCTGCAGAAGGACAAGGACGCCGTACGGAGAGCCGCGCAATGAGCATCGCCAATCAAGTCGACCACGAGTCCCAAAAGAATCCCGAAGAACTTGAACGGGAAATCGATCAGAAGCGCGGGCATATAGAAGACCTGGTAGGAGCGCTGGAAAGCCGGCTCTCACCCGGCCAGCTGTTCGATCAGGCACTGTCCTACACCAAGGGCCACAGCGGCGAATTCGCCCATAACCTGGGCAATACCCTCAAGGCCAATCCCGTACCGGCGGTGCTCACCTCGGTGGGCCTCCTGTGGCTGGCGCTTGGGCAGAACCGTAGTCCGGCCCCGGCCAGCGCGGGTAGTCCGCTCAAGGACAAGCTGGCCGGTGCCAGTGAAAGCCTGGGCCGAGCCATGGGGTCGGTCGCCGAGGGCGCCGGGCATACCCGCGATTCGTTGAATCGGGGCAGTCATGATGCACGCGACAAGGTCGCCGGTCTGAGTGATCAGGTGTCGGCTAAGGCTTTCGAGACCGGCGAGCGACTGGCCGATACGGCGGCGCAGACCAAGGATGCCCTTGGCGCCCAGGCGCAACAGCTCAAGGGCACCTTCGATACCCTGCTGCGTGAACAGCCCCTGGTGGTAGGGGCCCTGGGCATCGCGCTCGGTGCTCTACTAGGTGCCTCGCTGCCGCGGACCGAGACTGAAAACCGCGCCCTGGGCAAACACAGTGACAAGCTCACGTCGAAGGCGAAGAAGGCGGCCAGCAGTGGCTACGAGCAGGTCAAGGCCACCGGCCGGGAAGTGGCCGACGGGGCTCGTCAGGGTAATCATGACGATGGCGACCAGGCCAAACCCAGGAACCTGGGCAACGATCCCGATGCCGGAGTCGAATCCATGGCCGGCTCACCGGCGGCAGGCACCGGCAGCACCCTGGGCGCTACCCAGGCCACGGCGGGCATGAACGTCGGGCGGACGGCAGCCACCGGCAATACACCGGGTGCGGTGGGCGACGAAAGCGGCATGGCCACCCCGCGTAGCCTCTAACAAGACGACACCGTCGGGGTCAGGGAACGACCCCAGCACCAAAAGCAAAGGCGCACCGGTCTGGATCGGTGCGCCTTTGTTGTGTCGATCATCGCGGTCTTAGTAGCCCGGATCCGGATTTTCCTTGGACTGCTCGGGCCGCTGGTGATTTTCCGGACGCTGTTCTTCGCCGCCCTGATTAAGTTCCTTGTGGGTCTCGCCGACCTTGCCAGCGTTTTCCGGCTTGTGGTCGAGATCGTCGCGCTTGGCCATGATGCTCACCTCTTGTGGCTGAATCCTTTAGGCAACGGGGCGGGGCCAGGGTGCCCTACCGCAGGTCAACGCAAGGGCGGCGCCATGAATTCCGGCCCCACGGGGTCCTTGACGTGCTCGGTGAGGATGGCGTCGATGGCGGCCAGGTCCTCGGTGGACAGCTGCCAGCCGAAGGCCTCGTCCAACCCCTGCAACTGCTCGGGTTTGCGGGCGCCCCAGAGCGCGATGGTCGGTCCCTGATCGAGGATCCAGCGCACCGCCAGGGCCAGCACCGATTTGCCATGGCGCTCGCGGGCAAAGGCGGTCAGGGCCTCCACGGCTGCCAGGTACTGGGCGAAGCGCGGCGGCCGGAACTTGGGATCGCCCTGGCGCAGGTCGTCGCCGTCGAAGCGGGTCTCCGCGTTCATGCGACCGGACAACAGCCCGCGGCACAGGGCGCCATAGGCCAGCACCACCAGGCCGTGACGCTGGGCATAGGGCAGGACATCGGCCTCGATGGCACGCTCGAACAGGTTATAGGGCGGCTGCACCGTGGAAAGGTTGGCGAACTGGCGGAAGGCCTCCAGCTGCTCGGGCGAATAGTTGCTCACGCCGATGGCGAGGATCTTGCCCTCCTGCCGCAACCGCTCCAGTTCGCGAGCGGTTTCTTCATGGGGCACCTGGGGATCGGGCCAGTGCACCTGGTAGAGGTCGATGCGATCGGTCCGCAGGCGGCGCAGTGAATCCTCCACCTCCTGGCGGATGCGTGCCGCGCTGGCATTACGACGCACCTGTTCGTCCGGCCATTCCAGGGCGACCTTGGTGGCGATCACCGCCTGGTCACGGATACCTTCCAGGGCCTTGCCGACGATTTCCTCGGAACGACCGAAGCCGTACACCGGAGCCGTGTCGATAAGGTTGATGCCGCCATGCACGGCGCCACGAATGGTCTCGATGGAACGGGCCTCGTCAGTGCCGCCCCACATCCAGCCACCGATGGCCCAGGTGCCAAGGCCGATGCGGGAAACGGGGGTGTCGATACCCGGGATGCGCAGGGTTTCACTCATAGAGATCTCCAGGCGAAGACGCCAGTCGGAAGGATTAACCTTGTGAGGCTAATTCAAAAGGCGTTGAATGGGGCTCAACGAACTCTTGACCCTTATCGCGCGAGTCTCGCTCATGCCGACCCTCAATCGCGGCGAACTGGCCGATCTCAACGTCTTCGTCGCCCTGGTCCGCCGCCGCAGCTTCCGCCAGGCCGCCATCGAACTGGGAGTGACCACCTCGGCGCTGAGTCATGCACTACGTCAGCTGGAGACCCGCCTGGGGGTCAAGCTGCTCAACCGCACCAGTCGCTCGGTAGTGCCCACCCTGGCGGGCGCTGCGCTGGCGGAAAAGCTGGAGCAGGGTTTCGCCCTCATCGGCGATGCCCTGGGCGAGCTGGACCAGCACCGCGACGCCCCGGTGGGCCGGCTGCGGCTGAGCGTGCCGCGGGATGCGGCGCGTCTGCTGGTGACCCCTACCCTGCCCCGGCTGCTGGCGGCCTATCCGCAACTGCAACTGGACATCAGCGTCGAAGATCGCCCGGTGGACATCGTCGCCGATGGCCTCGACGCCGGCATCCGCTATGGCGACACCGTGCCCCAGGACATGGTCGCCCTGCCGCTCACCGACGAACTGCGCTGGATCGTGGTGGGCGCGCCCTCTTATCTGGCCAGCCACGGTCGGCCCAGACAGCCGGAGGATCTCGCCGAGCATCGCTGCGTACGCCTGCGACTGGGCAATGGCACCCTCTATCGCTGGGAGCTGGGCAGCGGCGTCACGACCCGGACCCTCGACGTGCCAGGGCCTCTCACGGTCAACGAGACCGAGACTTCGATCCAGGCCGCCCTCGACGGCCTGGCGCTGGCCTACTGCCTGGAATGGCGAGTGGCCGGGGAACTGCGCGACGGGCGCCTGGAGCAGGTGCTGCCAGACTGGGCTTCCCCCGGCGCGCCGCTGTGCATCTACTATCCGAGTCGACGCCAGCCCCCGCCAGGCTTGCGCCAGCTGATCGAGGCCCTGCGCCAGACCTGGACCGAGCGCCACCCTTGAGCGGGCGAACCAACCGGCGCGCCCAGGGGTCCCCTGACGACGTCCGTTGATTCCACGACCAAGGAGCCCGTCGTGTCCGACGCCACCGCCGCCCCGCTCGATCAGCCCCAGCCAGTGACCCGCGAGCTCAGCCCCCGGGCGCTGCTTACCGGTGCGCTGCTGGGCATTCTGCTGACACCCGCCAACGTCTATGCCGGGCTCAAGATCGGCTGGTCGTTCAACATGTCGATCATCGCCCTGCTGGTGAGCTATGGCCTCTGGCATCGCCTCGGGCGACGGCTGCAGCAACCGGGCTGGACGCTGCACGAGAGCAACATCAACCAGACCGTGGCCTCGGCGGCCGCCAGCATCGTCTCGGGCGGGCTGGTGGCGCCCATCCCCGCCTATACCCTGCTGACCGGCCAGCAATTGCCGACCCTGCCGCTCATGGGCTGGGTGTTCGCGGTGAGTTTTCTCGGCATCTGGGTGGCCTGGTATCTGCGTCCCCTGCTGCTGGCCGATGCCAGTTTGAAATTTCCCGAGGGCCTGGCCACCCTGGAAGCGCTGCGCCAGGTCTATGCCAGCGGCGCCGAGGCCCTGGCCCGGCTACGGGTACTGCTGGGCGCGCTGGCGCTGTCGGCAGCCGTCAAGCTGGTGGATACCTTCGCCTGGGCACTGCCGCGGGCAGCGCCCTCGCCCGCGCTGGAGCGACTGACCTTCAGCTTCGATCCCTCCCTGCTGCTGCTCGGCTTCGGCGGCATCATCGGTCTGCGCGTCGGGCTGTCGCTATTGCTCGGTACGCTGCTGGCCTGGGCGGGCGTGGCGCCCTGGCTGCTGGCCAGCGGCGTTGCCGACCTGCCGGCGGACGCCAGCGGTCCGCAATATGGATTCCTGGTGCAATGGCTGCTCTGGCCGGGGGTGAGTCTGATGGTCAGCGCCACCCTGGCCTCGCTGGCGGTACGCCTGATCACGCTGCCTCGCGGTGAGCGGCAGCGCCGGGGTTGGCGCCGGCCACGGGCCTGGCCGCTGGCGCTGCTGGTGGTCGCCGCGCTGTTGGTGGTGACGCTTCAGGTCCGCTTGTTCGGCATCGATCCCTGGCTCGCCCTGATCGCCCTGCCACTGGCGCTCTTTCTCGCCGCCATGGCCGCGCGGGTGGTAGGTGCCACTGGCATCCCGCCCATCGGTGCCATTGGCCAGCTGTCGCAGCTGACCTTCGGCCTGGCCGCCCCTGGCCAGGTCAACATCAACCTGATGGGCGCCAACACCGCCGGTGGCGCGGCCGGCCAGAGCACCGACCTGATGAACGACTTCAAGGTCGGCAAGGCCATCGGCGCCACCCCGGCCAAGCAGGTGGTCGCCCAGTGCCTGGGCATCGCCCTGGGCGCGGTGACCGGGGTGCTCACCTACCAGGTGCTGATTCCCGATCCCCAGGCACTGCTGCTCAGTGCCGCCTGGCCAGCGCCAGCGGTGGCCCAGTGGAAGGCAGTGGCGGAAACCCTGACCCAGGGCCTGGGTGCACTGGATGGCGCCATGCGGCTGGGCATCGTCCTCGGCGCCCTGGCCGGCTTGCTGCTGGGCCTGGCCGAAGCCCTGCTGCCAGCGCGGCGCGCCCATTGGCTGCCCAGCTCTGCGGCCCTGGGCCTGGCCTTCATCCTGCCGGCCTCGGTGTCGCTGATGATGACCCTGGGCGCCCTGCTCACTGCATTGGTGCGTTGGCGAGCACCAGGCGTGGCCGAGCGCTTCGCCCTGGCGGCCGCCGCGGGTCTCATCGCGGGAGAAAGCCTGGCCGGCGTGGGCGCGGCGTTCTGGCAGATGTTCTTCAGCTGAGCTGCGACATCTTGTCAACTGGACAATAATTTCCAGACGTAATGTCTCGAATCTTTCAGCAACCTTTCAAAGTCAGCAATTTCGGGGGTTCCAGTCCGATTCAGCTTGCCAGCGCAGTTTTGCAACACATATGGTTACAAATAGCGCGACCCACCCACAGAGGCCTGGGCGCCCTTTGCGCGAGCTGTCTCCATAACAAACCCAATCGAGCTAGCAGTCATGGCCACCACCTCGAAAGCCAAATCCGTGTTCCGCGTCGTCAGCGGAAACTTCCTCGAAATGTACGATTTCATGGTCTATGGCTTCTATGCCACGGCCATCGCCAAGACCTTCTTTCCCGGCGACAACGAACTCGCCTCCCTGATGCTGTCGCTGGCCACCTTTGGCGCCGGCTTCCTGATGCGGCCGCTGGGCGCCATCTTCCTTGGTGCCTATATCGACCGGCACGGTCGCCGTCACGGCCTGATCGTGACCCTGATGCTGATGGCCCTGGGCACCCTGCTGATCGCCGTGGTGCCGGGCTATGCCACCCTGGGCGTCGCCGCGCCGCTGCTGGTGCTGCTGGGCCGCCTGTTGCAGGGCTTCTCCGCTGGCGTGGAGCTGGGTGGCGTGTCCGTCTACCTGTCGGAAATCGCCACCCCCGGGCGCAAGGGCTTCTTCGTCTCCTGGCAGTCCGCCAGCCAGCAGGTCGCGGTGGTCTTCGCCGGCGTGCTGGGCGCGCTGCTCAACCACTGGCTGTCGCCCGCCGAGATGGGTGAATGGGGCTGGCGCATTCCCTTCCTGATCGGCTGCCTGATCGTGCCCTTCCTGTTCATGATCCGTCGCTCCCTGGAAGAGAGCCCGGAATTCGAGGCGCGCAAGCATCGCCCGACCTTCCGCGAGACCATGACCTCCATCCGCCAGAACTTCGGCGTGGTGCTGGCCGGCGTGGCCATGGTCTCCATGACCACCGCCTCCTTCTACCTGATCACCGCCTACACCCCGACCTTCGGCAAGCATGAGCTGAACCTGACCGCCCTGGACAGCCTGATCGTGACCGCCTGCGTGGGCGTGTCCAACTTCATCTGGCTGCCGGTGATGGGCGCCCTGAGCGATCGCGTCGGCCGTCGTCCGCTGCTGATCTTCGCCACGGTCCTGGCCATCCTCACCGCCTACCCGGCGATGATCTGGCTGACCCACGCCCCGGGCTTCTCGCGCCTGCTGATGGTCGAGCTGTGGCTGTCCTTCCTCTATGGCACCTATAACGGTGGCATGGTGGTCGCCCTGACCGAGGTGATGCCCGCCCATGTGCGCACCACCGGCTTCTCCCTGGCCTACAGCCTGGCCACCGCGACCTTCGGCGGCTTCACCCCGATGGTCTGCACCTGGCTGATCCAGGAGACCGGCAACAAGGCCGCCCCCGGCATGTGGCTGACCCTGGCCGCCGTCCTCGGCCTGGTCGCGACCCTGACACTGTTCAAGGGCAACACCGAGCCGCGCTTCAAGACCGTGACCGCCTGACAGCCCTGTCGCAGAGCGGCAGGTCCTGCCGCTCTCGCATTCGCACGGGTCGTCTCTCACACGGATCTGTAACAGCCTTTTGCTAGGGTTGCAGCCAGGCGACCGCACTGGGTGGTCGCTGTGCCGGAGCCCACCGATGTCTTCCCTTCCCCGCCTTCTCGCCGGTCTGGCCGGCGGCCTGCTGTCGCTTACCGCCGCTGCCACCGAGCTGACCCACTGGCCGGCCGATGCCGCCCGCCAGCTCGATGCCCTGATCACCGCCAATGCCAACCAGGGCAACTACGCGGTGTTCGACATGGACAACACCAGCTACCGCTATGACCTGGAAGAGGCCCTGCTACCATTCCTGGAAATGAAGGGCGTGCTGACCCGCGAGACCCTGGATCCTTCGCTCAAGCTGATCCCCTTCAAGGACGTCGGCGGCCACCAGGAAAGCCTCAACAGCTACTACTACCGGCTCTGCGAGATCGACGACCTGGTCTGCTATCCCTGGGTCGCCCAGGTGTTCTCCGGCTTCACCCTGCAGCAGCTCAAGGGCTATGTCGACGAACTGATGGCCTACGGCAAGCCGATCCCGGCCACCTACTACGGCAAGGACGACAAGGTCGAGACGGTGGAGGTCAATCCGCCCAAGCCCTTCACCGGCCAGCAGGAGCTCTATCACAAGCTGATGGAGAACGGCATCGAGGTCTATGTGATCAGCGCCGCCCACGAAGAGCTGGTGCGTATGATCGCTGCCGATCCGCGCTACGGCTATGGCGTGAAGCCGGAAAACGTCATTGGCGTCAGCACCCTGCTCAAGGACCCCGTCAGCGGCCAGCTGACCACCGCCCGCAAGCAGATCGCCGAAGGCAAGTACGATCCCAAGGCCAACCTCAGGCTGCAGGTCACGCCCTATCTGTGGACCCCGGCCACCTGGTTCGCCGGCAAGTACGCGGCCATCCTCACCTACATAGATCCCTGGAAGAAACCCATCCTGGTGGGCGGTGACACCCCGGTCAGCGACGGCCCCATGCTGTTCCAGGGCGTGGACGGCGCCAAGGATGGCATCCACCTGTGGATCGATCGCAAGGCCAAGTACCGCACCCAGATCGAGGCGATGATGAAGAGCAACGCCGAGGGTCAGGCCAAGAGCGGTGTGGCGGTCAACGCCGACAAGCACTGGGTGATCGTCAAACCCGAGGATATCCAGTAGGCCAGCGTCCGCCTGGCGGGCTAGACTGCAGGCACCCCTCGCCTGCCTTGGAGCCCACCATGGAACACCTGGTCCTGACCGTCATCGCCCCTGATCGTCCCGGTCTGGTGGAAGCCCTGGCCGACTGCGTAGCCGCCCAGGGCGGCAACTGGCTGGAGAGTCGCATGGCCCATCTGGCCGGGCAGTTCGCCGGGATCCTCTCGGTGGAAGTCGAGCCGGAATTGCGCAACGGTCTGGTGGAGACCCTGCAGCAGCTGGCCATTCCCGGCCTGCGCATCCTGGTGGGCGAGCCGGGCCAGCCGGCTGCGTTGGGTGCACCGCTGGTGCAGCTCGACCTCCTGGGCAACGACCGCGTCGGCATCGTCCGCGACATCACCCGGGCGCTGCATCAGGTCGGCGTCAATGTCGAACGCCTGTCCACCGAGACGCGCCCGGCGCCCATGAGCAGCGAGGTGCTGTTCCATGCCACCGCCCTGCTGGCATTACCGGCGGACCTGGCCCTCGAAACCCTGCAGGCCCATCTGGAAACCCTCACCGACGACCTGATGGTGGAGCTCAAGCTCTATCGGCACGGGCACGATTAGCTTCATAGACCGATCTATAAAGATCTATAAAGGTCTTTAATCGACTTTAAAGCGTGCTCCGGTGAACTCACACTGGGATGCCGCTCACCGTTCTCGTCCCTTCTCCAACCGCCGCCGGATGCCTTCGGGCATATCGTCCGGCAGTGGCAGCCGGCCATCCGCCGACAGGGCCTCCAGGCCGGCTTCGTCCAGCAGCACCAGCAGCTCTTCCTTGAGGCGACTCAGGGCGAAGGCCTGCCAGGCGTCGCGTACCGAGGGGAAGAGCTCCAGCTCGTAGTCGAAGGTGCGGATCGGCCGCCGGCTCTCCAGGGCAGCGCGCAAGAGTGGCTGGGCGTGGGGATGGCGCAACTGGTGCAGAAAGGCTTCGCGCAGCTCCAGGCGGTCGTCCTGGGTCAGCCGCGGCAGCGGCAGGTAGCGTTCGGGATCTTCCAGCTCCTCGCGCTCTTCCAGACTGAGGTCGTCCGGGTCGAGCAGACGCAGGGCGCCGCTTTCGAGATCGAGGAAGTGGGTACCTCGCTCCCGGCTGTCGAGGGCGGCAGCCAGCAGATCGAGGTCGAGGGTGAGGGGGCGCATGGCAGGACTCCGGCACAGGCGAACAGGAGCGGAGCTCTATCTCCGCTCCTGTTGCGACCCTAGCACCGGAGCTGGCGTTCAGCCCTTCCGCTGATAGGGAAAGAAGCGCCGTTCGCGCAGGTCGTGCTCGATCTGCTCCAGGCTCTTGCCCTTGGTCTCCGGCACCAGGCGCCAGATGAACAGCAGGGCCACCAGGGAAATGCCGGCGTAGAGCCAGAAGGTATGGGCGGCGCCCAGCTTGGTCACCAGGCTCAGGGTGGTGAGGGTCACCAGCAGGTCGAAACCCCAGTGGCTGAAGGCGCCGACGCTGGCGCCCTTGCCGCGCACGAACAACGGATAGACCTCGGCGTTGATCAGCCAGATGCAGACGCCGAAGCCGCCGCAGTTGAGCATCAGGTAGGCGGCCAGGCAGGCCACCACCGTCCAGCGCTCGACATCGGTCTGGGGACCGGCACCCTGGAACAGGTAACCCATGATCGCCAGGGCGATGATGGAACCGGGGATCAGCGTCAGCAGGTAGCGACGACGACCGATGCGATCCACCAGGAAGCTGCCCACCACCGTCATGATCACCACCAGGATGGTGCTGCAGCCGGTGGCCAGCACCGCGGTCTGGTCGGAGAAACCGGCCTGGGTGAGGATGGTCGGTGCGTAGTAGATCAGGGCATTGTTGCCGGTGATCTGCGAGAACATGGCGATGCCGGCGCCCACCAGCAGGGCCGGCCGAACCCACGGCGAGAACAGATCGCTCCAGTTGCCTTCCGGCGCGTTGCTCACGGTCTTGATCTCGGCCAGTTCGGCCTCGGCCGCGGTCCTGCCACCCCGCACCCGTTCCAGCACCGCCAGGGCATCCTGTTCACGACCCTTGACCAGCAGCCAGCGCGGACTCTCCGGCAGCACCGCCATGCCCGCCAGCAGGATCAGCGCCGGCACCAGGCCGAGACCGAACATCCAGCGCCAGTGCTCGTCCAGGGCGAAACCGGTGAAATAGGCCACGGTGATACCGAACACCACCATGAACTGGAACAGCACCACCAGCTTGCCACGGTGCTCCGGTGGCGCCACCTCGGCGATATAGACCGGGATGATCTGGGTGGAACTGCCAGCCGACAGGCCGAGCAGGAAGCGCGACAGGATCAGCAGGGTGACGTTGGGCGACAGTGCCGAGAGCACCGACCCCAGGGCGAACACCAGGGCCACGCCGATGATGGTCTTGCGCCGGCCGAGCCGATCGGAGATCGGGCCGGTGCCGAGGCAGCCGAACAGGGCGCCAAAGATGATGGCGCCGGTCACCAGCTGCTTGACGGTGTCGTCCATGGCGAATTCGCGGCCAAGGCCGAGCAGGGCGACGCCGATGATGCCGGTGTCGTAACCGAACAGCAGGCCACCCAGGGCGGCGATCACGGCAATGAGCACGACCAGCCCCTTGCGCGGGGTGGCCGCCACGGGAGTGGCGAGCGAGGGTGATGAAGCGAGCATGGGAAATCCTTTCTTGTTTTGCCAGGGCAGGGATCGCGGCGACGACCTGATCCACCCGCGCGGGCGGGTCTCGGTGAGCATGACCCAGGGCAAACCACGGTGTTCAGGGCAGAGAAACGTTAGGTGAATCGTTTCACCTAATGATGCCAGTTGTAACAGAACTTGTGAAAAGCATCACGAATGCACGATCAACCCGGTTCTAGCTGCCGATGGTCAACTCCTGAAAGCGCTGTTCCGGCAGTGCGGCGGCGCCCTGCCCCGGGCGCAGCGGCTGATCGCCCAGACGCTCGACGAGGAAGTCGATGAATACCTTGAGCTTGGGCGGCAGATGGCGAGTGGCGGGATAGAGCAGCCAGGCGCCGCCATGGTAATGCGGCAGAAAGGACCATTCCGGCAGCACCTGGACGATCTCGCCACGGGCCAGGGCCGCCTCGGCGGTGAACAGCGGCAGACTGCCGATGCCGATATGGTTGAGCACCGCGTCCAGGCGCACCCCGGTGTGATTGGCGGCGTAGCGACCCCGGACGCTGACGTGGACCACCTTAGCGCCCTGGCGAAATTTCCAGCGCGAGTCGGCCGGCTCCTCGGCCAGGTAGATGCAGCTGTGCAGGGCCAGATCACGCGGGTGTGCTGGATTGCCGTGCTCGGCCAGATAGGCCGGCGTGGCGCAGAGTAGGTGGTCGATGGTGAGCAACTGGCGCCCGACCAGTCCCGGCGGCGGTCTATCGGTGATGCGAATGGCCAGATCGACGTTCTCGTCGATCAGGTCGACATGGCGGTCTTCCAACAGCAGCTGCACGTCCACTGCCGGATAGCGACGCAGGAAGTCGGCCATGTGCGGATGGATCACCGTGCTGCCCACCGCCTTGGGCACCGACAGCCGCACGACGCCGGCCGGCGCCTGATTGAACTGGCCGCTGACCTCCAGCACCGCCCGCGCCGCGCCGACCATGTCGCTGCAGCGCCGATAGACCTCCTCCCCCGCCTCCGACAACCGCAGCTTGCGCGTGCTGCGATTGAGCAGTCGAGTGCCCAGGGCCTTCTCCAGGCGCGCCACGCTGCGACTGGTGGACGAGGGAGTCAGCCCCAGCTGGCGGGCCGCCGCAGAGAAGCTGCCGCTCTCCACCACTCGCACGAAGATGGCCATCTCGCTGAGCAGCGGCAGGGGGAGATTTATGCTCACAGCGCAAAATTCCTTTGGAGAGAAGATGGATTATCACCCTTGTGTGCACTCTTTAAAATGAGGATGTTTCTCGTTTTCTAGGTAGTAGACGTATGACCGAGCGCCTGTATTTCCTGAGCGACAGCCTGATCGCCGAGGTCGAGGTCCACGCCTGTAGCGCCGCCGAAGAAGGTTATGTCGTCGAACTGCGCGCCACGCCCTTCCATCCCCAGGGCGGTGGTCAACCCAGCGACACCGGCTGGATCGGCACTGCCGAGGTGACCCGGGTGGTCCAGGACGGCGAGCGCATCCTGCACCACACCAACCGTGCCCTGCCGCCGGGTCGCGTGCTGGCGCGGGTCGATGAAGCGCGCCGCCAGCTGCACTCGCGGCTGCATTCGGCCGGGCATCTGCTCGGCCACATCGGCGAGACCCATGGCTGGAAGCCGGTCAAGGCCCATCACTGGCCGGGTGAAGGCCGTATCGAATTCGTCCCGGGGGAGGAAACCGTCGCCCTGGACGCCGAATCCCTGCAGGCGCACTTCGACGCCCTGGTGGAAGAAGACCTGCCGCTGCAGATCGAGGTGCAGGCCGACGGCCAGCGCCAGGTGCGCTTTGGCGAGGATGTGGCGCGCTATGCCTGCGGCGGGACCCACGTGCGGTCGCTGCGCGCGGTCGGCGCCCTGAGCGCCTTGGGCGTCAAGGAAAAGAAGGGACGCCTGCTGGTGAGCTACGACATGGCTGGCGCCTGATCAACCGCCCACCCTACCCCCAGAAAGGAAGCGCCATGCTGCTCGAACTCGACGCTCTCGACACCGAGAGCCTGCTCCGCCTCACCGCTGAAGACCTGCTGGCCGTGCGCATTCGCCAGTTCGTGCCACGTTCCTTGGCCAATGACCTGGGTCAGCAGATCCTCGGCAACGGCTTTGCCACCTACATCAACGCGCCCAGCATTGGCCGCATCGGCATGGCCTTCTACGAAGCGGAGCACCAGCGTGCGCAGATGGACGACTACTTCGCCAGCGTCACCAGCAACCTGGAAGAATTGCGTCGACGCTGTCGCCCCTATCTCAACCCCATCGATCTGGTGCGCTGCACCCTCGATGAGGTCTGGCCCGCGGGGGCCCAGCTGCAGACCCTCTGGGGCCGCAAGATGTACGTCGGTCTGTCGCGGGTGGTGAAGCCGGGGGTACGCTTTCTCGCCCACCACGACATCTTCGCCAAGGACGCCCCGGGCAGCGAAGAGGCCGAAAGCCTGGTGACCCAGCTGGCCTGCAACGTCTACCTGACCATGCCCAGCAGCGGCGGCGAACTGCAGCTCTGGTCGCGGGAACTGTCCCCGGAGGCCTTCGACGCCATGCGCGGCGACAGCTACGGCATCGAACCCGATCGCCTTGGCCCGCCCTGCCTGACCATCCGCCCCGACCCGGGCGACCTGATCCTTTTCAATTCCCGCCGCATGCACGCCGTGACCCCCGGCAACGATCAGCCGCGCCTGTCGCTGTCGTGCTTCGTCGGTTATCGCGGGGCTGCCGAACCCCTGACGTACTGGAGCTGACATGTCCCCCTACCTGAGCGAATTCCTCGCCCTGGCGACCATCCACTTTCTCGCGGTACTGGCACCCGGCCCGGATTTCGCCGTGACCGTACGTCAGAGCGTGAGATTCGGCCGCCTGATCGGTCTGTGCACCGCCCTGGGCATCGGCGCCGGCATCTCGGTGCACGTGCTCTATACCTTGCTGGGCATCGGCGCCCTGATGCACGCCACGCCCTGGCTGCTGGGGGTCGCCAAGATCGTCGGCGGCGCCTACATCCTCTGGCTGGGCTTCAACCTCATCCGCAGCAAGCCTACCGCCGCGCCGCTGGACGACAGCCAGTGGCAGGCCGCCGACCTGGAGCGCCAGTCGCCCGGCAAGGCCTTCCTGACCGGCTTTTTGACCAACGCCACCAACCCCAAGGCCACGCTGTTCTTCCTGGCCATATTCACCACCGTGGTCAGCGCCAGCACGCCGCTGACCGTACAGGGTCTCTATGGATTGTGGATGTGCGCGGTCAATGCCGCCTGGTTCGCCCTGGTCAGCCTGTTGTTTTCCAGTCCGCGCGTTCGCCGGACCTTTCTCCGCCTGGGCCACTGGTTCGAAAGAACCATGGGCCTGGTCTTGGTCTTCTTCGCCGGTCGACTGCTGTTGTCGGCGCTTTGACGTCAGCCACCCCGTTCTTTGGAGGTTCGCCATGCCTTACGTTCACCGCGCTCCCGCTGGAATTCCCACGGAAAAGTTTGTCGTCCGCCTACCCGATGGCATGCGTGAGCGCATCGCCGCCGTGGCGCGCTCCCATCGCCATAGCATGAATACCGAGATCGTCGCCTGGCTGGAGCGCAGCCTGGTGCAGGACGGGGTGCTGGAGCAGCAGCAGATCGACGAGGACGACGATCTGCTCAATGGCAATGAACAGCTGTTGCTACAACGCTTTCGCCAACTCAACGAGCGCCAGCAGAGGGCGCTGATCTCCGTGCTGGAGCTGGAGTTGCCGGTGCCCATGGCCAGCCGGGAAACCGCCTGAGCAGATCGACCGCGCCTGCCCAGGAGCCAGCCGTCAGCGTCGCCAGGCTGTCTTGAGGGCGCTGACAGTCGGCTTTCAAGTATCGACGGGGATGGCCGATGAAGGGAGTCTTCGAACTCTCTCTCGGTATTCCCATGTCTGCTTCCAAAGCCTCCTGGCTGAGCAATCTCGGCATTTCCAAGAAGCTGGCCCTGGGCTTTGGTGCCCTGCTGGTCATGGTGACGGTGGTGGCCCTGTTCGGCTATCTCACCGCCAACACCCTGCTCGACCGCATCACCAAGACGCGCTACAGCGGGGAGCTCAAGGCCCATATCCTCACCGTCCGTATCGACGAGAAGAACTACCTACTCGATCCCAGTGCCGCCAGCGTCACCAAGCAACAGGCCGATCTGGCCGTGGTCGCGGAAGATGTCGCCAAGGGCCTGATTCTGCTGAGCAACCCGGCCAACGTCGCCATCCTGCACAACATCCAGCAGGAGATGAAGACCTACCAGGAACGCTTCGCTGCCCTGCAGCAGTCCAGCCAGACCAGCGCCGAGGCGCAGAAGGAGCTGACCAAGGTCTCCGATACCGTCACCGAGACCTTCGATCAGCTGTTCGAGCGGGTCTTTGCTCCGGGTGGCAGCTACAGCACCGCCGACCTCAAGGCAGTGGCCGAGATGAAGGCGCAGATGGTCGGCGTGCGCCTGGCCATCCGCCGCTTCCTCGGGACTCCCGATGACAGCAAGTCCCAGGCGACCCTGAAGGTCATCGACGACCTGCTCAAGACCCTGGCGACCGCCCAGAAGCAGATCGATGGCGACACCGCCGCGCGCCTCTACAGCACCACCCAGGACGTGACCCGCTACCGCGCCTTCTTCGAGTCCATCGTCGCCCAGAATCGCCAGGCCCAAGCCGCGGTCGCCAGCCTGCAGGACCAGGGCAACAAGCTGGTGCAGTTGCTGGATCAGCTGGGCGAGGGTCAGCTCAAGTCCGCTGCCGCCGAACGTCAGGCCGCCCTGCTCAAGCTGCTGCTGACCAGCCTGGTCGCCCTGCTCATCGGCATCGCCGCCGCCTGGCTGATCGCCCGCCAGATCACCCAGCCGCTGGCGACCGCCATGGCCATGCTCAAGCGCGTCGCCGCCGGCGACCTGACCCCGAGCGATGCGGTGACCCGCCGTGACGAACTCGGCGAACTGCAGCGCACCACCCAGGCCATGGCCGCCGATCTGCGCCAGCTGGTCGGTGGCATCGCCAATGGCGTGGGGCAGCTCAGCAGCGCGGCCGACGAACTCTCGGCCTTTGGCGTCCAGACCAGCCGCGGCGCCACCCAGCAACGCGACGAGATGCACCAGGTGGCCACCGCCATGAACGAGATGGCGGCCACGGTGCACAACGTGGCGCAAAATACCGCCAACGCCTCCATCGCCGCGCAGAACGCCGATAGCATGGCCCGTGAGGGCAGCCGCACGGTCAAGCGCGCAGCCCAGGAAATCACCCTGGCGGCCGAAGAGGTTCAGGGCCTGGGCGCCGCCATGGAGCGCCTGGATGCCGCCAGCGGTCGCATCGGCAGCGTCATCGACGTGATCAAGGCGATCGCCGAGCAGACCAACTTGCTGGCGCTCAACGCCGCCATCGAAGCCGCCCGCGCGGGCGAGCAGGGTCGTGGCTTCGCCGTGGTGGCCGACGAGGTCCGGTCCCTGGCGCAGCGGACCCAGGAGTCCACCCAGGAAATCGGCGAACTCATCGCCACCTTGCAACAGGGCACCACCGAAGCCAGCACGCGGATGCAGGCCAGCCGTGACCGCACCCTGGGCACCGTGACCCTGGCCCAGGACGCCGAACGCGCCCTGGACGTCATCTACCAAACGGTGGCGGAAATCCAGAGCCTCAACCAGCAGATCGCCACCGCCGTGGAAGAGCAGAGCCTGGTGGCCGAGGAGATCAACGGCAACGTGGTCAAGGTCAGCGGCCTGGCCGAGGAATCCGCCAACGCCAATGCCCATGCCGCGGCGTCGGTCAGCGAACTGGCGCGGCTGGGCGGCGACCTCCAGCAGATGGTGGCGCGCTTCCGCGTCTGACCACTGCCCGGACGACGCCAGGCGCTGGTGTCGTCCGTCCTACCCCCGGGGCGTCAGCAACTGCCCCTGAATGCCGTCGCCGATCACCAGGAAGTGGCCACCGGCGACGTGGTGCAGGGTGCGCAAGGGATCCTGGCCGCTGAAGTCCCAACGGCCATCACGAAACACCCGAGTATCGGCCTGGGCAGCGACCACCTCGCCGAGGAACAGGTCGTAACCCTGCTGGTTGTGCGGCTCGGGCAGCAGCCGGCATTCCAGCCAGGCCACACACCCGGCGATCCGCGGCGCCGCGATCCGTTCACCCGCCAGGGTCTCGATGCCATAGGCGGCGAACTTGTCGAGCTCGCGCCCGGTGGTATTGCCGACCGTCTGCACCAGATCCACCTGGGCCACGCAAGGCACGTTGAGCACGAAGCTGCCCTCGGCTTCCAAGAGCTCACGGGTCCAGGTCTGCTTGTCCAGCACCACCGCCACCTTGCACGGCTCGAAATCCACCGCCATGGCCCAGGCCGCGGCCATGACGTTGCGCCGGCCGTCGTGGGCGGCGCTGACCAGTACCGTGGGTCCGTGGTTGAGCAGGCGATAGGCCTTGGCCAGGGGGACGGCGGCGAGGGTCGAATTCATGGACACACTCCAGCGGGAAAAGCCCTCAGGGTAACGCAGCGGTTGCCATTCGGCGCCGCACGGGTAAAAAAATGCCGCTTTGCGCCGCCATGGCCTAAACGCCGGGAGACATCCAGGGTCTATCGCCCACTCCCGGTATGGGACCGACAAGAAACCTGCGTTAAGGATGACCTCTATGCCCACTCGCCTGGCTCTCTCCGCCCTGCTGTTCTGCGCCTGTTATCTCGGTCTGCCGCTGGCCCATGCCCAGACCGCCAGCCCATCGCACGAGACTTCCGCTACCCAGCCACTCCTCTCCAGCTCCATCAACGACTTCACCAACGAAGACTGGGATCGGGGCGTGCTGCGACGGGTCGCGGGGCTGACCATTCCGGCCACGCCAGCCAACGTCGAGGGCTTCATCAGTGGGCGTCAGGTCCAGCTGGGCGATGGTGAATGGCGTGCCATCACCGAGGTGCAGCGCGTCGGCGACAATCTGGCGGTGTTCCTCGACGGTACCCCGCTGGACGCCGAGGCCGTAGGCTATCCCCGGCGCCTGGCGGTGGATGACGCCCCCGGCACCGGTCGTCATCTGCAGCGCCTGCCGGGGCGCTTCAGCACCCCGATCAACGACTTCACCAACCAGGACTGGCTCAAGGGCGTCTACCGCAAGGCCGCCGGCATCTCCATTCCGGTCACCGAGCGTAATCGCGAAGAATTCAAGACCGGCGCCATCGTCCGCCTGGCCGACGGCCAGGACTATGCCGTCACCTACGTCAACGAATTCGGCCGCAGCATGGCGGTATTTCTCGACAGTCCGGCGCTGCCCGGAGAGAAGTACGGTTATCCGCGCCAGCTGACCTTCGTCGCGCCACCGCCCAAGCCCTGAGACCGGGGCGGACCGGCGCTGGTAGAATCCCCCGCCCAGCGTCGTCCCACCGGTCCGCCATGTCCAAGCTCAATCCCCGCCAGGCCGAAGCCGTGGCCTACATCAGCGGCCCCCTGCTGGTGCTGGCCGGTGCCGGCTCCGGCAAGACCAGCGTCATCACCCGCAAGATCGCCTACCTCGTACAGCAGTGCGGTATCCGCGCCCAGTACATCTGCGCCGTGACCTTCACCAACAAGGCGGCGCGGGAGATGAAGGCGCGGGTGGCCAGCCTGCTCAAGGCCGGCGAAGGCCGCGGCCTGACCGTCTCCACCTTCCACAACCTCGGGTTGAACATCATCCGCCGCGAGTACGTGCACCTGGGCTACAAGCCGGGCTTCTCGATCTTCGACGAGGGCGACATCAAGGCGCTGCTCACCGACATCATGCAGAAGGAATACCAGGGCGACGACGGCCTGGACGAGATCAAGAACTACATCGGCAACTGGAAGAACGACCTCATCCTGCCGGAGGAAGCCCTGGAAAAGGCGCGCACGCCCAAGGAGCAGACCGCCGCGGTGGTCTACCTGCACTACCAGCGCACCCTCAAGGCCTATAACGCGGTCGACTTCGACGACCTCATCCTGATGCCGGTGAAGCTGTTCCAGGAGCACCCCGAGGTGCTGGAGCGCTGGCGCAATCGCATCCGCTACATGCTGGTGGACGAATACCAGGACACCAACACCAGCCAGTACCTGCTGGTGAAGATGCTGGTGCAGGAGCGCGCCCAGTTCACCGTGGTGGGCGACGACGACCAGTCGATCTACGCCTGGCGCGGGGCGCGGCCGGAAAACCTGATGCAGCTCAAAGACGACTTCCCTTCGCTCAAGGTGGTGATGCTGGAGCAGAACTATCGCTCCACCAGCCGCATCCTCAAGTGCGCCAATGTGCTCATCGCCAACAACCCCCACGTGTTCGAGAAGCAGCTGTGGAGCGAGATGGGGCATGGCGACCCGATCCGGGTGCTGCGCTGCAAGAACGAGGACGGCGAGGCCGAGCGCATCGCCCTGGAAATCCTCACCCTGCACCTCAAGACCCAGCGACCCTACGCGGACTTCGCCATCCTCTATCGTGGCAACCACCAGGCCAAGCTGATGGAGCTCAAGCTGCAGCACCATCAGATCCCCTACCGACTCTCCGGCGGTACCAGCTTCTTTGCCCGTCAGGAGGTCAAGGACGTGATGTCCTACCTGCGCCTGCTGGTGAATCCGGACGACGACAACGCCTTCCTGCGGGTGATCAACGTGCCGCGCCGGGAGATCGGCTCCACCACCCTGGAAAAGCTCGGCAACTATGCCGGCAGCCGCGACCTGTCGATGTATGCCGCGGCCGACGAGATCGGTCTGGGCGAGCACCTGGATGCCCGCTTCACCGAGCGCCTGGGGCGCTTCAAGCGCTGGATGGATGGCGTGCGCAAGAACTGCGCCGGCGAAGATCCCATCGGCGCCCTGCGCAGCATGGTGATGGACATCGACTACGAGAACTGGATTCGGCAGAACGCCAGCTCCGACAAGGTCGCCGACTTCCGCATGGGCAACGTCTGGTTCCTCATGGATGCGCTGAAGAACATCCTGGAAAAGGACGAGGAAGGCCAGATGACCATCGAGGATGCCATCGCCAAGCTGGTCCTGCGCGACATGCTCGAACGCCAGCAGGAGGAAGAGGAAGGCGCCGACGGGGTGCAGATGATGACCCTGCACGCTTCCAAGGGCCTGGAATTTCCCTATGTGTTCATCATGGGCATGGAGGAAGAGATCCTCCCGCACCGCTCCAGCATCGAGGCCGACACCATCGAAGAGGAGCGCCGCCTGGCCTACGTGGGCATTACCCGCGCGCGCCAGACCCTGGCCTTTACCTACGCCACCCGGCGCAAGCAGTACGGCGAGCTGATCGACTGCACCCCCAGCCGCTTCCTCGACGAATTGCCTCCCGAGGACCTGCAATGGGAAGGGCTGGAAGAGGCCCCCCAGGAACAGAAGGCCGCCCGCGGCAACGACGCCCTGGCGGCGATGCGGGCGATGCTGAAGAAGGGCTAGCGTAGGGCGCAGGAACCGGGCCGTCGCGCCCTGGCTACTGGCGCCGCTGACCCTGGCTATCGCTGCCGGTGGCGGCGCCTGGTGGTTTCCCAGGTTTGGTACGAAAAGTCGTCGAGCGCAGGCAAGGCGGAATCGGTGAGGAAGCGGATAGGGCGTGCGCTCCACACCGCCTGGTCAAGCCTGGGTACCTTTCCGACAGCGCCTAGGCTATTGGCAACATCGAGCCATCATCCCACCCCCTGGCCGTCCCCTGCCGGACGCGCCTGAGCCGGGCGTATCTTGGGCGCCACATGGGTAGCCCAGAGGCTGGTGGCGATGGGGGTCAGGGCCGCCGTGAGCACTACGCAGACGGCCACTAGCGCTGTGGCGGCCGGGGCTTCGGCGGCGAAGGTCGGTGCCGCCTGGGCTACCAGGTGCGGCGTGGCGACCGCCGCACCGGCGGTGCTGGAGGCCGCGATACCGGCCGTGCCGCGCCCGCCGCCTATCAGGATGTCCGCCGCCACCAGGGCGCTGCCCGACACCAGCACCACCGCCAGGGCCAGCAGCACCCCGAGCAGCCCCGTGGTCATGAGCACCCGCAGGTCGATGGTGTTGCCCAGGGCGAAGGCGAAGAAGGGCACCAGGATACGTGGCGCCCGCGACAGGAAATCACGCAGCTCCGGATCGAGATTGCCGAGCGCGAAGCCTGCCAGGAAAGGCATGACGACGCCGACCAGCAGGCGCGGCTCGAAGCTCGCCAGCCCGGTCGAGCCGAGGATCAGCATGGTCACCAGGGGCCCGGACTCCAGGCCCATCAAGACCGTGGCGCCGGCTTCCTCGCGGGTGCCGTATTCCTCCATGAGCGAGGCATAGAGCCCGGCATTGGTCATGTCCAAGGCCGCCACGACGGCGAGTACCGACAAGCCAACGAAGAATCCGGACGTCACCCCACCGCTGGGCAACAGCTGCACGAGCAGCACGGCCACCAGCCAGGCGGTACCGATCTTGGTCAGGATCAGGGTGCCCGATTTGCGCAGCAGGGTACCGGTCGTTCGCAGGGGAATGGCGGCGCCCAGGCAGAACAGCCAGACCGCCAGGATGGGCACGATGCCGGTGATGAGACCCTGGGTGAAGGAGCCGAAGTAAGGACCGATTCCTGGCCAACTGGTATGCAGCACTGCCCCCAGCAAGAGCTGGCACCAGCATCAGGCCGCCCGGGATACGCTCGATCGTCGCTTTGATTTTCATGGCGTCACCGAAGTGGACATTCATCCTGGAGAGCGGGCGGACCCGCTCCCGACCACGAGAAAAGGCTCTAGGAAGCTACTTTGCCAAAAGTCCAAGATCAAAAGAGAGGCAGGCGCAAGCGCGGCAGCCAGGGCTGACAATGAAGCGCTCACCGCTGCCCTTTCCTCACCAAGCCTGCCGCAATCGCCGGCTGCTCGGCGCCCTGTGCCGGCCATTTGCCGCGCCTGGCCCAGGTTATTGGTCTGGAAGAGGCCTCAGGAACAGAAGACCACCCGCGGCAGCGATGCCCTGGCTGCGATACGGGCGATGCTCAAGCGGGGTCCTTGGCGGGATCGCCCTCACCCCAGCCCTCTCCCGGAGGGAGAGGGGGCTAGCAGGTGCAGCCTCGGACTTGGGCACGATCTTCCTGGCTCGGGCGATACACAGCTTCACTCTGCACCGATCGATCCCCTCTCCCTCTGGGAGAGGGTTAGGGTGAGGGCCCACCCCGCTTCAGACTGACACGCCCCAAACGACACCGCCCCCACGCCATACAGGCCATGGGGGCGGAGCGATTGCCGTGCTCAGGTCCTACTTGGTGAGGGCTAGTAAGGACAGGCTTGGGCAAGCCATCCCAGGCTCGGGCGATACCCCCAAGCTTCACTCTGCGCCGATCGATCCCCTCTCCCCCTGGGAGAGGGTTAGGGTGAGGGCCCACCCCGTTCCAAACTGACACGCCCCAAACGACACCGCCCCCACGCCATACAGGCCGTGGGGGCGGGGCGATCGCCGTGTTCAGGTCTTACTTGGCGAAGCTGGTCACCATGTCGAAGATCGGCTTGGGACGCTTGAGGTCATACATCATCCCGAAGTGCCGCTCGTGGACCACCGAGAGGCTCGGCTCGTCGAGCAGTTCGTAGACGTTGATCTCGGCCACCACATCCCGGTAGCTGGTGTTGAGCACCGTGAGCATCTGCTTGACGCTGTCGTAGCAGGCCCGATCGCCGTCACGGCCGCCATCGGTGTTGCCCTGGTAGACGTTGCCGCAGTTCATCTCGTTGAAGAACACCTTGGTCTTGTACTTGTTGGCCATGGCGCGTATCTGGCCCAGGTACATGTCCATCCAGTAGCCCTTGTCGTCGACATAGGGGTAGTAGTGGAAGCTGATGTAGTCGAAGTTGAAGCCCGACGCCTTGGCCTGGTCGAGGAACCACATGGCCCCATTGCGATCACCCGGGCAACGCGAGGTGGTGGTGCGATCATCCGAGTTGCACGCCATCACGTTGATGGTGGTCTTGAGGTTGGCGCCCAGCTCGTCCGAGGCCTGCTTGATGCCGCGATAGATCCCGACCAGGGTGTTGATGCGATCCTGCGCACCGGCCTTGGCGTAGTCCTGCTCGTTGCCGATCTCCCAGATCTTGATGTCGTTGGCGTAGCGCTTGGCCAGGGTATAGGCCTGCGCCTGGGTCAGCTTGTGGGTGATCACCGGCCGCAGGGTGATGTTGTACTTGCGGGCCAGGGACACCAGCCGATCCAGCTCGGGCAGGTTGGTCACCAGATACTCGCCGGAGCGATAGGTGCGCAGATTGCGCGCCGCCAGTAGCTGCAGGCGGGCCTCCATCTCGGCAGGCGGATAGGCTGCGCTGTTGTCGTGGCCGACCACCCCTAGGGGGATGTTCTTGTAGCCGGTCAACGGCGTTGAGGCGACCAGACCGCTGGCGACCGGCAGGACCACGTTCTGCACCGGTTGCACGCTGGCCGCGGGGGCCGGCGTGGTGGTGGTGCCCTGGGCCAGCGCCGTGCTCACCTTCTTGTCGAAGAAGGCCTTGTCGTCACCAGCGGCAGCGCGCAGGACTTCCAGCGGCAGGTTGGCACGCGAGGTCACGCCATTGGCCAGACGGCTGCTCCAGTAGGCGCTGCCACTGCTGTCGGCGCTGCGGCCATAGAGGTTCTGATAGACCTTGTTGACCAGAGCGGCGCCACTCAGCGAGCCATAGAGGGTAGTGGCTTCGCCATTGCCGGCGAAGGTGGCCGCCAGCTGTTCGACGCTCATGTCGCCGGCCAGGCGGGAGGCCCAGTAGTTCAGCCCGCCGGCATCGGCCGCCCGGCCGTAGTAGGCCAGGTAGAGCTGCTCGACGGTGGTCAGCTTGGAGGCATTGGCGGCATTGCCCGCGGTGCCAGTGGCTGCTCCGGTGGTCGCCCCGGTAGTGGCCGTGCTACCTGCAGGAGTGGTGGTGCCCGCGGCCGGGGCGGCGCCCGTGAGGGTGCCGGCGGTCGTGCCGGTGGTCGCCCCGGCGGTGCCGGTAGCACCGGTACCACCGGTGTTGCCGGCGGTTGCCCCGCCGGTCGCAGCCTGGGGCTTGGCCGGGGTAGCGGCGGTCGGCGTTACCTGGGGGCCGATGCCCGCGCAGCTGTCCTTGTCGAGGTACTTGGCCAGCACCGCCCACTGGGGACGCTCCTTGCCATTGATGGGCTCGACCGCCTGGTTGTAGGTGCCCCAGCCGGGACCGGCAGCCCAGTAGGTGGCCGGAATGCAGTTCTGCTTCAGATAGGCGAGCATGCTGTCGAGAATGGGCAACCAGCGCGCATCTGTGTCAGGTACGCCGAAGCCACCGATGAAGCCACGCTTGTTGTTGGCCTTGAGCCAGGTGACGAAAGGCTTGAGGCGCTCGACGCCATAGTTGGGCGCCAGGCTGGCCACGTTCAGGTTGGTATCGAAGAAGGCCTGGGCCATGAAGATCAGGTTGTTGGCCGGATCGTTCAGCTTGAGCAGGGCGTCGTTCCACTGCGGCCAGCGGGTGGTATCGGCCCAGCCATTGCCCTCGATGAAGATGGGATGGGTCGAATCGACCGCACGGACACCGTTGATGCCGTACTGGGCGGCGATCGGCCAGTTGCTCACGGCGTCATGGGGCTCGTTCATGATGTCGTAGCCATAGAGCGCCTGATGAGTGCCCCAGCGCTGCGCGATGCGGGTCATCAGGTTCTGGAAGGCCTCGTAGGGCACTTCGCCCGCGCCGATGACCTTGCCCTGGTAGCGGGCGTAGTTGTGCAGATCGAGGATGACCTTGACCCCGTACTTCTGGGCATAGCCCAGGGTGCGATCGACCAGTGCCGCATAGGCCGGGTCGAGATTGACCCCCATGGACGGTTGCAGGCGCTCCCAGAGAATGGGGAAGCGCACCAGCTTCACGCCCTTGGCGCTCCACTGCTGGAAATGGCTCTCGGCCGGGAAGATGAAGTTGCGGTCGTTGACACCGGGCAGTACTTGGGCCGCGAAGGTGGCGCCGGAGAAGTTGAGACCGACCAGGTCAACGGCCTGGGCGGAGGTGGCAAGCGAAGCGGTGGCGAACAGGGCAGGCAACAGCAGCGCCTGACGCGGCAGGCGGCGGGAGATAGAGCTCAGGATAGTCATGCAGTGGAACCAGATAGGCCGAGGTGCGCGATTCGATCCGTGCATCCCACCTCGGTACAGCAGGAAAACTGCCAGGGAAGATCGTTTACCCGGCACCCGCAAAGCCTAGTGCAAGCGCTAGACCAATAAGAACCCGTGCCATCATCAGGCAGGGGTGAACGCGGTGTTTTGCCAGATGTACGGTGCCGATGATGGCACTTTCCCTACCAATTTCCTGTGACTACCCGGTCACGCGATGAGGCTATCCTCGCTTGAAGTCAGACTTGTCCGCTTTCTGACGCCCTAGGGCGCTCCGGCATAGCGACGGATGAGTTCCATGACCGGTTTGGGGCGGTCCAGGTCATACATGAGCCCAAAGTGCCGCTCGTGGGGAATCGAGTGGGTCGGCTCATCGAGCAGTTCGTAGACGTTGATCTCGCGCACGATGTCGCGATAGCGCCCATTGAGTTCGGACAGGATGGCCTCAAGGCTGTCATGGCAGCTGCGATCACCTGGTCGTCCCCCATCGGTGGTGCCCTTGTAGATCTCGCCGCAGTTGACCTCATTGAAGAAGATCCGCGTGCGGTACTTTTCCGCCATGGCGCGCATCTGGCCCAGGTAGAGATCCATCCAGTGGCCACGATCGTGGTAGTGCGGGTAGTAGTGGAAGCTGATGTAGTCGAAGTCGAAGCCGGCCGCCTTGGCCTGGTCGAGAAACCACATGGAGCCCAGCCGATCCCCGGGGCAGCGTGCCTTGGGACCCTTCTCGCCAGGATTGCAGGACATCACGTTGATGGTGGTCTCGAGGCCTGCGTTCAGTTCGTCTGAAGCCCGGCGGATACCGCGGTAGATGTCCACCAGCCGACTGATGCGAATACTGGCGCCTACCCGCGAATAGTCCTGCTCGTTGCCGATCTCCCAGATCTTGATGTCGTTGGCATAGCGCTTGGCCAGGGCATAGGCCTGGGCCTGGGTCAGCTGCCGGGTGATCACCGGACGCAGGGTGATGTTGTACTGGCGGGCCAGGGCGACCAGGCGATCCATCCGCGGGGGATCCAGCAGCAGAAATTCGCCGGAGCGATAGCTGCGCAGGTTGTAGCGGTCGAGTAGCTGCAGCCGCTGCTCCATCTGCGCCTCGGGATAGGCGGCATTGTTGTCGTGCCCGACCACACCCAGGGGAATGAAGGGCAATTCGGGCAGGGCCACGGGATCGTTGGCCTGCACCGTGCCCCCCCACAACAGGGCCGCGACCAGACCAAGGCCGTACCAGGGCGAAACGCTAGGCATCATGCGCATCCTTGCAAAGAGGAGTTCCAGCGCGCGAGCATGGCAAAGCGCCGCCACGGTCTCAACGCCAAGGCTGGCCAGCCTGCGACGCCCCGCACATCTGCACAGGTTACAGTGAGTGTCCGCGCGTCCCGCCAAGGATCTGCCCATGACTGCCTCCCTGCTGCTGGCCCAGGCCTGCAACAATCGCTGGTCCAATCACCGACTGCTCACGGCCTGTGCCGGCTTGTCCACCGATGCCTTGCGCGCGCCCCAGCCCGCGGCCTTTTTCGGCTCGCTCTGGGCCCTGCTTGGCCATCTACTCGACGTGGATCTTTTCTACCTGGACGCCCTGCATCATCAGCCGCGCTCCTATCGTGACCACGCCTGGCCGGACCTAGCGACGCTGAGCGAAGCCCAGGCCGCCAGCGACTTGCGCCTGATGACCCTGTGCCGCGATCTCGATCCGGCGCGCCTGGCGCAGACCCTTACCCTGCCTCGCGCCAGCGGTCCTGTCCGCGAACAGGCCGGGCGGGTCCTGCAGCATCTCTTCGTACACCAGCTGCATCATCGCGGTCAGGCCCATGCCCTGCTCCTGGCGAGCGGCGTGGCGCCCCCGCAACTGGACGAATTCTTTCTCGCTCAGGACGAACCGCTACGCCGGGCGGAGCTGGCTTTGCTGGGGATCGACGAAGAGGAGTTGTGGGGAATCGCCCTGTAGGTAGGGTTGAGCGCAGCGAAGCCCAGCGGGCCTTACCTCAGCGTGGTGGCAATGTTGGGCTTCGACGATGGAGCTGTTTCAGCCCAACCTGCGGTCTGCTCACGAATCTACCCGGACCGAGGAACTCGAGCGTCCACTCGGACAGCCCCCTCTCCCTCCGGGAGAGGCTTGGGGTGACGGCGCCGCCGGCACAGGCTTCCAGAGGGAAAGGGCTGCGCCGTTTTCCACCCTGCAACCGCCGTGCTGCGGGTGCTCAGAAATTCGCTGGCGTGGTCGCGCTGATCAGTCGGGCGGGGGTCTCGAAGGGATTGCGGAAGCGGTGCGGTCGGCTGCTTTCGAAATAGTAGCTGTCGCCCGGTTCGAGTACGTGCACCTCGCCGCCGACGGTCAGCTCCAGCCGGCCTTCCACCACCAGGCCGGCCTCCTCGCCCTCATGGGCGTACATCTCTTCGCCGGTATCGGCGCCCGGCGGATAGGTCTCGTCGAGAAAGGCCAGGGCCCGGCTGGGATGGGCACGACCGACCAGGCGCATGCGCACGGTGTGGGCGCCACTGGAGATATCGATGAGTTCGCCCGCGCGATAGACCACCTGGGTCGGCGCGTCCTGTTCCAGGTCCAGGGAAAAGAACTCCACCAGGGACATGGGAATGCCGGCCAGCACCTTTTTCAGCGAGCTGATGGAGGGACTGACACTGTTCTTCTCGATCATCGAGATGGTGCTGTTGGTCACCCCGGCACGCTTGGCGAGCTCGCGCTGGGACAGGCCCTTGAGGGTACGGATGGTTTGCAGGCGGGCACCGACGTCCAAGGTGGGAAAGACTCCTCGAGCAGGCGGGGGAGACGTGGCCAGGCCACGCGCTGAAGGCGTGCCACGGCACGGTGTTCGGCATCATGGCAACGCTGTTCGAGATTTACAACACCAGGGCGGACGTGCGGGCCTGGCTGCGCTCGCCCATGTTCGCCAACGGGCAGGCGATCCGCCTGGACTCAGTCGCGATAGCTGCGCGGCACCCGCTTGAGGTTGCACAGCAACTGGTAGGGGATGGTGTCGCAGCGTGCGGCCAGGTCAGCCACCGATACCTGCCGGCCCCAAAATTCCACCTCGCTGCCCACGCCTGCCTGGGGGTGGTCGGTCAGGTCGACGGTGAGCATGTCCATGGAGACGCGGCCGATCAGCCGTCCGGGGCGGCCGTCGATGGCCACCGGGGTGCCGTCGGGCGCATGGCGCGGATAGCCGTCGGCATAACCCAAGGCGACCACGCCGACCCGGGTCGGCCCGGAGGTGACGAAGCGCGCGCCATAACCCACCGGCTCGCCGGTCGGCAGTTCGCGCACGGCGATCACCCGGGAGGTCAGGGTCATCACCGGTCGCAGCCGCTCGGCGGCGGGCTGGGACGCAGCGAAGGGCGAGATGCCATAGAGCATCAGCCCCGGGCGCACCCAGTCGCCGGCCGCCTGGGGCCAGCCCAGGGTCGCCGGGGAGTTGCGCAGGCTGGTGGGGCCGGGCAGTCCCTCGGTGGTGGCGCGGAAGGTGGCGATCTGCGCCTTGGTGGCGGGGCTGTCCGGTTCGTCGGCGCGGGCGAAGTGGGTCAGTTTGACGATGCCGCTGACCTTGCCGCTGGCCAGCAGCCGGTGATACGCGGCAGCGTAATCCTCAGGGAAGAAACCGACTCGGTGCATGCCCGAATCCAGCTTCAGCCAGACCTGCACCGGACGCGCCAGGGTGGCCCGCTCCAGGGCCTCCAGTTGCCAATCGGCATGGATCACCGTCCAGAGATCGTGCTCGACGATCAGCGGCAATTCGTCGACGCCGAAGAAGCCCTCCAGCAGCAGGATGGGCGCGCGGATCCCCGCGGCGCGCAGCTCCAGCGCCTCCTCGATGCAGGCCACGGCAAAACCGTCGGCCTCGCTGGCCAGGGCCTTGGCCACTGCCACCGCGCCGTGCCCATAGGCATCGGCCTTGATCACCGCCAGGGCGCGGGCATCGGAGAGTTCACGCGCCAGACGGTAGTTCTGGCGCAGGGCGGCGAGGTCGATGACGGCGCGAGCGGGACGCATGGGAGGTCTCGGCAGAGAGAGGGAAAGTTTGGGGGGGCGTGAAACACCCTCACCCCGGCCCTCTCCCAGAGGGAGAGGGAGAATGGCGGTCTTACGCCTTGACGGCGGCGATGACGTTCATCTCCACCAGGATGTCCGGCTTGGCCAGCTTGGCTTCGACGGTGGTGCGACCCGGGGTGGCGCCCTGGGCGGCCCACTCATCCCAGGCGCGGTTCATGCCCTCGAAGTGCAGGGCGATGTCGCGCAGGAAGATGGTCACCACCAGGATGTTCTGCTTGTCGCTGCCGGCTTCGGCGAGAAACTTGTCGATGTTGGCCAGGGTTTCCCGGGTCTGCTGGTAGATATCGCCGGAAAAGTCGTCGGCCAGCTGGCCGGCCAGGTAGACGGTGCCGTTATGGATGTTGATTTCGCTCAGGCGGCGATCAGTGTGCAGACGCTGTACGGGCATTGCGCGGGGACTCCTGGGTGGCGGAATAGCGGGAGATGTCGAGACCCTCGGCACTGATTTGCGGCTGCTTGCGGGCGATCAGGTCGGCCAGCAGGCGGCCGGAGCCACAGGCCATGGTCCAGCCCAGCGTCCCGTGTCCGGTGTTGAGGAACAGGTTGCGATAGCGGGTGGCGCCGACGATGGGGGTCCCGTCCGGGGTGGCGGGTCGCAGACCGGTCCAGAAACTGGCCTGGGCCAGGTCGCCGCCACGAGGATAGAGGTCCCCGGTGATCATTTCCAGGGTCGCACGGCGACGCGGATCCAGGTTCAGGTCGAAGCCGCAGATCTCGGCCATGCCACCGACACGGATACGGTCGTCGAAGCGGGTGATGGCGACCTTGTAGGTTTCGTCGAGGATGGTCGAGGCCGGCGCCATGCTGGCATCGACGATGGGCACCGTCAGCGAATAGCCCTTGAGCGGATAGACCGGGGCCCGGATGCCCAGGGGCGCCAGCAGTTGCGGCGAGTAGCTGCCCAGGGCCAGGACGTAGTAATCGGCGGTGAGCAGCTCGCCATCGACGCGGACGCCGTCGAGGCGATCACCGTTGGCGCTGAGTTGCTGGATCTCCGCGCCGAAGCGGAATTCCACGCCCAGGCGGCGAGCCTCCGCGGCCAGGCGATTGGTGAACAGGAAGCAGTCGCCGGTCTGGTCGTTGGGCAGGCGCAGGCCACCGGCCAGCTTGTGCTTGACCGCCGCCAGCGCCGGTTCGACCCGCGCCACGCCATCACGGTCGAGCAGCTCGAAGGGCACACCGGAGCGCTCCAGCACGGCGATGTCCTTGGCCGCGGCATCCACCTGCTGCTGGGTGCGGAAGATCTGGGTGGTGCCCAGCTGGCGGCCTTCGTAGGCGATGCCGGTGTCCTCACGCAACTCGTCGAGGCAGTCGCGGCTGTATTCGGACAGCCGCACCATGCGCTCCTTG
Organism: Pseudomonas sp. VMV1; assembly: GCF_056790235.1. NCBI lineage: Bacteria > Pseudomonadati > Pseudomonadota > Gammaproteobacteria > Pseudomonadales > Pseudomonadaceae > Pseudomonas > Pseudomonas sp. VMV1. Next base: position 182,413 of record NZ_JBXGSE010000003.1, read on the forward strand.
TTCACCGCATAGCGCGCAGCCGTACAGTTGCGCAGCATCTGCGCCATCCACAGGTATTGGTTGCTGTCACCGGTCAGGCGGATGGCCAGGGGCGCATGCTTCTGGAACAGCCACTTCAATGCCTTGAGCGGTACGCCGGGCGCGGCCCAGGGCGAGGCATAGCCAGGCGAGACCTGACCGGCGTTGGCATGGCTGGTCTCCAGGGCGGGACCGGCCTGGCGATCGACCACGACCACCTCGAAACCCTGGCGGGCCAGATAGTAGGCGCTGGTCGTACCGATGACGCCGCTACCCAAAACCAGTACACGCATCGCTAGCTCCTGGCCGGTGAGAGGATTTCGCCGGCTTTCGTCGGAATGAAGGCAGATACGGCAAGTATAGAAAGGCGCTTGCAGTGCTAATCACTGAAGAATTGCCTATATTCGGAGTAATTTTCCGGTAAAGCCCCCTTTGGCAGAGACCCCCGCGATGCGTACTCATCACCAGGCCAGACGCGAGCTGGACAAGATCGACCGCAACATCCTGCGCATCCTCCAGGACGATGGCCGCATCTCCTTCACCGAGCTGGGCGAGCGCGTGGGACTGTCCACCACGCCCTGCACCGAACGCGTCCGCCGCCTGGAGCGCGAGGGCATCATCCAGGGCTACAACGCCCGCCTCAATCCGCAGCACCTTAAGGCCGGCCTGCTGGTGTTCGTCGAACTGAGCCTGGACTACAAGTCCGGCGACACCTTCGAGGAATTCCGCCGCGCCGTGCTCAAGCTGCCCCAGGTGCTGGAATGCCACCTGGTCTCCGGCGAATTCGACTACCTGGTCAAGGCGCGCATCTCGGAGATGGCCTCCTATCGCAAGCTGCTGGGTGACATCCTGCTCAAGCTGCCCCATGTGCGCGAATCCAAGAGCTACATCGTGATGGAAGAGATCAAGGAGACCCTGAGCCTGCCGGTGCCGGACTAGTGCTGCCTGGCGATCCCGGCACCGGGCGTCTAGGCTGCGGTCTTTCGCAGGATGGCCAAGGAGGCCTGCCCATGGATCCATGTCAGCGTCAGCTCATCACCGCCGCCAATCGCCAGGCCTGGGAGGTGTCGGCCCCGCTCCACGCCCAGGGTGAGGACTGGCAGCGCCTGCTGGAACAGGCCCGGCAACCGGGCTTTTCGGTCCTCGATGGCTGCCTGACCGCCACCCTCGGCGACCTGGACATCCGCGGCCTGAGCTGTGCCCAGGTCGGCTGCAACAATGCCCGCGAATTGCTCTCCCTGGCCGCCTTCGGCGCGCGGCCCGCGCTGGGCATCGATCAGGCGCCGGCCTTCCTCGCCCAAGGCGAGCAACTGGCCGCGGCAGCAGGCCTGACACCCCGGCTGGTAGCGGCCGACATCTATGCGCTGCCCGAGGATCTCGGCCAGCATGACCTGGTGCTGATCACCATCGGCGTGCTGAACTGGATGCCGGACCTGCCCGCCTTCTTCGCCGCCGTGACCGGTCTGCTGGCCCCGGGTGGGCGCCTGGTGATCTACGAGACCCATCCGTTCCTGGAGATGTTCGAGCCCCACGCGGACCAGCCGCTGCTGCCCCACTACAGCTACTTCCGCCGTGAGCCCCTGGTCAGCGAGGCGCTCATCGCCTATGACGGCGAATCTCATGGGCAGGGCGCAGCGAGTTACTGGCATATCCACACCCTGGGCGCCATCGTGACCGCCTGCCTGGACGCAGGCCTGATCCTGCAACGGCTGGAGGAGCATCCACACTCCAATCGCGAGGTCGACTACGACCGCTATCAGGGCCAGGCCGCCCAGTTGCCGATGAGCTTTACCCTGGTGGCACAACGGCCGACGGCTTAGAACCTATTCAAAGTCAGCGGCGCGTCGGCCAAACCGCGTCGAACAGACGTTCGGAATGCTCATTTACTCTGTGTAAACTCGAGCGCGAGTCCGATCCGCTTCCTCGAGTCTGTTCTCCTTGCCTGGCTCCAGCTCGCAAGACGTTGAACAGGCTCTTGTCCCTTTCACCCGCAAAATCAGACGCCGCCTATGCAGCCCCACGCGCCCTCCTACTACGCCGCCACCGCCAACCAGACACTGAGTTTTCCGCCCCTGGAAGGTGAGATCCAGACCGATGTCTGCGTGGTGGGCGGTGGCTTCTCCGGGCTCAACACCGCCCTGGAACTGGCCGAGCGCGGCGCGCGGGTGGTGCTGCTGGAAGCCCGGCGTATCGGCTGGGGAGCCAGCGGACGCAATGGCGGTCAACTGATCCGCGGCGTCGGCCACGACGTCGAGCAGTTCGAATCGGTCATAGGCGCCGAGGGGGTACGCGAACTCAAGCGCCTGGGCTTCGAGGCGGTGGATCTGGTCCGCCAGCGTATCGCCCGCCACGACATCCAGTGCGATCTCCGCTGGGGCTTCGCCGACCTGGCCAACAAGCCGCGTCACTGGCGGCACCTGCAGGAAGAGCAGGCCGCGCTCCAGGCCCTGGGCTATCCCCATCCACTGCGCCTGGTGCCCAAGGACCAACTAGCCGAGGTGGTTGGCTCCCAGCGCTACGAAGGCGCCCTGGTGGACGAGGGTTCCGGCCACCTGCATCCGCTCAACCTGGCCCTGGGCGAGGCTGTCGCGGCCCAGGCCCTGGGCGTGCAGCTCTTCGAGGACAGCCAGGTCACCCGCCTGGAATACGGCCCCAAGGTGCAGGTGCATACAGCCCGCGGCCGGGTCTCCGCCGATACCCTGGTGCTCTGCTGCAACGCCTACATCAATGAGCTGCAGCCTGACCTCGCCGCCCAGGTCCTGCCGGCCGGCAGCTACGTGATCGCCACCGAACCGCTCTCGGCCGAACGCGCCGCGCGCCTGCTGCCAGGCAACCGGGCGGTCTGTGACCAGAACGTGGCGGTGGATTACTTCCGTCTCTCCGCCGACCGTCGCCTGCTGTTCGGCGGTGCCTGCCACTATTCCGGACGCGATCCCAAGGACATCGCCGGCTACATGAGGCCGAAGATGCTGGAGGTCTTCCCCGAACTCGCGGACGTCCGGGTGGACTACGCCTGGGGCGGCATGATCGGCATCGGCGCCAATCGCCTGCCGCAGATCGGCCGGCTGCGCGAGCATCCCAACGTCTTCCACGCCCAGGCCTATGCCGGCCACGGCGTCAACGCCACCCACCTGGCCGGCCATCTGCTGGCCGAGGCGATTCTGGCCCAGTCGGCCGGTTTCGACCTCTTCGCCCAGGTGCCCCATGCGCGCTTCCCCGGCGGTCGCCACCTGCGCTCGCCGCTGCTGGCCCTGGGCATGCTCTGGTATCGCCTCAAGGACAGCCTGTGATCCGCCTGGTCGTTCCGCTGCTGCTGGCGCTGCTGGCCGGCTGCGCCACGCCGATCCCGCGCCAGGCCTCCCAGGTGTTGCCGGTCGCCGGCACCGCCCTGGACAGCCAGGTACGCGCGGCCGGCGCCGCCCATCCCGGCCTGTCGGGCCTGCGCCTGCTGGAAACCAGCACCGATGCCTTCACTGCCCGCGCCGAGCTGATCCGCAAGGCCCAACGCAGCCTGGACATCCAGTACTACATCGTCCACGACGGCCTGACCACGCGCCTGCTGGTCAACGAGCTGCTCAAGGCGGCGGATCGCGGCGTGCGCATCCGCTTTCTCATCGATGACACCAGCAGCGACGGCAACGACTATCAGATCGCTGTGCTGGCCGCCCACCCCAACGTGCAGATCCGTGTCTTCAATCCGCTGCACCTGGGCCGCAGCACCGGCCCGACCCGAGCCCTGGGCCGCCTGGTGGATCTCAACCACCAGCATCGACGCATGCACAACAAGCTGTGGCTGGCCGACGACAGCGTAGCCATCGTCGGCGGCCGCAACCTGGGCGACGAGTACTTCGATGCCCGCCCGGAGATGAACTTCACCGATCTCGACCTGCTCGCCGCTGGCCCAGTGGCGCGGCAACTGGGTACCAGCTTCGACCAGTACTGGAACAGCCCCCTGAGCCAGCCGGCCCGGCGGCTACGCTGGTTCGCTCCCTCGTCCTCCGCCCTGGTGCGGCTGCGCGCACGGCTGCACCACTATCTCGACAGCGAACGCACCCGCGACCTGGCGCTGTACAACCGCCTGCGTCGCTACGCCACCGCCCCGCAACTCGACGGCTGGCTGCAGGAGCTGACCTGGGCCCACGCCCAGGCGTTCTGGGATGCACCGCGCAAGGTGCTGGCCGACGACGAGCCGGACTGGCAGCTGCTGCTGACCCGCCAGCTGCAACCGATCCTGGATGGCGCCCAGCACGAGCTGCTGCTGGTCTCCTCCTACTTCGTGCCCATGAATCAGGGGGTCGCCTACCTGGGAGGCCTGGCCGCCCGTGGCGTGGACGTGCGGGTGCTGACCAACGCCCTGGAAGCCACCGACGTGCCCGCCGTGCATGCCGGCTACGCGCCCTATCGCGCGGCCCTGCTGGCCCAGGGCGTCAAGCTCTTCGAGCTGCGCGCCCGTCCGGACCAGAAGCGATCCGCCCTGCCCTACAGCTTCGGCGAATCCGAATCCAGCCTGCACAGCAAGGCCATGGCCATCGACGGGCGCTGGTCCTTCATCGGCTCCTTCAACTTCGATCCGCGCTCGGTGCTGTGGAACACCGAGGTCGGGGTGCTGGTGGACAGCCCGGCCCTCACCGGTCGCCTGCGGCAGCTGATGCTGCAGGGCATGGACCCCAGCGTCTCCTACGCGGTCAAGCGTGTCGAGGATCGGGGGCAGGTGCGGCTGGAGTGGGTCAGCGAGCGCAATGGCGAGCCCCGGGTGCTGCACCACGAACCCGGTAGCGCCAGGCGTCGCTTCAACGCCTGGGTGGTCAAGGCGGTAGGACTGGAGCGGATGCTCTAGGCTTCGCCCTCACCCCAACCCCCTCTCCCAGAGGGAGAGGGGGTTGGATCGTAGGTTGGGCTGAGACGGCTCCATCGTCGAAGCCCAACAACAGGCACCGTGCCAACCCTGTTGGGTTTCGCTCGTGCTCAACCCAACCTACGACTTGGTCAATCCCCCTGCAAAAAATCCGGCAATTGGTCGTTTTATGAACAGTAGTCGACCTACACTTCGGCTAAGGTCGACCGCATTCAAAGGCCCCGCTTCGGCACCCGGCCGTTTCAATGCATCGAGGATCTCCCATGAGCGCTACCGCCCTGCGTCACGACTGGACTCTCGCCGAAGTCCGCGCCCTGTTCCAGCAGCCCTTCAACGACCTGCTGTTCCAGGCCCAAGGCGTGCATCGCCAGCACTTCGATCCCAATCGCGTGCAGGTCTCCACCCTGCTGTCGATCAAGACCGGCGCCTGCCCGGAAGACTGCAAGTACTGCCCCCAGTCCGGCCACTACAACACCGGCCTGGAAAAGGAAAAGCTGATGGAGGTGCAGAAGGTGCTGGAGGCGGCCGCCGAGGCCAAGGCCATCGGCTCGACGCGCTTCTGCATGGGCGCCGCCTGGAAGCACCCCTCCGCCAAGGACATGCCCTATGTCCTGCAGATGGTGCAGGGCGTGAAGGCCCTGGGCCTGGAGACCTGCATGACCCTGGGCCGCCTCGACCAGGAGCAGACCCGTGCCCTGGCCGACGCCGGCCTGGACTACTACAACCACAACCTGGACACCTCGCCGGAGTTCTACGGCAACATCATCACCACCCGCACCTACGGCGAGCGCCTGCAGACCCTGGCCTACGTCCGCGAAGCCGGGATGAAGATCTGCTCCGGTGGCATCCTCGGCATGGGCGAATCGGTGGATGACCGCGCCGGCCTCTTGATCCAGTTGGCCAACCTGCCCGAGCACCCCGAGTCGGTGCCGATCAACATGTTGGTCAAGGTCCAGGGCACCCCGTTGGCCGAGGAAAAGGACGTCGACCCCTTCGACTTCATCCGCACCCTGGCGGTGGCACGCATCCTCATGCCCAAGTCCCACGTGCGCCTCTCCGCCGGTCGCGAGCAGATGAATGAGCAGATGCAGTCCCTGGCCTTCCTGGCCGGCGCCAATTCCATCTTCTACGGCGAGAAACTGCTGACCACCGGCAACCCCCAGGCCGACAAGGACATGCAGCTGTTCGCCCGCCTCGGCATCCAGCCCGAAGCCCGCGAAGAGCATGCCGACGAGGTGCACCAGGCCGCCATCGAGCAGGCCCTGGTGGAGCAGCGCAACAGCGAGCTCTTCTACGACGCCGCCACCGCCTGATCCCGCGCCCCTCCCCGCTCCTCCCCCTCTCCCCCTGGAGAGGGCCGGGGTGAGGGCACAATCTGCAACCACCGCTACCGAGAATCCCAATGGCCTTCGACCTCGCCGCCCGCCTGGCTCAGCGTCACGCCGAGCACCTCTATCGGCGCCGGCCCCTGCTGGAGGCGCCCCAGGGTCCCGAGGTGGTGGTGGATGGCGAGTCGCTGCTGGCGTTCTGCAGCAACGACTACCTGGGCCTGGCCAACCATCCCCAGGTGATCGCCGCCCTGCGCGCCGGGGCCGAACGCTGGGGGGTGGGCGGTGGCGCCTCGCACCTGGTGATCGGCCACAGCGGCCCGCACCATCAGGTCGAAGAGGCCCTGGCCGACCTCACCGGCCGGCCGCGCGCGCTGCTTTTCTCCACCGGCTACATGGCCAACCTGGCGGCGGTCACCGCCCTGGTCGGCCGTGGTGACACCGTGCTGGAAGACCGCCTCAACCACGCCTCCTTGCTCGACGCCGGCCTGCTCAGCGGCGCGCGCTTCGCCCGCTACCTGCACAACGATCCCGCCAGCCTGGCCGCGCGCCTGGCCAAGACCACGGGCGACACCCTGGTGGTCACCGACGGCGTCTTCAGCATGGACGGCGACCTCGCCGCCCTGCCCGAACTCTGCCAGGTCGCCCAGCGCCACGGCGCCTGGACCCTGGTGGACGATGCCCATGGCATCGGCACCCTGGGCGCCACCGGCGGCGGCATCGTCGAGCATTTCGGCCTGGACCAGCGCCAGGTCCCGGTACTGGTCGGCACCCTGGGCAAGGCCTGCGGCACCGCCGGGGCCTTCGTCGCCGGCAGCGAGGAGCTGATCGAGACGCTGATCCAGTTCGCCCGCCCCTACATCTACACCACCAGCCAGCCGCCGGCGGTGGCCTGTGCCACCCTGGCCGCCCTGCAGCTCGTCCGCGAAGAGGGCTGGCGCCGTGAGCTTCTGCACACTTTGATCCAGAGATTCCGCAGGGGCGCGACGGCCCTCGGCCTGGACCTTATGCTCAGCGCCACGCCGATCCAGCCGATCCTGGTCGGCGACAGCGCGCGCGCCCTCGCACTCTCCGCCGCCCTGCGCCGACGCGGGATCCTGGTCACCGCCATCCGACCGCCCACCGTACCGGCCGGCAGTGCCCGCCTGCGGGTGACCCTGACGGCGGCCCATCGCGAAGCGCACGTGGACCTCTTGCTCGACGCTCTGGCCCAGGCCATGGCCGAATTACCGCCCGACGCGGATAAGTGACCGACCAATGCGCGATACCCTGATCTTGCTGCCCGGCTGGGGCCTGGGCAACGCTCCGCTGGAGCCCCTGCGTGACGAACTCGTCGAGCAGGAACCCTTTCTCGACGTCCTGATCGAGCCACTGCCGACCCTGGCCGACACCCAGGACTGGTTCACCGACCTGGAAGCCCGCATCGCCGAGGGCGTCTGGCTGGGTGGCTGGTCGCTGGGCGGCATGCTCGCCAGCGAATTCACCCTGCGCCGCCCCGAGGGCGTGCACGGCCTCATCACCCTGGCCAGCAATCCCTGCTTCGTCGCCCGCGCCGGCTGGCAGACCGCCATGGCGCGCAGCGTCTTCACCGATTTCTTCGAGGCCTGCTCGCTGGACGCCGAGCTGACCCTCAAGCGCTTCACCCTGCTGGTGGCCCAGGGCGCGCGCGACAGCCGCACCCTCGCCCGCCAGTTGCAGGTGACCCTGCCCGAGGTCGATCCCGAGGCGGTCATCGCCGGCCTGGAGCTGCTCGCACGCCTGGACACCCGCGCCGCCCTGCAGGCCTTCAGCGGTCCCCAGCTGCACCTGTTCGGTGCCCATGACGCCCTGGTCCCGGCTACCGCCGCCCAGGCCTTGGGCGACGAGCTGCCCACCGCCCAGGTCGAGGTGCTGGAACATGCCAGCCATGGCCTGCCGCTGGAGCGCCCGGACGAGGTGGCCACCCGTATCCGTGAATTCATCTATGCAGGACGAGATGGCTGACGTATTGCCCGACAAGCGCCAGGTGGCGCTGTCCTTTTCCCGCGCCGCCGCGCAGTACGACGGTGCCGCCCTCCTGCAACGCCGGGTCGCCGATCGCCTACTCAATCGGCTGCCCCTCCAGGCTCCGCAACGCTGGCTGGACCTAGGCAGCGGCACCGGCTATTGCAGTCGGGCCCTGGCCCGGCGCCATCCGCACGCCGAAGGCCTGGCCCTGGACCTGGCCCTCGGCATGCTCCGCCACGCCCGCGAGCAAGGTGCCGGCGCCCGCCACTACCTGACCGCCGACGCCGAGCGCCTGCCACTGCGCGCGGACTGCTGCGACCTCATCCTGTCCAGCCTGGCCCTGCAGTGGTGCCCGGACCTGCCCGCCGTGCTCGCCGAAGCGCGGCGCATCCTGCGGCCAGGCGGTGTACTGGCCTTCAGCAGCCTGGTCGAGGGCACCCTCGACGAATTGCGCCAGAGCTGGGCCCAGGTGGACGACCAGGTGCACGTCAATCGCTTCCGCCGCCAGGCGGCCTATGCCGACGCCGCCGCGGCCAGTGGCCTGCAGGTGCTGGGGCTGGACGTCGAGCCCGAGCGCCTGCACTTCCCTGACCTGCGCGCCCTGACCCAGCACCTCAAGGCCATCGGTGCCCACAACCTCAACCAGGGTCGCCCCCAGGGCCTCACCGGACGCCAGCGGCTGGCGGCCTTTACCCGCGCCTATGAAAGCCTGCGCCAGCCCGCCGGCCTGCCGGCCACCTATCAGGTGATCCACGTTCTGCTCCGCAAGGAATGACCGCCATGCCCGCCTATTTCGTCACCGGCACCGATACCGAGATCGGCAAGACCACCATCGCCGCCGGCCTGCTGCACCAGGCGCGCCTGCAGGGCCTCGCCACCGCCGGGGTCAAGCCGGTGGCCTCCGGTTGCGAACGCACCGCCGACGGCCTGCGCAACGGTGATGCCCTGGCGCTGCTGGGCGAAACCTCGCTGCCGCTCGGCTATGCCGACATCAATCCCATCGCCCTGGAACCGGCCATCGCGCCGCACCTGGCCGCCCGCGAGGCGGGTATCGACCTCAGCGTCGCCGCCCTGGCCGCGCCGGTGCGCCGGATCCTGGCGCTGCAGGCCGACTTCACCCTGGTAGAAGGCGCCGGTGGCTGGCGCGTGCCCCTGGCCGGCCGCGAGTCGCTCTCCGACCTCGCCCGCGAACTGGGCCTGCCGGTGATCCTGGTGGTCGGGGTGCGCCTGGGCTGCATCAACCACGCCCTGCTCAGCGCAGAGGCCATCCTCGCCGACGGCCTGCCGCTGGCCGGCTGGGTAGCCAATCTGGTAGCCCCGGCCACCCTGCGCCTGGACGACAACCTCGCCACCCTGCACGAGCGCCTGCCGGCGCCCTGCCTGGGCACGGTGCCGCACCTGGCTGCGGCCACTCCCGCCGCGGTCGCGGTGCACCTGCGCCTGCCGGGCTGATATCAGTCTTTCGGGCGATGGCCGCAGAGCCAGGCCGGCGGCAGACTGCCCTGTCTGCCGCTACCGGATTCGCCCCGTGCCCACTTCCACGTTCCTGACCTGCCTGGGCCTGCTTGGCCTGACCAGCACCGCCTGGGCGCTGGACAACCAGACCCTCGTGGATCAGCGCGGCGAGCGCCTCGGCGCCTTCCTCACCCAGGAACCCGATAGCCGCCAGGGCAGCCTGGAAGTCGTCCAGACCGGTCGCGCCAGCAAGGCCTATCTCACCCAGCGCGACTCCCAGGGCGACCGTACCCGCGTCGAGCAGGGCGGTGTCGGCAACTTCACCAATGTCACTCAGGCCGCCGGCGGCGCGCGCGAGATCGTCATCGACCAGCGCGAGGCCAGCCAGAGCCATGCCTATGTCTACCAGGGCCACGGCCAGCGCGATGGGGTGGACATCCTCCAGAGCGGTCTGCAGAACGAAGCCCTGGTGCGCCAGGGTGGCTACGACCAGCGGATGCTCATCGAGCAGCAGGGCGCACGCAATCAACTGAGCCTGTTTCAGGACGGCCGCGACAGCGGTAGCCGCTCGCGACTCAAGCAGGTGGGCGATGATCATGTGCAGGATGTGCTGACCCTGGGCGCGCGCAACGAGGTTGACCTGTTGCAGGGCGGCGACGCCAACCGGGCCGTGGTCGAGCAACGCGGTGACGACAACCAGGCCGGGGCCCGCCAGGGCACGCGGCAGCAAGACGTTCAGCTGATCCAGATCGGCAATCGCAACAGCGCGGCGGTGCAGCAGAACGGCCTTGAAAACAGACCGCAGGCCGTCAACACGCGCCAGCTTGGCGACGACAATGCCGCCCAGGTGATCCTGACGGGCGATGGCAACCACCTCGATCTGCAACAAGTGGGCAATCGCAACAGCGCCGGCGTCCTGATCGGCGGGGACGACTCCCGTCTGACCCTGGTCTCCCAGGGCAACGACAACGAGTTCAGCGCGATCTGGATCGGCGACAACGTCGAGCTCGGCATCGAGCAGCTGGGCGATGGTCATTCCTTCCATGCAGGCCTGGGCAGCGACGCCCAGGTCAGCGCCAGCCAGCAGGGCGCTAGCCAATATGCCTCAGTCAGCCAGGCGAGCGCTGGCAACGCCGTCAACCTGAGCCAGAGCGGTCAGGGCAACCGGGCGACGATTCAACAGTAGCAGGACACAAGCGGTGACACGGCATGCTGGTTCTTTGACGTCAAAGCTGCTTCAATAGCCCTTTGACATCACCGTCGAGGACGCTGTCCATGAACGTGACTTCAAGCAATACCCTCTACGCAGGGGTGCAGGCCTACCAGAACGGCAGCCGCACGGTCGAAAAGGCCGGTGTCGCCCTCGCCTCCCAGACCGCGCGCAACGAGCAGCAAGCCCTGGGCGCGACCACCAACAGCCAGGCTGACATGGCGAGCCAACTGGTCAATCTGGATGTCGGCAAGTACCAGGCGCTGGCCGGTACCAAGGTCATGCAGGCCTCTCAGGAAACCCTGGGCCGGCTGCTCGATACCCGGGCCTGATCAGCGGTTCTTTGAGTGGAAGGGGCGCCCTGACCGGCGCCCCTTCTGCGTTCTAGCCCAGGCGGAAACGCGTGGTGTTGGCCGCCAGGGTGCGGCTGCCCGCCTCCAGGCCGACCGCCGTGCTCTGCACCGTGCGCGCATTGCCGAGCAGCTCGGCGGCGGCGCCATCGATCTGCTGGATATTGCCGCTGACCTGATCGGCGGTGACCGCCTGCTGTTCAGCCGCCGTGGCGATCTGCACCAGGGTATCGGACACCCCCTGCACCGATTCGGCGATCTCTTCCAGACGCTGCCCCAGGCCGGTGACCGACTGGGCGTCGCTGGCCGCCTGACCACAGGCCTCCTGCATCAGCGACACGGCCTGGGCCACGGTGCTGCTCAGACTGCCGACAGTGCCGGCGATCTGTGCCGTGGAGGCCTGGGTGCGCTGCGACAATGAACGTACCTCGTCGGCGACCACGGCGAACCCTCGGCCCTGATCACCGGCGCGTGCCGCTTCGATGGCGGCGTTGAGGGCCAGCAGATTGGTCTGTTCGGCGATGCCACGGATGACGTCCACCACCTGCTGGATCTCCCCGGCCTGGGTGTTGACCTGGGCCATGGCGGCGGCGGTCTCGTCCAGCCGCTGATTGAGGCGCTGGATGCTGGCGGTGGTCTGGCGACTATCGCGCTGGCTGACCTGAGCGATGCCGCGCATCTGTTCGGCGCGCCCGGCGGCCTCCTCGCAACTCCGGGCCACGCCCTGGGCGGTCGCGGCCAGCTCGGTCGCCGCAGTAGCGATCTGGGTGATCTGCTGGCGCTGGGCTTCCACCGCGCCCAAAGCCGCCTCGGCCTGCTGTCCCAGTTCACCCGACGCCATGCCCACCTGGCGACTCTCCCGATCGACCGTCTGCAGGCTGGCCCGCAGCTGCACCACGGCCAGGTCCAGTGCCCGCCCGATTTCCGCCAGCTCGTCGCGTCCGTTCACCTGGGCCGTGCGGGTCAGATCGCCGTCACGCAAGCCTTCGGCCAGGGTAGTGATGCCCCGCGCGCTGCCGCGGATGGCCGCCTGCATGCACAGCAGCAGATAACAGGTCACCACCAGCAGCAGCCCGAAGCCGGCGACGATGAAGCCGAAACGGTGGACGGCATCGGCGCGATAGAACTGCAGCCGCTGATCCAGGCTTTTGAGGGTCTGCTGGCGGAAGGCCTGCAGCCCTTGCAGGACGCCGTCCAGGGTGGCTTCGAACTGCTCCGGCTTGAGGGTGATCTCGCTACTGAAGATGCCCTGGTCGAGGGTCTTGAGGCTGGCCTCCAGCTGGCTGTTGACCTTTTGGTAGTCGTTCTTCCAGCCGGCCAGGTCGGCGGGTAGCTTGCTGCTGAGCAGGGCGCCGACCTTGGTCAGGCTCTCGTGGGAGTCGCCAACGCGCGCGCGCAGGTCGCGTAGTTGCAGTCGGCTCTGCAGGCTGAACTGACCGGACACCACGCTGGCCTGACCGACACTGGCCAGGCGTCCGAGTCGCTCGTACAGCTCGACCGACTGGGTGGTGCTGATCTGCATCAGCAGATAGGTTTCCAGCCAGGGATCGAGGATCAGGCCGCTGTCGAGGGCGATCTCCTCGCGCAACGCCTGGACGGCCCCCAGGGCCGCGGTGAATCTGTCGTAGCCGTCCGGCCACCAGCCCAGATTGCGCAGATCCTTGACGTCGAGGCCGGCCACGGCCTGCTGGAGCTCCTGGAAGCGTTGCTGCACGCCACTGCCCAGGGTCTCGGCCGCCAGTTGCTGCTGTAGCGCGGCGAGGCGCGCGCGACCGCTGTCACTGCGGCCCTCCAAGGCGGCGATGGCGGCCTGCACCGCCGGGGTCGGTTGCCGAGCGGTGTCGATCGCCTTCCAGCGCGCGGTGAGGTTGCGCTGGGCGTTGAGTTCGGCCTCCAGCACATCCAGGCGTTGCAAGAGCCGGACGCCACTGCGTTCGCCGCTGACCGTCGCCAGCTTGGCCTGGAAATCCGCACCGAGCAGCCAGAGGCTGACCGTGAGTGGCAGAATGAACAGCACGAGGAGCAGTGCAAACTTGCGCGCGAAGCCGAAGCGGCTCAGCACGCGAATCCCTGGTGACAACAAAACGTCCATCGATGACCGCTCCTCTGCCCTTCCGCTGGCAAACGCCGCTACCCGTTGCGGGTATCTATAAGGCGATTTGTCGGCAAACTAACGACTTTCTTGAAAGATAGGGCACAATCGCCGCCCTCCCGTATTCCCAGACCCGGTCCTGCACTCAGGCCCGGGCGTTGCCGTTAAAGGATCGTCCGCGTGGAACGCCTCAAAGCCAAGATTCGCACCGAAGGCCAAGTACTCTCCGAGCAGGTGCTCAAGGTCGATGCCTTCCTCAACCACCAGATCGACCCGGCGCTGATGCGGGACATCGGTCAGGAGTTCGCCCGCCGCTTCGCCGATGCCGGCATCACCAAGATCGTGACCATCGAAGCCTCGGGCATCGCCCCGGCGGTGATGACCGGTCTGGAGCTGGGCGTACCGGTGATCTTCGCGCGCAAGCATCAGTCACTGACGCTTACCGACAATCTACTGGTCGCGAGTGTCTATTCCTTTACCAAGCAGACCGAGAGCACCATAGCCGTCTCGACCATGCATCTGGCGTCCGACGACCGGGTGCTTATCATTGACGACTTCCTCGCCAACGGTAAGGCAGCCAAGGCGCTGATCTCCATCATCGGTCAGGCCGGTGCCCAGGTCGCCGGACTCGGCATCGTCATCGAGAAGTCCTTCCAGGTCGGCCGCGCCGAACTCGACGCCCAGGGCTATCGCGTCGAATCCCTGGCCCGCGTCGCCTCCCTGGCCGACGGTCAGGTCACCTTCGCCGAGTAAGTCATGGCTCAGATACTGCGCATTCTCGGTGCCGACCTCGATCGCACCGAAACCTGGATCCGCTACGACAAGGCCATGTGCCTGGACTGCGCGTCCAGTTGCTGCACCCTGCCGGTGGAAGCCCGCCTGTCCGATCTGATCCGCATGGGCGTAGTGGACGAGTTCGAGAAGGGCGAGCCGCTCAAGGACATCGCCAAGCGGCTCAAGAAGGACGGCGTCGTCGAACGTCTCAACGCCAAGACCGGGCTGTTCACCCTGGTGCGGCTGTCCAACAACGACTGCCTCTACCTGCATCCGAAGACGCGGCTGTGCACCATCTACGACCAGCGCCCGGACACCTGCCGCAACCACCCGCGCGTCGGCCCGCGACCCGGCTATTGCGCCTACAAGCCGCAGAAGCTGCGCTAGACAAAGGGCCGGCGTAGGTTGGGTTGAGCGCCAGCGAAGCCCAACGGGGCGGGCTCGGTCCCGCGCGTTGGGCTTCGACGAGAGAGCCGTCTTAACCCGACCTACGGTCTATCGCGTTCCAGGCCGCGATAGGACGCTAGCGCCCCTGTAGCCTGGAAAACCGCGCAGCGTTTTCCACAGGGCCGCGCCATTGCAAGGTGGACAAGGCTGGCGCCGTTAGCCACCCTACGTAGCTGTTCGCGGCCATGGGGCCGCTCCTACGGGGGTCGATGGCTCCGTAGGAGCGGCCCATGGCCGCGATGGGACCACCCGGACGGTACACCTTTCAGGCGAATGCCTCAGAACTCGCCGCTTTCCATCGCCCGCTTCATGTCCGCGCGTTCTTCCAGGCATTCGGGACCGGCCATGTCGAAGATCCGGCAGACCCAGGGCCTTACCTCATAGATGCTGCAGTTCATCTGTTCGCGATCCAGGGCCGCGCACCAGCCGTCGTCGAGACGCCTCATGCGGGTACCGGTCCAGTCTTCCTCGATGTAGCGGGCGGGCACGCCGGCATCGTCGAACAGCAGCACTTCCTGGCGGCAGCACCAGGCCTGACAGCTCTCGCAGGTCACGGTAGGGGTGGAAAGGTGGTGCAGAGGAATGTCGCTCATGGGTGCAGTGTAACGCTCCCGGCCGCTCAGCGGTTTCCGGCCGATGGCTGGAGCAGTTACCATGCGCGTCCCCGATGGTTGTAACCAGTTGTGACCATGCCCAAGCCCTCTTCTCGCGCAGGAGCCGCCATGACGGCCGCACCCCGCTATCGCTTCTATGTCGTGGTCGCCGTGCTGGTCCTGTTGACCTGCGTGGTCGCCGGACGCATCACCTACCTCAAGCTGTTCGACGCCGAATTCCTCGGCGATCAGGGCGACCGTCGTTCGGTGCGCCACATTCCCATCCCGGTCACCCGCGGCATGATCACCGATCGCAACGGTGCGCCCCTGGCGGTTTCCACCGAGGTGGTGACCATCTGGTGCAATCCTGCGGAAATGCAGGACAGCGCCGACCAGCTGGGGCGCCTGGCCCAGGCCATCCACAAGCCCGAGGCCGAGCTGCGCAACCTGATCCTCGGGCATCCGGAAAAGCACTTCCTCTATCTGGCCCGCGCCCTGTCGCCCATCGATGGCGAGAACATCATGGCCCTCGGCGTGCCTGGCGTTCGCCAGATCAAGGAATACAAGCGCTACTACCCGAGCTCCGACCTGGTGGCCCAGGTGATCGGCATGGTCAACATTGATGGACACGGCCAGGAAGGCCTGGAACTGGGCTTCGAGGACTGGCTGGCGGGCCGGAGCGGCGTACGCGAGGTGCTGATCAATCCGCGCGGCTCGGTGGTCAAGAACATCCGCGTGGTGCGCCAGCCGCAGCCGAGTCGGGAGGTGGCCCTGTCCCTCGACCTGCGCCTGCAGTTCATCGCCTACCGCGCGCTGCAGACAGCCGTGGAGAAGTTCGGCGCCCAGTCCGGGTCCGCGGTGCTGGTCGACCCCAAGACCGGACAGATCCTGGCGATGACCAACTTCCCCTCCTACAACCCCAACAACCGCGCCACCCTGCAGATCCCCAACATGCGCAACCGCACCCTGACCGACGCCTTCGAGCCCGGCTCGGTGATCAAGCCGTTCAGCATGTCGGCGGCGCTGGCCTCGGGCAAATTCAACGAGAACAGCACCGTGGACGTGGCGCCGGGCTGGATGACCATCGACGGTCATACCATCCACGACGTGGCCCGGCGCGGCGTCCTGACCATGACTGGCGTGCTGCTCAACTCCTCCAACATCGGCATGAGCAAGGTGGCCTTGCAGATCGGCCCGCTGCCCATCTACGAGCAACTCAGCCGAGTCGGCTTCGGCAACCCCATGTCGCTGGGCTTTCCTGGCGAGAACGCAGGTTATCTGCCCGGGCATACCAAGTGGTCGCAGATCGCCACGGCCAGTATGTCCTTTGGTTACAGCCTGGCGGTGAACGTCGCTGAGCTGGCCCAGGCCTACTCGGTGATCGCCAACGATGGCAAGCTTACGCCCCTGACCCTGCTCAAGGACCAGAAGCAGCAGAGCATCCAGGCCATGGACCCGAACATCGCCCGGCGCATCCGCGGCATGCTCAACCACGTGGTGGAAGACGAAGGCGGCGTGTATCGCGCCCGGGTGCCCGGTTATCACGTGGCCGGCAAGTCGGGTACCGCGCGCAAGGCAGGTTCCGGCAGCTACACCGAGCACGCCTACCGCTCGCTGTTCGTCGGCATGGCGCCGGCGGCGGATCCCAAGCTGGTGCTGGCGGTCATGCTCGACAGCCCGACCAAGGAAGGCTACTTCGGCGGCCTGGTCTCGGCGCCGACCTTCAGCGAGATCATGTCCGGCGCCCTGCGCGCCCTGGCGGTACCGCCCGACAACCTGCCCGAGACCGACACCGCCCAGCAGGGGAAGGCCGAGTCTCACTCCCACGGCTAGCCGTAGGCCGAACATGGAAAAGGGCGACCCCAGGGTCGCCCTTTTCCATGCTGCGCTACCTGGCCAAAGCTTGTTCAAAGGCTCGCGAGCTAGAGCCAGGCAAGGCCTGGGCGGCCCTGCTAAAAGACCTGAGGAGGCGGATCGGACTCGCGCGCGAGTTTACGAGTGGTAAATGAGCATTCCGACCGGGCTGGCGGCCCAGGGTCTTTTCAACGCAGTTTGGCCGACGCGCAGCAGACTTTGGACAAGCTTTCAGCGATGCAGCACGTACTGACCAGTGAAGCGCACCCCGTCTTCGCCGCTCTCGGTGACGATGCGCGACTGCAGGGTGATGCGGGCGCGCCCACGGCGGCGGAAGGTGGTCTCGAAGCGCTCCCAGGCCCGTGCCTCGGGCGGCTCGCCATAGGCCAGGGCATCGGCGGTGATGGGCCGCGGATAGCTGATCTGGCCTTCCTGGATGAGGATGTGGCCTTCCTCGATGCCGGCTTCGCGCAGGCGCAGGTACAGCCAGCCCCAGCCGGCCAGCACGGCCACGCAGTAGAGGCTGCCGCCGAACATGGTGCTGGCGTGGTTGATGTTGGCATCCAGCGGCGCGTGCAGCTGCAGGCGCTGCTCGCTCCAGTCGCGGACTTCCAGGCCCAGGGCCTTGGTGATGGGAATATCGTGGTGGAGCAGGGATTCGAGGTGACGGCAGTCGCGGCTCATGCCGGGGTCCTTACAGACAGAATTTCACTATCAGGAGCAGACGCAAGCCATGACCCATGGGTCACGTCCTGGCGCCATTGTGCACCAAGGAAGGCCGCTCCGGGGAAATCGCCGCCGGCAGGCGAAAGCGGAAACGGGCACCACCCAGGCTCGATTCATCGATGGTCAGGCTGCTGCGATAGCCTTCGAGGATGTCCTGCACCACCGCCAGGCCGATGCCCTGCCCGGGGTGTCGGCTGTCCATGCGCATGCCGCGGCGCAGCACGCTTTCGCGGCGCTCGGCGGGGATGCCGGGGCCATCGTCCTCGATGTCGACGATCCAGTGCTCGGTATGGCGCCAAGCGCTGACCCGCACCTGGGTCAGGCAGAGGCGATAGGCGTTTTCCAGCAGATTGCCGAAGACCTCCAGCATGGCGGCCTCTTCGGCCTGCACCCGCAGGTTGAGCGGCAGGTCGAGTTCGGTCTGGACGCGCTTCTCGGCATAGACCTTGTCCAGGGTACTGAACAGCGACTCCACTAGCGGCGCCAGCTCTAGCGGCCGGCTGAGCACCGCACCGCCCTGGCGCGTGGCCCTTTGCAGCTGGTACATCACCTGCTGGTTCATCCGCTCGATCTGGGTCTGCAGGGTGCCGACCTCCTGGTCCAGCTGCGGTCGGCGGCGCAATTCCTCGGTCACGCCCTGCAGCACCGCCAGCGGCGTCTTCAGGCTGTGGGCGAGATCGCCGAGGGTATCGCGGTAGCGCTCGCGCTGCAGACGCTCATGGTCGAGCAGGCGGTTGAGCGAACGGATCAGGCGACTGATCTCGCTGGGCACGTTCTTTTCGTCGAGCAGCTCGCGTTGATCGGTTTCCACCGCGTCCAGCTGCTGACTAAGGCGGCGCAGCGGTCTCAGGCTCCACTGCATGACCAGGGCCAACAGCACCAGCAGGGCACCCAGCACCCCGACCAGCCAGAGGATCACCTGGTGCACGAAGGTCGCGCGCAGCCGCTCGTATTCCTCGGCCGGCTGCATGGTGACCACGCTGAAGCCCGCGACCGGCGGATTGCCCAGCAACACCTCGCGATCGAAGACGAAGAAACCCTGGCCCTGGTCGTCGGTGGCCTTGACCAGCTTGACCCCACCGCCGTCAAAGGTCGGTCGATAGTTCGGTCGCTCCTTGATCGCCGAGCGCGAACGCCAGAGCAGACGGCCATTCTGGTCGTAGACATAGCCCAGGATGGGCGAGCCGGGACGGTCGAAGACCTCTTCGGCGATCATCTCCGGCATCGCCAGACGCCCGTCGATGGCCCGCGCCGCGCCGATCAGGGTATTGGCGTTGGCCTCCAGGCGGGCGGCCACGAAGTTTTCCACGGTGCGGTCGAAGGCATTGCGGATCGCCGGCACGATCAGCGCCAGGCAGACGATCACCAGCAGGGCCGCGCTGAGCAGCAGCCGCACGCGAAAGGAACGGATCACTGGCAGCGCTCGGTGAACAGATAGCCGCGGCCACGGACCGTTTCTATGGGTTGCATCTGGCAGCTGGCTTCCAGCTTGCGCCTCAGGCGGCCCACCAGCACCTCGATGACGTTGCTGTCGTGCTCGCCGTCATCGTCATAGAGCTGCTCCATGAGCCGCTCCTTGGTGATCACCTGCTGATGGTTGCGCATCAGGTATTCCAGCAGGCGGTACTCGTAGGCGGTGAGCTGCAGCGGCTGTTCTTCGTTGAAGGCCTGCTGGCGACCCAGGTCCAGCTTGAGCGAACCGGCACGGATGCTCGGCTGGACGAAACCCGCCGAGCGCCGCAGCAACACATTCAGGCGAGCCTCCAGTTCTTCGAACTGGAAGGGCTTGACCACATAATCGTCCGCCCCGGCACCCAGGCCCTCGACCTTGTCCTGCCAACTGCCGCGGGCGGTGAGGATGAGGATCGGCAGGGTGGCGCCCTGGTTACGCAGCTGGCGGATCAGATCGAGCCCACTCATGCCGGGCAGGCCCAGATCGATGATGGCGAGGTCGTGATGGAATTCGCGGGCGCTGTAGAGCGCTTCTTCCGCATCGGCCACGGCATTGACGACATGACCCGCTTCACCCAGACGCACCTTGAGGTGGTGGCGCAGCAGGTTTTCGTCTTCGACGACGAGGATCTTCATGCAGACTCCTGAACAGCTAAAGAGGCACTCTCCGGCCGCGACTGCGCCTGTCGTTGGCTTCGCGCAGCTACGTCCTGACGTCGATTATGGCGCCTGGAGCGGGCTGGCGGCGAGAGCGGGGAGCGAATGGATGGGAACACTTACTTTATTCCAGGCAAAAAAAACCTCTCCAGTTGGAGAGGTAAGGAGCACTTCATGGGGATCGGAAACTGCCGTTGGGGGACGGCTCCGTCGTGAGACGGCTACAGAGGACCAGAGCTGACTTGGTGACCCTGCAGTGGAGTTACAAGGATGAACATCGCCAGGTCGGGTCGAAGTGTCCGGACGATCTGCCTTAGCGGGAGCTGCGCTAGGGTGAACATATCCGGGCGACCTCGGCGTTGCTGATCTGACAGTTGCAGATTAGGCCAATGGCCCTGAACGCTGCCTGAACTCGTCCTGAACGCCAGCTGAACGATCACCAGGGCAGGTCAAGGGCGACGGACGGTAGCGTCAGCCTGGCCGTCACCCCAGGGCCTCAGGGCAGCTTGCTCAGGCAGCCGCTGAGCGTGTCGGTCACGTTCTGCAGCAGCTGGGCATAACCGCCGGCATTGGCCGGGATGCGGGCGCCCAGGGGATCGAGCTCTACCAGGGTTACCGGCAGGCCACTGCTCAGGGTGGTGGCGATCTTGGGCTGCAAGGGCGGCTCGGTGAAGACACAGGTCGGCCCTGCGGCCTTGAGTTCTTCACGCATGGCGGCCACGTGGCGGGCACCGGGCTGGACATCGGCGCCGAGGGCGAAGACGCCGCGATGGCTCAGGCCATAGGCTTCCTCGAAATAGTCGAAGGCTTCGTGGAAGACGAAGTAGGGCTTGCTCGCCAGCGGCGCCAGCTGGGCGCGCACGGCCTGGTCCTTGGTGGCCAGGGCGGCGTCGAAGGTCTTGAGGTTGGCGGCGTAGCGCGACGCATTGGCCGGATCGGCCTGACTTAGGTCGGCGGCCAGGCGGGCGGCGATCACCCGAGCATTGGCCGGGGCCAGCCAGAGATGCGCATCAAGGCTACCCGGGCGATGATCGTGGTCATGGGCGTATTCGGGCGCGGCACCCTGTTCATGTTCATGTTCATGTTCATGTTCATGTTCATGTTCATGTTCATCACCGTGGGCATGCGCCTCGTCGTGAGCGTCCTCGCCATGCTCATGGGCATGCTCGGCACCGAAGCGGCGCAGGTGCAGACCGGGCAGTTCCTGCACCGCCACGCTGGGGCCCTGGCGCTCCTTGAGCACCGCCGGCAGGAAGGTTTCCAGATCCGGGCCGATCCAGTAGACCAGGTTGGCCTCGCGCACCTGGCGCAGGTCCGAGGGCCGCAAGGCGTAGTGATGGGGAGAGGCGCCTGGCGGCAGGAGCACGGCAGGCTGGCCGGTGCCGTCCTGAATGGCCGCGGCGATCAGTTGCAGGGGCTTGATGCTGGTGAGGACCTTCACTTCGGCCTGGGCGGGCAGCAGGGTTACGGTGAGCAGTAGGGAGGCGACGAGGGGTAGGAGGCGTGGCACGTGAAAATCCCGATTCTTAAGAGAGGTGCAATATAATAACGTTCTGGCTCTCAAGGTATCGTTCCATGTCCGACGCCCCCCTGGCCTTTCGGCCCCATGATCATTCGCGCTGCGTCGCCCACGCCCTGGCCGAGGCCGATGACCTCTGCAGTCGCGCCGGCGTGCGCCTCACCGACCTCCGCAAGCGGGTGCTGGAGCTGGTCTGGCAAAGCCACAAACCGCTCGGCGCCTACGACATCCTGGCCGTGCTCAGCGAGCAGGACGGCCGCCGCGCGGCGCCGCCCACCGTCTACCGGGCGCTGGATTTCCTGGTGGAAAACGGCCTGGTGCACCGTATCGCCTCGCTCAACGCCTTCGTCGGCTGCAACCATCCCGGCGAAGCCCACCAGGGCCAGTTCCTGATCTGCCGCACCTGCCAGATGAGCATCGAACTGGAACAGCCGGCGGTCCACCAGGCGATTCTCGACGGCGCCAAGGCCGTGGGCTTTCAGGTGGAAGGCCAGACCGTGGAAGTGGTCGGCCAATGCGCCGCCTGCCGGAAGCGAGCATGAGCGAGGCGCTGATCCGGCTGCAGGATGTCAGCGTGACCTTTGGCGGCCAGCCGGTGCTCGACCAAGTCAGCCTGAGTCTGGATCCCGGCCGCATCGTCACCCTCATCGGCCCCAACGGGGCCGGCAAGACCACCCTGGTGCGCAGCGTGCTCGGCCTGCTCATCCCGGATCGCGGCAGTGTCTGGCGCCGGCCGCGCCTGCGCATCGGCTACATGCCGCAGAAACTGCAGGTGGATGCCACCCTGCCGCTGTCGGTGCTGCGCTTCCTGCGCCTGGTGCCGGGCGTCACCCGCGCCAGTGCCCTGGCCGCCCTGGGTGAAGTGGGCGCCGAAGGGGTCATCGACAGCCCCCTGCAGAGCGTCTCCGGCGGCGAGCTGCAACGGGTGCTGCTGGCGCGCGCCCTGCTTCGCCAACCCGAGCTGCTGGTCCTCGACGAACCCGTGCAGGGCGTCGACATCAGCGGCCAGAGCGAGCTGTATCGGCTGATCGGCCAGCTGCGCGAGCGTCATGGTTGCGGCGTGCTGATGGTCTCCCACGACCTGCATCTGGTGATGGGCGCCACCGACCAGGTGATCTGCCTGAATCGCCACGTCTGCTGCTCCGGCCACCCCGAGCAGGTCAGCGGCGATCCGGCCTACCAGGCGCTGTTTGGCCAGAGCGCGCGCAATCTCGCCGTCTACCACCATCACCACGATCACGCTCACGACCTGCACGGCGGCGTGGTCAAGACCCCGCATGTCCATGGAGCCCACTGCAAGCATGGCTGATTTCCTGCTGTATGCCCTGCTCGCCGGTCTCGCCCTTGCCCTCGTCGCCGGTCCCCTGGGCTCCTTCGTGGTCTGGCGGCGCATGGCCTACTTCGGCGACACCCTGTCCCACGCCGCCCTGCTCGGAGTGGCCGTGGGCTTTCTGCTGGATGTCAGCCCGACCCTGACCGTCACCGTCGGCTGCCTGGCGCTGGCCGTGGTACTGGTGGTACTGCAGCGCCGCCGGGGCCTGGCCGCCGATACCCTGCTGGGCATCCTCGCCCACAGCACCCTGTCCCTGGGTCTGGTGGCGCTGTCGTTCATGCACGAGGTGCGGATCGACCTGATGAGCTATCTGTTCGGTGATCTGCTGGCCGTGGGACCCAGTGATCTGCGCTGGATCCTTGGCGGCAGCGCCCTGGTGCTGGCGGCCCTGGTCTGGCTGTGGCGACCGCTGCTGGCCATCACCGTGCACGAGGAACTGGCCCAGGTCGAAGGCCTGCCGGTGACCTGGATCCGCCTGGCACTGATGCTGCTGGTGGCCATCGTCATCGCCGTGGCCATGAAGATCGTCGGGGTGCTGCTGATCACCTCGCTGCTGATCATCCCCGCCGCCACGGCCCAGCGCCACGCTCGCAGTCCCGAGCAGATGGCCTGCGGCGCCAGCCTGCTGGGCATGGCCGCCGTGTGCCTGGGGTTGACCCTGTCCTGGTACCAGGACACCCCGGCCGGACCCTCGGTCGTGGTGGCCGCCGCCGGGATGTTTCTGCTGGGCTATCTGCTGCCCCGCCGCGCCTAGACGCTCTAGCGCGGCACCTGCCAGACCGCTTGGCTGACGTCCACTGCCCGGGGAATTAGCCCCTGGGCATGGAAGATGTCGGCGGTCTGTTGCTGGACGGCGATGATCTCCGGCGTCAGCGCCGTCGCGCCGTAGCGGGTGCGCGCCTGCCAGGTAGCGATCACCGCCTCTGGCAAACCGATCTGTGCGGCCAGGATGCGACTCACCTCCGGCTTGTGGGCATTGGCCCAGGCACCGGCCTGGGCCAGTTCCGCGAGCAGTAGCCGGATCGCCTCGGGATGGGCGTCGGCGAAGCGGCGCGAGCCCTCATAGAAGCTGTTGGCGTGCAGCAGGCCTTTATAGTCGGCGAGCACCCGCACCGGCTGGCTCTGCTGGATAGCAGCCAGGTAGGGATCCCAGACCACCCAGGCATCCACCGAACCACTGGCAAAGGCAGCGCGGGCATCGGCCGGCGGCAGATAGACCGGCTGGATGTCCTTGAAGCCGAGTCCGGCCTTTTCCAGGGCCGCGACCAGCAGGAAGTTGGCGCTCGACCCCTTCTGTACCGCCACCTTCCTGCCCTTGAGCCCGGCCACGTCGTGGATCGGCGAGGCGTCCGGCACCAGGATGGCCTCGACCGCCTCACTGGCCGGCTCGGCGCCCAGATAGACCAGATCGATTCCAGCGGCCTGAGCGAAGATCGGCGGCGGCGAGCCGGTATAGCCGACATCGATGCTGCCGGCGTTGAGGGCCTCCAGCAGCTGAGGACCAGCCTGGAATTCACGCCAGCTCAGGTGATAGCCCTGGGCGGCGAGGGCCCGTTCCAGGGTGCCCTGGGCCTTGAGCACGGCCAGCAGACCGCCGCCCTTTTGATAGCCGACGCGCAGGGCTTGGTCGGCGGCCTGCACGGGCACCCATACGCTGAGCGTCATCAAAAGGGTCATGAGCAAAGGCGCGAGACGTGGGAGAGGCAGGAGCGACATGGGACCTTTCCTTATATTCCATTGAGAAAGGTCAGCCTGAACCGTTTAGATCCAAATGTTTAATACGTTTCACTGCTATGCCTATGCCCAGCCTGCAGGGAAGACAGCCGGCCAAGGTCCGATTGACGCTGCCCCCAGGATCGCGCCACCCTGCGCCAGCGGCGGCCACCGGGGCCGCCCCTATGGGAGCCTGCCATGCCTTTTCTGATCGAGACCTTCGACAAGCCGGACAGCCTGGCCCTGCGCCAGCAGCATCGCCCGGCCCATCTGGACTTCCTGCGCGAGAATGCCGCCGCCCTGCTGGCCTGCGGCGCTAAGCTCAGCGACGACGGCGAGACCGCCACGGGCAGTGTCTACATCGTCGATGTGGAAACCCGCGCCGAGGCCGAAGCCTTTATCGCCCGTGATCCCTTCACTTCCGCCGGCCTGCCGGGCGAGGTGCGTATCACCCGCTGGCGCAAGGCGATTCTGGACGGCAAGGCATTCGTCTGAAGATCGAACCGGCGGCCGGTACGGCCGCCGTGCTTACGCCATCTGGCTTAAGAAAGCCTTAAAACTGGCACAATGCCATCTCGATCAATGCCGTTCGCTGACGTTGCAAGTTCACACTTTCAAGAATCGCTTCACAGAAAAGTGATGCAGCGCAAGAAAAGCTGGGCTTTTCCCGTCCTTACCGCAAGGAAGCTAACGAACTAGCCTAAGCTCACCGGGCTCAGATGATCTGATGCGCCGACATCCTTTCCCTACTCCTGTGGAAACGCTGTCTCGCTTAGCTAGTACAGAGGACTCAGCATGACCAAGACCACGCCTGAAAAGGATCTGCGCATAGAGACGATCCGCGGACTGGCGCTGTTTCTGATGGTAGCGGGCCATGTCATCGGTAGTTCGTCCACCCTGGGCCTGAAGGTGCCCGACGAATCCGTGCTGCGCTATCTCTACGATTCTCTCGTTTACGTCCGGATGCCGCTGTTCACCGCCATTTCCGGCTATGTCTATGCCTTGCGTCCGGTCAACACTGGCAGCGACCTGTCGCGCTTCTACCAGGGCAAGTTCAAACGCATCGGCATTCCCCTACTGGTGGTCTCGACGCTGTTCTTCGCCTTGCAGATGGCCGTCCCCAACACCAACTACAAGCCGCAGCTGACCGACATCTTCAGCATCTACTTCTTCAGCTACGCGCACTTCTGGTTCCTGCAGTCGATCTTCTGCGTCTTCGTGGTGATCGCCCTGCTGGAGAAGGCCGGCCTGCTGCTGACCCTGCGCAACTTCGGGCTGGTGTTCGCCGTCGCCCTGGCGGCGTCCTTCGCCTGGGAGAGCTTCCCGGACCTGTTCAGCCTCTACAAGGCGGTGCAGTTGTTCCCCTTCTTCCTGTTGGGCCTGGGTCTCTACCGCTTCAGCGAGCAGCTCATCACTCGTCGCAATATCATGACGATGGCGGTAGCCCTGGTGATCCTGGTGGCGATCGACCAGGCCTATCTGTTCGAACTGGTCGACCTCGACGAAGGCGACATGGCCGTGGTGGGCACTGCCCTGGGCCTTGCCGCCATCAGCCTGCTGATCGCCCGCCGCTTCTACTTCAAGCCGCTGGCCTGGCTGGGCTACTTCTCCTTCGAGATCTACCTGTTCCACGTGTTCGGCACCGCGGGGGCCCGCATCGTGCTGAACAAGCTGCAGGTACATGACATCTGGGTGGTCTTTACCGTCAGCATGATCCTGGGGCTGTTCCTGCCGGTGGCGCTCAAGGTAGTGCTGGAGCGGATCAGCCCGCTGCACTTCCTCAGTGTCGCCTTCTTTGGCGCCAAGACACGCGTCAATCGCGCCACCCCGCCGCTGCAGAAGAAAGCCACCGCCTGAGGCGACCGGCCATGAAAAAACCCACGCCTTGGCGTGGGTTTTTTATTTCCTGGCACATCAGTCGACGCTGAGGACGACGCGGCCCCTGGTAGGGCACTGCTCCATGCAGCGGTGGGCCTCGACGAACTGCTCGAAGGGAAAGACCTGCTTGATCTGCGCCTTGAGCAGCCGATCGCGGGTCAGCTGGTCGATGTGCTGCAGGGCTTCGCGCACCGCGGCGCAATCGGCCTCCAGGCCCATCTCCGGCTGGCCGGTGAAGTCCTGCACACAGTGGATGTATAGCTTGAATTTCTTCTTGAAGGCCGCGCAGGCCGGCAGCGGGGTCTGGTTGCCACCGTTGAGGCCGTAGAGCAGCAACCGACCGCGGGGCGCCATGGCTTCGCCAAGCAGCGCCAATTGCGGACCGCCCAGGGCATCCAGGGCCACATGCACGCCAACGCCATCGGTGATGCTGGCGATGCGACTGACCAGATCCTCTTCCTCGGCGGCGATGACCCGTTCCGCGCCCAGTTCACGCAGATAGTCGCGATCCGCCGCGTCATGGGTACTGGCGATGACACGGCCGCCCAGGGCCTTGGCCAGCTGGATGGATGCCGGTCCGCAGCAGCGGCTGGCATCGGTGATCAGTACCCATTCACCGGCTTGCAGACGCGCCTGGTGCACCAGACCGGTATAGATGGTGAGCAGCGGGTTGTAGTGCACCGCGGCCTCCGCGGGCGAAAGCACGTCTGGATAGCGCACCAGGGAGGTGGCCGGATAGACCAAGTCATCGCCATAGGCCGGATAGCGGTTGATGTCGTGGCCGAGAAAACTGGCCACCGGATCACCTATCGCCAGGTCGGCGACACCCTCGCCCAGGGCGGTCACTATTCCGGCCAGCTCGCAGCCAAGACCTGATGGCGGTATCGCCTGCTCGGGGGCCAGATTCTGCCGCCAGAGCACGTCGTACCAGCTCACACCGATGGCCTGCACACGCACCAGCACCTCGCCAGGCCCGGCCACAGGCGTGGGCCGGTCGATGCAGGTGAGCACCTCCGGCGGGCCGAATTCGGTGAACTGGATCAGGCGGGACATGGCACTACCTCGCGTTGATGCCGACCCCGGAACGGTTGCCGAGGCGGACTGCTATGACTAGGACTCTAACCAGCCTTACCTTAGGATTCTATGCATCCCCATCGATAATGGACATCGGGGGTATCGATCCACTCCCTATCGGGGCCCGAATGAACCGTACCGATCTGCGCCGCGTCGACCTCAACCTGCTCATCGTGTTCGAGACCCTGATGCTCGAACGCAGCGTCACTCGTGCCGCGGAAAAGCTGTTTCTCGGCCAGCCGGCCATCAGCGCCGCCCTGGCGCGGCTGCGTACGCTGTTCGACGATCCGCTGTTCGTGCGTACCGGGCGCAGCATGGAACCCACGCCGCGCGCGCAGGAGATCGCCGCCCTGCTGTCACCGGCCCTGGACCAGATCTCCAGCGCGGTGAGCCGGACCCAGAGCTTCGAGCCGGCCAGCGCCGACCGGGTGTTTCGCGTCGGCCTGTCCGACGATGTCGAATTCGCCCTGCTCCCACCGCTGCTCAGAAGAATCCGCATCGAAGCGCCGGGGACCACCCTGGTGGTGCGGCGCATGAACTACCTGACCGCCGCCGGCATGCTGGCCTCCGGCGAGATCACCGTGGCGGTGGGCTACACCGAGGAACTGCCGGCCAATGCCAAACGCCGCCCGGTGCGTCGCTTCGGCTTCAAGGTCCTGCGCGCCGACAGCAAGCCCGGCCGCCTGACCCTGGACGAATACTGCGCCCGCCCCCATGCCCTGGTGTCCTACGCGGGCGACCTCACCGGCTATGTCGACGAGTTGCTGGACAAACTTGGCCGCCAGCGCCGGGTGGTGCTGGCGGTACCCCAGTTCAACGGCCTGGGATCGCTGCTGGCGGAAACCGACCTGCTGGTGATGGTGCCGGACTACACCGCGCGCCTGCTGGCCAGCACCGGCGGCCTCCGCTACGAGGACCCACCCGAGGAGCTGCGCGACGGCGGCCATGAACTGCCCATGGCCTGGAGCGGCGCCCAGGATCACGACCTCGGCGAACGCTGGCTGAGGTCGCGCATCCAGATGTTCATTGGCGACCCGGACAGTCTCTAGGTCTGGTCAGCACCGCGTCTCTGGCTACCCTGGTTAGCCGGGCGACTGGGAATGACGGTTCCCTCGGCACCGTCCCTACCCCTGGCGCCCTGAACGCCGCCGGGCCCGGCGGCACCGCCCTGACCACCGCTACCACCCTTGCCCGGTATCACGCCGCTACCGCCTGCTCCACCCGCGCCGCCAGCACCGCCGTTACCGGCCACTAACAGGTGTTCAGATCGCGGGAGCGAGAATTCGGGCATAACCGGCTGGGCGGCGACCGCAGCGCTGGCCAGCAGAGCAGCGGCCACCACCAGCCCATGGATGGATCGAGACATCTTCATCCTCCTGCAGCAGATCTCGGCTGGAGCATCGAGACCGCCGCTGTTCGCATGGAAAAGACAGGACCTGGAGTCTTGCCAATCTAGCTCAGGACGAATGCCAAATTGAAGCGCTCAAGAACGCGGCTTTGCGCCGACCGCCATCACCGCCAGCGATACCTACGGCAAAACCATCACCGTCATCGATAAATAAGTTCGAGCCCTTCGATTCGTCGTCGCCCTTCCCCGGCGGCAGACTCGCCTCCCTGACCTCTTTCCACCTCGGGCGGACTCGAACATGGACCTCTTCGCGAAAACCCTCGGCCCCCTGGCCCTGACCTCCACGCTACTGCTCGCCGCCTGTGGCGATTCCCATCCCCAGGCCAGCGCCGCGCCGCCCGCGCCCAAGGTGAGCGCCGCCGAGGTGCTGCGCCAGCCGGTGGTGGAGTGGGACGAGGTGACCGGCCGGCTGGAAGCCCCGGAATCCGTGGTGGTCCGCCCCCGCGTGTCGGGCTACGTCGACCGCGTCCTCTTCCACGAGGGGACCCGGGTCAAGCGCGGCGACCTCTTGCTGCAGATCGATCCGCGGCCCTTCCAGGCCGAGGTCAAGCGCCTCGAAGCCGAACTGCAACAGGCCCGTGCCAGCGCCAGCCGCACCGCCGACGAAGCCGCCCGGGGCGAGCGCCTGCGCAGCAGCAACGCCATCTCCGCGGAAATCGTCGAGGCCCGTCGCAGCGCTGCCCAGGAAGCCAAGGCCAGCGTCGCCGCTGCCCAGGCGCAACTGGACGCCGCGCGCCTGAATCTGGGCTTCACCGAGGTCCGCGCCGCCATCGACGGTCGCGTCGGACGTGCCGAGGTGACGGCCGGCAACCTGGTCAACGCCGGTGATACCCGCCTCACCACCCTGGTCTCCACCGACAAGGTCTATGCCTACTTCGACGCCGACGAGCGCGTCTTCCTCAAGCAGCAGACCCTCGCCCGCCAGGGTCAGCGCGGTGCCGCCAGCCCGGTCTATATGGCGCTGTCCGACGAGAACGACTTCTCCCACGAAGGCCACATGGACTTCATGGACAACCAGCTCGATCCGCGCACCGGCACCATCCATGGTCGCGCCGTGTTCGACAACGCCGACGGTCGCTTCACCCCGGGGCTCTATGCCCGGCTGCGCCTGGTGGGCAGCGGCACCTACGACGGCACCCTGATCCAGGACGCCGCCGTGGGCACCGACCTAGGCAAGAAATTCGTGCTGGTGGTGGACGGCCAGAACAAGGCCGCCTATCGCACCATTGAACTGGGTCCGCGCCTGGAAGGCCTGCGCATCGTGCGCAAGGGGCTGGAAGCCGGCGACCGCATCGTGGTCAACGGCCTGCAGCGGGTGCGTCCGGGCATGACCGTCGACGTCCAGTCGGTGCCCATGGCCGATGCCACCACCCTGGCCGCCCTCAAGCGCCAGCGCGATGCGGTTTTGGCCAGCCTGCCGGCGCCCACCCAGCCACTCAAGGTGGGTAGTCGCTAGGCCCCAGGCTCCACCCCGTCCCGTTTCAGACTTTCACCCGTCCAGGCATCGCGGTATCGCGGTCATGGACCGCTCCTACGGTGGCTTCCGTGCCTGTAGGAGCGGCCCATGGCCGCGATGGCTGCGCCTCTGCACGCCTTTCGCTCAAGGACTGCTCCGATGAACTTCTCCCAGTTCTTCATCCGCCGGCCGATCTTCGCCGCCGTGCTCTCGCTGATCATCCTGATCGGCGGGGCCATCTCGCTGTTCCAGCTTCCGATCAGCGAATACCCCGAGGTGGTGCCGCCCACCGTGGTGGTGCGCGCCACCTTCCCCGGCGCCAACCCCAAGGTGATCGGCGAGACCGTGGCCGCGCCCCTGGAGCAGGCCATGAACGGCGTGGAGCACATGCTCTACCTGTCGTCCCAGTCCACCGCCGACGGCAAGCTGACCCTGACCATCACCTTCGCCCTGGGCACCAACCTGGATACCGCCCAGGTGCAGGTGCAGAACCGTGTCACCCGTACCCTGCCCAAGCTGCCGGAAGAGGTGCAGCGTCTCGGCGTGACCGCTGACAAGGCCTCGCCGGACCTGGCGATGGTGGTGCACCTGACCTCGCCGGACCAGCGCTACGACATGCTCTATCTGTCCAACTACGCCCTGATCAACGTCAAGGACGAGCTGGCGCGGCTGGACGGCGTGGGCGACGTCCAGCTGTTCGGCATGGGCGACTATTCCCTGCGCGTCTGGCTCGACCCGGACAAGGTCGCCTCGCGCGGCCTGACCGCCAGCGACGTGGTCGCCGCCATTCGCGAGCAGAATCGCCAGGTGGCGGCGGGCGCCCTCGGCGCGCCACCCGCGCCGGGCAGCACCAGTTTCCAGCTGGCCATCAACACCCAGGGCCGCCTGGTGGATGAGGAAGAATTCGCCAACATCATCGTGCGCGCCGGCAGCGACGGCCAGATCACCCGACTGCGCGACATCGCCCGCATCGAACTGGGCTCCAACCAGTACGCCCTGAGATCCCTGCTGAACAATCAGCCGGCGGTGGCCATCCCGATCTTCCAGCGCCCCGGCAGCAACGCCATCGACCTGTCCAACCAGGTGCGCGCCAAGATGGCCGAGCTCAAGCAGAGCTTCCCCCAGGGCATGGACTACGAGATCGTCTACGACCCGACCATCTTCGTGCGCGGCTCCATCGAGGCCGTGGTGCACACCCTGTTCGAAGCCATCATCCTGGTGGTGCTGGTGGTGATCCTGTTCCTGCAGACCTGGCGCGCCTCCATCATTCCCCTGGTGGCAGTGCCGGTGTCACTGATCGGCACCTTCGCGGTGATGCACGCCTTTGGCTTCTCGCTCAATGCGCTGTCGCTGTTCGGGCTGGTGCTGGCCATCGGCATCGTGGTGGATGACGCCATCGTGGTGGTGGAAAACGTCGAGCGAAACATCGGCCTGGGTCTGGAACCGGTGGCGGCCACCCGGCGCGCCATGAGTGAAGTGACCGGGCCCATCATCGCCACCGCCCTGGTGCTCTGCGCGGTGTTCGTGCCGACCGCCTTCATCTCGGGCCTCACCGGGCAGTTCTATCGGCAATTCGCCCTGACCATCGCCATTTCCACGGTGATCTCGGCCTTCAACTCCCTGACCCTGTCGCCGGCCTTGGCCGCGGTGCTGCTCAAGGCCCATGACGCGCCCAAGGACCGTTTCTCGCGGCTGCTCGACCGGTTGTTCGGCGGCTGGCTGTTCGCCCCCTTCAACCGCTTCTTCGAAAAGGCCAGCCACGGCTACGTCGGCGCCGTGCGCCGGGTGCTGCGCGGTAGCTCCATCGTGCTGGTGCTCTATGTGGTGCTGCTGGGCCTGACCGGTCTGGGCCTGGTGAAGACGCCGACCGGCTTCGTGCCACCCCAGGACAAGCAGTACCTGGTGGCCTTCGCCCAGTTGCCCGACGCCGCCACCCTGGATCGCAGCGAAGAGGTCATCCGCCGCATGTCGGCCATCGCCCTCAAGCACCCCGGCGTGGAAAGCACCGTGGCCTTCCCGGGCCTGTCCATTAACGGCTTCACCAACAGCCCCAACAGCGGCATCGTCTTCGTGACCCTGAAGCCCTTCGAGGAGCGCCGTGATCCCTCGCTGTCGGCCGGCGCCATCGCCGCCCAGCTGAACGGCGAATTCGCCGCCATCCAGGAATCCATCATCGCCATCTTCCCGCCACCGCCAGTGCAGGGGCTGGGTAGCATCGGCGGCTTCCGCCTGCAGGTGGAAGACCGTGGCAACCTGGGTTACGAGGAGCTCTACGCCCAGACCCAGAGCGTGCTGGCCAAGGCCCGGCAGCTGCCGGAACTGGCCCCGGAGTCGCTGTTCACCAGCTACCAGGTCAACGTGCCGCAGATCGATGCCCACATCGACCGCGAGAAGGCCAAGACCCTCGGCGTGCCCATCGACGCCATCTTCGACACCCTGCAGGCCTACCTGGGCTCGGTCTACGCCAACGACTTCAACCGTTTCGGCCGTACCTTCCAGGTCAACGTCCAGGCCGACCAGCGCTTCCGCCTGGAACCCGAGCAGATCGGCCAGCTCAAGGTGCGCAACGACCGCGGCGAGATGGTGCCCCTGTCCACTTTCGTCAAGATCGGCGATACCGCCGGCCCCGACCGGGTGATGCACTACAACGGCTTCCTCACCGCCGAGATCAACGGCGCGCCGGCCCCGGGCTACAGCTCCGGCCAGGCCCAGGCGGCCATCGAGGGGCTGCTCAAGCAGGAGCTGCCCAACGGCATGACCTTCGAATGGACCGAGCTGACCTACCAGCAGATCCTCTCCGGCAATACCGCCCTGCTGGTGTTCCCGCTCTGCGTGCTGCTGGCCTTCCTGGTGCTGGCAGCCCAGTACGAGAGCTGGAGTCTGCCGCTGGCGGTGATCCTGATCGTGCCCATGACCCTGCTCTCGGCCATCACCGGGGTGCTCCTGGCCGGCAGCGACAACAACATCTTCACCCAGATCGGCCTGATCGTATTGGTGGGCCTGGCGTGCAAGAACGCCATCCTCATCGTCGAGTTCGCCAAGGATCAGCAGGCCACCGGCAAGGACCGCGTCGCCGCGGTGCTGGAGGCCTGCCGCCTGCGCCTGAGACCCATCCTGATGACCAGCTTCGCCTTCATCATGGGCGTGGTGCCCCTGGTGACCTCCACCGGCGCCGGTGCCGAGATGCGCCATGCCATGGGTGTCGCGGTGTTCTCCGGGATGCTCGGGGTGACCTTCTTCGGGCTGCTGCTCACGCCGCTCTTCTATGTCCTGGTACGTGCCTTCGTGGAGCGTCGCCAGGCCCGATCCGCCCTTGCTCAGGAGGCCCAGGCATGAAGGTCTTCGCTCCCCTGCTACTGGCGCTGGCGGTTTCCGCCTGCGCCGTCGGCCCGCACTACCAGACGCCCGCACCCGCGCCTGCGCAACTCAAGGCGAGCCAGCAGCCCAACGTCTACGACCAGGGTCGTTTCGAGGCGCTCTGGTGGCGCCAGTTCGAGGACCCGACCCTCAACGCCCTGGTCGCCAGCAGCCTGGACGGCAACCGCCAATTGCGCGCCGCCTTCGCTCGGCTACGCGCTGCCCGCGCCCTGCGGGACGACGATGCCAACGACCTCTATCCGACGGTCACCAGTCGCGCCAGCAGCCAGCTGGGCAAGGCCCAGCAGCCCGGGCTGACCGAGCAGCGAGTCAACAGCGAGCGCTATGACCTGGGCCTGGACATGGCCTGGGAGCTGGACCTGTTCGGTCGCGTCCGCCATACCCTGGAAGCCAGCGATGCCCGCGCGGAAGCCGCGGCCTCGGATCTTGCCGGACTGCAGGTCAGCCTGATCGCCGAACTGGTGGACGCCTATGGCGACCTGCGCGGCGCCCAGCTGCGCGAACGCATCGCCCGCGACAACCTGGGCAACCAGCGCGAGGCGCGCCGCCTGACCGTGACCCTCAGAGACGAGGGCATGGGCAGCGACCTGGACGTGCAGCGCAGCGAAGCGCGCCTGGCCGCCACCGAAGCCAGCCTGCCGGAATTCCAGGCCCAGGCCAGCCGTGCGCGCAACCGCATCGCCACTCTGCTCGGCCAACGCCCGGATGCCCTGAGCGTGGACCTCTCACCCAAGGCCCTGCCGGCCATCGCCAAGCGTCTGCCCATCGGCGATCCCGGTGCCCTGCTACGTCGGCGCCCGGACGTGGCCGCCGCCGAGCGCCGCCTGGCTGCCGCCACCGCCGACGTCGGGGTGGCCACCGCCGACCTCTTCCCGCGGGTCAGTCTCTCCGGCTTTCTCGGCTTCACCGCCGGGCGCGGCTCGCAGATCGGCAGCAGTGCCGCCCGCGCCTGGGGTCTGGGACCGAGCATCAGCTGGGCGGCCTTCGACCTGGGCAGCGTGCGCGCCCGCTTGCGCGGCGCCCGTGCCGGCTCCGACGAGGCCCTGGCCAACTACGAGCAGCAGGTGCTGACCGCCCTGGAAGAGAGCGCCAATGCCTTCAGCGACTACGGGCGACGCCAGGAGCGCCTGCAGGCGCTGATCCGCCAGTCGGTGGCCAGTCGCGCCGCCGCCGACCAGGCCGAGATCCGCTACCGCGAAGGCGGCACCGACTTCCTGGTACTGCTCGATGCCCAGCGCGAACGCCTGGCCGCCGAAGACCAGCAGGCCCAAGGCGAGATCGAGCTCTATCGCGGCATCGTCGCCCTCTACAAGGCCCTGGGGGGTGGCTGGGAGGTCCAACCGGCCCGCCTCGCCCAAGGCCAAGCTTCCCCCGCGTCGGCGCTCTGACCGCTGGCGCTTACCCCCGGCACGCGTGTTCTCTTGCTCCTTTGGCGTGTCGGGTTTTTTCTTCCCTGTCCCGGCGCTTCGCCCCACCGAAGCGCCGGGTACATCCTCTCCTTGCCAACCTGAGCAAAAGCCCGTTCCAGAGGTCTCAGTGAGACCCGAACGGCGGCTGCCAGGCGGTTGAATCCTCTGCTGGACGCTGCCGGCCTGTTTCCTAATATTTTGTAAGGGAGACAGGGCTAGGATTTTGTGGTCTCTCTTTTATTATCACCTTAGGTTATTAAACCTTCGGTTCTTGTACGAAACTCGAAGATCGATTCCTCCACCTCTCGCCGTCTTGGCGATCTCTGCGTGGACGGATCGAATGCCGCTCGAGGTCTCGAGGGAGCCCCATCTATCCACCGCCGTGAGGCGCTCAGCTAAAGGATGCAGGCATGGTATTGGCGCTGATCATCGCGTTGCCCTTTCTAGGAACACTGCTATCGCTGGCGACTGATCGCTTCGGGCGGCGTGCCTGTGCCCTGGGTACCGCCATAGCGCCTGCCTTAGCCCTGGCCCTGCTGGCCGCGCAACTGCCGGCCGTGCTCGACGGCGCCGTGCTGCTGCAGCGACTGGACTGGCTGCCGGCCCTGGGCCTGAACCTCAGCCTGCGCCTGGACGGCCTGGGCCTGATGTTCGCCCTGATGATCCTGGTCATGGGCCTGCTGGTGATCCTCTATGCCACCTATTACCTGGGCAAGGACGAGTCGGTCGGCCGCTTCTTCGCCTACCTGCTGCTGTTCATGGGCGCCATGCTGGGCGTGGTGCTGGCGGAAAACCTGCTGCTGCTGATGGTGTTCTGGGAGCTGACCAGCCTGTCGTCCTTTCTGCTGATCGGCTTCTGGAGCCACAGCAAGGAAGCCCGCCAGGGCGCGCGCATGGCCCTGACCGTCACCGGCGGCGGCGGTCTCGCGCTGCTCGCCGGCGTCCTGCTGATCGGCCATATCGTCGGCAGCTTCGAGTTGACCGACGTACTCGCCGCCGGCCCGCTGATCACCGGCCATGCCCTCTATCCACTGGCGCTGATCCTGGTGCTGCTGGGCGTCTTCACCAAGTCCGCCCAATTTCCCTTCCACTTCTGGCTACCCCAGGCCATGGCCGCGCCGACGCCGGTCTCGGCCTATCTGCACTCGGCGACCATGGTCAAGGCCGGGGTCTTTCTCCTGGCGCGCCTCTATCCGGCGCTGGCCGATTCGGAGTGGTGGTTCTACATCGTCACCCTCACCGGGCTCACCACCCTGGTGGTGGGCGCCATCCTGGCGCTGTTCCAGCATGACCTCAAAGGCCTGCTGGCCTATTCCACGATCAGTCACCTGGGCCTGATCACCCTGCTGTTCGGCCTCGACACCCAGCTGTCCACCGTGGCGGCCGTGTTCCACATCCTCAACCACGCGACCTTCAAGGCCTCGCTGTTCATGGCTGCCGGCATCATCGACCACGAAACCGGCAGCCGCGACATGCGCCGCCTCGCCGGGCTCGGTCGCTACATGCCGCATACGGCGGCGCTAGCCATGGTCGCCGCCGCCGCCATGGGCGGCGTGCCGCTGCTCAACGGCTTCCTGAGCAAGGAGATGTTCTTCAACGAGACCCTTCATCACGGCCTGTTCGGCAGCTTCAGCTGGATAGTGCCGGCGGTGGCGGTGCTCTATGGCGTCTTCTCGATCGCCTACTCACTGCGCTTCATCCACGACGTCTTCTTCAATGGCGAGCCGCGCGACCTGCCCCACTATCCGCCCCATGAGCCACCGCGCTACATGAAGATCCCGGTGGAGATCCTGGTGTTGCTGTGCCTGCTGGTAGGCGTGGTGCCGGGCTATACCGTGGCGCCGCTGCTGGCCGCCAGCGCCAGCGCCGCCCTGGGCGGCAGCCTGCCAGAGTACAGCCTGGCCATCTGGCACGGCTTCAATACCGCCCTGATGATGAGCATCCTGGCGATGATCGGCGGGGTGCTGGTCTACGCCTTCCGCCAGCCGCTGTTCCGCTGGCAAGAGGGCCTGCCCGACATCGACGCCCGCCAGGTCTTCGAGCACGCCATGAATCGTCTGGTCGGCTTCGCCCAGCGCCTGACCCTCTGCCTGGAAAGCGGGTCGCTGCAGCGCTACATCACCCTGATGCTGCTGGCGACGCTCGTGCTGCTGGTGGCGGCGCTGTCGGGCCTGGACAGCCTCACCGGCCCCGTGGCCCTGGCGCCCTTCGATCCGCTCACCGCCCTGGGCCTGGGCATCCTGATGCTGACCGCGGTGCTGACGGTGTATTTCCACCGCAACCGGCTCAAGGCACTCATGGCCCTGAGCACCGTGGGCCTGATCGTCGCCCTGCTGTTCGCCCGCTATTCGGCACCGGACCTGGCACTGACGCAGCTGTCGGTGGAGGTGGTGACCGTCATCCTGCTGGTGCTGGCGCTGTTCTTCATGCCGGATCGCACGCCCATCGAGTCCAGCAGCCTGCGCGGCCTGCGCGACGTGCTGCTGGCCAGTGGCCTGGGGCTGATGGTGGCGCTGCTGGCCTATGCCGTGCTGACCCGCCCCTATGAGCACATCGGCGACTTCTTCCTGGCCAACTCGGTGTCCGGCGGCGGTGGCTACAACGTGGTCAACGTCATCCTAGTGGACTTCCGCGGCTTCGATACCCTCGGCGAGGTGACCGTGCTGGCCATCGCCGCCGCCGGGATCTACGGTCTGCTCAAGCACCTGCACCTGCCGCATCCGCTGGTCGACCCCAAGGGCACCCCCTGGTCGCGCGACAGTCACCCGATGATCCTCAACAACGTGGCCCGGGTACTGCTGCCCCTGGCCCTGCTGGTGTCGGCCTTCATTTTCGTGCGCGGGCACAACCTGCCCGGTGGCGGTTTCATCGCCGGCCTGGTAACCGCCATCGCCCTGATCCTGCAGTATGTGGCCCATGGCGTGGCCTGGACCCAGCGCCGCCTGCCGATCAGCTACCACACCATCTGCGGTGTCGGGGTATTGATCGCCGCCCTCACCGGCCTGGGGTCGCTGGTCTTTGGCCGCCCCTTCCTCACCACCGCCTTCGACTACTTCGCCATTCCGCTGATCGGCAAGACCGAACTGGCTACCGCCCTGATCTTCGACCTTGGCGTCTATCTGGCGGTAGTCGGCGCCACGCTGCTGATCCTTTCCAACCTGGGCCACGTCAGCCGCGACGAGACGGACACCGACGGATCCAGCCAGGAGGTGCTCTGACATGGAGATCCTGTTCTGCACGACCCTCGGGGTCCTCGTCGCCACCGGCGTCTACCTGCTGCTCAGAGCTCGCCTCTATCCGGTGGTGCTGGGCCTCACCCTGCTCTCCTATGCGGTCAATCTCTTCCTGTTCGCCATGGGTCGGTTGCGCACCGGCGTGCCGGCGGTGATCGGCAAGGCCGCCGAGCATGCCGATCCGGTGCCCCAGGCGCTGGTGCTGACCGCCATCGTCATCGGCTTTGCCATGACCGCCTTCGTGGTGGCCCTGTCGCTGCGCGCCCTGGGCGAATTGCGCACCGACCACGTGGATGGCGAGGAGCCACGCCGATGAACCACCTGATCATCCTGCCCATCCTCGTCCCCTTGTTTACCGGCGGCTTCCTGCTGATGCGCCCACGGCTATCCGCCAGGGCCTCGCGCGGGCTGTCGCTGCTCGCCACCTGGGCCCTGCTGCCGCTAGCGGTGCTGCTCCTGCAGCGGGCCAGTAGCGGTCAGCTGGAGGTCTACGCCCTGGGCGACTGGGCGGCGCCCTTCGGAATCGTCCTGCTGCTGGATCGCCTGGCCGCGCTGATGCTGCTCACCGTGGCGGTGCTGGCCGCTGGCGCGGTGCTCTACGCCTGCCGCGGCGACGATGCTCGCGGCCCGGACTTCCATGCGCTGTTCCAGTTTCAGCTGCTGGGCATCAACGGCGCCTTCCTCACTGGCGACCTGTTCAATCTCTTCGTCTTCTTCGAGATCCTGCTGATCGCCTCCTATGCCCTGCTGGTGCACGGCGCCGGACCGGACCGGATACGCGCCGGTCTGCACTACGTGGTGCTCAACCTGGTGGGCTCGGCGCTGTTCCTGATCGGCATCGGCCTGCTCTACGGCCTGCTCGGCACCCTGAACATGGCCGACCTGGGCCTGAAGGTAGCTAGCGCCGACCCCGAGCGCGCGCCCCTGTTGGCCGCTGCAGGCTTCCTGCTGCTGGTGGTCTTTGGCCTCAAGGGCGCCATCCTGCCGCTGTACTTCTGGCTGCCCAGCGCCTATTCCACGGCCAGCGCGCCAGTCGCCGCGCTGTTCGCCATCATGACCAAGGTCGGACTCTACGCCATCGTCCGCGTCTTCCTGCTGGTGTTCGGCGCCGCGGCTGGGCCGCTTGCCCACTATGTGCTGCCCTGGCTCTGGCCGCTGGCGGCGGTCACCCTGGCCGCCGGGGTATTCGGCGCCCTGGCCGCCCACCACCTCAAGGCGCTGCTCGGCTACCTGGTGGTCATCTCGGTCGGCATGCTGCTCACCGGCGTCGCCCTGGGCAGCGTCGCGGGCCTGGCCGCTGCCTTCTTCTACCTGGTGCACAGCACCTGGATCGCCGGCGCCCTGTTCCTGCTGGCCGACCTCATCGCCCAGCAGCGCGGCCTCCAGGGCGACATCCTCAAAAGCGGGCCCGAGCTGCGTCATCCGCGTCTGTTGGGCGGACTGTTCTTTCTTGGCGCGGTCTCCGTCGCCGGACTGCCGCCCTTCCCCGGCTTTCTCGGCAAGGTGATGCTCCTGCAGGCCACCGGTACCGCCTGGCCGGCACTGATCATCTGGCCGGTAGTGCTGCTG
Source organism: Pseudomonas sp. VMV1 (assembly GCF_056790235.1). Lineage (NCBI taxonomy): Bacteria > Pseudomonadati > Pseudomonadota > Gammaproteobacteria > Pseudomonadales > Pseudomonadaceae > Pseudomonas > Pseudomonas sp. VMV1. The sequence goes on from NZ_JBXGSE010000003.1 coordinate 222,180, forward strand.
GGTGGGCTGGGCATGATCATCGCCCTGTCCCGCGCCGGCACGACGTTGTTCTGGCGCGCCAACAACGTGGCCCTGGAGGTGCGCCTCGATCGCATCCAGCTCGCCGCGACCCTCGGCCTGCTGCTGGGCAGCCCCCTGCTGATGGCTGCGGCGGCTCCGCTGCATAGCTACACCCTGGAGACCGCCCGGCAACTGCTGGATGTCTCCGCCTACTTCGACATCGTCCGGGGGGTTGGCCCATGAAGCGCTGGCTACCGCACCCACTGCTCACCGGGCTGCTGACCCTGGCCTGGCTGCTGCTCAACAACAGCCTGAGCCTGGGCCAGTTGCTGCTGGGTCTGCTGTTCGGCTGGGGGATCCCGCTGCTCTGCCGGGACTTCCTGCTCACCGCCCCGCGCCTGCGGCGTCCTGGCCTGCTGCTGCGCTACATGCTGATGGTGATGTATGACATCGTCGTCGCCAACCTGCACGTCGCCCGCCTGGTGCTGGGCCGCCCCGAGGCCCTCCGGCCGGCCTTCATCGAGGTGCCCATCGACATCGAGGACGAATTCCTCCTCACCCTGCTGGCCTGCGTGGTTTCCCTTACCCCCGGCACTGTGTCCTCTGGCCTCAGCGGCGATCGCAAGACCCTGCTGCTGCACGGGCTGGACGTCGAGGACAAGGAAGCGATGATCCTCCAGGTCAAGACCCGCTATGAAGCCCCGCTCAAGGAGATCTTCGAATGCTCACCTACGTGACCCTGCTGTGCCTGGGGATGATGGGCATAGCCGCCGTACTCAACGTCTATCGGCTGGTCAAGGGCCCCGACATGCCCGATCGGGTACTGGCGCTGGATACGCTCTATATCAACGTCCTGGCGATCATCATCCTGTTCGGGATCTGGCTGGCCACCGACGTCTTCTTCGAAGCGGCGCTGCTCATTGCCGTGACCGGCTTCGTCGGCACCGTGGCGCTGGGCAAGCACATGCTCCATGGCGAAATCATCGACTGACGTAGGAGCTACCCCATGCCCTTCTGGCTCGAACTCCTGATCTGCATCCTGCTGCTCATCGGCAGCAGCTTCGCCCTCATCGGCGCCGTTGGCCTGTACCGGCTGCCGGACTTCTTCATGCGCCTGCATGGCCCGACCAAGGCCACCACCCTGGGCGTGGGCAGCACCATCGTCGCCTCCATGCTGTTCTTCAGCGTCCAGGGCGATGGCCTGAGCCTGCACGAACTGCTGATCGCCCTGTTCATCTTCATCACCGCGCCAGTCAGCGCCCACATGCTGGCGCGCGCCGCCATCCAGCAGAAGGTCAAGCAGGTGCAGCGCACCGACGGCCAGCCGTGGCGCTGAACCAGGATTCGACAACTCGCCAGCGCGGGCTGGCGAGTCGCTGGCGGTCCTAGCGACCGCCGCTGACCTTGCTGAAGTCCTGGCGACCGAAGGGATTGGGCTGATAGCCCTCGACAGTGGTCTTGGCCAGTACCGTCACCGTCGGATGGGCCAACGGCAGCCACAACGCCTGATCGTGGATGATGCGCTGTGCCTGGTGGTACACCGTGGCCCGCGCCATCTGGTCGGCCAGGGTCTTGCCCTTGCTGATGGCGCCATCCAGGGTCTTGTCGCAATAGCGCGCGAAATTCAGCCCCGATTGCACCGAGGCGCAGGAGAATTGCGGCGTCAGGTAGTTGTCCGGATCACCGTTGTCCCCGGCCCAGCCCATGAACAGCAGATCGTGCTCGCCGGTCTTGGCGCGGCGGATCAGCTCGCCCCACTCGATCACCTGGATCTGGGCATCGACACCGATCTTCTTCAGGTCGGCCTGCAGCATCTGGGCGCCCAGTTGCGGATTGGGATTGAGCAGGCTGCCGCTGGGTCGCGTCCAGATGGTGGTCTTGAAGCCCTCCTTGACGCCCGCCTGGGCCAGCAGGGCCTTGGCCTTGGCCGGATCATAGGGATAGGCCGGCACATCCTTGGCGTAGCCCCAGGTGGTGGGCGGATAGATGTTGTCGGCGGCCACCGCGGTGTCCTGGAACACCGCCTTGAGATAGCTCTGCTTGTCGAAGGCCAGGTTGATGGCCTGGCGCACCTTGATGTTGTCCAGCGGCGGATGGGTGGTGTTGATGCCGACGAAGGCGGTCATGAAGGCCGGCGTCTGCAGCACCTGCAGGCTCTTGTCTTCCCGGGCGCTCTGCAGATCCTGGGGCTTGGGCGACAGGGCGACCTGGCACTCGCCACGCTTGAGCCGCTGCAGCCGTACCGCCGAGTCCGGGGTGATGGCGTAGATCAGGCCATCCAGCTTGGGCTTGCCGGCGAAATAGTCCGGATTGGCGGCATAGCGCACCACGGCGTCCTTCTGGTAGCGCTTGAAGACGAAGGGCCCGGTACCGATGGGCTCGTCGTTGAGCTGAGCGGTCTTGCCGGCCTTGAGCAGCTGGTCGGCGTATTCGGCGGAGTAGATGGAGGCGAAGCCCATGCTCAGGGTCGGCAGGAAAGTGGCGTCCGGGCTGTTGAGCACGATGCGCACGCCGAGATCGCTGGTCTTTTCCACGCGCTTGATCAGCTTGGGCCACTGCATCGACTGGGCATGGGGGTAACCGCTCTTGGCCACCGCATGCCAGGGATGATCCTTGTCCAGCATGCGCTGGAAGCTGAACACCACGTCATCGGCCGTCAGGGTGCGGCTGGGGGTGAAGTAGTCGGTGTGGTGAAACTTCACGTCCGGGCGCAGGGCGAAGTCGTAGGTCAGGCCATCGTTGGACACCGTCCAGCTTTGCGCCAGGCTCGGTACCAGCTTGCCTTCGCCAGCGTCGTACTCCACCAACCGATTCATCAGCACATCGGCCGAGGCGTTGGTGGTGGTCAGGGAGTTGTATTGCACCACGTCGAATCCATCCGGACTGGCTTCGGTGCAGACGCTGAGCGTGGCGGCCTGAGCCAGCAGGGGCGCGAAGAGCAGAGGCAAGGCGGCGAAACGCATGGACGATTCCTTGTAGATCCGAGGTGGGCAGACAGGGAGCGCCTGGCTGACAGCGGCCAAAGGAGCGCTGCGGGCGGTCGTCTGGCGGACGTGGATGGCTTATGTCGTTCGTTCTAAACTAGACCACCCGTCCGTCCGTCACAATGCTTCTGACCGACGAACGGTTGACATTCCGGCCAGGCCCACACGGTGCGGGGTTCGCAGGCATATCATCCGTCGCCCCACCTTGTTATCCCAGGGTGCTTCTGGTATAAAACAGCGCTCTTTTTTCGGGGTATGGCCGCTTCAGGTCCCCGGCATTTGCCGGCTCTCCCCGTCAAAACAGGAATCAATACAGTTACAAGCGGCCAACCCATGCCGGGTTTGGCATGAGGTTTATGAGGGCTGAGCCATGTCGAGAGTTTGCCAAGTAACCGGTAAGGGTCCGATTACTGGGAACAACGTTTCCCACGCTAACAACAAAACCCGTCGTCGTTTCCTGCCGAACCTGCAGCATCACCGTTTCTGGGTAGAATCCGAGAAGCGCTTCGTGCGTCTGCGCGTTTCTGCCAAGGGCATGCGTATCATCGACAAGCGCGGTATCGAAACCGTCCTGTCCGAGCTGCGTAGCCGCGGCGAAAAATTCTAAGGGGATTCGTCATGCGTGAATTGATCCGTTTGATTTCCAGTGCCGGTACCGGTCACTTCTACACCACTGACAAGAACAAGCGCACCAAGCCCGAAAAGATCGAAATCAAGAAATTCGATCCGGTCGTGCGCAAGCATGTCATGTACAAGGAAGGCAAGATCAAGTAATTGATCGCCCCTTGAACAAGAAACCCGCCTCGGCGGGTTTTTTGTTGCCTGGCGTTTGGCGGCTCCGGCGCCGGGAGCGCCGGAGGCCAGTCAGACGGTCACTTGAACTGACCGGTCAGCTCGCGCAGGGCGGCTTCGGCACCGAGGATCTTCTGCATGCACTCCCGCGCCTTGGTCGGATCTATGTTCAGCCGCGTATAGAGATCGTCGGGAATGGCCTGGGCCGGGCCGTTGCCGATGCCTTCGCCACGCAGCAGCTGCACCGCGAGAAAGATCAGGTTGGGATAGACCGCCTGCTCGCCGCGATACTCGGGATCACCCTGGAAGCGCAGCGCGGTGACCACCTCTTCGGGCATCTCCCAGCAGCGCATCAGGGCGGCGCCGATCTGCTCGCGGGTGATGCCCAGCAGGTGATGCTCGATCACCTGGTGATCCAGCTGGCGGTTGGCCTCCAGATGGCGGCAGATCAGCGTGAAGTGCGGCGGAAAGACGTGGGCCAGCACCAGGTAGCCGAAGTTGTGCAGCAGCCCGCCCAGATAGGCCAGGCCCATTTCCGGCCGCTCCGCTCGCGGCATGGCGCGCGCCAGGCCCTCGATCAGGGCAGCGGTGTAGATGGCCTGCTTCCAGTAGGGGGTTTCCTGCTCGGCCTGATCGCTGGGCAGGCTCAGGGTCTTGCCCAGGGCCAAGCCGAGAGCCAGGTTGATCACCAGATCGAAGCCCAGCACCCGAACGATGGCGTCCTCCACCGAGCGGATCTTGCCGGGCGCGGCATAGTAGGGCGATGCCGCCCAGCTGATCACCTGGGCGGCCAGGGCCGGATCGGTCTCCACCACGTTGGCCAGGTCGTCCACCGTGGCATCGGGATCGACCCGCAGCTTGATGACCTTTTCCGCGGTCTTGGACAGCGGCGGGATTTCCAGGGTCTCGTCCAGGCGCTGGCGGATACGCCGCGCGGTAAAGGCGGTGGCCGCATGGAGGATTTCCGCCTGGTCGCGTTCCGGCTGGCGCAGGTTCGGCTGGATGCCGGCGGCCGGAATACCGAAGCTGCCCGCAGTCGCCTGGCTCAGCAGACGGCGATAGTCAGACGTTTCCACTTCGAGCAGCAACGAGTGCTCGCCGGACTCCAGCAGCAGACGCGGCGCCTCCAGCAGACGCTCGTCATACAGGCAGGGGGAATTGGTCAGAGACGGCAGCCCTGGCAGGACATCCAGCTCATAACGCTCCAGGGTGCGCGCCAGACGATCCGGTGCCACCACCGTCAGCTGGCGACCGGTGAACTCCACCAGCCGGCGCAGATCCAGCAGCTGATCCTCGGGCAGGAGCACCAGCAACATGCCGACGCTGTCGCTGAGCAGTACCGTGTGCACCCGGTTCGCCTGCGGCTGACGCGCCGTCGCCGACACCGGCCGATAAGCCAGGCTCAACTGGGCGAGCAATTGCTGGATCGAAGAGGGGACTTCGGGAAGGGGCGAAGCGAGCGCTACATCGGTCATGGCATATTCATCCTCACGTACGCCCTGGAGTATAACCATTCGGCTCTGTAGGTAGCGTCGTCTGTATAGGCTTTGTCATACCTGACCATATTGCTGTCCGTGGCGCAGCCAGCGCTCCAGTAGTGGGCCGGCATGACTCGGCCAGCGCGCGAGCAGTTCCTGGGCCGCATCGCGTACCGCCGGCAGCCAGTGGGCATCGCGCATCAGATCGGCCACCTTGAATTGCAACAGGCCGGTCTGGCGGGTGCCGAGCATCTCGCCAGGGCCACGCAATTCCAGGTCCTTCTCGGCGATGATGAAGCCGTCGTTGGTCTCGCGCATGATGGCCAGGCGTTCGCGACCAATTTGCGACAGCGGGGGATGGAACAGCAGCACGCAATGGCTGACCGCACTGCCCCGCCCGACCCGGCCACGCAACTGGTGCAGCTGGGCCAGGCCCAGTCGCTCGGGATTCTCGATGATCATCAGGCTGGCGTTGGGCACGTCCACGCCCACCTCGATCACCGTGGTAGCCACCAGCAGCTGCAGATTGCCGGCCTTGAACTCGGCCATCACCGCGGCCTTTTCCGCCGGCTTCATGCGCCCGTGGATCAACCCCACGTGCAGTTCGGCCAAGGCCAGCTGCAATTCCTCGTAGGTGGTCTCGGCCGCCTGGCAGGTGAGCTCCTCGGATTCCTCGATCAGGGTGCAGACCCAGTAGGCCTGGCGCCCCTCATGGCAGGCGGCGCGGACCCGCTCCACCACTTCCTCGCGGCGGCTGTCGGTCACGCTCACGGTGTTGACCGGCGTTCGCCCTGGTGGCAATTCGTCAAGCACCGAGGTATCCAGATCGGCATAGGCGCTCATGGCCAGGGTCCGCGGGATGGGCGTGGCGGTCATGATCAGCTGATGCGGCGCCAGGCGGCCATCGACACCCTTCTGGCGCAGCGCCAGACGCTGCTGCACGCCGAAGCGGTGCTGTTCGTCGATCACCACCAGCGCCAGCCGAGCGAAGCGCACCTCCTCCTGGAACAGCGCATGGGTGCCCACCACCATGGGTGCCCCGGCGGCGATGCGTTCCAGCGAGCTGACGCGGGCCTTGCCCTTGAGCTTGCCGGCCAGCCAGGCCACCTCGATGTCCAGGGCAGCGAACCAGCGCTGGAAGTTGAGGAAGTGCTGCTCGGCGAGGATTTCGGTGGGCGCCATCAGGGCCACCTGATAGCCGGCCTCGATGGCCTGCAAGGCGGCCAGGGCCGCCACTACCGTCTTGCCCGCGCCCACATCGCCCTGCACCAGCCGCAGCATGGGTTCGGCCTGGGCCAGGTCGTAGGCGATCTCGCGCCCGACGCGCTGCTGGGCACCGGTAGGTGTGAAGCCAAGGTTATCCAGATACAGCTGCGGCAGCCGGCGGGCGGCTGGCAGGGGCACCGCGCGCTGGGCGCGCAGGGTTTCGCGCAGTCGCTGCAACGACAGCTGATGGGTCAGTAATTCCTCGAAGACCAGCCGCTCCTGGGCCCAGTGACGGCCCTCGGCCAGCTCTTCCAGATCCGCATCCGGCGGCGGCCGGTGCAGATAGCGCAAGGCATCGGCCAGCGGCCCCAGGCGATAGTGCTCGGCCATCTCCGGCGGCAGCCAGTCCGGCAGGGACTCGGGCCCCAGCCGCTCCAGGGCCTGGGCGCTGAGCTGGCGCAGGCGCAGCTGGGTGAGGCCTTCGGTGGTCGGATAGATGGGCGTCAGCGTCTGCTCGACCGGGGCGGGCGCGCTTTCGTCCTGGGCGCGGTATTCGGGGTGGTAGATCTCCAGGCCGGAGGCACCGGGACGCACCTCGCCATAGCAGCGCAGCAGGGTGCCGCGGGCCATGCCATCCTTTTGCGCCTGGCTGAAGTGGAAGAATCTCAGCGAAAGGGTACCGCTGCCATCCTGCAGCCGCACCAGCAGGCTGCGCCGCCGTCCCATGAGCACTTCAGCGGAGGCGACCATGCCTTCCACCACGGCGTCCTGGCCAGGCCGCAGGGCGCCGATAGGTACGATGCGGGTACGGTCCTGATAGCGCAGCGGCAGGTGGAAGAGCACGTCCTGCAGGGTTTCCAGGCCCACCCGTGCGAGCTTTTCCTGCAGGGCCGCGCCTACCCCCTTGAGCGCGGTGACCGGCGTCGCGGCCAGTTCGCTCATGCGGGCTGCACGATGCCCTTGGCTTCGGGGCGGGCCACGGAGCACAACCGCACCGAATCGGCCAGCACCTCGATGGCCTTGGGCCGTGGGAAACTGGCACGCCAGGCGATGGCCACGGTGCGATAGGGCACCGGCCGCTCGAAGGGCCGCACCTCGATGATCCCAGGCGCATAGTGGTGACTTTCCACCGCCGAGAACGGCAGTACCGAGACGCCCAGGCCCGAGGCCACCATGTGGCGGATGGTTTCCAGGGACGAGGACTCCACCGTGGAATTCTTGTTTTCCTCGTGCTTGCGCACCGTCGGACAGGCTTCGAGGACCTGGTCGCGGAAGCAGTGACCTTCACCCAGCAGCAGCAGGCTCTTGTCGCTGAGCTGGTTCTGCGGGATGGTCTTGAGCTTGGTCCAGGGGTGCCGCGCCGGCATCATCACGTAGAAGGGCTCGTCATACAGCGGCAGGGTCAGGACGTCCGGCTCGTTGAACGGCAGGGCGAGGATGATGGCGTCCAGTTCACCGGTGCGCAGCTTGTCGCGCAGTATATGAGTGAAGTTTTCCTCGATGTACAACGGCATCTCCGGCGCCACCCGGTTGAGTTGCGGAATGAGATGCGGAAAGAGATAGGGCCCGATGGTATAGATGGCGCCGATCTTCAGCGGCGCCGTGAGCTGGTTCTTGCCGGCCTGGGCCAGCTCGCGGATACCCTGCGCCTGCTCCAGCACCTTTTGCGCCTGGGCGACGATGCCCTCACCGGTGGGGGTGAGGCGCACGGCACTCTTGCTGCGCTCGAAGATCAGAATGCCCAGCTCGTCCTCAAGCTTCTTGACGCCGACCGACAGCGTCGGCTGGCTGACGTGGCAACGCTCGGCGGCTCGGCCAAAGTGCTGTTCCTGGGCGAGCGTGACGATATAGCGCAGTTCAGTCAGGGTCATAGTCAAATTCCATGGGTTGCCGGTCAATCTTAGCGGCTGTCTCTATCAACGGCCACCCAAGACGGGCAGGTGCCCGGCCTATCCGGTTGGACCTCGCCCAGGCTCAGGCTACCCTGGCCGTCTGTCCAGGCCTTTGCAGAAGGAAACACCGATGAGCACCATCCTGATCGCCGGTTGTGGCGATGTCGGCAGCCGCCTTGGCCTGCAACTGGTGGCCCAGGGTCACCGCGTCTTCGGCCTCAGGCGCAATGTCGCCGCCCTGCCCGCCACCCTGCTGCCCGTGGCGGGCGACCTGGCCGAGGTCCAGCCACCCGCGGACTGGCCCCGCGAGCCCCTGGATCAGGTGGTCTATGCCACCGCCGCGACCCACCATGACGAAGCCGGCTACCGCGCCGCCTATGTCGATGGCCTGCGCCACCTGCTGGGCTGGCTGGCCGCCTGCGGCCAACGCCCACGGCGCCTGCTGTTCGTCTCCAGCAGCGGGGTCTACGCCCAGCAGGACGGCGCCTGGGTCGACGAGACCGCCCCCGCCGAACCCGAGCGCTTTTCCGGACGCCTCCTGCGCGAGGCGGAAGAGGTCGCGCTCGGCAGTGGCATCCCTGCCAGCGTGGTGCGCTTGACGGGCATCTATGGCCCGGGACGCGAAGCGCTGCTGCGGCAGGTCCGCGAGGGCTCCCGGGTGACCCGCGAGCCGCCGCTGTATGGCAATCGCATCCATGTCGAGGACGCCGCCGGCCTGCTGGCGCTGCTGTTGCAGCGTGATCGTGAAGGGGTCGCCCTGGATGATCTCTACCTGGGCGTGGACGACGATCCGGCGCCGCTGGACGAGGTGGTCGACTGGCTACGCGCCCGCCTGGGCATCACCACCTGGTCGGACGACGCCCAACTGCGCCGCGCCGGCAGCAAGAGATGCAGCAATGCCCGCGCCAGGGCGTTGGGCTGGACGCCCCGCTACCCCAGCTATCGCGAAGGCTATGCGGCCATTCTCGACCGCTGAAACGACAGAGCCCGACACAAGGCCGGGCTCCGTTCTCAGCTAGCTAGCCACTCAGTCACGCAGGGCTTCACCGCGCGTGGCCTGAGGACGCTCCTCGACCTTGGCGGTGCTCTTCAGGTGCGGCAGGGCAGCCCAGTAGGCGGCGCCCTTCTCGGCATCGTAGAGGCCTTCCCACTTGGCGATGACCAGGGCGGCCAGGGCGTTGCCGATCACGTTCAGGGCGGTGCGCGCCATGTCCATGATGCGGTCCACGCCGGCGATGAAGGCCAGGCCTTCCAGCGGAATGCCGACGCTGCCCAGGGTGGCCAGCAGCACCACGAAGGAGACCCCCGGCACGCCAGCGATACCCTTGGAGGTGACCATCAGGGTCAGCACCAGCAGCAGCTGCTGGCTCAGCGACAGGTCGATGCCATAGAGCTGGGCGATGAACAGCGCCGCGATGCTCTGGTAGAGGGTGGAGCCGTCGAGGTTGAAGGAGTAGCCGGTGGGTACCACGAAGCTGGTGATGGCCTTGGGCGCGCCATAGGCCTCCATCTTCTCGATGATGCGCGGCAGCACGGTTTCCGAGCTGGCGGTGGAATAGGCCAGGATCAGCTCGTCCTTGAGGATGCGGATGATGCGGAAGATCGAGAAGCCGAACAGCTTGGCCACCAGGCCCAGCACGCCGAGGGCGAAGAAGCCGATGGCCACGTAGACCAGCACCACCAGCTTGGCCAGCGGCAGCAGGGAAGCGAAGCCGAAGTTGGCTACGGTCACTGCGATCAGCGCGAAGACGCCGATGGGAGCGTAGTTCATGATCATGTGGGTGACCTTGAACATGGCCTCGGAAATGCCCTGGAAGACCCGTACCACCGGCTCGCGGGTGGCTTCCGGCAGAGCGCCCAGGCCCAGACCGAACATCACGGCGAAGAAGATGATCGGCAGCATCTCGCCGCGGGCGACGGCGGCGAAGACGTTGGACGGGATCAGGTTGAGGATGGTCGCGATGAAGGCGTGGTCATGCTGCACTTCCGCGGTGGTCTTCTGGTACTGGGAGATGTCGGTGGTGCCCAGGGTGCTCATGTCGATGCCGGCACCGGGTTGCACGCTGTCGGCGAAGAACAGGCCGACGACGATGGCCAGGGTGGTGACGATCTCGAAGTAGAGGATGGTCTTGAGGCCGATACGACCGAGCTTCTTGGAGTCGCCGACGCCGGCGATGCCGACCACCAGGGTGGCGATGACGATGGGCACCACGATCATCTTGATCAGCCGGATGAAGATGTCGCCGGCCGGCTTGAGAACGTTCGAGATCCACCAGGCCTTCTCGGCGCTGAAGTGATTGAGCAGTGCGCCGACGGCGATCCCCAGCACGAGGCCGATGAGAATCTGCCATGCGAGGCTGAGCTTGGGCTTGGTCATGTACCGACACCTTTGTTCTATTTGGATGGAGTTCGGGACGAACGTCACCGCGCCGGATCGTGATGCGCAAAGCGCATGCAACGCCAACAGGGAGGGTGCGTTCAGGCTGCGGAAACGGTGCTCGAAAAGGACGAGGAGCACCAAGGCGTCACACTTTTGCCAGAGGGTAACGGGGTATGTCTAATGCCGCTGTCGCCTGCCCTATGCCGTTCCGGCATGAGGTGTCCCGAAAGGGCCGCGCAGCATACAGGCACTGGCGCCTTGCACGCCAGGCATACGGAGGCGCCGCTCATCGCGGCGCCCCGTGATCGTCAGCCGTTGAAGGTGGAAGGGTCCGGGCCCAGCCGCTTGTCCTGATTCAGCCCGGCGATCTGCCGCAGGTCCTCGTCATCCAGGGCGAAGTCGAAGATTTGCATGTTCTCTTCGATGCGCTTGGGCGTCTTGGATTTAGGGAAGATGATATTGCCGAGCTGGATGTGCCAACGCAGCACCACCTGGGCCGGCGTCTTGCCGTGCTTGGCCGCCAGCTGTTGCAGGATCGGGCTGCCCAGCAGCTCGCCGCCCTGGGCCAGCGGACTCCAGGCTTCGGTGGCGATGCCCTTGTAGGTGTTGAAGTCGCGCAGCTCCTGCTGTTGCAGCAACGGATGGCACTCGATCTGGTTGACCACCGGCACCACGCCGGTCTCGGTCAGCAGGGTCTCGATGTCGGCCTGGCGGAAGTTGGAGACGCCAATGGACTTCACCCGGCCCTGGTTGCGCAATTCGATCAAGGCCTTCCAGCTGTCGAGGAACAGGCCCTTTTCCGGCAGCGGCCAATGGATCAGGTAGAGGTCGACATGCTCCAGCCCCAGCTTGGCCAGGCTTGTGTCGAAGGCACGCAGAGCGCTGTCGTAGCCCTGGTCGGCATTCCACAGCTTGGTGGTGATGAACAGCTCATCGCGCGGCAGACCAGCCTGGGCGATGGCCTGGCCGACGCCCTCCTCGTTGCCGTAGATGGCGGCGGTATCTATGTGGCGATAGCCCAGGTCGAGGGCCGTCTTGACCACCTGGGCGGTCTCGTCGGCCGGGGTCTGCCAGACCCCCAGGCCGAACTGCGGGATATGGTGACCGTCGTTGAGCTGAAGACGGGTGATCGCGGACATGCGTCGCTCCTCTGGAATGGATGGTGTCAGAGGTGTGACTGGTGGCGGTGGCCTTTTGCTCCCGATCAGTCGAGGCGCATGGCCTCGGGCACGCTGTAGCTTTCCACCCAGCCCAGCACGGTATGGCCATCCTGCTGCAGCTCGATGCGCTTCCAGCGCTGGAAGGAACGGGTCTCGATCACCCGCACCTGGGTATCACCGGAGAGACGGACGAGGGTGTTGCGCGCGCGCTCACGACTGCGGTCGTAAACGAAGGGCCACTTGAGGACATCGACCGGGCCGCGCAGCAGCCAGCCCTGTCCCTCTTCGGCGAAGCGAAAGGACACGCCGCCCTCGGCGCGAGCGGCGGTACTGCCGAGCAGCAGCAAAGACGCCACGAGCAGCGCGGGAACGATACGGCGAAGGGTCGAAAGGACATTCGGGGTCATGCTGGCCTCGTCTGTAGCACCAAAAAAAACAGCGCCCGAACCGGACGCTGCGAGGGTAGACCCCTTGGTGTGGCAAACGACTGCAGGGTTTGCCCAGGAATGCCAAATGGCCAGCATTCCCGGACAAAACCCTTAGCGCGATGCTCAGGCCGCGCTGAACAGCTTGTGCGGATCGATGACGAATTTCTTCGGTACGCCCGAATCGAATTCGCTGTAGCCGCGGGGTGCCTCGTCCAGGGTGATCACCTGCACGCCGACGATGTCGGCGATCTTGATGCGATCCCACATGATCGCCTGCATCAGCTGGCGGTTGTACTTCATCACCGGGGTCTGGCCGGTATGGAAGCTGTGGGACTTGGCCCAGCCCAGACCGAAGCGGATGCTCAGGGCACCCTCCTTGGCCGCGGAATCCACCGCACCCGGGTCGTCGGTCACGTACAGGCCGGGGATGCCGATCTTGCCGGCTACCCGCACGACGCCCATCAGCGAGTTCAGCACCGTGGCCGGGGCCTCGCTCTTGGCGCCTTCGTGACCATGGCCACGGGCCTCGAAGCCTACGGCATCGACGGCGCAATCTACTTCCGGCGTACCCAGCAACGCGGCGATCTGCTCGTGCAGCGGGGTGTCCTGGGACAGGTCGGCGATCTCGAAGCCCTGGGCCTTGGCGTGGGCCAGGCGCACCGGGTTGACGTCGCCGACGATGACCACCGCGGCGCCCAGCAGGCGGGCCGAGGCGGCAGCCGCCAGACCCACGGGGCCGGCACCGGCGACATAGACGCTGGTGCCCGGGCCAACGCCGGCGGTAACGGCGCCGTGGTAGCCGGTAGGCAGGATGTCGGACAGGCAGGTGAGGTCACGGATCTTTTCCATGGCCGCATCGCGATTCGGCAATCTGAGCAGGTTGAAGTCGGCGTAGGGGACCAGCACGTATTCGGCCTGGCCACCGACCCAGCCGCCCATGTCGACGTAGCCATAGGCGCCACCGGCGCGCGACGGGTTGACGGTCAGGCAGACCCCGGTGTCCTGCTCCTTACAGGTGCGGCAGCGGCCGCACGCGACGTTGAAGGGCACCGAGACCAGGTCGCCGACCTTGAGGGTTTCGACGTCACGGCCCGCTTCGATGACTTCGCCGGTGATCTCGTGGCCGAGCACCAGGCCTTCGGGTGCGGTGGTCCGGCCGCGCACCATGTGCTGGTCGGAACCACAGATGTTGGTGGATACCACGCGCAGGATCACGCCGTGGTCGATACGCTTGCCCTGCGGGGTTTCCATCTTCGGATAGGGGATGGTCTGCACCTCGACCTTGCCCGCGCCCAGATAGACGACGCCACGATTACCGGACATGTTGCACCTCGCTGTTGTTGTTGGACTGGCTCTAGGGGTTCGAGCCTAGTCCTCGCGAAGCGCGGCGTCTGTGGGGATGGCGTTTTTGACCATGCCGAGGTCGCCCTGACGGGTCGTCTTGGCGAACCCGTTCACGCCGCCGGAGCGGACGGCGTGAACGGCCCGGGTCAGGCGGGCGCGAGTGCGGCGGCGCGGCGCTCGCGGCTGAGCAGGTAGAAACCGATGCCTACCCCCAGCAGTGCCAGCCCCATGACGTACCAGGCCGGACCCAGCGGATGCTCCTTGAGCATCAGGGTGACGACCATGGGCGTCAGGCCGCCAAAGATGGCGTAGGCGACGTTGTAGGAGAAGGACAGGCCCGAGAAGCGCACCTTGGGCGGGAAGGCCAGCACCATCACCCGCGGCACGCCGCCGATGACACCGACCGCTGCGCCGGCCAGCGCATAGAGGGGGAACAGCCACTCCGGATGAACCTTCAGACCGGCATAGAGCGCCCAGCTGGCCACCGCCAGGATCAGGCCGCCGACGATGAACACCGGGCCGCTGCCGAAGCGATCGGACAGGGCGCCGGAGAGGATGCAGCCCAGGGTCAGGAAGACGATGGCCAGGCTGTTGGCCTTGAGCGCCAGGGCGGCGGAGAAACCGTACTGGGTCTGCAGCAGGGTCGGGGTCATGAGGATGACCACCACGATGCCGGCGGTGAGCATCCAGGTCAGCAGCATGGACAGGATCACACTGCTGCGATGGTCGCGCAGCACCGCCTTGAGCGGTACTTCCTCGGCCAGCGACTTGTGGATCGCCAGTTCGGCGAACACCGGCGTCTCGTGCAGCCAGCGGCGCAGGTAGACCGAGAACAGGCCAAAGACACCGCCGATGATGAAGGGGAAGCGCCAGGCGTAGTCGGCCACTTCCACCGGCGTGAAGACGGTATTGATCAGGGTCGCCATCAGCGACCCGAGCAGGATGCCAAAGGTGAGGCCGGCGGTCAGGGTGCCGCAGGCATAGCCGACGTGCTTGCCGGGGACGTGTTCCGAGACGAACACCCAGGCGCCGGGCACCTCGCCGCCGATGGCCGCCCCCTGGATGATGCGCAGCACCAGCAGCAGGATGGGCGCGGCCACGCCGATCTGGGCGTAGGTGGGCATCAGGCCCATGCCCAGGGTGGGCAGCGCCATCATGAAGATGCTCAGGGTGAACATCTTCTTGCGCCCGAGCAGGTCGCCGAAGTGGGCCATGATGATGCCGCCCAGCGGTCGCGCCAGGTAGCCCGCGGCGAAGATGCCGAAGGTCTGCATCTGCCGCAGCCAGTCGGGCATGTCGACGGGAAAGAACAGCTTCCCCACCACCGCGGCGAAGAAGACGAAGATGACGAAGTCGTAGAACTCCAGCGCGCCACCCAGGGCGGACAGCGAGAGGGTCTTGTAGTCGTTGCGGCCCAGAGGACGCGACGTGAGCGGCGCGGAGGCGGATTGCAGTTTCATCGATGATCCCGGACAAGAGAGGAGCGCAAAGGAAATTCGGCCTCTGGCATCCTTCCGGGTGTAGCGGACAAGACGCGGCCCCGAGTGACCCTCCGCCTTGGGGCGGCTGGCAGGGATCGGGCGGATCGCCGGATGGGCGCCGGACCTGCACCGCGCCACCTGCGCTCTTGTGGAGCACGGCGGCAGCAGGTCTACCGATCATTACCTGATCATCGGACGTACGCGACCCTCTGGATTGCCTGGCCACGCACGGTGCCCACGATAGCAAATCTGCAAGGAATTTCCGCTATTCATTCAGGCTGTATTCAGCGGCTATCTGACGAGCCATGGCTATGCCTTTCTGGTGCGAAAGCGGTCGAGGCGCTCTGCCCCAAGCGTTATACTGTAGCCCCCTAACGATCTCCTCAAAGAGATTGGCAGCATTCTTGCGTGCGGATGCTGAACGTTACCTACCTATCCGGGCTCCCGAGGGCCCTGTCATGATCGAAGAGCTCGAACAAGAAGATCCCATCCCCCAGGGCGACCTGGCCATGCAGATCACTGCCCTGCCCCGTGAAACCAACGGGTTTGGCGACATCTACGGCGGCTGGCTGGTGGCCCAGATGGACCTGGCCGGCAGCGCCATGGCCAGTCGCCTGGCCGCCGGACGCGTCGCCACGGTGGCCATCGACCGCATGGCCTTCATGACCCCGGTGCCCGTGGGCGCACAGCTCTCCTTCTATACCAACACCCTGGAAGTCGGCCGCAGCTCCATCCAGATCCTCATCGAGGTCTGGAGCGACGATCCGCTGTCCAGCGAGTGGAGCAAGGTGACCGAGGCGGTGTTCGTCTTTGTCGCCATCGACGGCAGCGGCCGCACCCGCCCGTTGCCGGCGCGGCGTTAGAGGCCGCTTGCCGGACCGCTACGGATCCTGGGCGAGCGGCGTCTCGCGCACCTGGGTCGGCCGCCCGTGCCGGATACCCTCGACCTGCTCCAGTGCCTGCCGGACCTCGGCAGCGGTGGCCAGCAAGCGGTATTCGAGGGTGAAATCGCGTGTGCCGCCCGCCTCGATGCGCGGCACCAGCCCCAGCGCCCGCTGCTGGCCGCGGTTGTAGGAAAAGCTGGTACCCGGCTCCAGCCCGGTGACATAGCCCTGGGCCTTGGCATCGGTGTTCTTCCACAGGGTAAAGACCGGCAGTTCCCGCACGTTGAATGCCAGCGCCACCCCCTGATGAGCACTGCGATCGTGCAGCACCGCCAGGCTACGCCCCTGATCGTCGCCCCAGGGATAGAGGTTGTAGACCGTCTCGCCATAGCCCGGCGTGGGCGCGCGATAGGTCTGCCACTCGCCCAGTTCCTGCCGTGCACGCGCATCGAAGGGTGACACTTCGCGCACCGGAGCGGCGAATCCTGAGCCCTCGCCGAGCAGCGGCGGACCGAAATTGCTGTGATAGAGCGCCTGGTACTCGGCGGCGTGCGCCCCCTGATTGGTCAGGCGGTCATGCAGGGTGAAGCCGGTAGCCCCGGCATGGGTGACCAGCTCGGTGTCGATGCGAAAGTTGGCTTGCTTGAAGGCCTCTTCGTGCAGCACGCCCTTGAGGCTGATGCGGTGCGGCGGCTGTTCGTCGATGGTCAGTACCACCTGGCTGGCCGGCAAGTAGCTGGCCCGCCCGTGCAAGGTCAGGAGTTGCCCCTTGTCCATCCCCGGATGGCCGACCCACTCGAAGCCGGCGCGGGCCACCAGTTCGTTGAAGCCCTCCAGCCAGCCGAGTCCATTGCGGCTCTCCAGGTTGACGAAAGCCGGATTGACCACTTCGCGCACCGGTGAATCCCAGCCCAGCCGCAGGGTGCCGGCCTGGGCGCGCAGGACATTCATGCCGCGGGTAGCCACCACGGTGAGCTGCAGGGCGCCGGTATCGATCTCGATCAGCACCGAGCCCTCCTGGCGACCGCCACTCAGGTGATGCACGCCGACCGCGAAGGCCAGTCCATCGCGCAGGCCCAGGCGATCACTGCTGATGCTCCAGTTCTGCACCGGCTTGTCGGGGGCGATAAGGGTGTATTCCCAGGCCGAGGCACTGGCATTTGCAAGGAACAGGAGACAGCCAGACAACAGACGAGCGTGGATCATGGAGTGCCCTAGGCATCGCGGTCGACTTGAGTCTAGACCACCGTGCGCCGGGTTGCAGACCCTGCTTCCGCGCCGGCCAAGGGGCTGAGACCGGCTTGCCCTGTATAGGTTTGTTCAGCGAAATCAAAGGAATGGGTAAAGACAACCTTTACCATTCAAACACCTGTTCGGTACTTGCCAGGGCAGCGATTTTTGCCGAGGATCGACTCGTCTCTACCACGGAGTGGACTCCATGAAACCTTCAGCCCTGTTCTTGTTGCTTGCCCTGGCAGGCGTTGCCCCGGCCTATGCGGGCAATACCGAAGCCGGACTCGGCGGCGCCGTGGGTGGTGTGCTTGGTACCCTGGTCGGCCAGCAGGTCGGCGGCAGTACCGGTGCGGCCATCGGTGCCGGCGTGGGTGGTGCAGCAGGTGGTGTACTGGGCGCGGACCGTCGCAATCGTACCGAGGCCGCCATCGGCGGTGGCCTGGGCGCTGCGGGCGGCAACGTGATCGGCAATCGGGTCGGTGGCAGCACCGGGGGCCTGGTCGGCGCGGCCCTGGGTGGCGGTGCCGGCAGTGCCCTGGGTAATAACCTGGGCGACAGCGGTCGCGACGACCGTCGCTATCGCGACCATCCCGGCAAGGGCTGGAAGCACGCCAAGCACAGACACAAGCATTGGCACCGCTAATGAAAACGCCCGGCAGAGCCGGGCGTTTTCTTTTGCGCTAGAGGCTACTGGCCGAGGTCGCGTAGGCGCTTGCCCTGCATCAGATTGCGTTCGATGCGCTCCAGGGTGACGCCCTTGGTTTCCGGCACCAGCAGGAATACCAGGAAGATGAACACCACGTTCAGACCGGCATAGATCCAGAAGGTGGTGCCCTGCCCCAGGGTGCCCAGCATGGTCAGGAAGGTGGCGCCGACGATCATGTTGGCGATCCAGTTGGTAAAGGTGGAGCAGCCGATGCCGAAGTCGCGGCCCTTGAGCGGCTGCACTTCCGAGCACAGGGTCCAGATCAGCGGACCGGCCGACATGGCGAAGCCGACGATGAAGATCAGCAACATGACCACGGTGAAGGTCTGCTGGCCATGGCTCAGGTTACCGGCGCCCAGCATGCTGCCGACCACGCCCAGGCCCACGGCCATGACCACGAAACCGGTGTAGAGGATGGGTTTGCGGCCCCACTTGTCGACCAGGAAGATGGCGATGAAGGTGGCCAGCACGTTAGTCAGGCCGACCGCGGCGGTAAACCACATCTGGGCGGCGGTATCGTAGCCCATGCCTTCGAAGATGCGCGGCGCGTAGTACATCACCACGTTCATGCCGGTGAACTGCTGCACCACCTGCAGGAGCACGCCCAGGCCCACCGAGCGGCGGAAGTTGGCGTTTTCCTTGAACAGCGACCAGCCCTTCTGCGGCACCTTGAGCTGCTCTTCGATTTCCGCGACTTCCTGCTGGATGACCTTTTCGTCACCGCGCAGCTTGTGCAGGACCTTGATGGCCTCCTCGCGGCGACCCGCCATGATCAGCCAGCGCGGACTGTCGGGTAGCGCGAAGACGCCGATCAGGAACAGTACGCCGGGAATGGCGATGATGCCGAGCATCCAGCGCCAGGCCTCGTAGTAGCTGAAGGCGGTGTTGGACAGGAAGGCGAGCAGGATGCCGGCGGTGATCATCAGCTGGTACAGCGAGATCATCGAGCCGCGGATGTTTTCCGGAGCGACTTCGGCCAGGTACAGCGGCGCGGTAAAGGAGGCGATACCGATGGCCAGGCCGAGCAGGAAGCGGGCAAAGATCAGCATGGTCGGCGAGGTGGCCAGGCCACAGAGCACCGAGCCCACGACGAACAGCACGGCGCCCAGCATCAGCGACTTCTTGCGGCCCAGCTTGGCCGACAGCGAGCCTGCGCCCAGGGCACCCAGGGCAGCGCCGGCCATCATGCTGGAGACGATCCACTCGATCATCTGATCGGAGATCTGGAATTCCTGCTGGATGAATTTGGTGGCGCCGGAAATGACGCCGATGTCGAGGCCGAACATCAGACCGGCCAGGGCGGCCATCAGGCAGGCGAAGATCGCCTTGGGCTGGGCCTTTTCGGTGACGTGACCGTCGGCGTTGGTTGTGGTGTTGCTCATGACTGAGGCTCCTCGCTCGCCTTGTGGGCGATCTTGTTGTCGCGGGTCGTTCCGTATCCGCTTGTTACAGACCTGTCTAACGACCCTTGGTTCGGCCGGTAAGAGGCCCTTACCAGAGCCGCGCGGGCTGGGCGTTCACATAGGTGGCATAGAGCGAACCACCGCCAGTGATGAACAGGCGATTACCCTTGAGACCGCCGAATTCGACATTGGAGACGGTTTCCGGCAGGTGCAGAGTGGCCAGCGGCTGGCCGCTCGGATTGAACACGCGCACGCTGTTCTGCTCGGCGGAACCGGCCCAGCTGCACCAGAGGTTGCCGTCGCTGTCGACGCGGAAGCCGTCGATCACGCCCTGGTCCTTGGCATCGATCAGCACCTCGCCGCCGCCCAGGGTGCCGTCGTCCTTGAGGGTGAAGGCACGCAGGTGGTTGGGCTTGCCGGGATTGCCGCCGCCAGCGGTGTCGCTGATGTAGAGCCGCTTGCCATCGGGGGCGAAGGCCAGGCCGTTGGGCCGGCCGAAGTCGCCCGCCGCCACCGTGGCCTTGCCCTGGGGGTCGATGCGATAGACGTTGGTGGGCAGCTCGAATTCGGCCTTGTGGCCCTCGTAGGCACCGAGGATGCCGTAGCCGGGATCGGTGAACCAGATGGCACCATCGGCCCCGACCACCACGTCGTTGGGGGCGTTCAGCGGCTTGCCGTCGAAGCGGTCGAGCAGCACCGTGACGCTGCCGTTCAACTCGCGGCGGGTGACGCGGCGACTGTCGTGCTCGCAGCTGATCAGCCGACCCTCGCGGTCACGGGTGTGGCCATTGGCGTTGTGGGACTGGTCGTCATAGACGCTGACGTGGCCGTCATCGGCGCTCCAGCGCATCACCCGGGCATTGGGGATGTCGCTGAACAGCAGGCAGCGCCAGTCGGCCATCCACACCGGCCCTTCGGTCCACAGACCACCGGACCAGAGGCGCTCGACGAAGGCGTTACCCAGGCGGCCCTTGAAGGCCTGGTCGTGGATCTCCCAGGCCGGATCGGGCATGACGATGGGCGGCTTGCCTTCCCAGTTACGGGTAAGGCCGAACTTGTCGTCGGCCAGGGCGCGACTGGCGACCAGACCGGCCGAGGCGGCCAGGGACACGCCAAGAAAGGTGCGACGGGCGAGAGGCATGAGGAAACTCCTTTGTTGTCGTTATAGGTCCGGCAAGGCCGGTGGCAGAGCACCGCGTGCCAGGACAGGCACGCAGCGCTTCCTTAGGCGCCCTTATTCGGGCAGACGTTCCACCTTGCCCACCACCAAGCCATAGCAGAGCGCACCGACCAGCGCGGTCACGCCGATGAAGGCGATGGCCGGGGCGAAGCTGCCGTCCTTGACCAGGAAGCCGATGACGATGGGCACGCAGATGGCCGAGAGGTTGCCGATGAAGTTGAACATCCCGCCGGTGAGGCCGATCAGCCGCTCCGGCGCCATGGCCGAGACCATCGACCAGGTGATGGAAGCCAGGCCGTTGCCAAAGAAGGCCAGTGCCAGGCAGGCGATGATCAGCGCCGGGGAGTCGACGAAGTTGGCGCCGACGATGCTGGTGGAGATCAGCAGGCCGCCAATGATCGGCAGCTTGCGCGCCAGGCCCACGGAGGCGCCGCGGCGGACCAGCCAGTCCGACAGCAGGCCCGAGCAGATCACGCCGAGGAAGGCGGCCAGGAACGGCAGCGAGGCAAGGAAGCCGGCCTTGATGAAGTCCATGCCGCGGTATTTCACCAGGTAGGTGGGGAACCAGGTAAGGAAGAACCAGAGGGTGGAGTTGAGGCAGAACTGCCCGATGTAGATGCCCCAGAGCTTGCGCTTGTTGAGCACGCTCCAGAGGTCACGCCACTGGAAGGCGGCGCGGCTGCGATTCTTCTGCTCCAGATCGACCAGACCGCCACCTTCCTGGATCAGCGCGACCTCGGCGGCGTTGGCGCCGCGGAAATCCTTGGGCTCGCGATAGACGAGGTACCAGACGGCCGCCCAGAGGATGCCGACACCGCCAGTGACGACAAAGACCATGTGCCAGCCAAAGGTCTGCTGCAGGTAGATCAGCACCGGGGTGAGAAAGGCCAGGCCGACGAACTGGCCGGAGGTGTAGAAGCCAATGGCGGTAGCCCGCTCACGCTCGGGAAACCAGGTGGTGACCACCCGGTTGTTGATCGGATAGGCCGGTGCCTCCAGGGCGCCCACGGCAAGCCGCAGGATGATCAGGCCGATGAAGCTGCCAACGAAACCCAGGCCGATGGTGGCCAGCGACCAGAGCGCGATGGCCACGGGATAGAGGATGCGCGGGGCGACCTTGTCCACCAGCCAGCCGCCGGGGATCTGCATGGCGGCGTAGGTCCAGCCGAAGGCCGAGAGGATCAGCCCCATGTGCACCGGTTCGATGCCCAGGTCCTGGGCCAGGTGCGGGGCGGCGATGGAGAGGTTGCTGCGGTCGAGGTAGTTGATCACCACGGTGACGAACAGCAGCGTCATGATGAAGAAGCGCGCCCGGCTGGGCTTGGCCAGAGTCGGGGCGGCCGCAGCCGTCGCCGGAGAGGCCTGGGTGGGAGTGGGCATGGCTCGGGTCCTGTAATTGACGTTGTGGCGAGCGTTGTCGATGTCTGGGGGTCAGGGCGCTGGAGCGGCCCTCACCCTGGCCCTCTCCCAGAGGGAGAGGGGATGGTCGGTGCGGAGGTCGAGATCAGCGCTCCGGTTGCTGCTTTTGCCCCCTCTCCCAAAGGAAGAGGAGATGGTCGGTGCGGTAGTCGAGCCCCGCTCCCCTGCTCTTGCCCCCTCTCCCCTGGGGAGAGGGTTGGGGTGAGGGGTCAGCGGTGTGCCTGGCCATTAACGGTGGCGCCGCTTTTCCCTCACCCTGGCCCTCTCCCAGAGGGAGAGGGGACGGTCAGTGTGAGCGTCGGGACCGGAGCTCCCGCTTTTGCCCCCTCTCCCCTCGGGAGAGGGTTGGGGTGAGGGCGCTAATCACCACTCCGCGAAACTGCCGTCCTTGTGCCGCCAGATCGGGTTGCGCCAGCGATGGCCAATGGCGGCTTGTTCCTTGACAAACTCCTCGTTGACCTCGACGCCCAGTCCTGGCCCCTGAGGAATCTTCACGTGGCCATCCGCGTAGTCGAACACCTCGGGATTCTTGATGTAGTCCAGCAGGTCGTTGCCCTGGTTGTAGTGGATGCCCAGGCTCTGCTCCTGGATGAAGGCGTTGTAACAGTTGGCGTCCAGCTGCAGGTTGACCGCCAGGGCGATGGGGCCGAGCGGGCAATGCAGGGCGATGGCCACGTCATAGGCCTCGGCCATGTTGGCGATCTTGCGTGTTTCGGTGATGCCGCCAGCGTGGGACGGATCGGGCTGCAGGATGTCGACGTAGCCTTCCTGGAGGATGCGTTTGAAGTCCCAGCGCGAGTACAGCCGCTCGCCCAGGGCGATGGGCGTGTTGCTCATCAGAGCGATTTCCTTGAGCGCTTCATGGTGCTCGCTGAGCACCGGCTCCTCGATGAACATCAGGCGGAACTGCTCCAGTTCCTTGACCAGCACCTTGGCCATGGGCTTGTGCACCCGGCCGTGGAAGTCCACGCCGATGCCGAAGTGCGGACCACAGGCATCGCGAATGGCGGCGACGTTGGCGATCACCTGGTCGACCTTGTCGTAGGTGTCGACGAACTGCATCTCTTCGCTGGCGTTCATCTTGATCGCGGTGAAGCCCTTGGCCTGGCGCTCCAGGGCCTGGGCCGCGGTCTCCGCCGGGCGGTCGCCGCCGATCCAGGAATAGACGCGAATGCTGTCGCGTACCTGGCCGCCCAGCAGCTCGTGCACCGGTACGCCCAGGGCCTTGCCCTTGATGTCCCACAGGGCCTGGTCGATGCCGGCCAGGGCGCTCATATGGATGCCGCCGCCGCGATAGAAGCCGCCTCGGTAGAGCACCGTCCAGTGGTCCTCGATATTGCGCGGGTCCTTGCCGATCAGGTAGTCGGCCAGTTCCTCGACCGCCGCCGCCACGCTGTGGGCGCGCCCTTCCAGCACGGGTTCGCCCCAGCCGTGGATGCCCTCGTCGGTCTCGATCTTGAGAAAGCACCAGCGCGGCGGGACGACGTAGGTGGTGAGTTTGGTGATTTTCATGGTGTGGAAATCTCGACTGTAATTATTGGGATCGAGGGATTGGGCAGCTCGCGGTCATGGACCGCTCCTACAGGGGTATCCGTAGGAGCGGTCGCAGCGGCGAACCGCCATGACCGCGATAATCAGGAACCTTTGGCTACTTGCCATCCCGCCGCGAAGGCCTGGGCATTGGCGCTGACCTGGGCCGCGGTCAGACCCGGCTTGTACAGCGCCGAGCCGAGGCCGAAGCCGTTGGCGCCGGCTGCCACGTAGGGACCCATGTTGTCCGGGGTGATGCCACCCACCGGCAGGAGCGCCAGCTCCTTGGGGAAGACCGCGCGCCAGGCCTTGACCACGGCCGGGCCGAGTTGCTCGGCCGGAAACAGCTTGAGGCTGTCGGCGCCGGCGTCGAGGGCGGCGAAGCCTTCCGACGGGGTGGCGACGCCTGGGGCGCTGACCAGGCCAGCGGCCTTGCTGGCACGGATCACCGCCAGGTTGGCATTGGGCGAGACGATCAGCCGGCCGCCCGCGGCGTCCACTTCGGCCACCTGGGCCTCGGTGAGCACGGTGCCGGCGCCGATCAGGCAGCTTTCACCCAACTCAGCGGTCAGCCGGCGGATGCTCTCAAAGGGCTGCGGCGAGTTAAGCGGGATCTCGATGACGCGAAAGCCGGCGTCGTACAGGGCACGACCGACCGGGACGATCTCGTCCGGGGTAACGCCGCGCAGGATGGCGATCAGCGGCAGGTCCTTGAGGTAGGTATCAAGCATGGGAGCCTCCAGAGGTGGGGAGCAGGCCGGCGGCCTGGGCCAGGCGCCAGAGCCCGGCCCGGGTGGCCTGCTCCAGCAGGCGAACCTGGTGGATATCGAACAGTGCCAGGGCGTCGCGATAGCGCTGGCAGAGCGCGGCGTCGCCGATCAGCACCAGGGGCGGGCAGGCCGAGCCCGCGAGGGCGGCGACCTGGCTGCGCAATTCTTCGCCGATCAGCAGCCCGGACAGGTAGTCGAGGCTGTGCGCGGCGGTCAGCTCACCGGCCAGCACGCGGCTGCGGGCGGTGAAGAGGCGGCCGAACAGGCCCTCGGCCCCAGCGTCGCGGGCGGTGACCAGGCCCAGGCGGAAGGCCTCGGCACTGGCTTCGGGACCGGCCTCGGTGGCCGGGCGCCCCAGGATGGAGTGTTCCCGCAAGACGGCGAACAGCTCGCCGGTCATGTAGGTGGCAAAATCAGTGAGGCGACCGTCACGCACCCGCACCCACTTGCTGTGGGTACCGGGCAATACCAGCAGCGCTTCGGCGGCCAGGTCCGGCTCCAGTTCGAGGGCGCCGAACACCTGGGTTTCCTCGCCACGCAGCACGTTGGGCAAGGCACCGCGCTGCATCACGCCGGGCACCAGGTGTAGATCGCCGCAGCCGCTGTCCAGGCGCAGGAGACCGGCGGCCAGGCTGTGGACATCGGCTGGACACTCGGCATAGGGCACCTCGCGCCAGCCACCGCGACTGCCGACCATGCCGCAGGCGATGGCGGGCAGGTCCGGCTGAGCATCGTGCCAGTCGCCCACCAAGGTGCGATAGGCCGCGGCGAAGTCGCCCTCCGGCACATGCATGATGCCCCAGGGGCGGCTGCGGGTTTCCAGCACGGCACCCTGGGCGTCGAACAGCTGGGCCCGCAGGGACGAGGTGCCCCAGTCGAGGCCGATAAGGTGCGGGGTGGCGGTCATGCGGGGCTCCAGCCAAGTTCGCGGGAAATGGCCCGGGCGCAGGCAGTGACCTCGGGCTGCAATTCGTGCAGCCGCGCCTCGGGCATGTAGGGGATGGCACTGGCGACACTCAGGGCCGCGACGATGGCGCCGTCGGCGCCACGGATGGGTGCGGCCACGCAGCGGATGCCCAGTTCATTCTCTTCCAGATCCAGGGCATAGCCTTCGGCAGCATGGCGGCGCAGGCGCGCGCGATAGTCGGCCCAGGGCAGGAAGTCCTCGCGCAGGCCGGGCTGCCCGGTACGCCGGGCCACGCCTTCGCCGTAGAGGGCTTCCCACTCCTCTTCAGGGAGATCCAGCATCAGCGCCTTGCCGACGCCGGTCAGCGCCAGCGGCATGCGCAGGCCGACTCGGGATCTCATCTCCAGGCCCCGGCTGCCGGGCAGCTTGTCCAGATAAAGGACATCGCCACCCTCGCGCACACCGAGGTGCACGGTGTCGCCGCAGTGCTGGGCCAGGCGTTGCAGATGGGGTCGGGCCACGCCGGTCAGCGGCAGCTGTTCGCGAGCCTGGTAGCCGAGGGCGATGAGGTGGCTGCCCAGGATCAACCGCCCCCCGTCGCTGCGCAGGTAGCCGGCCTGGGTCAGGGCGGCGACCAGGCGGTGGGTGGTGCTGCGGGTACAGCCGATGGCGGCGCCGACCTGAGCCAGGTTGTCGGCTCCGGCGGCCACGGCTTCGAGCACGGCCAGGCCGCGAAACAGCGCCTGAGCCCCGCTGGGCGCTTCGCCCTTGTTGGAATTGTTGTCGTTCATGGCCTTCACTCTAGAAGCCTCGCTGGCAAATCTCAATATGTGATACGTCATCCCATATTGTGGGATTAAAGTTAGATATGACAGCCTTGTCACATAGCTGCAATATTGGCGCTATCTAATGCACGGCACATTGCAAGGACTCGAGAGGCAGAGCGCTCCATGACGGGTAAATCCATCCTGATCGTCGACGATGAGGCCCCCATTCGCGAAATGATCGCCGTGGCCCTGGAAATGGCGGGCTATGAATGCCTGGAGGCGGACAACAGCAAGGACGCCCACGCCCTGATCGTCGATCGCAAGCCCGATCTCATCCTGCTCGACTGGATGCTGCCCGGCACCTCCGGCCTGGAGCTGGCTCGGCGCCTCAAGCGCGACGAGCTGACCGATGCCATTCCCATCATCATGCTCACCGCCAAGGGTGACGAGGACAACAAGGTCCAGGGCCTGGAAACCGGCGCCGACGACTACATCACCAAGCCCTTCTCGCCCCGCGAGCTGGTGGCGCGCCTGAAAGCCGTGCTGCGCCGTACCGGCCACCTGGAGAACGACGGTCCGCTGGAGGTCAACGGCCTGATCCTGGATCCGATCAGCCACCGGGTGACCATCGATGGCGCTCCCGCCGAGATGGGGCCCACCGAGTACCGCCTGCTGCAGTTCTTCATGACCCACCAGGAGCGCGCCTACACCCGCGGCCAGTTGCTCGACCAGGTCTGGGGCGGCAACGTCTATGTCGAGGAGCGCACCGTGGACGTGCACATCCGTCGCCTGCGCAAGGCCCTGGGCGAGACCTACGAGAACCTGGTACAGACGGTGCGCGGCACCGGGTATCGCTTTTCCACCAAACTCTGACGCGGGATCACCGCCGCCGTGAACATCAACTGGCGCTCCCGTCTGGCCACCCAGCTGTCGACCGTGGTCGGCAGCTGCGCCCTGGCCGGCTGGCCCTTCGGCCATGTCGGGCTGGCGGTGGCTCTGGGACTGGCGGTCTATCTGGCGGTCACCCTGAAACACCTGCTGCGGCTGCATGCCTGGCTGCTGAGCGATGCCCCGGGCGCACCGCCCGAGGCCGAAGGGCTGTGGGGCGATGTGCTGGACCGGCTCTATCGCCGCCAGCGCCACGAGCAGCGCCAGCGTGAAGAATTGCTCGCCGTCATCGGCCGCGCCCAGGCCTCCACCGAGGCCCTGCGCGACGCCATCATCCTGGTGGACCGCTATGGCAACCTGGAATGGTGGAACCGCGCCGCGGAAACCCTGCTGGGTCTGCGCCAGCCCCAGGACCTCGGCCAACCCATCACCAACCTGGTGCGCCATCCGCGCTTTTCCGACTACTTTCTCGGTGGCGACTACGGTGAACCGCTGGAGTTGGCGTCACCGCTCAACGACGACCAGTACCTGCACATCTTGGTCACCCGCTTCGGCGAGGGCGATCGCCTGCTGCTGGTGCGTGACGTCACCCGCCTCCACCAGCTGGAACAGATGCGCAAGGATTTCGTCGCCAACGTCTCCCACGAATTGCGCACCCCGCTGACGGTGATCACCGGCTACCTGGAAACCCTGCTGGACAACGCCGAGCACGCCACCCCGCGCTGGCGCCGGGCACTGGGACAGATGCAGCAGCAAGCCGGCCGGATGCAGCACACCATCGACGACCTGCTGCTGCTGGCGCGCCTGGAAGCCACCGACTATCCCGCTGACAATCGCCCGGTAGCCCTGGAGCCACTGCTCGCCTCCATCCTGCAGGACGGCCGCGCCCTGTCCGGCGCCATCGGCCACCGCCTGAGCCTGGACTGCGCACCTGACCTGGCGCTGCTGGGTAGCGAGACGGAACTGCGCAGCTGCTTTTCCAACCTGGTGTTCAACGCGGTCAAGTACAGCCCCGAGGGTGGCGAGGTGCGGGTCCGCGCCTGGCAGGATGCCGAGGGGGCCCATGTCGCCGTGCAGGACACCGGGCCCGGTATCGATGCCCGCCACCTGCCGCGCCTGACCGAACGCTTCTATCGCATCGACGCCAGCCGCGCGTCCAGCACCGGTGGCACCGGGCTGGGCCTGGCCATCGTCAAGCACGTGCTGATCCGCCACCGCGGCGGCCTGGACATCCACAGCGTGCCCGGCGAGGGCAGTTGCTTCACCTGCCATTTCCAACCCGAGCAGATCGCCACGCGCACCGCTGCCTTGGCCTGAACTACCCCCTCCCCGCCGTGCTATCGTCCGGCCACTCCTGCCACGGTCTCCCGCCATGCCCCCTGCCCTGCGCCTGTTGCCGGTCCTGTTGCTCGCCCTGCTCGGCGGTCTGCTGGTCAGCGTGCTGGCCTGGCAGCGTGCCGAACGGGGGACCCTGGCCGAGGCCAGCCTGCTCGGCCAGGAACAGTTGCGCCTGCATGCCAGCAGCCTGCAGACCCTGATCGACCGCTTTCGCGCCCTGCCCGCGGTGCTGGCCCAGGATCCCGAGCTGATCGCCGCCCTCACCACCCCGCCCGATGCCGTCGCCACCGAGCGCCTCAATCTCAAGCTGGAAAAACTCAATGCCGCCGCCCAGTCCTCGACCCTGGAGGTGCTGGACCGCAGCGGACTAGCCATCGGCGCCAGCAACTGGCGGCTGCCCAGCAGCTACGTCGGCCACAACTATGGCTTTCGTCCCTATTTCCGCGAGACCCTCGCGGGCGGCAGCGGCCGCTTCTATGCCGTGGGCGTCACCACCGGCATTCCCGGCTACTTCCTCTCCCATGCGGTGCTGGACGCCGAGAGGCGCTTTCTCGGCGCGGTGGTGGTCAAGCTGGAATTCCCCGCCATCGAGGCGCGCTGGGGCGATCATCCCGAGGTCTTGCTGGTGAGCGATGCCCGCGGCGTGGTCTTCGCCGCCAACCGGCCGGCCTGGCGCTATCGCCTGCTGCGTGAGCTGACCCCAGCCGAGCACGCCGAACTGGCCATCACCCGGCAGTACGACAGACGCACCCTGCAACCGCTGCCTCACAGTCAGCGGATAGTCCTGGGCGATCAGCGCCAGGTGGCCCGTATCGAGGCACCGGAAGGCACCGCCGACTACCTCTGGGACAGCCTGCCGCTGCCCAGCGAAGGCTGGACCCTGCACCTGCTCAGACCGACCCGGGAGCTGCAGGGTGGCGGCCTGGGCGCGGCCCTGGCCGCTGGCTGTGCCTGGTTGCTGCTGGTCTGCGCCGCCCTCCTGCTGGTTCAGCGACGGCGGCTGCAGCGCCTGCGCCAGCGCAGTCGACTGGAGCTGGAGCAACTGGTGGAGGCCCGTACCGCCGAGCTGCGCACCGCTCAGGATGGCCTGGTGCAGGCCGCCAAGCTGGCTGCCCTGGGGCAGATGTCGGCGGCCCTGGTCCACGAACTCAACCAGCCGCTCACCGCCCAGCGCATGCACCTGGCGAGTCTGCGGCTGCTGCTGGATCACGGTCGGCTGGATGAAGCCCGCGCCGCCCTGGAACGCCTCGACGGCCTGCTCACCCGCATGAGCGGCCTCACCGCCCACCTCAAGACCTATGCGCGCAAGACGCCCGCCGGCCTGCGCGAGCGGGTCGACCTGGCGCTGGTGGTGGAGCAGGCGCTGGAGCTGCTGGAAGCGCGCCGCGCCGAAGTGGGCGCCGAGCTGATCCTTGACCTGCGACGCCCGGCCTGGCTGCTGGGCGACCCCATCCGCCTGGAGCAGGTGCTGGTCAATCTGCTGCGCAACGCCCTGGACGCCGTGGCCGAACGCCCGACACCCCAAGTCAGGGTCAGGCTGCAGCGTGACGGCGAGCGCTGGCAGCTGGAGGTGGCGGACAACGGCGGCGGCATTGCCAGCGAGCACCTGGGCCAGGTGTTCGACCCCTTCTTCACCACCAAGCCGGTGGGCGAAGGCCTGGGCCTGGGGCTGGCCGTGTCCTCGGCGATCATCCAGGCCCAGGGCGGCAGCCTGAGCGCCGCCAACGGC
The DNA here is from genome assembly GCF_056790235.1 of Pseudomonas sp. VMV1. Taxonomy (NCBI): domain Bacteria; kingdom Pseudomonadati; phylum Pseudomonadota; class Gammaproteobacteria; order Pseudomonadales; family Pseudomonadaceae; genus Pseudomonas; species Pseudomonas sp. VMV1. The sequence goes on from NZ_JBXGSE010000003.1 coordinate 252,079, forward strand.
GCGGAAGGGGCGGTCTTTACCCTACGCCTGCCCGCCGCCGTCGAGACGTCGACTTAACGTACGCACAGCGTCACCAGCAGGGCGAAGCCCCAGCCGAGCACCCCGGTCACCAGCAGGCTCAGCGCATCCCAACAGCCACGGGTGGCATCCAGCAAGGGCAGCCCGACGCCACCGATCAAGGCACTGGCGAGGATGCCGGCGAGGATCCTGGCCAGTGGCCAGTGGCCGTCGGCGGTCTCCTCGGCGGTGAGCACTTCTTCTTCGGACATGGCAGAACTCCACCGGGGGATATGGAGCGCGACCCTAGCCCGGCAAGCTGAAGCTGCGATGAAGCGGCACTTCAGATTGCCTTCAGCTTGACCGCCAAGACTGCAACCTCGCATTCCCCTGGAGAGGTCGCGATGCTCGACGTGACTTGGCAGTCCCCTACCTGCTTTACCCTGGCCGACCGCAGCGGCGCGCTGCTGGCCAGCCTGGAGCCGGCCGAGGCACCCGGACGCCTGGCGACCGAGGCCTTCATCCGCACCCGCTTCGCCCTGGAACACGGCGCCCACATCGCCCACTTCCTGCCGCTGCTGCTCTCCCTGCGCGATGCCGCAGGGGCGCTGCAGGCAGCGGCGGGGATCCGCCTCGCCCTGGACCAGCCGCTGTTTCTCGAACGCTATCTGCCCCGGCCGGTGGAACACCACCTGGCCACTGCGCTCGGCCAGCCCATCGACCGGACGGAGGTGGTGGAGGTCGGCAACCTGGCGACCCTCTGCGCCGGCCAGGCCCGACTGCTGATCATCGTCACCACCTGGCTGCTGGCCCGGAGCGGCCTGCGCTGGGTGACCTTTACCGGGGCTACCCGCCTGATCAACAGCTTCCATCGGCTCGGCCTCGCGCCCCAGGTGCTCGGCGCAGCCGATCCGGCCTGCCTGGGCGCCGAGCGCGAGAGCTGGAGTTCCTACTATGCCAACGCCCCCCAGGTGTGTGCCGGCGATATCCGCCAGGGCTATCACCAGCTGCTGCAAGCCGGCATCCCAGCACCTGGATGGCCGCATCGAACTGAGTAACCGTCCCGAGGGCGGCGCCTGCGCCCGTCTCGGCCTGCCGGTGCTGCCAGGACCCGGCTAGGGGCTCGACCCGTCGCCGGCCTTCGGGCAAGGTAGCGACGCACCGGCCGCGAGAGGACGCCCCATGCAAGCCCAGGTCTATCTGGTCGATGACGAAGCCAGCATCCGCGAGGCGGTACGCCAGTGGCTGGAGCTGTCGGGGCATCAGGTGCGGCTGTTCGCCCGCGCCGAGGAGTGCCTGGCGGCGGTTACGCCGGACTTCGCCGGGGTGGTGGTCAGCGATGTGCGCATGCCCGGCATGGACGGCCTGGCCCTGCTGGAACGACTGCAGGCCCTGGATCGCGATCTGCCGGTGATCCTGCTCACCGCCCACGGCGACGTCGCCCTGGCGGTGACCGCCATGCGCCAGGGCGCCTACGATTTCCTGGAAAAACCCTTCAGCCCCGAGGCGCTGCTGGGCGATCTCGGCCGCGCCCTGGAAAAGCGTCGGCTGGTCCTGGAGAACCGCCAGCTGCACCGCCGGGTGGACGACCAGAGCGTCCTCGCCCGCCGGCTGCTGGGCGTCTCGCCGGGTATCGTCCGCCTGCGCCAGCAGATCCTCGACCTGGCGCCAACGCCCGTGAACGTCCTCCTGCGCGGCGAGACCGGCAGCGGCAAGGAGCTGGTCGCCCGCTGCCTGCACGACGTCGGGCCGCGCGCCGGCAAGGCCTTCGTCGCCCTCAACTGCGCGGCCATCCCCGAGCAACTGTTCGAAAGCGAATTGTTCGGTCACGAGAGCGGCGCCTTCACCGGCGCCCAGGGCAAGCGCATCGGCAAGCTGGAATACGCCAACGGCGGCACCCTGTTTCTCGACGAGATCGAAAGCATGCCCCTGGCGCAGCAGGTCAAGCTGCTGCGTGTGCTGCAGGAGCAGCGGCTGGAGCGCCTGGGCTCCAACCAGAGCATCGCCCTGGACCTGCGCATCGTCGCCGCGACCAAGCCGGATCTCCTGGAAGAGGCACGCGCCGGGCGTTTTCGCGAAGACCTGGCCTATCGCCTCAACGTCGCCGAACTGCACCTGCCGCCGCTGCGGGCCCGGCGCGAGGACATCCCGCTGCTGTTCGACCACTTCCTCGCCGAGGCCAGTGCCCGCCTGGGGCGCCCGGTCACTCCGCCCAGCGCGACGCGGCTGGCCCAGCTGCTCGGCCATGGCTGGCCGGGCAACGTGCGCGAGCTGGCCAATGCGGCCGAGCGCGAAGTCCTGGGCCTCGGCACCCCGACCCAGGCCGCCGGCCACTCCCTCGCCGATCAGCTGGAAGCCTTCGAGGCCCAGTGCCTGCGCGCCGCCCTGGCTCGCCACGGGGGCGAGATCAAGGCGGTGATGGACGAGCTGCAACTGCCACGACGCACCCTCAACGAGAAGATGCAGCGCCACGGCCTGCTCCGCGCCGATTTCCGTGAGGGCGACTGATCCGCCATAGGCGGAAATCCGCTCATCGCCACCGGGCATTCGGCGGCCTTTCGCCGATCCACTACCCGCAAAGGTAGACAGGGCGCGGTTTCGCGGCCTGGCACGCCCCCTGCAATCACTCTTGTCGACGCCCCGAGCGCCCTAATAACAATGACAAGAGGAACACCCTGTGGATAGCACCGCTACCCTCGCGGCCGGCCAGACCGCGCCCAAGACCACCTCGCAGCGCATCAAGTCCATCTTCAGCGGCTCCGTCGGCAACCTGGTCGAATGGTACGACTGGTACGTCTACGCCGCCTTCTCGCTGTACTTCGCCAAGGCCTTCTTCCCCAAGGGCGACCAGACCGCCCAGTTGCTCAACGTCGCCGCCATCTTTGCCGTGGGCTTTCTCATGCGTCCCATCGGCGGCTGGCTGATGGGTCTCTACGCCGACAAGGCCGGACGCAAGTCCGCGCTGATGGTCTCGGTGATCATGATGTGCGCCGGCTCCCTGATCATCGCCCTCACCCCCAGCTACACCACCATCGGCGTCGCCGCGCCCATCATGCTGGTCCTGGCGCGCCTGCTGCAGGGCCTCTCGGTAGGCGGTGAATACGGCACCTCCGCCACCTACCTGAGCGAGATGGCGACCAAGGAAAGTCGCGGCTTCTACTCCAGCTTCCAGTACGTCACCCTGATCTCCGGCCAGCTCCTGGCCCTGGCCACCCTGATCGTGCTGCAGCAGACTCTGAGCGTCGAACAGCTGGAAAGCTGGGGCTGGCGGATTCCCTTCCTGATCGGCGCCGGCTGTGCCGTGACCGCGCTCTATCTGCGGCGTGGCATGGAGGAGACCAGCTCCTTCAAAAAGGCCGAGAAGCCCAAGGAATCGCTGATGCGCACCCTGGCGCGGCATCCCAAGGAGTTCCTCACCGTGGTCGGCCTGACCATGGGCGGCACCCTGGCGTTCTACACCTACACCACCTACATGCAGAAGTACCTGGTCAACTCGGTGGGCATGAGCAAGACCGACGCCACCTCCATCTCGGCGGCGACCCTGTTCCTGTTCATGCTGCTGCAGCCTGTCGTCGGCGCGCTCTCCGACCGCATCGGCCGGCGTCCGGTGCTGATCGCCTTCGGTGTGCTGGGCACCCTGTTCACCTATCCGATCCTCACGGCCCTGGGCAGCGTCACCAGTTGGTGGGGCGCCTTCGGCCTGATCATGGTGGCGCTGGTGATCGTCAGCTTCTACACCTCGATCAACGCCGTGGTGAAGGCCGAGCTGTTCCCTACCGAGATCCGCGCCCTGGGCGTCGGCCTACCCTATGCCCTGACCGTATCCATCTTCGGCGGCACCGCTGAATACCTGGCACTGTGGTTCAAGAGCATCGGCATGGAGAGCGGCTACTACTGGTACGTGACCGGCTGCATCGCCTGCTCGCTGCTGGTCTACGTCTTCATGAAGGACACCCGCGACCACTCGCGTATCGTGCACGAATAACCGCTCGTCCGTGGTGCGGGCCTCTCGGTCATTAGATTTGGCCGTCCGGCCCGCCCCCCTTTGCCTGGGCTTTGGGGCACGCCATCGTAGGGCCACCGGCAGCGTTCACAACGGTCATTTCGCAGGCCGCTGTGGCGAGTTCGCCCCCTCCTCCCAAGCCCCGGTTACACACTCATGGAAATCGACTACGGTCCCAGCTACGCCAAACTGGGTATCCAGTTTCAATACCAGTGGAGCACCCTGCTGCGCGATGCCCTGAAGAAACACGGCATCACCGACGCCCAGGCCAAGGCCATCTGCGGTGACTTCGCCTTCGATCTCTCCAAGCTCATCGACGAAGCCGAGATCAAGGCCGACGGCCTCTCCTATCGCCCGGTGATCGCCTTCACCGAGGACGAGGAAACCCTGCTGGTCCAGTCCGCCGAATTCGATTACCACGAAGCGGCCTACGCCACCGCCGCAGCGGCGTTCGAGAAGAAATAAGACGCGGGCACGGGGCTTTGCGCCCTCACCCCAACCCTCTCCCGCCGGGAGAGGGGGCGGTCTGGAGCGGTGAAGGGCTTCCCCTTCAGACAAGAGCCTCGATTTCGTTTCGGTGTTACTGCGATAGCGATTCACGATACCTGGTCCTGCCGTCCTCACCCCAACCCTCTCCCCCAGGGAGAGGGGGCGGCCTGGAGCGGCGAAGGGCTTCCCCTCCAGACAAGAGCTTCAGTGTCGTTTCGGTGTTACTGCGATAGCGATCCTGGCCGTGTTGCCTACCTTTTGATCTCCTCGGTCACTCCATAGCCCTCTTCGATCGGTATCACCCCATCTCCCTTTGGGAGAGGGCTGGGTAAGGGCCACGCTATCGCCACGGTCCCAGGCGCCTCAGCTGCGCCATCTCGAACATCGCGCAAAGCGCCGTCTCAGCGCCTCGCGAACTCCACTGTTCCAGGCGATACTCTCCAGATCACCCCTCACTCCGTACAGCTTCCTCTCCCTCCGGGAGAGGGTTGGGGTGAGGGCCGCGCTATCGCCACGGTCCCAAGCGCCTCAGCTGCGCCCTTCTCCGCCATCTCGAACATCGCGCAAAGCGCCGTCTCAGCGCCTCGCGAACTCCACTGTTCCAGGCGATACTCCCCAGATCACCCCTCACTCCGTACCGCCCCCTCTCCCTCCGGGAGAGGGTTGGGGTGAGGGCCGCCCATACACCAAGGGAAAGGATTCCCATGCCCCTCATCACCCATGCCCGCGCCCTGCGCCGAGGCCAGACCGATGCCGAGCGCCTGCTCTGGTACCACCTGCGCGGCAAGCGTCTGCAAGGCCATAAATTCCGCCGCCAGCACCCCTACGGCCGCTACATCCTTGACTTCGTCTGCCTGGAAGCACGGCTGGTGATCGAGCTGGATGGCGGCCAGCATCAAGGCAGCGCCAATGACCGTGAACGCGATGCCTGGTTGGAGACCCAGGGCTTCCAGACCCTGCGTTTCTGGAACCATGACGTCCTGACCCAGCCCGACGCCGTGCTCGAACGCCTGTACGCCGTACTCAGCCAGGCTTGACCTTGGGCTTGCGCGCGCGCGTCGGTGCGCCACCCGGCTTGGCTTTGGCCTTGGTCCCGCCGGTACGCCGCTTCTTCTTCCAAGGCGCGCCCTTGCCCGCCGGCGGCGGGCCGCTGATGGTCAGGGTCAGGCCAAGGCAGCGCTCCACCTGCTTGCCCATCCAGGCCGACTGCTTGGTGACGAATTCCGCAAGGCTCAGTTCGCCCTCCTGCACCCGATCCAGCGCCTGTTCCCAGAGCGCCGTGGTGCCTGGATCGGCGATGGCCCGGGGTACGGCGTCGATCAGGCCAAAGGCCGCTGGCGTCGCCGCCAGGGCCTTGCCCTGTTTCACCAGGTAGCCGCGATCCAGCAGGCCCTGGATGATGCCGGCGCGGGTCGCCTCGGTGCCGATGCCGGTGGTGTCCTTGAGCTTCTGCTTGAGGGCCGGATCCTCCACCAGCTTGGCGACATTCTTCATCGCCTTGATCAGATCGCCCTCGGTGAAGGGCTTGGGCGGCTGGGTCAGCTGATCCCGGCAGCGCACCTCGACCACGGGGTAGTGCTCTCCCTCGCGCAACTCGGGCAGCGCCTGGGGCGGCGGTGCCTCGCGGCCCTTGGGCGGCGTGAGCGACTCGGGCAAGGCGCGGCGCCAGCCCGGCTCCACCAGGCGTTTGCCCGTGGCGCGCAGGCGTTCGCCACCGGCCTCGAAGTCGGCCTGGGTACGGTCGAACTCATGCTGCGGCAGGAACTGCGCCAGATAGCGTGCGCGAATCAGACCGTAGACATTGCGCTCCTGAAGACTCAGGCGGCCCAGGTCGCGGGTGACCAGGGTCGGGATGATGCCGTGGTGGGCGCTGACCTTGGCGTCGTTCCAGGCCCGCGAGCGACGACTGGCGTCCAGATGCTCGCGCAGCGGTGCCAGGCTCGCATCGGCGCCCAGCAAGGCGGCGAGCAGCGCCGGGGCCTCGGCGTGCTGGGAGAGCGGCAGGTAGCCGCAATCGCTGCGCGGGTAGGTGATCAGCTTGTGGGTCTCGTAGAGCGCCTGGGCGACGTCCAGGGTCTGCTGGGCGCCGAGATTCAATCGCTTGGAGCACACCTCCTGCAGGGTGCCCAGGTCGAAGGGCAAGGGCGCCGCCTCGCGGATACGCTCGGTCTTGAGCTTGAGCAGTCGGGCCTGCCCGGCCGCCTCGATAGCCCGGGCCGCGGCCTGGGCCACCTCGGGCTTGAGGCAGCGACCCTGGTCGTCGCAGACGGCCTCCGGGGGCTGCCACTGCGCCTGAAAGCGTCCGCCAGAGGCCTCCAGGGTCGCCTCCACGGTCCAGAAAGGCACCGGCACGAAGGCGGCGATGGCGCGGTCGCGGTCCACCACCAGGCGCAGGGTCGGGGTCTGCACCCGCCCTACCGAGAGCACGCCCTGGTAACCCGAACGGCGCCCCAGCAGGGTGAACAGCCGGCTCATGTTCATGCCGATCAGCCAATCGGCGCGCGAGCGACCTAGCGCAGACTGATACAGCCCATAGGTTTCGGCACCGGGCTTGAGCGCGGCCAGGGCGCGGCGAATGGAGACATCATCCAGCGCCGACAGCCACAGCCGGCGAATCGGCCCACGATAACGGCAATGCTCCACCAGCTCGCGGGCGATCATCTCGCCTTCGCGATCGGCGTCGGTGGCGATCACCAGCTCACTGGCCTCGCCCAGCAGGCGCTTGACCGCCTTGAACTGGCTGCCGGTGGTCTTCTTGACCTGTAGCTTCCATTGCTCGGGCACGATGGGCAGGTCGTCCAGCGACCAGCGCTTGTAGCGGGCGTCGTAGGCGTCCGGTGGTGCTGTCTCGAGCAGGTGGCCGATGCACCAGGTGACGGTCACGCCCTGCCCCTGCAGGCAGCCCTCGCCACGGCGATTGGCACCGAGGACACGGGCGATGTCCTTGGCCTGGGAGGGTTTTTCGCAGAGATACAGCTGCATGGCGGGCGTCGTACCGGAGGGAATCGCCACAGGATGCAAAGCGGCGCCGGGCAGCGCAAGGACTAATCTGTATATCCGTACAGAAAGCGGTCTTTGCGCAAATTCGCCCAACAGGCCACAGCGCCCGTAGGACGTGGATCACAGCTTGAACGGCTGCTACGGGGGGAGCGGAATCTTGCCCGTGACGGCCGGTCCTTGGGCTACGGCATTTTCGCCGTCTTTAGCCGAGCTCTGGGAGGCGTCAATGAACACTGTAGCTATGGATCGCGCCAAGGCCGAGAGCACCGGCGCCGGTAATCACGTGGATACCGCCAGCAGCCAGGCGCTGCGGGCCGCGATCACCACCATGCGCCGCACCACCAGCCAGGTGCAGCGTATCAACGATCAACTCTGGGAAGTCTGGCCGGACGGCCGTCGCAAGCTGCTGCTGCGCTAAGACGTCCCTGGCGCCCTAGCCGGGCGCCCGAGTCTTGATCGCGGCCACATAGGTCGCGACCTCGGCCTGGATCCAGGCGGTGAAGCGCTCCTGCTTTTCCGCCGATTCGGCACGCTCCGGCCAGACCAGCCAGTAGGCGTAGGGATAGGGCGCCACCACCGGACTGAGCTGGACCAGGCGCCCCTCGTTCAGCGCCGCCTGCACCAGGCTACGCCGTTCCAGCGCCAGCGCCTGACCGAGGCGCAGCGCCTCCAGCACCACGTTGGAATCGTTCACGGTGATACCGCGATTGGGCGCCGCCTCGCCCAGACCCGCCGTCTCGCCCCAGTGCAGCCAGGTTTCCTCCGTATGCATCAGCGGCTGTGCGAGGGCTTCGTCCAGATTACGCGGCAGCTGCCCACCGTTGTAGCCAGGCGCAGCCACCAGCAGCACATCGTCCTGGAACAGTCGTAGCGCCGTCAGACCATCCCATTGCCCCTCGCCCATGCGTACGCCGATATCCACCATGCCCTGGCGCAGATCCTGGAAATCCAGGCTGGTCTGGAGGCGGATACGGTACTCCGGGTGCAGGGCGCTGAAGCGGGGCAGCCTCGGCAGCAGCCAGTGCGCGGCGAAGGACGGAAAGGTGGCGAACACCAGTTCGTTACGGCGCGGTCGGGCCTGCAGCCGCCGTGTGGCTTCGCCCAGATCCTCGAGCAACTGGCGGACCTGCTCGGCATAGACGCGACCGTCACCGGTGACCTCTATCCCGCGCCCCTGACGCTCGAACAGCACCATGCCCAGTTGATGTTCCAGCCCCTTCACCTGCTGGCTGACCGCGGCATGGGTCAGGTGCAACTCGGCTGCCGCCCGGGTCACGCTGCTCAGCCGCGCTACCGCTTCGAAACAACGCAGGGCATTCAGCGGTGGCACCCGTGACATGTAAGCTTTCCTTAACGATTCAGTCAGATTTCCTCGCTGGAAGCAGCTTCGCCCAAGCCCTAATGTCTTGTCCAGAGCGGCATCCAGTGTGAAACACGTTATGCGGATGACGTTCCACGTGAAACAGGATTCACCCTTTCTGACAGGACGCCTCCCATGCAACTCATCGGCATGCTCGACTCCCCCTATGTGCGGCGGGTCGCGATCTCCCTTCGCCTGCTGGTTCTGCCCTTCGAACTGCGCCAGATATCGCTCTTCCGTGAGGTCGAGCGCTTTCGCAGCTTCAATCCGGTACTCAAGGCGCCCACGCTGATCTGCCTGGATGGCCAGCGGCTGATGGATTCGTCACTGATTCTGGACTACGCCCAGCACCTCGCCTGCGGCAGCCGGCAATTGCTGCCCAGTGGCCATGCCGCGCGGGCGACCGCGCTCAGTCGAAGCGGCCTGGCGCTGGCCCTATCCGAGAAGGCGGTACAGCTGCTGTACGAGCGCGACCTGCGGCCGGCAGACAAGCGCCATGCGCCCTGGCAGCAAAGGGTGGAAGGGCAGTTGCGCGCGGCCTGTGGCGCCTTGGACAAGGCCTGGCTGGGCCCGCGTCCGCCGCTGGGTGAGGACAGCATCGGCCAGGACGCCATCGACACCGCCGTGGCCTGGACCTTCCTGCACTTCGCCCTGCCGGAGCTAATTGAGCGGCGCAATTACCCGATGCTGGAGGCCCTGACCGCCGAGGCGGAGGCGCTGTCGGTGTTTCGAGATTATCCGGTGGCCTAAAAAGCATCGCGGCCATGGGCCGCTCCTACGGTAACGTCCGTACCTGTAGGAGCGGCCCATGGCCGCGATCAACAAAGCACCAGAGTCCCGCAGGATTAGCCGCATCGGCGGACCGCCATGGCCGCGATGCTCTTGGCGACTACTTACCCACGGTAATACCGCTGCGGCACGAAGGGGGTCTTGGCGACCTTGACCGGGACCTGCTTGCCACGCACCACGGCGAACAGCGGGGTATCGACGGCGGCGAAAGCACTGTCGACATACCCCATGGCCACCGGAGCGCCCAGGGTCGGGCCAAAGCCGCCACTGGTCACGCGACCGATGCTGGCGCCATTGGCATCCACCAGCTCCGCCCCCTCGCGTACCGGTACCCGCTCCTGCACCAGCAGCCCCACGCGCTTGCGGCTCACGCCGTCGCGCTGCTCGGTGAAGATACGCTCGGCGCCGGGGAAACCGCCGGCGCGGCCATTGCCTTCACGGCGCACCTTGGACAAGGCCCAGCCGAGGTTGGCCATGACCGGCGTGGTACCGGCATCCATGTCGTGACCATAGAGGCAGAGGCCCGCTTCCAGACGCAGGGAATCCCGGGCACCCAGACCGATGGCCTCGACTTCCGGCTCGGCCAGCAGACGGCGGGCCAGGGCCTCGGCGGCGGCGCTCGGCACCGAGATCTCGTAGCCGTCTTCACCGGTGTAGCCACTGCGGCTGACGATGCAGGGCTGGTCCAGCAGCTTCACGCGACGCACCTGCATGAAGGTCAGCTCGGCCACTTCCGGCGCCAGGCGCGACAGGACCGTAGCGGCTGCAGGCCCCTGCAGGGCCAGCAGGGCGCGATCGAATTGCGGCAGCACCTGGCAGCGATCGCCCAGGTGCTTTTCCAGGTGGGCGAGGTCGGCTTCCTTGCAGGCGGCGTTGACCACCAGATAGAGGCAGTCGCCCAGGTTGGCGACCATGAGGTCGTCGAGGATGCCGCCGTTGTCGTCGGTCAGCAGGGCATAGCGCTGCATGCCGCTGGGCAGGTCGATGATGTCGACCGGGACCAGGGTCTCCAGGGCCTCGGCGGCTTCCTCGCCTTCGAGCATGACCTGGCCCATGTGGGAGACATCGAACAACCCGGCCTGGGCACGGGTGTGCTGGTGCTCCTTGAGCACGCCGAGCGGGTATTGCACCGGCATCTCGTAGCCGGCGAAGGGCACCATGCGGGCACCGAGTTCCTGGTGCAGGGCGTGCAGAGAAGTCTTGAGCAGGGACATGGTGGGGCTCCGTGTCGGGTGGCGGCTTCCGCACTCCGGTCCTCCAGAGCAGGAAGCTGTTATCTGAGTGGGTCGTGCCTGCCGCTGACGAGCGAGACGCGACCTCGGTGCTTCGGATTTCCCTCACCCCGGCCCTCTCCCTGAGGGAGAGGGGACGAGCGGTGCTTCGCTCGGACACCCTGCACAACGGCTGCAGAGCTATCGGAGTGCCGCGGCTTTGCTCCCCTCTCCTCCCGGAGAGGGGCCGGGGGTGAGGGTCAGGCCTCGCCGTACGCCTCGATCGGCGGGCAGGAACAGACCAGGTTGCGATCGCCATAGACGTTGTCGATGCGCGCCACCGGCGGCCAGTACTTGCCGTCCACCAGGGTCGCCAGCGGGAATACCGCCTGCTCGCGGCTGTAGGGATGAGTCCACTCGCCTGCCAGCTCACGCGCGGTATGGGGCGCGTTCTTCAGCGGATTGTCCTGGGGATCCAGGGTGCCGGCCTCCAGGGCACGAATCTCTTCACGGATGGCGATCATGGCGTCGCAGAAGCGATCCAGCTCCTGCTTGGACTCGCTCTCGGTAGGCTCGATCATCAGGGTGCCGGCCACCGGGAATGACATGGTCGGGGCATGGAAGCCGAAGTCGATCAGGCGCTTGGCCACGTCGTCCACGGTCACGCCGCTGCTGTCCTTGAGCGGACGCAGGTCGAGGATGCACTCGTGGGCCACCAGACCGCCAGTGCCGCTGTAGAGCACCGGATAGTGCTCTTCCAGCCGGCGGGCGATGTAGTTGGCGCTGAGGATGGCGATCTGGGAGGCGCGGGTCAGACCGGCGCTGCCCATCATCTTCAGGTACATCCAGGAGATCGGCAGGATGCTGGCGCTGCCGTAGGGCGCCGCGCAGACCGCACCTTCCTTGCGTTCCAGCCGGGCATGGCCAGGCAGGAAGGGCGCCAGGTGCGCCTTGACGCCGATTGGGCCGACGCCCGGACCGCCGCCGCCATGGGGGATGCAGAAGGTCTTGTGCAGGTTGAGGTGGGAGACGTCACCGCCGAACTGACCCGGGGCGCAGAGGCCGACCATGGCGTTCATGTTGGCGCCGTCGATGTAGACCTGGCCGCCATGGTCGTGGACCACCTGGCAGATCTCGCGGATGGCTTCCTCGAACACCCCGTGGGTGGACGGGTAGGTGATCATCAGCGCGGCCAGGCGCTCGCTGTGCTGCTCGGCCTTGGCGCGCAGGTCATCGAGGTCGACATTGCCGCGCTTGTCGCAGGCCACCACCACCACGCGCATGTCGACCATGCTGGCGGTAGCGGGGTTGGTGCCGTGGGCCGACGCCGGGATCAGGCAGACGTCGCGCTCGCCCTGGCCGCGGCTCTGGTGATAGGCACGAATGGCCAAGAGACCCGCGTACTCGCCCTGGGAGCCGGCGTTGGGCTGCAGGGAGACGGCGTCGTAGCCGGTGGCGGCGCAGAGCATGGCCTCCAGCTCGGTGGTGAGCTGGGCATAGCCCTCGGCTTGGTCGGCCGGCGCGAAGGGATGGATGCTGCCGAATTCGGCCCAGGTGACCGGGATCATCTCGCTGGCGGCGTTGAGCTTCATGGTGCAGGAGCCCAGCGGGATCATGGTGCGATCCAGGGCTAGGTCCTTGTCCGCCAGCTTGCGCAGGTAGCGCATCAGCTCGGTCTCGGATCTATGGCTGGCGAACACCGGATGGGTCAGGAAGGCCGACTGGCGCCGTAGCGCCTCGGGCAGCTCGACGCCCTCCGCTTCACCCAGTTCGGCGACCTGGGGCGCGGCCTTGCCGTCGGCGAAGATCTCCAGCAGCGCCTGGACATCGGCCAGGGTACTGGTCTCGTCCAGGGCGACGCCCAGGGCCTCGGCGCTGACGTCGCGCAGGTTGTAGCCGCGGGCACGCGCGGCCTCGTGCAGGGCGGCGGTGCGCTCGCCGAACACCAGGGTCAGGGTGTCGAAGGCGGTGTGCTGGGTCTGGTGGCCCAGGCGCTGCAGGCCGGCGGCCAGCAGGCTGGTGAGACGCTGCACTCGGGTGGCGATACGGACCAGGCCTTCGGGACCATGGTAGACCGCGTACATGCTGGCGATGTTGGCCAGCAGTACCTGGGCGGTGCAAATGTTGCTGGTGGCCTTCTCGCGGCGAATGTGCTGCTCGCGGGTCTGCAGGGCCAGGCGATAGGCGGGGTGGCCGTGGCGGTCGATGGAGACGCCGACGACCCGCCCGGGCATGTCGCGCTTGTACTTGTCCTGGGTGGCGAAATACGCGGCGTGCGGGCCGCCGAAACCGAGCGGCACGCCGAAACGCTGGGCGGTGCCGATGGCCACGTCCGCACCCAGTTCGCCGGGCGGGGTGAGCAGGGTCAGGGCCAGCAGGTCGGCGGCCATGGCCACCAGAGCACCGGCCGCCTGGAAGGCCTGGATGCTCTCCCGGTAATCACGGATCTCACCGGTGGTCATCGGGTACTGGAACAGGGCGCCGAAGAAGCGGCCGTGGTCCTCGATCTCGGTTTCCACCCCCACCACTACCTCGATACCCAACGGCTCGGCGCGGGTGCGCAGGACGTCGAGGGTCTGCGGATGGCAGTGCACGGAGGCGAAGAAGGCGCTGGCCTTGTTTTTCGCCAGGCGCTTGCAGAAGGTCATGGCCTCGGCGGCGGCAGTGCCTTCGTCCAGCAGCGAGGCATTGGCCACCGGCATGCCGGTGAGGTCGCCGATCAGCGTCTGGAAGTTGAGCAGGGCTTCCAGGCGACCCTGGGAAATCTCCGGCTGGTAGGGGGTGTAGGCGGTGTACCAGGCCGGATTTTCCAGCAGGTTGCGCAGGATCGGCGCCGGGGTATGGGTGTTGTAGTAGCCCTGGCCGATCAGGCTCTTGAGCAGGCGATTCTTGCCGGCGATGGCGCGCAATTCAGCGAGGGCATCGGCTTCGGACAGCCCGGCGGGCAGGTCCAGCACGCTGGTGCCCTTGATGCTCTCGGGGATCACCTGGGCGGTCATGGCGTCCAGGGATTCGTAGCCGAGCAGGTCGAGCATGGCGATCTCGTCCAGCTCGCGCGGGCCGATGTGGCGCGGGACGAATTCGTCGGCGGTGCTGAGGGTATCGTGCAGCGACATGGCGGTCTTACCCCTTGATCAGTTGCTGATAGGCGGCTTCATCGAGCAGCGCGGCGAAGGCCGCGGCATCGGTGGGCTGGAAGCGGAAGAACCAGCCGGCGTTCAGCGGATCACTGTTGATGGTCTCGGGCGCGTCGTTCAGCGCCTCGTTGACCGCCAGGACCTCGCCGTCCAGCGGCATGGTGATATTGCTGGCGGCCTTGACCGACTCCAACACCGCGACCTCATCACCCTGGGCATAGCTACGCAGCTCCGGCAGTTGCACGAAGACCAGGTCACCCAGCGAGTCCTGAGCATAGTCGGTGATGCCGACGGTGATGCTGCCATCGGCTTCCTGACGCAGCCATTCGTGTTCTTCGGTATAGCGCAGACTCATTGCCAGACTCCTGCGGACCTTGGTCCTGATGGATAGATGGAATCTGCTGCTGCAAGGCTAGTGCCAGGAATAAAATTCAATGATTTCAGCGGCTTAGCTAGATCAGCAGATTCCGCCTGTAGCGAAATCGTTACGATCTGAGAAGGAGCCTGCAACGGACGTATCGATTCAAGTACACCGTATCGTAATCGATACGAAATTAGCTGAGCTCCTGGGTCCGACAGACAGGCTATCAGCTATAAAGAGTTCATCTCTTATCTATGCAATGCGGACAAAGGCAGGTTAAGTACCCTTTTACTCGCTAACCTTTTTCAGCGGTAACCCAGTCTTCAACGCGCAAGCCCGGCACCCGATCAAACTCGCGGCGGTTATTAGTAACCACGATCAGGCCTAGGGATCGCGCATGCCCCGCAATCATCTGATCATAGGGGCCAATTTGCTGACCCGCCCTGGCCAACTCGGCACGCAGTTGTCCGGTATGTGCCGCTGCTTCGAGACCGTATTTCAAGACCTCCAAGCGAGCGGCGAAGCCCTCGATCACAGCCAGATTGCGCTCCGGGCTAGAAGATTTTTCCGCACCGTAGATCAGCTCCATCAGGGTGACCGTACTGATGCACAACTGGCCATGGTGCCTTGTGAAGGCCTCACGAACCGATTCCGGCCGATTTTTGATGGTGAAGATACAGGTGTTGGTGTCGAGCATGAACTTGAGCATTAGAAGCCCTCACGGTCCTGCTCGGCAGGCTGATCACGTTCTGCCATGAAATCCGCGGTGACGCCCTCTCCCTCAAACCAAGAATTCCAAGATTCCCCGGTCGGGGTAATGATTCTCGCGCGGCCGACAACGACTACGTCGACTCGCTTCACGTCTTCGGGCAGGGCAACCGCCTTCGGCAGTCTCACCGCCTGACTGCGATTACTCTGAAATACAGCACCTTGTTCCACGACCAACCTCCTGGGATATGTCAAATGTATATCCCATAATAATGATGGGGTTGGATGTGTCAATTCAGCTATCTCTCGGCATCGGGCGATACCGCCAGATAAGAATCTTCTTAGTCATGGCACTTGCTAGACCTTGCAAGAATGCTGGAGGCGGAAAACTCTGGAACCTCCGGCCGGATTCCGGAAAGAGTACCAGCGCGAACTTCCGCCCCGCTTCGTCGGACCAAGAAGGCACAACAAGACCTCTGCCAAGCGGCTTTGCCCTCCCCCACCCTTGCCTGGAGTCTTTGTCATGGCTGTGAAAACCGTTGCCGATCTGCTCGTCGCCACCCTCGAAGCCGCTGGTGTGGATACCATCTGGGGCTTGCCGGGCGATTCGCTCAACGGCCTCACCGAAAGCCTGCGCACGCGTGATCGCATCCGCTGGCGTGGCGTGCGTCATGAAGAAGCCGCGGCCTTCGCGGCCAGTGCCGCCGCCGACACCAGCGGGCGCCTGGCGGTCTGCGCCGGCTCCTGCGGTCCGGGCAATCTGCATCTGATCAACGGCCTGTTCGACGCCCAGCGCAGCGGTGCGCCGGTCCTGGCCATCGCCGCCCAGATTCCCTCCAGCGAGATCGGCCTTGGCTATTTCCAGGAGACCCACCCGGAGCGCCTGTTCCGTGATTGCAGCGACTTCTGCGAGGTGGTGTCCCATCCCGAGCAGCTGCCGCGCATCCTGGAAACCGCCATGCGCTCGGCCATCCTCAATCGCTCGGTGTCGGTGGTGGTGATCCCGGGCGACGTGGCCCTGGCCGAGGCGCCGATCAAGCAAGCCCAGTGGAGCGAGCCGGTGCGTCCGGTGGTGGTCCCGCCGGAGGCCGAGCTGGACGCTCTGGCCGAACTCCTGGCCGGCGAAAAGCGCATCACCCTGCTCTGCGGCGCCGGTTGCGCCGGTGCCCATGCCCAGGTGGTAGCCCTGGCCGAGCGGCTGCAGGCACCGGTGGTTCATGCGCTGCGCGGCAAGGCCCATATCGAGTATTCGAATCCCTATGGCGTGGGCATGACCGGTCTGATCGGCTTTTCGTCCGGCTATCACGCGCTCAAGGAATGCGACCTGCTGCTGATGCTGGGGAGCAACCTCCCCTATCGCAACTTCTTCCCGGACCATGGCCGGGTGGTGCAGATCGACATACGTGGGGCTCATCTGGGCGTGCGCACCCCCCTGCTCAAAGGCCTGGTGGGCGATGTCCGCGCCACCCTGGACGCCCTGTTGCCGCGGCTCAAGCCCAACAGCCACAGCCGCTTCCTGGAAAAGGCCCAGCAGCACTATCGCAAGACCCGCGCCGAGCTGGACGAGCTGGCCACCGCCACCGCCGACGGTGAACCCCTGCATCCGCAGTACCTCACCACCCGGGTCAGCGAACTGGCCGCAGCGGACGCCCTCTTTACCTGCGACGTCGGCACCCCCACGGTGTGGGCCGCGCGTTACCTGGCGATGAACTTCGAACGCAAGCTGGCCGGCTCCTTCAGCCACGGCTCCATGGCCAACGCCCTGCCCCAGGCCATGGGCCTGCAGGCGGCCTATCCCGACCGCCAGGTGGTCGCCCTGGCTGGCGACGGTGGGCTGTCCATGCTGCTGGGCGAACTGGCGACCCTCGCCAGCGAAAAGCTACCGGTCAAGGTCATCGTCTACGATAACGCCACCCTGGGCTTCGTCGCCATGGAGATGAAGGCCGCCGGCATGATCGACGAGACCACCGATCTGGGTGAGGTCGATTTCGCCCGGGTGGCCGAGGCATGCGGCGTGCGCGGCTGGAAGGTGGAATCGGCCAGTCTGCTCGACGCCACCCTGGAAGAGGCCTTCGCCCACCCCGGCCCGGCGCTGGTGGACGTGCGCATCGCCAAGCAGGAGCTGTCGCTGCCACCGAAGATCGAGGCTGCCCAGGCCAAGGGTTTCAGTCTCTACATGCTGCGCGCGGTGATGAGTGGCCGTGGCAGCGAAGTCGTGGATCTGGCCAAGACCAACGTGCTGCGTTGATCCAGGCGCCTGCGGCGCTCAGCGCCGCGGAATGCCGTAGCGCCGCAGGCGCATGGCAATGGCCGAATGCGAGGTCTGCAGGCGTGCGGCCAGCTGGCGGCTGGACGGATACTGCGGATAGAGCCGTTCCAGCAGCGCCGCCTCGTAGCCCTGGACGGCGGCTTCCAGGGTGCTGACCTCGGTTTCCACCTGCCCAGCCATTGCAGTACCGGCCAGATCCAGGTCCTCGACATCGATCTGGCCGCTTTCACTGATGGCGGCGGCGCGAAAGAGGATGTTCTGCAACTGGCGAACGTTGCCTGGCCAGGCGTTACCCAGCAGCACACCGTAGGTGGCCGGTGCCAGGCGGCACGGCGGCCGGCCGATCTGGGCACAGGCCTGCTGCAGGAAGTGTCGTGCCAGCAGCAGGATGTCCTGGCCGCGCTCGCGCAGCGCCGGGACCTGCAGGCTGAGCACATTGAGACGATAGAAGAGGTCTTCGCGAAAGCTTCCTGCGGCCACCATGGCCTGCAGGTCGCGGTGAGTCGCAGCCAGGATGCGTACGTTGACCTGGCTCTCGTGGGCCCCACCGACGCGGCGGAAGGTGCCGTCGGAAAGAAACCGCAGCAGCTTGGCCTGCAGATAGGGCGACATCTCGCCGACCTCGTCGAGAAACACCGTGCCCTGGTCGGCCAGCTCCAGCAGACCCGGCTTGCCGCCACGCTGCGCACCGGTGAAGGCGCCCGGGGCATAGCCGAACAGTTCGCTCTCGGCCAGGCTCTCGGGCAGGGCGGCGCAGTTCAACGCGAGGAAGGGCGCATCGCGCCGGGCACTGGCGGCATGACAGGCCCGCGCGACGAGCTCCTTGCCAGTGCCGGTCTCACCCAGGATCAACAGCGGGGCCTCCAGGGCCGCCAGGCGCTGGGCGCGGGCCTTGAGCGTACGGATCGCCGCGCAATCGCCCAGCAGGGAATCGAAGCCCTCGGGAGTGTCATGGCGTAGCGCTGACAGCCGACCGCCGATGCGGCTGGGTGCATAGAGCGTCAGGAGCCCCCCGGCTAGCCCACCTACCGGCTCGCCGATGGGGGTGGCGTCCAGCAACAGGGCCTGGCCGCGCAGTACCACCTCGCGCAGGGGCAGACGAAAGCCCTGGGCCAGCAGCTCGGCTGGCAGCTCGCTGTCATTGAAGAGGTCGGCGAGGGTCGTGCCGGCACCCTCGCCGGCCAGCGCGGCGAAGGCCGGATTGGCCAGCAGGATGCGGCCTTCGCCGTCCACCGCCAGCACCGGATCGGCCATGGCGGCAAGCAGGGCATCGAGCTGCAGGCTGCGACGCTGGCCGGGCAGGATGTCCACCACCCGGACCGCCTCGACCCCCACCACGGTCAGCAGGGCGGCGCGCAATTCCTCCAACACCGCCGCGCTCAGGGTCGGCGCGTCGATGTAGACGTTGGGCGGCACCATCTCCACGGCATCGAGGTTCAGATTGCGGGCACCGAGCAACGCCAGGACTTCCTGGGTGATGCCGACCCGATCGATGAAGGAGACATGGATACGCATGGAAACCGCAGGGTCTGAAAGCGAAAGGCTAATGCTACCCAAATGCTCGGGGTAGAATCACTTCTCATTTACCGAGGCGGGACCGCCATGACCACCAAAGACCCCCTTCTTCTCGATCAGCAGCTTTGCTTCGCGCTGTACTCGACCTCCCTGGCCATGACCAAGGTGTACAAGCCGCTGCTCGAAGAGGTGGGCCTGACCTACCCGCAGTACCTGATGATGCTGGTGCTCTGGGAAAACGATCACCTGCCACTCAAGGAGCTGGCGCGCCGTCTGCACCAGGACTCTGGCGCCCTGACCCCGGTGCTCAAGCGCCTGGAGGCCGAGGGCTACGTGACCCGGCAACGCAATGCCGAAGACGAACGCAACCTGTCCATCGAACTCACCGAGGGCGGCCGTGCCCTGCGAGAGCGGGCACGGGAGATCAACGGCACCATCAGCGGCTACTGTGCGCTGGGAGATGCCCAGATGTCCGAGCTGCGCGAACACCTGATGGCACTGCGCGCCAAGCTGACGCGCTAACCGGCTCAGTGCCACTGGTCGCCTGCTCCCGAAAATATATTTGCGCGATAACAGGTATCGCGATAACTTAAGTCCATACCTTGTCGGTTCTCACGGTCAACGTCCGGCCAAACAGTTATCGCAATACCTAAAACAGGAGCACGCCATGAACATCCTCTATACCGCGTCCGCAACCAGCACCGGTGGCCGTGACGGCCGTTCCATCAGCAGCGACAAGGCCCTGGACGTGCAGCTGTCCACGCCCAAGGAGCTGGGCGGCGCCGGTGGTGCCGGCACCAACCCCGAGCAACTGTTCGCCGCCGGCTACTCGGCCTGCTTCATCGGCGCGCTCAAGTTCGTGGGCGCCAAGGAAAAGATCGCCGTACCGGCTGACGTCAGCGTGACCGCCCAGGTCGGCATAGGCCCGATCCCCACCGGCTTCGCCCTGGATGTCGAGCTGACCATCAGCCTGCCAGGCCTGGAGCGCGCGGTGGCCGAGGACCTGGTCGAGAAAGCCCACCAGGTGTGCCCCTACTCCAATGCCACCCGCGGCAACGTGGACGTGCGTCTGACCCTGGCCTGACACCAGGGAACGTCCAAGGGCGCGCCTCCTCGGGGACGCGCCCTTTTCTATGGCTGGCCCGTCAGGCCCGCGAAGCGTTCCGCCAGCCAGCCATGCAGTTGCCGGACCGCCGGCGAGAACTGGCGCCGGTGTGGACAGAACAGCTGCAACGGCAGGGGTTCGCCAGGCTGGTCGGGCAGCACCCGCACCAGCCGCCCGGTCTCGAGATCGTCGCGCATGTCCAGCCAGGACTTGTAGACGATGCCCTCCCCGGCCACCGCCCAGCGCCGCACCACCTCGGCATCATCGCTCTGCAGCGGCCCGCTGACGCCGACTTGCCGCTGGCCACCCTCGGCCAGCGGAAAGCTCCATTTGTCATAGGTGCGACCGTGCAGCTGGTAGAGCAGGCAGGCATGCTCGACCAGGTCATCCAGGCGGCGTGGCGTGCCATGGCGCGCCAGGTAGGCCGGCGCCGCGGCCAGCAGCCGGTGATTGTCGGGCGCCAGTGGCAGGGCGACCAGGCTGTCGTCCTGGCTGCGGCCATAGCGGATGGCGATATCCACCGGATCGCGATAGACATCGGCCTGCTGGTCCGAGACGTAGAGCCTGAGGGTCAGGCCGGGATGCCGCTGGCGAAATTCCGCCAGCCAGGGCAGCAAGAGATTGCGCCCCAGATCCGAAGGCGCCGCCACCTGCAGCACGCCGCGCAGCTCGGGGCTTTCCCCCTGCAGCCGCTCACGTCCTTCGCGCAAGGTCTCCAGCACCTCCCGGGCATAGGGCAGATAGGCCTCGCCCTCGGCGGTGGGCCTCAGACTGCGCGTCGAGCGAGCGAACAGGCGAATGCCCAGCTCCCGCTCCAGCCGCCCGATGGCGGCACTCACCTGACCTGGCAAGAGGTCTGCCTCGCGGGCGGCGCGGGAAAAGCTGCCCAGGGCGGCGGAGCGCACGAAGAGGCCGAGGTCGTCGAAGCGGATCATTTTCTTTCCTGCAGTGAAGGTGCTATCCGATTCTGCCGCTTTTTCCGACCGACAATGAAGACGACCATGGCCTCACGTTTCTCATCGTACAAAGGAATCCGCTCATGAAAGCCATCATCCACGGTGACGCCACCCTGCCCGCCAGCGATCCCCGCGCCCTGCAGGACGCCGTGCTGCCCGATCCCACGCCCGAGGCCCATGACCTGCTGGTAGAAGTCCGTGCCGTGTCGGTCAATCCGGTGGATACCAAGGTGCGCCAGGGCCTGGTGCAGCGCGACTCCAAGGTGCTGGGCTGGGACGTCTCCGGCGTGGTTCGCGCCGTGGGCAGCGCCGTCAGCCGCTTCGCCGTGGGTGACGAGGTCTACTATGCCGGCGAGCTGTTCCGCCCCGGCTGCAACAGCGAACTGCACCTGGTGGACGAACACCTGGCCGGGCACAAGCCCAGGAGCCTCGACCACGCCCAGGCCGCGGCGCTGCCGCTGACCGCCATCACCGCCTGGGAACTGCTGTTCGACCGTCTCGGCGCGACCGAAGGCGGCGGCGCCGGCCAGCAGCTGCTGGTGATGGGCGCGGCGGGCGGCGTCGGTTCCGTGCTGGTGCAACTGGCCCGCCAGCTCACCGAGCTGACCGTGATCGGTACCGCCTCGCGCCAGGAAACCCAGGACTGGGTGCGCCAGCTGGGTGCCCATCACGTCATCGATCATCACCAGCCGCTGCGGCCCCAGCTCGAAGCCCTGGGCCTGGACGGCGTGACCCTGGTGGCCAGCCTCACCCACACCGATGAGCACTTCACCCAGCTGGTGGACGTCCTGCGGCCCCAGGGCCGTCTCGGCGTGATCGACGATCCGGCGCAACTCGACGTGGTGCCGATGAAGGCCAAGTCGCTGTCGCTGCACTGGGAACTGATGTTCACCCGCTCGCTGTTCCAGACCCCGGACAAGGTGCGCCAGCACGAGATCCTCGAACGCGTGGCCGAGCTGATCGACCAGGGCACCCTCAAGACCACCCTGGGTGAACACCTGGGTCGTATCGATGCGGCCAACCTGCGCCGCGCCCATGCCCAGCTGGAAAGCCACCAGGCCCGCGGCAAGCTCGTACTGGAGGGCTTCTGATGGCCAGGCTCTCCGCCCTGACCCTCGCCGTCGCTCTGGCGATGGGTAGCCTGACCGCCCAGGCGGCGCCGCTGCCGCAGAAGCGCACGCTCGGCCAGCTGGAGCAGGTCTTCGCCTTCCGCGACGCCATGCCCACCGGGGTCACCGTCAGCGAGACCGGCCGGATCTTCGTCAACTATCCGCGCTGGGGCGACGAGGTGCCCTTCACCGTCGCCGAACTCAAGGACGGCAAGGCCATCCCCTACCCGGACGCCGCGCTCAACGTGGAAACCCCCGGCCAGCCGGGCAAGGGCTTCATCAGTGTGCAGAGCGTGGTCGCCGATGGTCGCGGGCACCTCTGGGTGCTGGACACCGCCGCCCCCGGCTTCGCTCCGCCCAAGGCCGGTGGCGTCAAGCTGGTGGCCATCGACCTCAAGACCAACAAGGTCGCCAGGACCCTGGTCTTCCCCGCCTCGGTGCTCGAACCCAACAGCTACGTCAACGATGTGCGCTTCGACTTTCGCGTCGGTCGCGCCGGGGTGGCCTATGTCACCGATTCGGCACCTCCAGGCGGGCTGATCATCCTCGACCTCGCCACCGGTCAGGCGCAGCGCCGCCTGACCGGTGCGCCCCAGGCCAATGTCGATCCCAGCTTCGTGCCGGTGGTGGAAGGCGAGCCGCTGCTGATGCAGCGTCCCGATGGCAGCAAGGTCCGCCCGGCCATCGCCAGCGATGGCATCGCCCTGTCGCCGGACGGCGGCACCCTCTACTTCAGCCCGCTGTCCAGTCGGCACCTCTATGCCGTGCCCACCGCCCTGCTGCGCGACCCCAGCGCCAGCGAGGCCCAGGTGCGCGCCGGGGTGCAGGATCTCGGCGAGAAAGGCGCTTCCGACGGCCTCGAAGCCGATGCCCAGGGCCGCGTCTATGCCGGTGACTACGAGCACAATGCCGTGCGCCAGCGCCAGGCCGATGGCAGCTGGAAGACCCTGGTCCACGATCCGCGCGTGCTCTGGCCCGATACCTTCAGCATCGGCCCGGACGGCTATCTCTATTTCACCGCCAACCAGCTCCATCGCCAGGCCCAGTTCCACGGTGGCCAGGACCTGCGCGAGAAGCCCTACAGCCTGTTCCGCGTCAAGATCGACGCCCAGCCTGCCCCCACCCACTGATCCGATCAGGAGTTATCCATGCAGCTGTCCCAGATCGCCCGTACCCGTTACACCACCAAGGCCTTCGACGGCTCCCGCAGCATCCCGGCCGAACAGGTCGAAGAACTGCTGGAGCTGCTGCGACAAGCGCCTTCCTCGGTCAACTCCCAGCCCTGGCACTTCGTGGTCGCCGCCAGCGCCGAGGCCAAGGCGCGCATCGCCCGTGGCATGCAGAGCCCCTACAACGAACCCAAGGTGTTGCCGGCCTCCCACGTCATCGTGCTCTGCACCCGCCTGGAGATGACCGAAGGCCATCTGGCCCAGGTGCTGGAGCAGGAAGCCCAGGACGGCCGCTTCGCCAAGCCCGAAGCACGCGCCACCCAGGACGGTACCCGCCGTCACTTCGTCGACCTGCATCGTCATGAGCGCCAGGATGTGCAGCACTGGATGGAGAAGCAGACCTACCTGGCGCTAGGCACCCTACTGCTCGGCGCTGCCGCGCTGGGCATCGATGCCACCCCCATGGAAGGCTTCGACGCCAACAGCCTGGACCAGGAACTGGGCCTGCGCGAACAGGGTTACACCGCGCTGGTGGTAGTCGGCCTGGGCTATCGTGGCGAAAGTGATTTCAACGCCGCTCTGCCCAAGTCGCGCCTGACCCGCGAGCAGGTCTTCACCTTCCTCGATTGAAGCCGAGGCAGTCTGGTAACTGTCAGGAGAGGGCGCCAGCACAGGCGTCCCTCACCTGGCACACTACCCGCCAAGGCAGGGATCTCAACCGCGGCTGTATTCATGGCGAGCGAACCAGCTGGCTTACGCAGCGACTGAACTCATTCATCGTGAACGGCTTGGACAGCAACAGCGCCTGGCTTGGCAGGCCCTCTTCGAACAGCGGGCCGGCAAAGCCGCTGACGAACAGCACCCGGAGCTGGGGATCCAAGGCGATCAATTGGCTGTACAGGACCTTGCCGGTCATTCCACCCGCCAAGCCGATGTCGGTCACCAACACCTGGATATCCGGCGACGCCTTGAACCTGGCGAGCGCCGAGGCACCATCTGCCGCCTCCATCACCTGGTAACCAAGCTCTTTCAGGGCGGCCGCCATGGTCTTGCGAACCACCGGCTCGTCATCGACCACCAGGACCCGTTCGCCATTACCGGTAGGGCAGGCATCGGGCTCGGCACTGGCCAACTCATCGATTTGTTCGATGCCCTTGCTGCCCCTGGGGAAAAACAGGCTGACAGAGGTGCCTGCGCCCAGCTGACTATGCACCCGGATCTGCCCGCCGGACTGCTCCATGAAGCCAAAGACCATGGACAGACCTAGCCCGGTGCCTTCCCCCAGTGGCTTGGTCGTGAAGAAGGGTTCGAAGACCCGCGCCACGGTGTCCGGCGACATGCCGATACCGGTATCGGTCAGGCTGATCTTGAGATAGTCGCCTATTGGCAGATCCCTCAGCTCGCCGTAGTGGGGCTCGACTGACACCCGTTTCGTTTCAAGGGTCAGTACCCCGCCGTCCGGCATCGCATCGCGTGCATTGATGGCGAGATTCAGCAGCGCATTTTCGAGCTGGTTGGGATCGCAATGGATGACGCCCGTGTCTCCGATCAGGATTTCAAAACGGATCCCGGGCCCGACCGTGCGCCGGATCAGATCCTCCAGTTCGCTGACCAGCAGACTGGCTTGCAGGTTCTTTGGCTCGAGGCGCTGCTGACGAGAAAAGGCCAGAAGCCGGTGCGTAAGGCCTGCGGCGCGATTCGCAGAGGTCAAGGCCAGGATGATGTAGCGGTCCAGATCATCCAAACGGCCTCTGGCGATACGTAGCTGCAGTAATTCCAGACTGGAAATCACCCCGGCCAACATGTTGTTGAAGTCATGCGCGATCCCGCCCGTGAGCTGGCCGACCGCTTCCATCTTCTGGCTCTGGCGCAGCTTCTCCTCCGTGACCGCCCGCTCTGCTTGCTCCTGCTCCAACGCCGCGGTGCGGTCACGTACCCGCTCTTCCAGCGTCTCGTTCCAATGGACCAGCGCCGACTCGAGATCCATTCGCTCCTGAATATCTTCGATGGTGCCGTACCAGCGCTGACGCTGGCCCTGTTCGTCCGTTTGAGCGAAGGCCCTGACGCGGTACCAGCCGTAGCCGCCGCTGGCCGTCTGGAGACAGGTTCGAATATCGTAGGCGGCGCCAGTTGCCAGGGAGTGTCGCCAGGCCTGCTGCATACGCTCCCGGTAGTCAGGATGAGGCACCTGCAACCAGCCTTCGCCCAACAGCTCCTCACGAGAGCGGCCGGTAAGCGTCAGCCAGCGGTCATCGAAGGAATCGATGAATCCTTGCGCATCGGCTGTCCAGGGAATCTGCGGATTGAGGACGGTCGCGGCGCAATACTGGGCCTCGCGCTCACGCAACTCGGCTTCGGAATGCTCGAGCGCCTGGACTTTATTGAGGCGATCCACGGTCGCCCCCAGCAGGTTGGCGTAGGTCCGCAGGAAGTCGATGTCGTCTGGTGAGAATTCGCGCTCGACGGGGCTATCCACCTCCAGCAAGCCAAAGGGCGGCTGGCCTTCCGGCCCCAGGATGATGACGTTCACCAGCGCCCGCACGCCGTGATCCTTCAAGAACTGCGGGTAATCGAAACGATCCTCGGTGGTGATGTCCGTCGATACCACCGGCTCACCCGTTTGTAGCGCGAAACCTTCGGACGAACGCTCTTTAGCAGGCACGAGTTCGTGCCCGACTACGCCGGGTTTCCAACCGACGCCACTGCGGACAAGTAGATTCCTACCATCGGCCTGGAGCTCCATGACCTTCGCCAGCGGTGTATCCAGTGCCTCACTGACGAGGTAACAGGCTTGATGGAGGATTTCATCAAGGTCGTTTCCCTTGAGTGCAAGCTCTCCAAACTTTGCCAGTGCCGTTCGTTGACGAAGGAGTACGTGCACAGAAGACATCAGTAACCGATCCTTGCCTGACAAGGGCGTCGATCGAATAACGACGTACCAACCGCCAGGCTTTATGTATAAAGCTACAGGCACGGTTTCTTACGATGGGGTTCCAGCAAGGTCAGGCTTTTGCGATAAAGCGCCTGCTGCGTGGGACCGGGGAGCGGATGAAACTGGAGAGTGGTCCGTCAGGAACCGCCTCGGCGGCGGCGGTGCGAGAGCGCGCACCGCCGTACCAACCGCGACGTTGAAAAGACCTCGACCGCCTTAACCCTTCAGATCCGCCAGGATCGAGAACGCCCGCAAGCGATCCGCCTGCTCGTAGACGTCGCACGTAAAGATCAGCTCGTCGGCGTCGGTCTTCTCCAGCAGCAGCTCCAGGCGCTCACGGACCTTGTCCGGGCCACCGATCACTGCCATGCCGAGGAAGCTCGATACCGACTCCTTCTCGTGCGGCAACCAGACGCCCTCCATGCTGCGCACCGGCGGTTGCAGGCGCAGGCTGTCACCGCGGAATAGGGCCAGGATGCGCTGGTAGACGGTGGTGGCCAGGTAGTTGGCCTCATCGTCGCTGTCGGCGGCCACCAGGGGCACGCCGAGCATCACGTAGGGCCGGTCGAGGACCTTGGATGGCTTGAAGTTTTCGCGGTACAGGCGGATCGCCTCGTGCACGTAGCGCGGCGCGAAATGCGACGCGAAGGCATAGGGCAAGCCCTTGGCCGCGGCCAGCTGGGCACTAAACAGGCTCGAACCCAGCAGCCAGATCGGCACCTCGGTACCTGCCCCAGGCATAGCGATCACGCCCTGCCCCGGTTGCTGTGGCCCGAAGTAATGCTGCAGCTCCTCCACGTCCCGCGGAAAGTCGTCGGAACTGCCCAGGCGATCACGGCGCAGGGCATAGGCGGTGCGCTGATCCGAACCCGGTGCGCGACCCAGACCGAGTTCGATACGGCCCGGATACAACGAGGCCAGGGTGCCGAACTGCTCGGCCACCACCAGCGGCGCGTGGTTGGGCAGCATGATCCCACCTGAACCCAGGCGCAGGGTGCTGGTGCCACCGGCCAGATAGCCCAGCAGCACGGCGGTCGCCGAGCTGGCGATGCCGTCCATGTTGTGGTGTTCGGCGACCCAGTAGCGGGAGAACCCGAGCTGTTCGACATGGCGCGCCAGGTCCAGCGCGTTGTGCAGCGCCTGGGCGGCGTCGCCATCGTCGCGGATGGGAGCGAGGTCAAGGACCGATAGGGCGGTCTTAGAAAGACGGGTCATCAGGGATCTCCTCGGCGGCCTGATCGTAGGCCGCCCTGTGGCGCTGAATGAGAGGCTGCTTCGCGGCGGCCCAGGCGGCCAGGGCACCCACTGGCACCATCAGGCTCTGGCCCAGGGCGGTGAGCGCGTATTCCACCTGGGGCGGCTTGGTCGGGGTCACCGTGCGGGACACCAGGCCGTCGCGCTCCAGCTGACGCAAGGTCACGCTGAGCATGCGCTGGGAAATGCCGTCGACCCGACGACGCAACTCATTGAAGCGCAACGGGCCGGCTTCCAGGGTGAAGAGCGTGAGCAAGGACCAGGCATCACCGATCCGATCCAGCACGTCCCTGATCGGACAGGCATGGGCATGCAGGCGGCGGCGACTGGAGATACGACTGACCACGGCGTCCATGGCGATCCTCGAAGCAGAACTGACTCCAGCCTACGCCTTCTGGGCGGTTATTAAAAGTAACCACCTGTCGCGGCTGGTACTGCTGCTCCGGCCAAGGCACAATCCAGGAGGTCGTGATCGTTTTTATTGATTGAACGTTCAATAAAAAATAGTTACCCTCGGAAGCTCTTTCCTCTGTTCAGGAGATGCTCCGTGCCCAAGGTCGGGATGCAGCCCATCCGCCGTTCGCAGCTCATCGCCGCGACCCTCGAAGCCGTCGACGAAGTTGGCATGGGCGACGCCAGTATCGCCTTCATCGCCCGCAAGGCCGGTGTCTCCAACGGCATCATCAGCCACTACTTCCAAGACAAGAACGGCCTGCTCGAAGCCACCATGCGGCATCTGATGAATGCCCTGCGCCAGGCCGTGCGCGAGCGCCGCGCGGCGCTGCCCGGGGACGATCCCGCCGCCAACCTGCGCGCCATCATCCAGGGCAACTTCGATGACACCCAGGTCAGCGGACCAGCCATGAAGACCTGGCTGGCCTTCTGGGCCACCAGCATGCACCAGCCCAACCTGCGCCGCCTGCAGCGCATCAACGACCTGCGCCTGTATTCCAACCTCTGCTGGCAATTCCGGCGCCTGCTGCCGCGCGACCAGGCTCGCGCCGCCGCTCGCGGCCTGGCCGCCATCATCGACGGCCTCTGGCTGCGCGGCGCCCTCTCCGGTGACGCCTTCAACACCCAGCAGGCCCTGCAGATCGCCTACGACTACCTGGACCTGCAACTGGCCAAGGCCTGACGCTCACCTGATCGCCCCCGCCCTGCCGGTCAGCACCGACAGGGCGTCTTCAGTTGCTCCCTCCCCAACCTCCCTCCTCTCCCCCTGGCTAATCACCCGCCCCGGACCGATCCGCTCTAGGCGGCCCCTTGGCTCGTCTCGCCTCGGCCACGAATTTTTCATTGATTGAACGTTCAATAAAAATTAAGTAGACTGGATTCATCGCTGGAGCAAAGAGCCCTTCTTTCGCTCCCCCTGTGTTCCTTGCGGGTGCCACGGCGCCCGCCCCGTCTTGGGAGATCGTCCATGGCCCGTTTCGCCGAACAGCAGCTGTACATTGGTGGCCGCTACGTCGCCGCCACCGGTGGCGCCACCTTCGAAACCCTGAATCCCGCTACCGGCGAGGTGCTTGCCGTGGTGCAGAGCGCCAGCCGCGCCGACGTGGACAAGGCGGTGGCAGCCGCTGCCGAAGGCCAGAAGGTCTGGGCCGCCATGACCGCCATGCAGCGCTCGCGCATCCTGCGCAAGGCCGTGGACATCCTCCGCGCACGCAACGACGAGCTGGCGCTGCTGGAAACCCTGGACACCGGCAAGGCCCTGTCCGAGACCCAGGCCGTGGACATCGTTACCGGCGCCGACGTGCTCGAGTACTACGCCGGGCTCGTTCCCGCCCTGGAAGGCGAGCAGATCCCGCTGCGCGAGACTTCCTTCGTCTATACCCGCCGCGAACCCCTGGGCGTGGTCGCCGGCATCGGTGCCTGGAACTACCCGATCCAGATCGCCCTGTGGAAGTCCGCCCCGGCCCTGGCCGCGGGCAACGCCATGATCTTCAAGCCCAGCGAAGTCACCCCGCTGACCGCGCTGAAGCTGGCCGAGATCTACACCGAAGCCGGCCTGCCCGATGGCGTTTTCAACGTGGTCAATGGCGTCGGCCCGGAAGTCGGTGTGGCCCTGACCGAGCATCCCGGCATCGAGAAGATCTCCTTTACCGGCGGCGTCGCTACCGGCAAGAAGGTCATGGCCAGCGCCGCCGGCTCGACGCTCAAGGAAGTCACCATGGAACTGGGTGGCAAGTCGCCGCTGATCGTCTGTGACGACGCCGACCTGGATCGCGCCGCCGACATCGCCGTCATGGCCAACTTCTTCAGCTCCGGCCAGGTCTGCACCAACGGCACCCGGGTGTTCGTGCCCCAGGCGCTCAAGGCCGACTTCGAGGCCAAGGTGGTGGAGCGGGTCAAGCGCATCAAGCTGGGCGATCCCCTGGCCGCCGAGACCAACTTCGGTCCGCTGGTCAGCACCCCACACATGGAAAAGGTGCTGGGCTACATCGCCCAGGGCCAGGCCGAAGGCGCCCGCCTGCTCATTGGTGGCGAGCGCGTTACCCAGGGCGATCTGGCCGAGGGCAACTTCGTCGCCCCCACCGTCTTCACCGATTGCCGTGACGACATGGCCATTGCCCGCGAAGAGATCTTCGGCCCGGTCATGAGCATCCTCGCCTATGCCGACGAGGACGAAGTGGTGCGCCGCGCCAACGACACCGAGTACGGCCTGGCGGCCGGCGTGGTCACCCGTGACCTGGCCCGCGCCCACCGCATGATCCATCGCTTGGAAGCCGGCATCTGCTGGATCAACACCTGGGGCGAATCCCCCGCCGAGATGCCGGTGGGTGGCTACAAGCACTCCGGCGTCGGTCGCGAAAACGGCCTCACCACCCTCGGCCACTACACCCGCATCAAGTCGGTGCAGGTCGAGCTGGGCGACTACGCCTCGATCTTCTAGGCCGCTCAGGCAGCGCTTTTCTCCCCTCTCCGCTGGAGAGGGCCCGGGGCTGGGGCCAGACCCCACCCGCCGTCAGGAGGAGACTTTTTCATGGCACACGAATTCGATTACATCGTCATAGGCGCCGGCTCGGCCGGCAACGTCCTGGCCACCCGGCTGACCGAGGACAAGGACGTCAGCGTCCTGCTGCTGGAAGCCGGCGGCCCCGACTACCGCCTGGACTTCCGCACCCAGATGCCGGCCGCCCTGGCCTATCCGCTGCAGGGCAAGCAGTACAACTGGGCCTACCAGACCGAGCCCGAGCCGCACATGGACAACCGCCGGATGGAATGCGGCCGCGGCAAGGGCCTGGGCGGCTCTTCGCTGATCAACGGCATGTGCTACATCCGCGGCAACGCCCTGGACTACGACAACTGGGCGCAACTCGATGGCCTGGACGACTGGACCTACCTCGACTGCCTGCCCTACTTCCGCAAGGCCGAGAAGCGCGATGCCGGGGCCAACGATTGGCACGGCGGTGAGGGCCCGGTGTCGGTGACTACCGCCAAGCCAGACACCAATCCCTTGTTCGAAGCCATGGTCGAAGCCGGTGTCCAGGCGGGTTATCCGCGCACCGAAGACCTCAACGGCTACCAGCAGGAAGGCTTCGGTCCGATGGACCGCTTCGTCACCCCGAACGGCCGGCGCTCCAGCACCGCCCGTGGCTATCTGGATCAAGCCAAGGGTCGCCCGAACCTGACCATCGTCACCCACGCCACCACCGATCGCATCCTCTTCGAGGGCAAGCGCGCCAATGGCGTCGCCTACATGAAGGGCGATTCGCTGGAAGCCATCACCGTGCGCGCCCGTCGTGAAGTCCTGCTCTGCGCCGGCGCCATCGCCTCGCCGCAGATCCTGCAGCGCTCCGGTGTCGGCCCCGCGCCGCTGCTGCGTCGCTTCGACATCCCTGTCGTCCACGACCTGCCCGGCGTCGGCCAGAATCTGCAAGATCACTTGGAAATGTACCTGCAGTACGAGTGCAAGCAGCCGGTGTCGCTGTACCCGGCGCTGAAGTGGTACAACCAGCCGCAGATCGGCCTGGAGTGGATGCTCAAGGGCACCGGCCTGGGCGCCAGCAACCACTTCGAGGCGGGCGGCTTCATCCGCTCCAGTGAAGAGTTCGACTGGCCCAACATCCAGTACCACTTCCTGCCGATCGCCATCAATTACAACGGCACCAATGCCATCGAGGCCCATGGCTTCCAGGCCCACGTCGGCTCCATGCGCTCGCCCAGCCGCGGCCGCATCGAACTGACCTCGCGCGATCCGCGCCAGCATCCGAGCATCCTGTTCAACTACATGAGCACTGAGCAGGACTGGCGCGAATTCCGCGACGGCATCCGCCTGACCCGCGAGATCATGCAGCAACCGGCGCTGGATCCCTATCGTGGCGAAGAGATCAACCCGGGCCGTGATTGCGTGACCGATGCCCAGTTGGACGCCTTCGTGCGCTCCCACGCCGAGACCGCCTACCACCCGTCCTGCTCCAACAAGATGGGTACCGACGACATGGCGGTGGTCGATGGCGCCGGCCGCGTGCACGGCCTGGAAGGCCTGCGCGTGGTGGATGCCTCCATCATGCCGATCATCGCGACGGGCAACCTCAATGCCCCGACCATCATGCTCGCCGAAAAGATCGCCGACAAAATCCGTGGCCGCGCTCCGCTGCCGCGCAGCAATGCCGCCTACTACGTCGCCAACGGCGCCCCGGTACGGGGTACCCCGCTGCGTGACGTCAACGGTCAGCGCGCCGCCGAGCCGGTTCCGCAGCGTCGTGACCAACCGGCGGCCTAGTAGTCCGCAGCCGGTCACGAAAAAGGGCGCCTAGGCGCCCTTTTTCATTGATCCGGTTTTAGAGGCAGTCTTTGACGGCCACGAGCACATCCCGCGGTCGCAGAGGGTTGTTGGCCATCTGTTCACGCAACGCGATGCGCGTGCCACGCGATGCGGAGCCGATATCGATGACGGCTGCCGTGGCCGGCGGCACCTTGCTGTCTACCAGCACGCGCTGCCCGCTGCCTTGGGATTGCACCTCCACATGGCGGCCACCCTTTTCCAGCTTGGCGACCAGACAGGCTCGATAGTCGTCGGCGCTCTTGCCGGTACGCAGCTCCATCGGTGGATTGCGCTCAAGGTTCGCCTGACTGGTGCAGCCAGCCAGCGCAGCGGCCAGCACGGCCAGGGTCTTCGTTCTCATCAGTGGCTCCTGCAAGCTCTTTGCCCCATTTTAGCCTCAGCTGGCTTACGCCAGCCTTAACTCGCGCACATCCTTGGTTTACAAGGGCTTTTCCATGGCTATAATGGCCTCCCCCTTGCCGGTATAGCTCAGCTGGTAGAGCAACTGACTTGTAATCAGTAGGTCCCGGGTTCGACTCCTGGTGCCGGCACCATCTTTTCCGTGATCCTGTTGCTAACGTGTGAAGGTATCCTGCTCATTCTGGATAGCCCTTCCAGTATCGATAGCCAAACCTCGATACCCACATTCGCTATCAGCCAGAGCCAATAAGGCGTTGTCGCCCGGCACTCATTCCGACAGATATATTTTGTAGGTCATAGCTTAGGGATACGAAATGGGTGCCTATCGACTAATTTTAGCGATCCTAGTTGCACTTTCTCATATGGGTGTAAGTGTTTACAGCTATAATCCTGGCGTCTTCGCAGTCATATCATTTTTCGTTATCAGTGGCTTTGTTACGACTGCCTTAATTAGAAGAAATTATCCTAACAAGCAGGGCATAACTTCCTTCTACACGGATCGTGCATTAAGGATTTACCCTCAGTTTCTTTTTTACTTTTTGGTATCTATAGCGATTATTCATACATTCTTACCAAATAGCCTTTACGCGCGAGCTCTTAATCCAGAAAACATATTGCTCAGCCTGGCAATATTCCCCTTGAATTTTTGGATGTTTGGTATAACACAGCCTGACATTCTACCTCCAGCTTGGTCACTTGGTCTAGAACTGTTCTTCTACTTACTTATTCCCTTTTTATTAGCTCTAAAGATTCGAGGATTGTGCCTTACCCTGTCTATACTCGTCTTTATAGCTGCATGCCTAGGCTACCTGCATACGGATTTCTGGGGCTATCGACTATTGCCAGGCGTACTATTTATCTTTTTGTGCGGTAGCTATCTTTACGACAATAGCCGGCGGCAGCAGATAGTGATTTGGGCCACCAGCCTTTTTGCATTCGTAACATTTTTACTCATATTTTTAGGAATCATTCCACGCGCGCCTTTCAATACGGAAGTTACTGCGGGCGTTGCATTTGCCATCCCTGCCGTTCGCTGGTTATCTAGCCTAAGCTACAGCAAAATGGACGAGTTTCTAGGGAATATAAGTTATGGTGTTTTTTTAAATCATTTTATTTATATCTATCTCGCTCAAACATTGGGACACCTTGAACTAACGACCACCTCAGCAACAACCATCCTATTACTATCCATATTAACGAGCCTGTTCTCCTACCGCTTAGTGGAGAGACCCATACTTAAAATGCGGCATATCATCAGGCAGCGGAATAGAGTGGCAAACGCTGGGACACAACCCTCATAACGGCAATCGGTAATAGCGCCTACAGTCTTCGCTTTTTAGCTAAATGACCTCGGTTTTGGCAGCGATTCTGGACTTATACGCACTGTCTCGCCAGGTGGTCGCTTTCGATGGACCACGTGCAGCGTGCATAGACCTCATCATTAGTCGGCTGAGCTAACATTAGCTGATCTGCCAGCTGCTATGGTGCGCGCCGTGTTTCAGGTAAATGATCGCTCGACCTCCCCCTATCGCGAAATCGCGTTCATCCAGAGTATTTTTCCTGATGGCACTGTAGCCCGGGGCTCAGGAACGGTCGTTGGCAACAATGACGTGCTTACAGCGCTCCATGTGATCTACGACGATCGATATGGCGGAAAAGCAGTCAGTGTCACGGTTACACCGGGTGCGTACATCAATTCCACTTCTTTTTCAGCGCCTTTAGGTACCTATGCGGCCCACAGCTGGACTGGCTATTCCAGCAACTGGGACAAAAACGGTGATCATGTCCCGAGTTATGAAGAGGTTGGGCATGACCTGGCGCTGATCAGTCTCGACACGAATATCGGGGCGACTACCGGCATCCTGGGCATTTCCACCACCGGCTCGGATCTGACTGGCACGGTACTAGGGTATCCCGTGCGCGGTACCGGATTGATGCAAGACACCGCTGCGGCATCCTATGTAGCTGACTATCCGCTTTACTTCGTAGGTACTGGCCTGGGCTCAGGCGCCTCGGGGGGACCACTGCTGGATGGCTCTGGTGCAACTGCAAGCATCCGTGGCGTGCTGTCCGCCGGGGACAACGCCAATACCTTCTCTCTCTATGCCGCCCTGACCGGTGCTAACGCAGCCTGGGTAGCCAAGGCGAGCACTGCCAACGATGACCTACTGGATGCCAGTAGCGCCTATCGACCAAGCGGTCTTGGCGTAGCCAGTGGCAGTGATGCCGACGATATTCTTATCCAGGCCCGGCTGTCATACGACACAACAGGCACCGCCCAGGTCTACGGCTATCGAGGAGCGGACGCGCTCATTATGCGCGGCTCTTCCTGGTCTTATCAGCTGACGACGGCTACCGATGATCCGAGCCTATTGCAGGTAAAGGACAACGTTAATGGGCAGACGCTGAACCTGCACGACGTCAACGCGCTCGACTTTTCTGACAAGACTATTTTTGTCATGACGGAAAACCAAGCTCAGCTGGCAAGGCTTTATACGGTATTTGATCGTGTGCCTGATCTTGCCGGGCTAGCCTATTGGACCGACCTGCAGGCCCATGGCATGAGCTTTACCGATATCAGTCGGAGCTTTGCCAACTCTGCTGAATTCATCGCTCACTATGGCACCAGTACCAATAGCCAGTTTGCCTCCTTGCTATACGAGCGTGTGCTTGATCGTGCAGGAGATGACGATGGCCTGAATTACTGGACGACCTTGATGGATCAGGGCATGAATCGCCTGGACGTCATGACTCACTTCACCAATTCACCGGAAAGTGAGCGCCTTACGGAAGGCTCTGCGGGCTACATCAAGATCGTTGACCGGGTCGCCTGGACGAATGCGGATGTAGTCATCCAAAAGGGTGTCGCTTTCGGCAGCAGCTACGGAGACAGCCTCCTACAAAGCGAAATGGTTGCCGATTTTGGCCACACCATCCGGGTCTTTGGTGGCCAGGGAAATGATGTCCTTTCCGTGCAAGGAACCGTAGCGGATTTTGGGCGTACCGCCACAGCGCCCAGTACCCTGGTATTGACGGCTAACAACGGCAGTGTTGCGCTGGAAGTTCACGATGTGAACGTGCTGCGCTTTCAGGACCGAGATATCTTCGTCTTGGATCAGCAAGAGGCGCAGATCGCGCGTCTCTATACCGCCTTCGATCGGGTGCCGGAGTATCAGGGCATCGAGTATTGGATGCACCAGCACGCCCTTGGTCGCAGCTTTGACGACATCGCCAGCAATTTCACTGCTTCGCCCGAGTTTGCCACCTGGTATGGCAGCCAAGACAATGTTGGCTTCACCAACACCCTCTATCGCACCGTTCTAGGCCGCGAAGGCGAAGCCAGCGGCCTGAGCTACTGGGCTACTCAGCTTGAGCACGGCATGAGCCGCGCCAACGTGATGCTGCATTTCACCGAGTCCCCGGAAAACCAGCAACTCACCGAAGGTAGCTCGGGCTTCATTCAGTTGGTGGGCCAGACGGACTGGGCATGAAGCCAAGGCCATTCTTTATAGAATTACCTTAGCTGTCCTCATTGCAAGATCAAGCTTTTCAAGCCAATAGCGAGCATACGATCTTCTCCGCTTATGCCAGCCGCCTTGGGAATTAGCGCATTGGGATAGCTCAAGCTCAAGCGGACCAGTCTGCTTTGGATAATAGAGTCTCGTGCCGCAGCAGGAATCTCAAAACTTAGAACGTTATCCGTGCGCTTAGAAACCTCGTATTCACCAGCCGGCTGGTCATTCACTTTAATTACTATCCGCTGGATAGGGCTAACTGAGGAAATGAAAGCGTCAAACTTCAGAGTTACGCTAGTAGGGCTGGTAGCAGTTGCTACGTCTAGCTCGGATTCGGAACCGTTGGACCAGACACCCCAAGATTCCCGCTGCGACCAGCCTTTGTCCAGATGCGCCGGTAAAGGTTTGTCCTTTGCGAGCTCCAGGGTTTGGCCTAATTGCCCACCAAAGGCCCCCGGCACGGCTGCCAGCGACTGGTAAGCCCTAGTGGTACACGTATCGCAACGCTCCCAGTCTGGAGCAAGCACATAGAAACCATCTACAAGTGCGAGGAGATCATTGGGTTGAAGGCTGCTACGCGCTTGTTCTACTTGGTCGTCCTCCAAAATGTACAGAGTATTGCGGTCATAGCCACCTATCAGCAGTGTTCTGCCAGCCGCATGCTTTTCCAGCTCAAGTGCATGCTGATCCATGCGCGCTAAGTACACGATATCGGTTCCCAGCTTGTACTGCGCAGCGTAGCTAGCAAATATACGCCAATTCTTGTTTTCGTTCATTGGCGACAAGCTTCGCACCTGCTGATAGCGATGAGCAGCTTGGCTCCAGAAAGGGCTATTAAGTGGCGTAGACCAAGTATCTACTGGGGTCGCCATCATCTTTTCGCGCATACCAATACGGAAGAGATTCATATCCACCATCTGAATAACTGCAACGCCGACAAGCAATACTGCTGCAACTCGAGCAGTGTGGCCTCTTAC
Organism: Pseudomonas sp. VMV1; assembly: GCF_056790235.1. Classification (NCBI taxonomy): domain Bacteria; kingdom Pseudomonadati; phylum Pseudomonadota; class Gammaproteobacteria; order Pseudomonadales; family Pseudomonadaceae; genus Pseudomonas; species Pseudomonas sp. VMV1. The sequence goes on from NZ_JBXGSE010000003.1 coordinate 289,123, forward strand.
CAGCAGATAGAGCCCCATAATAATAATCAGGTAGTATACGGGCCAGAAGATCCTTCCCGAAGCTCGAAAGACGTTGGCTAATCGTTCTAGGTGAGCGCCGATGGGAAACTGAAAGGAATAGGAGCCGATACCGACCTTGTTTGTAATGGCGAACAACGTAAGTGCCAGTACGGCTAGGACCAGCAATGGATTGCGACGAACCACTGAAATCAGGCTCACCTTGCCACTCACTAGGGTAGGTACACCTAGGATCAACAGCACGATGGTACCCAAGCCAAGGTAATTAAAGCCCTCATAGTTACCTGGAATCTCAGGAAGATCCTGCAATACGTAGGACCAACGCGATGTGGGACTGTGCGCCCAGGTGTCTGCAGAATCGAAAATTGAAAGCAGATTAAGGCCGAGCTGACCATAGCCAGTTGCGCTCAAGCCATTCTGTACAGCGAAATAGCCGGCCTGCCAACAGCAGAAAAGTATAGTCAGGGCTACGGCTATTGTCTCGACAATGGCAAGGCGAATTGTTTGAGTACGCTTCGCTGTACGCCAACCTAAGTCTGCCGCCCACAGCGCGCCAACCATGGGGAAGAAGTAGGCATGAACCAGAGCGATGGTTCCAAACAGTAAGCACCAATAGAGAATACGGTGGCGTTGGTCGCGGCGAAGCACGAGATAGATGCCTGCCAAAATCAAGAAATGTCCGGTCAGACTTACGTGACACTGCAAGCGCCAGAGAAACGGCGGTGCAAAGAGAAATAACATTACGGCCGGAATCTGGATAGCCAGATTCCGTGAAAACAGACCGATGATCTTCCAAGCGAAGAAGGCCTGCAATATGAAGCAGAAGAGCCACCAGATTCCGGCGTACTGAAAAGTTTCGGGCAGCAGGGGGGAAAGCAATTTAAAGAAAATCGCCAACAGTGGCGTAGAGTCGGTGTAAACGATGGAATTACCTAATTCGAGGCCAAAACCAGGATTTAGGCCAACTGGAAAGCTCCAAGGTGCCTGCTCAAAAAAACGCCAGCCCAAGTAGTACTGGGCAAAGTCGCCTGCCTGCAACCAGCCAATGTTCGCAGGATTAAGTACGCGGGGACCGAGTATTGCCAGGAAGGCGAGTACGCCAAGCAAGGTCGCCCAAGCTAGATCCCTACCAACCGCGATTCCGCGCGTGCGCTTCAGATCTGACATCTTAATTTCCTAAAGAGAGAACCGCACTCACGCCTTAAATCCCCAGAGCCTGCTAGCGAAAAACGACAAGACAGGCACGATCAGGACGGCGATCAGCGCGCAGGTGGTATTTTCCAATGTGGTCCAGCGCAATAGCATCGCCAGCAGCGCACTGTTGATGAAAAAGCCACCCACCGCGATAAGGAAGAAACGAAGGACAGCACTGGCGATGCCGGCTGAACTGCGGAAAGTCCAAAAGTAATGTCCGCAGAAGGACACGCCGAAGGCACACAGGAAGGCCAGCAGATTGGCTAGCAACGGCGCCAAGCCAGCTCGAATCAACAGGGTGACAATGGCAAGGTGCACAGCTGTGGCGGCGAGTCCTACCAAACCAAAGCGACTCGCTACCAATAGCTCGCCAAAGGCGCGGCCTTCGCGCAGTGCCCTGAGCCTGGTGATCATGACTCGACCCGATCGGTCACTGTGTAATTCTTGCGCACCACATAGACCGGACGGCGCTTGGCTTCGATATAGGTTCGCCCCAGATACTCGCCAAGGATGCCTATTCCCATGAGCTGCAGACCTCCCAAGAACGTGACCGAGACGATGATGGAGGCATAACCGGGCACATCCACACCCTTGATCAACACTTTCAGGGCGATAGATATGGCGAATAGGAAGGACACCAGGGAGACTGCTGATCCCAGATAGGTCCAGACCTTCAAGGGATCAGTGCTGAAGCTGGTGACGCCTTCCAAGGCGAAGTTCCACAGCCGCCAGCCGTTGAATTTGGTCGAACCGGCGATCCGCTCAGGGCGCGCATAGTCCACGTAGGCGGTGCGAAAGCCCACCCAGGCGAACAACCCCTTCATGAAGCGGCGTGACTCCGGGAGTTCCTTGAGCGCCTCCACCACGCAACGATCCATTAGGCGGAAATCGCCAACATTCTCCGGCAATTGGGGATCGGCAATCTTGTTGTGCAGACGATAGAACCAGTTGGCCGAGGCACGCTTGGCCCAGGAATCCGAGTCGCGATTTAGGCGTCGTCCGAGAACGACCTCATAGCCCTCGCGCCATTTGGCAATCATCTCCAGAATCACCTCGGGTGGATCCTGGAGATCGACGTCAATCGGCACGATCAGCTGACCGCGGGCTTCTTCGAGACCGGCGGTCATGGCCGCTTCCTTGCCGAAGTTGCGGCTCAGATCCAGCACCCGGATTCGTGGCTCACGCCGCTGGCATTCCAATAGCGTCTGCAAGGTCGCATCGGTACTGCCATCGTTGATGAACAGAAACTCCAGGTCGATTCCATTCTGTGTCGCAAAGACGGCCCCTACTCGCTCCAGGAAGAAAGGAATGGCTTCCGTCTCGTTGAATACCGGTATTACGAGGGTTAGTAGTACCGGCGTGTCCGTGGCGCGTGGCCCGAGGTCGTAGCTGTTCAACCTATCTCCTTTGGACTAGACCTGGCTTCGCCTGATAACACCGCGAACCTGTCTACCTCGTAGTGAATACTGTAATCAGGGCAATTCTTTCAGATAGAAAAACGTCTGCCCCCAATAGGGGGCAGACGATAGGGGGTGGGCGGCGCGGATGCAAACCCTATTGCCTTCCGCTCATCCCTTGGCGACCTCTCCTTCCTTGACGCCAGTCTTGCGCTCTTCACCGGGTGTAGGCACCGCCAGCCAGCCGTTGATCTTCTGGATATCGGTATCGCGGAAACCGCCACTCCAGCGCAGCAGCACCAGCTGGTTGGTGACGAAGTCGTATTGCGCCTGCAGATAATCCCGTCGTGCGCTGTATTCCTGCTGCACCGCGTTGAGCACATCCACGGCGGTCGCCACGCCCAGGCTGAGCGATCGCTCACTGGCGGCGCGGGACTTGATCGCCGAGTCCAGGGCGTTACGCGAAGAACCGATCTTGGCCAGGTCCGCAGCGCTCTTCATGTAGGCCGTGCGCGTTTCCTTCACCACCTGACGGCGGATAGATTCGTACTCCTGCTCCGCGGCATCGCGCGAGCCATAGGAGCTGGCGACCCGGGCGCTGGTCGAGCCGCCGCTATAGAGCGGGATCTGCACGCTGATGGTGGCTGAGTAGGTGTTGATCGCGGAGGAGGCGATGACGTTGTCATAGGCGAAGTCGCTGCGCTGTGCGCCCAGGTTGAAACTCAAGGTCGGCAGATGACCTGCCTTGGCCTCGGAGATACCGTAGTTGGCGGCTTCTACGGCGCGCTGCTTGGCCTCCAGTGCGGGGTTGTTCGCCACTGCCGAAGTCACCCACTGTTCTTCGTCACCTTGCGGCATGGCCAATTGAGCTTTTTCGTTAAGACGTTTGAGCGGCTGATAGACCGGACGGCCAATCAGCTCACCCAGGGCTTCGCGGGTCACTTGGATCTGGTTGCGTGCTTCGATCTCCTGGGTTTTCAGGCTGTCCACCTTGGCGGAGATCTGCAGGACGTCGGTGACGGTGCTCATCTGCTTGTTGAACAGCGCCTGGGCACGATCCAGGTTGCGCTGCGTCGCCTTGCGCTCGGCGGTGACCAGCTCGAGCGTATCTTCAGCCGCCAAGGCGGCGAAATAGCGCTGGACGAGGTCTGCGGCCGACTGGGTCTTGGCATCCTCGTATTGGGCACGGTACTGCTCGGTCAGTTGCTCATAGCGCTTGAAGCCGCGCCAGGCGGCAGCGTTGTAGAGCGCCTGGCTCAGGGTCAGGTTGTAGCTCTCGCCGTTGTAGTTGAGAGTCTGCATACCCTCCTCGCGTCGAACCCGACTGGTCGAAGCCCCACCGCTCAACTGCGGCAGCACCTGGCCGAAGGCGGCGCGCTCCTGGCCCTCCAGATTCTTCACCTGGGCCTCGGCCCCCCGAATACGGGGGTCCGACACCGCGCTGTCCTGATAGAGCTTCCAGAGGTCTACGTAATCCTGTGACCTGGGCGCGACGGGCGTCTGTGCCTGTACCCAGCCAGAGCAACCCAACACGGCCACCAGTGCAAGAAACTTGGCGTTCATGTCTGCTCTACTCCTCGATCATCGAGCGAGCCATGGCATTGCGCGCTGGCTTGAGCAGGTATTGCAGCATGGTGCGCGAACCGGTGTTGATCAGCACGTCGGCAGGCATGCCCGCGACCAGTTCCCGATGCCCGAGATCCTTCTTGCCCTGTTCGGTCAGCTTTACCCGGCCCAGGTAGTAAGGCGTACCGTCGCGCTCATTGGTGATGCGGTCGGCCGATACATAGACCAGTTCACCCTCGATGATGGGCGTGGTGGCGTTGCTGAAGGCACTGAAACGAACCTCGGCCTTGGTCCCCAATTCCACCCGGTCGATATCCTTGGGTTCGATGTGCACCTCGACGATGAGCTTGGCCGCGTCCGGCACGATATCGAGCAGATTGGTGCCGGATTGCACGACGCCCCCGATGGTATGCACCGCCAGGTTCATCACCATGCCGCTGACCGGTGCCTTGACCTCGGTCCGGTTGTACTTGTCTTGCAGAGCCCCCAGCCGCTCCCGTGACTCGTAGATTCGGGACTGAGCATCAGCCAGACGACTGGCGACATCTGATTTGAATTTCTGCGTGGTCTGCAGGACTTGCAATCGCGTCTCGCCGATCTGGACCTTGGCCCGGGCGATAGCGGAACGCTGATCTGCAATCTCCGCCTGCAGGCGGGACAGATTGCGCTCCTGATCGCGCAAGCGCTCATTGCTGACGAAGCCTTCCTTCAACAGCCCGGTCAGATCCTTGATCTCGCTGGCATAGGATTTGGCCAGGCTCTCCTTGCTCGCGATGACTTCGTTATAGCCACGAATCTGCTGTTCGAGCTCTGCAGCACGATTCTTCAGTACGTCGATCTCACCGCGGCGCGCATCGCGCCCCGACAGGAATATTTGACGTTCGCTGGCCCTGGCCTCTTGGACACGCTTGTCCGCGGTTGGAAAGTCGCTCGCGCCAAAGGTGATGTCATTGGCGTCATCGCGCTCGGCGATGAGCCGGGCCTCCTGCGCCTGGGCGGCAATCAGCTGACTACGGGTCGCCTCCAGCTCCGAACCCGCCTGAGTGCTGTCCAGCACGATCAGTACGTCCCCGGCCTTGACGTCATCGCCGTCATGTACGCGCACTTCACGGACGATACCGCCTTCAAGATGCTGGACTGATTTGCGGTAGCTATCTACGGCCACTAAGCCAGTAGCGACAGCGGCACTGTTGAGCGGCGCCAGAGCTGCCCAACCGCCGCCGATTCCAAATACCACGAAGAGAATAATAAAGCCCAGTCGACGCACAGGGGCATCGTTTACCTTCAGGCCTGCGGCCTCGGCTTCCAAGTAGACATCTTTCATACAGGGGATCCTCCTGCACTACCGGGTTTGGGAGGCAAAGGAGTAACCGAGGCAGGATTAGCTACCGGTTGGGGCGCCCTAGACTGCTGAGCCTTGAGCTGGGCAAGCACCTGATCACGAGCTCCAGACATCACGATCTGGCCTTCGCTAAGTACCAAGAGGTTATCCACATAGGCCAGGGCGCTGACCCTGTGTGTAATGATGAAGAGCGTAGTACCCTTCTGCTTGAGCTTGATGAGGGCTTCGCCTAGTGCTCGCTCACCCGCATCGTCAAGATTTGAATTAGGCTCATCGAGGATCACTAGCTTAGGATCGCCATAAATGGCACGTGCAAGGCCTATCCGCTGCCGCTGCCCACCGGACAACGCACCGCCATGGGCACCAATTACGGTGTCGTAGCCCTGGGGTAGACGCAAAATCATATCGTGAACACCTGCAACCTGTGCGGCCTCTACGACCTTGGTCGCGTCTACCTCACCAAAGCGGGCGATATTCTCGGCGATGGACCCCTCGAAGAGTTCAATGTCCTGTGGCAAGTAACCAAGATGCGGACCTACAGCAGCGCGGTCCAAGTGGAACATATCCGCACCGTCCAATCGAACCTTGCCGCTTTGTGCAGGCCAGATGCCCAATAGAGCACGTGCGAGAGTCGATTTACCGGCGGCACTAGCCCCGAGCACTCCTACAGAGGCACCAGGCGGCGCGCGGAAGCTGATGCCCTTGATAACGGGCGAATGGGCACCAGGTGGAGTGACGACGATCTGCTCCACGGAAAGGTCGCCTTTCGGAACAGGCAGCGGCATACGTTCAGGATCTGCCGGTATCTGCTGGAGCACTTCATTCAGGCGGGCATATTGACCACGAGCAGCAATGAATCCACGCCAGTTTCCTATCATCTGATCAATGGGTGCCAAAGCCCGACCGACCAAAATGGAAGCTGCAGTCATCAAACCAGGCGTGATTTCGTTATTTATAACAAGATAGGCTCCCAATCCGAGTATGAAGGATTGAAGTAGCATCCGCCATGTACGTGAAGCGTTCGATATAGCACCACCTTTTTCGCTAGCGCGAGCCTGCAAAGAAAGCACTCTGTACCCACGAACTTTCCACCGCTTGAGCAAGCTGGGTAGCATACCCATGGAGTTGATCACTTCAGCATTTCGCAGACTTGCATTTACCATTCCCAGGGCAGCACCATTCTCACGATTTGCCTCTAGAAGCTGCTTACTGGTAGCCCATTCGTTGGCAAAAGCAAAAATTACAGCAATTATTGCTCCTACTACAGTTAACCAGCCAAACCAAAAATGGAAATAGAACATTATCCCTACATATATTGGGATCCAAGGAACATCAAAAAAGGCAAATAAACCACTTCCCGTAAGAAATTGCCTAAGCCCTGCAAGGTCTCCCATTGGCTGGCCAGACGTACCTATACCTTGAGTAACTAATGCCTGTTTAAAGCTTGCGTTGAAAACTCGTTCGCCAAGCATGAGATCGAGTCTTGTAGATATACGAATCATCATCCGAGAACGAATCCATTCAAGCATCCCGTACACGGACATCAGTAAAACCACAATCAATGTCAGCATAATCAAGGTAGTAACGCTGCGGCTACTGACGACTCGATCGTAGACTTCAAGCATATAAAAAGAAGGAGCTAACAACAGCAAATTTACAAAAAGACTAAAAAAACCCACTACTGCAAAACTTTTTTTGCATTCAAGCAAGGCTCTTTCAAGATCAGATACGGGGCGCCTTCTCATTACTCACCAACAATTAAGATAGTTAAACTATTTTTTCGAACGCCAAAGCTGCAAGAGATTACAAATAGCTTATATGTTCGACATTTGATATCTGAAGCTAACCTTTCTATTCTCAAGTTCACTATCGCAAGTTTATAGTTTAGGTGTTTTTTTATCTCGCAACTCATCAATCGAATATCGTATATGTTCGCTGGACTGCTCAGGTGTTGATGAGTACTTACCATCGCTATGTTTCACGCAACAGACAGGCTCAATCTGACCAGCAACCAACCGCTTTCCTAGCAAATTTTCATCTGCAGGTCGCTTAACGATAGAGCACATTGAGTTATTAAACTTAATAGAATGTATTTCAGAAAGAACAGAATCGAGCAGCGCTCCGGCTTCGGCGAAGCATTTTAAAAAAGCGCTTCTACTTACCTCAACACCCCAGTGTTCATAATTTATAATATCGACTATCTGTTTGAAAAAAACAATTGCGGATTTAGATTCATAGAGACCACCACCCCACTGTGACCAATAGCTACAATGCAAATCTTCTACTATATAAATCCCACCAGGCTTAACACGGGAAAATAAGGAGCAAAAGGCATTCACAATATCCGAACTAATATGCGAACCGTCATCGATGATGATGTCAAAAGACTCAGTTAACTCAAAAATTCTTTTTTGCACTATAGGGTCTATAATGCTACCAACGACAACATCTATATTTTCCGACTCAAAGATCAACTTTTCACAAGCTGGATTAATATCGCAACCAATAATTCGAGAATCACTACTAAAGTACTTTGACCATATTTCTAAGGAACCACCATTTTGGACCCCTATTTCTAGTAAATCCAACGAAAGCGATTTGTAATTGCAAAAAATATTTTCATACTCTTGAAGATATGACAACCACTTATCCGAGACTAAACGATTATGGCTATTGTACAGTTCGAAAAGGGTCATCACCTTACTCCAGACTTAATCAGTTTATAACACCGAGCGGCTCGATAACCGCTATGGGTTACAAATCTCCATGTTTATGGAGCATTTCAGTCATCGAGCTATATGAATTCATATGTTCAAACTTTACATTCGAATTATAATGCTTCAAATCTTCACTAAGCTTTCCTAACTCAATATTCCCAAGGCTATTAAGTTTTTCAGATATAACAAGCCTAACTGAATAGTTGCCAATGCTCTCTGGCGCCGTTATAAGAAACCTTGAGTTAGATTGCAGCAACACATATTCAGGGCGTTCGAGCTTCAAAATCTCAAGATCTACGGACGCCGCTGAATGAACCCTAATAACGCGCTTAAAATACAAACTTAAATAGTGGCCCAAAACGTAGCTAGAGGAACTTCCAAAGATAACAATCGTTGATTGACTTACTGGGCTTTCATTTTCGTATATTGCTATATTACCACCATACCTAACACAATTATCATAAACCATATTTTTGTATCTTAAAGTACTTGCCAACTTAATGTTAGGAAAAATTTTTGGCGGAGTTAGCTTTTCTGAAAGATCTCCTTCGGCACTTATAATCTGGTACTGTATTTCATTTTTACTTTCAAACTCAGAAAGGTCTAAATCAAAGCTTTTTATTACTTCTTTAAAAGCGAGATAAGCACCGTAATCGGTCCAGTGAGTATCTCCCCTCCAATAAGCAAACTCTTTGTTATCTGTAAGAATTTTAATTGGATAGATTATCTTTCTATTGCCATCGAACATCTCCAAAAACTGCGCAGGAACATTATTTTTAGCAATATCGTAGGGATAGTAATCGCGCAGCACATATTCCTTTGCCGGGGAGATCAGAAAAGACCAGCTAAATCCTTCAGCTGCTGATAAATTTTCTAATGTAGCTAAGTGAAGCTTCCAAGCACTCCGCTCATCGAATGCTATTTCAACGCGCCCCGTGTACTGACCAACACTATCGTTAGTATCGTTCTCTAAAAATAGCCACTCATCTTTACCTTTAAGAACTTTTGTATTTTCTTCAAAGATGTATGTACCTAGCCAAAAAACTCCGTTTTCGGCCACAAAACCTAGCTCGAAAGAAATGACCGAGTTAAGCGCCAAACCGGTGTCAATCCGGAAGCCATAAAGGTGATTCTCGTCAGGCTGCTCAGTACTCTCCCCGAATACAGCCTTTGAAACGTCAGGTCTGCTGAGATCCACCGAGGCTCGGTAATCTAGCCCTGAAATTTTCACTACAACTTCTGGAATAGATGAGTGGCCAACTACCCAACCACTTATAACAAGACTAGCATCAGAGCTCAAAAACTGAACTTCCGGCTCTTCAATGTTCCAAGCCTTAACTGGCCCACTAAAACAATCCTTTTTTTGCGGTACAAATTTATACGCCCTATCCATAACATTCCTCGCTTACAAATTTCGACTTGTAATTCTTTTTTTCAGGTCGAGTACTCGCTGCTCGCACTTCTCATATTCCGAATTTTTCAATACAGCATTTCTAGATTTATCGTCGGAAATGGCTAGCGTGTGAGTCCTGTCTATGCAGTGAACATAGTCTCCTACGTAAAAATTTTCTCTTAGAGAAGCCCAGTCTGTATTATCCCGGCCAAACATCTGCAAGGTCATATAGTAATCCTCCATGAATTTTTGATCCTCAAAATGCGCAAGTGACGAAAGGTCAATCTTATTCTTATTTATCAGGAAACTGTGTAAAGGGGCATGATTAACCTCTAAGAACTCTTCATAACTATAACCATACTCATAGGTCTTATTTCTTTTAAGTAACTTCTCTGTATTGGACTCATACGTAGTATCGTATACGCGACCAAAACTCACGGCTTTACCGGTCTTGACCATCCGCCCAATCAGGTAAGAGTATGAGTCTGTAAGCATAAGATCATCATGATCTAGAAATGCTACATATTCAGTTTTAGCAGCATGTAGGCCATCAAATAACAATTTCGATCTGATGTCTCCAGCCTTGTTTTTGGAGAAGAATTTGATAACTTCTACTTTGCTGTATGACTTGTAGTCGAAACTCGAACAAATTTCTGAAAGCGCTTTAAACTGATCAGCTGATAGGTCTTGAGCGCAGATAATTGGCCTTACGATACAAGAGTGTACTGCCGCAAGACTCAGCAAAGAGTTTTTTAGTTCATTAAATCTGTCATTTTTATGAAATCTTATTATGGTTGTGACTTCGTATGGACTATTTACAACTGAAGGTTGAGTTACAAATGTCCTTGCTCTGTGTGCAATTTTAAAGCTCTTTGATGTCCTTTCTTTGGGGATCAAAATCAACGAGTTATCATAGGCGCTCTCAGGGGCAACAGAGTCGTGCCCCTTATACTCTTGTAATTTTTGAGCTTTCCCGTATTCGTTAGCGATAATAACCGCACCAGGAAATCTAAGGTGCGCACTTTCCATAGCTGCAAGACAGGTCTCACCTACTAACGCTATTTTGCGAAATTGAAGGGTAATATCTGCATCCGTATCACTAACCCTTACAATCGAGCATCTTAAGCTCTTTAGCTCATCAAATACGGCTTTGTTTTTAACTACTATTTTGCTTTTGAGCTGTTTGATAGACTCCGCTAGGTGGCGGAAGAATTTGAGTTTTAAGAAACTATCTGCACAGAGGTTATTTATTATATAATCCGGAATGTCTAGCTCTATGACCATGTTTTTTTTGTGAGCAGTACAGCTATCCTCAATATCTTGATAGCTAATTCGAGATAGTGCACGACCAATCGAGTTGAGATAGGCGTAGCCAAAGCATGTATCAGGCTCAAGATGAGCACCTTCCGCCCATTCGTTCCAAGCATTGATAACAACTATTTGTCGGTCTTTAGGTAGATGCGCTTTCGTATATTCGATGGAATTTTCCAGCCAATATTGAAATTTTTCCGGAGTGCTATCATGAACAATATGAGCTTCTGTACCATACCTGGCAGTATTATCCCACATAGGGACAAGGCTTCTAAAGTACTCGAAGTTCTTCGCTTCATTTTGACCAACGTAATAATCAGCCACATCGGCGTATTTTATAACGCTACCATTTACCGGCCAAAAATGCTGGAGCTCATCTTTTATTTCTTTGACATTTCCATCAGTCCAGTCATGCAAAACTCTTTCCAGAGCACCATCCATTCCATAGTCCCGCGGATCCTGAGCTCCTCTCGTTAATATTGCCGTGACGTACGGGACATTTACTCCGTGTAACCTGCAGATCTCACCCCATACTTCGATATATTCTTGCGGATCCGGAATAGAAGATGGCCTATAAACGTATAATAATGGACGACCATCTACTTTAACGTACCTTGGATCTTTAAAGAACGGTATTAGATAAGTAATAAATGCCCTAGCGTCTTCACGCGAATAAGTCTGCGAAAGTAGAACTTCTGATTCGTTGCCGTCCCATCTTTTAGTCCAGTTCTCATTTGCCCAGCAGAAGCAAAATGGCATATCAATACTGGAATTTTCCAGCAGCATCTGCGCGGGCTCTTCGAGGATAAGCTTTCCCGAAAACCAATAATGATAGAAAATTTGCCCGTAAACGCCTGCATTATCCATTAGCATGGCTTGCTTTTGGAGAGTTACCGGCGAATCTAGTAGATAGTATCCTATATCAGGATGCGGTATATGCTGTTGATAATGCCCTTTGAATAAAGGAGTGGATGCAGAGACCTTAGTCCATTCTGTAAAACCTTTACCATGCCACTCATCGTTTTCGGGAATAGGATGGAATTGTGGCAGGTAGAAAGATAATATTTTTATATCTTTTTCTTTTATTCTATCTTGATAGTTCTTCTGGGGCTCAAAGAATAACTTACCGTCTAGGTAGTCATTTTTCATCAACTTAAATATTTTACCGACAGCAGACCCTCCGCTAATCAATATTATTCTTTCCAGCGCATGCGCTAAGGTACCATCCGTTGGAATTGGTTCATTTTGGAAGTCAGCCCATTCTAAAGGCATGTTTAGAAAAGGCGATATAGCTTCCCCACTGGCCCAGAACATTGAGCCTTCTGGAAACTCTACCGCGGGAAAATTAGCTATATCTAGCTCGAAGTGGCTAGCTAGTAGGTCCTTCGCTATCTGATAATTCCCGGCCCACCCGGTGGGATCTTTAATATAATGATCCTGTCCTTCTGGGTAGATAAACTTGGCACCGGTTTTCAACAATGCCAGAATCTTTTCGACGCTTTCTTTTGTTCCAAGAAGGCTGTTTAGAATGTCACGACCCCATGCTTGGAGCTGGCTGGTGTGTTCACTTTTTTTGGTATGAACGTGGCAGACAGCATCATAGAACTGCAAACTCTCTCCAAATTCTATTATAAAGGGCCCTAGGTCTCTTCCTTTATTAGGCACCCTTTTAATAACTACGCTACCTAAGTTTTCAATATTATTTTCCAGTAAGAAAACTATGTCTTTCTCATTTATAGAGTGCGGCGTTGATACAAATAGGTCAAAAGTATCCGGTATGCTATCCAAGTGGTTAATCATCTCGTCAAGCATATCAACATAGTACAGATGCAAGTGTACGGCGATGGAAATCTTTCTTCCGGCGCTAGCGAAATCGATATTACTAGAGTTATTTAAATAAAAAGGAATTGGCGTAACATTGAATGCATTGCTATCGACAGCCGTATTCGGCCATAGCTCATTGCTAAATAGAGACTTAAACTGATCGAATTTTTTATTCAAAACCTCTATATCGACTTGCACCTTTTTAAGGTAGCTATTAAATGAGTGTATCCTTTCCTCAGCTTTTCCGAACATTTCATAATGCTGATAAGCCGAATCAAATTCCTCACCTCTCACAGCTTCTTCGATATCGGGATAAACGGCTTTATAGATTTCATCTCGGAAACTATCATCAGCTCCAACGGTTCTTCTTAATACCTCTAGAGTTAGTTTTTTACTTTGGATCGCGGAGCGTATGGCTTCCAGTATAGCGGGCCGACTACTAGCTACTTTCTTGAACAGCTTTTCTTGTGCTGTCTCCCGAGGAAATATCTGCTTCTTTATTCTTCTTTTCGATAGATCTATATTAAATTCTACAATTTTGGCTAAACTTTCATTTTGAAGCTTTGCTTGATTATACAGGCGTATAGCTTCTTCGTATTTTCCTGCTCGAAAATTATCGTTAGCAAGTGACAAAATCGTCTTATGTTCCATTCAAATTTCAGCCTAATAAACCGTTAAAATTTTGCAGGCGAGATTTTCATATCTGACGAATCTCAAAGCCCACCGAAGTTAGTTTTTTACTGCATTATCGCCAACAATATTTCTAATTAGTATTGACTGAACTATCCTTGATAGCTCAATCCACTGATTCCAGCTTTCATTGCCAGCACCATTTATCTGATCGTTAGATAAGGTCTTTCCCGATTCCAGAATTAGGTCTGGTAAATTCGCTATTAGCGCTGATAAAAACAAACGATCCTCGTCGTTAATGGAATTCCAAACATTGGTATCCATTACTTTTGGCAACGCGAACCTTAATTCCAACTTTGGCCCTCGCTCTGTGACGCTTTCAGCAAACCAACTTTTCAAAACTGATTGGCAGTCTTGATAAAATTCTAGCCTGGGGTTTTCATGGAAATTCCCGCTATCACCGTGAACAGTGCTTAAAAAGAACTTGAATTCCGGCCAATTATTACCCAAAAGGGAGACATTATTTAGGCAGAATTCCAAGGAACTATAGCCGCCTTCCAGCTTGTCAACTTTGATATCAACTTTGTCAAATCTAAATATAGCCGGATATTCTGACAAAGCTTTTTGCACTTTCTTGAGCCCATCAACCATACCCTTATCTTCGTTATCCGAATGGGATTTTTTCGGCTGATTATACTGGCTCAAAAATCTGATCAATCTTCTTATTAGCTCGCCGACAAACAACCAGTCTGAAGTGCTGAAACTTCGAACAATCGACTGGGAGCTATCCAAAAACTTTCCTTCTTTGATCTCAATGGTTAGCTCCATCAGCTCCCGATGACGGACAGGCCATCGAGTTAAATTTGCTTTGGGCGCCTTTGCCTCATCGCGGCCGATACTGAAACCTACAGTATTACCTTCTAAAAAAGTCCTGACGTGTAGTGAGGGGATGAGCCTTTCCCCAATTAACACATCAGTAAAATGCAAACTCCACTCTTTTTTTTGCCCATTATCATTTTTGTCTAACTCGAAGCCTTCAAATTCCCAATAATCAGGATTCTTTACAAGAAAACGCCTAAAGCGTGTTTTGTAGTAATCTAGTTCTGACTGCAAATATATGTTCTTCTCCAAGCGCTCCTGAACAAAATGCAAGTGGGATGTTATCTCTTTATTTTCGTCAACGGCCAATTCTAGTTCAGACTTCAAGGAGTTTTGAACTATATATGCCTTCGATAACGAAATCCTCGCCTCTTGATCCGCAGCCCTGCAAATTTCAGTCTCTACTAATGAGGCCTCCAACGCCTCTTGCACTTCGTGTAACCTCCTAATGAAATTGTCATTTTCAGTTGGATGCTGCGATCCTTCGCTCTTCATAGAGTTGCAGTCTATGGGCGTATTGAAAAGGTGCTGGTCTGCTTCAGACGCATTTGGCGAGATTAGAGTCTGATTCGGAAAAGCGTTTCCAAAATCTTCCTCAATCGATTTCGTCGTCGCATTATGGAAAAGCGTAATGTTATTGAAAATAGCACTGTTGTCTTTGAGAAAATTTAAAAACTCTTCCTTATCCTTCAGTCCATCGTAGGGCGTGGCTAAACTGTTTTCTGCACAAATTAACTCCAAAGCTTTGACATGGAGAGATAAAACCTCTGGATAGCTGTGCAGATAGTTCTCCAAGAACAAATCCCCCAAGCTTCTCTCATGAGTAACTGGAGGTGAGAACTTGCCTTCTAAAGACAACGGCAAATCCCATTTTGATTTCAGTAAGGTGATAAATGATTTGCTGTCGGAGAAAATACTAATGTCGCTCAAAAAGATAGACGAATTCACATTTTTTATTTTAAATTCAATTAGACTATTAGTCTGATCCACCCATTTCCTAAGAGCCAAATCTAGTTGTTTATTATTATAATTTTTTTGGAATATTAATTCTTTTAAAAAATCTTGAGGTGACGTATATACTAATAAAAAGAGAAGATTATGATCAATGCCTTTCCAAAAGTTCAACAGGAGCGCACTGCCTTCCTCTGCCCAATGCCAAACTGGTTGCTCATAATTTGTCAGGAGTATTTCGAAAGCTTGATGTTCCCACATCTTTCCTACCAAAACAGGATAGCTGAGCTGCTCCTGATCAGGGGAATTTCTCAGTAAAACACTTTCGTGCCATTTTTTTACGGTAACTCTATCCGCTCCTTTAGTAGCAGCAGCCATTTTGGCTCCCACCGACATGAGAATCTTCGAACATTTATCTAAAACTTTTTGTGTACTACCTGTAACACATATTCCATTCATAATTATTTAAATCCACATGAGACTTTTGATGGAAAGTTATTGTTGGGCTCTGAAATTTTTAAGTCGATTTAGACCTGCATATGTGCCCAATGCCCAATCACTATTTAAATTACAGCTATAAAAAGGATCAAATCGATACTTCTCGCCCCATCTAGAGAGGAGCATCCTTTGTTCGCGAATCGCTCGGGATTCCTTATCTCTGGAGGTGTCTTTTCCTCTACTCGCCGACTCCGCATGAATCAACTCGGCGAACGGCGTCCAGAGAATCTTCAGGCCGAGCTCATTGATGCGCAGGCACATGTCCACGTCGTTGAAGGCGACAGGGTGGCGGACCTCGTCCATGCCCTCGATCTGCAGATAGAGATCACGACGCAGGATCAGGCAGGCGGTGGTGCAGGCGCTCTGACGTCGGACAAGGTGATTGAAGCCCAGGTAGCCCGGATCATTGCGCAACCAGTTGTTGCCCGTGTGGGCGGCCAGGCCGTTGATGCCAATGACGACACCGGCGTGCTGGACCATGTCGTTCTTCCACAGCAGCTTGGCGCCCACCGCGCCGACGTCGGGACGTACGGCCAGGCTCAGCATTTCCTTGAGCCAGTCGGGATGCAGGATCTCGATGTCGTTGTTGATGAGCCCTATGTATTCACCCGTGGCGAACTCGACACCGACATTGTTAAGGGTGGCGTAGTTGAAGGGATAGGGGTGCGGCAGGATGCGCACACCACGGGTCTTCAGTTCGTCGAAGTACTCCAGGGTCTGGGGATCGCTGGTCTGGTTGTCGACGATGATGAGTTCCAGGTCCGGATAGTCGGTCTGGGTCAGCAGACCTTCCATGCAGGCATGCAGGAGCTTGTAGGCATCCCGGGTGGGAATGATCAAGCTGACCTTGGGCAGTCGCTCGGGCAATGGCCAGAGGGTGCGTAGCGCACCGGGCAATTTGGACTGGCGGCTCAGACGGGTACCCGGACGCAGTTTGTTCACCAGCCAGGCCAAGCGCTCTAGACGCTGCGGCTTGACGGCATCGCAGGCAGCCGGCGTTGCGGGACTGTTGGCACTGCGATGACTGAGCACCTGGGTCACGCGGGCGACACCCAGGTTGTCTTGCTCGGTGGCTAGGATAAGGGCGGCGAGTACACCTTCGTGATCGCTCGGCAGCTCGGGCGCTGCATTCAGCAGTCGGACGGCGCGCTGGATGATGCCGCGGCCAAACAGGGCACCCGCGGTGAAGAGATCGGCGCCCAGGTAGAGGTCCAGATCCCAGCTCGGCTTGAACCAGGGGTTGCTACGCTGGCCATCCGCTCCGTCCTGATCGCTATCAGCGAAGGCCCAGGCCGCTTGCTTGCCTGCCTCCTTCGGTTGCAGAGCCAGCGCAAGTTGGTCGAGGGCGTGAGGCTGCAGCCGACTATCGAGTGGCTGGAGCAGCACGGCTTCGGCCCCCTCCTCCAGCAGCAACTGCAAGGAGGTAGACACATCAGCGGGATCGGCGAAGACCTGGGTGAAGGGTCGCAGGCGTTGCTGGCTCAGGCTATCCAGGCAAGCCTGCCGCTCGGTTTCACCGGCGTCGCCATGGAGCAGAACGGCGATCCGGCTACCGGTCACGGCTTCTGGGTATTGAGGTGCGCGCTGGTAATGAGCGAACCACTGAGGATAATGACCGAAGCCGGCGCTACGTGGGCAGCGCTGATCGTAATCGCGCGCCAGGCGGATGAGAAGGTCGCGAGGTGCCGGGTCGGCCTGCTCCGGCCAGTGGGCGGCTACCAGTGCGCCGAGCCCCTCGGCGTGGCAACACACGGTGATGGGGCTACCCTGCAAGGGGCGGCCCTGGTCGTCCTCGATATGCACTTCGCGACGCTCGCCGTCCCCGAATTGCCAGGGTAGCTCCAGGCTGTAGCCATGATCGGCGTCAGCGCGATAGATGAGTGCGGGATGGTGCAGGTCGGCCAGGCAACGGGCGACGATCTGATCGCCCAGGCGCGCCCTCACCTCGACATGACGTCCCGGAGTGGTGTCATCCCAGACCCACCCACCCACGGCCAGGCCACCGCCATACCAGACCTGACTGCCCGGTACCTGAGCCTCGGCCTTGCGCGGCTTCTCGCTGGGCAACTCCAGGGGCTCACCGATCCACGGGCCTTCGTTGGCCAACCGCACGGCGATACGCCGAGCCCCGCTGAGCCAGGCCGGCTGCAGCTGGAGAGCGAAGCCGTGAAAGCCGTCACCAACCAGTGGATCGTGCTGATAGGTGTCCGCACGTACCAGGGCAACGAAAGCCCCATCGATGACGACCTCCAGTGCCAGACGCAGATCAGGCTGCGCAGGATCGAAGGCCCAGCCCTCCAGTACATTGCCGTGAAGGCCTTGAATCTGACCTTGCACAGTGACCAGGGCGGGAGCTTGAGAGAGTTCAGTCATGGAGAAACCTGTCGGGAAGGGCGTCGCCTAGCAGGGCATTCAGGGGCGCGGGCAGCAGGCTGAGGGGATGGGCGCCCGCTTCGGTCGCGACCGCACCTGCGGGTGCATAGAGGGGCAAAGCGGTATGCCCGGCAATCTGAGGGGCAAACCAGGCACTGGCTGGTGCGGCCTCGAGACTCAAGGCCAGGGTACAGCCAGCCAGGGCAGGTATCCGAGATCGGGAAACACCAGGAAGCTCGATCAACGGACTGACATTACCGCTGGCGAGCAGGCTCTTTTCCCAGGGCGTGCGCTCGAGAAGCAGGAAGCGGCAGGCCAGGCCCTGCCGCCGGCTCAGGCGAACCAGCTGCAACCAGGCCTGGGCCAGGCGTTGATCGGCCAGGGAATCGGCGATCAGGATATTGCCCAGGCGTTGAGTGGGTGGCTGGTCGAGCGACGCAAAAGGTGCGCCCGCCGCAACAGGAACTTGGGGATTGCTCATCAGCAACGTGGTGGCGAGCGCGGCGAAGGTCAGATGCTGCTCGCCAGCTGCCTCGTGGAAGCCAGCAGCTTCGGAGGAATCACCAGCGACTGGATCGATCAGGCGATAGGGTACCCCGATCCGTGCAGCCAGGGTCTGCAGCAAGGTGGGACAGCGCTCCGGTTGAATGTAGTCCAGAACGCTCGGCCGCAACCGCTGCAGGTCTGCGATCAGCTGCTCCAGGTCTTCAGGTAGACGATAGTCCAGGAGCACCGGCAACCCCTGGCCATGAACCTGAAGGCTGACCTCCAGCGCGGCGTCCGTCTGCCGAAAGGCCAGTACAAAGGCAGGCCCGTCGCCGCCCAGCGCCGTAAGAAGATCCAGTCGATCAGCCGCGATGATGGCTGCGCCAATGTTGACTGTCACCAGCTGTGCGCCGAGCTCAGCCAGTCGCTCGCGCTGCAGGCGCTGGCGGTAGGGCTTGAGCGGATCATGACGATAGAAGCGCTCGAAGGCGCGCTCTGCACCGGGATAACGCAAGCGAAGAATGGCGTTGTTGAAGGCTACCCGCTCGAGCTTTTCCGCGCCGAAGGAAACACCACCACGGTGGGCAACGAAAGCTCGCTGTGCTGCCACGTGCCGCCAACCCTGGGCCTTGGCCCTCAGGCACCAATCGGTTTCTTCGCCATAACCTCGCTTGAGCTGGATCTCGTCAAGCAGGCCGACCTGCTCCAGCGCGCGACGCTTGATATAGAAGCAGAAGCCACAACCCACCTCGATCTCGGGCGGCGCCGACAGATCACTGGCTGCCTGGCGATGCAGGGCACGCTGTTCGTCCAGCGTGGGCATGACGTGGCTCTTGCGGCTTTCCGGGAAGCTGAGCAGCTCGCCGTTATTGCTGAAAGGGGTGGCGGTGGCTACATCGGCTGCGGAGTAGGCTGCCTCGCGGAGCCTGTCCAGCCAGTCATCGCAGACGCGCGCATCAGCGTTCAACCACACCACATCGCGTGCGGGATGCAGCGCCATACCCCGATTCATATTGCGGATGAAGCCCAAGTTGGCCGGGCTGCGATAGAGCTCGATCCTGCCCGCCTCGGCCAGTTCTCGCAGCGCCTGACTCAACTCCGGCTCGGGGCTTTCATCGTCCAGCACCACTACGTTCATCGGGGTCCGGTTGGCGTCCAGGCTATCGAGCACGCCCTGGATACAGGCGAGCGAAGCCTCACGTCCGCGGTAGATGGGAATGAGCACATCCACGAGCGGTTCGATGGACGCTACCGGGGTTTCAACCGGTATGGGCCGCAAGGGCTCGACGGCCGCCAGGGGACTGCCCAGAACCTCACTGCCATCCGCCCAACACAGGCGCACACGTCCGAGGGGAGCAGGCAGACGGATGCGAATGCCACCATGACGCCCGCCATTGACCGCCTTGGCCAGCAAAGGACTGGGCAGGTTGGCGACGATGATCTGTTGGCGATCGCCCAGTTTCAAGGTGAGCTTGACCGGGGTCTGCGGATGCCGGGTATCCAGCGCCCAACCGCGAATTTCCTGGCTGGCCGGATCGAATTCGACGTGTCCCCAGCGCCGTGGCGACAGCTGCTGCAACAGCACGGCCAGTTCGTCGGCGCTATTGACGTAGGGCAGCTGCTCGACCAGCTGCGCGGGTTTGACGCCCGGTAGCGCGATGAGCGCACGCAAACGCAATAGTCGAACTGCAGGGGTATTACGGGCAGGATTGGCCGGGTCGGCGAGAAAATCGTAGGCGGCTTGGGCCTCGCCCTTTTGCAGGAGCACATGAGCGAGCAACGCAGCCGTTTCGCCCTGCCGGGCCAGACTGGTATTGGCTTCGGCCAAGGCCAGGAAAGCCTGATCCAGCACGCCTCTATTGAGCGCCGCAAGACCGGCGGAGACCAACGCTACCGGGCGCTGGTCGGGAATTTGAAGTGCCAGTTCGAGACAATTTTGAGCCTCGCCTGACTGTCCGGCATGGAGCAGAGCCTGATAGTGCTCCATGAGTGTCGATTGGCTCATGGGCATTGGTCTCCGCGAAAAGCCAGGTGGATCAGAGTACTGCCGTTTTAAAAAAAGGACTTCCGGCCCTAGGGCCGGAAGTCCTGTCTCAGGTCAGCGAAACGCTGTTAGACCTGACCGGTGACCACGATGACGCCGGTGTCGTGAGCCTGGGATTCGGCAGAGCCTACGATCCCCACAACTACGTCGGCACGGGTGTGACCGGTTACCAGCTGCTGTGCCCAGAACACCAGACCTTCCGCATCGGCGGTACGGCCCAGGGCGCCTTGGTAGATGTCCTGAATGAACTTGGCATCAGACACATTGCTACCGTGAGCTGCGGTGTATTCAGCAGAGTTGATGAAGTTGTTAGCGATGGTGGACAGGCTGGTACCACCGTTGACTTGCTGGGTGTAGAACTGCGCGCCGCCGGCATCAGCGTCACGACCCAGCACTGCATCAAACATACGCAGGGCGATACCTTCAGCCTGCGAGTTGACGATAGCGAGGCTTTCGTTGCCGGTGACGCTGGCGACGAACTGAACGTTGGTCAGGGTTGCTTGACCGCTGGTGGTGCTGTTCAGCACGACGCTGCCGTTGGATACGGAGACGGTGTAGTTGGCCAGGTTGCCGACGTTGACAACGTCATAGCCCGCGCCGCCATCGATCTTGTCGACGCCGTTACCTGCGTAGATCACATCATTGCCAGCACCGGTGCTGACAGTGTTGTTGCCGCCGTTCAGGACAACGGTGTCATTGCCACCGGCAGTGGTGATCTTGTCATTGCCAGCGCCAGCATCGACGAAGGTATTGACGTTATCGGTGATGGTGATGGTGTCGTTGCCCGAACCGCTCACGACAACGCGAGTGGCATCCGAACCTTCGACGGCAGCAGTCGGGGTGACGGCAGCGGAGTTGCCAATGACGGCAGTCACGTTGGCCGAGGTGTTGAACAGGATAGCCGAGCTGTTGGCGACAACCGAGGGAATGCTCACGGTGACATCAGTACCAGCGGCGCCCAGGTCGCTGAAGAAGGTCACTTTCGGAGCGACGATCTGACCGCTGGCATCGAAGTTGACCGACAGATTGCTACCGGTAGAAGTTGCAACCGGCAGGGTGGCGGTCGTGTTGCTCAGGTTCAGAATGGTCGAAATGGCATCGACAGTGCTGCTGCTCAGAGCGGCGTTGGAGGTCAGGGTGGTGTTCAGAGCAGAAGCGGTAATGGCGGCATCGTATTGCATGAAAAGAATCTCCTGGGTCGCGCGTCAATTTGTGATTTGCGCGGAATGAAGCGGGGCTTGGGTGAGATCTTCCCTGGGAGACTGGTAGCGGGCAGCGTTCATCTCGATGCGGGGGGTGATCGATACATGTAGAGCAACTAGCTTGGCCTGCCCCTGTTGGGCAGTAACTTCCTGGCCGTCCACGAGGTCCTGCGGAGGGCATCCGGCAAAGACCGCCTGGGCGTCCAGAACGTATTCGGCACGGCGCGGCCCGACCAGAGCCATGGCCACCGCGGTGATGGGTGCGCGCTTGCCGCGCGAGCCCGAGAAATTGCCGCTGAGGACAGCGGGTTGCAGGACATCGGCGACCTTGCAGCTATAGGCGACGTCAACGCCCTGAGGCTTGTTGGGCCAGACGATGGCGAACCCCTCAAGACGGGCCTCTTGATCGAGGTTACCCACCCATTCGTCGGCCGTCACATCACCTTGAGCCTGAACATGCCCAATCAGCTTGAGTACCACTGGGCTGCCATGGCGCTCAGCACGAGCAGCAGCTTTAAGAGCCTTATTGGCCACGACCGGAGCCTTGCGCTGCTGTTCGGAGCGAATGATGTCAGCGGAAGTATCGATGCGATCGACACGCAGATCGACCTGGCGCACCGGCAGATCGGCACGCTGGTATTCGGTAATGAGCAGGGTTCCAGCGCCGTTCTTGACCCGCACGATCAGCGTGTCACCGAGACGGGAAAGGGTATTACGGACGACGGTTTCGCCTGGAAAGAAATCGACCGAGCTCTTGCCGATGGGGGCAGGCTGCAGGCTGATGAGGCAAGGCTCCTCGGCAATCTCCTGGGATGCGTATCTCACGATATACATACCGGGCTCGAGGGTGAGCAGCCGAGTCTTGAAGGTGAAGGGTGAATCGTCCATTTGATCCATAATGCCCGTGACCGATTTCCTTAGCAGTCCCGGATAGGTGCATCCGAGCCTTGGTCAAGTGCCAACCATATCACACCTTTTGTGTGACAGCGCCAGCTTCTTGACGAGGTCAGAATAGGCCAATTTCGTTAAATCTCAATGTCAATTCGTATGCCAGCCACTACCGTTCGGTAGAAAAGTTCAATGGCTTTGATAGCAAAAAGCCATAAAAAAGGGTGTGCCGCCCCACAAGTTTGAAATCCCTATCACTAGAACCGGAAACTGCATACTAGACACCTGTGCTAGGGTGCGTTCTTTTGAGCCCAGATCGATCGTGCGCATTCTGCATGTCTTCAAGACCTATCTACCTGACACCCATGGCGGAATAGAACACGTCATTCGCCAGATGTGCCTGGCCACGAGGAGCTTTGGAATCGATCACCGAATCCTGACGCTCAGCAAGCATCCTGCCCCGGAGTGCCTGGAGGTGGATGGCATTCCTGTCCGGCGCGTCAAACAGGATGTCGACCTGGCTTCTACGGGTCTCTCCTTGACCGCTTTTCGAGCCTTCTCCGAGGAAGCCCGCGCTGCCGACCTGGTGCATTTCCATTTCCCCTGGCCTTTCATGGATGTCTTGCAGCTGCTGACGCGACCCGGCAAACCCTATGTGGTGAGCTATCACTCGGACATCGTCAAGCAACGCCATCTGCTCAAGCTGTATACGCCCCTGATGCAACGCTTCCTGGGCAACGCAACCTGCGTCATCGCGGCCACCGAACCCTATCGCCAATCCAGCCCTACCCTGCAGCGTCTGGGCACCAAGGTCCGGGTGATTCCCTATGGCCTCGATCCTGCCAGCTATCCGGAGGCAGATCTGCAGCGGCTTGCGAGCTGGCGCCAGCGCCTCGGACCGCGCTATCTGCTGTTCGTAGGGGTGTTGCGCTATTACAAAGGTCTGCATCTATTGCTCGAAGCGCTTCAGGGGCTGGATTACCCCCTGGCGATCGTGGGTGCCGGCCCGGAAGGCGAGGCGCTGCGTGCGCAGTGCGAGCGGCTGGGCCTCAGAAATTGCCATTTCCTGGGACGTCAGAGCGAAGAAGATCTGGCAGCGCTCTACGCCGGCTGTGAGAGCTTCGTCTTCCCCTCCCATCTACGTTCCGAGGCCTTTGGCATGGCGTTGCTGGAAGCGGCCATGTACGGCAAGCCTATGCTCAGCTGCGAAATCGGCTCGGGCATGAGCGAGATCAATCTCAATGGGCAGACAGGGATCGGCGTGCCACCGGAGCCTGCGGCTTTGCGCGAGGGACTGATGACACTGTGGGAGGATGCCGAGCTACGTTCCCGGTACGGTCAAGCAGCCCGGGCACGCTTCGAGACGCATTTTCGCAGCGAGATCATGGCCAGCAAGCTTATCGAGGTCTATCGCGAGGCCCTGGCCTGAGTGGCAGCCTAGCGACCCTGCAGGGCGAGGCGATACACCTCTAGCGTCCGAGCAGCGCAGGCGCCCCAGGTGTAGTCGCGAGCGCGACGCTCGCCTGCTTCCACGCGCTGGCTAACAGCCAGGGGATCGTCGAGGACTTCCAGCATGGCCTGGGTTATGGCCTTAGAGTCGCGTGGATCGGCCTGCAAGGCCGCATCGCCCACCACTTCCGGCAGCGACGTCGTGTTGGAGCAGATCACGGGACACCGTGCGGCGAAGGCTTCGATGGCTGGCAGTCCGAAGCCTTCGAACAACGACATGAACACTAGGGCCGCCGCACTCTGCAGCAAGGCGATGACTTCATCCTGGGGCAGATACTCCAGCCATTTACCTTCCCCTCTAGCTTCCAGAACACGCAGTTCCTCGACCAGGGTCTCGGCGCGCCAGCCGTTGCGACCAACCACGACCAGGGGATGCCGCTTGCGCAGCGCCTCGGGTAGCTGGGCATGAGCCGCGAGAACAGCCGCAAGATTCTTGCGCGGTTGCAGGGTGCCGACGAAGAGGAAAAAGCCAGGCGCCAGACCATGCTTGCGCAGTACCTCATGGCGCGCAACGTCGGATTGCCGGCTGAAGTAGTGCCCGTCCACGCCGAGTGGCGTGACATGGACCCGCTCTTCCGCAATGCCCAGCAGTCTGACGATGTCTCTCTTGCTGTACTCCGAGATGGTGATGACCTGATCGGCCCAGCCCACGCTCTGGTTGAACAGCCAGTTCTTTAATCTGCGCAGCTTGAGCGTGACCCACTCGGGATGAATCTGCGGAATCAGGTCCATCACGCTGGCCACCATCGCCACATTCTTGAGCCGAGGAATGTGATGATCAGGCGCGTGGAAGATATCGACTTCGTTCGCCAGGTGCTGGTCGACCTGGCGATCAGCACCCAGCAGCGCGTTCTTCAGGACGAACTTGGGGAAGTGCGGTGCCAGGCTGACAGGTACGCCGCAATCCAGAGGCGGGGTGTCTACGCTAAAGGTGTAGGGACGAATCCGGACGTCTGAGCGGCTTGTGAACGCTTGGGACAAGGACTGGGTATAGATGCCGATCCCATCGAGATGCCCCTTGGCTACCCCAGAAGACCAGACCGTGCTGCCCAGTCCGACTTTCAATGCCGTCAACGGACGCTCCTCAAAGACCGGTACAGATCTTCAAGCGTCCGCTCCAGCGAGATCAGCTCCCTGGCCCCCACGATCTTGCGCAGGTATGCGTCACTGCCACGGAGCGTCGGAATCTCGTTAGCCCGAACGAAAGCCGGGTTGACCCGGACCTCTATCGAGTAACCGGCGATACGCTCCATCATCTCGATTATGGCGCGTAGCGCCGTTGCCCTGCCCGAGCAGACGTTGATGGGACTGGAGCGATGGTCGCTGTCTAGCAGCCCCAGGTAAGCCTGCGCAAGGTCACGAACATCGGAGAAGTCCCGACTCACGTCCAGGTTACCCAGCTCGATCACGCGTTCGCTGCGGGCAAAATGGCCAACGATCTTGGGGATAAGAAAGCGCTCGTCCTGGCCTGGCCCGGTGTAGTTGAATGGCCGAGTGACGACGATGGGCAGACGGTCGTACCAGGTAGCGACCATATGCTCCATGGCCAGCTTGCTACAGGCGTAGTGATTGACCGGCGCCGGACAGACCGACTCATCGATCACTTCGATGCCCGGAGTTCCATAGACGTTGGCGCTGCTGGCGATCAGCACCCGCTGAGGTTGACGCTCGAGAGTGCCCAGCGCCTCGAGCAAATTCAGGGTGCCGAACAGGTTCACCCGATAGAAGGCTTCCTGGTCGGCATGCCCGACAAAGGCCAGCGCCGCCAGATGGATGACCCAGTCCGGTTGCACCTGAGCTACGGCAGCGACGACCGCTGCCTTGTCGGTGAGATCGCATGCCAGGGTGACATCCGCATCGGTAGTACCACTACCGAATCCGACTACCTTGAATCCCCGCGCCTTGAGCGCCTGGATCAGATAGCGTCCTGTAAAGCCCGATGCGCCTGTAACCAGAGCGGTTGGCATGCCTATCCCCTTAGTTAGAACGAGAAGCCTTGTTCGTTGCGACGCAGGTCAGCCTCGACCATCATCTGGCAGAGCTGCTCCAGGGTGGTCTTGGGCTCCCAACCCAGCTCGCGCTTGGCCTTCTCGGGATCGCCGATCAGCAGATCCACTTCAGCGGGACGGTGGAATTTCGGATTCACGGCCACGACCTTCTTGCCGCTACGGGTGCAGTAGCCTTCTTCCTTGTCAGCTTCGCCCTTCCACTCCAGCTGGATATCTACGGCCTTGGCCGCCAGGCTGACGAAGTCACGCACGGTCTCGGTGCGGTTGGTGGCCAGTACATAGGTGTCCGGCTTGTCGGCCTGCAGCATGCGCCACATGCCCTCGACATACTCCTTGGCGAAGCCCCAGTCGCGCTTGGCGTCGAGGTTGCCCAGCTCCAGTACGTCCAGCTTGCCCAGCTTGATCTTGGCGATGCTGTCGGTGATCTTGCGGGTCACGAACTCGCGACCGCGCAGCGGGGATTCGTGGTTGAAGAGAATGCCGCTGGTGCCGAAGATGCCGTAGGACTCGCGGTAGTTGATGGTCATCCAGTGGGCATAGAGCTTGGCCACGCCGTAGGGGCTGCGCGGATAGAAAGGCGTGCTCTCGATCTGCGGAATCGCCTGGACCTTACCGAACATCTCCGAAGTGGATGCCTGATAGAAGCGGATCTTCGGATTGACGATGCGGATGGCTTCGAGCAGGTTCACCGGACCGACGCCGGTGATTTCAGCGGTGGTTACCGGCTGGTCGAAGGAAACACCCACGAAGCTCTGGGCAGCGAGGTTGTACACCTCGGTCGCCTCGGTGGTCTGCAGCAGACGGATGCTAGCGGACAGATCGGTCAGGTCGTACTCGACCAGGTGCAGATTAGGATGGCCGGCGACACCCACTTCTTCGATGCGCCAGAAGTTGACCGAGCTGGTACGGCGATAGGTACCGTAGACGGTATAGCCTTTCTCCAGCAGCAGTTGGGCCAGGTAGGCGCCGTCCTGACCCGTGATTCCGGTGATGATAGCTTTCATGAGGTTCTTCGTTCTCCGTTGGACCCTTGGGCTGCACTGCCAGCCGCCGGACCGTGATTATGTCGCACGGCTTTCCGTAGACATGTCGATGATGAGTTCTTGGGTAGTACGCGCGCTTTCCGCCCAGGTCAGCCAAGGCATGGTGCGGGAGTCCGGATGCGTGCCTGCACGATAAAGCGCAAGCCAAGCCTGAATGTCAGCAGCCAAACCGGGGCCGTCTGCGACAGCAAAATAGTAGGCACTGTCCTTGGCGACCTCGCGAAAAACCGGGATATCACGGGCAAGCACTGGCAGACCCTTCTGCGCGGCCTCAATCAGTGGCAGACCAAAGCCTTCCTCGTAAGAGGCGGCGATCAGACACACACTGACGCCATAGAGGCGCTCCAGGTACTCGTCGCTGATCCCTTGTAGCCAGAACAGACGCTGATTTGCTTGAGGATGGTCTGTCAGCCGTGCTACGACATCTTCCACCAACCATCCCTGCTTGCCGACGATAACCAGGTTGACCTTCTCACCTTGCTGCCAGAGCTGCTCGAAGGCATCCAGTACGTGCCGGTGACCTTTACGCGGCTCAATGGTACCAACCATCAGGAAGCTGGGACTATCCGTCAGCTGGTTCAGCACAGCATTAGCCTCATCCGGTAGACCGATGGTGGGCAACGACGCCTCGATGTCGGCGCCGATATGCGATACCCGAAGCGCGAAGGCTGCGTTTGGACGACGCTGCTGCACGAGCATTCGAACTGCATCAGCCGTCGCCTGCGAAATACAGACAGCACCATCAGCCTGTATGACCGTCGAGAACCAGCGATCAAACAATGGCTGAGCGCCTTCCGGAAAGTACTGTGGGTGTAGAACGGGAATGAGGTCGTAGATCAGGAAATAGGTCCTGACTCCCATCAATTTCATTTGTCTGAGCTGGTCGGCCTGTTCAGCCACCACAGCGGGCTGCAGATCCAATGCAAAGAAAATGTCACCAGCCCGGAAGGTGATGGGCTCGTCTTGCAGGACTGGTTGACCACCGAGGAATTCCAGTGCGAATCGCCGCGCATAGCGATAGCCTGCGGTACCGGCGACCGCGTAAACGGGTTCGATGCGATAGCCTTCAACTGGCTTTTCCAACCATTCGCGGAGCACGCTGCGTACGACACGCTGGATACCGCTGCGGGCATCGCGCTGCACCAACTCTGAGACATCCACCAGGATCTGCCGCTGATGACAGGGCGGCGGCAGGGAAAGATCCAGTGCTCGGGCGAGCTGGCGATAGCTGGCGCCTTCTACCTGCTCAGCCCCAGCGGCCATGATGCGGCGAACCAACGCCGGCGCACCGATACTCGCCTTGTCGTAAAAGGCCTCGATTGCCTTGTGATACTGCTCAGCACATAGGCGCGGCGCATGCTGGGTAAGGATAGTAGAGCGAGCACGCTTACCGAGCTCATGCCGCAATCCGGCATCACGGTGCAGCTGCTCCAAGGCACGTACCAGGTCAACGTTGGCGAACTGATCGTCCAGCATCAGAACACTACCCGCCGGTAAGTCCGCCATGCTGCCATTGGCATTCACAATGGTGGGCAAACCATACTTCATGCAGTCCAGCACCGCAGCTGACGTCTCGCCTCGTGACCGAGTGCGTAGCTGAACACCGACGTCGGCGATAGCTAGATAATCACCAAACGCCTCGGCGTCGGTCCAGCCTGTGATACGGATATGACGCTTGCGACCACTGGCAGCAATCTCACGCTGGATTTTTTCGCCATAGATGCCTTGGTCATTTTCACCCACAAAAATCAGAACGTTGTTGTCGTCTTGGGCAAGGGGCGATTGTAGCCAGGCGCTCAGCAGGCGGTCGTTCATCTTGCTGGGGCCAAGCAAACCAAAGCTGCAAACCACGAAGTCGCTGCTTTTAAGCCCCAGTTTCTTGCGGATCAGCGCCCGGTCCTGTTTCAGCTGCAGATCGGGCACACGTAGGAGTGGAATGCAGGTCCAGTCCTGCGCAACGGTACTGCCGTACCAGGCATCGGCCATTCGTTGGGAGCTCTGTGAATGGACGATCACGCCTTCGGCGTTGGCGATCACAGGATAGTTGCAGGGGTACTTCCAAACGATGTCAGCCGTATCTTCAGCCTGCAGACGCTCGATGACAGCGGCGTAGCCATGGCTTTCATAAAGCGCGTTTACCCAGACGCCTTGCTGCAAGCCATGGCACTCCAGATGCGCAAGAATGCCGGAAAGAAAGAAGTCATGGAGCACCACTGTGCCCGGTATTTCTTCCAGCAGCGCAAACATGTGCTCATGAAATACAGAGTTGCCAAAATGATAGAGGACGCGATCGTAGCGGTCTGCATTGCGTCTAAACCAGGAGACATCGCGCACGGCACAATTACCGGCGATACAAGCTGACGTCACTTCATCCTGTGCGGCGATCACCTCCACTTCATAGTAACGACACAGTTCGGGCAGCAGCTCGGCACTATAGTCGCTGATACCGCTACGAAGCGGCGGCAAGGGCGAAACGTAGGCTAGTCGAGGGCGCGTCTTTGGCTGGCTGGGTTTGCCCTGCGCCACCAGTGCGTGTAAAGCAGTTAGCGTCTGTTCGGCACAATGCTGCCAGGAGAAGCGACGCGACTGCTGGCGAGCATGAGTTTGCAATTGCGCCCGAAATACATCATCAGTCAGAACTTGGTCTAACTTGTCGGCGAGGGCTTCGTCGCTACGCGGATCGAACAAAGCGGCCTCGTTACCGATGACCTCTGGCAGGCTTGAACTGTTTGAAGCGATTACCGCCCGACCACAACTCATTGCCTCTAGGGCGGGCAGCCCAAAACCTTCGTGCCAAGACGGAAAAACGAATACCTTGCAGCTGTTATAGAGCCGCAACAGGTCGTCTTCAGAAACGAAGCTGGTAAAGACGACCTCATGGGGCTTGAGTCCCTGGCTACGGACTAATGCCTCAAGGCGCTCACGCTCCGCGGGTTGAACAGAACAGACAATCGCAAGCTGAAGGGACTGACGCAACTTCGGTGACAGCAGACTATAGCCACGGATCAGACCTTCGATGTTCTTACGGTGATCAATGCCGCCGGTATAGAGCACGAAGTCACCGGTCAGCCCGATTCGAGCCTGCAACTCAGCGCGTTCCTGCTCGGGTATCACCCTCTCCTGGAAGTGGCTATCGGCGGCCGTAGAGATCGTCACGATACGCTCGGCAGGCAGCCCCAAGTAAGTTTGGGCTTCGTTGCCAGAAGAGTGGGAAATGGCCAGCAACAGGTCAGCCCGGCGCAGGTGTCCGAGCTTGTTCTCATACCACCTGTCCACCGCCCACTCTTTCAGGTAAAGATCGCGGTAGATGATCGGAATGAGATCGTAGAGGACCATCGCGGTGGGAACCCTTTGCGATAGTCGGCCGATGCTGGTTACCGCCTCGTCCACCAGACCTTCGAACAAGCTGCAGACCAAAACAACGCTGGGATTGAGATTGGCGATGAAAGCCTCTCGCAGCAGCTCGGCCGCTTCTCGATCCCAGGAATTCGCCGAACCGAGCTGACGCGTTTGAGGCGGACAGCTCCAGACCTTGATCTGCTCCGGTAGGAGCAGGCCAGCGAATTCGGCGCGCAGGGGTTCGATGGTGTCTGGAAAAGCGTCCGACAGGACGATAAGTACCTCGGCTTCTCCACGCTGGGCCACGATGGCCTTGGCCAGAGACAACGAGTAGCGACCTATTCCCCGTTTGCGATTTTCAGCCTGCGCACCCTGCAGATCAATAACGATGCGCATCAGGGACGATTCTCCATATCCTGTTTAACGAAAGCGGCGTAGAGCTTCTTCGAGCGCGCTGACAGTTCTGCGGCATCAATCGGCATGCTCTGATGCGGCGCGGTGGCGGCGCGTTCTACTACAACAGCCTGCCGATCCTCACGCATCCGCTTAGCGAGGCCTGGATAACGAGCAACAAGAATATTCAACCGCCGTACGAACCACGGATATTTGAGCAGCGGCCGGATACCGAGTTTGAGGACCCGTCGTGCCAGAGCTACTGGATTAGGCCGAGCGCCTCGGCGCCCTTGCCCTACGCGCGACGCAACCGCTCGAAGAGGTGCGGTCAGTCGCCAGGACGTGCTGCTCAGCAAAGCGCTGTTCTGCCCTTGCAGCGTATCGGCCTGAGTGTGCCAGTAGTGAGCACTTTGATGAGCAGCCTGTAGCTCGTGTCGTAGGGATTCCAGCTCGCGGTGCACTTGCTGCCGGGCGTCCTCAGCGTGTTGCCGCTGTTCATCCGCTTGCCGCCGTGCGCTTTGCACGGCCTCGAGCTCACGACTGAGCAAGGCCACCGGCTCCGCAAAGATGCTCGACCAACGACTGGCGTCATGCAACTGCTGACTCAGGGCGTGGATCTCGCTACGTACGGCCTGCAGCTCAGTTCGGCTTTCCCAAAAGCGATGTTGAAGTTGCTGCTCGTAGCGCTGTGCCAACGTCCCTAGGGAAACCCCAAAATCCTTATCGAAAGCCGACGTCAAGACGTCATAGCGGTCATTGTCAGCGTGCTTCTGCGCCACCACCGCATAGTCAGGGCTGGATCCACCCAGGACATCCAGCAACTGCAGTTGGTCCGTCTCTCTCACTTGAGGAGCTTCCTGCAAGCGCAGGATTTTCTGGCGAGCGAAGCCACTGTATTCGACAAGAAACTCGAGCAATTGATGAGGAAGCGGTCGCTCGTGGGTAGGGTCGAGATAGAAGCTGTTGGTCCCCACTACCAGATTTTCCGCATTCGGCGTCTCAAGAATCAGCAGCCCTCCAGGCTTGAGGGCGCGCAGCGCTTCGCTTACCACACCTTGAAGCACCGAGAACGGTATGTGCTCGACGATGTGGAAACCA
Source organism: Pseudomonas sp. VMV1 (assembly GCF_056790235.1). Lineage (NCBI taxonomy): Bacteria > Pseudomonadati > Pseudomonadota > Gammaproteobacteria > Pseudomonadales > Pseudomonadaceae > Pseudomonas > Pseudomonas sp. VMV1. Next base: position 321,227 of record NZ_JBXGSE010000003.1, read on the forward strand.
GAAATAAGGATCTGACTCTCTGCCGGCAGCGCTTGCAATGCACTCAAGGCATCGCCCTGAACCGCTGGCAGTCCTCTGTCGCGACAGGCCTGGAGCATACCGTCGTCGAGGTCGACCCCCTGGGCCTGGAAGCCCTGTTCGATCAGCAGTTCAAGCCACTCGCCACGACCACAGCCAATGTCGAGTGCCGGACAGGCTTCATCGGCTTCCTTAAGCGCCTGCAGAAAGGGTTCATATACGCGAAGGCGTTGCTTGATCAGCGCACGAGAGCCGCGATGTCGATCTTCGAAAGCACGGTAAAAATTTCCGCTCATCGCACGAGCTCCACTTCAGGTGGCATCCAGGTCAGCCCGACGAATTCCTCGCGGTCCATATTGACGACGTTGAACACCGCGGCCAAATCGCGCCACTCGTAGTTTTGCGCCAGATGGGTATCGGCCGTATGGAGGGCAACGGCAATCGAATAGGAGCCAACCCCGAGATTCATTGCAAAGGTGAAGCGATACTCGATCTCGGTATCCGCTTCGAGCGCTTCGAGTTTGCAGCCCAGGTGATGGGTATTGGTGCCATAGACGGATTGCCCGAGACGATCCTTGATCATGTAGCCCACCACCAACTCGGGGAGAGCTACCGAGACCCCTACCTTGATGCGCAATGAAGCGATCTCGCCCACCCGGATGAATTCCGCCGGCTGCTCGGCGGAATTGAATACCTCGACTGCAAGGATGCTAGCCTCGCCACTGCCAGAGCGCGTCTGTACCCGGCCATTGTCGAGGTGTTGCACGGTGACGCTGGTACCTTCCTTTTCGGCAATCAGCGCGTTATAGAAATCCATTACTTCTTCAGGATTCCCATCCTTGATGATGGTCCCCTTGTCGAGCAAAACAGCACGGCTGCATAGAGCCTGAATCGCACTACGATCGTGAGAGACAATCAGCAGTGTGGTGCCTTGTTGCTGAAATTCGCGGATGCGGTCGAAACTCTTGTGCTGGAAATAGCCGTCGCCGACTGACAAGGCCTCGTCGATGATGAGGATTTCCGGCCTAAAGGCAGTGGCCACGGCAAAGGCCACTCGCATCTGCATACCGCTCGAATAGGTACGGACGGGCTCATCGAAATAGGATCCAATTTCGGCAAAGTTATCAATCCAGTCGATAACTGAATCAATCTGCTCCTTGCTGAATCCCATTAGGCCGGCCGCATGGTAGGCGTTCTGCCGGCCCGTCAGCTCGGGGTTGAAGCCCATACCCAGTTCGAGAATGGCCGCAATTCGCCCACGACATGTCACCGTCCCCTCACTGGGTTGAAGCGTACCGGTAATCATCTTTAGCAGCGTGGACTTGCCGGCACCGTTCTGTCCGACGATTCCGATAGCCTCACCAGGCTCTATCGAGAAATTGATGTGCCGAATGATCCACTTCTCGGCACTTGGCTTGATTGGAAGGTAGAGCCAGCGCGCGAAGCGGAGCCACTCAGAGCGGTAGGAACGATAGGATTTTCCGAGGCCGGAAACATTGAGCAAGCTCATAGTACATCCGCCATTTCCGGCGCCGCGCGACGAAACATCAGTAGACCGAGCAGAAGGAGGCCGCAAGCGATCAGGCAGGAGGGATATATCTGGAGGAAATCGGGTGCACGCGCGTAAACCAATACGTCATGATAACCCGTGATGATAGGAAACAAGGGATTGTTACCCATGAAGCCCTTGAGATATTCAGGGATTATGTTGGCGGGATAGACGATCGGGGTGAACCAGAACCATACCTGGAGCACGATGGGCACGACCTGGCCGACATCACGTACGAACACGTTGAGCACACCAAGAATCAGACCAATTCCGACAGCAAGCGCCAAGATGGCAAGGGTCAGTGGTATGAGCCACAACATGAGCAGATCAGGAAATTTGCCGAAAAAAGCGAACACCACCAGCAACGCACCGAAGAGCAGTACGTAGTTGAGCAGGCTTGATCCCATCACGATCACAGGCAGAGTGATCCGAGGAAAACTCATCTTCTTCAGCAGGTTGCCTTGATCGACAAACAGGCTCAGGCAGCGGTTGATGACTTCAGAGAAAAGACTCCAACCTAACATGCCGGCCATCAGGTAGAGCGCATAGGCGTAGCTGTTGTTCAGCCCAGGCAGTTTGGTTGCCAAGACGTTGGAAAGGATCAGTGCATAGATGGCAACCTGAGCCAGCGGATTGATGATCATCCACAGCCCACCTAGGCGACTACGGGCGAAGCGTGTCGAGAACTCGTTGCGAATGGAGGAGAGAACGAATCCCCGGTATCTCCACAGGCTCAACAACATCGATAGCATGGTCTTCCCTTCGAATTACAGAGCGCAGCGCCGATCACACTACGGCATAACGTGTCGGCAGGACTCTCGTGAGCCGCTGCTCCCTACCTTCTCTGAGCCAGAGGTCTGCTGTGCTGGTCGCGGCAGCAGGTGCCCATTGGTACAGAGAATCCAACGCGGACCTATAAGAAGGTGGCGCAGTGCCATGAAACCGTCTGGCCCAGTAGGAGTTTTAGCGCGCCGTATGTTAACCCAGCGCTGGGGCCAAGGGGCCCAAACACCGCGGTTTCAAAATCCAGCGACCTCTGACTATCGCGTTTTGCGAAGGGTTTCAGCTTAAGTAGCTTTTTTCTGCGTCGTCCCAGCCCAGCGTTTCCGACCTCCCGCCTCGCCCCCTCCTCGTGCCGGCAGTAACCGCTCATCGCCTCGGATTAAAGAAGTTCGATCTAACGTCAGATACGCCTAGGCTCCCCGGGGATGCCTGGTCACGCGGTACGGCTCCGCAGGGGAATGCTATCTCCACTGCCAACCGGCTCGGCAATCCGCGTACCGCCGAGACGATACCCGGGCGATCTTTCATGGCATCTTCTTTCTTCTGCTCGAACATCTTCCGGCTCAGGACAGCTCTGATCTTAGCCATGCTGTCAGCCTTCATGGCCGGCCCTGCACGGGCGGAGCGGGTCAGCCTGCTGGGACTGAACCTATCGGGAGCTGGGTTTGCTTCGCAGGTCCTGCCGGGGGTGAACGGCACCCACTACATTTTTCCCACGGAAAGCTACTTCAGTCAGTGGAGCGGCCGAGGGGTTAAGCTGATTCGCTTCCCCATTCTCTGGGAACGGCTACAACCCGTGCTAGGCGGCCCACTGGACCCTACCTATGCGGCACTGATCGATCGCACCTTCAACTACGCGCAAAAGTACGACATCAAGATCATCCTGGACCTGCATAACTACATGCGCTATCGCGGTGTAGTGATAGGCACAGGCAACGTGTCCTATATGCACTACAAGGATGTGCTCGTTCGCATCGCTCAACGCTGGAGCACCCAGTCGTCGCTGTACGCCTACGACATCATGAACGAGCCCCATGATGCGGTGGCTCAATGGGCCACTGCGGCGCAGTACGGTATCGACGGCGTTCGATCCATCGATTCGGTTCGCCCCATCATGATCGAGGGCAACGGCTGGGCCGAGGCCACTCGCTGGCCACAATGGAACGATACGTTGCTGGGGCTCAAAGACCCGGCAAACAACCTGATTTATCAGGCCCACGTGTACTTCGACGGTGTAGGCGGCGGGGGCAACTACACCAACACAAGCGCCGCGGCCTACGGAGATAATTTTGGCGTGGAGCGGGTCAAGCCATTCGTCGAATGGCTCAAGAAGAATGGTAAGCGAGGCATGATCGGTGAGTTTGGCGTACCGGACTCGGATGGTCGCTGGAACGTCATCATGGGCAACATGTTGGCCTATCTGAAGCAAAATTGCATGCCGGCCATTTACTGGGCGGCGGGTCCTGGCTGGGCCAACTACAACCTATCGGTAGAACCAGTAAACGGGGTAGAACGACCGCAGTGGCCAACCCTTAAGAAATACCTCGATGACACCAGTTGCACGGGCATCGGACCTGTTCAAATAACCCAGGGCGCGATCGCTAAACCAAACGCGAACAGTGCTTACGCCGGCACGGTGAAGCAGCTCTATATTGACTACCTAGGAAGAGAGGCGGAACCCGCTGGCCTAAGCTATTGGACCGGCCTGCTGGACAGCGGGACCATGTCGCTGGCATCCGTGATCAACTCGTTTTTCAATAGTGGCGAATACCAAAACCGCAGTTATGTATGGCAGCTCTATAACAGCTACATGGGCCGCATAGCCGATCAAGCCGGACTGGCCTACTGGGCCGGACTGCTTAACTCCGGCACGATGACGCGTGAACAGGTGAAGTCCGCTATTTTGCATAGCGACGAAGCCATGAGTGTGGCACGGGACGGCGTGGTCCAGGCCTATCGTACCTATCTGGGCAGAGAGCCGGATGGTAGCGGCATGAATTATTGGGTACAGCAGATCACCGATGGAAACGCCACGTTGGATAACGCTATCGCTGCGATGAAGAGCAGTGAGGAATATAGATTGCGTCAGCACTAGCGGCCAAATTGATATGAGTAGCGTCACGCCTATCGGCGATGCTTTCAAATGCCGAGCGCTTGCCATTGGTTTGAGCTCGATACGCTGACCATTCTGAAAAGGGCATCTGCGCCACCTTTGAGGACTGCTGAGTCCCAGTTGCAGTAGCAGCCTCAGAGCGTTAAATTTCGGTAGCCATGGTCAATCCCATGGCCGGGTGTAGCAACCTGACAAACCAAGGCGCGGCAGCGTCATAGCCCACAGCCAATGCTCAGCATCTGGTTGTGCGCATCCTATGGCGGGCCGTGCGGGGCAGGCTTCGGCCTGGCCGGTTCCCTTGGTTCCCGGTTTGCTACCCCCGTACGGTCCGCCTCCATACCGCGTAGCAACGGTGGTGGCGGCTCCTTAACCGAACCAAGGAGCAGCATGAACATGCATCGTCTTCCTTTTAAGCTCGCGCCCCTCCCTTGCCTTACCTCGTTGCGTTGTACCTCCATTGTGGAGGTGAGCAATGGCTGAGACGAAAGGTGCGATCCTTCCCTTCCCCGTCAGCCCAGCCTTGTTACGACAGCCTGAGTTCACCCGGGAGTCGCCAGAGACAGACGCGGATATACGGGCTTCAATGCTCAGCGACCTGTTGGATCGCCTAGCCAACGATCAGGGCAACGCGGATAGCCCAACAGACCTACGTCAGCGAATTTCGGCCTATATGGCTCGAGATCTACTCGATGAAATGGTGACGCTCTATCGCAGAGCGCTATCAGAGGCTCGTCACCCCTAGGGGAGGAGACCGCTGAGCGTCGCTCGTGTGGCGCTCAGCTGTCCATGAGATTGTGACGGCTAGAAAAGCCTATGGGCTTTGGCGAGGAATTTCTCTAAGGCCGCTACCACCGCTTGTTCATCAGCGTAGGCTGCAAATCTGTAGTCGAGACGCGACCTGGCCATGGATACTCCGCAGCCAGGTCACTTGGCTTCGTGACTTGAGCTTCTTTCTACCCTTCCTTCAGCCAGCGCTCGAACGTCGCGCCCTGTGCTCCATCCAGCTGTGGAGCGTAGTAAACCAGCCGTAGATGGCGGTCCACATCGACTGTAAGCGTCGTGTGTTCAAAAACCATCTGGCCTATTCCATCGAGCCGGAAGTATCGAATCCCTTGGCAGGGCCCATGGATGTCCTGGCGATTCCACCAGTCACAAAATTCTGGGGCTACCCGCTCTAGGTCCTTTACCAGTCCCACGATGTCTGCGTCCTGGGTTCCCTGAACAAAATCGCGCCGGAAGCTCGAAAACATCTGGACTGCCTGATCCTCCCATGGGTCGAGAAGCTGGCGTAGCCGCTTGGACGTAAACAGCATCCAGAGCAAATTACGTCGCTCAGGGATCTGCTCCGAAAAGCCAAACAGTCGGTCGGCCGCGTCATTCCAAGCCAACACATCCCAGCGCAGGTTCAAGACGTAGGACGGGCGGGCATCCAGATCCTCTATCAACCGGATAATCAGGGGCGGAACCACGCACCACGTCCTGCCGGGCTCACACGGTGGCCGCTGTTGGGCGAGTAGATAGAGATGACGACGCTCCGTGGCATCGAGCTTGAGTGCACGGGATAGATTGTCCAGAAAAGTCGAGGACACGCTGATTTCTCGGCCTTGTTCGAGCCAGGTGTACCAACTGAGACCCACTCGTGCCAGCGTCGCTACCTCTTCACGCCGTAACCCAGGTGTCCGTCGCCGCCCACCGGACGGCAACCCAACCTCTTCAGGCGTCAGCCGCTCCCGGCGGCTTCTTAGAAACTCTGCAAGCTCAATCCGAGAACGCTCCAAAGACCGTGCCGCCGGCATGCCATTACTCCTAGTAACAGTATAAGCAGCCAAATTGTAACAGGCTTAAAAGGGTGCGAAGAATAGCGCGTCCTGGCGCCGAGTGCCTTATGTCAGGGCTGTCGCGCGAGGAGGAACAGACGCGCTTGCTATTACTGTCTAGGAGTCAAACGGATGTACAACACGCTCTTGCATCAGAAGTTGGAAGCCCTCAAACAGGCCAACCAGTACCGTACCTTTACGACCTTGAACCGCCTGTGTGGTCGCTACCCTCTGGCTCGCCTTGCCGACGGCTCGCAATTACCAATCGTGATGTGGTGCAGCAATGACTACCTGGGCATGTCCCAGCATTCCAAGGTACGGAGCGCCATGCACGAGGCCTTGGATGCCTACGGTGCCGGCTCGGGAGGTTCGCGCAACATTGGGGGCTCACATGCGTTGTACGGACAATTAGAGCAAAGCTTGGCCGACTGGCACGGTAAGGAAGCGGCATTGGTGTTTCCTACCGGCTTCGGGTCTAACGAGGCCACCCTGCAGTGTCTGCTGCGGGAGCTGCCCGAATGCGTGGTGATCAGTGATGAGCGTAACCATGCCTCGATCATCAACGGCATCCGCTCAACCTCAAATGAGCGCCATATCTTCCGGCACAACGATCTCGAGCATTTGGAGCAACTGCTACAGACCTACCCCCATGACCGGCCCAAAATCATTGTCTTCGAGTCGATTTACTCCATGGACGGCGATGTCGCACCTGTTAAGGAAATTGTTGCACTGGCCAAGCGATACAACGCTCTAAGCTACCTCGACGAAGTACATGCGGTAGGGATGTATGGGCCTAGGGGTGCCGGTGTTGCGGCTGAACTAGGCATTGCGGAGCAGGTAGACATTATCCAAGGCACTATGGCTAAAGCCATTGGTGTCATCGGTGGCTATATCGCCGCAAGCTCCGTCATCATCGATGCTGTACGTTCCTTTGCAACGGGCTTCATCTTCACCACGTCCCTGCCGCCCGCGGTAACGGCGGGCTGCCTTAAGAGTATCGAACACCTCAAGGACAGTGACGCAGAACGGCAGCGACTGCACGCGCATACCGCCAAGCTGCGCGGCAAGCTTCTGGAACAGGACATCCCCGTCATGCCCTGCTCACGCACCCACATCTTGCCGGTACTAATCGGCGATGCCGAGCGTTGCAAAGCGGCTGCAGGACACCTTCTGCAAACCCATCACATTTATCTGCAGCCGATCAATTTTCCTTCGGTCGCCGTAGGCACGGAACGTTTCCGCGTTAACGCAACGCCCAATCATAGCGATGAGCAGATCGAGCAATTGGCTCTTGCCTTACGAGAAACCTTCGAGCATTTCGCCATTCCTTTTGCCTCCCAACGGATTGGTGCGGAGGTTGCCTGATGAGCATCTCTTACGGCATCCGTCGTGCTACGCCTGACGACATTCCTGCTCTTATCGAGCTTAGAGCCCATCTACTCGATGCCGGCGGAGCGCCTTACGCCAGCCGTACACCCGCAGACACTGAGCGTTGGCGCAGGGCCTACCCGCTTTGGCTGGCCACCCGTCTTGAAGGGTCAGATCGGGTACTCATCCTGTGCGCTGAGCATAAGTACACCAAAGCCATACTTGGCTGCGCCACAGGCATCATTGATGACCGCGCCCCGGCTCCCGACTGTCTTAATGGACGATCGGGTTGGGTTCAATCGGTTGCCGTAGCGCCTGAGCTACGCCGCTGCGGTATCGCAAAGGCACTCATGCAGCGGCTTCTAGACTGGTTCAGGACGCGCCAAGTGAACTCAGTCGCTCTACAAACTACGCCTGCTGCTACCTCGCTCTACCAGATGCTCGGATTCGCCTCGACTGGCGAAGCCCTATTGGTACGTGCGGAGGGCCGGCCATGAACGTCCTGATCATCGGCCTGGGCTATGCCGGTCACCGTTTTTGGCGTGCCTTTGAACACCTGTCCGTCAGTACTGGCATGCCCTTGCGCTTGGCGTATGTTGATCGGAAACCCAAGGCACCAGAGCTGCCATTCTTTCCTACGGTGGCGTCCGCGCTTCATCACTTCGAGCCCCACATCGTTGTGGTCAGCGTCAACGATGAAAGTCATGCACGAATCTTGGCAGAGCTAAGCGGATATCGCGGCTTCGTGCTGTGCGAGAAACCACTCGTTACTCCCGCTGACGATCTGACACCCATTGCCGAGCAGCTAAGTCAGGTGAGTGGTTTTGCCTTGGATTTGGTAGAACGGTACTCACCCGCCACACAATCTCTGCGTCGGCAGATCAGCGCACAGGGTTGGTCGCTGGTGAGGGCCAGCTTTCACTGGGGTAAGGACCGGCTCAATGACTACCGCCCTACCTGCGGTGTCACCAGTGAAGTCATCCATGCGCTGGATCTGGTGTCGTGGATCTGCTCCTCTGCTGATCCTTTGCATATTCAAGATGTGCTCGGAGTACGTTCGGACTTCTCGATTTCCGGACATTCCGTGTTGGATACCGTCTCTCTCACCGGAACGTTGGGCCAGGCCACACTCGCAGGCTATGCCAGCTTCGTGAACATCATGCGTCAGCGCACGGTGGACTTCAGCTTCATCGATCAAGAACAGCGAGTCATTCAGGCGCGCCTGGTCTTCGATACGCCATCCTGGGATCAGGATTATCTGCGAATTTGGACGCGCAATGATCAAGGGCGGGAGCAACTGATCGATGAACAGTGTTTTAGCCCTGCCCAACCCGGACTCGAAACCCTACACAAGCTGAGTCGCCTCTGCCGCCACGTAGTGCGATGGGTATCCCTTCGCGAGATGCCCTCACAGCCCTTTGCAGACCTGCAAACGGCTATCGCTCTACAGCACCAGCTTAACCTGATTGAAACCTCAGCCCGTTGCCCTGCTCCAGCCTGCTATGCCCCTTACGGGAACCGCAGCCTGCTGCCGGAAATGAGTGACTTGGAAACTTTGGGCTGACTTCAAAGGAGATTGCCAATGTGTGGCATTACTGGCTGGCTGTCTTTCAGCCAAGATCTTAACCTCCAGCGTTCTACCTTGGAGCGCATGACCGAAACGATGACGCGCCGAGGACCTGACGCAGGCGGTCTGTGGATTGATGGACCAATTGGACTCGGACATCGACGCCTCTCCATCATTGACCTCGAAGGCGGTCGCCAGCCAATGACGGCGGCCTTCGGCTGCGACCCTGAGGCGGTAGCCATCACCTACAGTGGCGAGGTCTATAACTTCCAGGACCTCCGGCGTGATCTGCAAGTACTCGGACATCAGTTCGAAACCCGCAGCGACACCGAGGTCGTCCTGCACGCCTATCTGGAGTGGGGCTATGACTTCGTCGAACGACTCAATGGCATGTACGCCTTCGCGATCTGGAACAGACGCAAGCAAGAACTGCTACTGGTCCGTGACCGGATGGGGGTCAAGCCACTCTATTACTTTCCAACTGCCGATGGCGTGATTTTTGGCTCCGCGCCCAAAGCCTTGCTGGCGAACCCTCTGGTACCTCGCAAGATTCAAGCAGACGGTCTGCGTGAAATTCTTGAGATGGTGAAAACCCCAGGGCAGGCCATCTTTGCTGGCATGCGCGAAGTGCTACCCGGCGAATGGATCAGGATTGCCCGCAATGGTCTGCAACGGCAGCGTTACTGGAAGCTTGAAGCACGGGAGCACGAGCACTCGTTGGACCAGACCATCGGCCATACGCGTGATCTACTCGAAGACATAGTTGAGCGTCAGGTCGTTTCGGATGTGCCCTTGTGTAGTCTGCTTTCAGGCGGACTCGACTCCTCTATCATCACAGCGCTGGCATCGCGCAAGCTGCTTGCAGCGGGAAAAGAGAACATCCGCTCTTTCTCGTTGGATTTCGCTGATCATGGCCAGGGCTTCGCAAGCGATGCTGTTCGAGGCACGCCCGATGCACCCTTTGTGAAGGACTTAGTGCAGCAGATCCAGTCCCACCATGGTGAGGTCGTCCTAGACAGTCGGGAACTTGCCGATCCGCAGCTGCGGGCGCAGGTTATCCAGGCATTGGACCTACCCCCTGCCTATTGGGGCGATATGTGGCCGTCGCTCTATCGACTCTTTAAAGAGGTCCGACAGCATTCTACTGTCGCTTTGTCCGGGGAAAGCGCAGACGAAGTGTTCGGCGGCTATCGCTGGTTCCACGATCCAGCTGCTATCCAAGCGCATACTTTTCCCTGGCTGACGTCCGTGACGGAGAAATATTTCGACGGCAAGACGTTGTTCGATCCAGGCTTACTAAACCATCTGGATATGCAGAGTTTCCTACAGGATAGCTATTCGCAGGCTATTGCTGAGGCGCCTGGCTTGCCGAGCGAGGCCGCCGGTGATCGTCGGATGCGGGAGATGAGCTACGTCAACCTGACCCGTTTTGTACAGACGCTACTAGATCGCAAGGACCGGATGAGCATGGCGGTTGGACTGGAAGTAAGGGTGCCATTCTGTGACCACCGCTTGGTCGAATATGCGTTCAACATCCCCTGGCAGATGAAGGCCTTCGACGGTAGAGAAAAGAGCATTCTGCGCGCGGCGACACGCGACCTTCTGCCAGCGTCCATCGTCGAGCGCGTGAAGAGCCCCTACCCCTCGACGCAAGATCCCGCTTACGAGCAGGGGCTACGCAGAGCCCTAGCCGCTATCCGGGATGACTCGAATGCGCCCGTCCGCCCCTTCCTCGACTTCACCCGTGTAGAGGCAGCGTTAGAAAGGCCCCTTGGCGCCCACTCGCCTATGTATGACCGCATGGGTATGGAACTCGCTGTCGGGCTTGATACTTGGCTGCGGGAGTACGACGTCAGCGTCGAGCTTTTCTAGCTACTTGGGCGACCGCCGCGTCGCCCCTTCACTTCCTAGTTACCGACTCACCTCCGTGAGGACTTTGTCATGCCTTCAAATCGTACTTCACCCACCTATCTCATCGCCCTGGGCGCCTTCGCCCTTGGGATGGCCTCCTATGTGACAGCAGGGCTCATCCCGCTCATCCAAAGCTCCCTCTCAGTATCAGTAGCCATGGCGGCCCAATTGGTTACCGCCTTTACCCTTGCTTATGGCATCGGCTCGCCTGTGTTCGTCGCCCTTGTGCCGCCCAACCGGCAACGTGCTGGACTGTTACTCGCCCTACTGGTCTTCGTACTGGCAAACGCAGGAAGCGCCCTTTCTGATAGCTTTCTGACGCTTGTAGTTTGCCGCGCAATCGCCGGTATTGGTGCCGGTGTCTACCTCGCCATGGGCATTGCTGCCGCCGCATCGCTCTCTACTCCGGAGCGCCGCGGCAAAGGTATCGCCGTAATTTTGGGCGGCATGGCCAGCGGTGTGGTCCTTGGTGTACCGCTGAGTTTGCTATTGGCTGACCAATGGGGCTGGCAAGCAGCTCTATGGTTGATCACGCTCCTGGGCGCTGTGAGCTGGGCGGGCCTTTACCTGCGTCTGCCAGCGCTACCCAAGGCGACCGCCAGCTCCCTTGGCCAAAAACTCGCCATGCTCAGCGATGGCCGAGTCCTGACCATTTTGCTCGTGTCGTTTCTAGCGGCCGTATCCAGCCTCGGCATGTATACCTTCATCGCCCCTCTGCTGTCCGACCCTGCCTACGGTGGTATCCACTCTGTCACGCCCTACCTCTGGGTATGGGGTATCGGCGGTGTACTAGGAAGTTTCCTGATTGGCCCCCTGGTTGATCGCGTTCGTGATGCGGTGCTGACCCTAGGGATCATGGTCGTTCTGGCACTGTCTCTGCTTTTTCTTCCTCAAACCGCACAGTGGAATCAGTGGCTTGTCATGCTGCCCATTGCCGCTTGGGGCGCGGTCGGCTGGGCCCTGCAGGTACCGCAGAACAACGAGCTGATCCAGGCGCGCCAACACCATGGTGATGGCAACCTTGCAGTGGCCTTGAATGAATCAGCCTTGTACGTGGGTAGCGCTCTTGGTGCGGCTGCAGGCGGGTTCGTTCTACTGCTCGAACAACCGGTCGGGAATCTCGCGCTCTACGCTGCCGGCGTAGCCGCACTTGGCGCCATTGCCCAACTGTTCCTGCTACGCCAGAAAGACACGGCATCCAAACACACCTATCTCGATTCTAAACACTGACCAAAGGAGAAAGGCGGTGGAGCTGCGCCACTTACGCTGTTTCATCGCCGTAGCAGAAGAACGTCATTTTGCCTGGGCAGCGGCACGACTGCATATCGAGCAGTCGGTTTAGGGAGAGCGCCAGAAGCGATTTAACCCTGGTATCTCCTGTTGGTCGTGCGCTATGAGGGCGTTTCCACCGACGGTGGCACCGTTTGCAGGCGCCACGGAGACCGGACCTATTCACTCCAACTCAATTGACCTTACGTCTGCCATGCACACGTATCCTCATGAAGCCGCCGGCTCTGACGAGCCGGTCAAACCTGACTCGCTTGACCCGCTGGCCCGATCAGTTTCCGGCGATGCCGAATCCCATTCCTCTCGACAGGGTGCGCCCGCTAAGGCTCAGCAAGATGGCCAGGTAGAAGATTCTCGCCTGGAGCCTGAAACGTACAAGGCAGGAGCGGCCTACGAGTCACTCCGGATTGTCACCCTCGACGAACTGCGTCCCTTTGATCATAACCCCCGTACGGTAAGGAATCCGGCCTATGACGAGATCAAGGCCTCGATCCGCGAGCGTGGTCTGGACAGCGTACCTGTCATCACGCGGCGTACTGGCGAGTCTCACTACATCATCTACAGCGGAGGTAATACGCGCCTGTCGATCCTGCGCGAGCTCTATGCCGAAACCGGTGAGGAGCGCTTTTTCCGGCTGACTTGCCGGTATCGTCCGTGGACCGAGCGTGGCGAGTTGGAGGCACTGACGGGCCACCTGGCCGAGAATGAACTCCGTGGCAGCCTGACCTTCATCGAACGCGCCAAAGCCATCCAACGGGCGCAAGCGCTTTACGAGCAAGAAGCCGGACGCACCCTCTCCCAATCCGAACTCTCGCGGCGCCTCAACTCGGATGGCTATCCCGTTCGCCAATCCCACATCAGTCGTATGCAGGAAGCGTTGCGCTATCTGCTCCCTGCCATACCCACCGTGCTGTACGCCGGCCTTGGACGGCATCAAGTGGAACGCCTTGCGATTCTAAGACGGGCGTGCGAACGCACCTGGCAGCGTCTGGCAAACCACCGCGAACGTCACACCTTTGCCGAATTGTTCCAACACGTATTGGCGCAGTTTGATTCCACGGGCGAGCACTTTTGCCCACGACGCGTACAGGACGAGCTGATCGCACAAATGGCAGCAGCGCTCGGGATGCATTACGAGGCGCTGGCACTGGACATCGATCAACAGGAAACGCGCCAACGTGCGCTCTCGCAAACGCCACCGCTCACTCCGCATGTGCCGGGACAGACACCCAATGAGACCGGTTCGGGTACTACTCCACGGCTCATGGCCATTCAACAGTTGATTGCCCGCCATACCGATGAGCCCTTCGCGCAGCCGGGAAACACGTCTCACATGGCTCAACCTTCTCTAGGCAGAGATGAGTCCAGTCACTCTTTGACGTGCGTTGAATCAGTGCGGCCTCAAGCTGAGCGCTTGCGGGAGCAAATTGCACACCTTGCGCAGCAGCTGGCTCGAAACGCAGGTGTCGAGCCCTACGTGAGCGACCAGACAAGTCACCTGGGCTTCTCCTGTACGTGGCCGAGCGATGCTCATGCCCTGCAGCCCACCGCGCGTACCGTGTTGATCCTGCTCCACGCGCTCACTGGCACCGCTCAGGCGCTACCCCTGGTCGACCGTGCAGCCCTTGCCGATGGACTCGGCGCGCTCTTGCAGGGTCAGGCGGGCGAGATCGCCCCACTAAGTGCACCTTCGCTCTCACTGCTATTCCGGCTCATCCGCCACACCCGTCGCCTCAACCGCCTAGAGGCCGGTTCTTTCTCTTGATCCTGTGCAATGTTCCGAGAACCTCTGTCATGCCGACCAGCCACCCTCTGAACCAAGCCGTACTGACCCAAGCCCTGCATCACTTACATCACGGCGAGCTTCGCCGCTGCCAAGCGATGGGATTTGACGAGGAGGAGCTGGCCGCCCTGAAGCAGCCAGACCTGGTCAGCCTTCTGGTAAACGCGCCAGTCTCATGGTGCACGGTGTCGATCAATCGCGACGTGATCAAACGTCTGCTTGGACAATCTGCCGATGTGAGTCAGGAAATCGCGCAGATTGATCGCATGCTGTGTCTGGGCAGTAGCAGCGAGATGGTCAGTCATCGCTTCGGGCTCACCCACCAAGAGGTTGCCTTACGCCGCAAGGTGCTGGGCTTACCCAAGCGCAAAGGCCGTTATCCTGCGCTGGACGATGCGCAGGACGCCGCACTCTGGCGGCAATGGAAAACCAAGGTAGCGCAGCGAGGGCTATCAACCGACGACGAGACCGCCATGCTTGAGCTGGCCATGGAGCTCGCTGAGGCGCATGAAGTACCGCTGGCCGTTCTATGGTCGTCGGTTCGTCGCTGGACCGGTCAATAGGGAGCGTAGGCATGGCCCACGAGGCGTTGCGGCGCGCGACTCCCGCGCCCCTGACAGCTGTCTTCAATGACGTCCTGCGCACCCTCAAACCATCCCCAAAGGCGGACGGCACGCCCCAGGATGGTTTCCTCTACAGCGGTAACCGCCACGACAGCCTACCGCGCGCGCTCCTGCTTGATCGGCGCCTGACGCCGCTAGAGCGCAACGCCTGGCAGGTTTTGCACGTGCTGCTGGATCGCAGCGGCCTGACAGCCTTTCCGACCTACGAGCGGCTCCGTCCGTACTTGGCGGTCATGCCTTGCGCCGCGCAAGCGTCCAATGAAACCGTAGCGCGCGCTCTGGCCCTCCTCCGACTGACGCGCTGGCTGAGCCTCGTCAGGCGACAACGTGATCCTCACACCGGCCGTATCCAGGGCAACCTCTATGTCCTGCACGATGAGCCTCTCACGCCGTTCGAAGCAATCCAGCTGGATCCGGACTATCTGAAGCTGGTGAGCCAAGCGCTGAGCCACGCGGCGAAGGCAGTGCAAGTGGTTGCGCGACAGGTGCTGAAGGAGGTGACTGAAGATCCGCAGGTGATCCAGCGGAGCCTTCCCACTCGCCTGCAGATCATTGCTCAACGTCTCGCTCAGCAGGGTTGGACGGACAAAGGCGTACTGGCGGTAACGGACCCTGAAATCCCAAAATCCGAAGACAGTACATCCACACCGCCTTCGGATTCCGAAGCAGGTGCAATCCCTGATTCTGACGACGCCCTTCGGAATCCGAAGGCAGACCGTACTGTACGTAAAGTAGATAAAGAATTAGTACGTACGAAGAGGACTGTGTCTAACGACCTCGTACTCCCCCCACGCTTTCTTGCTCTTGACCGTGAACAACAGTCCGGCGCCCTGGCGGCCCTCAAGCCAGTGGAGCCTGCACAGCGACAGGCGATTCTTGATGAATGGGCGGCCCGCTGCGAGCGCTCCGCGGTTCGCAATCCAGCAGGCTACCTGTTCGGCATCATCCAGAAAGCCCTGCGTGGCGAATTCAACCGCGCTGCAGCGCCCACCCCAACTCCAACCCCAACCCCACCACCACTGCCGCCTGAGCCGACCCCGATCATTTCTGCCGAATCGTCACCGGCACGCGCGCGCCAAACGTCACGAAATCCTGAGGTAGGTCGGGCTCACTTGGACCAACTGCGATCAGCGCTGCGCCTTCCTCCGCGGGACGCTATCCCTAGGGGATAGCTCATCGACCAAGGGCACAGGTCATCCCGCATATGGGCAGATCAACAAAACGGTCCTGACATGACCGACCACGCGCCTCCTTGCTGAGCTATCCCCAGGGGATAGCTCGAGAACTCCCAGAAGGGGTCGTGGTAACGGGATCTACGGTACTCAACTCAGCGCCATTGTCCTTTGGAAGCTATTCCCTGGGGATAGCTTCAGGACTCATGCTGGATGTAGACCTCTCACTATCTTGGCTTCCTGCATGGGCTGCCGTGCAGTCGCGGACCTGATCTATCCCCTGGGGATAGGTGGCGGGACTCAAGATAAATCACACGTCTTGGATCAATGTCGCCTAGCTCAGTGAGGCTTTTCCCGAAGCTATCCCCAGGGGATAGCTATCACACGGCTCGCAACCGACGCGTTTAGCTAACACTTAGCGAAAACGGGTTAAGCCCCAGTACGCCTTAATCGCAGCCTCAAGACGGCTCTGCATTGGAAAGTAGCGACTCGCCTTCTCGGGAGTCTTCCATGCGCGCACCCTACGCCACCGCTTGCCTCATACCCGCCTGCGCAGGGGCGGCCCTAGGCCTACTGGTCCAAGGCTGTACCCCACTGCCATCCGACCCAGAAAGCGCGCTGTCCGACACCCCTCCTGTGCGCTCGCCAGCGCCCGTACCGGAACAGGATGTTTTGGTTGTCCGCCAGGGACGCTACACCCTGGTCGAGCAAGGACCTGAACTCGCTCAACGCAACCTGATGCGTCAGGTAGTGGACGTTTCCATTCCCACCGGCGCCGACCGTACCGTGGGCGATGCCCTGCGCTACGTGCTGATCCGCTCCGGCTTTTCGCTGTGCGAGACGCAAGAGGCGGCTCTGCTCTATGCGCTGCCCTTGCCGGCCGCACACCTGCAGTTGGGACCGCTGCCGCTGCGTGACGCCCTGCAGACCCTGGCAGGCCCTGCCTGGACGCTACAGGTTGATTCGCTCGCTCGGCGTGTGTGCTTTGCACCTGCGCCCACCCATCCAACCGAGGGCCGGCCATCGTGAGGGTGCGAACGTCTTTTCTGGCCATGCGTGCTGATCATCTACAACGCCTGGGCGGCGCCGCCTGGTTACTCGCACTCAGCATCCTGATCGTGCATGACCACATGGGCCAATCGCGCCTGCGTCAGCAACTAGCGCAACACGATGACCAGCCGGACCTTCATGCACTGCAGGCGGACATGGTTACCCTCAGCGCCCGACTGGATGCCCTGCCAACGCCAGAGCGCCTGGTCAGCCCGACCGAGCTGAGCGCGGTACGCGAGGACCTTGAAGCCAGCCTGGCTGCCGTTGTCCAGCAACAGGAAAAGCATGCCCAGGCTGCGGACATGCTGACCTTGCAACAACGCACTGACCGACTTGAAGCTCGGTTGCAGACCCTGATGCACCAAGCAACGGCACCTCGCGAAAAGCGCCAAACACCGGCACGACCTGCGCCAAAGACCAAGGCGTCCAAACCGCCCTTTCAGCTACTCGGTGCAGAGCAACGTGGCGGCCACACCTTTCTGTCCCTGTTACCTGCTCATCAAAAAGGGCTCAACGCCGTCACGCTGCTCCGCGTGGGCGAGTCCTTTGGCCAATGGCAGCTCACCGGCTTGACCCAGGACACCGCGACATTTCGGGTGGATGGCCAGGTGCGGCGTCTGCCGCTACCTGGAGGAGACACGCGATGACGCAATGGTTACCCACTACCGCGTTGCTCAGCCTGATCCTTAGCTCTCTTCAGGCTGTTCAGGCATCTCCTGCGCCCGCCTCCCACGAACAGACGCGTTGGAGCGATACCCAACACAGCCAACTCATGCTGAGCGAGGACGCACAGGCCCGGGCCTGGGGTCTGCAGGCCAGTGACTGGGTCCGCTATCGCGAGCTGATGCAGGGGCCGCTAGGTATCTACGCGCCGAACCTGGACCCGCTGACCGCCCTGGGTATCGAGGCACGCAGTGACGAAGAGCGTGCGCGCTATGCGGAGTTGCAGGTCAGAGCCGAGGCCCGACGCGTCGAGAAACTGCTGACCTATCAGCGCGCCTACGACGCTGCCTGGCAGCGCCTTGCACCTGACTTGCAGCGGGTCACGCTCGAGGACGCCAACGTGGCAGACGAAGCGCGCCTTTCCGTGTTCGTCAAAGCGGACTGCCCGCCCTGCCTTGAACGTGTCCGGCAGTTGCAGGCACAAGGTCGGGCCTTCGACCTGTACCTGGTGGATAGTAAAGGCGATGACGCACGACTACGGCGTTGGGCGCGTCAGGCGCGCCTGGATCCCACGCGGGTTCAGCAGCGGACCATCACCCTCAACCATGACAATGGCCGCTTTCAGTCACTAGGTCTTGCCGGCGAATTGCCCGTCGTCGCACAGCGGGTGAATGGACAATGGCAGCGACAGTAGCCACGCCAACAAGGCGCCGTCGAGTCCTCGCTGGCCTGGCGTTTTTGTTGTCGGCTATGGTCAGCGTCGCCACCTGGGCGCAACCTCAGCTGCCGCCTCCGGCCTATCAGCTTGCAGCCCAGCAAGCCGGCGTTCCCTCTCTGGTTCTGTACGCCATAGCACTGCAGGAAAGCGGCCGACGCTGGCAAGGACGGTCAGTGCCGTGGCCCTGGACCCTGAACGTGGCTGGCGAGGCCAAGCGGTTTGCCAATCGCCATACGGCGTGCACCAGCCTGCTTCAGGCCATGGACACTACTCCAGACCGCAAAATCGACGTGGGTCTCGGCCAGATCAACCTGGGTTACCACCGCCATCGCGTCAGCCGTCCTTGTGACTTGCTAGACCCCTATCTAAACCTTGCCATTGCCGCTGCAATCCTCGTCGAGCAGCGTGCAGCTGTACCTGACTGGCCAGCCGCTATCGGCCGCTACCACCGCCCGGCCGGCGGCGCCCTTGCCGCACGCTATCAGCGCCTCGTCCAAGCGCATCTGGATCGCCTACGGGGTCAGGTAGCCAAGGGGCTGCAGGTGGGAGAGCTGCCGTGAGACCTGGGTTCGGAAGACGCTCGCTGTTCGTACTCGGTACGGGATGGCTATCCCTGCAAGCAGTGGCGGACCCACTCATCGTGGTAGGTCTCGAGGGAGGTGTGTCCACCCAGCCGTACTTCGAGCCGTTCAAGCGGATAGCTTCACCACGCACGGCCACTGTGCCCCCTTTTCCTGCCGATGCTTATGAGGCTGAGGCCGCCATGCTACCGGTGCGGTCACAAAGTCTGACTCCAGGCGAAGCTTCGACACGAGCGCTCCAGGCACCTGGGCTTAGCCCGCTGTTTCTCATCGGTGATGATGAGTACTCACGTCATTGGCTGCGCCAGCAGCGGCGTCGTTTGAAGGAGCAGCAGGCTATCGGCCTGGTGGTTAATGTCGACACTGCCGCGGCCTTGGCCGAACTTCGGCGCCTGGCCCCCGACCTCACTCTCATTCCAACCTCGGGGGATGACCTCGCCCAACTCCTGGGGCTGCACCACTACCCTGTGCTGCTCCTGCCAATGGCGGATGATAGGTAGCGCAGGCCATGTCCCATCCGACCGGCTATGAGCGCTGGCTTCGCCCAGCCGTGGAGTTCTACAGCGTTGTCGCCTGCATGCTAGCGGCTGGCCTTGTTGCACTCATCCCCGAAACGCTGGGGCTCTCGACCCCAATGGCCTCGTTCGCCACAATGGCATTCCTATGCCTCGGCGCCGCACGGCTGTATCAGGCTCATCGCATCCTGCGCTACCGACGCAATCTCCGGCGGCTGCCTGCCTACACCTTGTCCAGCGCTGCGATACCGGTCAGTACGCAGACGCTGTTCATCGGCCGTGGGTTTCGCTGGGAGGCGCGGCATACCCAACGCTTGCTCGAGACCTATTTGCCGCAGTGCCGCCGCTATGTCGAGCCAAGCCGGTACGAACGCCTTATCCAACACCTTTTCAAACAGCCTTCGCGGCGCGCTCACCTGGCTCAAGCCGCCATTGGCGGCTTGCCTCGACTGCATGGCGTCGAGCCTGATGAACAAGACGTCTGCCTACCCTTGAACGAGCGTGTGGGCCATACGCTGGTACTGGGTACCACGCGGGTCGGCAAGACGCGGCTGGCCGAGCTCTTCATCGCGCAGGACATCCGCCGCCGCAATGCGCAGGGCGAGCATGAGGTGGTCATCGTGTTCGATCCCAAAGGCGATGCAGATCTGCTCAAGCGGATGTACGCCGAAGCCAAGCGCGCCGGCCGTGAGCAGGAGTTTTTGGTGTTCCATCTGGGCTGGCCAGACAGCTCGGCTCGGTACAACGCCGTCGGCCGTTTTGGCCGTATCTCCGAGGTGGCTACTCGTCTTGCCGGGCAACTCTCCGGTGAAGGCGATAGCGCCGCCTTTCGCGAGTTTGCCTGGCGCTTCGTCAACATCATCGCTCGCGCTCTGGTGGAGCTAGGTCAGCGCCCTGACTATCGGTTGATCCAGCGCTATGTCATCAACATTGATGCGCTGTTTATTCAGTACGCCGAACATTACTTCGCCACACGCGAACCCGAGGCGTGGGAGGCGATCCTCAAGCTTGAGGCGGGACTGAACAACCGTAATCTGCCGCGACACATGATTGGGCGAGAGATCCGGGTCGTTGCCCTCGAGCAGTACCTTTCCAATACGCATCACTTCGATCCGGTGCTCGATGGCCTGCGCAGCGCCGTACGCTACGAGCGCAGCTTCTTCGACAAGATCGTGGCTTCCCTTCTGCCCCTGCTGGAGAAGCTCACCACGGGCAAAATCGTCCAGTTGCTCTCGCCGGACTACGAGGATTTGCAAGATTCGCGGCCGATCTTCGACTGGATGCAAGTCGTTCGCCAACGCGCCATTGTTTATGTGGGCCTGGATGCCCTGTCCGATGCCGAGGTCGCCGCAGCCGTAGGCAATTCCATGTTCGCGGATCTGGTTTCGGTGGCGGGACACCTCTACAAGTTCGGCGTCGACAGCGGATTACCCGGTGGCAAGCCAGGCACCAAGCCCACCATTAATCTGCACGCCGATGAGTTCAACGAACTGATGGGTGATGAGTTTATCCCCCTGGTCAACAAGGGCGGCGGCGCTGGCGTTCAGGTGACGGCCTACACCCAGACCCTGTCGGATATCGAGGCGCGGCTAGGCAATCGCGCCAAGGCCGGCCAGGTGATTGGCAACTTCAACAACCTGTTCATGCTGCGGGTACGCGAAACAGCCACGGCGGAGCTGTTAACCCGCCAACTCCCGCAGGTCGACGTCTATACACCCACGCAATCCAGTAGCGTCACCGACACCTCTGATCCAGCGGCCGCCAGCGCCTTCACCTCCAGCACCCAAGATCAGCTCGTGGGCAGCCGCCGGCCTCTCATCGAGCCTGTCCATCTCGTCGCGTTGCCCAAGGGGCAGTGCTTTGCGCTGCTTGAAGGCGGTGCGCTGTGGAAGGTGCGCATGCCCTTACCGCTACCAGACGCTGATGATGATTTACCAGCAGATCTTCGCGCGCTGACCGCTGCCTTGCGCCAGCACCCGTTCGGCCCCAAGACGGCTGAGCAATCTGGCGAACCAGACGCACCACTCCAGACCGTCCCAGAGCCACCGGTGACTTCGACTGCGGAGGCATCTCTTCATGAATGAAGCCGTAGACACCCGGCCGCGTCGTGACGGAGGGTTTACTCAGCTTCTGTTGCTGCCCTTCACAGTCCTGGGCCTGCTGTGCGCCGCGCTGCTCCTTCGGCTCTTACTGGAAGGCTTTGGCATGCTGTTCGTTTGGCCGGATAATCGCAGCCAGCATGCGCAAATGCTTTACGAGCAGGATCGACGCGATCTCGCCCGCACACCCTGGGCGGATCGATGGCAGTCGATTTCCTGTACGTGGCTAGATACCAAGCGCTCAGTACAGCTTACGGCGCTATCTAACCCATGGATCGAACTGCAGAGCAGGCTCGAAGCCGTACCCAGCATCCGGGGCCATGAGACGCCGCGGTTGCCTTGGGCAAAAGAACGCTCAGGGGTAAAAGAGGCTTTATCTGCAGCCCGGCACAGCGTGCTGAGCGTTGGTATACGGAGCCTACTGCTGCTTCAGGCTATGCCTTTGCTGATACTGAGTGTGCTCGTTGGTATCGTAGACGGCCTGGTCCAACGGCACGTGCGCCGCTTGAACGTACAACGTGAATCGGGCTATCTCCATCACCGCGCGAAGGCCCTCTTCCTCCCACTCACGCTGCTGCCAGGATTCTTGTACCTCGTGCTGCCCATCAGCGTGTCCGTTGGCAGCTTTGCGATTGTGAGTGCGATCCTGTCAGGCCTGATGGCCGCAATCGCCGTTGGGTCGTTTAAGAAACATCTCTGACGAAAAGCTTCGGCTATTCCATCTAAGCAAGACCTCTAGAGCAATGATCGCCAGCTTGGCTACGACACGTTTCACGTGGAACGCTGTTCTGTGTCTTAGCCCTTTTGATCGTGCGAGTCCGCATATCGCCTTAGCAGTTTTCCAGCTATTCGCTCATCGAACCAAGCACGATAAGCCGCCCAACGAGCGGTCCTTTTACTTCATCACCTGAGGATAGAAGCTGCTTCCAGACAGGGCTTTAGGGATCAACCGGGATCTCATGAAGACGTTACGCTCTGGTCGTCTCGAGTAGCTCAGCATGCTGTTCGAAGTCATCCGCTAGCTGCTGCAGTGTGATACTTCGCAGGCGCGTCAGCAGCAAAGCCTGCGCGGCATCGAACGCCTCGGTCAGCGCATTGTTTACGGCTCGCTCAACCAGACATTCAGGATGATCGGTCGCCAAACCTATGGCGAAAATCGACGACGACCCGAGCGCCTGATGGATATCTAGCAGTGTGATCTGTGCAAGGGGCTTTGCCAGCATCCACCCTCCTCGATGACCCTTTTCAGAACGAACGTACCCCTGCTCCTTGAGCAGGGCCATCGTCCTGCGCACGACCACCGGATTGGTACTCAGCATCTGCGCCAAGGTGTCAGACGTCGCAGGCTGTTCATGGCGAGCCATGTGAATCAGCGTATGCAGCATCCGCGATAGGCGCGTGTCATTTCTCATAGCTCAAAAGCCTCATTCAAGCCGGCCAGCATCTCTCGACACAGGAAAAGTTACAAGAGCTAGACTTTCGCACATCACGTAACTTATGTTGTTTCCTGAAATTCAAGAGGGAAATTCCATGATCTACGATGTGATCGTTGTGGGTGGCAGCTACGCCGGTGTGTCCGCTGCCATGCAACTGGCTAGGGCGCGCCGTTCTGTGTTGGTGATTGATGCTGCGCAACGCCGTAATCGATTCGCTGCCACGTCTCATGGGTTCTTGGGGCAAGACGGCAACAGCCCAGATGCAATTGCTGACCAAGCACGTCGGCAACTACTCGCCTACCCATCCGTCACCTGGCATGACGCGTCTGCGGTTGCAGCAGAGAAACAGGCCGATGTGATCTCTATCGCTACAAGCGATGGCCTCACCTTCAATGCCCGTCGGCTGATTCTGGCTTCCGGCGTCACCGATGAGCTGCCAGATATTCCTGGCTTGGCTGAGCGCTGGGGGCGACAGGTCTTCCACTGCCCTTACTGCCATGGGTATGAGCTGGACAAAGGAAACATCGGTGTCCTGGCCAGCTCATCACTCGCTATCCATCAGGCCCTGATGCTGCCTGATTGGGGAGCAACAACCTTGTTCCTCAACGGCGCCTTCCAGCCCGATGCAGAGCAAAGCAAGAAGCTTGCACAGCGTGGCGTTTTGCTCGAGCAAGAGCAGGTTGTTTCTATTGGTGGGGAGCGGTTGGAAGTGACACTGGCCAGTGGTCATGTGATTACGCTTGCAGGACTGTTCGTCCAACCACGCACGCATCTGAACAACCCCCTGATCAAGCAGTTGGGTCTTGCCGTTGAAAGCGGTCCCTTAGGCGATTTCCTGACAGTAGATCAGATGCGGGAAACCAGCGTGGCAGGCGTGTTTGCCTGCGGAGATGCGGCAGTGGCTGCCGGTAACGTGGCGATCGCGGTCGGCGACGGTGCTCGCACAGGTGGCGCAGCTCACCAGTCGTTGATCTTTCGCTGAGCGAAGCAACTTCAGGCCGCCGGCTTTCTACCAAAGCACTAGCACGTATTAACCTGTCTTCTTGGCAAGGACAGTAGCGCACCTGCCAGCTCTACCTTATCTGACAGGTGCAGCGTTATTGCTCAAGAGGGTTGTTAACGTCGTGCTTCTGTCAGGGCTTGGCGGTAAAGCACGACAACATCGTTAAGCAACTCGCGCATCATCGACGCAAGCAGTTGCTGACGAAGTTCTCCGTTCTCTACCGACTCAGACGCCAACTGATCAAGCAGATCGTTCAGCACTGAAACATGCAACTCAGCTTCGGCTTCCGGCGTATCCGACTCGAAGTCTGGCTGGCGCGCTCGAAGCAGAGGCGTTGGAAAAGGGACTATGGTGCTAGTGCGACTAGTCATGGCGCACCTCCATGCGAGAGGTAAGACACGTAGTCGGATGTGTCAGGCGGAGCCCGGGCTTGAAAGGAGGACGAGGCATTTTCCTTTTACTCCTTGGACAGGTTAAGGAACCGCCTACCAGCCTTCTCACGAGCATAGGAGGCGGACCGTGCAAGGGTGAGAATCCGGCGTCCAAGGGAACCGGCCAGGCAAAAGCCTGCCTCACACGGCCCGCCATAGAGGAGCATTAGCGCAGCATGCAAATACTGGCTAAGCACTATGACGCTACCGCGCCTTGGACAACTTCCAGGTTCTCACGCCCGGTCGCGGGATTGACCACGACAGCCAAAATCTAACGTTCGCGGTTACCGGTTGCAACCAACAAACCGGCTGGCGTGCGCTCCGCTTTCTCGGTGAGGCCGCCGTCTACAAAAAACCGGGTACGCGCTGAATCGGATTTTCTGCGGCGTGACGCTCCCGTAAACGGCACCTTCGCGCCATCGAATCGCTCAGGACGCGAGCAAGATGGCAACGCGCAAAGGCTCTGCCCTACCTCACTGGCCAATCCTCCTCACACCGCTCTTGGTTGCCCTAAGTGCCCCCCAAGCGCAGGCGGGCGACAGTGACGCTGAACGTGAGCAGCTAGCCGCCGTCATCCGGCAGCTGACGATCACTGAACACCTGGCCGTTCAGACCGCTGCGCACGCAGCCCCTGCAGGCACCCGCTACCACTTCGACTATGCCCTCCTGCAGCAAGACCTGCAGCGCATCCGCCAGGGCATCGAACACTACCTGACGCCATCTCGGGCCCAGCCCAGGGATCTGCAGCCGCTGGCAGGTGACTACGCCCGCGAGGTCGATCCACATGAGGCGTCCTCGCCATGACCCTCTCCGCCGCACAGAGCACAGCCTTTCAGGCCAGCGGTGGCTTCACCCCTGCTGCCGTCTCCACGGTGGTGCTGAGCCTGGTCTTTGCCGTCTTTCAGCTCTGGGGCGTCTGGGCCCTGCGCACGGCCTTCGTGAGCTGGGCCGAACACCGCATGACCCAACGCCAACTGCTGGGTATCGCGGTGCGTTTTTTCTTCTTGTACCTGGCCCTGATTTTTCTACTGCTCTCCTGACCTATGGAGGATCTGAACGTGTCTACGTCGCTGCTGCGCATCTGCCCTCGCCGTCTTGCTCAATCCCTGACGACCGTCAGTGGTATCGGGCTGATTGAAGGCGCCCACGCCGCTGGCTTGCCCAAGATGGAAGCACCCACCCGTGGGCAGGGCACCGGCATCCTGCAAACCCTGCAAAACTACGGCTACGACATCGTCATGCTGGTCGCCCTGCTGGTTGTGGCGTCCATGTTTATTGGCGTGTGCTACCACGCCTATACCCGCTACTCCGAGATCCACACCGGTCGCGCCACCTGGGGGCAATTTGGTCTCACCGTGGCCGTTGGCGCCATGCTGTTGGTCGTGGGGATCTGGCTGCTGACCACCGCCATCGGTGTGCTCTGACACGCGAAGCTGCCCCTCACCATGGAGACCGTACGCGCCGAAGACGGCCAGGTTCTGTTCCTGCCCCACCGACTCAATCGCCAACCGGCCGTTGTCCGAGGGCTGACCGCGGACGAGCTCTGGTTTGCCACCACGCTGTTTGCGTTGATCGGGTCAGGGCTGAGTCTGCCGCTGGCGGTTGTGGTTGGGCAGCTGGCGGTGCTGCCCACCGGCATCCTCATTACCTTGGCGGTTGGGCTCTACCTGAGCAGCGGAGTGCTGCAGACCCTCAAGCGCGGACGACCTGATACCTGGCTGCATCGGCACCTGCAATGGCAGGTAGCAACCCGCCTACCCCTCCTGGCCGCCTGGGTCGGCGCACAGCGGTTGATTCTGCGCTCAGGCACCTGGAGCACACGACGTTCCCGGGCGGTCCTGCGTGAAGGGGAGCGCTGGTCATGAGCCGCTTTCGCCACGAAATCGTGCATCTGCAGACGCACATACGCACCCTTCGCCTGGCCGCCGGTGCCCTGGCCCTACTGGCATTGCTACTGGGCCTTGGCTGGTGGAGCGCACCGCGAGATTTGACCATCCACATCCCGCCTGACCTGCGTTCAGGCAGCACGCGAAGTTGGTGGGACGTACCGCCCGAAAACGTCTATGCCTTCGCCTTCTACATCTGGCAGCAGCTACAACGCTGGCCCAGCGATGGCGAGGCGGATTACCCGCGCAACCTCAAAACCCTCTCGGCCTACCTCACGCCCGCCTGCCAGGCCTTCCTCGAGCAGGACTATCAGCGTCGCCGCGCCAACGGCGAGCTGCGGTTACGCGTCCGGGGCGTCTACGAGATCCCAGGGCGCGGCTACGGCGAGGATCCCGCGCGCCGGGTCAAGGTGATCTCGGCTCGCGACTGGATCGTCACGCTGGATCTGACGGCGGATGAGTACTACAGCAGCGAGCAGATCAAGCGGGCGCTGGTGCGCTACCAGCTCAAGGTCGTACGGCTGGATCAAGATCCAGAGCACAACCCGTTCGGCCTTGCGCTGGACTGCTATGCCCAGCCGCCACAACGCATCGACACCCATCCGGACCTGATGCCTGCTCAAGCCCCAGGAGCCGCCACATGACTCGTCAGCCCCTATCCCTGCTCGCCGCGCTGTTCCTTGGGCTCGGTGTGGCAGCACCCGGTCATGCCACACAGATCCTGCACTGGAAACGCCTGCCTCTCGCAGTGCCGCTCACGGTAGGCCAGGAACGTGTCGTGTTCCTTGACCGCAAGGTGCGCGTTGGCGTCCCTACAGCCCTGAGTGATCGCTTGCGTATCCAAAGCACCGGCGGCGCGCTGTACCTACGCGCCAGCACCGTGCTTCCGCCCACGCGGCTGCAGGTACAGGATGTGCAAACGGGCATGATCATCCTGCTCGACGTCGCCGCGGAGCCGGCAAAATCGGGGCAACCAGCGGCAGAGCCGATTCGTATCGTCCTGGATGCGCCAGACGAAGAGTCGCGGCCTGCGCCGACTACGCCTGAAGCCGGTACTGCGCAGAGCGCTCCGGACGCGGCCCTGGCGATGACCCTGACCCGCTATGCCGCCCAGCGTCTCTATGCACCCTTACGCACCCTTGAGCCAGTCGACGGCATTCGCTCCGCCGCGGTGGAGAAAGAGCTGCCCTTGGACAGCCTTTTGCCGGGGCTACCGGTTAGGGCGCGCGCCCTCGCCGCCTGGCAACTGCAGCACCTGCGGGTCACCGCAGTTCGCCTGAGCAATCAAAGCGCACATCCTATCGCGTTGGTGCCCGAAGCACTACAGGGCGACTTTGTGGCTGCCACCTTCCAGCATCCCGACCTTGGCCCGTCCGGTCAGGCCACCGACACCACAGTGGTCTATCTCGTCACTCGCCACCAGGGACTGCGGGGCGCCTTGCTCCCCAAGGTCACGCCCTTCCCAGACGTCGCACCTCGCCCTCCTGTCTTGCCCGCGCTGCGCCACGGTAATGTCGATGAAGACCAGTAGCCTACTCAAATGGGCGGCCATTCCCCTGGCCGGAATGATGACTGCCGTTGGCCTTACGCGATGCACCGGGTCCTCCAGTACGTCTGATGTTGAGCCCGAAACCGCTCATGCGCTGACCCAAGAGGAACGCGCCGCTTTGGGGGTTGAAGGCGACTCCCCTCGGGACACCGTCGCGACCCTGGTAGCTCAGGTCAAGCAGCTGCGTCAGGAGCTTGAGACTGCAACGCGCGATGTGCAGCACTCACGTCATGCGCCCGGCCGTCCAGAGGATGCAACCGCGCTAGTCGATCAGCGAATCGAACACGCCCTGCAGGCTGAGCGGGCGCAGCGGCAGCAGGCTCAGGAGCAGCTGGCGCGTGAACGGCAGCAGACCGAACAACTGCTCAACGACGTCAAGCAGCGCCTGCACACCCCCGCACCGGACGATGCCACGGAGCTGCCGGTAGGACTCGGCCTGGAGCCCACCCAAGAGGCGTCGACTGAAGTACCACTGCGCTGGATTGAGCCAAGCGATGTGCCGCCTGACGCTGCGTCCAGCAAGAGCCAGGCGCACCCACTGCAGCTGGGATTAGCCCCTGAGTCGCCACCCGCCGCAGTCCCTGACGACCGAATAAGCCATGCACCTGATGCTCCGGCCAAACCGGTCTATACTTTGCCAGCCAATGCCACCCTGGTGGGCTCGGTCGCCATGACGGCCTTGATCGGACGGGTCCCTGTCGATGGCACGGTGAATGACCCCTACCCCTTCAAGGTGCTGATCGGCCCGGACAACCTGACCGCCAACGGCATCGAATTACCCGACGTGGCCGGCGCCGTGGTTAGCGGAACGGCCTCCGGCGACTGGACCCTGTCTTGCGTCCGCGGACAGATCCGCAGCCTGACTTTTGTCTTTACCGACGGCACGATCCGCACCCTACCTGACGATGACCCGCCCAGCGGCCAGGGCCGGCGAGGTGAGTCGGCGGACAACGCCCTGGGTTGGATCAGCGATGACCAGGGCATTCCCTGCGTAGCGGGTGAACGGCGTAGCAATGCGGCCCAGTACCTGGGCTCGCAGGCCTTGATCACCGCCGCAGGTGCCGGCGCGGCATCGCTGCTTTCAGCCGACAAGAGCACACATGCCGTCTTCAGCGGCGCCGGCACGTTCGGCACCACCAGCACGTCCGGACAGGGGGCGCTCAACCAAATCCTGGCCAGTGGCATGCAAGACCTGTCGCAGTGGGTCAATCGGTTCTATGGCCAAGCCTTCGCGGCGGTGTACGTCAAACCCGGCGCCCAGGTCGCGGTTCACCTGGAGCGGCCTGGCACGTTGGATTACGCCCCCCAGGGGCGACGCGTTCATCACCTGACCGGAGGACTCCATGCAGCGCCCTTGGACTAATACGACGCTCTCGCTTGCCACCCCGCTGCTGACCCTTGCGCTGGCAGGCTGCGCCAGCAAGGACACCCTACTGCCGCCCGGTGATCACAGCATGCTCGACCTCTGGCGTGTCCACACGAGCAGTGTCCAGGGCGCCGAGGCTCGCCTGAGCGAGGCCCGGCAGCAGGTGCGTCGTCCGTTGTCCGTCGGAGATGAGCCTCCCTCCAGCGGCCCGCGTGCGGACCTGCGCCAGCGCGCTCATTCCCTCAACCAGCAGTTTCCCCGCCTGCCCAACCCTGACCTGGTGATGTATGTCTTCCCGCATTTGGCCGGCGAGGAGTCGGTTCCGGTACCAGGCTACAGCACAGTATTTCCGCTCTATCGACACGTACCCTACGCCCTGCCCGGTGAGCGAGTGGAGGACTACTGATGCGCAGCGCTTGGCTCCGCTGGCCGCGCCTGCGCCAGACGACACCGGATCCGCAGTCATCGGATGCCTGGCAGGCCCATGTCATGCGGCTAGCCAAGCACGGGCTGGCCGCCCCGGGCGCCTGCCTGGACCCGTCCAAACGCCGGCCTGCTACCCAGGCGGATCAGGACAGGCTGTACGCCCAGGCGCCCTCGTTCGTCGATCTTTTGCCGTGGGTGGAATACCTGCCTGACGCGCAGTGCATGCTCTTGGACGATGGCCGCTCGGTGGCAGCCTTCTTCGAGTTGCAACCACTGGCGACAGAAGGACGCGAGCCTGACTGGTTCGCGCAAGCGCGCGACGCCGTAGAAACCGCCCTGCAGGAAACACTCGATGAGCACGACGAGAGCCCCTGGGTCGTACAGTTCTATGCCCAGGACGAGCCCACCTTCGAGGCTTACCTCAACACACTGTCCGACTACGTCCGCCCTCTCGCGCGTCACAGCATCTTCACGGACTACTACCTGCGTCTGACCGCCCGCCACCTGCAGGCGGTCAGCACGCCTGGCGGACTGTTCGACGACACCACCGTGACCCAGTTGCCCTGGCGTGGGCAGCACCGCCGTACCCGGATGGTCGTCTACCGGCGCCTTCCCGCCACCGCACGCCGCAGCCCTGTCTCAGCGCCTGAGCAGGATCTGAATGCAACCTGCGACCGCCTTACTGCAGCGCTTACCAGCGCGGGTGTGTCCAGCACACGCCTGGACGCTGCCGCCATCCATGATTGGCTGCTGCGCTGGTTCAATCCCGATCCCACTCACCTGGGCCATACCGACGCCGACAAGGCACGCTTCTATGCCCTGACCCGCTATCCGGACACGACACCACCCGACGCCCTGGAATTGGCCAGCGGGACCGATTTTGCGCAACGCCTTTTCTTCACGCCACCTCGCTCAGACCGAACCACCGGGGTGTGGTACTTCGACGATCAACCTCATCGCGTCTTGGTGGTTGATCGACTGCGTCAGCCTCCGGAAGCAGGCCACCTGAGCGGTGAGATGCGGCATGGTGAGGCCCTCAATGCGGTAATGGATCAGCTGCCAGAGGGTACGGTGATGTGCTTGACGGTGGTCGCAACGCCACAGGATGGATTGGAAGCGCAGCTCAATACCCTGGCACGCAAGGCCGTGGGCGACACCCTCGCCTCCCTGCACACCCGCCAGGACGTCGAGCAGGCCCGGGCCCTGATTGGCGGACAGCACAAGTTGTATCGAGGCGCGCTGGCGTTTTATGTGCGCGCACCGGCAATGGAGAGTCTGCGCCAACGCTGCCACACACTTAACAACGCGCTGCTGACGGCAGGCCTGCAGGTGGTACGCGAAGACGCGGAAGTGGCGCCGCTTAACAGCTACCTTCGTTGGCTACCCGCCGTCTTTGATCCTGCGGCCGACCGCCGGCATTGGTATACCCAGTTGATGTTCGTGCAGCACGCCGCGAACCTGGCCCCTGTCTGGGGCCGTAGTACGGGAACGGGTCATCCCGGCATCACCTTCTTCAATCGAGGTGGGGGTCTGGTGACCTTCGACCCGCTGAGCCGCCTTGATCGCCAGATGAACGCCCACCTGTTTCTGTTCGGTCCAACCGGGTCGGGCAAGAGCGCGACCTTGAATTACCTGCTGCAGCAGGTGACCGCGCTGTACCGACCTCGATTATTCATCGTCGAGGCCGGTAACTCCTTTGGGCTGTTTGCCGACTTCGCCGCCCGCCTGGGGTTGTCCGTTCACCGCGTAACCCTCACACCGGGCAGCGGCATCAGCCTGGCCCCCTTTGCCGATGCTTGGCGACTGGTCACACCAACCATGACCGAAGCGCTCGACAGTACAGAGGGTGAGCATTCGGAGGCGTCGGATGAGCAACGTGATGTCTTGGGCGAACTGGAGATCATCGCGCGCCTAATGATCACCGGCGGTGATCCACGCGAGGACGCACGCATGACCCGCGCAGACCGAAGCCTGCTGCGTCAGTGCCTGTTGGCGACCGCGGAACGTTGTGTCGCGCAGGGACAGCCCGTGCTGACCCGCGATCTCTGCGCCACGTTACGCGAGCAGGCGCGCGACGACGCCCTTCCCGAACCCCGACGCGCACGCCTCTTGGAAATGGCCGAAGCCATGAGCCTGTTTTGTCAGGGCAGCGACGGCGAACTCTTTGATCGCCCTGGCACCCCGTGGCCTGAGGCTGACATCACCCTGGTGGATCTGGCGACCTTTGCCCGGGAGGGCTATGGCGCGCAGCTTGCCGTGGCCTACGTCAGCCTCATCAACGCCGTGAACAACCTGGCTGAGCGCGATCAGTTCCTGGGACGCCCTTTGATCAATGTCACCGACGAAGGACACATCATCACCAAGAACCCACTGCTGGCACCCTATGTGGTCAAGATCACCAAGATGTGGCGAAAGCTCGGCGCCTGGTTCTGGCTGGCCACTCAGAATCTGGACGACTTGCCAGCAGCGGCCGAACCCATGCTCAACATGATCGAGTGGTGGATCTGCCTGTCGATGCCTCCCGACGAAGTCGAGAAGATCGCTCGCTTTCGCGAGCTGACGCCGGCGCAGAAGGCCTTGATGCGCTCGGCGCGCAAGGAAGCGGGCAAGTTTAGCGAAGGGGTTATCCTGTCCAAGTCGATGGAAACGCTCTTTCGCGTGGTACCGCCTAGCCTCGTTCTGGCCTTGGCCATGACCGACCCGGAAGAAAAAGCTGAGCGCTACCGCTATATGCAACAGGACGGGATCAGCGAGTTGGACGCAGCGTTCAAAATGGCAGAGGCGCTTGACCAGCAGCGTGGCATTACCACGGCCCTCCTTGACCCTCCTAGGCCGCAGCCTAACTGAACGAGCGGCCGCTCAGGCAAGCATGTCGCGCGTTATCCGCAGGGATGATCAGTCACCGCACTGCCATAAGCTTTATAGAAAACGCATACCCCAATCTGCATGCTCCACCCAAGCGTGGCCAAATTTATCAAAGCGAGGCGGTAATCTACCGTCAGCGGGAGCGGTCCTTCATATCCGTAAGGCTGGTTTCACGCTGGAAAGTCCTCCCGAAAGCACGCGAAACGCAAATCAGAGTAATGGGTTCGCGTTAGCAAGCTTTTGATCTTTCTACTCTTCGCTCACTTTTTTAACCAATCTCGTATCGAGGCCAAACCGCTCCTGGCTTTCCAACCGGTATGAGCCTTCTGCCAAATCGCAGCTCATGAGCAGATTCCACGAGTGTCGAGACACCGTGGAGGGGATGAGGACAAACGGACAATTAGCTAACAGGTTGTCCCCGAACTGACACTGATTCGGGGAAGGCCGGGCACCTGTTAACCAATTGGGGTTAGGAACGTCCTCGGGTTGCACGACCTTGATCAGGTCTGGATCAAGCACAGTGAAGCAAGTCAGCACATGCGGGACGATGTCCAGCAGGTCAAACCCGGTGTGGACCGCGACTTCCAAGATCGCGGTAGCAGGATCCGCAGCCGCGTACACAACGTGGCGCCCCGGCGGATTCCATCGGCCACCCACCTTATGAGCTCCGATTCCTTTGTCCCATGTGTCCGCAAACTCAGCACGGTCGAGGCGCCAGGCATGCCACGCTCCCGACCAAGGCAAAGCATTCACTGATAGACCCCGTACTTAATCCGCTCTAGATAATCTTCGACCGCCTGAAACCCCATCGGGTTATGGATGACATCTAAAGGAATGTCTCCGTCGAGATACTTACAGGGCCGACTCAACCACTGCTCTGCAAGCTGCTGGTCACCGAACACATTGATCGCGTCCTCTAGCACCTTGGCGTACTGGAACGCGACAGCGCTTTGAAGAGCATCCAACCTTTCGGAACGGCCTGCACTGTTCTGGCGTTGCAGCGTACGGATCGATTTGCCAATGATGCGGCTGGTGATCTTTTTGTGCGCCAGAGGCTGATATGCCGAAATCAATGCATCTACGTCGTGACGGTGAAAGCCCTCTGTAGTGCGTTTGTAGATGTCGTAATCACTAAGCTGGCCAGCATCAACATGGATGAGAAACCATGTCGGCTTGGCTAGGTTGTAGTCTTTGGTCGACCGGCTGGTGACAGTAGTCATGACAAAACCCTCTAGCGTCATTTGGCGTATACATTACTGCCATTTGGCGCATAACGCACTATACCTACGAGCGATTGCGCGCTGGCCTGGCGCTCACTTGAGCCTTACAACGCAGCATGGGGCAATGAGGTCCAGACCCGCTGCCAGTTGAATTTTCGTTGAGCGTCGATCACTGCAGCTCACAAAGGGTGTTCTCCGGTGCTGGCCGCATGCGCGCTCAAGCAAAAACGTCGCTAAAAAATCCGGTAAGGCCCGCTTCTCTATTCTTTCTGGTACTCGGCTTCGTCGTCTTTTGAACTAGGCATATCCCCGCGCCTGGAGACGACTGCCGCCATGACCCATCGTAATGCCCGGTATCGCCCTACCTGTCTGGGACCCTTGGTCCTGGGGCTAGCCTGCCTTCGCGCAGAGGCTGTGGACGTTGTGGCCTATACGGACCGCCACCATCCACTTACCCAGACTCAAGGTGCCCGTGTCGTTCTGCTCGACGAGGCCTCGTGGCTGCAAGGAGAGCTTTCTCGAGACCTACCACCCGACCTCGCGACTGCTGAACAAAGGGTTCGCTATCGTCTGGAACAGACGCCGGCCCTCGCCCCGCAACTGGCCAATGCCTACCAAGACCTCCTACAGGCCTGGCATCTGGGCCTTACTCACCTGCCGGCCGTAGTGGTTGATCAACGTTATGTCGTCTATGGCGATACGGAGGTGGCCCGGGCCGTGGCACGTATCGAACGCCAGCAGGGCCGCCGGCCATGAAGCGTTCTGCTCGCCTGCGTCCTGTGCTGCTAGCCGGAACCCTTGCCAGCACGACCGCGGCTTTGGCACTGGATACCTCGGCGATCGTGGCTTCGGTGGCCTCACCCGACTGCCTGCAGTACCGCGTTGTCGGCATCTGCTACTGGCTTTACTGCACCTTAGGCGGCTGTAGCGTCCGCACCTCGCTCAAGGTCAGGCATTACGTTCCGGACGCCGTCGTTGCCAGCTATTCGAACACCGGTGAAAACCCGTGGCACGCCCTGCGTGCGCTGAGTCCGGCGACTGCCATGGCGCGCTCAGGCGGCGCAGGAACCAGCGCCGAGGTGCATGAAAACAACCTCGCCCTGTTCAAGAATGCGGATGTGATCGGTCATCCCGGCGCTGCCGCCCTGGGTCAGTATGCCGGCCAGTTTGGCTACACCTGCGGTGGCGCCGGGACGCCGTTCAAACCCTATTTGCTCAGCACCCTCGATACCCTGGCCTGGCGATATGGCGTACCCGAGCGCGCCTATCCTGAAGCGGTGTCGCCCGGCCTACGGGAGATTGGCACCCGCGCGCAAGCCAACCTCTGGGGCACCGTCTATCCCCGGACCGGCTTTGTGCATCAAGCCGATGACTACAAGGGCGCTGCCGTCATCGCCCAGCGCGCAGGCGATATCGTCACACGCGAGGGACAGCCCCACGTCTACCAGCCGCTGCGGGCGCAGCCGCAATGGGGTTACTGGCCCGCCGGCCCGCTCAAAGAGGGCGATGCCCAAACCGGTAGGTGGCAGCCCTTGGCGCCTCGGCTTTCGTCCACCTGCGTGGTGTTCCCGCATGACCAAGCAGGGCCACAGGCCATGCAGGGCGACTACGCCTGGGCGTTGTGGCGCCCCTATGCCTGCTGTGAGCGCCAGGGCCAGGTGCTGCTGGGCAGCCAGGACTTTCTGTAGCGATCTCAGTAGGTATCTCCATGACCCCTCCTCATCGAATGGGCCTTTGGCGGGCTCTGCACCTCGTCACAGGCATGCTGCTGCTCACCAACAGTGGCGCGCAATCACTTCGCCTGGATAACACAGGTATCAACCTCAGCGGACCGGTCTTCAGTGACGAGGTGTTCTACAGCATTGGCGGCGGCCGGGCGGTGTCCATGAGCCCGGCGGGCAACATGGAGAGCTTGGGTGTGGGCGTTGGCTGGAACAGCAACCTGGTCTGTGGCGACATGAGCCTGTCGACCACGGTGCAAAATCAGCTCAATGGCGTCACCAACGGCTTTCACAGCCTGATGAACAACGTCATCCAGAACGCCACCAGGGCAGTGGCCTCACTGCCCGCGCTCATCATCCAACGGGCAGATCCTGCCCTGTATAACCTCCTCACCAACGGCATCCTGCAGGCGCGCCTGGACTTTGATCGCTCCAAGGCCAGTTGCCGCGCCCTGGCCGGTCGCATGGCAGATCTCGCAGGCGGAAGCGCCGGATGGGATCAGCTAGCCGAAGGCATGGCGCTCAAGCAAACCCTTGCCAGTCGCGACGGAGTGTCCGCGGTCGAGCAGGCTGAAACGCGCGGGGGTCAGCAGGGCGTGCCGTGGGTGGCCGGCGCGCCAGCAGGAGGACGTGATCAACCCCCAATTCGCCTGATCAGCGATGTGACCCGGGCAGGCTACAACCTGCTCAACGGGCGAAGTGCTCAAGAGACCACCGACCTGGACCCCGCGCAGTGCCACGACCGGTTGATCTGTCAGGTCTGGCCGTCGCCCCACGCCGCGACAGCCTGGGCCAATCGAGTCTTAGGAGAGCGCGAACTTAGAACCTGTACGCAGTGCACCAAGACCCAAACCACACCCGGCGTAGGCCTGACGCCGCTGATCCAGGAGGAGTACGACAAGGTCCTGCGCGCGCTGCGCGACCTCGTGGCAGGCACCACGCCCACCACCTCCGAGCAGCTTGCCGCTGCGGGTAGCCGCGCATTGCCCGTCACCCGAGGTGTCATCGAGGCCTTACGCGATGAGCCGGACCGAGATGTACTAAGCGAGCGTCTTGCCTCCGAGGTGGCCTTGTCACGCGTCGTGGAGCAAGCGCTGTTGCTCCAGCGGTTGCTGCTGACCGGTCTCAAGGAGCCCAACGTCGCCGCAAATGAGATCGCCACGCGCACCCTTCGTACCGAGCAGGAAACCCTGACCCAGGAGGTCGGTAACCTGAAGACCGAGCTGGAGCTGCGCAGGACGCTGACGACCAATGCGGCGTCGCGTGTGGTCGATCGCCAACGCGAACGCGCCGCTCGCTCAAGCGGCATCTTCCAGGGTGATGCCGCGCCCCGCCGCCTGGATGTGATTCAGGCCCCTCAGGAGGATGCGCCATGAGGCAACTTATTTGGCGTGCGGTCCGCAAACAATGCCTGCGGCGTCGCTCACTGGCCGCGCTGGTGCTCCTGGTGGTGCTCCTCCTGGCACCGCAATTCGGCCAACCTTCCCTAGACCGACTACAGGTCTGGACCGCTTGGCTGGAGGCGCACGCGATGCTCCTGTTGTTGTGGCGGCTGTGCCTGTATGGCCTCACGGTGTGGGGCTGGTATGGGCTGCACCAACGGGTACGCGCCCGCGAAGGGTCATCGCGCGGCGTGGTACGCCTGTATCTGCTGGAAGGCCTCGCCCTGTCGACGCTGACGGTTGCGGAATGGCGCCTTTGGGCCCACGCCGTGCAGTGAGGACACCCACGCCATGACGCTTTACACCACGGACTACCTCGAGTACTACCTCACCCTGGTCGGCTGGCTTATCCATAACGGCATCTGGAATCTATTGCTGGCCAGCGGTCTCTTTGCGCTGCCCTTTCTGCTGATCGTGGTCCAGGAATGGCTACACGCCCGTACCGTCAGTACGGATGAAAGCCAGCAGAGCCTACTGTCCAGCCGGCGCATCGAAAGCCGCATGCTCCTGGCGATCGGCGTCATTGCCTTTGCGGCGATTCCCATGATCCCGGTATCGCTGAACACCCTTCAGTTTGACATGAGCCGTTCCCGCCAATGCCAGGTCGATGTCGCGGCCCCTGCCAAGACAGGCTGGGCCTTGAGCTATACCCAACTCAACGGGCAGCAGGCCCTGATACCGGTCTGGTGGTTCTTTGTGCACGCCCTATCAAAGGCTGTGACCGGCGCAGCCATTGCGGCCATTCCCTGCGGCACTGACTTGCGGCAGATCCGTATGGAGCTTGATGCCACACGCATTGCCGATCCACTGCTCGCGCAGGAAGTAGCCGACTTTACCCGTGAGTGCTACGGCCCCTCGCGCGCCCGGCTGTTCATGCAGCGCCCTGGCCTGGCTGCGGATCAGCGCTATGACGTCACCTGGATCGGCTCTCGCTATTTTCTTAACTCACCTGGCTTTTATGACATTGACCGGGCGCGTACCCCACGCGCCGCTTGGCCTTACGAAGCGACGCGTGATGCAGGCCTGACACCGGGTCCCACTGGCGCGGGCTACCCACTCTGTCGCCAATGGTGGTCCGATCCAGGACGTGGGCTGCGCGAGCGATTGCTGACACAGGTTGATGCCGGCCTGCTGAACCGCTTGGCGCAGTGGGCAGGCTTTGTTTCCCGGCAGACCGTAGATGATGCGGTCATACGCGCTGTCGTCGCGCCGCGCCAGCAGAAGCTGAATCAGGGTCAGGTCTACACCGACTATGGCGGCCAGGTGGATATGTCGCTGCCTAACATGGCCGCCCGTTTGGCCGGAGACACGGGATTGGCCTTGGGATCCCTGGGGTTCTTTCCCGCTATGGACGTCGTGCGTCAGGCACTGCCGATGGTGCTGTCGCTGCTAAAAATGGCGCTGGTGATTGGCCTTCCCTTGCTGCTGGTCATAGGCACCTACGACCTCAAGACCACGCTGACGCTCAGCACCGTGCAGTTCGCGCTCTTCTTCGTGGAGTTCTGGTTTCAGCTGGCCCGTTGGCTCGACAGCACCATCCTGGACGCCCTCTATGGTTGGGGCTTTGGCGCCGGACGTCCGCACCGAAATTTCGATCCTTTGATCGGCCTGAACAACGCCTTCGGTGACCTCTTGCTGAATTTCATCATGGCCACGATGTTCATCGCCTTCCCGACGTTCTGGATGACCGCGTTGACCTGGGTTGGCCTGCGCGTCGGCGCGGCCCTTCAGGCCCTGGCGAGCGGTACCCAGGATGCGCGCGGCGCTGGCGCCAGAGGGACGGACGCCGTTCGGCAGGGGATGCGCTGATGGCCATTGGACCTGCCATTACGTCAAACAGACTCCGCAAGCAAGCGGCTCAGATCTATTACACCCCAGGAGCGCTCACCATGTTTATGCGTTGGCGTCGCCACTTCCATACGGCCGTATCGTCGGCCTCTGATACCCCAGCCTTAGCGAGTGATGGCTTGCATCACCCTCTACCCGGCGCGGAATTACTGGAACGCCCCGAACGCCAGACGTTGATGGACCAGATCTGGCAGCGAACCGCCGTATCCCGTGAGCAATTTGATCGCTTGTACCGGACGCCACTGCAGCGCTACGCCGAGTTGGTCCAGGCCTTTCCAGTATCCCTGGACGGGCCGTACCGCTATGCAGGCGGCATGCTTGACCACGCCCTGTACCGGGTCTGCTATGCGCTGCGTCTGCGTCAGGCTTGCTTGCTACCAATCGGTGCGCCGCCCGAGGAGCAGGCAGCGCAAGCTGAAGCCTGGACGGCGGGCGTTGCCTATGCAGCGCTCCTGCAGGACCTTGGCAAGTTGGTGGTCGATCTCTCTGTAGAGCATGACGATGGTACACCGTGGTACCCCTGGCAGGGTCCGCTGCGTCGGTCCTACCGCTATTACTACCCGCCTGAACAGCCCTATCGCCTCCACAGCGCCGCCACTGCCCTAATGTACAGCCACGTCCTGGATGCAGACCTGCTCGCTTGGCTCTGTGGCTATGAAACGCTATGGACGAACCTGCTTTTCATGATTAGCGGACAGGAAGCGCAGGCCGGCATCCTGGGCGACCTGACCTTTCAGGCCGCACAGGCGGTCATGGACCAAGCCGCCTGTTGAATCGGGCGCTAATCGGCGCGCACGCTTCACGATTCAGACAGGTGGCCTTGGGCACCATAATCTAGCGCTCACCAGGCGCTAAATGCCTACAGGACAAACACCGCAGATACCAGCAGTGAACTGTCGTGGTACGTCTACATGAGTTGACAACAAACCAGACCTTCCACGAACTACCATTATCCAAACCGCTAATAATTCCCACCTGAAAAAGTTGTTAAGTGCCACTGCGCCGGTCAATCTTCCGATTCAAGATGATCGAGGTCTGGGTCTGCTTCACCCCGTCCAGGTTGCCGATGCGGTCGAGCAGGTCGTCTAGCTTTTCGTGGGTGGTGCAGCGCAGGAAGGCCAGGTAGTCGAACTGACCGCTGACCGAGGAGACTTCCTCGACTTCGACCATCTTTTCCAGAGCGCGGATGACGCCAGCGGTGCTGCGCGGCAGGACGCTGATGGCGCAGTAGGCACGCACGGCAGCCTGTTCCAGTTCGGAGCCCAGGCGCAGGCCGTAGCCCTGAATGATGCCGTCGCGCTCCAGGCGGGCCAGGCGGGTGACCACGGTGGTGCGGGCCAGGCCCAGCTGGCGGGCCAGAGTGGCGTTGGAAGCGCGGGCGTTCTGTTGCAGCAGGTGGATGAGCTGCCAGTCGGTCGGATCGAGTTTGGTGAACATCAGGCTGCCTGCCAGGGGCGGGCGTCGGGGGCAGAGGCCACCGACGCGAGAGCCGACATTCTAGGCGGGGCGGCCAAGGGCAGCCAGGGCAGCTGTCAGGGATTCGCGCTGCTGACGCTCGTACAGCGCCATCTCGTCGAGGACCGGCGCACCCAGGGCCGCTTCGAAGGCGGCGCGATTGCCGCCGCTCTGGTACTCCTGCTGGCTACCGGCACCCAGGTTGGACTGGAAGATGCCCGCGGCACTGACCGGCAGGAAGTCTTCGTAGGTAATGGGATCGGCGATGAGCTGGCCGGCGGCGATCAGGGCTTCGGTATCCGTGGTCTCGACGCCTGACCCAGTGCCCTCGGCGGCACGATAGCGGAACCAGGCCAGGCCCTGGCGGCGCAGTTCGTCCCACGTATCTGGCAGTGCCTGGAACACCTCGGCCAGTACGGTCGCATAGTCGCTGCCTGCCGTTTTGCTGCGCTGGCGGACCTCTTGCAGAAGTTCGTCGTAGCGCTGCCGGCCGGCCGGGGTGAGGGCCACGCCGCGCTGTTCGATCTCACCGAAGCGCGCCGTGTGCGAACCCTGGACCTCGCCTTGGAACAGGATGGGTTCTTCCAGCGCCTTGAAGCTGGTCTGGCGCAGCAGGATGGGGCACTGGCGGCGAGGCGGGCCCTCGATGGTTTCCTTGGGCGCGATGCCGCGGGCGGGCATGCGAGCCTGGACGGCATCGATGTCGAGGGTGCGCGGCGTCAGGTGATTGATGTGCGGGCCCTTGAAGCAGACCACGTCGGCGATCAGCCGGTGGGTATCGTGCAGGCGCCCGTAGAGGCCAGCATCGACGTTGGCCTCGCGGTGCCAGCGAAAGGTCTCCAGCGCCTCTTGCACGAAGGCATCGGCCTCCGCGTCGGTGAGACCGCCCTGGGCCTCGGCGCGCTCGATCAGCTCCAGCGCACCCGGGGTGAAGATGCGGCGCTCGTTCAGGACCTTTTCAGCCAGCTGGCGCAGCTCGGCGTCCTCGATCAGCTCCAGGCGCAGCAGCGAGGTGAAGACGCGAAAGGGATTGGCCTGCAGGGCCGCCGGCTCGACCGGGCGGAAGGCGGTGGAATGCACCGGGACACCCGCCACGCTGAGGTCGTAGTAGCCGACCGGCTGCATGCCCATCACGGCGAACAGGCGGCGCAGGGTGGCCAACTCGTCAGTCGTGCCGACACGGATGGCGCCATGGCGCTCCAGATCCAGACGCTCCGCAGAATCCCGGGAGAAACCCGGCTGCCCGGCATTCACCTCGGCGACCAGCTCCAGCAGGGTGCCGTATTGCGGTACCTCCTGGCGGTACATTACCGACATGGCCTGGGAAAAGCGGGTACGGATCAGGTCCGGGGAAAGCAGCGACGCGGCGGTCATGGGAGCGGCTCCTGGCTCAGGCTAGGCGTCGATTTCGACACGCCCCCGCGCGCTGCTCAAGCGATCTTTGCTCATCGGATCATTCCCCGGGGGAATGGGTGGAAGCCCTAGTGATCCTTGTGCTGGGTCTTTGGCTTCTTGACGTGATCGGCGCCGGTATCGCTACCCGAACCGCCGCTGGAGCCGTTGTCGGCCGCGCCCACACCGGTGCTGGGCGCCTTTTCCATGCCATGGGTGCTGGTGGGATCGGGACGCGCGGGGGTAGCGGGAGGATTGGTCGGGCTGGTCTGGGCCAGGGCGGCGCTGGACAGGCCGAGGCCCAGGATCAAGGTGGGAAGCAGCAGGGACTTGCGCATGGGAGGACTCCTCTGGACGGATTCACTCCCGTTTAGGCACCTCCCGCGCGGGGAGGTGCCGCGCCATGGGTCAGCTGCCGCCTGTGCTGGCCTTGTGGGCTTTCTTGTGCGCCACCTTCTTGTGGTGGGTGGTAGCCTGCTTGCCGGTCTTGGCAGGGCTGCTGGTGGTAGCCGCGGGCGGCGTAGCGGGATCGGTCGGCGCCGTCTGAGCGAAGGCGGCAGAGGTGGCCAGGAGGCCGGCGAGGGTCAGGCAGAGGGTGGTGCTTTTCATGGAAGTCACTCCTTCGGTGGCTGATTGCAGCGTCAGTTAGC
This sequence comes from Pseudomonas sp. VMV1, assembly GCF_056790235.1. NCBI lineage: Bacteria > Pseudomonadati > Pseudomonadota > Gammaproteobacteria > Pseudomonadales > Pseudomonadaceae > Pseudomonas > Pseudomonas sp. VMV1. The sequence continues at coordinate 363,534 of NZ_JBXGSE010000003.1, forward strand.
CGGCTTTCGCCAGGCAAAACCGTGTCCTCTTCCACAGCCAGGGTCACTAGTAACAAGATATTTCATCCGACTGCTAAAGCGTTAACAGTCTGCCGCCCCCTTCGCCAGGGTCCCAGCTTGGGCATAATGCCGGGACGCCCCCTACCGTTGCCGCGCATGCCCAAGAGCCCTCACCTTCCCAAGCGCCCCCGCTGGAGCAGCCTGCTGCTACTGGCCCTAGGCCTGACGCTGCTGCTGATTCCGCTACGCTATGCAGCCCAGCATTTCTACGAGGCGCAATTGGCCGAGCAGAACGGCCAGACCCTGGACCTCTATGTCGCCAACCTGCTCGGCACCCTGAGGCGCTACGAGGTGCTGCCCGACCTGCTGGGCGACCTGCCGGTGCTGCGTAACGCCCTGGCGCGCCAGGGTGACGGCAGCGCCCAGGACGCTGCCAGCCAGATGCTGGAAGACATCCGGCAGCGTACCGGGGCGGATGTCATCTACCTGATGCAGGGCGACGGCACCTGCCTGGCCAGCTCCAACTATCGCCAGCCAGACAGCTTCGTCGGTCGCGACTTCTCCTTCCGGCCCTATTACAAGGCGGCCATGCAGGGGCAACCAGGTCGGTTCTTCGGCCTCGGTACCACGTCGAGCAAGCGCGGCTACTATTTCGCCGCCGCGGTGCGCGACGGCGAGCGCGCCACCGGCGTGGTGGTGGTCAAGGTCGATCTGGACAGCGCGGAAAGGCTCTGGGGCAACGCCCCCGAGCAGTTGCTGGTCACCGACGACCTCGGCGTGGTCATCCTCACCTCCCACGACGCCTGGCGCTTTCGCGCGACCCATCCGCTGGACGAGCGCCAACGCGAGCAGGTCAATGCCAACCGTCCCTACCCCACCACCAACCCCGCGCCCCTGACGCTGGTCCCTGACGACTGGCTGACCCAGACCCGCAATCTCGACGAGGTGGGCTGGACGGCGCAGATCCTGGCACCGCGGGAGATGGTCGAGCGTCAGGTACGCAGCGCCCTTTACGTGGGAGCCGCGACCCTGCTGGCGTTGCTCCTGCTGCTGGTGGTCATGACCCTGCGGCGGCGGCACTTCATCGAGCGCCTGGCGCTGGATGCCCGGGCCAAGCGCGACCTGGAGCTGAACGTGGAGGAACGCACCCGTGACCTGCAGACGCTCAACGCGCGCCTGCAGCAGGAGGTGCACGACCGTGAACAGGCCCAGCGCGAACTCATGCGCGCCCAGGACGAAGCCGTGCAGGCCGGCAAGCTGTCGGCCCTGGGGACCATGTCCGCCAGCATCAGTCACGAACTCAACCAGCCCCTGGCGGCCATCCGCAGCTACACGGAAAACGCCGTCGTGCTGCTCGACCATGACCGGCGGGACGATGCCCGTGGCAACCTTAAGCTGATCGGCGAGCTGACCACGCGGATGGCCAACATCATCGCCCACCTCAAGGCCTATGCTCGCGGCGCCCGCCGCGCGCCGGAAAGCGTGGTCTTGCAGGGCGCCCTGGAAGACGCCCTGGCCATGGTCGCCGCCCGCCGCCGCGCCATGCAGGTGGAGCTGATTCGCGACCTGCCCGATGCGCCCCTGTGGGTGCAGGCCGGTGAGACCCGGCTGCGACAGATCATCAGCAACCTGCTGAGCAATGCCCTCGACGCCCTGGCGGAAAAGACCAGCGCCCGCAGACTATGGCTGACCACCAGCCTCGATGAGCGCGGTGTGACCCTGATCCTGAGAGACAATGGACCGGGGTTTTCCAGCGAAGCCCTGGCCCGTGCCCACGAACCCTTCTTCACCACCAAGGCCACCGCCCAGGGGCTCGGCCTGGGCCTGGCGATCTGCGATAACCTGTTGCGGACCCTGGGTGGCCACCTGCACCTGTCCAACCACGCCGAGGGCGGGGCCGAGGTACGCCTCTACCTGCAGCACGGCAAGCCGGGGGTTGCCTCGGTGCCCCAGGAAGAAGTCCGCGGATGACCGCCAAGCCCCTCTACCTTAGGTCTTTGTCATGAGTGCCCTGCCCCCCTTCGATCCCGCCAGCCAGATCCTGCTGATCGACGACGACGCCCACCTGCGCCTGGCGCTGAGCCAGACCCTGGACCTGGCCGGCTTCAAGGTGACGACCCTGGCTGACGCCCGCGAGCTGGAGATGGCCGCAGTGCGCGATTGGCCCGGCGTGGTAGTCAGTGACATCCGCATGCCCGGCATCGACGGCCTGGAGCTGCTGGCCCAGTTGCATCAGCGCGACGCCGAGTTGCCGGTGGTGCTGATCACCGGCCATGGCGACGTGCCCCTGGCGGTGCAGGCCATGCGCGCCGGCGCCTATGATTTCCTGGAGAAGCCCTTCGCCAACGACGCCCTGATCGACAGCGTGCGGCGTGCGCTGGGGGCTCGCCATCTGGTCCTGGAAAACCGCAGCCTGCGCCTGGCCCTGGCCGAGCGCCATGAACTGCAGACCCGGCTGATCGGCCAGACCCCGGGCATGGCCCGGCTGCGCGATCAGATCGGCGCCCTGGCGGCCACCCAGGCCGATGTGCTGATCCACGGCGAAACCGGTGCCGGCAAGGAAGTGGTCGCCCGCGCCCTGCACGACCTGTCGAATCGCCGCGACGGCCCCTTCGTCGCCATTAACGCCGGCGCCCTGGCCGAATCCGTGGTGGAAAGCGAACTCTTCGGTCACGAACAGGGCGCCTTCACCGGCGCCCAGAAGCGCCGCATCGGCAAGTTCGAATACGCCAGCGGTGGCACCCTCTTTCTCGACGAGATCGAGAGCATGAGCCTGGACGTCCAGGTCAAGCTGCTGCGCCTGCTGCAGGAGCGCAAGGTCGAGCGACTCGGGTCCAACCAGCAGATCCCGCTGGATATCCGGGTGGTCGCCGCGACAAAGGAAGACCTGCGCCAGGCCGCCGACCAGGGCCGTTTTCGCGCCGATCTCTATTACCGGCTCAATGTCGCCACCTTGCGCATCCCCGCCCTGCGCGAGCGCAGCGAAGACATCCTGCCGCTGTTCCACCACTTCGCCCGGGCCGCCGCCGAGCGCCATGGCACCCCGGGGCGCGAGCCCGATGCCGAGCAGCGCGCGGCCCTGATCGCCCACAGCTGGCCCGGTAACGTGCGGGAATTGCAGAACGCCGCCGAGCGCTTCGCCCTGGGCCTGGACCTGGCGTTGGACAGCAGTGCCTTCGCGCCCCTGGCACCGATGAGCGCCGCCCCCGTGGCCGCCGCGGCAGCGGTCGTCGCGGCGCCGTCCTCGGCCGGCCTGGCCGCCGGGCTGGGCGAGCAGGTCGAGGCCTTCGAGCGCGACCTCATCCAGCGTGAACTGGCCCGACCCCATGCCTCCCTGCGCAGCCTCGCCGAGGCCCTGGGCCTGCCACGCAAGACGCTGTCCGACAAGCTGCGCAAGCACGACCTGCAATTCACCGGCGGTGCGGCGGACGAAGGCGACTAGGCCAAGGTCGGCTGGTCGCGCCTGTCCAGGAGTGGCAGAGTGCGGGAATCAGGCGTCATGCAACAGGCGTTCGCGCAAGGAGATCCTCTTGACCTCGCTCATGCTCGAAGAAGCCGCCGCCAGCGGTGCGGCGGTCACTCGCCAACTGGCGACCATCGACCAGGCCCTGGCGGCTCTGGCCGACGACCTCAGAGCCCAGCCGCCGCAGCTCGCCCTGACCGTGGCCCGCGGCAGCTCGGACCACGCCGCCAGCTATTTCGCCTACCTGGCCATGGCCCACCTAGGCCTGCCGGTGCTGTCCCTGCCGCCCTCGCTGGTGACCCTGCGCCAGGCACCGCTGCGCGTCGAAGGCCAGCTCGCCCTGGGCTTTTCCCAGTCCGGGCGCAGTCCCGATCTGATCGAGACGCTCAGCGCGCTGGATCGCTATGGCGCCCGCACCGCCGCCCTGGTCAACGAGATCGATTCCCCCCTGGCGCTGGCCTGTCGCCACGCCATCGGAGTGCAGGCCGGTCCTGAACGCAGCGTCGCGGCTACCAAGAGCTTCATCGCTACCCTGGCCGCCGCCGCCCGCCTGATCGCCCATTGGCAGCAGGACGAGACGCTACTCGCCGCCGGCGTGGCCCTGCCGGAAGCCCTGGACCGGGCAGCCGAACTGAGCTGGGCGCCCGCGCTGCCCGTACTGCGCGACGCCGAGCGCTGCATGGTGGTCGGCCGTGGTCCCGGCTTCGCCATTGCCCAGGAAGCCGCACTCAAGCTCAAGGAAACTTCGGCGCTGCAGGGCGAGGCCTTCAGCGGCGCGGAATTGCAGCATGGCCCCCTGGCGCTGGTGGAACGCGGCTATCCGCTGTTGATCTTCGCCCTGCGCGGGCCCGAGCAGCCCGGTCTGTTGCAGCTGGCGCGAGATCTGCGCGGACGCGGTGCCCGAGTGCTGCTGGCGGCCCCGGACGACGTCGCCGAGCGCGATCTGCCGCTCGCCGTCGCCGGCCACCCGGACCTGGACGGCCTGCTGGCGATCCAGAGTTTCTACCGCATGGCCGCGCTGCTGGCCGAGGCGCGTGGCCAGGACCCGGACCAGCCCCGCCATCTGCGCAAGGTCACCCTGACTCGCTGAGCCGCCCCTTCACCCAGGCGTCCCAAGATGGGACGCCGACGCCCTCCCGGCCCTACCCCACCCTTGGAGCTAGCTCTTTCGATCTAGTCGGTGGGTGCCTGCCGGGCAACAATCTGCCAAGCGGTCCACAGAGCCGGTAAGTCGCTGGAAATCGGTCACTTTTTTCTTGTCGCTCCCGGCGATTTGTCTCAGCGTTCGCGCAACGGATGATGAGGCAGCACATATGGACATGAGCACGATACTTGCGAACAAGGTCCGCCTGACGACGGGAAACGTCCTCCTGGCGGAACTGCTCAAACCCTTTCTGGAAGAACGCCACGGGATCGAGCTGGGCTGTGCCCGCGAGCTGGATGAGGCGGGGGACGCAAGCCTGGTGCTGGTCGATCTCGGCAGCGTGCCCGAGGCGCCGCTCGAACGCTGGCTGGCCAGCCTGCCAGCGGCGGTCACCGTGGCCTTTCTCAACGCCAGCGTCGAACAGGCGCTGCCCTGGGTCGAGCGCTTTCCCGCCATCCAGGGCGTGTTCGCGCCCCAGGCCAGCCGGGAGCAACTGCTGCAAGGACTGGGCGCGCTGCTGGCCGGCGAGGACTGGCTGCCCCGCGCCGTCCTGGCCCACCTGCTGCGCCGTTCCCGCGAGCGACCCAGTCTTGCCGCCGACGGCCTGACCCGCCGCGAGCGCGAGATCCTGCGGCTGGTCGGCCGGGGACTCTCCAACGCCGCCATCGGCCAGGCGCTGTGCCTGAGCACCCACACGGTCAAGAGCCACATGCACAACCTGCTCCGCAAGACCGGCGCCGCCAATCGCGCCGAGGCGGCGCTGCGCTTCCATGCCGGGCAGGACCTGCCGGGATGAAGGCGGTCTGGCTGCTGTTCGGCCTGCTGCTGGCCGGACCGCTGCGAGCCGAAGGCGATCTGATCCAGGGACTGCTGGTGGACAACACCATCTCCCGCTTCGGCCACGACTTCTATCGCCACTTTTCCGATCGCCTGACCGACACCACCGACCTGGACTTCAACCTGGTGGTGCGCGAACGGCCCTCGGCGCGCTGGGGCAGCCTGGTCTGGGTCGAGTACGAGCAGCGGCTGCTCTATCGCCAGTTCATTCCGCCGAACAACAGCGAACTCAAGGATGCGGCCTACGCCGCCGCGGATCAGGTTCACGAGGGCATCACCCGGCGGCGCCTGGAAAACCTGCTGCAGGACACTTTCGACATGGATAAGGACGAATTATGAACGCGCACGCCTGGAAGGTCCTGCCCCTGTTCTGGACCCTGGGAATCGCCTCGGCCGCGGCGACCGAGCTGGTCTACTCGCCGGTGAATCCGTCCTTTGGCGGCAATCCACTCAATGGCACCTACCTGCTGAACAACGCCACCGCCCAGGATCGCCACAAGGATCCGGACCTGCGCAGCAGCGCCAACAGCCAGTCGGCGCTGGAGCGCTTCACCAGCCAGCTGGAATCGCGGCTGCTGTCCCAAGTGCTGACCGACATCAAGGATGGCAACTCGGGCACGCTGTCCACCGACCAGTTCATCGTCAACATCGTCGACGACTCCGGCAACCTCACCGTGCAGATCACCGACCGCGGTACCGGGGAGATTTCGGAAATCTCCGTCAACGGCTTCAACCAACCCTGAGCACGGACGCCACCCATGAACGCCTTTTCCCTGGCGGCGGCCCTGACCGCTGCTCTCGTCCTGACCGGCTGCGTACGCGACCCCATGCCCGCCGAGCAGAACGCCGCCCCAACCCTGACGCCGCGCGCCTCCACCTACTACGACCTGCTGGCGCTGCCGCCACCCAAGGGACCGCTGGTAGCCGCCGTCTACGGCTTCCGCGACCAGACCGGACAGTACAAGCCCAACCCGGCCAGTTCCTTTTCCACCGCTGTGACCCAGGGGGCCGGCAGCATGCTGGTGGACGCCCTGCAGGCCAGCGGCTGGTTCGTGGTGCTCGAGCGCGAGGGGCTGCAGAACCTGCTGACCGAGCGCAAGATCATCCGCGCCACCCAGAACAAGCCGGATCTGCCGGAAAACCTGCAGCAGGCACTGCCGTCGCTGCAGGCGGCCAACCTGCTGCTCGAAGGCGGCGTGGTGGCCTATGACACCAATGTGCGCAGCGGCGGCGAGGGAGCCCGCTACCTGGGCATCGGCCTGTCCGAGGAGTATCGGGTGGATCAGGTCACGGTCAATCTGCGCGCCATCGATACCCGCAGCGGCCGGGTGCTGGCCAATGTCATGACCTCCAAGACCATCTATTCCATCGGTCGCCAGGCCGGCGTCTTCAAATTCATCGAATTCAAGAAGCTGCTCGAAGCCGAGTCCGGCTACACCACCAACGAGCCGGCGCAGCTGTGCGTGCTCTCGGCCATCGAGGCGGCCGTCGCTCACCTGGTTGCCCAGGGCGTCGAGCGGCGGCTATGGCTGGTGGCGGACGGACGCGATCCCCGTGACCCGGCCCTGACCAAGTACCTGGAGCCGACCCGGCGCTAGGGATTAAGCCGCCACCCCCCGGGGTTTCGCTCCCTGGAGCGATAGCGATGGGCCAGGCGGCTCCGGACAATGCCGGACGGAGAATTCAGGCAATGACGGTGATAGAGATGTGCAGCCTACCCCGCGGCCTGGCCGTGATCCTCACCCTGGCACTCGGCTTCACGGCTACTGCATCGGCCGCCGATCTCATGGAAACCGGCGATCTGGGTCAGGCGCCGGCGGCCCAGCACGACGCCGCCATCCGTCAACTCGGCGTGAACAATCAGGCGCTCATCGACCAGCGTGGCACCGCGCTAAGGGGCCAGATCGTCCAGAGCGGCGCGGCCCAGGAGGCCTCGATCCTGCAGGACGGCTCCGAGCTGAGCGCGGTCATCCTGCAAGGCGGCTACGGCAACGTCGCGCGTATCGAGCAGGTCGGCAGTGGCAACCAGGCGGACATCCTTCAGCTCGGCGTCCAGGGCAACGCCCGCATCGAACAACACGGCTCGGGTCTGTCCAGCCGCATCGTCCAGTACGGAAGCAACCAGAACACGGTGGTACGGCAGTACCGCTGATGACCCTCATGGAGATCAGACAGATGTTTCTACTCAGGCCCCTGGCCGCCCTGACGCTGGCCCTCGTCGCCGGTAACGCCCTCGCCGAGAACAGCACCGCCACCGTCCAGCAGAATGGCAACAGCGGCACCATCACCCTGGACCAGAGCGGCGCCGGCAACAGCGCGGCCCTCTATCAGCTGCAGGGTGAAAGCAACGAGATCAATGTGGTCCAGACCGGCGCCAGCAGCGCCACCATCACCCAGGGCGGTGATATCTACGGCTATGCCCAAGGCAACGTGGCGACCCTGCGCCAGGAAGGCGGCAGCAGCGTCCATACCCTGACCCAGGACGGCTTCGGCAACCAGGCCGCCATCACCTCGGTGGGCAGCAACAGCGGCACCCTGGTCCAGTCGGCCTCCAGCGCCCAGCTGACCCTGGACCAGAATGGCGACAACAACCAAGTGCGGGTCGACCAGAGCGGCGACGGCGCCGTGGCCACCCTCACCCAGGTCGGCAGCGACAACCGCATGGAGCTGACCCAGATCGGCTATCCCGGCGGCACTGCCGAGCTGACCCAGCGGGGTCAGGGCAATAGCATCACGGCCTCGTCGTCTGGCAAGTTCAACGAGCTGGCCTTTACCCAGGATGGCAATCGCAACGAACTGAAGGTCGACCAGTCGGGCCGTGGCAACCACACCACCGGCAGCTCCACGGGCGACGACAACCTGGCCACCTTCAACGTCCAGGGCGACAGCAACACCACCAGCATCGTGCAGAACGGCAATGGCAACGAGGCACGCCTCGACACCACCAGCGCCTACAGCACGGCCACCATCGACCAGGTCGGCAACAGCAACCACGCGAGCATTCTGCAGACTTCGGCCAACTTCAACAGCTACAACGACAGCGCGCGGATCTCGCAGAACGGCTTCGGCAACAACGCCACCATCAACCAGCGGTGAACCGCGCTACCTGGCTGCTGCCTGTCCTCCTGCCACTGGCGGGAGGCGTCGCTGCCAGCGTCAAGTTGGAGCTGCAAGCCCAGGGAGATGGCGCTCGGGTCCAGCTGTGCTTCGTCCACGAGAGCGCGCCGCTCCGCTATGAGCTGGTCGTCGAACTGCATGGACCCGCTGGCGTCGCCCGTACCCGGCAAGCGGGTGACGCCGAGGGCGACAGCTGTCCGCTGGCCAATCGCCTGGGCGCGGCGCCAGGCAGCCTGATCCGCGCGACCCTGACCTGGCAACGCCAAGGGCAGGCGCAGCCGGTCATCGAGCGGCGGCTGCAGCTGTAGCGAGCGGCCAGCCGACAGGTTCCACGTGGAACCCGGCTTACAGGGTCAGCGGCAATTCCAGCAGGGTCTGCTGGCGCGCCGCCAGGCGCTGCTGGAATTCGGCCGGGTCGTGAATCAGCACGTCCTGACCGGCGAAGGCCTGGGCGGCGATCAACCGGGACAGCCAGAAACGCACGCAGGCGACTCGCAGGAGCACCGGCCACAGTTCGGCTTCACGGGGCGTGAAATGGCGGTCGGCGGCATAGGCTGCCAGCAGCGCCCGAGCGCGCGGCAGGTCCAGCGCGCCATCCGCGGTGGAGCACCAGTCGTTCACCGTGATGGCGAGGTCATAGAGCATCCAGCCGGAACTGGCGTTGTAGAAGTCGATGACGCCCGACAGCTGCGGACCATCGAACATCACGTTGTCGCGGAACAGATCGCCGTGCAGGTTGGCCTCGGGCAACGGCGGCTGCTCGGCCAGCAGGCTGCGGATTTCCCCCAGGGTGCGCTCAAGCAGCGGCTGAGCCGTGGCGTCCAGGCTCGGCGCCAAGCGCTCGCCTTCGGCCAGCATCCAGGCCAGGCCACGGTCACTGGCGCGCTCGATGCGCCGCTCGCCGGCGGTGGCCCGGTGCAGATGCCCCAGCAGGTGGCCAACTTCGCTGCAGTGATGGGGATTGGGCGCACGCTCGTGGCGACCGGCCAGGCGCGGCTGCAGCAGCGCCGGCTTGCCCGCCAGCTGGCGCAGCGCCTGACCATCCTGGGTGCGCACGGCATAGGGCACCGGCAGATCGGCGTCGTGGAGGACGTCGAGCAGCTCGATGAAGAACGGCATTTCCGCCACCGGGCCGCGCTCCACCAGGGTCAGGACGAATTCGCCGCCTTCCAGGCTGATGAAGTAGTTGGTGTTTTCCGAGCCCTCGGCGATGCCCCGGAAATCCCGCAGCCGACCCAGGCCATAGGGCGCGAGAAAGGCTTCGAGGGTGGGACGATCGAGGGGCGTGAAGACGGACATGACGAGGCCTGGCGGGAGAGTGTGCGAGCGGCGCGCAGTTTACCGGTCCAGGCGCCCTGCGCCTACCAGCTGAACAGTCGCCAGCTGGGGACGTGCAGGGTCGGCTTGTCGTTGGCGGCGGTGCTGCTGCCATCGGCGGGTACCAGCTCGTAGGGTGCGCCGTGCTTGGGGATGACCCGGGTGGACTGCAGCACGCCACGGATCCGCGTCTCCTCGATGGTCTGGTCGCCGGCCTGGTAGCGGATCACCTTGATCTCGTCAGGCAGGGGCTTTTCCCCCGGCGGCAGCGGTTCCGCAGCCTGCACCAGCGGGGCCAGCAGCAACGCGGCGAAGAGGAAGCGACGAGCACCCATGGTAACCTTTGACCTTTTGAACGGAGCGAGTGGTCGATTCTAGAACCCGGCCTTGCCGTCGTCGAGACTGGCCGGACAGACGCCGCACACGCCACGACAAAGGTCTAGACCATGAGCCACGCCCCTCTCGTCCTGGTGGACGGTTCCTCCTATCTGTATCGCGCCTTCCACGCCCTGCCGCCGCTGATGACTTCCACCGGCAAGCCGACCGGCGCGGTGAAGGGCGTGCTCAACATGCTGCTCTCGCTGCGGCGCCAGTATCCGGACAGCCTCTTCGCGGTGGTCTTCGACGCCAAGGGGCCGACCTTCCGCGACGCCCTCTTCGCCGACTACAAGGCCCAGCGCCCGGCCATGCCCGATGACCTGCGCGGCCAGGTCGAGCCGCTGCACGCCTGTATTCGCGCCCTGGGCCTGCCGCTGCTGGCCATCGAAGGGGTGGAGGCCGACGACGTCATCGGCACCCTCGCCCGCCATTGCGCCAGCGCCGAGCGCCCGGTGGTGATCTCCACCGGCGATAAGGACATGGCCCAGCTGGTCTGCCCCTATGTCACCCTGGTCAACACCATGAGCGGTAGCGTGCTGGACGTGGAAGGGGTCAAGACCAAGTTTGGCGTGGGCCCCGAGCTGATCATCGACTACCTGGCGCTGATGGGCGACAAGATCGACAACATCCCCGGAGTGCCGGGGGTGGGCGAAAAGACCGCCGCCGGGCTGCTCAATGGCATCGGTGGTGGCCTGGATACCCTCTATGCCAACCTCGACGCCGTGGCCGCCCTGCCCCTGCGCGGCGCCAAGTCGCTGGCCGCCAAGCTGGACCAGCATCGCGAGCAGGCCTACCTGTCCTACCAGCTGGCCACCATCAAACTGGACGTGCCGCTGGAGCTGACCTTCGACGAGCTCAAAGTCGGCGAGCCCCATGTGGAAGCCCTGATGGCGCTCTACCAGGAGCTGGAATTCAAGTCCTGGCTGGATGACCTGATCCGCGACACCAAGCGCCAGGGCGCGCCCCTGCCGCTGGCCGAGGATGCCGCCACCACCCAGGTGGAAACCCACTATGACACCGTGCTGGAACAGGCCGACTTCGACGCCTGGCTGGCGCGGCTGCAGGCCGCCGACTGCTTCGCCTTCGACACCGAGACCACCAGCATCGACGCCCAGCGCGCCGAGCTGGTAGGGCTGTCCTTTGCCGTGGCGCCGGGCCAGGCCGCCTATGTGCCCCTGGCCCACAGCTACATGGGCGCGCCAGCCCAGCTCGCACTGGAGCCGGTGCTGGCGGCGCTCAAGCCGCTGCTGGAGGACCCGGCCAAGCTCAAGGTCATGCAGCACGGCAAGTACGACCTCAATGTGCTGACCCGCTACGGCATCACGATCCAGGGCATCGCCTTCGACACCATGCTCGAATCCTATGTGCTGGATGCCACCGCCACCCGTCACGACATGGACAGCCTGGCACTCAAGTACCTGGGCCACAGCACCATCCGTTTCGAGGACATCGCCGGCAAGGGCGCCAAACAGCTGACTTTTGACCAGATCGCCATCGAGCAGGCCGGGCCCTATGCCGCCGAGGATGCCGACGTCACCCTACGCCTGCACGAGACCCTCTGGCCCAAGCTGGAAGCCATCCCCGGCCTGGCTGGGGTGCTGCGTGACATCGAGATACCGCTGGTGCCGGCACTGGCGCGCATCGAGCGCAACGGCGCCCTGGTGGATTCGGCGCTGCTCGGGGTACAGAGCCGCGAGCTGGGCGAGAAGATGATCGCCCTGGAAAAGGAGGCCTATGAGCTGGCTGGCCAGGAATTCAACCTGGGTTCGCCCAAGCAGCTGGGCGAGATCCTCTTCGTCAAGCTGGGCCTGCCGGTGGTCAGCAAGACCGCCTCCGGCCAGCCCTCCACCGCCGAGGCGGTGTTGCAGGAACTGGCCGACCAGGACTTCCCGCTGCCCAAGGTGCTGATGCAGTACCGGCAGATGAGCAAGCTCAAGAGCACCTACACCGACAAGCTGCCGCAGCAGATCAATCCGCGTACCGGGCGCATCCATACCAGTTATCACCAGGCGGTGACGGCCACCGGCCGGCTGTCTTCCAGCGACCCGAACCTGCAGAACATCCCGATCCGTACCGCCGAGGGCCGGCGCATCCGCCAGGCCTTCGTCGCGCCCCAGGGCTATCGCCTGCTGGCGGCGGACTATTCGCAGATCGAACTGCGCATCATGGCCCACCTGGCCCAGGACGAAGGCCTGCTGCACGCCTTCCAGAACGACCTGGACGTGCACCGCGCCACTGCCGCCGAGGTGATGGGTGTACCGCTGGAAGAGGTCAGCAACGAGGATCGCCGCCGCGCCAAGGCCATCAACTTCGGCCTGATCTATGGCATGAGCGCCTTCGGCCTGGCCAAGCAGATCGGCGTCGGCCGGGCCGAGGCCCAGGCCTATATCGATCGCTATTTCCAGCGCTATCCCGGCGTGCTGGCCTACATGGAACGCACCCGCGCCCAGGTGGTGGACCAGGGCTACGTGGAAACCCTCTACGGTCGCCGGCTGTACCTGCCGGACATCCACTCCAAGAACCAGGGCCTGCGTCGGGCAGCCGAGCGGGCGGCGATCAATGCCCCCATGCAGGGCACCGCGGCGGACATCATCAAGCGCGCCATGATCGCGGTGGACGCCTGGCTGCAGTCGACCCCTGAGCTGGACGCCCGGGTGATCCTGCAGGTACACGACGAACTGGTGCTGGAGGTACGCGAGGACCAGGTGGAGCGCCTGCGCGAAGGCCTGCTACCGCTGATGAGCGGTGCCGGCGAGCTGGACGTGCCGCTGCTGGTGGAGTCTGGGGTAGGTGGCAATTGGGATGAGGCGCACTGACGGTCGCCTGGCTGAGCTTGATCGCGGCCACGGGCCGCTCCTACAGCGGTTCGAAGTACCTGTGGGAGCGACCGCATCGGCGGATGCCCATGGCCGCGATATAGGCACCGTAGTGTGGAAAACGGCGCAGCCTTTTCCACCTTAGGCTCAGGTGCCGGGGTTTCCCTCACCCCAGCCCTCTCCCAGAGGGAGAGGGAGTATTTCGGAGCGCGACCTTGGCCGCCGTAGCCACGTAGCGTGGAAAGCGGCGCAGCCTTTTCCACCTGAGGATTGGGTGCCGGGGTTTCCCTCACCCCAGCCCTCTCCCAGAGGGAGAGGGGATATTTCGGAGCGCGGCCTTGGCATCGTAGCCACGTAGCGTGGAAAACGGCGCAGCCTTTTCCACCTGAGGATTAGGTGCCGGGGTCTCCCTCACCCCAGCCCTCTCCCAGGGGGAGAGGGGGTATTTCGGAGCGCGGCCTTGGCACCGTAGCCACGTAGCGTGGAAAACGGCGCAGCCTTTTCCACGTGAGGATTGGGTGCCGGGGTCTCCCTCACCCCAGCCCTCTCCCAGAGGGAGAGGGGGTATTTCGGAGCGCGGCCTTGGCACCGTAGCCACGTAGCGTGGAAAACGGCGCAGCCTTTTCCACCTGAAACTCAGGTGCGAAGGGTGCCCTCTCCCCGAGGGAGAGCGAGGTACAGCTTCAGCGTACTACCCCTTCCTCGCGCAACACCTTGAAGATGGCGGCTGCTGCCGCTTCCGGGGTCAGGTCCTTGAGGACCTGGCCGCCATCGCCCGAGGCCTTGGCCGTCGCGGCCTTGAAGCGGTCGGCGGCGGTCTTGGCCTTGATTACCTTGAGACGCTTGGGGCGGGCCTTGGCGGGTTGCAGTTCGCCGCTTGCGAACAGGCTGTCCTGTACCACCTCGGTGGTCTCCACCTGCAGCTCGCCACGGCGGGCGGGGCCGAAGGCGCTCTGGCGGGGCGAGGGCGCGGCGCTGTCGACGCTGGCGACGAAGGGCAGACGCACCCGCAGCCGCCGCCGCTGACCACGCGGCAGGGCCTGGAGCACGGTCGCCTGGCCGCCTTCCACGGCTTCCACCGCGGCGAGGCCGACCACCAGGGGCCAGCCGAGGGTTTCGGCCAGCAAATAGGGCAACAGGCCGGAGCCCTCACCGGTTTCCGCCTGGCTGCCCGTCAGCACCAGGCCGGCACCGACGTCACGCAGGGTATCGCCGAGCGCCGGCAGGGCATCGGCGCCCGCCGGCTGTTCCAGCACGTGCAGAGCCGGCACGCCCATGCCCAGATAGCCGCGCAGGGCCTCTTCGGCGGGGTTACCGGCATGCAGCACGCGCAGACGTTCGCCGACCAGGCGCAGGCCGAGTTCCACCGCGCGGGCATCCTGTTCCGCCCGCCGTGCCCGCCCGGAGGTCGGGTGAGCACCAACGGAGACCAGGGCCACGACATTGACGCCGTCCAGCGACGGCAGCTTCTGCTCAAGCGACATCCTGCAACTCCTCTGCCCGCTGTTGTTCGACCAGCCGCGCCAGGGCGGCCAGGATGGCGTCACCGTTGCCGATCACCGACAGATCGGCACGCTTGACCATGTCGCAGCCCGGATTGGTGTTGATGGCGATGACCTTGTCACAGCTGGCGATGCCCTGCAGGTGCTGCACGGCGCCGGAGATGCCCACGGCCAGATAGACCCGGGCGGTGACCCAGGTACCGGTGGCGCCGACCTGGCGGTTGCGCGGCATATGGCCATCGTCCACCGCCACCCGCGAGGCGCCCTCGGTGGCACCCAGTAGCGCGGCGGTGCTGTGGAACAGCTCCCAGTCGCGGATGCCGTTGCCGCCGGAGAGAATGAATTCGGCTTCGCCCAGGGGGATCTGCATGGGATCGACCGCCACCGGGCCGAGATCCTCGATGCGCGACAGGTGACGGGCGATGTTGCCTTCCAGCTGCACGGGCATGACTTCGTGGCGGGTCTCGCCGACCGGCTCCGCGCACTCCGGCAGGGCCAGGACCAGGCGCGGCAGCGGCTGCTGCAGATCCTGGCGACCGGCACCGGCGCGGCCGGTGACCAGGCCGTCCTTGACCTGCCAGACACGGGTAGCAGGACGCTCGTGCAGGGCCGCGCCGAGGCGCCGACCCAGTTCACCGCCACCACTGCGGCTGTCGGGCAGCAGCCAGTGGCGCGGCTGCAGTTCGTTGTTGACCGCGCGCAGCGCGAGTACCCGCTGTTCGGGGGCATAGCCCTGGAATTGCTCGCCTTCCAGATGCAGCAGGCGATCCACCCCGGCGGTGTCGAAGACGGTTTCCTTGACCTCACCAAAGACCACCGCCAGCACCGCGCCCTCGGCGCCGGCCAGCTGCCGGGCCAGGCCCAGCAGGTCGCGGTCGTGGGCGGTCAGGCGACCGCTGACCAGGTCCGGCACCACGGCGATGTAGAAGGCCGGCTCGGCGATCCGGTGCAGGGGCAGCTGTTCTTCCACTGCCTGGGCAGCGCCACGACGGCCGCCGCCCTGCTGGGCGCCACTGCGGTCGATACGCTTGACGCCCTGGGGGCCAACGAAGCCGGCGGCAGCGGCGTGGGGATTCTTGCGGACCAGGCCATTGGGGCCCATCCAGCGGCTTTCGGCATCGGCACTGCTGGCGATACTTGCGTGCAGCGGATGCAGACGGTTGCGCGCGATCCACTCGCGGCGCGGGTCGCGACGAATGATGCTCATGCTGTGCGCTCCGTGTGGGAATGTTGGGCGATGGGCGTGGTGGCCCCCTCACCCCAGCCCTCTCCCCTGAGGGGAGAGGGGGTGAAAAGCGACTGGACTGCCCGGACGCAGGTAGCCATCCCCTCTCCCCCCGGGGAGAGGGTCAGGGTGAGGGGACCACCAGTCGCACTCACGACAAGGCCTCCGCCACCGGCCGCCGCGCGGCGGCCGGCTTGCTGTCCACTGGTGCCTCGACGATGGCTTCGGCCACCAGCTCGGCGATGTCCTTGATCTCCGGACGCGGGGCGACCACGCCTTCCAGCATCAGGGTGCACTGAGGACAGCCCACGGCCACCAGCTCGGCGCCGGTTTCCATGATGTCGGCCATGCGCATGTCGGGAATCCGCTGCTTGCCGGGGATATCGGTGATGGGCGCTCCGCCGCCACCGCCGCAGCAGCGCGAACGGAAGCCGGAACGCTCCATCTCCTTGACCGCGATGCCCAGCGCCTTGAGCACCGCGCGCGGCGCCTCGTACTCGCCGTTGTAGCGGCCCAGGTAGCAGGGATCGTGATAGGTGATGGTGGCGCCCTGCTCGGCCAGCGCATGCTGCCCGAGATGCAGGGAGCCACGGCTGAGCAGGGTCTCGATGAAGGTGCTGTGGTGCTGCACCTGGTAGTGGCCGCCCAGATCGCCGTATTCGTTCTTGAGCATGTGGAAGCTGTGGGGATCGCAGGAGACGATGGTCTGGAAGCGATACTGGCTCAGGGTCTCGATGTTGCGCTTGGCCAGTTGCTGGAAGGTGGCCTCGTCACCCAGACGGCGGGCCACGTCGCCGCTGTCGCGCTCTTCCAGGCCGAGCACGGCGAAGTCCACCTTGGCCGCCTTGAGCACCTTGACGAAGGCGCGCAGGGTGCGCTGGTTGCGCATGTCGAAGGCGCCGTCGCCAACCCAGAACAGTACCTCGGCCTGGCCCTTGTCCTTCATCAGCGGCAGGTCCAGGTCGGCGGCCCAGTTCAGGCGACCACCGGGGGCGAAGCCGCCGGGGTTGTCGGTGGCGATGAGATTCTCCAGCACCTCGGCGCCCTTGTTCGGCGTCTCGCCGCGCTCCAGGGTCAGGTGACGGCGCATGTCGACGATGGCATCGACGTGCTCGATCATCATCGGGCATTCCTCGACGCAGGCACGGCAGGTGGTGCAGGACCAGAGGGTCTCGGCGTCCACCAGGGCCTTGCCCTGACGCGCGACGATGGGCAGGTGCGGACCACCCGCGTGCTCGCCGACCGGCTTGCCCGGATAGGGCGAGCCGAAGTAATGGGCATCGCTGCCGCCCTTGAGGCCGACCACCATGTCCTGGATCAGCTTCTTGGGGTTGAGCGGCTGGCCGGCGGCGAAGGCCGGGCACATGGCCTCGCAGCGACCGCACTGGACGCAGGCGTCGAAACCGAGCAGCTGATTCCAGGTGAAGTCAGCGGGCTTTTCCACGCCCAGCGGCGCCTTGGGATCGTGCAGGTTCAGGGCCTTGAGGCCACTGGAGCGGGCGGCGCTGGCGTTGTGTGGCGTGCTGAAGCGCTCGGCGCGACGGTGCCAGGCCAGGTGCAGGGCACCGGCGAAGGCGTGCTTGATGGGGCCGCCCCAGGTCATGCCGAGGAACATCTCGGATACGCCCCAGGCCACACCGACCGCCAGGACCGCGGCCAGAATCCAGCCGCCAAAGCCTTCCGGGAGGATACCGGCGACCGGCAGGGTGGCGATGAAGAAGCTTGCGGCAAAGGCCAGCAGGCTCTTGGGCAGACGCATCCAGGGGCCCTTGGACAGCCGCGCCGGCGGATCGCGACGGCGCTTGGCAACGAACAGGGCGCCGGTGAACATGCAGGCAGTGGCCGCCAGCAGCGCCCAGCCGAGGATGCGGCTGTGCAGGCCGAAGCCGTGCACCAGGATGGCCAGCAGGGCAGCCAGGACGAAGCCGCCAGCAGTGGCCACGTGGGTCTTGGAGATGTACTTGTCGCGGTCGACCACGTGGTGCAGATCCACCAGGTAGCGCCGCGGCATCTTCAACAGCCCGCCGAGCCAGTCGACCTCGGCCGGACGCCCTTGCCGCCAGAGACTGAAACGCCGCACGGCGCCGATCACGGTGAGGGCCAGGGCGGCGAAGAGCAGGATGGGGAGGATGGTGTTCAACATCGATCTATCCTCACAGGGCGGGCCCCGCAGGCGCGGCCGGGGTAGCGAAGCGCCGGGGGCCGCAGAAGGTGAGCTATCGCGGCCATGGGCCGCTCCTACGAGGGACGTTCGGAGCCTGTAGGAGCGGCCCATGGCCGCGAATTTTCGAGCAGCGATTAGGCCGTCTTAGAAGTCCTTGCACAGGCGCAGGGCGTCGTAGATGGCGGCGTGGGTGTTGCGCTGGGCCACGCAGTCACCGATCCGGTAGAGCAGGTAGCCGTTGCCGGCCTCGCCGAGCGCAGGCTGCGGCTCGATGGCGAACAGCGCCTCGATGTCCATCTGGCCCTTGTTGCGCGAGTCTTCCTTGAGGGCGTAGTAGAGCCCCTCGTCCGGCCGTACGCCGTTCTCGATGACGACCTGGTCGACCACGCGCTCCTCGCGGGCGCCGGTGTATTCGTTCTCCAGCACCGCGATCTTCTTGTCGCCCTCGGCGTAGACCTTTTCCAGCATCAGGTCGCCGGTCATGATCACTTCCTTGGGATAGAGGCTGCGGTAGTAGGTCGGGAAGGTGGTCCCGCCGATGGCCACGCCCGGCTTGATGTCGTCGGTGACGATTTCCACCTGGGCGCCCTTGTCGGCCAGATAGTCGGCCACGGACATCCCGGTGAATTCGCAGATGGTGTCGTACACCAGCACGTTCTTGCCCGGCTCGACCTTGCCCGAGAGGATGTCCCAGCTGCTGACGACCAGGCCCTCGGCGGCATGCCAGTGATCGACCTGCTCCAGGAAGGGGTGGCCGCCGTTGGCCAGGATGACGATATCCGGTCGCAGGTCGAGGATGGTCGCCGGATCGGCAGCGGTGCCCAGGCGCAGGTCGATGCCCAGGCGCGTCAGCTCCAGCTGGTACCAGCGGGTGATGCCGGCGATCTGGTCGCGCTGCGGGGCGCGGGAGGCCAGGGTGATCTGGCCACCGAGCTGCTCCTGCTTCTCGAACAGGGTGACGTCATGGCCGCGCTCGGCCGAGACGCGGGCGGCCTCCATGCCGGCGGGACCGCCGCCAACGACGACCACCTTGCGCTTGGGCCCGGTGGACTTCTCGATGATGTGCGGCAGGCCCATGTATTCGCGGCTGGTGGCGGCGTTCTGGATGCACAGCACGTCCAGGCCGTTGTACTGGCGGTCGATGCAGTAGTTGGCGCCGACGCACTGACGGATCTGGTCGATCTGGCCCATCTTGATCTTGGTGATCAGGTGCGGGTCGGCCATGTGCGCACGGGTCATGCCGACCATGTCGACATAGCCGCCTTCCAGGATGCGGGTGGCCTGGTTGGGGTCCTTGATGTTCTGGGCGTGCAGCACCGGGACATCGACCACTTCCTTGATGCCCGCGGCCAGGTGCAGGAAGGGCTCCGGCGGATAGGTCATGTTGGGGATGACGTTGGCCAGGGTGTTGTGGGTGTCGCAACCCGAGCCGACCACGCCGATGAAGTCGAGCATGCCGGTGTCGCTGTAGTACTTGGCGATCTGCTTCATGTCGTCGTGGGACAGGCCGTCCGGGTGGAATTCATCCCCGGTGATGCGCATGCCGACGCAGAAGTCGTCACCGACCTCGGCGCGTACGGCCTTGAGCACCTCCAGGCCGAATCTCATGCGGTTCTCAAAGCTACCGCCCCACTCGTCGGTACGCTTGTTGACGCGCGGCGACCAGAACTGGTCGATCATGTGCTGGTGCACGGCGGACAGCTCGACGCCGTCCAGGCCACCGGCCTTGGCCCGGCGCGCGGCCTGGGCGAAGTTGCCGATCACCCGCCAGATCTCTTCCGGCTCGATGGTCTTGCAGGTGGCGCGGTGCACGGGCTCGCGGATGCCCGACGGCGACATCAGGGTCGGCCAGTGGCCGCCATCCCAGCGCGAGCGGCGCCCCATGTGGGTAATCTGGATCATGATCTTGGCGCCATGCTTGTGCATGGCATCGGCCAGATTCTGGAAGTGCGGAATGATGCGGTCGGTGGCCAGATTGACCGAACTCCACCAGTGCTGCGGGCTGTCGATGGCGACCACCGAGGAGCCCCCGCAGATGGCCAGGCCGATGCCGCCCTTGGCCTTTTCTTCGTAATACTTGACGTATCTGTCGGTGGTCATGCCGCCGTCGGTGGCGTAGACCTCGGCGTGAGCCGTGGAGAGCACGCGGTTACGGATGGTGAGCTTGCCGATCTGGATCGGCTGGAACATTGCTTCGAAGGCCATGACCTTCTCCTCGATCGGCTGGTGCGCGGTCTTGAGCCGCGCTCTTGCTCTTGGGTGTCGCGGGGGTGGTGGCGACCGGGTCGCCCCCCACCCGCTGGAGTGACGTTACTTCGGACGGGTGACGAACAGGCCGTCGTCATGGCCTTCTTCGGAGCCGCTGTATTCCTGCACGGTGACGGTGCGGATGGCACTGCCCTTGGCGGCCAGGATCTGGTCGATGGCACCGGAGAACCAGCCGGTGAACATGTAGTCCACCTTGCGATTGACCTTGCCGTAGACGTAGACGAAGGCGGAATGCTTGAGCTTGACCTCGGCGTAGCCGGTTTCCAGGTCGAGCTTCTGGGTTTCGAACAGGCCCCAGCCGCGCTGCGACAGGCGTTTCATGTAGTGCTCGAATACCGCGGCGCCGTTGATGCCATGGCATTCGGCTTCCTTTTCGCACCAGTGCCAGGCCGACTTGTAGCCGGCCTTGTAGAGGATCTCGGCGTACTTGTCGGCGCCCAGGACTTCTTCGATGCCCATGTGGTTGTTGACGAAGAAGTGCCGAGGTACGTACAGCATCGGCAGGGCGTCGGTGGTCCAGACGCCGGTTTCGTCGTCGACCTGGATGGGCATTTCGGGGGCGTGGCTGGCCATGCGGATACTCCAGAACAGAGGGTCGTAGGTCGGGTTGAGCGCTAGCGAAGCCCGACGATCACAAAGGGGTGGAAAGGGTTCGTCGGGATCATTCGCCCCAGACTTCGCCGAGGATGCGCATCCAGTTCTCGCCCATGACCTTGCGCACGGTGCGCTCGGGCATGCCGCGCTTGAGCAGGGTCTCGGTCAGGTTGGGGAATTCGCCCACGGTGCGGATGCCCAGCGGGTTCACGATCTTGCCGAAGTTGGTCAGGCGGCGGGCGTAACCCTTGTCGTGGGTCAGCCACTCGAAGAAGTCATGGCCGTGGCCCTGGGTGAAGTCGGTGCCGATGCCGATGGAGTCTTCGCCGACCAGGTTCATCACGTACTCGATGGCTTCGGCGTAGTCGTCGATGGTCGAGTCGATGCCCTTGGCCAGGAAGGGAGCGAACATGGTCACGCCGACGAAGCCGCCGTGATCGGCGATGAACTTGAGTTCTTCGTCCGACTTGTTGCGCGGATGCTCCTTGAGGCCGGAGGGCAGGCAGTGGGAGTAGCAGACCGGCTTCTTGGATTCGAGGATGACTTCCTCGCTGGTCTTGGAGCCGACGTGGGAGAGGTCGCACATGATGCCGACGCGGTTCATCTCGGCGACGATCTCGCGGCCGAAGCCGGACAGGCCGCCGTCACGCTCGTAGCAGCCGGTGCCCACCAGGTTCTGGGTGTTGTAGCACATCTGCACGATGCCCACGCCGAGCTGCTTGAAGATCTCGACGTAGCCGATCTGGTCTTCGAAGGCATGGGCATTCTGGAAGCCGAACAGGATGCCGGTCTTGCCCTGGGCCTTGGCCTGGCGGATCTCGGCGGTGGTGCGCACCTGGACCACCAGGTCGCTGCACTCGCGGATCAGCTTCTGGCTGGCGGCGATGTTGTTGACCGTCGCCTGGAAGCCCTCCCATACCGAGACGGTGCAGTTGGCGGCGGTCAGGCCACCCTTGCGCATGTCTTCGAAGAGTTCGCGGTTCCACTTGGCGATGATCAGCCCGTCGATGACGATGCTGTCGGCGTGGAGTTCGGTGGCATTCATGACGGGCTCCGGCGTAGGTCTCGCGCCGGAACGGGTGCCGGCGATTCGAGGCCAGCATAGCCCCGGGGTTCCGGCCGACCGGATGCAAAAACGACAGGGGTATCACCAGAAGCGTCAGGCCTGAGCGCGCGCTAGCGGTCAGCGACCGTGGCGAGCTCGTCCGCCGACAGCCGGCCCTCGCGGCGGGGCCGATCCTCCCGCGGACTCAGGCCGAAGCGCTGCCGGTAGCAGCGGGAGAAATAGGAGGCGGACTCGAAGCCGCAGGCCAGAGCCACGTCCAGCACGCTGGCCTCGCCCTGCTGCAGGAGCTGGCGCGCCCGGTCCAGACGCAGCTGCAGATAGAAGGTGGAGGGCGTCGTCTGCAAGTAGAGCCGGAACAGCCGCTCCAGCTGGCGGCGGGTCACCTGGATGCCGGCGGCCAGCTCCAGGGTGCCCAGGGGCGTCTCGGTGTGGCGCTCCATGCGCTCCACCACGCGGATCAGCTTGGAGTTGGCGATGCCATAACGCTGGGCCACCTGGAGCCGCTGGTGCTCTCGCGGCGGGCGGATGCGGCCCAGCACGAATTGCTCGGAGACCTGCACCGCCAGCTCGCTGCCGTGGCTGCGGCCGATCAGCTCCAGCAGCAGATCGAGACTGGCCGTGCCGCCGGCGCAGGTGATGCGGCCGCGGTCGATCTCGAACAGCTCGCCGGTCACCGCCAGCTGCGGCCAGGCTTCGCGAAAGGCCGCCACCGCCTCCCAGTGCAGGGTGATCCGGTGGCCGTCCAGCAGCCCGGCACGGGCCAGCACCAGGGCGCCGGTGTCGATGCCGCCCAGGGGATGGCCGTGGCGGGCGACCTGACGCAGCCAGCCGGCGAGGCCATCGTCGTAATGGGCCAGGGGCTCGAAACCGGCCACCACGAACAGGGTGGTACCCGGCGCCAGCGCGTCCAGGCCGCCGTCGACATTGACCGACATGCCGTTGCTGGCCGTCACCGCCGCCCCGTCACGTCCGAGGATGCGCCAGTCATAGCTGCCCGGACGGAAGCGATTGGCCACCCGCAGGGGTTCCAGGGTGGCGATGAAGCCCAGGGCGGAAAAGCCGGGCAGCAGGAGAAAGGCAAAGGACTGCGGCATGGGTGGGGCGTCCTCGGTAACGATCCGCTTTGGCAAGCAAGAAGGTCGCCAGGGTGCAAATTCCGGTCGTCGGGCTGCGCATGCCGCTCCGGCAAGGCGCCTAGGGTAGAAGGCACCGGCAGTCATCCTCGGCCCGCCGACCCAGGGAGTTCGCCATGCCTAACAAGACCTTTCATGCCACCTTCCTCGCCTGCGGCCTCCTCGCCGCCACCCTAGGCAGCGCCCGCGCCGCCGATCCCGACAGCTGCCAGACCGTGCGCCTGGGCGTCGTCGGCTGGACCGACGTGGTCGCCACCAGCGCCCTGGCCGAGGTCATGCTCGAAGGCCTCGGCTACGGGGTCAAGCCGACCACCGCCTCGCAACAGATCATCATGGCGGCCATGGGCGACAAGAACCTGGATGTCTTCCTCGGCTACTGGCAGCCCACCATGCAGCCGGTGGTGCAGCCCTTCGTCGACAAGGGCCAGGTCAAGGTGCTGACCCCGCCGTTGCTGGCCGATGCCCAGTCCACCTTCGCGGTACCCGAGTACGTCTACCAGGCCGGCCTGAAGACCTTTGCCGACATCGCCCGCTTCAAGGACAAGCTCGGCGGCAAGATCTACGGCATCGAGCCGGGTAGTGGCGCCAATCGCGGCACCGCCGAAATGATCAAGACCGATCGCTTCGGCCTCAAGGACTTCCAGCTGGTGGAATCCAGCGAGGCGGGCATGCTCACCGCCGTGCGCCGGGCCGAGAAGCGCAAGGAGTGGATCGTGTTCTTCGGCTGGAAGCCGCACCCCATGAATCTGCAGATCAAGATGCGCTACCTGACCGGCAGCGAGGATGTCTTCGGCCCCAACGAAGGCCAGGCCACGGTCTCGGTGGTGACCACCGCCGACTATCCGCAGCGCTGCCCCAATGTCCAGCGCCTGCTCGCCAACCTGCACATGGACAGCGCCGAGGTCAGCGCCGTGATGGCCCCCATCCTGGAGCGCACCGCACCCAAGGACGCTGCGCGCGCCTGGCTCAAGAACAACCCGCAACGCCTCGACGCCTTCCTCCAGGGCGTGACCACCCGCGCTGGCCAACCCGCCGCCATCAAGCTCTGATCGCCCAAGGACAGACCCCATGAACACCGATGTCATCGTCACCTGCGCCCTGACCGGTGCCGGTGATACCGTAGGCCGCAATCCCCATGTTCCCGTCACCCCGGCAGAGATCGCCGCCGCCGCCCTGGAGGCCGCCCGCGCCGGCGCCACCGTGGTGCATGCCCATGTGCGCGACCCCGCCACCGGCAAGCCCAGCCGCGACGTGGCCCTCTATCGCGAGGTGGTCGAGCGCATCCGCGAGGCGGACGTCGACATCATCGTCAACCTCACCGCCGGCATGGGCGGTGACCTGGAGATAGGGCCAGGCGAGACACCCACCGACTTCGGCCCCGGCTCGGACCTGGTCGGTCCCCTCACCCGCCTGCTGCACATCGAAGAGTTGCGCCCGGACATCTGTACCCTGGATTGCGGCACCCTCAACTTCGGCGACGGCGACTTCATCTATGTCTCCACGCCCGCGCAACTGCGCGCGGGGGCCAGGCGCATCACCGAACTGGGAGTGAAGGCGGAACTGGAGATCTTCGACACCGGCCATCTCTGGTTCGCCAAGCAGTTGCTCAAGGAAGGCCTGCTGCAGGACCCGCTGTTCCAGCTGTGCCTGGGCATTCCCTGGGGCGCCCCGGCCGACACCGCCACCATGAAGGCCATGGTCGACAACCTGCCGCCGGGCGCCTGCTGGGCCGGCTTCGGCATCGGCCGGATGCAGATGCCCATGGCCGCCCAGGCCATGCTGCTGGGCGGCAACGTGCGCGTCGGCCTGGAAGACAATCTCTGGCTGGACCGGGGCGTCCACGCCACCAACGGCAGCCTGGTGGAGCGGGTCATCCAGATCATCGAACGCCTGGGCGGGCGCGCCCTGAGCCCCGCCGAGGGCCGGACGAAAATGCAGCTGGGAGGTGCGCGATGAGCGACGTCTTCGCCGCCCTTGGGACCGGCGTGATCGGCGCCGGCTGGATCGCCCGGGCCCTGGCCCACGGCCTGGAGGTGCGCGCCTGGGACCCGGCACCCGGCGCCGAAGCCGCCCTGCGCACCCGCCTGGCCAATGCCTGGCCGGCGCTGGAGGCCCAGGGCCTGGCGCCCGGTGCCAGCCTGGACCGCCTGACGTTCCATACCGATCTGGACGCCGCGGTCGCCACTGCCGACGTCATCCAGGAAAGCGCCCCCGAACGCCTGGAGCTCAAGCGCGAACTGCATGCCCGGGTCAGCCGTGCGGCGCGACCCGACGCCCTGATCTGCTCCAGCACCTCGGGGCTGCTGCCCAGCGATTTCTATGCCGAAGCCCTGCACCCCGAGCGCTGCCTGGTGGGCCACCCGTTCAATCCGGTCTATCTGCTGCCGCTGGTGGAGGTGGTGGGCGGCAGCCAGACCTCGACGGCCAACCTGGCGCGCGCCGAGGCCTTCTATCGCGAGCTGGGCATGCGGCCGCTGCGGGTGCGCAAGGAGGTGCCTGGCTTCATTGCCGACCGCCTGCTCGAAGCCCTGTGGCGCGAGGCCCTGCACCTAGTCAACGACGGGGTCGCCACCACCGGCGAGATCGACGACGCCATCCGCTACGGCGCCGGCCTGCGCTGGTCGTTCATGGGCACCTTCCTTACCTACACCCTGGCCGGCGGGCCGGCGGGCATGCGCCACTTCATGCAGCAATTCGGCCCGGCGCTGAAGCTGCCCTGGACCTACCTGGAAGCTCCGGAGCTGACCGACGGCCTGATCGACGCCGTGGTCGAGGGGACCCAGGCCCAGCAGGGCGACCTGGAACTGGCGGCGCTGGAGCGCTATCGCGACGACTGCCTGCTGGCGGTGCAGGCGGCCATCGCCGGGTGCAAGGCGCGCCACGGCATCTTGGATTAGGAGCGGCCATGATCATCCACCGTACTTCGGTCGCCTCCGAGTGGGTCGACTACAACGGCCACCTGCGCGACGCCTACTACCTGCTGATCTTCAGCCATGCCAGCGACGCCCTGATGGACGCCATGGGCCTGGACGCCGCCGGTCGCGCGGCCAGCGGACACTCGCTGTTCACGCTGGAATGCCACCTCAACTTCCTCCACGAGGTGAAGGCGGACGCCCAGCTGGAGGTGCGGGTGAGGTTCCTGGCCCTGGACGCCAAGCGCCTGCACCTGCACTTCGGCCTCCATCACCAGGGGCAGGCCGAGCTGCTGGCCGCCTCCGAGCAGCTGCTCCTGCACGTCCACCTGGACGGTCCCCGCTCCGCGCCCTTCGCGCCACGGGTGCACGACTGGCTGGCGACCCGGCTGGCGGCGCAGCGGGAGGAGCCCTGGCCGGAGCACGTCGGGCGGGTCATCGGCCTGCCCCCGTCCCGGCGATGAGAACACCGCCGCTGTCCACGGACATGGCCGCCTTCGTCGCGGCCAGCCAGGCCTTCGCCACCCAGGATCCGGACATCACCGTCCAGCGCCAGGCCTATGCCCGGCTCTGCGCGGCCCTGGCGCCAGCGGACTACCAGGGGCTGGCGATCAGCGATCACCGTGCCGATGGGGTACCGCTGCGGCTGGTGGCGCCACTGAACGCCCGCGCCAACCACCCCGCCCTGCTCTATCTGCACGGCGGTGGCTGGATGCTCGGCGACCTGGATTCCCACGGCTTTCTCGCGGCGCGCCTGACGCGGCGACTGGGGCTGGCGGTGCTGCTGGTGGACTATCGCCTGGCGCCGGAGCATCCCTATCCTGCGGCCCTGGACGATGCCCGGCGGGCCTGGGACTGGCTGCAACGTGAGGCTCAGGCACTGGGGTTGGACGAGCGCCGGCTGGCGGTGGCCGGTGACAGTGCCGGCGGCAATCTCGCCGCGGCCCTGTGCCTGGCGCTGCGCCAACAGGGTCGTGCCCAGCCTCGGGCCCAGGTACTGATCTATCCCGCGCTGACGGATCGGGTGCTGCCCAGCGAGCGCCATCAGGCCCAGGCACCGCTGCTGAGCGCGACCGACTGGCGGGCTTGTCTGGATACCTATCTGCCCCGCCCGGAAGATCGCCGGGATCCCCTCGCCTTGCCGCTGCAGGCTGACGCTTTCAGCGGGCTGGCACCCGCCCTGGTCGCCGTGGCGCGGCGCGATCCTCTGGCTGACCACGGCCGCGCCTATGCTGCCGCCCTGCGCGCGGCGGGTAACTCCTGTCGGCTGTGGGAGGGCGCCGGCCTGCTGCACGGTGCACTGCGCGCCCAAGGCCGGCGCGCCGAAGCCCTGCGCTGCGCCCTGGAGCGCTTTCTCGGCGGCGAACTGGGCTTGGTACCCGCGGCCAACCTGTCAAAAGACAAAAAAAAACCTCAACCGCTGGAGACGGAAGAGGTTCAAACGCCCTGATGGGCCTCAGTGTGTAACCGTGGATTGCTCGCTCTGGAAGCGAACAACCGCAAAATATCGTGGATAGGGCGCATTCTAACGGCGAACGTCGGTTTTGACCCTGCGGCAGATTGTCCAGGCAGGGCGTCGTAATAAACCTACATTGCCTGGCTGGCCGGCGAGGCGCTTTCCAAAAACGACATCGGGCTATGCGGCGACGCCAGCCCGGCTTGCCGTCTGCGACGCCAATGGGAGAATCCAGGCATTCCACCTGAGAGGGCAGTGCCATGATGATCGCCGACTTGATCGACCAGGACGACTTCCGCGACCGCCTGCGTGCGCTGGGTTTCAACGTGACGCCCGCGGCAACCGCGGACGAAGCCTGTCGCCAGGCCGTGACCGGGCTCAACCAGGAGCGTGCCCAGGCCCTGCGCCAGCTGATCCAGGAATTGCTGTCCGGCAGCGCGGCGCTGCTGCCGGCGGTGCGCCAGGCCATCGACCAGCAATTGCTGCCGGCCCTGGCCCCGACGCGTGCCTAGCGGATGCTAGGGTCGCAGCAGACTCAGGCGGCCCAGCACCGGTAGCCGTCCCAGGCCACGCAGGGGTGGTGCCAGCAAGCGCTCACCCTGGCGGGCGAAGACGGCGGCCAGCGGCGTGTGCAGGCCCAGGCTGATGACGCCCAGGGCCAGCGCCAGGCCGCCGATGTAGTCATCCGAACCCCAGTGGGCGCCGGCCACCAGGCGCGGCAGCATGAACAGCACCGCCAGCGCGGCCACCACCAGGCGGCGTCCGCCGCGGGTGAAGTGCGCCATGAACAGTGCCCAGAGCAGCAGCACCGAGGCATGGTCGCCAGGAAAGCTGGCGCCGGACCTGTCCTTCAATTCCCAACCATGCTCCAGCCCAGGAAAGCGATCGCTGAGCAGATAGGCGCCCGGGAGCACGTCGGACGGGCTGGAATGCTGCAGGCCCCAGGCTTCGATGCCCTTGGTCAGCAGGGTGCGCACGATCAGCAGGATCACCAGCAGGCCGATGAAGGTCGCCAGCGCCGGTCGTACCTGATGGGTCGGATAAGCCCAGCCGCCGCGAACCAGCAAGGCCAGCAGCACCAGCCCGACCAGGGCATCCACCGGTCGCAGGCTGAAGAAGGTCCAGAGATAGAGCCAGGCGGTGGAGTGCGCCAGGGGCGCGTTGAGGGCATGGAACAGCCCGGCATCGAACGCCAGCAACTGGATCCGAACGGCGGGAATGAGCCAGAGCACGAGCAGGCCCAGGGCGAGTCCCTGGGAGAGCGCCAGTCGGCGCCACTGCCAGGTGGCGGTGAAGAGTGGAGCGTTCATCGAGGTCTCTTTTCACGAAAATTTCACGAATAGACCGATTCCACCTCGATGGCGTCACACTTTGTTACCGACAGAAGACGCAACACTCCTTTGCGGCAGCCGATTCAACCCAGAAAGGACAGGGCCTCTTCCAGCACCAGGTCCGGCACTTCTTCCGCCAGGTAATGACCGCCTGGCAGGGCGCGACCACTGACCTGAGTGGCCACCTGACGCCATTCGGCCAACGGATCGAAGCAGCGCCCGACGGTGCCTTCGGCGCCCCAGAGCACCCGCAGCGGCAGCTCCAGTCGGCGCCCGGTGTCCAGATCGGCCTGGTCGTGCGCCAGGTCGATACCGGCGCTGGCGCGGTAATCCTCGCAAATGCCGCGAGCTGTGCCAGGCAAGCTCAGGCAGCGCAGGTATTCGGCCAGCACCTCGGGTGGAAAGGGCGCCAAGCCCGCGCTGCGCGTGCCCATCACGCCCTTGAGATAGCCTTCCGGATCGGCTTCGATCAGCCGCTCCGGCAACGGCGCCGGGCGAATCAGGAAGAACCAGTGCCAATAGGCCCGGGCGAAGGCCTCGTCGGTCTGCCGATACATGGCCAGGGTCGGGGCGATGTCCAGCAGCATGAGCCGCTCCACCGACTCCGGGTGATCCAGCGCCAGGCGATGGGCGACGCGGGCGCCACGGTCGTGGGCCAGCACCGCGAAGCGCTGGTGGCCCAGCAGGCGCATCAGCTCGACGTTGTCCCGCGCCAGGGTGCGCTTGCTGTAGGCCTCCGTGCCCGCGTCGGGCTTGGCGCTGTCGCCATAGCCACGCAGGTCGGCGACCACCAGGGTGAAACGCTCGGCCAGCCGCGGCGCCACCCTGTGCCACATGACATGGGTCTGGGGATGGCCGTGGAGCAGGAGCAGCGCCGGGCCCTGGCCGCCGACGCGGCAATTGAGCTCGACGCCATCGACGTCCAGCCGCCGCTGCTCGAATCCCGGAAAGAGGCCGTCCATCTCAGGCCAGGGCCGCGGCGATGGCCTGACCCAGGCTTTCGGTGGTGCCCTGGCCGCCGAGGTCACGGGTCAGGGGCGCCTGCTCGGCCCCCTGGCGCAGCACCGCTTCGATGGCCGCGACCACCGCCGCGCCGGCGTCGGCATGGCCCAGATGTTCGAGCATCATGGCGCCACACCAGATCTGGCCGATGGGATTGGCGATGCCCCGGCCAGCGATGTCCGGCGCCGAGCCATGCACCGGCTCGAACAGGCTGGGGAAATTGCGCTCCGGATTGATGTTGGCCGAGGGGGCGATGCCAATGGTGCCGGTGCAGGCCGGGCCCAGGTCGGAAAGGATGTCACCGAACAGGTTGCTGGCGACCACCACGTCGAACCAGTCCGGGTGCAGGACGAAGTTGGCGGTGAGGATGTCGATGTGGAACTTGTCCACCGCCACGTCCGGATAGGCCTTGCCCATCTCCTCCACGCGCTTGTCCCACCAGGGCATGGTGATGGCGATGCCATTGGACTTGGTGGCCGAGGTCAGTTTCTTGCGCGGCCGCTGCTGGGCCAGGTCGAAGGCGAACTTGAGGATGCGGTCGGTGCCATGGCGGGTCATGACCGTTTCCTGGATCACCACCTCGCGCTCGGTGCCTTCGAACATGATGCCGCCGACGCTGGAGTACTCGCCCTCGGTGTTCTCGCGCACCACATAGAAGTCGATGTCGCCCGGCTGACGATTGGCCAGGGGCGCCTTGACGCCAGGCATCAGGCGGCAGGGGCGCAGGTTGACGTACTGGTCGAAGCGGCGGCGGAACTGCAGCAGCGAGCCCCAGAGGGAGATGTGGTCGGGCACCACGTCCGGCCAGCCGACGGCGCCGAAGTAGAGTGCATCGTAGTCCTTGAGCGTCTCGAACCAGTCGTCCGGCAGCATCTTGCCGTGGGCCTGGTAGTACTCGGCGCTGGCGAAGTCGAAGTGATCCCACTGCAAGGCGATGCCGAAGCGCTGGGCAGCGGCGTCCAGCACGCGGATGCCTTCAGGCATGACTTCCTTGCCGATGCCGTCACCGGCGATGACCGCGATCTTGTAGGGCTTGGACGCTTGCATGGCTTTTCTCCGGCAGTCTGGGTGGGATGGACCCAGTGTAGTCTCGCGCCGGAGGCGTACAATCCCGTCTCAGGGAAAGCCATTCTTAACCTGGGATCAAGAATCTTGTCCGCTGACGACCTCGCCTTCTTTGTCCGCCTGGCCGGCCACCCCAGCCTGACCGCCGCTGCCCGGGAGCTGGGGCTGTCCCTGGCGGCGGTCAGCAAACGACTCACTGCCCTGGAGCGCCGCCTGGGCGTGCAATTGATCCGCCGGACTACCCGGCGGCTGGACCTGACGCCGGAGGGCCTGCGCTACCTGGAAGGCGCCCGTCCGCTGCTGACCCAGCTGGAAGACCTGGAGGCCGCAGTCGGCCGGCCCGACGCGCCCCTGAGCGGGGTGCTCAATCTCAATGCCACCTTCGGCTTCGGCCGCCGCCACCTGGCACCGCTGCTGTCGGACTTCGCCCGCCGCCATCCCGGGCTGGAGCTCAACCTGCATCTCTCCAGCCATCCGGTGAACCTGCTGGAAGGGCCCTTCGACCTGGATATCCGTGTCGGCGAGCCACCCGACGCCCGGGTCATCGCCCATCGCCTGCTGGATAACCGCCGCCTGCTCTGCGCCGCCCCCGCCTACCTGGCCCGGGCCGGCGTGCCGGAAAGCGTGGCGGACCTGGCGCGGCACAATTGCCTGGTGCTGCGCCAGGACGCGGGCGACTATGCCGTCTGGCGCTTCACCAAGGCTGGCCAGCATTTCGCCCAGAAGGTGCGCGGCAGCCTCAGCAGCAACGATGGCGAGGTGGTAGTGCGCCTGGCGCTGGAGGGCCATGGGCTGATCCTGAGATCGGAATGGGACGTGGCCGAGCTGCTCGCCAGCGGCGCCCTGGTGCCGCTGCTGACCGATCACGAGGCGCCAGCAGCGGCCATCTATGCGGTGCACCGCCAACAGCGCCATGTGCCGCGCCGCCTCTCCGAGCTGATCCGCCATCTGGCACGGGAGCTGCCCGCACGTCTGGGTCGCTGAAGTTGCACGAATCTTCCAGACCGGCGCCGGGTCCGTAGCTAGACTGGAAAGCCCGCAGATCCCCTTTTCTCGCCATGGCCGACGATCACTGGATCCAGCTGCAACAGGACGCCGACACCGGCATCGAGACCCTGCGCGCCCATTTCGAGGGCCATGCCTATGACCCGCACTGGCACGACGCCTATCTGGTGGGCTACACCGAGCAGGGCGTCCAGCAATTCCACTGCCGTGGCCAGCGCCACCTGAGTACCCCGGGGCAGGTCTTCCTGCTGGAGCCTGGCGAGTTGCACGACGGCCAGGCGCCGGAAGCCGAGGGCTTCACCTATTCCATGCTCTACCTTGATCCCCAGTGGCTGGCGCGCGAGCTGCAGGGCCTGCACGGTGAGGCCCGGCCGCTGGGCGAACCGGGCTTCGCCCGGACCCTGGTGGACCAGGCCGAACTGCACCGCGCGGTGGCCTGGGCCCATGACGTCTTGAGTCGGCCAGAGCTGCGCATCGTCCGCCAGAGCGCCCTGGACGCCCTGTTGCTGCGCCTCTTGCCGCAACTGCAATGGCGGGCGCCCCAGACGGGCGATCCGCACCTGCCCCAGGTCGCTCTGCGCGCCCGGGACTTCCTGCATGCCCATCATCAGGAAGACCTCGGCCTGGAAGAACTGGCCCAGGCCTGTGGCGTGGACAGATTCCGCCTGACCCGTGCCTTCAAGGCGGCCTTTGGTCTGGCACCGCATGCCTATCTGGTGCAGCTGCGGTTGTCGCGGGCACGCCGCCTGCTGGCCGACGGCCTGTCGCCGGCAGAGACCGCCGCGGCCCTGGGCTTCGCCGACCAGAGTCATCTGGGCCGCTGGTTTCGCCGCGCCTATGGCCTGACCCCGGCGGCCTATCGCGCGCGCTGCTCGAATCTTCCAGACCGCTAGCGGCAGGCTTGCGACCCTGGGGCTCCTCCAAACCGGGAGTCTCCCATGTCCCTGCTGCCCTTCCTGCTGTTCGCCCTGGTCGCCTCCATCACCCCCGGGCCGACCAATGTGCTCATCCTCGGCCACAGCGCTCGCCACGGCGCCCGGGCCAGTCTGCCGCTGGTGCTGGGCGGCAGCCTGGGCGCGGTGGCCCTGGTCCTGGTGGTGGGTTTCGGTCTCGGCCAGACCCTGGCCCGACATCCCGACTGGCAGCGCAGCCTGGCCTGGGCCGGCGTGCTCTGGCTGAGCTGGCTGGCCTGGCAACTGGCCCGTGCCGGCGCGCCCGCGGTCAAGGATGACAGCGCCCGCCTGGGCTTCGGCGGCACCGCCGGCCTGCAAGTGCTCAACCCCAAGAGCTGGAGCATGGCGCTGGCGGTGGTCACGGTCTATGCCGAGCCCGGCGCCGACCTCTGGCGGCAGGTGCTGGTCCTGGCCCTGGTGTTCCTGCTGGTGTCCGTACCCTGTCTGGGCCTCTGGGCGCTGCTCGGCCGGGTCGCGGCGCGCAGCCTGAGATCGCAGCGCGCCTGGCGTGGTTTCAACCTGGGGATGGCGGCGCTGTTGCTCGTCTCGGCCTGGGCGACGGTGGTCTAGACCGGCGCACTGCCCTGATCGCGGAAGTTCTCTTCCAGGTGCTCCAGCCAGGCGCGCACCGCCGGCAGTTGGCCACGGCGGTGCGCATAGGCGGCCTGGAGATGGCCACCGGGGATCGACCAGTCCGGCAGCAGGCGTTGCAGGCGGCCCTCGGCCAGCTCGGCCTGACAATAGATCAGTGGCAGGAGGGTATAGCCGAGACCCGCCAGGGCGGCGGCCTTGCGTACGCCGAAGTCATCGATGCCCAGGCGTGCTTCCAAAATCAGTTCGCGACGTTCGCCCTGAGGTCCTGCGAGACGCAAGTGTACCTTGCGATCCACCTCCAACGCGCCCAGCAAGGGCAGGCCCAGCAAGGCCTCCGGTGTATCCAGCCGTCGCCCGGCGAGCAGTTCGGGAGCCGCCACCAGCACCACGGAAGCCTGGCGCAGCCGCCGCACCACCAGGCCCGGTTCTTCGTCGTCGACGTCCCGCACGCGCATGGCGACGTCCACCCCTTCGTTGATGATGTCCA
Organism: Pseudomonas sp. VMV1; assembly: GCF_056790235.1. NCBI lineage: Bacteria > Pseudomonadati > Pseudomonadota > Gammaproteobacteria > Pseudomonadales > Pseudomonadaceae > Pseudomonas > Pseudomonas sp. VMV1. The sequence continues at coordinate 397,363 of NZ_JBXGSE010000003.1, forward strand.
CCCGCCGGTTGACCAGCAGCATGTCCAGCTGCACCTGGGGATAGCGGGTAAGAAACCGCGTCACCACCTCGGGAAGGTATTGCTGGGCCAGGGCCACCGGGCAGGATACCCGCAGCGGCCCCCGCGGCTCGCTGGACAGGCTGGCGGCGGTCTCGGCGGCGCTCTCCGCTTCGCGCAGCAGCGCCTGGCAGTGCACCAGATAGCGCTCACCCAGGGTGGTGAGCGTCAGGGTGCGGGTGGTGCGCTGCAGCAGGCGGGCGCCCAGACGCGTCTCCAGCTCGGCGATGCGCCGCGACAGCCGCGACTTGGGAATGCCCAGCAGGCGGCCGGCCGCGGCGAAGCCACCGGCCTCCACCACCTTGGCGAAATAGGCGAGGTCATTGAGGTCTTGCATGGGCGATTGTCCTATCCATGGGACGAAGCATCGCATTTTAGGCGACTAATCAACTGATCGTCTTATCGGTAGTCTGGGCTCATCTCTCAAGACCCTACAGGACCACCGCCATGAAACTCCTGCACATCGACTCCAGCATCCTCGGCGATCACTCCGCTTCCCGCGCCCTGAGCGCCAAGGTCGTCGCCGCCCTCAAGGCCGCCACGCCGGGTCTGGAGGTCACCTACCATGACCTCGCCCACGACTCCCTGGGGCACTTCTCCGGTGCCAGTCTGGCCGCTGGCGCCACCCCGGCCGAGCAGCGCACCGCCGAACAGCGTGACGAAGCCGAGCGCAATGCTCGCGCCCTGCAGGAATTCCTCGCCGCCGACGTGCTGGTGTTGGGTGCCCCCATGTACAACTTCACCATTCCGACCCAGCTCAAGGCCTGGATCGACCGCATCACCGTGGCCGGCACCACCTTCCGCTACAGCGAAGCCGGTCCGGAAGGCCTGTGTGGCGACAAGAAGGCGATCATCGTCGCTACGGCGGGCGGCATCCATGCCGGCAAGCCCACTGGCATCGCCCATGAGGACTATCTGAAATTGCTGCTGGCCTTCCTGGGCATCACCGACATCCAGATCGTTCGCGCCGAAGGCCTGGCCTATGGCGACGAAGCCAAGGGCGCTGCCCTGGCCAGTGCCGAACGGCAGATCGCCGATCAGTACGCCTGAGTCCGGACGCCCTCACCCCCCGGCCCCTCTCCCTGAGGGAGAGGGGAGCAGAACAGTCCTCGCACTTGGTCCTAGCCCCAGGAGTGAGGAGTGAAAGGGGATGCGCAGGGTCCGGGGGATTGGACCTCAGCCAGCACTCCATCCCGCTCTTCCCCCTCGCCCCTCGGGAGAGGGCCGGGGTGAGGGCAACACGGCTCCTCAGCTGAATCCCACTACCGGATGCGGGACGTAGGGCGCTTCCAGGGCGGCGATCTCTTCTTCGCTCAGGCGCAATTCCAGCGCCGCCACCGCATCCTCCAGATGCTGCGGCTTGGAGGCGCCGACGATGGGCGCGTCGATGCCCGGCTTCTGCAGCAGCCAGGCTAGCGCCACCTGGGCGCGCGGTACGCCGCGGGCCTCGGCGATGCGGGCCACGGCAGCCACGATCTGCCGGTCGGATTCCTCGCTGGCGGTATAGAGCGTCTTGCCGAAGGCATCGCTTTCGGTGCGCGCCGTGCTGGCGTCCCAGTCGCGGGTCAGGCGGCCACGGGCCAGCGGACTCCAGGGGATCACGCCAATACCGGCATCGCGGCACAGCGGCAGCATCTCCCGCTCCTCTTCGCGATTGAGCAGGTTGAGGTGATTCTGCATGGTGGCGAAGCGAGTCCAGCCATGGCGTTCGGCGGTGTGCAGTGCCTTGGCGAATTGCCAGGCGTACATGCTGCTGGCGCCGATGTGCAGCGCCTTGCCGGCCTTGACCACGTCGTGCAGGGCTTCCAGGGTCTCCTCGATGGGCGTGTGATAGTCCCAGCGATGGATCTGGTAGAGATCGACGTAGTCGGTGCCCAGGCGCTGCAGACTGGCGTCGATGGCGGCGAAGATGGCCTTGCGCGACAGGCCGCCGACGTTGGGCCTATCCCGTAGCGGGAAGTACACCTTGGTCGCCAGCACGATCTCCTCGCGCACGGCGTTGGCCTTGAGGAAGCGGCCGACGATCTCTTCGCTGGTGCCGTCGGAGTAGCTGTTGGCGGTGTCGAAGAAGTTGATGCCGAGATCCAGCGCCTTCTTCAGCAGCGGCTGGCTCTGGTCTTCCGGCAGGGTCCAGGGGTGATTGCCGCGCTCGGGGACGCCGTAGGTCATGCAGCCGAGGCAGAGGGGCGATATCTTCAGACCGGTACGGCCTAGATTGCGGTAGTTCATGGGGGCCTCCAGGGGTGGTCGAAAAGAGTTGACCATGGCGGTCCCGGATCGACTGCAACGAACTTACCGGCTGCTGGCTTGTTCTAGATGGATTCGTACCTAACAACCGGAGATGCTCCATGAAGAAATATGCTTCCGCGGTCTGGCAAGGCGGTCTGAAGGATGGCAAAGGCCATATCTCCACCGAGAGCGGCGCGCTCAAGGACAATGCCTACGGCTTCAACACCCGTTTCGAAGGCACGCCAGGCACTAACCCCGAAGAATTGATCGGCGCGGCCCATGCTGGCTGCTTCTCCATGGCCTTCTCCATGCTGCTGGGCCAGAACGGTCTGACCCCCGAGCGGATCGAGACCAAGGCGGATGTGACCCTGGACAAGGTCGGCGACGGCTTCGAGATCACCACCATCGATCTGACCATGAAGGCCAAGATCCCCGGTGCCACCCAGGAGCAGTTCACCACCATCGCCAATCAGGCGAAGGAAGGCTGCCCGGTGTCCAAGGTGCTCAAGGGTGCCAAGATCAACCTGAACGCCACGCTCGAAGGTTAAGGGTCACAGGTGCCTGCCGGTGCCGCCCAGGCATCGGCAACACCCTGTTCCAGAGCTCGTTCGCCGGGAACTTCGCGACTCGCTAGACTGCTCCGACCCCGCTTTCGGAGAGCACGATGAACGACTCCATCTTCATGACCCTGTTTTCCATCCTCGCCCTGTTGCTGCTGGGCGGCGGTGTCTACGGTTGCGTGATCCTCAACCGCCAGCGCAAGGATATCGAGAAGAACGACAGCGAAGGCTAGGCCAGGCCGCTAAGCCGGTCGTCGCCCCGCCAGATAACGTACGCCCTGGGCACCGAAGACTTCCGAGTGCGGCTCATGGGCAGCCAACTGGAAGATCTCGCCCACGCCATAATGACGTTCGCCCGCCGCCGTCCGAATACGCAACTCGCCTTCGATGACCAGCACCTTGGCGTCGAAAGGATGAGCATGGGCGTCCAGAGTGCCATGGGCTTCGCGCGTGACCAGTACCGGCGGCTGAAACCCTTCCTCGGCAAGTTGGATGGTGAAGGCGGACTGGCCCATGGAAGCTCCTTTGCGGCAGGGGAATAGACGGCGCCAAGACTAGCGACGCGCCCGCCAAGCAGTTAGTACAACGCTGCTATAGCGCGGCATCACTCCGGCTATGGCCACCAAGGTAACGAAAGGAAGGTGAAACCTCGGGAACCCGAGGTTTCACGTGGAGCATCAACGGTCCAGCTTGCGTTCGACCTCGGCGGTCTTGCGCTTGAGCTCTTCGGCTTCCTGCTCCTTGGTCTTGATATCGGTAGGCGTGATGACCTTGTCGATGCCATCGGTCGGCGTCACTTCCGACTGCTCCATATCCTTTTTCACCACATCCACCGGACGTCCCGCCTCATCGAGCGCGGGTTCGTTTGGCGGGGTCTTGCCCAAGTGGGCATCGGAACGCTGGTCGCTCATGAAAGGCTCTCCTCGGTAGGCTCACTCTTTCGAGCGTGCCAACCCGCACGGAGTTCTCCCGCTGCTCAACTACGGCTGCGGACCCGCTCCAGATAGGCCAGCAGTTGCGCCTGCTCCGCTGCGTCCAGCGGTGCAAAGACCGCTTCCAGCGCCTGGGTACGAGGCACCTGGGCATGAGCCAGCGCCTGACGCCCCTGCTCGGTCAGATGGACCAGCAAGGCGCGCCTGTCCTGGGGATGGGGTTCGCGACGCACCAGGCCATCGCGCTCCAGGGCGTCGAAAGCATCGGTCAGGGTGCGCGGCGCGTGGCGCAGCTGTTCGGCGACCTCACCCGGACGACAGGGGCCCAGCCGCTCCAGCACCATCAGCACCTTGTAGCGGGCGAAGGAAAGACCGGACGCCTTGAGCGTCTCATCCAGTTGTTGGCGCATCTGCCGTTTCAGATCCAGCAAGGCTTCGGCGATGGCAGCGGCGGTTGACATGAACGATTCTTACCTCGAATATAGTGAGGAACCTCAATGAATGGTACCTCCGCAATGGCGACATCTTTTCACAGCCAAGAGGGCGATGCCAGTGCCCGCCACCTTTTCCAGCGTGTGCGCTTCGACCTCAAGCGACGTTGGGCGACCGTCGTCCGCCGCGAAGCGCTCGGCGGCGATCTGTTGCGCCTGACCTTCGGTGGCAGCGACCTGGCCGACTTCCAGAGCGCCGCCTTCGACGAACACGTGAAGCTCTTCGTGCCAATCGATGCCACCCCCATCCGCGCTGCCAGCCCCGAGCAACTCGCTGGGCGGCACTACACCCCCCGCTACTACGATGCCACCCGCGGCGAACTGGCCATCGATTTCTTCCTGCACGAAGCGGGTGTACTGACCACCTGGGCGCGCCAGGCGCAGCCCGGTGCCGAGCTGATCATCGGCGGGCCCAAGGGTGCCCTGGTGCCACCGGAGGATTTCGACTGGTACCTGCTGGCCGGTGACGAGACCGCCCTCCCCGCCATCGCCCGGCGCCTCGAACAACTGGCCGCAGGGGTGAAGGTGCAGGTCATCGCCGAAGTGGCCCGCCCCGGCCTGGAAATCGCATTGCCCACCGCCGCCGTCGCCGAGGTCCGCTGGGTCTACCGAGAGGCCCGGGCAGACGCCCTGGTGCAGGCGCTGGAAGCCCTGGAGCTGCCCGCGGGCGAAGGCTATGCCTGGATCGCCGGTGAGGCTGCGCAGGCACGCGCCGCACGCCAGGTGCTGCTGGCCAAGGGTCTGCCACGGGACTGGGTGAAGGCGGCCGGCTATTGGAAGCTTGGCGAGAGTGACCAACACGTGAAGGTCGACGATTGAGCGCCACTGCCTGCGTCGCCGACGGACTGCCGCGCCCGCGCCGCTACCGTGCTGTTGCCGCCCTGCTCCTGGCCATCAGCATGACGGTGCTGGACAGTGGCATCGCCAACCTGGCCCTGCCCAGCATCGCCGAGGCCCTGGATGTGTCCGCCGCTGCGGCGGTGTGGATCGTCAGCGCCTACCAGCTGAGCCTGGTCGCCCTGCTGTTTCCGTTGTCCGCGGTGGCCGAGCGGCTGGGCCTGCGTCCGGTGTTCGCCACCGGCGTCGGCATCTTCGGCCTGGCCTCCCTGGGCTGCGCCCTAGCCCCGGATCTTGCCAGCCTGGTCACCGCCCGAGCGCTGCAAGGCGTGGGCGCCGCCGCCATCATGTGCGTCAGTGCCGGCATCGTGCGGCTGTCCTATCCACGGGCGCGCCTGGGTCGCGGCATCGCCATCAACGCCCTCTGCGTGGCCCTGGGTTCGGCAGCCGCGCCCAGCCTGGGCGCGGCCATCCTGGCGCTGGGCGGCTGGCCCTGGCTGTTCGCGATCAACGTACCCCTGGCTATCCTGGTCGGCCTGCTGGTGCGCAACCTGCCCGACAGCCCCCGCGCGCAACGCCGTCTCGATCCGGTCAGCGTGCTGCTCAACGCCCTGCTGTTCTGCGCCGGCATCGGCGGCCTGGAGCGTCTTGGCGGCGCGCCCCTGCAGGGAGTGGTCCTGCTGCTGCTGGCCGCGGCCAGTCTGGTGCTGCTGGTGCGTCGCGAACGCGGGCTGGCGGCGCCGTTGCTGCCCGTCGATCTGCTGGGGCTGCCCGCCATGCGTCACTCGGTGCTGGCCTCGGTCTGCTCCTTCGCCGCGCAGATGCTCTGCTTTCTCGCCCTGCCCTTCTACCTGCAGCACCAGCTGGGCCTGGTACCCCTGCAGATTGCCCTGCTGATGCTGGCCTGGCCGCTCACCGTGGCCGTGTCGGCACAGGTGGCCGGGCGCCTGGCCGATCGCTATCCCCCCAGCGACTGTGCATGCTCGGCGGCCTGGGGATCGCCCTGGGCCTGGCGGCTGCCGCGGTGATGCCGCTGGAGCAGTCCACCACGCTGCTGGTTCCGTGCCTGATCGTCGGTGGCATCGGCTTCGGCTTTTTCCAGGTGCCCAACAACAGGATCATGCTGACCGCTGCCCCGCTCGGTCGCAACGGCGCCACCGGCGGCGTCCAGGCGACCGCGCGGCAGACCGGCATGGCACTGGGCGCCGCGGCCCTGGCGCTGCTGCTGCATCTAGATGCCGGGCTGGCCCCGCGCCTGGGACTGGCCCTGGCGGCCGGGCTGGGCCTGGTCGCTGCCTGGTCCAACTGGCGAGCGCCGCGCTAGGGCTGCGGTGTTGTCGCCTGGCCGAGCAGCGCCTGGAGCGCCTGCTCGCGTTCGGCCGCCGGGCGCTCGCCCAATAGCCGTACCCGGTGGAAGAAGGCCGGCCAATTGCCCGGGTGTTGTGCATAGAGCGCCGCGAAGGCTGGTACCCACTGTTCGTACAGCCCATAGGGCACCAGCCGCGCATTGTTGAGTGGCTGGCTCATCCAGCCATCGAAGCGACGCTCGTCACGCCAGGCCGGGGTGGCGCGCAGGCGCTGATAGTCAGCGCGCAACTGGGCGAAACGCCGGGCCTTGGCCGCGCGCTTGGCCGTGGGCGTCCGCGGCTGGGCATAGAGCCGCGCCAGGTCTTCGCGGGTGGTCAGCAGCAGGGCGCGAAATTGCTGGTAGCGGGCCTCGCGCCCCGCGTCCGGCGGCGGCAGGCCACGACTGGCGCGCCATTGCCGCAGCCCTTCCCCCTCGACGAAGGTAGCGTAGGATTCATTGAAGGCAGTATCGCCCGGCAGGTAAAAGCGCTGGTGGGCCAGCTCGTGGAAGATGGTCGCGGCCACCTGGTCATCGTCCCAGCGCAGCATGCTGCTTAGCAGCGGATCACTGAACCAGCCCAGCGTCGAATAGGCCGGTACGCCGCCGACGTAGGTGTCCTGGCCCTGCCGTTGCAACGCCTGCGCCGCTGCCCGGGCTGCGGCCTCCTGGTAGTAACCGCGATAGGCCACGCAACCGGCGACGGGAAAGCAGTGGGTGGTGGGCCGGGTGGAAAACTCGGCGGTGGCGAAGACGTTCCACAGCACGAAGGGGCGCTTGAGTTCGACGAAACTGCGATAGCTGGCGTTGTCCGGCAAGGCCAGTTCGGCACTGGCGAAGCGCCGCGCGGCCGCGGCAGCGGCAAGGCGTTCGCGCAGGGCGACGGGGCGCGCGGGATCGGCGACGACCGTCGCAATGGGCTCGCGATCACGGATCAGCACCCACTGGCCCTGTACCATCTGACCGTAGTACCCGACCGAGGTACAACCGCCCAGTCCGATCGCCAGGGACAGCAGCGCCAGCCAGCGGCCCGCGCGTTGCGCAGGCAGGGTGCCTGACTGGGTGGCGCGCCCTTCCCTGCCCGGAGTTGTAGCCGTCATGCGTAGACTGTGCCTGCTGTTGCCTGTGCTGTTCCTGAGTGGCTGTTCCCTATGGCCGTTGCCCAAACCGGATCCGGCACAGGCCTGGATCGATCTGGACAGCGACGGCAAGGCCAAGCTGGAAGCCCTGCGTGCCGACCGCAAGGAACTCGAAGACAAACGCTACTTCCAGGTCTGGCCAGGGAGCCACGATCTGCAGGTACGCTACCAGTTCGAGGTGCAGCCCACCAATATCGGCGCGCAGGTGGCCGATCCGCTGGCACGCACCTGCCTGGTGACCCTCAACTACAAGGCCTTCACCGCGGGCGAGCGCTATCGCCTGGAGGCCGGCCAGACCGGCTGGCGGCCCTGGGCGCGCCTCTATGACGAGCGCAACCAGGAAGTGGCGCGCAGCAATGCCAGTCGTTGCGGCGACGTGTAGACTCGGCTGATCTCCCTGTCGCGAGTCGCCGTCCATGCGTCTGCGCCTGCTGGCTCTTCTGCTGCTGCTCGGTGGCTGCACTACACCGCTGCCTCCCGTCGACCCCAACCAGGCGTGGGTCGATCTGGTGCTGCGCGAACCCGCGGTAGGCGCCTCGCTGCTGGCCGAATCCCAGGACGGTCGACGTCTCGACGACGGCCGCTACTTCCAGCTCACCCCCGGCAGCCACAGCCTCAAGGTGAGCTATCGCTACGAACTCTATGGCGGGGGCGGCTTCGGTCCGCGCTTTGGCTGGAACGAGCCCTTGCAGATCCAGTGCTATCTGGAACTGGACTACGGCGACTTCCAGGCTGGCCGGCGCTATCGACTGGAGGCCGAGCACACCTTCGGCCGGGGCGAGATCACGCTCTACGAAGATCAGCGTGAGCTGGTGACCTCGGAGCGAGGCATCTGCTCGCCCTTCTAACCGACCGCTACCCGCAAAGACGCGTGCTCGACCAGGCTGCAAGTCCCTAGGCAGGCACGCTGAGCCAGTCGTCCTGATCCCGGCTCGGGGCACGGACCGGTGCAGGGCGCCCTTTCTGCTCGCGCAGCTGGCGACTCAGGCGCAGGAAATCCTCGCGTTCCATCCAGCGCGGTGCAGGCTGGACAAGGGATAGAGCTTGGCGAATCCGAGCGAACGGCGACATGGCATTACCCTCTTGGCTAAATACTGTATGCGCAAACAGTACTAAGCCAGAGAGAACTGTACAAGCATCCAGCGGATGAACGGTCTGTCGCCCTGCCCGAGGTTCAGTCGTTGCGCTGGTAGAGGATCTTGTGGGTGCCGTTGGCGCAGCTGCCCACCACCATATTGGGATCGGTCACCTCGGCATTGGGTACCGCTTCGAGGGTATAGGCGGTCACCCCGGCGGACTGGATCTTGACCTCGATCTCGGCCTTGAGCTGGTCGCAGGAGAGGGGTTCGGCCAGCGCAGCCGTGCTCAACAGGGCGGTACAGCAGAGTAGCGATAGACGCAGCATGGCGATTTTCCTTGGCATGATGACCTCTCAGGCTTGGACGCCCGAGCTGTGGCGATGTTCTCAGCGCGACCCATTGGTCAGCGAAGCGGTGGAACCTGGAACCCGAACGGTCTTTCCGATAGTCATTCTTTCCAGCGAAGTGCCCCTATGTTCCAGTGGTTGAAAGACAACTCCCAAGTCCTCACGCTCTTCGCCCAGTGCTGCACCCTGGGCGTCTGGGTGCTCTATGCCCAATTGCTGCTCAACAACTACAAGCGCCAGCGCCAGCCGCGGCTGATCATCAACCGGGGCGCCGGCAAGGGCGTGGGCGCCCTGTGCCTGCTGTCGAACATGAGCGCCGAGCCGGTGTTCATCAACCAGCTCACGGTGATCCTCAAGACCAATCGCGAGACGCTCTACACCGATGTCACAGACATCCGCGAGAGTGGTCAGGATGACTTCGATCCCGAACTGGTGCTGGGCGAGGCGACCCACCAGGGGCCGCTCAATACCGGTGACTTTACCCACATCGGCACCTTCCAGGGCCTGATCCGCCGCGCCGCCGAGCACAACGGCCTGACCATGGACAGCCACCGACCACCCGAGGGCTGGGTGTTCGAGGGCCTGGAGATCCGTGCGGTGGCCTTCTATGGCTCGGATCACGATCCGATCGGGGTGCGCCGGCGCTTTCGCCTCGGGCAGCACGACGGCAACTACTGCGCCCTGATCGCCGAGGACTGGCAGACCCAGCAGCTCACCTCCCGTCGTCAAAGACGCATGGTGCAGAACGACTGGATGCTCGACCTGGAACCCAAGGCTCAGCCGAAGAACCAGTAGCAGATCAGGATCGACGCCGTGACCCCGGTGAATTCCGCCAGCAAGGCGCAGCCCACCGCATGGCGCGCGCGCTGGATGCCCACCGCGCCGAAGTACACCGCCAGCACATAGAAGGTGGTCTCGGTACTGCCCTGGATGGTGGCCGCCACCAGGGCCGGAAAGCTGTCCACGCCGTGGGTCTGCATGGTCTCGATCAGCAGGGCGCGGGCGGCGCTGCCGGAGAAGGGCTTGACCAGGGCGGTGGGCAGGGCCTCGACGAATCGGGTGTCCCAGCCAAAGAAGGTCACCGCATGGCGAACGCCTTCGAGGATGAATTCCAGGGCGCCGGAGGCGCGTAGCACGCCCACCGCGCAGAGCATGGCCACCAGGTAGGGCAACAGCGACTTGGCGACGTCGAAACCCTCCTTGGCACCTTCGATGAAGGCTTCGTAGACCGGCACCTTGCGCAAGGCGCCAAGGATCATGAATGCCAGGATGATGCCGAACAGGGTCAGGTTGCCGAGCAGCGACGACAGCCCGGACAGCGCCGTGGCGGTCAGGGTGAAGAGAAAGGCGACGAAGGCGCCAAAGGCCAGGGCGCCCCCGCCGATCCAGGCCAGCACCACCGGGTCCCAGAGTTTCAGCCGCTGCATGAAGGCCACCGAGAACAGCCCGACCAAGTTGGCGCAGGTGTGGGCCAGCAGGATCGGCAGGAACACCAGGGTCGGATCGGTGGCGCCCTGCTGGGCGCGGTACATGAACACCGTTACCGGCAACAACGTCAGCGAGGAGGCGTTGAGTACCAGGAAGAGGATCTGCGCATTGCTCGCCGTGGTGCTGCTGGGGTTGAGCTCCTGCAGGGCCCGCATGGCCTTGAGGCCGATGGGCGTGGCGGCGTTGTCCAGGCCCAGGCCGTTGGCGGCGAAGTTGAGGGTGATCAGCCCCAGCGCCGGATGGCCGCGCGGCACCTCGGGCATCAGCCGGGCGAACAGCGGCCCGAGCAGTCGTGACAGGGCGTCCACCAGCCCGGCCTTCTCGGCGATGCGCAGGATGCCGAGCCAGAGAGTCAGGGTGCCGAACAGCAGCACCATGACCTCCACCGACAGCTTGGCCATGGCGAACAGGCTCTCCACCATGGCGGCGAAGACCCCGGCGTTGCCGGCCACCAGCCACTGGCCGAAGGCACTGATCCCGGCGACGATGAAGAAGCCCAGCCACAACCCGTTGAGCATCGGTGTTCTCCCGGCAAAACGGCGATGATAACCGCAGCGTCGGGTCCGCGCAGGGACGCCGTTCAGTCTGTGGTCATCGCCAGCGGGTTATCCTCTGACCTTTCACGCAAATCGCTGGAGTCTGCCCATGCGTCTGTCCGTTCTCGCCCTGCCGCTGGTGCTCGCCGCCAGCCCGGTGTTCGCCTTCAACCTCAACGACGCCGTCAACGCCTACAACGGCGCCAACGGCAATAGCAACGCCAAGGCCACCGCCGCGGCGGCCGCCACGCCCCAGGCGCAGGGCCTGCTGCAGGCGCTGACCAGCCAGCTCAACGTCACCCCGCAACAGGCGGTGGGCGGCACCGGTGCCCTGCTGGGCCTGGCCAAGAACCAGCTGGTCGGCACCGACTACCGCCAGTTGGCCAAGGCCGTGCCAGGGCTGGACCAGCTGGCCGGCGCCAATGCCACCGGTGGCCTGGCGCAACTCGGTGGCCTGGGCAGTCTGCTCGGCGGTGGTGGCAAGGACGCCAAGCAGAATCCGCTGGGCAGCCTGCTGGGCAATGTCGACAGTCGCCAGGACGTCGACAAGACCTTCAATGCCCTGGGCATGAACAGCGGCATGACCAGCCAGTTCGCCCAGGTGATCCTGGGTTATCTCGGCAAGCAAGGTACCCAGCCCTCCCTGCTGAGCACCCTGGGCAATGTCTGGGGGCTGTGATGGCTCCCCGCGCTGGCTGACCCAGGCGGCGGCCAGCCAGGCGCCGGATTACCGGGAGGCGCCTCTCGGCTGGCTCTACGCCGACCGCGGCTCCCTCACCGAGCGACTCACCGCCCTCGCGGGCGGACGCTTCGCCGTCGAGGTGATCACCCAGGGCTGGCAACCATTGCGTCCGGACGAGTGCCAGGCGCTGGACGTCCCGCCCAGCAGCCCTGGCTGGGTGCGTGAGGTCTGGCTGCGCGGCGATGGCGAAGCCTGGGTCTTTGCCCGCAGCGTGGCGGCGCGCAAGGCCCTGGAAGCCGCCGATTTCGACCTGGCGGCGCTCGGTGATCGACCGCTCGGCCACTGGCTGTTCCAGGCACCGGCCTTTGTCCGCGGCCCCCTGGAAGCCTGCCGTTATCCGCTGGCCTGGCTGCCCGACGGCGCGGCGTCCACGGCCTGCTGGGCGCGTCGTTCGGTGTTCAGCCGCGGGTTGCTGGCCATCCTGGTGGGCGAAGTCTTCCTGCCGGCCTTCTGGCCCCATGCCGAACACGAACAGGCGCTGATCCGTCAGGACGGCAGCGGCGACACGACAGGGCCCTTATAATCGCCGGGCCCTTTGCCAAGCAGCCGCCCGATGAAAAAGAACGCTTCCCGCCCCCTCGATCGCCGTCCTGCCGCGCCCCGCGGCCCCGAGCCCAGTGCCCGGGTCATCGCCACGCGCCCTCGTAGCGAGCGCATCCGCGACTTCGTCCAGCTCACCCGGCTGGACCGACCCATCGGCATCTATCTGTTGCTCTGGCCCACCCTCTGGGCGCTGTGGATCGCCGCCGAGGGCGTGCCGAGCCTGAAGAACCTGGTGATCTTCGTGCTCGGCGTGGTGCTGATGAGATCGGCCGGCTGCGTGATCAACGACTTCGCCGACCGCAACTTCGACGGCCACGTCGCCCGCACCAAGAATCGCCCCCTGGCCACCGGACGCATCTCGCCCAAGGAGGCCCTGCTGTTCTTTGCCGTGCTGGTGCTGATCAGCTTCGGCCTGGTGCTCTGCACCAACGCCACCACCGTCTGGCTATCTTTCGGCGCCCTCGGCGTGGCCGCGCTCTATCCCTTCATGAAGAGATACACCTACTACCCGCAGGCGGTGCTGGGTGCGGCCTTTTCCTGGGGCATGCTCATGGCCTTCACCGCCGAGACCGGCGAGCTGCCGGCCGCGGCCTGGCTGCTGTTCGTCGCCAACGTGATCTGGACGGTGGGCTACGACACCTACTACGCCATGGCCGACCGCGAGGACGATCTCAAGATCGGGGTGAAGTCCACCGCCATCCTGTTCGGCGACGCCGACCGGGTGATCATCGCCACCCTGCAGGGCCTGACCCTGCTCTGCCTGGCGTTGGCCGGTGGCCGCTTCGGCCTGGGCCTGCCCTTCTACCTGGGCCTGGTGGTGGCGGCCGGCTGCTTCGCCTGGGAATTCCACGTCACCCGCGACCGCGACCCCCTGGTGTGCTTCAAGGCCTTCCTGCACAACCACTGGGCCGGGCTGGCGATCCTCGTCGGGATCATCGCCGACTACGGGCTGCGCTGAGCCGGGGTGCCCGCGGCGGCATCGGCCACCACCTCTGGCAGCGCCTCGGGTTGCGCTGCCGGCACCGCCCGAGCCTTCTTGGCTTTGGACGCCTTGCGGCTCTGCTGCCAGGCCACCGCCAGGCCGCTGGCGCAGATGATCAGGATGCCGATCAGCGCGCCGCTGTCCGGCACATGGCCGAAGACGAGGTAGCCGATAATGCCGGCGGTGACGATCTGGCCATAGCTGAAGGGTGCCAGCAGCGCTGGCGGCGCATAGCGGAAGGCCTGGGTCAGCAGCAGATGGCCCGACATGCCGAAGAGGCCGAGCAAGGCCAGCATGAAGCCGTGGGTCAGGGTGGGGATCTCCCAGAAGAAGGGCACCACGCTGCTCAGCACCAGAGTGTTGATGATGCCGGTGAGGAAGTTGCTGGTGGTGGGGCTGTCGATGCCGCTGAGCAGCCGCGTCAGCAGCTGGTAGAGGCCGAAGCACACCGCCGAGCAGACCGGCAGCAGCACCGCCGGGGTGAACAGCTGGCCGCCCGGCCGCACGATGATCAGCACCCCGACGAAGCCCGCCAGCACCGCCGCCCACTGGCTGCGGGTGACACTCTCCTTGAGCAGCGGTACCGACAGCGCCGTCACCATCAGCGGGGCGAGAAAGTTGACCGCCGTGGCTTCGGCCATCGGCAGGTAGCGCAGCCCGGTGGTGAAGAACAGGCTGCAGCCGATCAGGCACAGGGCTCTGAGCACCTGCAATCCCGGGCGTTTGGTGCGAATCACCGCCAGGCCCGAGCGCGGGATGAAGATCCCCATCATCAGCAGGGTGTGGGACAGATAGCGGGCCCAGACCACCATGACCACCGGATAGAAGCCGGAGAGGTATTTGGAGAGGGCGTCGTGGGAGGCGAACAGCCAGACGGCAAGGCAGATCAGGGCGATGCCCTTGAGCGGCTGGTCGGCGAATCTCAAAGTGGGTCCTGCTGTGGCGCTCATTGGACTCCTGTGGCGCTGACGGCGGTCCCTGACCGCCTGCATGATCCGGCCGTCCTGCACGGCGGTCCGTCGGCGTCGCCACCGACTCGGGACATGGACCTCGGCGACACGCAAGCGTGCCGGGAGGAAGCCGTCCTGTCGCCCTCAGGACCGCGATACCGGGCGATATTTCAATAGCCTACTAACTATGACCGCGCATGGGGCGCGGTCTTCCCGAGCTTAGTCCAAGCACCCTGCCGATCTCAATGCGCTGGGCCGACGACTTTACTGGCGGCGCGTACGAAGGCTTCGTCCGCTTCCAGCGCCCCGGGGATCTCCTCGCGCAGATAGGCGACCCAGGTTCTGATCTTGGCGTCCAGGTACTGCCGCGAAGCATAGAGGGCATAGGCGTTGAGCCGCTGCAGGCGATAGGCCGGCAGCACCCGTACCAGGCTGCCGTCGCGCAGGCCGTCCACCGCCGAGTAGAGCGGCAGCACGCCGATGCCCAGGCCCTGGCGCAGAGCCTCGGTCATGGCGTCGCCGACATTGACCTGGAAGGGCGTCTCGCCGATGCGAAAGGTTTCCGGACCGTTGGGACCCTCGAAGTGCCAGCGGTCGAAGGAGACCACGGGACTGATGAATCTCAGGCAGGCGTGATCGGCCAGCTCCGCCGGGGTCTGCGGCTGGCCGTGCTCCTGCAGATAGGCAGGCGAGGCGCAGAGGATGCTGTAGGTCTGGCCGATCTGCTGGGAGACGAAACCGGAGTCGGGCAGCTCCACGGCTACCACGATGGCCAGGTCGAAGCCCTCCTCCAGCAGATCGGGGATACGGTTGGCCATGGTCAGGTCGAAGCGTACCTCGGGGTGCAGGGCGCGATAGCCGGCGATGGCGCGGATCACGTAGTGCTGACCGATGCCGGTCATGCTGTGCACCCGCAACCGCCCTTCCGGGCGTGCCTGGGCATGCCCGGCCTCGGCTTCGGCTTCCTCGACATAGGCGAGGATCTGCTCACAGCGCGCCAGGTAGCGCTGACCGGCCTCGGTCAGGGCGATGCGCCGGGTGGTGCGGTGCAGCAGCCGGGTGCGCAGATGGGTTTCGAGATGGGCCACCGCCCGGGAGACATGGGCGGTGGTGGTCTGCAACGTCTGGGCCGCACCGGTGAAGCTGCCGCTTTCCACCACGGCGACGAAAACGCGCATGTTGTGCAGGGTGTCCATGCCGCCTCGACAGTCTGGAAAAGCGCCATTCTCCATATTATTTCAGTATGTGAAACAAAGATTCGCCAGTTGGCGCGCTAATCGGCTCCCCTGGAATTTTATAGAATCGTTAGCAGCCTAATGGTAACGTCCATCGACCGTCCCGTTCGCTGGCGTCCTCTTCAGTTCCAGCTCATCTCGCCACCCTCGCTGCGCTTCTCGACGCCCCGCGCGGGTATGGCCCTGTTGCAAATGGATCCCCACGTGTCGCCTTCCTCTTGCAGAGTCTGGCCTGCGCTCACGGTGGTCGCCCTCGCGACCCTGCTGGCCGGCTGTATCGGTACCGGTCACAATGCCCCCCAGGCGCAGCGTCTCGACGACCAGGCACTGGCCACCGACGCCGCCATCCGCGCCGCCGCCGGGCAGGCCGCCTGGCCCGAGCGCCAGTGGTGGCGCGCCTATGGCGATCCCCAGCTGAATGCCTGGATCACCGGCGCCCTGGCGGACAACCCGCGCCTGGCCACGGCCGCCGCCCGGGTGCGCCGCGCCGAATCCCTGGCGGGCCTGGCCGAATCCCGCGAAGCACTGCAGGTGGAGGCCAAGGGTGCCTTCAAGCGCTACAGCTGGCCCACCGACGGCTTCTATGGCCCGGGCGAGCTGTCCGATCGCACCACCTGGAACAACAATACCGAGCTGCGCCTGAGCTATGCGCTGGACTTCTGGGGTCGCGAGCGCGACGCCAGCGCCCAGGCCCTGGACCAGGCCCACCAGGCCGCCGCCGAGGTGCGCGCCGCCGAGCTGGAGCTGACCGGCAACATCGTCCGCAGCTATATCGGCTTCGCTCTGCACCATGACCAGCGCGACATCCTCGCCGCCACCCTGGAGCAGCAGCGGCAGCTGGCCGACCTGGCCCAGCGGCAACTGGACGGCGGTCTCGGCACCCAGTTCGAGGTCAGCCAGGCGCGCGCCCTGCTGCCCGAGACCGAGCGCCAGCTGGAAGCCCTGGACGAGACCCTGGCACTGGATCGCAACCAACTGGCCGCCCTGGCCGGCAAGGGCCCGGGTGCTGGCGCCCGCCTGCAACGACCGCGGCTGACCCTGGGCGCGGCCCCGCGGCTGCCCAGCCGCCTGCCGCTGGAACTGGTCGGCAAGCGGCCCGATGTGGTGGCGCGTCGCTGGCAGATCGCGGCCGCGGCCAAGGGCGTCGACGTGGCCCGGGCCAGCTTCTATCCCAACATCGACCTGGTGGCCAACGTCGGCCAGTTCCTGACTCTGGGCCGCCTCAGCGAGATGCTGACTCACGCCAAGACCGGCTCCTTCATAGGCCCGGCGTTCTCTCTGCCGATCTACGACGGTGGCGCCCTGCGCAGTCGCCTCGGCGCGGAATCGGCGGCCTACGACCTGGCGGTCAGCGCCTACAACCAGACCCTGGTGGATGCGCTCAAGGACATCTCCGATGCCCTGATCAAGGCCGACTCGGCCGCCAAGCAGGCCACCCTCGCCGACCAGGCCAGCCAGGAGGCCCAGCGCACCTATGACATCGCCCGCGAGGCCTTCCGCCGCGGCCTGACCGACTACCTGCACGTGCTCGACGCCCAGACCCGGCTGTTCGCCCAGCAGCGCGTCACCGCCCAGGTACACGCCCTGCGCCTGGCCGCCCAGGCCGGCGCCCTGGTCGCCCTCGGCGGCGGCGCGGACCTCGAACGCGGGCCGGACGACCAGGATCTGGTGCCGGCCCGCGTGGCCGTCGAGCGGGCCGCGCGGTGAGTACCCACGCGGCCACCCACTCGCCATTGCGCCAGGCCCTGGGCGCCTGGGCGCGCAGCGATGGCAGCCTCTGGCTGTACCAGGCCAAGGTGCTGCTCGCCGCCAGCCTGACCCTGTGGCTGGCCATGCGCCTGCAACTGCCGCATCCGAGTTCGGCGGTGATCACCGTCTTCATCGTCATGCAGCCGCAGAGCGGTCAGGTTCTGGCCAAGAGCTTCTACCGGGTGATGGGCACCCTGCTGGGGCTGGCGGTGATGCTGGTCTTGATCGCCCTGTTCGCCCAGGAGCGGGTGCCCTTCCTGATCTTTCTGGCCTTGTGGATCGGGCTGTGCGTGGCCGGATCGGCGCGCTACCGCGACTTCCGCAGCTATGCCTGCATGCTGGCCGGCTATACCGCCGCGCTGATCGGCATTCCCGCCGCCCTGAACGCCGATACCGCCTTCATGTCGGCGGTGATGCGGGTACTGGCCATCACCCTGGGCGTGCTCTGCAGCGGCGCGGTGAGCGCCGCGGTCTTTCCGCAGACCAGCGCCACGGCCATGCGCGCGGCCCTCTATAGACGCATGGGCGGCTTTGCCGGCCTGGCGGCCGACGTGCTGCGTGGCCGCCTCGACCGCGCCACCCTGGAGGCCGCCGGCGTGCGTCTGGCCGCCGAGGCGGTAGGGCTGGAAAGCCTGCGCAGCGCCTCGGCCTTCGAAGATCCGCACATGCGCATGCGCAGCGGACGCCTGGCGCGGCTGAATGCCGAATTCATGGGCCTCACCACCCGCCTGCATGCGCTGAGCCGCTTGCTGATGCGGCTGCGCGAGCGTGAAGCCGCGGCGCCGTTGGTGGCGCTGGAACGCCTCTGGGCACCGCTGATCGACCTCTTCGAGGAGTGGCGGGGCCAGTCCCTCAGCGACAGCGCCGCGCCCGCCGCCGCCGCCCGGCTGGACGCCCTGCACCAGGCCCTGCGACCGCGCATTCGCGCCCTGCGCGCCGAGCTGCCGCCCCTGAGCGAGCTGGACCGGCGGGACTTCGAGACGGCCGTAGAGCTGCTCTTCCGCTTCACCGGCGAATGGCATGACTACCTGCAGACCCATGCTTCCCTGGCGGCGCCGCGGCACAGTCGCGAGCAGTGGAAGCCGCGCTTCGTGGCCAAGGCCAACGCCCTGGGCGCAGCGGTCACTGGCATCCGTAGCGCCTTCCTGGTGTTGGTGCTGGGCGCCTTCTGGATCGCCAGCGCCTATCCCAGTGGCGGCATGCTGGCGCTCAACGCCGCCGCCGTCTCGGCGCTGGCCTCGGCCTCGCCCGATCCCAAGCGCACGGCGCTGCAGATGGCCATTGGCGCCAGCGGTGGCGTCCTGCTGGGCTTCTTCCTGACCTTCTTCGTCTTTCCCTGGATCGCCGGTCTACCGCTGCTGCTGCTGACCCTGGCGCCAGTGTTCATGCTCGGCACTTGGATCTCCCTGCGGCCGGGCTGGATGGGCTATGGCCTGGGCTGCCTGGTGTTCTTCTGCTTTACCTCGCTGCCCGACAATCCGCCGGTCTACGATGCCTACGCCTTCATCAACAACGGCATCGCCGTGGTGCTGTCGATGGTGATCACCGCAGCGGTCTCGGCGGTGCTGCTGCCGCCCAACAGCCCCTGGCTATGGCGGCGCCTGGAGCGTGACCTGCGTCGGCAGCTGGTGCGCGCAGTGAGCGCCCCGCTGCCGCACCTGGCGCCGGCCTTCGAAGGCCAGACCCGCGACCTGCTTAACCAGGCCTATGGCGTCAGCGCCGGCCAGGGCGAGGCTCAGCGGCGCCTGATCGGCTGGGCCTTTTGCGTACTGGAAATCGGTCACGCGGTGATCGAGCTGCGCCAGCTGCAGCTACGCCTGCCTGGGGCACCCCGCTATGCCGAGCACAGCGCCTGGCGCCAGGCCATCCGCGTCCTCGGTCGCGCCCTGGTGCGCCTCTTCCTCAAGCCCGGAGCGGAAAACCTGCGTCGGGCCCTGGCTGCCGTGGACGCTGCCCTGGCCGCCGTCGCGGCCGTGGTCGAACCGCCGGAATTGCCCTATGACGAGTCGCCCCTGCGCCAGGTGCAGAGCGATCTGCACTTCATCCGCAGCGCCCTGCTCGATCCCCAGGGTCCGCTGGCCCGCTATCACGAGATCCTCCATGCCCCGTGAAATCGCCTTCCATGGCCTCTATCTGCCCACCGTGACGGTGCTGTTCCTGGTCGCCGCCCTGCTCGCCTGGGCGCTGGACCGAGTGCTGGCCGCGGTCGGCCTCTATCACGTCGTCTGGCATCCGGCGCTGCTGCGCCTGGCCCTGTTCATCTGCCTCTACTGCGCCCTGGCGCTGTGCGTCTATCGCTAGGACTCCTGCCATGATTCTCAAGAAACTCTTCGGCGTGCTCTTTACCCTGCTGGTGGTCTGCCTAGCGCTGATCCTCGGGCGGCTGCTCTGGGTGCACTACATGAACGATCCCTGGACCCGTGACGGCCGGGTGCGCGCCGAGGTCATCACCATCGCGCCCGACGTGGCGGGTCTGGTGACCGAGATCGCCGTGCGCGATAACCAGTGGGTCAACAAGGGCGACCTGCTGCTGCAGATCGATCCAGAGCACTACGAAATCGCCGTGCATCAGGCCGAGGCCTCGGTCGCTGCCCGCAAGGCGACTCTCGCCATGCGCCAGCAGAATGCCCGGCGCCGTGCCGACATCGACAGCCTGGTGGTCTCCCGCGAGAACCGCGAAGACGCCAGTGCCGCTGCCCTGGCCGCCGAAGCGGATCTGCGCCAGGCCCAGGCCCAGCTGGAATCGGCACGCCTCAACCTCAAGCGCACCCGCGTCCTGGCGCCGGTCGACGGCTATGTGACCAACCTGTCGGTGTTCAAGGGTGACTACGCCGCTGCTGGCGCGCCCAAGCTGGCCGTCATCGACGCCCACTCGTTCTGGGTCTATGGCTATTTCGAAGAGACCAAGCTGCCCTATGTACGGGTGGGCGCGGCCGCCGAGATGCGGCTGATGAGCGGCCAGACGCTGCATGGCCATGTGGAAAGCATCGCCCGTGGCATCTACGACCGTGACAATCCCCAGAGCCGCGAACTCACGGCCGACGTGAATCCCACCTTCAACTGGGTACGGTTGGCCCAACGGGTACCGGTACGCATCGCTCTGGACCCGTTACCGGAGGGCCTGCTGCTCGCGGCTGGAACCACCTGCACGGTGGTCCTGGAAGACGTTCGGGGCGAACGGTCCTGGTGGGATGCCTTCTGGCAGGGTTGAGCGCCATCGCAACTCGGATGACTGGCCCTAGAACGACAATACCCCTGACGTCGGCAGGTTTCGATAACAGACGAAACCGGTCGAATTCAGGGGTATGGTCGTAACCAGCCCAGTCCGCTACGAGTGCGAAAGTACTCCCTGTACTCTTGGAACCCTCCCCTACTGCAGAGCGTCCCGACCATGTGGCCCATGCGTCTCCGGTTGGGAGACGACTTCGAGGATGTCCATTGAATCGGCTTAAAGCTGCAATCCGATGACAGAGCCTCAGCCACCGGTCGTCACGACCGGCAGCTTGTCTCGCTCATGAGTCTGGCGTCAGGGACGACGACGGCCCATGAAGAACGACACCACGAACAGCACCAGGAACAGCACGAACAAGATCTTGGCGATACTGGTGGCGGTACCGGCGATGCCACCGAAACCCAGGACGCCTGCGATGATCGCGATGATCAGGAAAGTGATAGCCCAGCTCAGCATGGTGTTTCTCCTATGTATTGCAAGTGCACTCAGCGGACGACAGCACCTGTCCAGCGAGCATTGGTTTTATTAGCGAAATCCTGGGTATCCAGACTCGCCATCCGTGGTTCCACATCGGTCAGATCGAGATCCAAACCGTTGAGGTTGTGCGTCTGATTGAGCGCACGACCCATCATCAAAGCACTGAGCAACATACCGATGCTCACGACCGCCGCTGCAGCGAACAACAGAATCATCAGCAGCATCCACATCATGGCCATGACCTCAGAATACCCAGCGGGTCTGCTTCACCAGGCGGTCACCATTGGACTGTGCCGGGATGGCCTTGAGTTCCCCACGACCTTGACTGGCCAGCGGCTTGGCTGCGGGCACCATGGCCTGGGCAGCAATGCGGGTGGAGGCGATGAGTGCCTGTTCGCGGCTGACGTCCTGGCCCTGGGGGGCAGCGACGGCGGCGCTAGCGAAGCAAGCGAAGAGCGCAGTACCTACCAAGTGCTTGCGAAGGGTCTGGCTGATCATCGGGTCTCTCCTGCAGTCCGTTGGCCCTAAGGCCGGCTTGCCAAGAAGATTGCAGACTACGTGCCAGCTTTTTAAAAATCGTTTTTACCTTTAAAAACAATAACTTATGTTTTCAACCCATGCTCTTCGCACATGCACCTTGCAAGGTGCAACGCCTGACGCATTGCGTTTTGCATGATGGCCAGAGGGTAACGGGAGGGCGCCTGGCCTGTTCCCTGCCAGGCGCAACGGCAACGGTCATCGCAAAAGCACGTTGGGCTGTCATAAAAACAGCCTTTTTGTTGTTCTCGCCCCTTCGGGTTGCGATCTGCACGATGGCTACAAGACCGCAAATGGATCATCCAGTAGCCCTGCGGATTGCAACTTGCACGATGTATCATGGACTAACTGCCAGCCCTGTCCTTTAGTGCGTTTCGGCCCTTTGGCCCGGAGTTCTCCCGTCATGGAACAAACCAGCGGTCGCATCCTGCTCGTGGACGACGAAGCCGCCATCCTGCGTACCTTTCGTTTCTGCCTGGAAGACGCCGGCTATAGCGTCGCCACGGCCAACAGCGCGGCCCAGGCCGAGGCCCTGCTCTTGCGGCAGGTCTATGATCTCTGCTTTCTCGATCTGCGCCTGGGCGCGGACAACGGTCTGGACGTCCTGCAGCAGATGCGCATCCAGGCGCCCTGGATGCGGGTGGTGATCGTCACCGCCCACTCGGCCATCGATACCGCCGTGGATGCCATGCAGGCCGGCGCCGCCGACTACCTGGTGAAACCCTGCAGCCCCGATCAGCTGCGCATGGCCGCGGCCAAGCAGCTCGAATTCCGTCAGCTCTCGGCGCGCCTGGAAGCCCTCGAAGGCGAGGTGCGCAAGTCCAGCGCCGGCCTGGACTCGCGCAGTCCGGCGATGATGAGCATCCTGGAGACCGCCCGGCAGGTCGCCACCACCGATGCCAACGTGCTGATCCTCGGTGAATCCGGCTCTGGCAAGGGCGAACTGTCCCGGGCCATCCACGCCTGGAGTCGGCGCGCCAAGAAGACCTTCGTCACCATCAACTGCCCGTCGCTGTCCGCCGATCTGATGGAAAGCGAAATGTTCGGCCACACCCGCGGTGCCTTCACCGGGGCCAGCGAGAGCACCCTCGGCCGGGTCAGCCAGGCCGATGGCGGCACCCTCTTTCTCGACGAGATCGGTGACTTCCCCCTGGCCCTGCAGCCCAAGCTGCTGCGCTTCATCCAGGACAAGGAATACGAACGCGTTGGCGATCCGGTGACACGCCGTGCCGACGTGCGCATCCTTGCCGCCACCAACCGCAACCTGGAACAGATGGTGGCGGAAAACGAATTCCGCGAAGACCTGCTCTATCGTCTCAATGTCATCGTGCTCACCCTGCCGCCACTACGCGAACGCAAGGAAGACATCGTCGATCTCGCCGAGCGATTCCTCGCCCGCTTCGTCAAGGATTACAACCGTCCTGCCCACGGCTTCAGCGAGGCGGCCCTGGAAGCCCTGCGCAACTATGGCTGGCCGGGCAACGTCCGTGAGCTGCGCAACGTCATCGAACGCGCCAGCATCATCTGCGGCCAGGATCTGGTGGACGTCAGCCACCTGGGCATGGGTGACAGCCCGGCCAACAGTGGCGCCGCCAGCGCCCCGCGGGTCGGCGAGGCGCTGAGCCTGGAAGCCCTGGAACGGGCCCACATCGCTGCGGTGATGGCTACCAGCGAGACCCTCGACCAAGCCGCCAGGACCCTGGGCATCGATGCCTCCACGCTCTATCGAAAACGTAAGCAGTACGGGCTATGAAACTGCCGATCAAGCTGCACACCCGCCTCTTCCTCAGCATTTCCGCGCTGATCGCCGTGGCCCTCATCGGGCTGCTGGTGGGACTGGTCAGCGTCCTGCACCTGGCTCGCGAGCAGAGCGTCCAGACCCGCAGCAACCTGGACTTCATCAACCTGACGCTGAACATGCGCCAGGAGCTGAGCAACAGCCTGTTCCAGATGCTCGATGGCGCTCCGGATCCGCAATCCCTGGTCGCCGCCCAGCAACGCTTCGAGCAGAACCTGCAGCTGGTCCAGGGCGAGATGCACAAGCCCGAGCAGCTGGCCGTGCTGGAAGACGTCAAGCGTCGCTATGAGCGCTTTGCCGATTACCTGCGGTCGCCGCCGGGCGGTTACAACCAGTTGCGCGCCGATCCGGGTTTCCAGCAGACCCTCGACGCTCTGCGCAATAGGATCTACGACCTGCAGAAAAGCTATGTGGTGACCCTGGAGCGCATGCAGGACGAAGCCCATGATCGGGCGGTGATCATCGCCATGCTGCTGGCGCTGATCGGCGTGGCCATCCTGGTCACCGGGGTGGTGACCGCCAACGGCATCGCCAAGCGCTTCACCGGTCCCATCGACGGCCTGGCCAAGGCCGCGGAGCGCATCAGCCAGGGCAATTTCGACGTCCAGCTCCCCACCTCCCAGATCGCCGAATTCACCCTGCTCAGCCGTCGCTTCGGCAACATGGCCCAGGCCCTGCACCGCCTCAGCCAGACCAATGTCGAGGCCCTGGTGGCCGGGCAGCGGCGCCTGCAGGCGGTGCTCGACAGCATCGACTACGGCCTGGTGATCCTCGATCCCCAGGGCAACATCGAGCACGCCAATCCGGTGGCCTGCCGCCAGCTGGGCTGGAACGAGAACCACCTGGGCGAATCCCTGATCGCCGCCCTGGAACGGCCGGAGATCGAGGCCAGCGTGCAGCGGGTATTGGCCGGTGGCGCGCTGAATGCCGCCCCGGAAGACCTGGAGATCCGGGTCGACGACGAGGTTCGGCTGCTGGCCTGGAGTCTGACGCCGGTGAACCACGCCGATGGCCGCAGCGTGGGTGCGCTCATGGTGCTGCGCGATGTCACCGAACAGCGGGCCTTCGATCGGGTACGCAACGAGTTCGTCCTGCGCGCCTCCCACGAATTGCGCACCCCGGTCACCGGCATGCACATGGCCTTCGGTCTCCTGCGCGAGCGCCTCAAGGTGGCACCGGAGTCACGCGAGGCCTATCTGCTGCAGACGGTGGACGAGGAGACCCATCGGCTGGTGCAGCTGATCAACGACCTGCTGGACTACTCCCGTCACCAGAGCGGCCTGCAGCGCCCGGAAAAGCTGCCGAGCGAAATCGCCGAATTGCTCGAAGAGGCCCGCGGCCGCCATGCCGACGAGGCCCGCGAGCGCGATGTCGAGCTGGCCGTCGAGTTGCTGCATACGCCGCTACCACGGGTCAGCCTGGATCCCAAGCAACTGGGCCGGGTGTTCGACAACCTGCTGAGCAATGCTCTGCGCCATACCCCGGCGGGCGGGCGCATCGTCATCCAGGCCTTGCGCCAGAACGACCAGCTGCTGATGGCGGTGCAGGACAATGGTGAAGGTATCGCCTATGCCCAGCAGGGCCGGGTGTTCGAGCCCTTCGTACAGATCGGCAGCCAGAAGGGCGGCGCCGGCTTGGGCCTGGCCCTGTGCAAGGAAATCATCCGCCAGCACGGTGGCCGCATCGGCGTGGTCTCCCGCCCCGGTCAGGGCACCCAGATCTTCATGACCCTGCCGACCTGAGCCACCCCCATGGATGGCCGTAGGTTGGGGTGAAGGCAGCACCTCGTCACGATGCCCCAGTGGAAAAGGCTGCGCCGTTTTCCACGCTACGGTGGCCGGTAGGTTGGGCTGAGCGCAGCGAAGCCCAACGGTGTCCCGATCGAATCCGCGTTGTTGGGCTTCGACGATAGAGCCGCCTCGACCCAACCTACGATCTAGCCCCCTCTCCTTTTTGGAAAGGGTTGGGGTGAGGACGCCCCTCGGCACGACGTACCTGCTCGTAGGTTGGGTTGAGCCCAGCGAAGCCCAACGGTGCCCAGGTCGAATCCGCGTTGTTGGGCTTCGGCGATGGAGCCGCCTCAACCTACGGTCTAGCCCCTCTCCTTTTGGCAAAGGGTTGGGGTGAGGTCGCCCCTCGGCACGACGTACCCGCTCGTAGGTTGGGTTGAGCGCAGCGAAGCCCAACGGTGCCCAGGTCGAATCCGCATTGTTGAGCTTCGCCAATGGAGCCGCCTCAACCCAACCTGCGGCCTTGTTTACAGCAGCGTTCGCGCCAGGGCCTGGCGCCAGCCGGCGTACAGCTCGGGCACGGCATTGGCACGGGGCTCGTAGCGCCGCCGCGGGCGTTCCAGATCCCCCAGTGCCGCGGCGTCCTGCCACCAGCCGAGGGCATGACCGGCCAGATGAGCGGCGCCCAGCGCCGAGACCTCCGGCGACAGGCTGCAGATCACCGGACGCTGCAGGAGATCGGCCTGGAATTGCAGCAGCCATTCGTTGCGCGTGGCGCCGCCATCCACCCGGAGTTCTTCCAGGGGCGTCGGACTGTCCTGCTGCATGGCGTCGAAGACATCGCGGATCTGGTAGGCGATGGCTTCCAGGGCCGCGCGCATCAGGTGCGCCCGCCCGCAGTTCTCACCCAGACCGCAGAACAGTCCACGGGCTTCGGCCCGCCAGTGCGGGGCGCCAAGGCCACCCAGGGCCGGGACGAAGTAGACGCCACCGTTGTCCGGCAGCGCCGCGGCTTCGGCGGCCAGCACATCCAGGTCCCCTGCACTGCCCAGCAGGCGAGCCGTCCAGCCGACCGCGGCGCCGGTGTGGACGATGTTGCCTTCCAAGGCAAAGGTCGGAGTATCCCCCAGGCGCCAGGCCAGGGTGGTGGCCAGGCCATGGGCGGACACCACCGGCTCGGCGATGGGTGTCATCAGCGAAGAACCGGTACCCAGGGTGGCCTTGACCTTGCCCGGGACGAAACCGCCCTGACCGAACAGGGCCGCATGGGAATCGCCGATCATCGCCAGGATCGGCAGACCGGCTGGCAGGGGGCCCTGGGCGCGGGTCTCGCCAAAGTAGCCGGCACTGGGTCGGATCTCCGGCAGCGCCGCCCGGGGAATGTCGAAGAGGCTCAGCAGCTGCGGGTCCCAGTCGCCGCCTCGCAGGTCGAGCAACTGGGTACGGGCCGCATTGGCCGCGTCGATGAGAAAGCTCGTGCCACCGCTGAGTTGCCAGAGCAGCCAGCTGTCCACGGTGCCCAGGCAGATTTCGCCCGCGGCGGCGCGGGCCGTGCCGTCGGGGATCTGATCGAGTAGCCAGCGCCACTTGCCGGCGGAAAACATCGGGTCCAGCGCCAGACCGCTGCGCTGCAGGATCGCCTCGCCGTGACCGGCAGCATGCAGGGCCTCGCACTGCGGCTGGGATCTCTTGCACTGCCAGCTCACCAGCGGACCGAGCAACTGGCCGCTACGGCGCTCCCAGGCCAGGGCGGATTCGCGCTGGTTGCTGATGGCGATAGCCGCCAGGGGTGCGTCCACCTGGGCCAGGCAGTCACCGATGGCACCCTGCAGGGCCTGCCAGATGGCCAGGGGATCCTGCTCGGCATAACCCGCCTGCGGATGCTGGACCGTGAGCGGCCGGGAACCGCGGGCCACGACCCGACCGGCACGATCCACCAGGATCGCCTTGGCATTGGTGGTGCCCTCGTCGAGGGCGAGGATCAGCGGCTCGGCGGCCATGGCAGCTCCTGTTGTTCTTCTAGTTCCGCACGCCTGAGGTTCAGCTCAGGCGCTGCACCGCCGCAACAATGCCGGCGGCATCGATGCCATGTTTGGCGCGGGTCGGCCCGCGAGCCCCGGCGGCAGCATACTCGCCATCGGCGATGCCCAGGCGGATCAGCGGCACGCCCAGGGCGGCCTCGGCCATGACCTCGGCCACCAGGCTGCCCACCCCGCCGTTGGCATTGTGCTCTTCCACCGTGACGACGCCCGTGCGAGTGGCGCAGAGGGCTTCGAGCAGCGCCTCGCGCCGCAGCGGACGGATCGACGACAGGTTGATCACCTGGGCGCTGATGCCCTGCTCGGCCAGCAACCGGGCGGCCTCCACCGCCTCGTGGACCACCGAGCCCAGGGCCACCAGACTGACGTCATGCCCGGGTAGCAAGACATCCACCTGACCGGGGGCGAAGCGATAGTCGGGTCCGTGCAGATCCGGCAGCGCCTTGCCATCCAGGCGGATATAGACCGGGCCGTCATGGGCCAGGGCATGCTCGACGATCTGCCGGCACTCGGCGCCATCGGCCGGGGCATAGATTTCCACATTACCGAAGCCGCGCATCACGGCGATGTCGTCGAGGCTGTGGTGGGTGCTGGCCAGGGGACCGTAGCTGGCCCCGGCGTTGAGGCCGAACATCTTGACGTTGGCCCTGTTGTAGCAGACGTCCACCTTGACCTGCTCGTTGGCACGAGAGATCAGGAAGGGCGCGGCGTTGCAGGTCACTGCTACCTTGCCGGCGAGACCCAGGCCAGCCGCCACCCCGACCAGGGTCTGCTCGGCGATGCCGACGTTGACCAGGCGCTCGGGGAAGCGTTTGACGAAGGGGCCGATCTTGGCCGTGGAGGTGGAATCGCTCACCACCGGCACCAGGTCGACGCCGGCGTCCACCGCGGCGATGAAGGCCTCGACCATGACGCTGGCGAGATGGGCTTCGCCCGGGGTCTGGGTATCAGTGGCCATGGTCGAGCTCCTCCAGTGCAGCGGCGATCTCGTCGCCCTTGGGCACCCGGTGGTGCCATTCGGGTTTGCCTTCGATAAAGGAAACCCCCTTGCCTTTCACGGTATTGGCGATCAGTACCTGGGGCTGCCCGCGGTGTTCGCGTAGGGCTTCCAGGGCCTCCACCAGCTGGGCGACGTCGTTGCCGTCGCACTCGACCACATGGAAGCCGAAGGCGCGCCACTTCTCGGGCAGCGGCTCCAGCGGCAGGATCTCGGCGGTAGGGCCGGCCAGTTGCAGGCGGTTGTGGTCGACGATCACCGTCAGGTTGTCCAGCCGATACTTGGCGGCGGTCAGCGCCGACTCCCAGTTGGAGCCCTCGCCCAGCTCGCCATCGCCGGTCAGCACATAGACGCGGCGCGGACTGCCGTCGCGCTGGGCGGCCAGGGCGATACCGGTGGCTACCGGCAGGCCATGACCGAGGGCGCCGGTGTTGAGTTCGATGCCGGGGGTCTTCTGCCGCACCGGATGACCCGGCAGGTGGGAATCGAAGTGCTGGTAGGTGTCGAGCCATTCCGGCGGAAAGTAGCCAGCTTCGGCCAGGCAGCAGTAGAGGCCGCCGACGCCGTGGCCCTTGCTCTGGATATAGATGTCGCGCTGAGGATCGGCGAGGCGTTCCGGAGCGACGTCGAGCAACCGGAAATAGAGCGTGGCGAGGATGTCGGTCTCCGACAGGTCGGCCCCGGTATGGCCGCCGGCCGGCGAGGCGGCGTTGAGCTGGATGACGCGCCGGCGGATCAGCCGGGCCTTTTCGCGAATCTGCGCGACGTCGTACTGGAACGGATTCATCAGGCGACCCCCTCGGGTATCCGAAGCTGCGATAGAGCAGACGCCTGCCAAGGTTTCAGTGGGCGTCTTATGAATATTTATTCGTCACTGAAAATATATTTATCATTTAGACCTCAATCCAGGGGGCCGTCAATAGCGACGGAGCGACGTTATCGTCGGGCGGAGCCGATAGGATGCGCGGCTGTATGCGGGATTGCCGAGGCCATCGCGTTAAGAAAGCGGCAATGAAAAGCCGCTTGACTTCCACCCAGAACAGGGGGAGTCTGAATTAAAAATCAGGCACGCATAAATATTCAAGCGAGCCATACACAAGAACAATAACCCCAGGAGAAGCTCGTGGACGCCAAAGCCCCGACCGCCTCGCCACCCGCCAAGCCCCTGGCCCGCCTGGCACTGCGCCTGCCGCGCAACGTCGGTGGTCCGTTGATCGGACTGGCGCTGCTGATCGCCGTGTTCTCCTTTGCCTCGGAGTACTTCTTCTCCCTGCGCAACGCCCTCAACATCCTCGACCAGGTGACCGTGCTCGGCATCCTGGCCATCGGCATGACCCTAGTCATCGTCATCGGTGGCATCGACCTCTCGGTGGGCTCGGTGCTGGCCTTCGCGATGATGCTGCTGGGCTGGCTCTACCAGGACATGGGCTGGTCGCTAGGCCTGGCGATTCCTGCCGCCATCCTCGGCGGCCTGGTGTGCGGCCTGGTATCAGGATTGTTGATCGCCAAGGCACGGCTGCCCGCCTTCATCGCCACCCTGACCATGATGTCGGTGGCTCGGGGCCTGGCCAACATCCTTACCGACGGCCGCCAGATCGTCGGCTTCCCGGACTGGTTCACCAACCTGGCCACGGTGCGGCACTTCGGCTTCCTCTCGGTCACCGTCGGGCTGTTCCTGCTGATGCTGCTGGTGGCCTGGGTCTTCCTGCGCTTTCGCGCCGGTGGCCGCAACCTCTATGCCATGGGCGGCAGCGCCGAGGTGGCACGGTTGTCGGGCATCAAGGTACGCACCCTCACCATCTGGATCTATGCCCTAAGCGGTGCCCTGGCCGGGCTGGCCGCGGTGGCCATGGCCGCGCGGCTGGATTCATCCCAGCCCAGCGCCGGCCTGTCCATGGAGCTGGATGCCATCGCCGCGGTGGTGATCGGCGGCGCCAGCCTCAGCGGCGGCGTGGGCAGTGTCGGCGGCACCCTGGTGGGCGTGCTCATCATCGGCGTGCTACGCAATGGCCTGAATCTGCTGGGGGTCTCGCCCTTCGTGCAGCAGGTGATCATCGGCATCGTCATCGCCCTGGCCGTCACCCTGGACACCTTGCGCCGCCGTAACGGGCAGCGCTGAGTTAGCTCTGCTTCGCGTAGACACCGCAGTACAACAATAACAACGGAGTGCAATCCATGCTGACCCCCAAGAAGCTATTGCTCGGTACCCTGTTCGCCGCCATAACCTGTGCCGGTGCCCTCAATGCCCAGGCCAAGGAACTCACCGTGGGCCTGGCCGTGGCCAACCTGCAGGCCGACTTCTTCAACCAGATCAAGCAGGCCGTCGAAGCCGAGGGCAAGGCCAAGGGCATCAAGGTGATCACCGTGGACGCCCAGGGCAACTCGGCGACCCAGGTCAACCAGATCCAGGACCTGATCACCCGCCAGGTAGACGCCCTGATCTACATTCCGGCCGGCGCTACCGCCGCCGGCGTCCCGGTCAAGGCGGCCAAGGCCGCCGGCATCCCGGTGGTGGCAGTGGACCGTAATGCCCCCGACGCCCCCGGTGACACCTTCATCGCCAGCGACAGCGTCGCCGCCGCCCGCACCCTGGCCGAATACGTCGGCAAGGTCACCGAAGGCAAGGGCCGCGTAGCCATCCTCCAGGGCCAGATCGGCACCACGCCGGAAAACGATCGCGCCAAGGGCTTTTCCGAAGGCCTGGCCAAGTTTCCCGAGTTGAAGGTGGTTGCCCAGCAGCCTGCCGAGTGGGCCCAGGACAAGGGCTTCGCCGTGGCTCAGGACATGCTCCAGCGTGATCCCAACATCAACGTCTTCTTTGGTCGCGCCGACGCCATGGCCCTTGGCGCTGCCCAGGCGGTCAAGGTGGCCAACCTCGATCATCCGGTGACCATCGTCGGCTTCGACGGCGACGTGGCCGGTCTCAAGGCGGTGGCCGCCGGCACCCTGTCCGCCACCATGACCCAGCAGACCCGCAAGATGGGTCGCATGGCACTGGAATCGGCGGTAGCGCTCAAGGAAGGCAAGCAGCTGCCCAAGGAGCAGTTGCAGGAGGCGATCCTGACCACCAAGGACAACGTCGCCCCCTTCATCGAGAACCATCCGTAACGGTGGGACTGGCCAGTGGCGGGCAGCGCCCGCCGCATCCAGCCCATGCCTTATGTGCCTTGCAATGGAGGCACCGGTTCAGCTCCCCCCTTCGGAGGCCCCATGTCCGCCGTCATGCCCCTGGAACAGCCCGCCGCCCTCAGCCTGAGAAACATCGGCAAGAAATACGCCGGCATCGAGGTGCTGGCGGGGGTAGACGTCGACATCCAGCCCGGTGAAGTCCTGGCCCTGCTCGGCGAGAACGGCGCTGGCAAGTCCACCCTGTCCTCCATCATCGCCGGCCTGGTGCCGCCGGAAGCAGGTGGTCGCATGACCTGGCTGGGTCGGGACTACGCTCCGGATTCCCCCGGCGCCGCCCTGGCTGCGGGCATCGGCCTGATCCACCAGGAGATCCGCCTGCTGCCGGAGCTGACCATCGCCGAAAACATGTTCGTTGGCCGCCTGCCCATGCGCGGCGGCCGCATCGATCGCACCTTCATGGAGACCGAGGCCCAGCGGCAGCTGGATCGCCTGGGGCTGAAGGTACCCGCTACACGCACCGTGGCCGGCCTCAGCGTGGCCGCCCAGCAGCTGGTGGAAATCGCCAAGGCGCTGACCCTCAAGGCGCGCCTGCTGATCCTCGACGAACCCACCGCAGCGCTCGGCGGCGAAGAGACCGAACTGCTGTTCGCCCAAGTCGAGCGGCTCAAGGCCGAAGGCGTCTCCTTCATTTACATCAGCCATCGCCTGGAAGAAATCGCGCGGATCGCCGACCGGGTGCTGGTGTTGCGCGACGGGCGCCAGATCGCCCTGCACGCCACCGCCCAGGTACCGGTGCGGCAACTGGTGGAAGAGATGGTCGGGCGCAGCGTGGAGCGCATCTTTCCGGCCATGGCGGCGCCCGCCGCCCGCGAGGTGCTCCGGGTGAAAGGCCTGAGCTGCCGCGAAATGCCGCTCAAGGACATCGATTTCAGCGTGCGTGCCGGCGAGGTGTTTGGCGTGGCCGGGGTAGTCGGCGCCGGTCGTACCGAGCTGGTCCGCGCCATAGCCGGCGCCGCCGAACAGGTCACCGGCGAGCTGGCGCTGGAAGGCCAGACCTGCCGCTTCGCCTCGCCCTTCGACGCCATCCGCGCCGGCATCGTACTGGTCCCCGAGGATCGCAAGCAGCAGGGTGTGGTGGTCGACCATGCCATCGAGGAAAACCTCATCTATGGCAATACCGACCTGCTCTCCGGTGGTGGCTGGGTCTCTCCCAGCGGCCTGCGTGCCTTCGCCCGCAAGGCGGTGGCGCGCCTCGGTGTCAAGGGTCAGCCGGAGCAGGCCATCGCCGCCCTCTCCGGTGGCAACCAGCAAAAGGTGATCATCGCCAAGTGGCTGGCGCGCAATCCCAAGGTCTTCATCCTTGACGAGCCCACCCGCGGCATCGACGTCGGCGCCCGGGCCGCCATCTACCAGGTGATCGCCGAACTGGCCGCCACTGGCATGGCGGTGATCGTGGTCAGCTCGGATCTGGACGAGGTACTCGGCCTGTCGCACCGGGTCATGGTGATGAGCCGTGGCCAGCAGATGGGCATTCTCGAACGTGAACAGGCCACACCCGTGGCCGTGATGGAACTGGCTACCGCCTGACTAGGAGTTCTCCAATGCGTCTCTTCGATCTCGGCGGCCAGACCGCCTTCGTCACCGGTGCCGGCAGCGGCATCGGCCAGGCCATCGCCGTCGGGCTCGCCGAGGCCGGCGCCAACGTGGCCTGCTTCGACCTGCCCGGTAGCCGCGACCTTGCCGGCACCGTCGAGCGCATCCAGGCCCATGGCCGCCGCGCCCTGGCCCTGGAAGGCTCGGTGACCAGCGCCGCTGACCTGGAAGCCGCCGTGGCCCGCACCGAAGTCGAACTCGGCCCCCTGAGCCTGGCCGTCAACAGCGCCGGCATCGCCAACGCCCAAGCGGCCGAGGAGCTGGAGCTGGAGCGCTGGCAGCGCATGCTCGACATCAACCTCACCGGCGTGATGCTCAGCTGCCAGGCCCAGGCGCGGGTCATGTTGCCGCGCGGCAAGGGTGCCATCGTCAACATCGCCTCCATGTCCGGCAGCATCGTCAACCGTGGCCTCTTGCAGGCCCATTACAACACCTCCAAGGCCGGGGTCATCCACCTGACCAAGAGCCTGGCCATGGAATGGGCCGAGCGCGGCATCCGGGTCAACTGCATCAGCCCCGGCTACACCGCCACCCCCATGAATACCCGTCCGGAGGTGGCCGACCAGGTCAAGATCTTCGAGCAGACCACCCCGCTGGGCCGCATGGCCGAGGTGGAAGAAATGGTCGGCCCAGCGATCTTCCTGTGCAGCCCTGCCGCGTCCTTCTGTACCGGCGTCGACCTGATCGTCGATGGCGGTTTCGTCTGCTGGTAACAACCCGCTGGCGATCACGCGCGCCGGATCGCCAGCCGCTCTAGGAGGTTTCACGTGGAACGTCGCTTCGCTGGTCAAACCGTAGTGATAACCGGCGGTTGCCGGGGCATCGGCGAGGGTATCGCCGAACGCTTCGGTCGTGAGGGTGCCAATCTGGTGCTGGTGTCCAATGCCGAGCGGGTGCATGAGACCGCTGCACGGCTGGTGGCCGATACCGGCGCCGAGGTCCTGCCGCTGGTGGTGGACATCACCGACGAGGCGGCGGTGGCCGACCTCTATGCCCAGGCCGAAGCCCGCTTCGGGCGCATCGACGTCTCGGTGCAAAACGCCGGCATCATTACCATCGATGCCTTCGACCGCATGCCGCGCGAGGACTTCGACCGCGTCCTGCAGGTCAACACCACCGGCGTCTGGCTGTGCTGCCGCGAAGCGGCCAAGCGCATGGTCGCCGCTGGCCATGGCGGGCGGCTGATCAACACCAGCTCCGGCCAGGGTCGCCAGGGCTTCATCTACACGCCTCACTATGCGGCGAGCAAGATGGGCGTCATTGGCATCACCCAGAGCCTGGCCCACGAACTGGCGCGCCATGGCATCACGGTCAATGCCTTCTGCCCAGGCATCATCGAAAGCGAGATGTGGGACTACAACGACCGGGTCTGGGGCGAGATCCTCTCCACCCCGGAAAAGCGCTATGGTCAGGGCGAACTGATGACCGAATGGGTCGGCAACATCCCCATGAAGCGCGCCGGTACCCCGGCCGACGTGGCCGGCCTGGTGGCCTTTCTGGCTTCGGCAGACGCGGCCTATATCACCGGCCAGGCCATCAATGTGGATGGTGGCCTGATCATGTCCTGAGCACCGGTTGATAAGGGCTGCGGCCAGTCAAACAGCTCTTAGAGGCCGTTCGGATGCACCTTACCCTTCACAAACGCTGCCTCCTTGGGTCTTTTCATTCTGTTCGACACTCGCTCGCAAGCTAATGAGCAGGCCTGCGACGTTTCTCCAGCGCCTGGGCTGCAAAAGCCTTGGCGCTGAAGGGCAGGCTGAGCAAAAATAGCGGGAAAATGCGCCTTTCTAACAGGTACGTGCCTGCTTTTCGGTGGTTCGTCGCGACCCGAGGACCTCTCGGTTCGGGCCGGCAGCCGCGAGTGCGGCGTATCCGCTGGTACCGGGAATCTGGATGAGTAACCTCGAAGAACAACGCCTGCTGACCAAAATCGCCTCGCTCTACTATGAAGAAGGGCTCAAGCAGTCGCAGATCTCCGCTCAGCTCGACCTATCGCAATCCTTCGTCAGCCGCGCCTTGAGTCGAGCGCTCAAGGAGGGCATCGTCCGTATCTCGGTACAGCGGCCGCGCAACTTCCATCTCGAACTGGAACGTCAGCTGCAGCAGCGCTACGGTATTCGCCAGGCTATCGTGGTTGAGCCCACTGGCGACGACGAAGAAGCCATCAAGCAGGCCATCGGCTCGGCCGCCGCCCACTACCTGGAAACCAGCGTCACCGAGCGCGACCATATCGGTATCTCCTCCTGGAGCTCCACGATCCGCGCCATGGTGGGCCACATGCACCGTGGCAGCAGTCGCCAGGGCGCGACCGAAGTGGTGCAGCTGCTGGGCGGCGTCGGCAACAAGGGCGCCTTCGAGGCCACCCTGCTGACCCAGCAGCTGGCCAATCTGCTGGGCTGTCCCGCCTATCTGCTGCCGTCGCAGAGCATCGAGCACTCACCGGAAAGTCGTCAGCGCATCCTGCAGCTGGACGAGGTGCGCGAGGTCACCGAGCGCTTCGCCCGACTTACCGTGGCCCTGGTCGGCATCGGCGAGCTGGAGCCCTCGCAGCTGCTACGCAACAGCGGCAACTACCATGGCGAAGCCATGCTGGAGGTGCTCGCCGCGCGGGGCGCAGTGGGCGACATCTGCCTGAGGTATTTTGACGCCCAGGGCCGCCCGGTGCTGGACGACAGCGAAGAAACCGTGGTCTCGGTGAGCCTGCCGCAGTTGCTGAAGATCGACCGCGTCGTCGGCCTCGCCGGCGGCCTGCGCAAGGTCAACGCCATCCGTGGCGCCCTGCAGGGCGGCTATCTGGATGTATTGGTGGTCGACTTGCGCACCGCACTGGCGCTGGTACCTTGATCCGCACACGTTACTGCCAGAATCAGGCATTCAGGCGCTAGATCCTGCCAAATACCCCTTGTAAAAAGGAAATATTTGGCAACATTCAGCGGGGGTTGCTCCGTAAGCTGTAGGACGACTGTTCTCTGGATAGCGTCCCATGCCTTCTGCTCAACCAGTTTTCACCAGCACCGCCGCCCTGCCCGGCGCTTCCCGAGCTGCCACCCTGTCGGCGCGCCTCGATCGCCTGCCGGCCACCCGCACGCTCTGGCGGCTGGTCGCGCTCCTGTCCATCGGCGGCTTCTTCGAACTCTACGATCTGTTCCAGACCGCCTACATCAGCCCAGGTCTGCTGCGCGACGGCGTCTTTCACACTGGTGCCGCCGGGGTATTCGGTATCTCCGATCAGGCGGCCTTCGCCGCGGCTACCTTTCTCGGCCTGTTCGTCGGTGCCAGCCTGCTCAGCCCTATTGCCGACCGCTATGGGCGCCGGGCGATCTTTACCTGGGCACTGGTCGGCTACACCCTGGCGACCCTCGCCATGGGTCTGCAGACCACCGCCCTGGGACTGATCGCCTTGCGCTTCGTGGTCGGCATCGGCCTGGGCCTGGAGCTGGTCACCATCGACGCCTATCTGTCGGAGCTGGTACCCAAGGCCATGCGTACCTCGGCCTTCGCGTTCGCCTTCGCCATCCAGTTCCTGTCAGTGCCGGCCGTGGCGCTGCTGTCCTGGTGGCTGGTGCCCCAGGCGCCACTGGGCATCTCCGGCTGGCGCTGGGTGGTGCTGTCCAGCGCCCTCTTCGCCCTGTTCATCTGGTGGCTGCGCCAGCGTCTGCCCGAATCGCCACGCTGGCTGGCGCAACAGGGGCGGCTGGATGAAGCCGAGCACGGCGTGGAGCGCCTGGAAGCCGCCTGCCAGGCCGATAGCGGCCAGCCGCTGCCGCCACCTGCAGAGGTAGTGGAAGAACGAGCGGTAAGCGCCCGCTTCGCCGCCCTCTGGCAGCCACCCTATCGGCGGCGGGTGGTGATGCTGATCGTCTTCAACCTGTTCCAGGCCATTGGCTTCTTCGGCTTCGGCAACTGGCTGCCGGCGCTGCTCTCCGGCCAGGGCGTGAGCCTGACCCACAGCCTGGGCTACGCCTTCGTCATCACCCTCGCCTATCCGCTGGGCCCGCTGCTGTTCGTGCGCATCGCCAATCGCTTCGAGAACAAGTGGCAGATCGTCGGTTCCGCCCTGGGCACCGTGGTGTTCGGTGGCCTGTTCGCCCTGCAGCAGGGCGCCCTGGGGCTGATCCTCTGCGGCGTGGGCATCACCTTCTGCAACGCCTGGCTGACCTTCGCCTTCCACTCCTACCAGGCCGAGCTGTTTCCCACCGCCATCCGCGCCCGGGCGGTGGGCTTCTGCTATTCCTTCAGCCGGTTGTCCACAGTGTTCAGCAGCCTGCTGATCGGCGCCCTGCTGGAGCGCCTGGGCACGCCGGGCGTGCTGGCCTTCAT
The DNA here is from genome assembly GCF_056790235.1 of Pseudomonas sp. VMV1. Classification (NCBI taxonomy): domain Bacteria; kingdom Pseudomonadati; phylum Pseudomonadota; class Gammaproteobacteria; order Pseudomonadales; family Pseudomonadaceae; genus Pseudomonas; species Pseudomonas sp. VMV1. The sequence goes on from NZ_JBXGSE010000003.1 coordinate 434,516, forward strand.
CGTCGCCAGCATGCTGATCGTGGTGCTGACCATTGGCCTGTTCGGCCCGCGCACCCGCAACCGGGCACTGGAGGACATCGCCCGCTAGAGCGCATTGGGGCAGGCGTGACCGTCGAGGAAGTCTGCCAGGTTGCCGAGAGTGACCAGGGCGATCTCGCGCAGGGCCTCGGCGGTGAAGAAGCCCTGGTGACCGGTGATCAGTACATTGGGAAAGGTCATCAGGCGCACGAAGAGATCATCGTCGATGTAGTCGTGGGAGCGATCCTGGAAGAACAGCTCGCTCTCCTGCTCGTAGACGTCAATGGCCAGTCCGCCCAGCTGCCGGCGCTTGAGCGCCTGGATCACCGCCTCGGTGTCGATCAGGGCGCCCCGTGAGGTATTGATCAGTACCGCCCCGGGCTTCATCCGCGCCAGGGCCACGGCGTCGATCAGGTAGCGGGTACTCTCCAGCAACGGGCAATGCAGGCTGATGACATCCGCCTCATTCAGCAGGGCGTCCAGCGCTACGGCATCGCCATAGGCAGCGAAAGCGGCCGGCGGCTGCGGATCATGGCCCAGTACCCGGCAGCCCAGGCCATGGAAGATACGCGCCGTGGCCAGGCCGATCTGGCCGAGGCCGACCAGCCCTACGGTCTTGCCATTCAGGGTGCTGCCAAGCAGGCCGTCCAGCGCGAAATTGCCCTCTCGTACCCGGTTGTAGGCACGGTGGGTCTTGCGGTTGAGGGTCATCAGCAGCGCCAGGGCGTGTTCGGCCACGGCTTCGGGCGAATAGGCCGGCACCCGGGCCACGAACAGACCGAGGCGGCGCGCCGCAGCCAGGTCCAGGTTGTTGTAGCCGGCGCAGCGCAGCAGCACGGCCTGTACGCCCAGGCCCTGGAGGGCTTCCAGCACGGCGGCGTCGAGGCAGTCGTTGACGAAGACACATACCGCCTGGCTGCCTTCGGCCAGGATCGCGGTGGACAGCGACAGGGCGACCGGCTGGTGGACCAGGGTCACGTCCCGCCCTGCCAGGCGCTCCCGGGCGACCGCCTCCAGGGAGTCGCGGTCGTAGGGCTGGGTACTGAAGACGGTCAGGCGCATCGCGGGTACCTCTGTTCGGCCAGGAGTGCCCTCAAGTATGGCCGACGCACGCCTGGCGGTCAGAGACGGAATTGCCGCACCGCGCCATTCAGCTCACCGGCCAGGCGGGCCAGGTCGGTGCTGGCGGTAGCGGTCTGGCTGGCCCCTGCGGCGTTCTGGGTGGACAGGTCGCGAATGCTGGTGAGGTTGCGATCCACCTCGCGGGCCACCTGGGCCTGCTCTTCGGTGGCGGCGGAGATGCTCAGGTTGCGTTCGGTGATCTGCACGATGTGACGGCCGATCTCGGCCAGGGCCTCGCCAGCGGCGGCAGCCACCTCCAGGCAGGCAGCGGCCTGCTGATTGCTGGTGGCCATGGCGTCCACCGCCTTGCCCGCGCCGCCCTGGATGGCGCCGATCATGTCTTCGATCTCGCCGGTGGACTGCTGGGTACGGGCCGCCAGGGCCCGCACCTCGTCGGCCACCACGGCAAAGCCACGGCCTGCCTCGCCCGCGCGGGCGGCTTCGATGGCAGCGTTGAGCGCCAGCAGATTGGTCTGCTCGGCGATGCCGCGGATGACGTCGAGCACCCCGCTGATGCGCTGCACCTGAGCGGCCAGGCCATCGATCTCGCCGCTGCTGGAGGCCACGGCCGCGTGCAGGGCGTGGATGGTGGTCAGGGTCTCCTCGACCCGGCGCTGCCCCAGATCGGCGGAGCTGCGGCTGTCCTGCGCAGCGGCGCTGGCGGCAGAGGCATTGCGCGCCACCTCCTCTACGGCGGTGGTCATCTGGTTGACCGCGGTGGCGGCCTGGGCCAGTTCGTCGTTCTGCCGCTGAATGCCGCGCAGGCCGGTCTCGGTGACTGCCGACATCTCCTCGGAGGTGGATGCCAGGGTGTTGGACGACAGGGTCAGCCGCTCCAGGGTCCCGCGCAGGTTGTCCTGCATCCGCGCCATGGCGGCGAGCAGCCGTCCGGGTTCGTCGCGCCCGTCCTGCTCCACCGACCGGCTGAGGTCGTTGGCGGCGATCCGCTCAGCCACCGCCAGGGCTTTTTCCAGCGGCCCGGTGAGGCTGCGGGTGAAGCGCCAGGCCAGCAGCAGGGTGCCAGCCAGGGCTGCCAGCATCACGGCCACAGTGATGGCGATGGTGGTGCGATAGGTGGCCATGGAGGCGGCAGCCAGGCGCGTGACCTTGCCATCGACCAGGCCGGCGAGCTCGTTGACGGTGGCGCTCAGGGCGTTGCCGCTGTGGGCCATCTCGCCGTCCTGGCCACTGAGCTTGAGCAGCTCGGTGTCATTCTGGTCGTCCAGTGCCTTCAGGTAGCGGGCCTGGTTGTTCAGGTAGGTGGCCAGCTGGCTGGTCATGCGGCTATAGACCTCACGTCCCCGGTCGGTGAGCAGCAGGCCTTCGAATTGGCGCACATGCTTTTCCAGGGCGGCCTTGGCCGTCTCGATATTTTGGTGCACGGCCTGGGTCTCGGCCTGGGAGCTGGCCAGCATCAACGCCTGGTTGTGCATGCGCAGACTCAGCAGATCGGCGCGAATCTCGCCGATGGTCTGGACGCTGGGAATCACGTTGCCGACGATCTGCTCCTCGCCCTCCTTGATGACACGATTCTGACCGAGGGAAAACAGGCCGAGGCCGATCACCAGCAAGGCGAAGAAGCCAAAGGCGACCAGGGCGCGCGGGGCGATGTTGAGGGAGCGTAGCTTCACCGGAGACACCTCAAAAGATGATTAGCCCCCTCATGATCGGCCGAACGGCGCCAGGCTTTAGGGTTCGCTGGTACCTGGCGAACGATTTACCTCCTGATCCTGTCCCACATCGCTCAACAGTGTCTGCGCCAGGCGTTTCGCGCCAGCCACATCGGCCTTGCCGGTGCCCAGTTTCGGCAGGCTGTCCACCGCCAGCCAGACCGAGGGCAACAGCAGTCCACCCACCCCCTGGGCCAGCAAGGTCTTCTCTACCGTGGCGCCGTCCAGCTCACCGGTGTGCAGCACCACGATGCGCTCACCCTTCCTGGCATCGGGCAGATTGACCGCCAGCAGCTCGATCTCCGGATCGGCCACCGCCTTGGCCAGGGCCTGCTCCACAGCGCCCAGGCTGACCATCTCGCCGCCGATCTTGGCGAAGCGCGAATAGCGATCGACGATGGTGAGAAAGCCATCTTCATCCAGCCGGCCCTGGTCGCCCGTCACGTACCAGCGCTCGCCGTCGATTTCACGGATGGCCTTGGCGGTGCGTTCGGGATCGTTCAGATAGCCCTGCATCAGCTGCGGCCCGCCGATCAGCACCATGCCGGCCTCGCCAGTGGGCAATTCGGCGAAGGTCTGGGGATCGACGATCTTGAGTCCGGTTCCCGGCAGGGGCATGCCCACGGTGCCGAGCTTGCCGCCGCGCTGCACCTGCAGATAGCTGACGTCCAGGGCGTCGGGCAGGTTGACCGAGGCCACCGGGGCGGTCTCGGTAGCGCCGTACCCCTCGTAGATGTCCTGATTGAACTTGAGTTTGAAGGCCTCGCGTACCGCCGGATCCAGCCGCTCGGCACCGGCCACCACGATGCGCAAACTCTCCAGCATCAGCGGATGCACCTTGGCGTTGCGCACGAACAGTCGCAGGAAGGTGGAGGTGCCGCAAAGCACCGTGGCGCGGTGGGTCGCTACCGCCTTGGCGATGCCGGCCACGTCGGTCGGATCGGCCTGGCAGGCCACCGGCAGCCCTTCGATCAGCGGCAGGAACTGGGTCACGGTGAGACCAAAGGCGTGGAACAGCGGCAGCGACGCCATGAAGACGTCGTCGTCCTGGGTGTTGAGCACGTCCGAGGTCTGCTTGAGGTTGGCCATGATGTTTCTATGGCTGAGCATCACCCCCTTGGGCGTGCCCTCGCTGCCACTGGAGAAGAGGATGGCGGCGGTGGCCTCGGGGTCATGGGCGCGGCTCACCAGCACCTGCAGCATGGCGGTGGGCAGCAGCCGCACCGCCAGCCAGTTGGCCAGCAACTCGGCCTTGCCGATACCGGCGCGAAGCTCCTCCAGATCCACCACCTCACGTCCACTGAGCAACTCATCCACCGGCAGGCCGCGTTTCTTCAGACGTTCGAGAAACCGCTTGGAGGTGTAGACGGTACGGATACCGGCCTGATCCAGCCCGGAGCGCAGCGCCTCGGGCGTGGCGGTGTAATTGAGGTTGACCAGCGTCTTGCCAGCCAGCAGCACCGCCATGTTGGCCAGCATGCCGCCGCTGCTGGTCGGCAGCAGCAGGCCAAGATTTGCATCGGGGCGCTTGCGCATCCGCCGCGCCAGGCAGGCGGCGCCGGTGAGCGCCTGGGCGGCCTTGAGCGGCGCCCCCAGGTCGTCCACCAGGGCCAGGCCGTTGGGTCGCCGCTTGACACTGGCGACCCAGGCGTCGGCCAGCGACGGCAGGCCCTGCATATAGCGCTCCCAGGAGCGGATCGACAATTCGAAGATGCGGCGCTTGAGCACATCGGCCGGGGTGTCCTTGGGCAGCGCCCTGCCGAAGGCCACCACCACCTCGCGGTGCAGCGGGCTGTCGCGCAGCTCCTTGAGCTTGCTCGAAGAACGCGAGAACTGGCTGCCCCAGAGGCCGCGCAGGTAGAAGGGCACGATCTGCACCTCCGGGCCGACCCGCTCGCAAGCCTTTTCGTAGCCACGGCGGAATTCGCCGAGCTGGCCGGTACGGCTGATGGCGCCTTCGGGGAACAGGCAGACCACCTCCCCCGCACTCAGCAGGCCAGCCACCTGTTCCAGCGCCGCGCCGGCGCCGCTGCCCTGGGCGATGGGCAGGCACCCCATCGCCTTGAGGAAGGGCTTCAGGTACCAGCGCTCATAGATCGACCTGAGCATCACGAAGCGCACCGGCCGCGGACTGGCGATCTGCACCATGGCCCAGTCGACCCAGCTGATGTGGTTGCCCAACAGCAGCACCCCGCCCTGCGCCGGCAGGTTCTGCAGCCCCTGGACCTGGATGCGGTAGTGACGGGTGACCATCAGGCCGAGCAGGAAGCGCACCAGACTCTGGGGCAGCTTCCACACCGTGTAGGCCCCGCCGATCATGGCCACGGCCGCGATCAGCAGGAGCAGCCAGCGACTGTCCAGGCCGAGCAGGGCAATCACCGCGGTGAGTACCAGAAAGCTCAGCATGGCCACGTTCTGCACCCAGTTGTTGGCCGCCAGCACCGTACCGAGCTGGTCTTCGCGGGCATGGAACTGGATCAGGGCATTGAGCGGAACGATGAACAGGCCGCCCATCAGGCCGATGAAGACGAAATTGAGCGCATGCGCCAGGGCCGAACTGGGCGCCGGCAGCCACCACAGGCCAAGGGCGATGCCCAGGGCGCCTACCGGAATCAGCCCGGTCTCGATGCGCCCACGCGAGGCCCGGCTGGCCAGGGACGAGCCGATGGCGATGCCGATCCCGGCGCAGGCCAGGATGCCCTGCAACAGCAGCACGTTGTCGATGCCCAGGTGATCCTTGGCATAGGCCGGAAAGCTCGCCAGCAGCACCTGGCCCACCGACCAGAACACCGCCAGGCCGATGATCGACAGGCGGATCACCGGATTCTCGCCGATCACCGCCAGATTGCGTCGGGCACTGCGCAGCCGCACATAGGCGTGCCAGTCGAACGGCTGCCGCGCCTTGGGTTCTTCCAGGATCGGCAGACGATAGAGCAGCGCCACCTCGGCCAGGCTGCAAAGCACCAGCAGCCAGCCCAGCGGGGCGATGTCCTGCAGGATGGCGTGGGGCGTGGCGTGGTCTTCGCCCAGGTGCAGCTGGAAGAAAGCGGTGAAGACCACGGTGCCGGCCAGGATGGCGATGATGGAATTGGCCTGCACCAGGCCGTTGCCCTCGGCCAGCCGCTGCTTGCCGAACAGCGCCTTGATATAGCCGTACTTGGCCGGCGAATAGAAGGTCGCCTGGATGGCCAGCAAGAGCGTCATGGCGAAGGCCAGCTCGAACAGCCCGGCGTAATAGGCCAGGGTGATGCCGAGGGTAATGGCCACCGCCGCCCAACCGCCAAGGCGCAATACCCTGACCTTGGCGAAGCGATCGGCCACATGGCCGGAAGGACTGAACAGCAGGATGAAGGGCAACAGCATCATGCCGTTGACCAGGGCGGTCAGCACCACCTGGGTGGAACCGTCATAGACCTTGAACACGGTGTTCTGGATGACGATCTTGTGGCCAAGATCGACGAAGGCGTTGAGAAAGACGGCGATCAGGTAGGGCCAGGCCCCCTTGATCCGGTGCAGCTTGTCCATGCGGAGTCTCTTTCGAGCAGGGGAATCCGTAGCCTGAGTGAGACGCCCTGGCAGCGCAAGCAGCGCCATTGGTCAACAAATATGCGAATCAGGGCTATACAAGCTCGTGAAAGCGAGTATGGTGTGGGCACTGCTACTGCAATAGTTACTCGATACCTGCTTGATGTTGCTTCATTTTCATCTCCTGGCTCGTCTCACTCTCGCATTACAGTCCCGCTAGCGAATGTCTCGCTAACGTGGTTGTTCCCCCTACACCTGGAGATACTCATGTCCAATCGTGAAAATGGCACCGTCAAGTGGTTCAACGATGAGAAAGGCTACGGCTTCATCACCCCGGAAAGCGGCGCCGACCTGTTCGTGCACTACCGCTCCATCGAAAGCGCCGGCTTCAAGAGCCTGAGCGAAGGCCAGAAGGTCACTTTCGTGGCTGTCAAAGGCCAGAAGGGTATGCAAGCTGACCAGGTTCAAGTCGTCTAACGACTGATCCGGTTGCAGAAAGGCCCCGCTTCGGCGGGGCTTTTTCGTTTCTGGGGTTTGGGTTTTGCAGGATGGTCCATCGCTCCGCCACAAAGACGATACCCTCCTAACCGCCCAAGCCTCAGGCGCGCATAACGCCCCTTCCAGCAGGGCGAACGCAATCGTTGCGCAAGGGGTCAAGCGGCATGGATGCAGCGAGAGTCGCGACGGCCAGGGAAGGCCCTTCGCGGCGGGCCCCTGGAGCGACGATGGAGAGAGCGGACCCCGGCGCAACCGGGGCCGGATGGCGGGGCAAGCGTTTTTGCTTACTTTTGTGCGGGGCGCGCAGCCGCGATTGAAAAAAGTGAGTCGCCCGGCGGGGCGAAACAAAAGTATCCCCAAAGCACGATAACGAGCTGAGCAACCGTTTTTACCGAAAGCCGGGCTTACCTCAGCCCTTGTCATACGCCCTTTCTAGCGCCTCGTTGAGTGTCCTTAGCACCTTGACCCGCGCGAATCGCTTGTCGTTGGCCTCCACCAGCGTCCAGGGCGCGATAGCCGTGCTGGTCTGCACCACCATGTCGTTGACGGCCTGGCTGTAGAGGTCCCACTTGTCGCGATTGCGCCAGTCGTCCTCGGTGATCTTGAATCGCTTGAAGGGCGTTTCCTCGCGAGCGCGGAAACGCTCCAGCTGGGTGTCCTGGTCGATGGCCAGCCAGAACTTGGCCAGCACGATGCCAGCGTCGTGGAGCTGTTCCTCGAATTCGTTGATCTCGCCATAGGCGCGCTGCCAATCGGCCATGGGCGTCAGCTCTTCCACCCGTTCCACCAGTACCCGGCCGTACCAGGAACGATCGAAGATGGTGAAGTTGCCCTGCCGCGGAATATGCCGCCAGAAGCGCCAGAGATAGGGCTGGGCCAGTTCCTCGTCGCTGGGCGCGGCGACCGGGACGATGCGGTACTGGCGGGGGTCCAGGGCGCCGGTGACACGGCGGATGGCACTGCCCTTGCCAGCGGCGTCATTGCCCTCGAAGGCCGCCACCAGGGCGTGGCGGCGATACTTCTTGTCGCGCAGCAATCGGGCCAGGCGCGCCTGTTCGGCGAGCAGTTGATCGTTGTAGTCGGCCTTGTCCAGGCGCTGGGTCAGGTCCATGGCCTCCAGCACACCGCGACCATCCACCGGCGGCGACACCACGGCGGCGGCCCGGCGCTGCTTGCGCGGCTTGTTGGCCAGGGCGCGCTGCAAGGCCTTGAGCAGCACGGTGCCGACGGTCAGGCTGCGAAAGCGCTCGTCGAAGCCGGGCACCACGTGCCAGGGGGCGTAGTCGTGATGGGTGCGGCGCACCACGCGTTCGCCCTGCTTGACGAAGCGGTCGTAGACCCGGGCCTGGCGCCAGTCCAGCGGACTGAGCTTCCAACCTAGGCGGGGATCGTTCTTGAGGTGCTTCAGACGTTGCTTGAGCTGGCTCTTGGACAGATGGAACCAGAACTTGAGGATCAGCGCGCCTTCGTCCGCCAGCATCCGCTCGAAGCGCTCCGCCTGGTCGATGGCGGCGTCCAGCTCGAAGCGGCTGAGCTCCTTGTTGACCCGCGCATGCAGCATCTGGCTGTACCAGTTGCCGAAGAAGACACCGGTCCGGCCCTTGCCCGGCAGCCGCTGCCAGTAACGCCAGGCAGGCGGATGCTGGCGCTCCTCGACGGTGGGCTGCAGAAAAGTCTCGACCCGGATCAGGCGCGGATCCATCCACTCGTTGAGCAGCTTGACCGTCTCGCCCTTGCCGGCGCCCTCGATGCCATTGATCAGCACGATCACCGGGAAACGCCCCTGCGCCTTGAGTTCGTACTGGGCGGCCAGCAGTGCCTCGCGCAGCTTGGGCAGCTTGGCATCGTAGGTGGCCTCGTCGAGCAGGTGTTCGTTCTCGGCGGCTTCGAACATCCGGATCTCCTCGCTAGGTGGTCGGGCAACTATAGCCCTTCTGACCGGCTCTGCAGCAGACCGTGCCCGGCGCGGATTTCCATGACGGCAATATGACGATTAAATGAAATTTGGCATCTACGGCTGTTGCAGTGGTCTTCACACCATTACGCTCCCGCGCTAGCGGGTGCTGCAGTCTATCTATTGAGGAGAGTTCGATGGCCTTTCGTTTCGATGCGCGGCAACCGGCTGACGAGGAAGTCCGCCGAGTGGTGACGGATCGTCTGGTCCAGGCTGAAGCGTCGCTGGCGAGCGGGACCCCCAAGGGAGTGCACGAGACGCGCAAGCGCCTCAAGGAATTGCGTGCCCTGCTGCGTCTGCTGCACGGCGCCCTCGGCAAGCGGGCCTTCGCCAGTCGCAACCGGCGCCTGCGCGACCTGGGCCGCGAGCTCTCTTCGCTGCGCGACAGCGCCGCCCTGGTGGAGAGCTGGGACAAGCTGGGCGAGTCCGATCGCAAGCGTTTCGCCTCGCCCGCCATGAAGCGCGTGCGCCAGCGGCTGCAGGAGCGCGCCGACCAGCAGATCGCCGCGGCCAGCGGTCATCCTGAACTGCTCGACGAACTGGCGGCCCTGCGCGAGGAGGTAGCCGGCTGGAAGCTCTCCGGAAAGGGCTTCGCCCTCTTCACCCGAGGACTGGAAGATAACTACAAGGCCGGGCGCCAGGCGCTCAAGACCGCTCGCGACAAGCCCACCGACGAGACCCTGCACGACTGGCGCAAGCGGGTGAAGGATCACTGGTATCACACCCAGTTGCTCGCCGCGGCCTGGCCGGCGGAATTCAAGACGCGCCAGAAGAGCCTCAAGCGCCTCTCGGAATACCTGGGCGACGACCACGACCTGGCGGTGATGCAGCAGCTGCTGGAAAGCGAGCCGACGCTGTTCGGCGCCAGCAACACCCGCCAGGCCATCGGCGAAAGCCTGGCCCTGCAACGCGAGCGCCTGCGGGTGAAAGCCTTTTCCCTGGGCCTGCGCCTCTACCTCGACAAGCCCACTACCCTCGCCGAGCGCTGGCGCGATCTCTGGCGCCTGGCTAGCCACCCTTATGCACCCCGCAAGGCCAAGGGCAAATCCAAGGCGGCACCGGCTGGATTGCTGCCGCATCTGGTCGAAGAATCCCGTACCTGAGGGCCTGCTCGGGGGATTTGTCGCCCGTGGTGGTGGTCCAAGCCAGGACATACCACCACGACGAGGTCTCGCGCGATGAAATCCAAGCTGCTCGCTTCCCTGTTTGCCTGTTCCGTCCTGGCCAGCACCGCGGCCCTGGCCGACCAGCCCGGTGCTGACTGGATGCCCATGAACGACGTCAAGTCCAAGCTCATGGAGCAGGGCTATACCTCGATCACCAAGATCGAAGCCGATGACGGTCAGTGGGAAGGCGAAGGCATGAAGAAAGATGGTATGAAGTACGACTTCCATGCCGACGCCAAGACCGGCAAGATCACCAAGGAAAAGATGGACATGTGATCTCTCGGGATCTGGCCAGACGGCCAGGTCCCCTTCGCCCTACCATCTCCTCCCGCACACTCTTCGTCCGGTCGGCCCGTCCTGAGCCACCTTTCTTCACCTAGGAACCTCCATGTACAGTACCGCTTTGGTCGAGCTGCTGCGCACCCACGAGCGGGCGCTGCTCGACGCCTGGATCGGCGCCCAGCGCGCCGCCGGCATGCGCGTCGACCTGCTCGACGAAACCACCATCCTGGCCAATTCCGCCGAGTTCCTGCGGCGGATCACGGTAGCCGCGGCCCAGGGTCTCGGGGACCTGCGCGAGCCGCACTGGCAGCCGGTTCGGGCGCTGCTGGAGCGCTTCTCCTTCGACCAGAGCCGGGCGGGCCTGACACCTTCGCAGACGGCGACCTTCGTCTTCTCGCTCAAGGAACCGCTGTTCACCCTGATCCAGAACGAGTGTGACGATCCCCTCGCCGAAATCTGGGCCGCCACCCGGCTGATCGACGACCTCGGCCTGTACAGCATGGAAAGCTACATGACGGGTCGCGAGACGGTGATCCGCGAGCAGCAGGAAAGCATGCTGGAGCTGTCCACCCCCGTGGTGGAGCTGTGGGACGGCATCCTGGCCATTCCGTTGATCGGCGCGCTGGACAGCAACCGCACCCAGGTGGTGATGGAGTCGCTGCTGGAAAAGATCGTCCAGACCGAATCCGACATCGCCATCATCGACATCACCGGTGTGCCCACGGTGGACACCATGGTCGCTCAGCATCTACTCAAGACCGTGACCGCCGCACGGCTGATGGGCGCCCAGTGCATCATCAGCGGCATCCGCCCGCAGATCGCCGCCACCATCGTCCACCTGGGCGTGGAACTGGGCGATGTGATCACCAAGGCGTCCCTGGCCGATGCCTTCCGCCTGGCCTTGCGCCAGCAGGGCGTGCGCCTGGCCGCCCCGGTCGCGCGCTGAGGAGCCCGCCATGATCGACCGGATTCCCATCCTCAAACTGGGTCCCTTCCTGTTGCTGAGCATCCAGGTGGACATGCACGACCAGCTGGCGCTGGACCTGCAGGAAGACCTCACCGAGCAGATCGTCCGGCACAAGGCCAAGGGCGTGCTCATCGACATCTCGGCCCTGGAAATCGTCGATTCCTTCATTGGCCGGATGCTGTCCCATATCGCCCAGGTGTCGCGCATCCTCGATGCCAAGGTGATCGTGGTCGGCATGCAGCCGGCGGTGGCCATCACCCTGGTGGAACTGGGGCTGTCGCTGGAGGGCATCGCCACGGCGCTGAACATGGAAAAGGGCATGCGCCGCTTGGAAGCCATGGTCGCCGACGACGAATCGCTGGAGGAGTCAGAGAGTGGCGAAGATGCAGACGCTTCCACTCCGCCAGGAGACTGACATCGTGCTGATCCGTCAGCAGGTGCGCAAGGTCGCCGAAGCCATCCGTCTGGGGCTGATCTCCCAGACCAAGATCGTCACCGCGGCCAGCGAGATCGCGCGTAATGGCCTGGTCTACGGCCTGGGCGGCGAGTGCCTGATCGAGGAGACGGTGCGGGCCGGCAAGCCGGCGATCCGTCTGGTGATCCGCGACAACGGTCCGGGCATCGCCGACCTCGACCGCGCCATGGTCGATGGCTACACCTCGGGCAAGGGCCTGGGTCTGGGGCTGTCCGGTTCGCGACGGCTGGTGGACGACTTCCATATCGATAGCCAGCCCGGCCAGGGCACGACCGTCGAATTGTGGAAGTGGCGATGAACGAGCAGCCGTGCAGCCTGGTGCTGCCGGTGACCAGCACGGTCCATGTCGATGCCGCGCGGCGCGCCCTGGTGCGGCTGGCGGGCACCGTCACCACCGACGAAACCCTGCTCGGGCGGCTGACCATCGTCGCTCAGGAACTGGGTTATAACCTGATCCGCCATGCTGGTCACGGCGAGCTTTTCGCGACGCTGGGCGCCGAAGGCGTGCTCGATGTCCTGGCGGTTGATCGCGGCCCAGGCATGCACGACGTCGCCCGCTGCCTGACCGATCACTACAGCACCGCGGCCACCCTGGGGGCAGGTCTCGGAGCGATCCGCCGGCAATCCGATGTCTTCGATATCCACTCGCGACCGGGTCAAGGGACCGTGGTGCTGGCGCGCTTTCATCTCGCTGGGGCACCCAGTACCCGGCTGCAGCATGGTGCCCTCTGCACGCCGCACCCCGAGGAGCAGGTCTGTGGCGACACCTGGGCGGTCAGCGGGCGTCGCCTGCTGGTATGCGATGGCCTGGGACACGGCCAGCAGGCCGCCGCGGCCAGTCGCCGGGCGCGGGAGCTGTTCCTGCGCCAGGGCACGCACCTGCCCCTGCAGCGGCTGATGGAAAATCTGCATCAGGCCCTGATGGAAACCCGCGGCGCGGCCCTGGCCCTCGCCGAGCTGGACCCCGATCAGGGTCAGGTGAGCTTCTGTGGCATCGGCAACATCGCCGGGCGCCTGCTTGGCAACACCTCGCGCAGTCTGGTGTCTAACAATGGCACCCTGGGCTACCGGATCGGTCGGATCCAGACCTTCACCTACCCTTGGACGCCAGGCACCCTGCTGGTGTTGAACTCCGACGGACTGACCTCCAAGGTCGGCCTGGGCGAGCACTCCGGGCTCGGGGCGCGCCATCCCGCGCTGATCGCAGCGCTCCTGCATCGTGACTTCCGGCGTCTTTCCGACGATGCCACCGTTTTGGTACTCAAGCATGTTTGACGCCCTGCCCCTGCTGACCCTTCCCTTGCGCAGCGAGCAGGACATCGTGCACTGCCGCCAGGCGGCCAAACGCCTGGCCGCGGCCCTGGAATGGCCGGTACTGGAGCAGATCCGCCTGGCTACCGCGGTCTCGGAGCTGGCGCGCAACATTCATCAGTACGCGGGCAGCGGCCATTTCGACTTCGCCCTGCTGTGCGGCGACGACCAGCGGCTACGTGGGCTACAGGTCCGCGCCCTCGACCAGGGCCCGGGTATCGCCGAGCTGGAGGCCATCCGCGATGGCAGCTATCGCTCCAGCACCGGCATGGGCATCGGCCTGCGCGGCGCCCAGCGGCTGTTCGACGAGTTCGATCTCCAGACCTCCCCTGCCGGCACCCGGATCACCGCCTGTAAGTACCAGGCGCCGCGGCCCTGGCCCGAGCAGGACGTGCTACGCGCCCTGGTCGTCGAATTGCAAGGCAGTACGCCGCCCGATCCCTATCAGCAGATCCGCCTGCAGAGCGAAGAGCTGCTGCTGACCAACACCGAGCTGCAATTGCGCCAGTCGGAGCTGGAGGTCACCAACAAGGAGCTGGAAAACACCAATCAGGGCGTGGTGGCGCTGTATTCGGAACTGGAAAAAGCTACCCAGGAACTCAAGGAGGCCAGCGAGGCGAAGACGCGTTTCTTCTCCAACATGACCCATGAATTCCGTACCCCGATCAACATCATCGAGAACGTCGCCAAGCTGCTCGCCAGTGGTGTGGATGGCGCGCTCAATGCCGAGCAGCAGCGCCAGGTACGCTTCATCAGCGACGCTGCGCTGGAGCTGGCCAATCTGGTCAGCGAGTTGCTGGCGCTGGCCGAGGTGCAGTCCGGCCGCCTGACCATCGTGCCCCAGCCGTTCCAGCTGGGCGCCTTCATCGAGCGCCTCGACCAGTTCGCCATGGCCCTGGCGCCGCGCTATCCTCAAGTCAGCTTCAGCGTCGCCCCGCCGCCGGCGGAGGTGCTGCTGGAAACCGACGAGAGCCGGCTGTTCCAGGTGCTGCGCAATCTGATCTCCAACGCCTTCAAGTACACCCCCCAGGGGCAGGTGCGCATCCAGGTGTTCCAGCCGGACGACGCCACCCTGGAATTCCTGGTGGAAGACAGCGGGATCGGCATCGCCGAGGAAGACCAGCAGAAGATCTTCGAGGAGTTCGAGCGCATCCGCTCGCCGCACCTGACCCATATCGAAGGCACAGGCCTGGGCCTGCCCCTGGCCCAGCGCCTGGCCGTGCTGCTCAAGGGCGAGTTGTCCCTCGACAGCCTGGTCGGACGGGGCAGTCGCTTCACCCTGCGGCTGCCCCGTCGCTACGTCAGTGACGCGGAGGCCGGACAGGAGCTGGATCTCAGCAACCTGACCGTGCTGGTGATCGAAGACAACGAAGGCGATCGCTATCTGGTCCGTCGCACCCTCGAACGCCTCAACCCGGTCCTGCTGGAGGCCGACAGCGCCCGTAGCAGCTTGGATCGCCTCAATGCCGTGCGCCCGGACATCATCATCCTCGACCTCGATCTGCCGGACATCAACGGCGAAGACCTGCTCGCCAGCATGGACTGGAGCATGCATCGCCGGGTGCTGATCAACACCGCCCAGCCACTGGACGAGGCCGGTCGCCTGCGGCTGCAGGACTATTGCCGCGCCATCCTGTTCAAGCACGCCCCCGATCATGCCGAACGGTTGCTCGCCGAAGTCTGCGCCCTGGCGCGGAGCCTGACCGATGACTAGCCCTGTGCGGCGTATCCTCATCATCGATGACACCGAGGCCAATCGCTATGTGCTGCGCAAGATCCTGGAAGGTCAGCCGCACTACCAGGTGCTCGAAGCGGCCAGCGGCACCGCCGGGCTGGCGCTGATCGACGCGTCGGTCGAGCTGGTGATCATCGACGTCAACCTGCCGGACACCACCGGCTTCGAACTGATCCAGGCCATCGAGCACAAGCTGGGCTGGGGTCGCCTGCCCGCCATCATCAACATCTCGGCCACCTTCGTGTCCGGCCTCGACCGGGCGCAGGGCTTCAATACCGGCGCCCAGGCCTATCTGACCCATCCGATCAGTCCGGAAGAGGTGCTGGCCACCGTCGGTGCCCTGCTCAAGGCCAGTTCCCGGGTCGGACACATGGAGCAGCAGCGCAATTCGGCCATCGCCCGCAGCGAGAACCTGCAGGCGGAAAAGGTCATGCTCGAACGCTTCATGAGATCGCTCAACCATGACCTGCGCTCACCGCTCACCGCCGCCACCATGGTGGTCAACCTGATGCAGCGCAGTCCGGCGCGGCGTACCGACGATCTCCTGCAGACGCTGCACGACAATCTGCAGCGGATGAACCAGATGATCACCGACGTGCTGGACATCAGTCACATGAGTCTGGGCGGCGGCGTCCGCCTCAACGGCGATCCCCTGGTGCTGGGGCCACTGCTGGAAGAGGCGGCGGCCAATCTGCGCCTGCAATTCAGCAATGCGCTCGACCTTCGGCTGGAGACGCCC
Organism: Pseudomonas sp. VMV1; assembly: GCF_056790235.1. Taxonomy (NCBI): domain Bacteria; kingdom Pseudomonadati; phylum Pseudomonadota; class Gammaproteobacteria; order Pseudomonadales; family Pseudomonadaceae; genus Pseudomonas; species Pseudomonas sp. VMV1. The sequence goes on from NZ_JBXGSE010000003.1 coordinate 449,978, forward strand.
GAGCTGGAGGTGCTCTGGGACAGGTACGCCTTCCTGCGTATCTTCGACAACCTGGTGCTCAACGCCGCCAAGCATGGCCAGAGCGGTACGCCGATCCAGGTGCGCCAGCAGCGGATCGGGGAGCGGGTGGTACTGGAATTGCGCAACCTCGGCCAGTTCCCCGACGAGGTCCTGGCCAATCTGGCCACGCCCTATTTCATCTCCACCCGCAGCGACAAACGCGGCTGGGGTCTGGGCCTGCCCATCGTCAAGGCGCTCAGCGAAAGCTTTGGTGGCGAGGCGCGCTTCGCCAACGGCGCGGGCGAGGTGATCATCACCCTGCACCTGCCGTTGCGGCTGGCCTAGCGGTTTTCGGGACGCGGTACCGCTAGTTGTAGGTTGGGCTGAGCGCAGCGAAGCCCAACACCACCACGGCACCCTGCCTTGTTGGGCTTCGACAATGAAGCTGTCTCAGCCCAACCTACCCTTGCCCTCAGAACTCGATCTGCACATCCCCCTTCGGAATGCTGCAGCAGGACAGGATGTAGCCTTCGGCTTCATCTTCCTCGGTGATGCCACCATTGTGGTCCATGACCACCTCGCCGCTCTTCTTGAGTACCTTGCAGGTCCCGCAGATGCCCATGCCGCAGGCCTTGGGAATGTGCAGGCCAAGCTTGGCCGCGGCGCCGTGGATGGTCTCGCCGGGGCCGATGTTGATGCTCTTGTCGCTCTCGGTGAAGGAGATCAGGCACTGGGCTTCCAGGGGAATCGGCGGCAGGTCGGCGGCGGCTTCGGCCTGTTCGGCGGCCTCGACCTTGGCTTCCGGCGGCGTCGCACCGAAGGATTCCTCGTGGTAGCGGGTCATGTCGAAGTCCAGCTCGCGGAGCATGGCCTTGACGGCGTTCATGTAGGGCGTGGGGCCGCAGCAGAAGATCTCGCGCTCGCGGAAGTCCGGCGCCATCAGCTCCAGCATGCGGCGATCGAAGTAGCCACGGAAGCCGGCCCAGGATTCGCCGTGCTCGGTACGCTCGCACACCAGGTTCAGGGCGAAGTTGTCGATCCGGGCAGCCATGTGCTCCAGCTCGCCCTGGTAGATGATGTCGCGCGGGGTGCGGGCGCTGTGTACGAAGACCATGTCGACGCTGGCGTTGGTGTCGTAGAACCAGCGCGCCATGGACATCACCGGGGTGATACCGACGCCGCCGGAGAGGTAGAGCACCTTGTCGGCCGGGTAGTCGATGGCGTTGAACAGGCCGACCGGGCCATGCACGGCCAGGTTCTCACCGACCTTGAGGTTGTCGTGCAGCCAGTTGGACACCAGGCCGCCCGGCACGCGCTTGACGGTGATGGAGAAGCTGTAGGGCACCGAAGGTGAACTGGAGATGGTGTAGGAACGCATCACCTGCTTGCCATCGATCTCCAGTTCCAGGGTCACGAACTGGCCCGGCTTGAAGAAGTACATCAGCGGAATTTCGGCCGTGAAGCAGAAGGTGCGCACGTCCCAGGTTTCCTGGATCACCTTGACGCAGCGCACGGGATGGCGGCCATTGGTCCAGGTCTGGGTGGTAACAGGGTTGATGAAAGTGTTCATGGCGCACCTCGACTGCCACTGGGGCTATTGGCGGCGATTCTGTGAGGGCCCCACGACCGCCACTTTCCCAATCGCGACATCCACATGCCGATGGCGACCGGCCCAGCAACGGCAAGGGCTGGGGCGTCGTGAACAGCGTCGGCCATGTCGCCCATGAGCAAGGCCCTCTCCCAGCTCCGGCCCCACACTCCGCCCCAAGCCGAACCTGAACAGCGCGCGACGGGCGAAGTCTGGGATCATTCGGCGCTCCCGCCCCGTCGGCCGAAAAAGCCTTGCAGTACCGTGACCAACCACTTTCGCCACCCATCGCGGTGGCCACGAGGATGTACGATGGACGTCAGCACCTTGAGTTTGGGCGACCCTCTCGATCCGGCCCGCAAGGCCACGGCCGAGATGCTGCGCACCCGCGAGCGCACCTATTCCCTGCCCCAGCCCTTCTACAACGACGAGCGCCTGTTCCAGATCGACATGCAGGAGATCTTCGGCAAGGAATGGCTGATCGCCGGCATGACCTGCGAGATCCCCACCAAGGGCAACTTCATCACCCTGCAGCTGGGTGACAATCCCATCCTGGTGATCCGTGGCGCCGAGGGCAAGATCCACGCCTTCCACAACGTCTGCCGTCACCGCGGCTCGCGCCTCTGCGTGAGCGACAAGGGCAAGGTCGCCAAGCTGGTCTGCCCCTACCACCAGTGGACCTACGAGCTGGACGGCCGCCTGCTGTTCGCCGGCACCGAGATGGGCGCCGACTTCAATATGGCCGACTTCAACCTCAAGCCGATCCACGTCAAGACCGCTGGCGGCTACATCTTCATCTCCCTGGCCGATGAACCGCCGGCCATCGATGACTTCCTGCGTACGCTCGAGCACTACATGGAGCCGTACGACATGGAGAACGCCAAGGTCGCGGTGCGTACCGACCTGGTCGAGCAGGCCAACTGGAAGCTGGTGCTGGAAAACAACCGCGAGTGCTATCACTGCAGCGGCTCCCACCCCGAATTGCTGAACACCCTGCTGGAATGGGACGACGTCACCGATCCGCGTGCCTCCCAGGCGTTCAAGGACCAGGTCGCCGCCTGCACCAGTCGCTGGGACGCCGACAACATCCCCTATGCCCACGCCAGCTTCGGCCTGCGCAACCGCATCGTGCGCATGCCGCTGCTCGCCGGTACCGTGTCCATGACGCTGGACGGCAAGCCCGGCTGCAAGAAACTCATGGGTCGCATCAAGGACCCGGACCTGGGTTCCATGCGCATCCTGCACCTGCCGCACTCCTGGAACCACTGCATGGGCGATCACATGATCGTCTTCACCGTCTGGCCGCTGGGTCCGACCGAGACCGTGGTGACCACCAAGTGGCTGGTACACAAGGATGCCGTGGAAGGCGTCGACTACGATCCGGTCAACCTGCGCAAGGTCTGGGATGCCACCAACGACCAGGATCGTCGCCTGGCCGAGGAAAACCAGCGCGGTATCAACTCCAAGGCCTACCAGCCGGGTCCCTACTCAAAGACTTACGAATTCGGCGTGATCAACTTCATCGACTGGTACAGCGAGCGCCTGCTCAACAACCTCGGCGAAGAGGCGCCAGCCGGCCATTTGCGCCAGGTCAGCGGCGACTGAAGACGGTTGGTCTTTCATCGCCCATGGAGCCGCAAGGGCTCCATGGGCATTTCAATAATCTGTCTTTATGGCAATGCGGTTTTTTGACGCACCCTTATTTCGCGTCTCTATTCTAAAACATCACATAAAGTTGTGAGCCTGGTCACATTTTGTACTCTCTTCCACAGGCTCATCATGACTCTTCGCTCGCTGTCCATCGCTACTCGCAATCTGCTCTGTTTTGGCATTCTTGCGACGCTTGTCGCCGCCCTCGGCTTGTTCGGCTGGTTCCAGTTGGCGCAAATCCGCCAGTTGGGGCACCAGGTAGAACAGCGCCATATTCCCACGCTCGTCGCTGCTAATGATTTGGGACTGCTGCTGGCGCGAACCCGCATCGAAACCCTGCGTCTGCTGGCCATGCCCGATGCCGAAACCCTGGCCAACACCCGCAAGAAGCTGGACGGCCTGAGTACCGACGTCCAGGCCGCCTTCGGGCGCTATCAGCAAGGCGCACTATCGCCACAGAGCCGGCAGGCCCTGGACGATCTGCGCCAGGTGCACCGGGAATACATGCAGGGCGTGCGGCAATTGGCCGACCTGGCCAGTGCCGGCCAGATGGCCGAGGCGCGCCAGGTAGTCCAGCAGAGCATGGCACAGCTGGGTATCCGGATGAATGCCTGCATCGAGACGCTGCGCAACGCGGTTCAGCAGGATATCCATATTGCCAGTACCGAGGCCGATACCGCCTATGAGCGCTCAAACGGCGTGACCGGGCTGGCGATCCTGCTAGCTCTGAGCCTCACCGGGTTGCTCGCCTGGCGTCTGACACGTAGCGTCGCCCGCCCCATCGCCCAGGCAGTGGCGGCAGCCCGTACCATCGCCGCGGGTGATCTGACCCAGGCGCTGGATAGCCGTGGTAGGGACGAGGCGGCTCAGCTGCTGCAGGCCATGCAGCAGATGCAGACCCAGTTGCGCGAGACCCTGGCGCACATTGGCGATTCGGCCACTCAGCTGGCTTCGGCCGCCGAGGAGATGACCGCGGTGACTCAGGAAGGCGCCCACGGCCTGCGCCAGCAGAACAGTGAGATCGAGCTGGCGGCCACCGCCGTCACCGAGATGAGCCAGGCGGTCGAAGAGGTCGCCGGCAATGCCGGCTCGACCTCCACCGCGTCGCGCCAGGCCGCCCAGACGGCGGCCCAGGGCCAGCGCCAGCTGGATGAGACCCTCGGAGCCATCGAAGTCCTCACCGACCAGGTCCTCGGCGCCAGTGCCCAGGCCCGTGAGCTGGAAAGCCAGACTCGCGACATCTGTCAGGTGCTGGACGTGATCCGTGCGGTGGCCGAGCAGACCAATCTGCTGGCGCTCAACGCCGCCATCGAGGCCGCCCGAGCCGGTGAGGCGGGCCGCGGCTTCGCCGTGGTGGCCGACGAGGTACGGGCCCTGGCCAAGCGCACCGGGGACTCGACCAGCGAGATCGAGAAGATGATCGGCAGCATCCAGCAGGGCACTGGCCAGACCGTCGATGCGCTGCTGAGCAGTGCCGATCAGGCACGCCTGACCCGGGAACAGGCCCAGGCGGCCAATGCCGGCCTTGCTGCCATCGCGGGTGCCGTATCCGGCATCGACGAGCGCAACCTGCTGATCGCCAGCGCTGCCGAGCAGCAGGCCCAGGTGGCCCGTGAAGTGGATCGCAACCTGGTACGCATCCGCGACCTCTCGGTGCAGACCGCCGCCGGCGCCGAGCAGACCTACAGTGCCAGCCAGCAGATGGCGGCACTGGCGGATACCCTCAGCGGCCAGGTGCAGCGCTTCCAGTTCTAGTAGCAGATCGAACATGGCGAATGGTCAGCCCGGACGCCGTGTCGGTGCCTAGATCCGATTTAAGACGAATGACCATCAAGTCACGGCGGTCCTAGCCGTTACAAGGGGCCTCAATCTTCACCGGGGCTGCCGCCGTGACCTTTCGTTCCTTCTCCATCGCCATCCGCAGTGTGCTGTGTTTCGGCCTCCTGGCCATCCTCGTGGCCAGTCTGGGCCTGTTCGGGCTGCTGCAACTGTCGCAGATCCGTACCCAGGGTCAGGTAATCGAGACCAACAACGTTCCCAGCATCGTCGAAGCCGATAACCTGGCCCTGCAACTCGCCCGGACCCGAGTCGAGGTACTGCGCCTGCTGGCCATTCCGGACGCCAATACCGTCGTCAACACGCGCAAGAAGATCGACGGCATCAACGCCGACATTGGCGCGGGTTTCGGTCGCTATGAAAAACTCGTCAGCAGCGATCGCGAGCGCCAGGCCTTCGATGCCCTGCGCCAGATCCATGGCGACTATGTCCGCTATACCGCGCAACTGGCCGATCTGATTGGTGCTGGCAAGCTCGACGAAGCCCGCAGCCTGATCCAGACCAGCATGGCCCAGCTCGGTGCGCAGATGAACGAGCGCACCGAAGCCCTGCGCAAGATCAACCAGGAAGACATTAAGGCCGCCTCCCAGAACTCCAGCGACACCTACACCCAGGCCACCTCCATCACCTGGATGGTCATCGCCCTGGCCCTGGGCCTGACCGTGCTGCTGGCCTGGCGCCTGACCCTGAGCATGACCCGGCCCATCGCCGAAGCCGTCGCCGCCGCCCGGACCATCGCCAGCGGCGACCTGACCCAGACCCTGGACACCCGTGGTCACGACGAGGCCGCCCAGTTGCTGCAGGCCATGCAGCAGATGCAGGCCAACCTGCGCGATACCCTGGGTCACCTGGGCCATTCCGCTACTCAGCTGGCCTCGGCCGCCGAGGAAATGACCGCGGTCATGCAGGAAAGCGCCCACGGCCTGCAGCAGCAGAACAGCGAGATCGAGATGGCGGCCACCGCCGTCACCGAGATGAGCCAGGCAGTGGACGAGGTGGCCGGCAATGCCACCTCCACCTCCTCCGAATCGCGCCAGGCCGCCGATACCGCACGTCAGGGCCAGCGTCAGCTCGGCGATACCCTGGGCGCCATCGAGGTACTCACCGAAAACGTACTGGGCGCCAGCGAACAGGCCCGCCAACTGGCCGAACAGACCCGCAACATCAGCCAGGTGCTGGACGTCATCCGCGCGGTCGCCGAACAGACCAACCTGCTGGCGCTCAACGCTGCCATCGAAGCCGCCCGTGCCGGTGATGCCGGTCGGGGGTTCGCCGTGGTCGCCGACGAGGTCCGCGCCCTGGCCCATCGCACCGGCGAGTCCACCCGCGAAATCGAAGGCATGATCGGCAGCATCCAGCAGGGTACCGGCCAGACCGTCGATGCGCTGCTGACCAGCGCCGACCAGGCGCGCCAGACCCGCGAGCAGGCACAGTCGGCCAACGCCGCCCTGGCCGCCATCGCCCAGTCGGTGTCGGGCATAGATGAGCGCAACCTGGTGATCGCCAGCGCGGCCGAAGAGCAGGCCCAGGTGGCCCGCGAGGTGGACCTCAATCTGGTGCGCATCCGCGATCTGTCGGTGCAGACCGCCGCCGGCGCCGAACAGACCCGCGCCGCCAGCCAGCAGCTCTCCGAACTGGCGGTGGAACTCAACGGCCAGATCCGCCGCTTCCGCGTGTGACCTGGCCGGCAGGGACGCTCCTGCCGAACGCGGTCGCGGTGGCAAAACAGAAAGGCGCCCGCTACGCTGGCGCCTTCGCCCACCGCGCCCTTTTCGCATGAGCTACCGCTACGTCATCTTCGACTTCGACGGCACCCTGGCGGACAGCCTGCCCTTTCTGCTGAGCTGCCTCGGCGAGCTGGCGCGGACCCATAGCTTTCGCCAGCCGGCGCCGGAGGAGTGGCCGCAGCTGCGCGCCGCCTCCCTGACCGGCCTGCTCGACAGCCTGGGCATCCCGCTGTGGCGCGTACCGCGGATCGCCCGTCACTATCGCCGCCTGCTGGCCCAGCGGGGCGACCAGGTCGCTCCCTTCGCCGAGATCCCCCAGGCACTCGACCGGTTGCAGACCAGCGGACTGCAGTTGGGGCTGGCGACCTCCAATTCCGCCGCCGCGGTCCACCAGGTACTGCCCCAGGCCGGACATCTGTTCCCCGATGGCGAATTCGATATTCCCCTGCTGGGCAAGGCGCGGCGCCTGGCGCGCCTGATCCGCCGGCAGGGCGTCGCGCCGGCCGATGCGATCTATGTGGGCGACGAGCTACGCGATCTCCAGGCCGCGCGCCGCGCGGGTCTGGGCTGTGCTGCGGTGGCCTGGGGCTATGGTTGCCCGACCACCCTACGAGCGCAGCGCCCCGATCTCTTTTTCGAACAGCCGGCCGAGCTGCTCCGGCTGACGTCCTCTCCCTGCTGAAGGAATGCCCATGAAGTCTCTGTTGCTGGTCGCTGGTCTCTGTCTGAGCGGTGTGCTGCACGCCGCCGAACTGCAGGTGCGAGTGGAGACGGTCGATGCCTCGGGGGGCCAGCTGCTGCTGGCGGTGTTCGCCAGCGAAGACGCCTGGAAGGAACACAAGACGCCCGTGGCCCAGGCCCATATCGCCGCCCAGCCAGGTGTCCAGGAACAGCGCTTCAAACTGCCACCCGGGCGCTATGCCGTATCGGTCATCCACGACAGCAACAGCAACAGCACGCTGGATACCAATTTCATCGGCATGCCCACCGAACAATACGGCTACAGCAACAATCCGCCGCTACGCATGCGCATGGCCACCTTCGAGGAATGTGCCTTCACTCTGCCAGCGGCTGGCCTGCAACAACAGGTGACGCTGCGCTAGCGAGTGGCTTCATGCACAGGCTTCCAAACAGAAAATCAACAGACTTACCCACAGGTCATTTAGCGGCGACGGCTAAGCTACGCGCTGAACAAGAGTGGATAACTCTCTGGGCCTACGCAAGAAATCCCTTGACTTGAGAATATCCCAGGAAACTGGTCATTATTTAATCAATTCTCTGCAAGCCGCGTCAGTCATGGCCTTCAGGACAGAACGAACAACCTATCCACAGGCCTATGCAGCTCTATTGTGGGTTGTGGAAAACCCCCGAAAATGAATTGATCATTTTTTGTACGATCCTCTGCAAGCCTTGCCAACCCTGGCCTACAGGGTGAGTCCCACATCTTTTCCACAGGCACGCACACAGTAGATGTGGGAAACCGGGCAATGGCGGCGTCACTCCGCTCTTCATCCGAGTCGTTCCATATTGGCTATTTTTTGATCGATTTTAGCCTGGCTTCCGTCCCTTGAGTTGCTGACAACTTGCCTAAGGCTTATCCACAGCCTTTACCTGTCAGGCAATGACGGCAAAGGACGCTTTCGTACGCGGGTTGACTGATCTGATCACCGCGTACCGAATTCGATCAACAAGGCAAACCCTGCTGCAGGCCTTCTAGTACGGGCCTTTGCGTCTAGAGCAAACAGACTGCCCACAGAGTTATGCACAGGCCCAGGGTCGTTCAAGCATAAAAAAAGACCGCCTAAGCGGTCTTTTTGAAGCGCAGGTGCATGTTCAACGCGCAGTGCGCACGCTATCCGACAGCTGCTTGCAGAGCCCAAGCACGCCATCGATGGCGGCACCGGAGGATTCGGCTTTGGCGATCTGGTCGACGAAAGCCGAGCCCACCACGACGCCATCGGCAATCCGAGCGATCACCCGGGCCTGTTCCGGGGTGCGGATACCAAAGCCGACCGCCAGGGGCAGGTCGGTAAAGCGGCGCAGACGTGCCACGGCAGCCTCGACATGCTCCGTGGTAGCCGAACCGGCCCCGGTCACGCCGGCGACGGAAACGTAATAGACGAAACCGGAACTGGTATTGAGCACTCGCGGCAGGCGGGCGTCATCGGTGGTCGGCGTGGTCAGGCGAATGAAGTCGATATCGGCGGCCTGGGCGGGCAGGGCCAGCTCGGCGTCATGCTCGGGGGGCAGATCGACCACGATCAGGCCATCCACGCCAGCCTCGGCGGCTTCAGCCAGAAAGCGCTCCACGCCATAGCGGTGAATGGGGTTGTAGTAGCCCATCAGCACCAGTGGTGTCTCCTGCTCTTCGCGGCGGAAGTCACGCACCATTCCCAAGGTCTTGGCCAGGTTCTGGCCACCCTGCAGGGCACGCAGGGCAGCAGCCTGGATGGCCGGACCGTCGGCCATGGGATCGGTGAAGGGCATGCCCAGCTCGATGACGTCGGCACCGGCCGCCGGCAGCCCCTTGAGGATCGCCAGGGCGGTGTCATAGTCCGGGTCGCCTGCGGTGGTGTAGGTGACCAGGGCCGCGCGGCCCTCGGCCTTCAGCGCGGCGAAACGGGTTTCCAGGCGGCTCATAGCTTGTCTCCCAGGTGGCTCATCACGGTCTGCATGTCCTTGTCGCCACGGCCCGAGAGGCAGATCACCATGAGGTGGTCCTTGGGCAGGTGCGGAGCGCGCTTGTAGGCCTCGGCCAGGGCGTGAGCCGTTTCCAGCGCCGGGATGATGCCTTCCAGGCGGCAGGTCTGGTGGAAGGCCTTGAGTGCCTCGTCATCGTTGATCGGCACGTATTCCACGCGCTTCACGTCGTGCAGGTGGGCGTGCTCCGGGCCGATGCCGGGATAGTCCAGGCCAGCGGAAATGGAGTGGGCGTCGATGATCTGGCCATCGTCGTCCTGCAGCAGGAAGGTGCGGTTGCCGTGCAGCACTCCGGGCACCCCGCCGTTGAGGCTGGAGGCATGCTTGTTGGTGTCCACGCCGTGCCCGCCTGCCTCGACGCCGACGATGGCGACGTCGGTGTCATCGAGAAATTCGTGGAACAGGCCCATGGCATTGGAGCCGCCGCCGACGCAGGCGATCAGGCTGTCGGGCAGGCGTCCTTCCTTTTCCAGGATCTGCGCGCGGGTCTCGCGACCGATCACCGCCTGGAAATCGCGGACCATGGCCGGATAGGGGTGCGGACCGGCCACGGTGCCGATCAGGTAGAAGGTGTCGGCAACGTTGGTCACCCAGTCGCGCAGGGCCTCGTTCATGGCGTCCTTGAGGGTGCCGGTACCGGACGTGACCGGAATCACCTCGGCACCCAGCAGCTTCATGCGGAAGACGTTAGCCTGCTGGCGGTCGATGTCGGTGCTGCCCATGTAGATGACGCAGGGCAGGCCGAAGCGCGCGGCGACGGTAGCGGTAGCCACTCCGTGCATGCCGGCACCAGTCTCGGCGATGATGCGGGTCTTGCCCATGCGCTTGGCCAGCAGGATCTGGCCAATGCAGTTGTTGATCTTGTGCGCGCCGGTGTGGTTCAGCTCTTCGCGCTTGAGATAGATCTTGGCGCCGCCGAAGTGCTCGGTCAGGCGCTCGGCGAAGTACAGCGGATTGGGCCGACCGACGTAGTCGCGCTGGAAATAGGCCAGCTGCTCGAGAAACGCCGGATCTTCCATGGCGGTCTCGTATTCGCGCTGCAGATCGAGGATCAGCGGCATCAGGGTTTCGGCGACATAGCGGCCACCGAACTGGCCGAACATGCCTTGAGCGTCGGGGCCCTGGCGATAAGCGGTCTGGGTCATGGGATTCTCCTGCGAAGATGGATCTACCTTACCTGCTTGAGTGCTGGCGATAAATCGATAAGATCGCGATGACCTGTCAGGAAACCTCACAGATGAGCGATCCCCGCGACTTACCACCCCTGAATGCCCTGCGCGCCTTCGAGGCCACTGCCCGCCTGGGCGGAATGAGTCGTGCAGGTGACGAGCTGCATGTGACCCATGGAGCCGTGAGCCGGCAAATACGTGCGCTGGAGGAACAGCTGGGCGTGGCCTTGTTCCGTCGCGAGGGCCGCGGCCTGGCGCTGACCGAGGCCGGGCTGAGATTGCGCGAGGTGAGTGGCGATGTCTTCGAGCGGCTGCGCGAGGTCTGCGCCGAACTCAAGGCCGGCAATCGCCAGGGGCCCTTCGTGCTGGGTTGCCCCGGCAGTCTGGTGGCGCGCTGGTTCATTCCACGGCTGGATCGGCTCAATAAGGATCTGCCGGAGTTGCATTTGCACCTGTCGACCCGTACCGACGACACCCCCCTCGCCGCCGCCGGCCTGGACGCCAGCCTGCTGTTCACCGAAAGCGCGCCACCACAGGACGTCATGCCCTACCACCTGGCGCCTGAGCGCATCGGCCCGGTACTGAGCCCCTACTGCCCGGCCTATCTGAGACTCAAGGAAGGCGACCTCTCGGCGCTGTTGGCGGAGCGGCTGCTGCACACCCTGTCGCGGCCCCAGGCCTGGCCACAGTGGTTCGCCACCCAGGGCCTGGAAACGCCGGCACTGGAATACGGGCAGGGTTTCGAGCACCTCTATTACCTGCTGGAGGCGGCGTTGTCGGGACTGGGGGTAGCGATCGCGCCGGAGCCACTGGTGGCGGCGGATCTCAAGGCGGGGCGACTGGTCGCGCCCTGGGGTTTCGCCGGGACCGGTGCGGAATTGGCGCTATGGGCGCCTGGCCGGTTGGCGGATGAGCGGGTGGAACGGTTGGCGGCTTGGCTCAGACGGGAGCTGGCCGGGTCCTGAGGCCAAAGGCATCCCGGCCGGGATGCCTTTGGCAGGCGATCAGTTGTCGCCGCGCAGCAGCGCCCAGCCGACCAGGATGGTCACGCCGGCGGCAATGCCAACGGTGGCCCAGGGATGTTCGCGGGCGACACCACCAGCGGCCCGGCCATACTGGCGGGTCAGGCGGCGCACGTCGTCATAGACCTCTTCCAGCGAATCACCCGAGTGATGCAGGGCTTCGCGAGCGGTGCTCTTGAAGGTGTTCAGACCGCTGCGGGATTCGCGAGCGGCATTCTTCTTCAACGATGCCAGCGAGTCGAGCAGGCTGTTGATTTCGTTCTCGATGCCGGCGATGGACGCTTGGTAATCGGTGTTACGGGCCATGACAACCTCCTGAGGTGGACGGATTCAGGAAATGTGACTACCGAGCCGTTGGAAAGTGCAGCATAAAGCCCTGGGCTGGCACCTGGGCAGTGAACTTATCAGGACTTTTCGCGGCCTCAAATGACAGCGGCACCCTTCCCGGCGAGTCGACCGCGACACCGGTCAACCGGTAGCCGGCCACCGGCTGCAACGCCCGTCATTGCTGACCCAGGAGACTGTTCATGTCCGATCATCACACCTACAAGAAGCTGGAAATCGTTGGCTCCTCCGCTACCAGCGTCGAGGACGCCATCAACAACGCACTCGCCGAGACCTCCAAGTCGGTGAAGAACCTCGAGTGGTTCGAAGTGGGCGAGATCCGTGGCCATATCCAGGATGCCAAGGTAGCCCACTACCAGGTCACCCTGAAGATCGGCTTCCGTATCGAAGCCAGCTGAGCTGATACCCCTTTCCTCCCCGAGCAAAAGGACAGGCAAGATGCGTAAAGTCGTGATCACCGTCGGTTTGTTGGCCCTGAGCGGCGGTGCCTTCGCCGCTGGCACCTCGTGCGACACGGTCAAGGCCGATATCGATGCCAAGCTGCGGGCCAAGCAGGTGGCGCACTACAGTCTTGAGGTGGTGGACAAGGGCAGTGCCAGCGCTTCCGCCAAGGTGGTGGGCAGTTGCGAAGGTGGTAGCAAGGAAATCGTCTACCAGCGTCGCTAAACCCTGGCTAAAAGGTGCCGCCATTGGGTGGCATCCTTGAGCACTTGGCAAAACGCCCGCGGCCAACTGGCTGCGGGCGTTTCATTTTCAGAGCTCCGCCGCGGGCCCGAAGAACTCGTGGCGAATCTGCTGCTCCGGTACGCCCAGTTCCAGCAGGTCACGGCGTACCTGGGCCATGAACGGCTGTGGGCCAAGTATATAGGCGTCCAGGTCGCGGGCCTTGGGCAGCCAGCGCTGCAGGCGCGTCTTGTCCAGTCGCGAAGCGAAGGCTTCCTCGGCTACCGGCTCGCTGTAGCAGAAGTAAAGCTGCAGTTGCGGATGATGGGCGGCCTGCTCTTCGAGCCAGTGACCGAAGGCCTGCACCCCGACATGGCGGGTACAGTGAATCAGCTGGATTGGTCGCCCGCTCGGCAGGGCCGCCGACACCATGGGCAGCAGTGGCGTGATGCCGACGCCTCCGGCGATCAGCAGCAGAGGCTTGGTTGACGCCTGCAGGACGAACTCGCCAGCAGGCGTAAAGACCTGCAACACGGTGCCTTCATGGGCCTCGGTGTGCAGGAAGCGCGAGACCAGGCCACCCGGCTGATGCTTGACGCTGATGCGATAGCCCTGACCCTCACTGGTCGCCGAGATCGAATAGTTGCGCCGGTACTCGACGCCGTCCAGGGTGACGCTCAGGCCCAGATACTGGCCGGGCTGGGCGATGCTGGTCGGCAGGCCGTCCACCGGTTCCAGGTAGAAGGAGCTGATCTCTTCGCTTTCCGGCTCGATCCGCGCGATGCGGAACGGGCGTCCGCCGCGCCAGCCTCCAGGCGCGTCGGCCTGGGCCGCATAGCGCTGCTCTTCGGCGCCGATCAGCAGATTGGCCAACTGGCCATAGGCTGCGGCCCAGGCGTCGATCACCGCATCGGTGGCCACCTCGGTGCCCAGCACCTCGCGAATGCTCTGCAGCAGGGCGATGCCCACCAGCGGATAGTGATCCGGCTGGACCTGCAGGGAGACGTGCTTGTTGACGATCTGCTCGACCAGCGGTCCCAGGGTATCCAGGCGATCGATGTAGCGAGCGTACATCAGCACTGCCCGGGCCAAGGCCCGCGCCTGGGCACCGCTGGCCTGGTGGGCACCGTTGAACAGCGGACGGATCTCGGGGTTGTTGTTCAGCAATTTGTCGTAGAAGTGCCGGGTCAGGGCTTCACCGCCGGTTTCCAGCAGAGGAACGGTGGCCTTGATGATGGCTTGTTGCTCGGATGACAGCATGGCAGGGTTCTCCAAAACAGGACTGCCCTGGCCGTATCACGAGTCGTGCCAGCTAAAAACCTGCGCTAGATCAGGCCTTTGCCCAGTCGAGCGGTCATAATGACCAGGTCCCCATGACTCGCCGAGGTCAAATTGACTCGTCCCACCCTGCTCGATGTGATGGTGCCGCTGGTGGCGGATCTGGCCCGCGATCTGCCCGATCAGCAGCGCTATGCCAGCCTGCTCGATGCCCTGCGCCAGGTGCTGACTTTCGATGCGGTGGCCTTGCTGCGCCTGGACGGCGAGGTGCTGGTGCCCCTGGCGGTGCGTGGCCTGAATGCCGATACCCTGGGACGCCGCTTCAAGGTCGGCGAGCATCCCCGCCTGGCGCTGCTGCTGGCGAGCCGCACCCCAACCCGCTTCGCCGCCGACTGCGACCTGCCCGATCCCTACGACGGCCTGGTGGAAGGCGTGCACGGGCACCTGGAGGTTCATGACTGCCTGGGCTGTCCACTCTATGTGCAGGACCAGCTCTGGGGACTGCTGACCCTGGATTCGCTGCGGGCGCAGAATGCCCGCCCCGAGGATCTCACCACCCTCGCCGCCTTCGCCGGCCTGGCCGCCGCCACCGTGGCCGCCGCCGAGCGCATCGGCCAGTTGTCCGCCCGCATCGTCAGCGAGCACGAGTTGACCGTGGCCTACCAGCAATCGGTGGGGCATCAGCGGCCCCGCGAACTCATCGGCCAGAGTCCGGCCAGCCTGCGGCTGCGCCAGGAGATCGAGACCGTGGCGGCCAGCGACCTGACGGTGCTCATCACCGGCGAAACCGGGGTCGGCAAGGAACTGGTGGCCGAGGCGGTGCATGCGCGCTCCCTGCGCCAGCAGCGGCCGCTGATCAGCCTCAACTGCGCGGCCCTGCCCGAGGCGCTGGTGGAAAGCGAACTCTTCGGCCATGTGCGCGGCGCCTTTTCCGGCGCGGTCAGCGAGCGCCGCGGGCGTTTCGAACTGGCCGACGGCGGTACCCTGTTTCTCGACGAGGTCGGCGAATTGCCCCTGACGGTGCAGGCCAAGCTGCTACGGGTGCTGCAGAGCGGCCAGCTGCAGCGCCTGGGCTCGGATCGCGATCTCAAGGTGGACGTACGCATCATCGCCGCCACCAATCGCGACCTGGCCGAAGCCGTGCGTGACGGGCGCTTTCGTGCCGATCTCTATCACCGCCTGAGCGTCTACCCCCTGGCGGTACCCGCCTTGCGCGAGCGCGGGCGCGACGTCCTGCTGCTGGCGGGCTTCTACCTGGAACAGAATCGCGCGCGACTGGGGCTGCGCGGCCTGCGGCTGACCCCTGCGGCGCAGCGCATCCTGCTGGCCTACGATTGGCCCGGTAATGTGCGCGAGCTCTCCCACCTCATCAGTCGCGCGGCGCTCAAGGCCCATGCCGGCAGCGCGGAGCGTGGCGGCATTCTGACCCTGGACGGCGAGCAACTCGGCCTGCCGCTGGATGCCGCGCCCCTGCCCAGTGACGATCCCGTGGTCCCCGCCACCTCTCTGCGCGACGCCACCGACGCCTTCCAGCGCCAGACCATCACCCTGGCCCTGGAGCAGCATGGCCAGAACTGGACCCTGGCCGCCGCCGCCCTGGGGCTGGACCGCGCCAACCTCGCCCGCCTGGCGCGCCGGCTCGGTCTCAGGTAGCCCTCAGAGGGCTTTCTGCACCGCTGGCAGGCCGGGCTGGCCGTCGCGGGTGGTGACCCCCTGCAGCCAGGGCTCCAGCACCTGGGGATGGGCCTTGAGCCAGGCCTTGGCGGCGGTGTCATAGCTGCCGCCCTTGTCCCGTGCGGCGCTCATGATGGCGTTTTCCATGTCCAGGGTGAATTTCATGTTGGTCAGCAGTCGGGCCGGATTGGGGCACTGCTCGGCGTAGCCCTTGCGTGTCAGGGTGTTCACCGTACCGGCGGTACCAAAGTACTTGTCACCCCCGGTCAGGTACTTGATCGGGTAGTCGACGTTCATGGGGTGCGGGGTCCAGCCAAGGAAGACCACCCACTTGTCACGCTTCACCGCGCGCCCTACCTGGGACAGCATGGCCTGTTCGCTGGACTCCACCAGCTGCCAGCTGCCCAGGCCGAATTCGTTGTCCTGGATGATCTTCTGCAACGACTGGTTGGCCGGCGCACCGGCCCCGATGCCGTAGATCTTCTTGCCGAACTTGTCGGCATGCTTGGCCAGATCGTCGAAGCTCTTCACCCCGCCCTCCCAGACGTAGGTGGGCACGGCCAGGGTGAATTCGGTACCGACCAGGTTCTGCGCCAGCTCGGTCACCTGGCCGGTCTTCACGAACTGGTCATAGTGCGCCTGCTGTGCCGGCATCCAGTTGCCGAGGAAGGCGTCCACCTGCCCGTTGCGCATGCCGCCGTAGATGATCGGCACCGCCAGGGTATCGACCTTGCTGGTGTAGCCCAGCGCCGTCAGCACCGCCCCGGTGAGGGCATTGGTGGCGGCGATGTCACTCCAGCCCGGATCGGCCAGGCGAACCGTTCCGCAGGCCTGATCCTCGGCCTGGGCCGACAGGCTGACCAGGGCCAGCGTGAACGTAGCGATGATTCCGTGTTTCATGGCCGTTCTCCATAGCGGTTCAGGGTTGAGGGTAGCGCGCGCGACGCTCCAGGTCGTCGAGATCGATGTGATTGCGCATGTATTGCTGGCTGGCATCGATGAAGGGCTGGTGATCCCAGCTGGTCCGCTCGCCCTGCTCCAGGGCCGTCGCGACGAAGCGCCGCCGCCGCTGGCTGGCCAGTACCTCGCCGTGCAGGCGCTCCAGATCCCAGCGCTGGCGGACCTCGTCCTGGAAGCTGGCGAGCAGCTCGGCGTAATCGGCGCTGGCGGCCAGGTTCTCGCGCTCCAGCGGATCGTTCTGCAGATCGAACAGCAGCGGCGGGTCCAGTTCGCAGTGGATGTACTTGTAGGGGCCGCGGCGGATCATCAGCAGCGGGCTGACGGTGCCCTCGGCCAGGTATTCGCCGATGACCTCGTCATGCCCTTCCCGCCCTTCGAGGTGCGGCAGCAGCGAGCGCCCGTCCAGCGGCAGCTCGGCCGGCAACTGGCCGCCGGCCAGCTCGACGAAGGTCGGCAGCAGATCCATCGTCGAGACCGACGCCTGCACCCGCGCCGGGGCGAAACGTCCGGGCGCATGGATCAGCAGCGGTACCCGCGCAGCCATCTCGAACCAGTGCATCTTGTACCAGAGCCCGCGCTCGCCGAGCATATCGCCGTGATCGCCGGAGAAGACGATCACCGTATCGTCGGCGAGACCGCACTCCTCCAGAGTCTTGAGCAGGTGGCCGACCTGGGCGTCGACATAGCTGCAGGCGCCATAGTAGGCCTGGCGGGCGTCACGGATCTTGGCCTCGGGCAGCGGCTTGTCCCAGAGATCGATCACCTTGAGCAGGCGCTGGCTGTGGGGGTCCTGCTCGGCCTGGGGAATGGCGCTGTCCGGCAGGGGGATGTCGACGTCGTTGTACAGGTCCCAGTACTCCCGCGGAATGGTGTAGGGATCGTGGGGGTGGGTCAGGGACACGGTCAGGCAGAACGGCTTGTCGTCGCCACGGCGCACGTGATCGTAGAGATACTGGCGCGCCTTGAAGACCACCTCCTCGTCGAAATCCAGCTGGTTGGTGCGCACGCAGGGCCCGGCCTGCAGCACCGAGGACATGTTGTGGTACCAGCTCGGGCGCACGTCCGCTTCGTCCCAGTTCACCGCCCAGCCATAGTCGGCGGGATAGATGTCGCTGGTCAGGCGCTCTTCGTAGCCGTGCAGCTGATCCGGTCCGCAGAAGTGCATCTTGCCCGAGAGCGCCGTGCGATAGCCGAGGCGGCGCAGGTGGTGGGCATAGGTGGGGATATCGGCGGCGAAGTCGGCGGCGTTGTCGTAGCCGCCGATCTTCGACGGCAGCTGGCCGCTCACCAGAGTGAAGCGCGAGGGCGCGCACAGCGGGCTGTTGCAGTAGGCGGAATCGAACACCACGGCGCGCTCGGCCAGGCGTTGCAGATTTGGCAGCTTGATCGGCGAGGCGGCGTCGTACAGCGGCAGGACGGGTGCCGCCATCTGGTCGGCCATGAGAAAGAGGATGTTCATCGGCTTGGACAAGATCGCCTCCGCTTCGGATCAGGGTTGCTTATGGGTGGTCCATCATCCGATGCCAGGAAAATCACGTGAAGGGCATAGGAGATGATGTTTCGGATAAGCTGGGCTTATGTCTGAACATCGCGGGGATTTCACCTTGGACGCCACCACGCCTGCCGACCGCCCTGCCCTGGCGCTGGACAGCCTGCGCACCTTCGAGGTGGTGGCACGCCGCCTGAGCTTTACCGCGGCGGCCAGCGAACTGGGTACCACCCAGCCGGCGATCAGCCAGCAGATCAAGCGTCTGGAAGCCCAGTTGCAGGTCCGGCTGTTCGACCGGGTCCATCGTGGCATCCTGCTCACCGAGGCCGGGCGGGTACTGCAGGAATATGTGGAAGCCGGACTCGCCACCCTGGACGAAGGGGTACGCCTGGTCACCGCCCGGCCCGCCCATGAAGTCCTGCAGGTGGCTACCGACTTCGCCTTCGCCGCCTATTGGCTGTTGCCCCGCCTGCCGCGCTTTCATGCCCGCCACCCGGAGCTGGACGTCAGCCTGGTCACCAGCGATCGAGTCCCCCTGCCCGGCCCCGAGATCGACATCACCCTGGGCTTCGGCGATGGCCGCTTCAAGCATGGCGAGGCCTGGCCGCTGTTTCGCGAGGAAGTCTTTCCGGTGTGCAGTCCGCGGCTGCTGCAGGGGCGGCAGCCACCCCTACCCACGGCGGAACTGGGGCGCTGGCCGCTGCTGCACCTCAAGGCGGCGCCCAACAGCCGCTGGTACGACTGGAAGACCCTGCTGCCGGCGCTGGAGCTGGCCGCCCTGCCCCCGGCACCCGCCGGTGCGGTGCTGAGCTTCGACAACTACACCCTGGTGATCCAGGCCGCCATCGCCGGCCAGGGCCTGGCGATCGGCTGGCGTCATCTGGTGGACGACTTGCTGCAACAGGAGTTGCTCTGTCGTCCCTTCAGCGGGATCGCCACGTCGCGCTATGGCTATTACGCCATCCTGCCCGAGCGCAAGCGGCGCCAGCGACTGGTACAGCGCTTTCTGGACTGGCTGCTGGAAGAGCTGGAGGCGCCGCGCGAGTCACTGGCCGGCGCGCGGCTGGCGACCTGACCACAGCACTCAGCGCTCGTAGACTTCCAGCGGCAGATCGTCCGGGTCGGCGAAGAAGGTGAATCTCTTGCCGGTCAGCTCGTCGGTGCGGATCGGCTCGGTGACCACGCCATGGCCCTGCAGGTGGGCGACGGTGGCGTCCAGGTCGGCCACGGCGAAGGCCAGGTGGCGCAAGCCCTGGGCCTCCGGGCGCGAGGGTCGCGGCGGAGCATCGGGAAAGGAAAACAGCTCCAGCTGGGCATGCTCGCCCACCGCCAGATCCAGCTTCCAGGAGCGCCGGGCCTCGCGATAGGTCTCGGCGATCACCGACAGGCCGAGGATCTCGGTGTAGAAGTGCCGGGAGCGTTCATAGTCGGCGCAGATCAGCGCCACGTGGTGCAGACGGTCGAAAGGGGTCATCAGGGTACCGCGACGAATTTGAGGTCGGACGGGGCACCGACGTCCAGGCTCTGCAGTTCATCGCCGAGCTTGCCGCTGTCGGGATCGCGGGCGAAGACCTTGAGCTGGTTGGATTTCTGGTTGGCTACCAGCAGGTACCGCCCGGACGGATCGATGGCGAATTCCCGCGGCGATAGGCCATTGACCGAATGGCGCTCGACAAAGGTCAGGGTGCCGTCGGGATTGACCGCGAACACGGCAAGCTGGTTGTCCGTGCCACGGCTGGCGACGTAGAGGAAGCGTCCGTCGCCGGACAGGTGCAAGGCCCCAGCGTCACGCTCGCCAACGAATTCCTGGGGCGTCAGGCTGTAGCTCTGCAGCTGGCGCAGCATGCCATCCTGGTGAGCGAAGGCCATGACCTGTCCGGCCAGCTCCAGGGTCAGATAGGCATAGCGGCCATCAGCGCTGAACACCAGGTGGCGCGGGCCGCTGCCTTCCGGCACCGGGACGAACGGCGTCTCGGCGGCCACCAGCGGCCGCTCCGGCTGCTGCGGCAGATAGCGATAGATGAACACCTTGTCGGCGCCCAGATCCGGGGCGAAGACGAAGCGGCCATCCGGGGTAGTCACGGCGGCATGCACATGGCTGGACTGCTGGCGCGGGTGCTGTTCGCTGGGCTGGTGGAATTCGATCTGCGCCACCGGGCTGAGCACGCCACCGTCCTGGATCGGCAGCACCGCCAGGGAGCCTTCCGGCAGGCTGGAGTAGTTGGCCACGAACAGGTACTTGCCATCGTTGCTCAGACTGGAATGGGTCGGCTCGTCGCCCAGGCTCTTGACCTGGCTGATCTGCTGCAACCGGCCATTGCCCGGCTCGAAACGATAGGAGGTAACCCGGCCGATGGTATCGCCGTTCGAGCCCCGGCCATTCTCGTTGACCGCGAACAGGGTCCGGCCATCACGCGACAGGGTGAGGAAGGATGGATTGGAGGCCTTGACGATGCGCAGCGGGCCGTCGATCTGGCCGTTGCGGCTGTTGAAGCGATAGACATACAGGCCCTGGCTGCTGCCCCCGGTGTAGCTGCCGACCAGCAGATTGAACAGACCAGGTTCGGCGCGCGCAGTAGCGCCATGCCCCACGAGCAGGGCGAACAGGGCCAGCGGCAGCAGACGGGGCAGAGCTCTCATGGGAAATCCTTGGCGAGCGATTGGCGTTGAGACCGATGGAAGGCGGCCCGGTTTCCCTGGCGCTCGAAAGCGAAGGACGGCCGCGCGGCGGCTATTCTACTGAAATCCGGGCTGGCACTGTGCCAGAGGGAGGGCTCCAGATGTCGATTGCCGCCGCCCGCGTGACGGCTACAACCGAGGCGGTCAGCCAGAGACGGCGTGCCAGAGCCTCTGGTGGTCGTTGACCGGGCCAGGCCGCCGCACCTCGTCCGCGACGAAATCTCACCGGCCCGGTGCAGGTCCTAGTCGAGCACACCCTGCAGGATGGCATAGACGATTCCGCTCCCCACGGCGATCAGCACCATGTCGGTCCCCAGGCGCCGCCATTCGTAACCGGGGTAGTCCGGCAACTGCCGCACGATGCCCGGCGGTAGCGGCCGGCCATAACCGGGAGGCAGTGGTCGACCACGTTCCAGTCGCAGACCCGGTGGCAACTCACCGCCACGGCCGATCTGGCCCCGCAACGCCTGGATGCGCTCGCGTGCCGGTCCCAAGTCGGCGGGGCCGCCCGCCACAGGGCCGGCACCTGGCCGACCGCGCCCGTGCTCTTCAAGTCCCGGTCCCTTGCCATGGGGACCGCCTCGGTCCTGCCACTCGGGTCCGTGCGACTCCTGGCCCTTGGGACCACCAGGCCCCGGATCCGGGGGAGCGGCCAGCGCCAGGTTACCGACCAGACAGAGCGCGGCGGCAGAGAGGAGGGTACGCATGGAGGTCTTCCTCATGAGTAACGACAGTGGCCAGCTATCCAGTGGACGTTCGAGCGCCAGATGAGACTCCCGGGTCACTCCCGGACTTTCACCCCTGTGGATAAATCGGGGATAAAATCGGTATAACTCAGGAAGAAATGCCGAAGACCATCGGATGACCAGATAAAAGTTCTTTTCTATCAATGAGTTAAAAAGATGATCGGCTGGCTATCGAATCCAGTTTTTGTGGATAAAGCTTGAGACCCCCCCTGGACTGCCAACTGTTTTGGTACTGCTCGCAGCCACCCTGAGCAGCTCGTTTTACCCAGCTTAAACAAAAAACCGCGCCTGGTTGATCACCACGCGCGGTTTCCTGGGTAGCGCTTTGCCCTAGTCCGGCTTCTTCAGCTTGGGATTGGGAAAGAACTGCACCGCCTGGACCTTGGGGTCTGGCTTCTTGGGCTTGAGCGCACTGATATTGACCCGCGTCGGCAATTCCTTGGGTACCGAATTGCCACGCTCATCGAGGGTATCGCTGTAACCGCAGGAGACGCACTCGCGGTGGGGCGTGCCGTCCTGGGTCCACATCTTCAGGGTGTCCTGCGCCTGGCACGCGGGGCACACGGCCCCCGCGATGAACCTCTTGCGGATCGGCTCGCTCACGCCGCCTCCTCGCTCAGCCCGGAATGGCGGAGCAGGGCGTCGATGCTGGGCTCGCGACCGCGGAAGTCGACGAACAACACCATGGGAGCCTGGGAGCCGCCGCGGGCCAGGATGGCCTCGCGGAAGGCACGTCCGGTCTCCGGGTTGAAGACGCCTTCCTCCTCGAACTTGGCGAAGGCATCGGCGGACAGCACCTCGGCCCACTTGTAGCTGTAGTAACCCGCCGCATAGCCACCGGCGAAGATGTGGGCGAAGCTGTTGGGGAAGCGGTTGTAGGCCGGCGGACGCACCACGGAGATCTCGTCGCGGATGCCTTCCAGCACCTCACGCACGCTGCGGCCGTCGCCATGGCTGGCGTGCAGCTCGAAGTCGAACAGCGAGAATTCCAGCTGGCGCAGCATCATCAGGCCGGACTGGAAGTTCTTCGCCGCCAGCATCTTGTCCAGCAGCTCCTGGGGTAGCGGCTCGCCGGTCTCATAGTGACCGGAGATCAGCGCCAGGCCCTCGGGCTCCCAGCACCAGTTCTCCATGAACTGGCTGGGCAGCTCCACCGCATCCCAGGCCACGCCGTTGATGCCGGAGACGCTGGCATGCTCGACGCGGGTCAACAGGTGGTGCAGGCCATGGCCGAATTCGTGGAAGAGGGTGGTCACCTCGTCATGGGTGAGCAGCGCCGGCTTGCCAGGGCTGGCCGGGGTGAAGTTGCACACCAGGTAGGCCACCGGATCGATCAGGCGGCCCTGGGCATCGCGGCGTTTATCGCGAGCGCCGTCCATCCAGGCACCGCCGCGCTTGTTGGCACGGGCGTAGAGGTCGAAATAGAAGCGGCCGATGGAGTTGCCGTTCTCCTTGATCTCGAACAGACGCACGTCCGGGTGCCACTTCTCGAAGTCGCGCAGCTCGGCGATCTCGATGCCATAGAGCTTCTGCACTGTGGCGAACAGGCCGGAGAGTACCTTGTCCACCGGGAACCAGGCGCGGACCTCTTCCTGGGACAACGAATAGCGCTGCTGGCGCAGCTTCTCGGCGAAGTAACCGGTATCCCAGCTCTGCAGATCCTCTACGCCCTGTTCGGCGGCGAAGGCGCGCAATTCTTCCAGGTCGCGTTGGGCGAAGGGCTTGGAGCGCACCGCCAGGTCGCGCAGGAAACCCAGCACCTGATCGCTGCTTTCGGCCATCTTGGTGGCCAGCGACAGCTCGGCGTAGTTGGCATAGCCCAGCAGGCGCGCCAGTTCCTGGCGCAGGTCCAGCAGTTCCTCCATCACCGGGCCGTTGTCGAACTGGCCGGCATTGGGGCCCTGTTCGGAGGCGCGGGTGGCATAGGCGGCATAGACTTCCTCGCGCAGGGCACGGTCGTCGGCGTAGGTCATTACCGCGTAGTAGCTGGGGAATTCCAGGGTCACCAGCCAGCCGTCCAGCTCCTTGGCCTGGGCAGCAGCCTGCAGCTGCGCCTTGGCCGACTCGGGCAGGCCCGCCAGGGTCGCTTCGTCGGTGACGTGCTTGGTCCAGGCCTGGGTGGCATCGAGCAGCTGGTTGGAGAACTTGCTGCCCAGCTCGGACTTACGTGCCTGGATGGCGGCATAGCGCTGCTGCTCGGCCGGCGGCAGGTCGATGCCGGACAGGCGGAAGTCGCGCAGGGCATGCTCCAGCGTGGTCTTCTGGCCGGCATCGAAGCCCTTGGCTTCTTCGCTTTCGGCGAGGCGGCTGTAGGCCTGGAAGAGGTCCTTGTTCTGGCCGATCTCGGTGGAATAGGCCGACAGCTTGGGCAGGCAGGCCTCGTAGGCGGCGCGCAGTTCGGCGCTGTTGCACACGGCGTTGAGGTGGCCGATGGGGCTCCAGGCCTGGCCCAGACGATCGTTCAGCTCGTCCATTGCCAGCACCAGGCCGGACCAGGTGGGCTGCTCCTTCTGGGTCTCCAGCAGCTTGACCAGGGCGGCGCGATTCTCGGCCAGGATGGTGTCGATGGCCGGCTCGACATGCTCGGGCTTGATGGCGGAAAAGGGCGGCAGGTCGTAGGACTGAAGCAGCGGATTGCTGGCGCTCACGGCGTTCCCCTCGGGGCGATGGCTTTGACAGTTATATATGGAGCCCATCCTAATAGGTCTCAAGACCCTTCCGACGAGAAAAGGTATCTATCGTGACCATAAGGACCTTCCAGGGTAAGACTCCGCAATTGGACGAAGGCGCCTTCGTCGATGCCACCGCGGTGGTGATCGGCGACGTGAGCCTTGGTGCAGACAGCTCGGTGTGGCCGCTGACGGTGATCCGCGGCGACATGCACCGCATTCGGATCGGCGCTCGCACCAGCATTCAGGACGGCAGCGTCCTGCACATCACCCACGCCGGCCCCTTCAATCCGGACGGCTATCCCTTGCTGATCGGCACCGACGTCACCGTCGGCCACCAGGTGACCCTCCACGGCTGCACGATTGGCGACCGGGTACTGGTGGGCATGGGCAGCATCATCATGGACGGCGCCGTGGTGGAGGACGAGGTGGTGATCGGCGCCGGCAGCCTGGTCCCGCCAGGCAAGCGGCTGGAAGGCGGCCACCTCTACGTTGGCCGCCCGGTCAAGCAGATCCGCCCGCTGGAAGAGAAGGAACGCGCCTTCTTCACCTACAGCGCTGGCAACTACGTGAAGCTCAAGGACCAGCATCTGGCCGAGGGGTATGCGGAGGAGGGGGCCTAGCAGGCCTGGTCCTGTTGGGCTTCGGCGATGGAGCCGCCTTAATCCAACCTCAACTGATCGCGGCCATGGCGGTCCGTCGATGCGGCCGTTCCTACAGGTTCCAACGCAATTGTAGGAGCGGCCCACGGCCGCGATGGTCGCTCACGGCCGTAGGTTGGGTTGAGCGCAGCGAAGCCCAACGCTCAGCTACGTCCGCAGCGGACAGGCTTCACCCAAGCGCGAATACAGCACCCCACGCAACGCCTGCAATTCATCGATGCGCGCCTCGATGACCCTGAGCTTGTCGCGCAGCAGTTCTTGCAGAAAGGCGTCGGGGTCAGCGGCGCGCTCGACGGCGTCCAGATTCGCGGCGATCTCCTGCAGGCTGAAGCCCAACCGCTGGGCGGTGCGGATATAGCCCAGCCATTCCACGGCTTCGGGCGGATAGTCGCGGTAGCCATTGGCCTGGCGCCTGGCCTTGAGCAGTCCCTGGCGCTCGTAGAATCTCAGGGTATCGCGGGTCAGGCCGGTCGCCTGGGCGAGGGTGCCGATACGCATCCGTTCTCCTTGACCCTGGACCTAGCTCCAGGGTCGACACTGGATTTCCTCTCGTTCAAGGAAGTCCGTCCATGTGGAAGCTTGCGCCCTATCTGCGGCTGGTCCGTGCCAGCGCCCTCTATGATCTGCTGGTCACCGCGCCTTTTGCCACCCCCTGGAGTCTCGCCTGGCTGCTGCGGCAGCTCGATGCCCTGGGGCAGTGGCTGGGATTCGCCCCCCTGGCGACCTTCAGCCCGGAAGCCCTGCTGCTAGGCAACCTGCTCGGCTCCGTGGTGTGCGTCTGGGCGGCGCTGCGGCTGGCCAGCCCCTCGGTGACGCTGGGGCGCTACGACGCCGTGGCCAGGGGCCTGTTTGCCCTCTGGCAGGCCTGGGCACTGTACCAGGGTGCCAGTCCCCTGTTGGCAATGTTCCTGGTGATCGAAATCGGCTTCGGCATCGCCCAGGCGTGGCCGGTGTCTCTGGCCTCGCGCAGGCGCCAGCCCCAGCTGGCGGGCTGACCGCGGCCCGTTGGGCTTCGGCGATGGAGCCGCCTCAACCCAACCTACAATGGAGTTCCCGTAGGTTGGCGCTGAGCGCAGCGAAGCCCAACAGCATCCCGGAACTAACCCAGTTGTCGCCTCAGCTCCGCCAGCACCGGCGCACCGTCGGGGCGCACGCCGCGCCAGAGTTCGAAGGCCTCGGCGGCCTGTTCCACCAGCATGCCCAGGCCATCCAGGGTGTGGAAGGCGCCTTCATCCTGCGCCCAACGATTGAAGGCGGTCAGGTCCTTGCCGTACATCATGTCGTAGGTCACCGTCTGGGGGCCAATCACCGCTTCCGAGATCGGTGGGCGACCGCCGCCGAGGCTGGCGGAGGTGCCGTTGATGATGACGTCGAAGGGCTCGCGCAGGGTGGAAAAGGCGGCCACTTCGATGGCCCCCAGCTCGGCGAATTCCCGCGCCAGCTGCACCGCCTTGAGCTCGGTGCGATTGGCCAGCACCAGTTGCCCGGGATTGCAGGCCAGCAGCGGCTCCAGTACGCCGCGTACCGCGCCTCCGGCACCCAGCACCAGGATGCGCTGCCCAGCCAGCTGCAGACCGGCGTTGACCGTGAGATCCCGCACCAGGCCAGCGCCGTCGGTGTTATCGCCCAGCAGGCGACCGTCAGGCTGACGCTTGAGGGTGTTGACCGCCCCGGCGCGCCGGGCGCGCGGAGTGAGGTCGTCGCACAGCTGGTAGGCCTCTTCCTTGAAGGGCACCGTGACATTGGCGCCCAGGCCACTCTGGAAGAAGCTGCGTGCGCTTTCGGCGAAGCCGTCCAGCGGCGCCAGCAGCGTGCCGTAGTGCAGGCGCTCGCCGGTCTGGTCGGCGAACAGGCTGTGGATCAGCGGCGACTTGCTGTGGGCGATGGGGTTGCCGAAGACGGCGTAGCGATCCATGGGTCTATCCTGCGGGCGTCGGGGCGAGCGCGAGCCAGTCGCGGTCGGTGAGAAAGAAGTCGGTCAGGCGCGCCTCGGGCGAGCCGGGCACGGGTTTCCAGTCATAGCCCCAGCGCACCTCGGGCGGCAGTGACATGAGGATGGACTCGGTACGGCCGCCAGACTGCAGGCCGAACAGGGTGCCGCGGTCGTAGACCAGGTTGAATTCCACGTAGCGCCCACGGCGATAGGCCTGGAATTCACGCTCGGCCTTGCGGTACGGCTGGTCACGGCGGCGCTGGACGATGGGCAGGTAGGCGTCGACAAAGGCATCGCCGATGGCGCGCTGGAAAGCGAAGCAGGTCTCGAAATCCCAGTCGTTCAGGTCATCGAAGAACAGGCCACCAATGCCGCGTGGTTCGCCGCGGTGCTTGAGGTGGAAATAGCGGTCGCACCAGGCCTTGTAGCGCGGATAGACGTCGGGGCCAAAGGGCGCGCAGGCATCAAAGCAGACCTGGTGCCAATGCACGCAGTCGGCCTCGTTGCCGTAGTAGGGGGTGAGGTCGAGACCGCCACCGAACCACCAGACCGGCGCCTCGCCGGGCTTTTCCGCCAGAAAGAAGCGCACATTGGCATGGGCGGTGGGGATATGCGGATTGCGCGGGTGCATGACCAGGGACACGCCCATGGCCTCGAAGCTGCGTCCGGCCAGTTCCGGCCGATGGGCGCTGGCGGAGGGCGGCAGGCTGTCGCCGTGCACGTGGGAGAAGTTCACGCCGCCCTTTTCCAGCAGGGCGCCCTCGGCGATCACCCGGGTGCGGCCACCGCCACCGGTCGGCCGGGTCCAGGCGTCCTCGGCAAACCGGGCGGTACCGTCCTCGGCTTCCAGTGCGGCGCAGATACGCTCCTGCAGATCGAGCAGATAGGCCTTGACGGCCTCCAGGGAGGGATTCATCGCAAGGATTTCCACAACAGGCGGGGAGGGCAGAGCATAACACCCGTATCCGACCGGTTGACGTGGCCCGCGGTTGCGGCTTGGATGAAGGCTCACGTCCATAAGGAACCGACAGCATGGTCCAGCGCATCCAGTTCAGCCGCACCGGTGGTCCCGAAGTACTCGAACTCGTGGATTTCGAACCCGCCGCTCCCGGCCCCGACGAGGTACGGGTGCGTAACCACGCCATCGGCCTCAACTTCATCGAGACCTACTACCGTAGCGGTCTCTATCCGCCGCCATCGCTGCCCTCGGGCCTGGGCACCGAGGGTGCCGGGGTGGTGGAGGCGGTGGGCAGCGCGGTCACCCGCTTCAAGGCCGGCGACCGCGTCGCCTACGCCACCGGTCCGCTGGGCGCCTATGCCGAAGTCCATGTGCTGCCCGAGCGGCACCTGGTGCACCTGCCGGAAGCGGTGTCCTTCGAGCAGGGCGCCGCGGTCATGCTCAAGGGGCTGACCGTGCAGTACCTCCTGCGCCAGACCTATCCGCTGCAGGCCGGTGACACCGTGCTGTTCCATGCCGCGGCGGGTGGTGTCGGCTCCCTGGCCTGCCAATGGGCCAAGGCCCTGGGCGTGCGGCTGATCGGCACCGCCGGTTCGCAGGAAAAGCTGGAGAAGGCCAAGGCCCTGGGGGCCTGGGCGGTGATCGACTATCGCCAGGAAGACGTCCCGGCGCGGGTCCGTGAATTGACCGACGGGGCCAAGGTGCCGGTGGTCTACGATGGCGTCGGCAAGGACACCTGGGAGATGTCGCTGGACTGCCTGGCGCCGCGCGGCCTGATGGTCAGCTTCGGCAATGCCTCCGGTGCGGTCACCGGGGTCAACCTGGGGATCCTCTCGCAGAAGGGTTCGCTCTATGTGACCCGTCCGACCCTCGCCACCTACGCCGCCTCGCCCGAGACCTTGCAGGACATGGCCGACCAGCTGTTCGAGCTGATCACCGACGGCCGCATCCAGGTGGACATCGGCCGGCGCTATCCACTGGCCGAGGTACAGGAGGCGCACCGCGCCCTGTCGGGCCGGGAGACCAGCGGCTCGACCATCCTGTTGCCCTGAGACGAGACGCCCACGCGCCTGGCTGGGTAAATCGTGACGGCCATTAAGTTTCCCGCAGCCGGCCGGCACGACAGGGGTAAACGCCGGTCTATCTCGGACAGTCGAGCCAGTACGGACTCGGCGTCCTTTTCAGAATCGGCCGGATCGCTGCCCCTGTCATGCCTATCTCCAGCCCACTCGCCAGCCTGCTCGACACCGCCACGGACACGGCCCTGATCACCCTGACCGCCGAAGGGCGGATCGGGCAGTGGTGCCCGGTCGTCGCCCGGCTGCTGGGCTGGAGCGCGCAGGACAAGGTCGGCGAGTCCATCGTCGGCCTGCTGCTGCCGGAGCCGCCCGCCGATCAGTGGCTGGACGCACTCGAACGCTGCCAGACCCAGGGTCTGCGCCACCGCGACGGTCACCTGGTGCGACTTGACCTGCACCTGATGCCCCTGCGCCGGGCGGATGTCGCGGTAGGCTGGCTGCTGCACGTCTGGCAGGCGCCGGCGACGCGTACCCGCTTCGCCGCCCGACGCAGCGCCGAGCGGGATCTAGCGCAGCGCCTGCAGGCGCTTGGCGAGTGGTCGCGACGACTCAGCGGCACGGCGGATCTCGCCGCCTTGCGGCTGTGCGCCACCCAGGCCCTGCGTGACCTCGCCAATGATCCCCAGGCGCGGATGCTGTCCGTGGCCGAGGCGGGCAGTCCGCTACCGGGGCAGCTGCTCGTTCCCTTCGGTCCTGCCGCCCAGCCCTTGGGCTACCTGCAGCTGGGCAATACCGTCGATGCGGACACGCGCCTGTTGCTGGACCAGTTGGCCCTGCTGCTCGGCGCCCTGCTGGCGCGCCAGCAGATCCAGGATCAGGCCCGGCACCTGGAACGGCGGCTATCGCTGGAACAGGGGTTGCTGGCCAGCGTGCTGCAACAGGCGCCCCTGGGCATCTCCATCACCGAAGCCGGCAGCGAAGAAGCGGTGATGCTCAATGATCGCGTCGATATCCTCCTGGGCAAACGCCCGGCCGGGGAGACGCTGGACGAACGCTATGGCGCCATCGGTGCCCTGCATGCCAATGGCCAACCCTACGCAGTGGACGACTATCCCACCGTGCGGGTCTTGCGCAGCGGCCAGGCGGTGGCACCCGAGTTGATGCGCTATCGGCGACCCGACGGCAGCATCCGGCTGCTAGAGGTCTCCAGTGCGCCGGTCCGCTCGGCCAGCGGAGAGGTGATCGCCTCGGTCACCCTGTTCGACGACGTCCAGCAGCGGGTCGACGCAGAGAACGCCCTGCGCGAGCACAGCGCACGCCTGGCCAGCCTGATCAACCAGGCGGCGGTCGGCATCTGCCAGACCGACGCCCGCGGTCGCATCCTGCTCGCCAATCGTCGCTATTGCGAGCTGCTCGATCGCAACGAGGTCGGGGTGCTGGAACAGACCCTGCAGGCCCAGACCCACCCCGAGGACCGGGCTCTCTTGGAGCGCAGTCTCGAAACGCTGCGTGAACGCGGCGACAGCTTCAAGCTGGATCAGCGCTTCCTGCGCCCGGACGGTTCGGTGGTCTGGGTCAGCCTGCATGGCTCGCCGCTGCAGTCGGAAGTGGGCCAGGAACTCTCGGTGAGCCTGGTGGTGGTGGACCTGACCCAGCGCAAGCAGGCCGAAGCCGCGCTGCACCTGTCCAACCAGCGCTTTCGCAACGCCGTCGAGGCGGTACAAGGGGTGGTCTGGACCAGCAACGCCCAGGGTCATCTGCTTGGCGAACAGCTCGCCTGGAGCACCCTGACTGGACAGAGTTATGCCCAGTATCAGCAGGAAGGCTGGGCCGATGCCCTGCATCCCGAGGATGCGCCCCGCACCCTACGCCGCTGGCGCCTGGCCGTGCAGCAGCAGGTGGACTTCCATGACGAACACCGGTTGCGCTGCCGCGACGGCCAGTGGCGCACCTTCAGCGTGCGCGCCCTGCCCGTGCGAGAGAACGGTGTGGTCTGCGAATGGGTCGGCGTCCATACCGACGTCAGCGAGATCCGCATGGCCGAACATCGGCTGCGGCGGCTGGCCGAACTGCTCGAACAGCGCGTCCACGAGCGCACCGTCGAACGCGACCGCATGTGGCGGGTGGCCGACGACCTGCTCGGAGTGATCCAGGGCCAGCGCTGGCTGAGTCGCAATCCAGCGTGGAGCCGCACCCTCGGCTGGGACGACGAGGAACTGCGCCATCAGCCGCCCGCGTCTCTGGAGCACCCCGACGATCCACCGGTATTCCCACGCCTGGCCGCCCTGCGCCAGGGCGAGGTGCTGAGCGATCTGCCTGGACGGCTGCGCACCCGCGAGGGTAACTGGCGCTACATGATGTGGAAGGCCACCGCCGATCACGATGGACGCATCTATGTCTTCGGCCGCGACATCACCGTCGAGCACGACGCTGCCCTGGCGCTGCAGAACGCCGAAGCGGCGCTGCGCCAGGCGCAGAAGATGGAGGCCATCGGTCATCTCACCGGCGGCATCGCCCATGATTTCAACAATCTGCTCACCGGCATCAGCGGCTCGCTGGAATTGCTGCGCCGCCGCCTGGACCAGGGCCGCCACGACAATCTGCAGCGCTATCTGGATACCGCCGAGCAGTCCGCTACCCGTGCCGCGGCCCTGACCCATCGACTGCTGGCCTTCGCCCGCCGGCAGACCCTGGACCCGCGATCGGTGGCGGTGAACGACCTGATCCTGTCCCTGGAAGAACTCTTCCAGCGCACCCTGGGCGAGCGCATCACCCTGCGCACCAGTCTCGCGCCGCAGCTGCCGTCGGCCCGCACCGACACCAACCAGCTGGAAAACGCCCTGCTGAACTTGGTGATCAACGCCCGCGATGCCATGCCCGAGGGGGGTCGTCTGACCCTGGAAACCGCCCTCGATCACCTCACCGACCTCGCCGCCGAGCACGATCTGCCGCCAGGCGACTACGTGCGCCTGACCATCGCCGATACCGGCAGCGGCATGCCCGCCGAGGTGGTGGATCGCGCCTTCGACCCCTTTTTCACCACCAAGCCCATCGGCCAGGGCACCGGTCTGGGCCTGTCGATGCTCTATGGCTTCATCAAGCAGTCGGGCGGCCATGTCACCCTGGACAGTGCGCCCGGCAACGGTACCCGCGTCAGCCTCTGGCTGCCCTGCGCTCCTTCCGAGACCCAGGCGCAGCATCAGGTGCCCCAGGCGGCTGTCGCCCAGAGCCGCGGTGAACGTCTGCTGCTGGTGGAAGACGATGTCTCGGTGCGGCTGCTGTTGCGCGAGATGCTCACCGAACTGGGCTATCGCGTGCGTACCGCGGCAAGCGCCTCGGCGGCGCTCACCTTGGTGGACGGCGACCTGCCCTGCGACCTGCTGATCACCGATCTCGGCCTGCCGGATCTCGACGGCGCCGACCTGGCGGATCGCCTGCGCGAACGCTGGCCGGGATTGCCGGTGCTGTTCGTCAGCGGCCACGCCGAGCGCTCGACGCCGAATGGCGAGCCGTCGTTGGCCAAGCCGTTCCAGATCGAAGCCCTGGCCCGGCAGCTGCGCCAGTTGCTGGACTGACGTTCAGCTGTGCGAAAGGTGCCTGCGCGAGGTCGGTGACGGTGCGTACGGAACCTAGGGCCGAAAGACCTTGCCGGTGACCAGATCGCGAATCACGCTGGGATTCCTGCGCCCACCCAGCTCGCCCATGAGGATGCCATCCAGCATGCCTGGAAAGTACTGCTGAACCCTCAGCCGCGAGCGCGCCGCCGGGCGTCCAGCGGGGTTGGCCGAGGTGGAGATCAGCGGACCGGTGAGAGCGCAGAGTTCGCCCACCAGCGGATGTTCGGAGACCCGCAGCGCCACGGTGGCGTGGGCGCCGGTCACCCAGCCGGGCAGGCGGTTGTGGTGGGGCACCAGCCAGGTGTTGGGCCCTGGCCAGGTACTGGCCAGCTTGGCCAGGGACTCTTCCGGCAGGTCGTGGAGCAGGAAGTCGAACTGGCGGATGGTGTCGGCGACCAGGATCAGGCCCTTTTCCAGGGGGCGCCGCTTGAGCATCAGCAGGCGATAGACCGCGGCCTGATCCCAGGGATCGCAGCCCAGGCCCCAGACGGCCTCGGTGGGATAGGCCAGCACGCCCCCCTCGCGCACGATTCGCGCCGCCTGCCGCACTCGCCAGCTGTTGTGCATCGCCTTGCCTCCGCCAAATCCCTGAAGTCTACCCGAGCGCGGCGCCGATGCCAGTCATCCGGCTCTAGCCGAGGCGACTCCAGCTGCCCTGTTGTGCGGCCACCCGGCCTTCCAGCTCCAGGTCGGTCAGGCGCACCAGCACCTCCGGCAGCGACTGCCCACTGAGGCGCGCCAGTTCCTCGCTGTTGAGCGGTCCTGCTGCCAGATGCCGCAACAGCGGGTCGTCCTCGACCACCACGGCTGCGGCCACGGGTGCCAGGCGACGCCAGCCCTGCAGGGCTTCGAGGATGTGCTCCACACTTTCCACCAGTTGCGCGCCCTCGCGGATCAGCTGATGGCAGCCTCGGGCGCCCGGATGGTGGATGGAGCCGGGCAGGGCGAAGACCTCGCGACCTTGCTCGGCGGCCAGCCGGGCGGTGATCAGGGAGCCACTGGACGGACTGGCTTCCACCACCAGGGTGCCCAGGCTCAGGCCGCTGATGATCCTGTTGCGCCGGGGGAAGTTAGCCGCCTGGGGGGTGCAGTCCAGCGGCAACTCGGAGACCAGCGCGCCCCCTTCCGCCAGCAGGCGCTGGGCCAGACCCAGGTGCCGCCGAGGATAGAGCTGCAGCAGACCGGTACCTAGCACCGCAACCGTGGCACCACCGCCATCCAGAGCCCCCTGGTGCGCGGCGCCATCGATACCCAGGGCCAGGCCACTGGTGATGCAGAATCCGGCCGTGGCCAGGCTCTGGGCGAAGCGCCGGGCGTTGTCCAGGCCCTGGGCACTGGCCTGGCGGCTGCCGACCAGGGCCAGTTGCGGCTGCTCGAGCAACTCGACGCGACCTTCGACGAACAGCAGCGGCGGTGGATCGACGATCTCGGCGAGCAGCGCCGGATAGCGGTCGTCGCCCAGGCAGAGCAGATGGCGATCGGGCCCGTCCAGCCAGGCCAGGGCTCGGGCGACCCGCTCACGGGTCGCGGCGCTGCGGCGGGCCTCCGCAGCCACCGCCGGCAGGCGTAGCGACCGCCAGGCCGACGCGGGCGCGCTAAGGGCGGCGGCGGCGCTGCCGAAGGCATCCAGCAGCAGCCGCTGGCGCACGGCACCGAGTTCCGGCAGGGCATGCAGGCGGAGCCGAGCGTCCTGCTCGGCGGGGGAGAGGGTGGCCATGGAAGTCTTCCTTGAGTGTGGCCGGTCGCCATCCTGGCGACCTGAGAGAGGTTAGGGGTTGCGCACCTTGTCCATCAGCTCCAGCTGGCGGGTAGCGGTCAGGATCAGGCCGTAGCTGATCTTGTCATAGGCGCGAAAGACCATCAGCAGACCGGCACGCTCGTCGGGGATCTTCACCAGTTCGCCGGTGATGCGATCACGTACCGTCTCGCCGGTCTTGTACACGGCCAGGACGTTACCCTCGATCAGGCCATCGCGGGTGCCTTTGTTGAGGGTCACCACATCGAACTGGCCGACCTGGGTGACGCCGCGGGGCACGTCGAGGATCAGGCCGCTGACGTCGCGGGCCGGGGCGCTGGGCATGAAGGTGGAATTCACCAGCCGTTCCTCGGTGGGGAACAGCCGGTCGCCCAGGCGGACCTCCTGGGTGGTGCGGGTCAGCTTCAAGGTGGCGATATCGCCTTCCTGGGTGACCAGGTCGGCGCTGCCGATGAAGTCGCCGTTGATGCCGAGAAAGGCGCCGGTCTTGGGATCGACATAGGTCTTGCCCTGGCGGTAGATGCCATAGGCGGACACCCCTGGCTGCAACTTGCCGCGCACATAGATGCGATCACCGGCACCGCTCACCACGCGTTCGGCGTTGCCGGCCACCACATAGGGCGCCGACTGGAACTGTTCGGCCGAGTCGATGGCGCGATTCTGCAGCAGGAAGCTGTTCACCGCTTCCAGCGGAATGGCCGGGATGGCTTCGGCGATGGGCGTGCTGCGCACCGTGGGTGACAGCTTGACCGTGCCACGCGAGGCGCCACGGTTGAGCTGCAGGCGCGGCTGGCCGTCGACATAGCTCAGCACCAGGGTATCGCCGGGATAGATGAGGTGGGGATTCTTGATCTGCGGATTGGCCTGCCAGATCTCTGGCCATTCCCAGGGCTTGCTGAGGAATCTGGCGGAGATGTCCCAGAGGGTATCGCCACGGACCACGGTATAGCTTTCCGGGTGGTCCTGACGCAGGGTGACCGCCGCGTACGCCGACTGCAGGGCGCCCCCTGCGACCAGCAGCAGGGCGAACAAAGATTTCCTCATGCGTCGAATCCCTTTACACTTGGCTTTGAAGAACCGTCTTCACGCAAACGTCGGGGAATCGCCCCAGTCGTGCCCTGAGTGCCACCTCTGTCGGCACCGGGCAGCGCAGGCGCTCATCCCCGTCGACCGACGTCATCCACCTTCCGGGACCTGCCCGAAGCGGGTGGATACAACGCTGCGGCATCTTAGCAGCGCCCCTTGACTGTATTCCACAAGTGCCCTCAACGCCATGGCGATCCTAGACATCCTCGAATTTCCCGATCCCCGCCTGCGCACCGTCGCCAAGCCCATCGACGTGGTCGACGACGCTCTGCGCCAGACCATCGACGACATGTTCGAGACCATGTACGAAGCGCCCGGCATCGGTCTGGCCGCCACCCAGGTCAACGTCCATCGCCGCCTGGTGGTGATCGACGTCAGCGAAGACAAGAGCGAACCGCTGGTCTTCATCAATCCGGAAGCCGAGCCGCTCACCCAGGAACTGGGCGAGTACCAGGAAGGCTGCCTGTCGATCCCCGGGTTCTACGAAAAGGTCTGCCGTCCCGAGCGCGTCCGGGTGACTGCCCTGGACCGCGACGGCAAGTCCTTCGAGCTGGAGTGCGACGGCCTGCTGGCGGTATGCATCCAGCACGAGATCGATCACCTCGATGGCAAGCTGTTCGTCGACTATCTGTCGCCGCTCAAGCGTGATCGCATCAAGAAGAAGCTCGAAAAGCAGCAGCGCCACAAGGCCTGATCGCCCTGGCGGACGGCGTCTCTGGCGTCCGCCGCTCGCCCTTTCCGCCAGGTCCGCCATGTCCAGATCCCTTCGCCTCGTCTTCGCCGGAACCCCGGAATTCGCCGCCGTGCACCTGCAGGCGCTGATCGCTGCCGGTTACCCCATCGCTGCCGTCTACACCCAGCCGGATCGCCCCGCCGGGCGAGGCCAGAAGCTGGCCATGAGTCCGGTCAAGCAGCTGGCACTGGCCCACGGCATTCCCGTGCAGCAGCCGCCGACCCTGCGTGATCCCGCGGCCCAGGCCACCCTGGCGGCCCTGGAACCCGACCTGCTGGTGGTGGTGGCCTACGGCCTGATTCTGCCTCAGGTGGTGCTGGACATCCCCCGCCTGGGTTGCATCAACAGCCATGCCTCGCTGCTGCCGCGCTGGCGCGGCGCGGCGCCCATCCAGCGTGCGCTGGAGGCAGGTGATGCCGAGTCCGGCGTCACCGTGATGCGCATGGAAGCCGGTCTGGATACCGGCCCCATGCTGAGCAAGGTGACCACGCCGCTGACCGCCACGGACACCGGTGGCAGCCTGCACGATCGCCTGGCCGCCCTAGGCGCCGCCGCCGTGGTCCAGGCCCTGCCGGGGCTGGCCGACGGCAGTCTGCAGGGCGAGGTACAGGACGACAACCTGGCCACCTACGCCCACAAGCTCAACAAGGACGAGGCCCGGTTGGACTGGGGTCGTCCGGCGGTGGAACTGGAGCGCCGTATCCGCGCCTTCGATCCCTGGCCGCTGTGCCACACCGCCCTGGCTGGTGAACCCCTCAAGGTCTGGGCCGCCGAACTGGCCGAAGGGCAGGGCGTTCCGGGCATGGTGCTCGACGCCGATCGCGCAGGCCTGCTGGTTGCCTGTGGCGAAGGCGCCCTGCGTCTGACCCGCCTGCAACTGCCTGGCGGCAAACCGCTGGGCTTCGCCGATCTCTACAACGCCCGCCGCGAGCGCTTCGCCCCCGGTCAGGTGCTGGGTCTATGAATCCGCGGCTGGCGGCCACCCGTGCCCTGGCCGCGGTCCTGGCCGGACGTGCCTCCCTGGGCAGCAGCCTGCCCGAGCAACTGGCCAAGGTCGATCCACGTGACCGCGCCCTGGCCCAGGACCTGGCCTTTGGTACTGCGCGCTGGCAGCCGCGGCTGTCGCTGCTGGCGGAAAAGCTCCTGCAAAAGCCCTTCAAGGCCGGCGACCGCGATCTCGAAGCCCTGCTGCTGATCGGTCTCTACCAGCTGTTCCACACCCGCATCCCGGCCCATGCCGCCATTGGCGAGACGGTGGGCTGTGTCGACAAGCTGAAGAAGTCCTCGGCCAAGGGGCTGCTCAACGCCGTGCTGCGCCGCGCCCAGCGCGAATACGAGAGCCTGCTGCCGGCCCTGGAGCATGACCCCGCCGCGCGCCTGGCCCATCCACGCTGGCTGCAGAAGACGCTCAAGGCGCGCTGGCCGGAGCAGTGGGAAGCCATCGCCTCCGCGAACAATCTGCACCCGCCGCTGATCCTCAGGGTCAATCGCCGCCAGGGCAGTCGCGATGCCTATCTGGCCGACCTGGCCGCCGCCGGTATCGAGGCGGTGCCCTGCACCTTCAGCGTCGACGGCATCCGCCTGCTGCAACCCCAGGACGTCACCGCCCTGCCGGGTTTTGCCGCGGGTCGGCTCAGCGTGCAGGACGAGGCCGCCCAGCTGGCGGCGGACCTGCTGGAACTGGCGCCCGGCCAGCGAGTGCTGGACGCCTGCGCTGCGCCCGGTGGCAAGACCTGTCACCTGCTGGAGCGCGAACCCGCCCTGGCCGAGGTGGTGGCGCTGGATGCCGATGCCGGTCGCCTGGAGCGCGTCGAGCAGAATCTGGCGCGCCTGGGCCTCACGGCCCGTACCCTGGCCGCCGATGGCCGCGCCGTGGCCGACTGGTGGGACGGCACGTCCTTCCAGCGCATCCTGCTGGACGCTCCCTGCAGCGCCACCGGGGTGATCCGCCGTCATCCGGACATCAAGCTGACCCGCCAGGCCAGCGACATCGCGCCCCTGGTGCAGCTGCAGGGTGAATTGCTGGACGCGCTCTGGCCGACGCTGGAGGTAGGCGGCATCCTGGTCTACGCCACCTGCTCGGTGTTGCCGGAAGAAAACAGCGACAACCTCGCCGCCTTTCTCGCCCGCACCCCGGGCGCCCGCGAGCTGGATATCCCCGCTCCCTGGGGCCTTGCCCAGCCCCATGGCCGCCAGCTCCTGCCGCAGCCCGACGGCCACGACGGCTTCTATTACTGCAAGCTGATCAAGATCGCCAAGTAGGAGACCTCGCCATGCTCGAATCCCTGGAGAAAATGCTCGCTCGCGGCCAGGACAATGCCCTGCTCAGGTTCGGTCTGGGCAAGGGCTATCTGGATGCGGGCGAGCCTGCGCGGGCGCTCGAGCACCTGGCGCACTGCGTCGAGTTCGATCCGGCGTATTCGGCGGCCTGGAAGATGCTGGGCAAGGCCCACGAGAGTAGCGGCGACCTGGCAAGCGCCGAAGCCGCCTGGACGCAAGGCCTGCAGGCGGCGCAGGCCAAGGGCGACAAGCAGGCGGAAAAGGAGATGACGGTGTTTCTCAAGCGCCTGGCGCGCCGCGCTCAGTCCTGATCGCGCAGGAATCTGAGTCCTGCGCCGTCGCCGTCGGTGCGCATGATTTCCATGGTCACCTTGGGTGCTTCCATGGGCAGGTCGAGCACCTGACCCACTACCCGAGTACCTCGCGGCAGCCGCGTCAGTTCGGGATGCACCACGTAGACGCCGCCATCGGACAGATCGCGGGTCTCGCCGACGATCTCGCCATCCGGATAGGCGATCCACAGCCGGCACTTGAGGGGGGTACGGGTATGCTGGCGCTGATCCCGCGAATTCATCGCCTGACTCCCTGACTTGGCGCTTCCTTGAGGTCCGGGCAGCTTCCGGCAAAGCCCCGCGCCTGTCAGCCGCGCGCCGACCGAACGGTCCTGGCGAAGCGCCGAGCGAACGGTCCTGGCGAAGCGCCGAGCGATAGGTCATAAGACGACCGCACGCCCTTCAGGGCCCAGACATGACCCGGGCCAGGGGACTCAGTACCACTTCTCTTCGCCGTCCGGGCGATTCTTGAATCTCTTCATGCTCCACATGTACTGGGTCGGATAGCGACGCACGTAACCGGCCAGCACCTCGCTCATGGCGGCCACCGAGACCTCCGGATCCGGGTCGTACATGGCCTGGGGGGCGGCTTCCAGGATCACCTTGTAGCCGCTGCCATCTTCCAGGCGCATGGCATGGAAGAACACCCCACGGGCCTTGCCGCGCGCCAGCAGCGAAGGGACGAACTTGCTGGTCAGGGCGGTGGTGCCGAGGAAAGGCACGAAGAGCCCGGCGCTGCGACTCGGCTCGGGATCGGCGGGAATGCCGACGGCGCCACCGCGTCGGACTTCCTTGATCACGCTGATGATGCCTTCCGGAGTGGAAGGCGCCACCCGGTTACCCAGCTGGACCCGCTGGCGCTTGAGCAGGTCATCCACCGCCTTCAGCTTGGGCGGCCGGTAGAAGATGATCGGCTTGGCATGGGAGCAATAGAAGTGGTTGAGCAATTCCCAGTTGCCCAGGTGGCTGGTGATACCCACCACGCCATCGCCGGAGGCCAGAGCCTCCTGCAGGACGTCCATGCCTTCCACCTCGCGCACCAGGCGCAGAGAGCGCTGGGGCGACCAGATCCAGGCGCAGGCGCTTTCGGTCAGGGTCTTGCCGATGCCGCGCAGGCACTCGCGCGACAGCCGTTCCAGGCCGGCGGCATCGAGTTCGGGAAAACAGTGGGCGAGGTTGATGCGGGTAACCTTGCTGGCGCGGGTCGGCAGCTTCCACATGCACCAGCCGATGAATCCACCCAGGCGCTGGACCAGTGGCCAGGGCAGCAGGGCGAAAAGGCGCAGGAAGGCGATCATCAGCGCGCCTTTGAATCTTTCCAAAAGAGGGACTCCTGTCTGAATGCGCCGACAGTTTAGCGTCTACAGGTCCCGGAAACGTTAAGAAAGCGTAAGGTTCGCGCCAACTGGCAGCTATACATTCGACTTTTCTTGCAGTTCTGCCGACGGACGAGCCAACTCGGCATGGCGGTCGCAATCGAGGGTGTGGTCCATCACCAACCCCATGGCCTGCATGAAGGCGTAGCAGATGGTCGGGCCGACAAAGGTGAAACCGGCTTTCTTGAGCGCCTTGCTCATGACCTCGGCTTCCGGAGTGATCGCCGGCACCTCGTCGCGGTCGCGAAAATGGTTGATGCGCGGCGCGCCACCGACAAAGGACCACAGCCAATCGGCCGGGTCTTCGAGCCTGAGCCAGGCCTGAGCATTCTGACGGGCGGCGCGCAGCTTGGCGCCATTGCGGATGATGCCCGGGTCCTGCATCAGCTCCGCGAGCTCCGCATCGGTCAACTGCGCCAGCCGCCGAGGATCGAAGCCGTGCAGCACCTGGCGATAGCGCTCGCGCTTCTTCAGCACGGTGATCCACGACAGACCCGCCTGGAAGCCTTCCAGCAGCAGGAATTCGAAGAGCACCGCCGGATCGCGCTGGGGTACGCCCCATTCGTGGTCGTGATACTCGATGTACAGCGGATCGGCGGTGCACCAGAAGCAACGCGGCATGGCGAAGACTCGGTCGAGGAGGAAAGGCCTCACCTTAGCGCAATTGCCCGCCAGCGGAGGCGAATCACAACGGCTTCTGAAATGGGTGGTATGGCGAATGCTCAGAACGCACGTTTCTACCAGGCCGCAGGCGCTGCTACCTTAGGAGCAGCTACCTTTATCGCGGCCATGGGCCGCTCCTACAGGCCAACCCGTACCTGTAGGAGCGGCCCATGGCCGCGATAAAGCGCGCAGGCAGCCATCCTTGCCAAATACCACCGGGCAGCCCTACGAGCCCATGCGGTCACCCCCGGCTTTCAGCTATACTCTCCGGCTTTTCGTCGCAGCCGAACGGGTATTTTTCGTGAGCCAGTCCAAGCCCACCGCGCGCACCTTCCAAGACTTGATCCTGGCCTTGCAGCAATACTGGGCCGAGCAGGGCTGCGTGGTACTCCAGCCTTATGACATGGAAGTTGGCGCCGGTACCTTCCACACCGCCACCTTCCTGCGCGCCATCGGTCCCGAGACCTGGAACGCCGCCTATGTGCAGCCCAGCCGCCGCCCCACCGACGGCCGCTATGGCGAGAACCCCAACCGCCTGCAGCACTACTACCAGTTCCAGGTGGTCCTGAAGCCCAATCCGGACAACTTCCAGGAGCTCTACCTGGGTTCCCTGGCCGCCATCGGCCTGGATCCTCTGGTGCACGACGTGCGTTTCGTCGAGGACAACTGGGAATCGCCCACCCTGGGCGCCTGGGGTCTGGGCTGGGAAGTCTGGCTCAACGGCATGGAAGTCACCCAGTTCACCTACTTCCAGCAGGCCGGCGGTATCGAGTGCTATCCGGTGACCGGCGAGATCACCTATGGCCTGGAACGCCTGGCCATGTACCTGCAGGGCGTGGACTCGGTCTACGACCTGATCTGGGCCGACGGTCCCTTCGGCACCGTGACCTATGGCGACGTCTTCCACCAGAACGAGGTGGAGCAGAGCACCTACAACTTCGAGCACGCCAATGTGCCCAAGCTGTTCGAGCTGTTCGACTTCTATGAGTCCGAGGCCAATCGCCTGATCGCCCTGGACCTGCCGCTGCCCACCTACGAGATGGTGCTCAAGGCCTCCCACACCTTCAACCTGCTGGACGCCCGCCGCGCCATCTCGGTGACCGAACGCCAGCGCTACATCCTGCGCGTGCGCACCCTGGCCCGCAGCGTCGCCCAGGGCTACTTCAAGGCCCGCGCCCGGCTAGGCTTCCCGCTGGCCACCCCGGCGCTGCGTGACGAGGTCCTGGGTCGCGACGATGTCCAAGCGCTGCTCAAGGAGGGCGAATGATGAGCGATACCCTGGATTTCCTGGTCGAACTGGGTACCGAAGAACTGCCCCCCAAGGCGCTCAAGACCCTTGGCGACAGCTTTCTCGCCGGCATCGAGAAGGGCCTCAAGCAGGCCGGTCTCGGCTACGCCAGCGCCCGCGCCTATGCCGCGCCGCGCCGTCTGGCGGTACTGGTCGAAGCCCTGCAGACCCAGCAGCCCGAGCGGAGTGTCAACCTGGATGGCCCGCCGGTCCAGGCCGCCTTTGGCGCCGATGGCCAGCCCACCCAGGCGGCCCTGGGTTTCGCCCGCAAGTGTGGCGTCGACATCAGCGCCATCGATCGCAGCGGCCCCAAGCTGAGATTTTCCCAGAGCATTCCTGGCCAGCCAGCCGCCTCCCTGCTGCCTGGTATCGTCGAAGCCTCCCTCGCCGAGCTGCCGATTCCCAAGCGCATGCGCTGGGCCGCCCGCCGCGAGGAGTTCGTCCGTCCGACCCAGTGGCTGGTGATGCTGCTGGGCGATGAGGTCATCGACTGCGAGATCCTCACCCGCCGTGCCGGTCGTGAGTCCCGTGGCCATCGTTTCCACCATCCCGATGCCGTGCGTATCAGCGCCCCGGCCCACTATGCCGCCGATCTGCGTGCCGCCCATGTGCTGGCCGACTTCGCCGAGCGACGTCAGCTCATCGAGTCCCGCGTGGCCGAACTGGCTGCGGCGGAGCAGGGCAGTGCCGTGGTGCCGCCCGCGCTGCTGGACGAGGTGACCGCCCTGGTGGAATGGCCGGTACCCCTGGTCTGTGCCTTCGAGGAACGCTTCCTCGAGGTGCCCCAGGAAGCGCTCATCACCACCATGCAGGACAACCAGAAGTACTTCTGCCTGCTGGACGCCCAGGGCAAGCTCTTGCCACGTTTTATCACCGTGGCCAACCTGGAAAGCAAGGATCCCGCGCAGATCATCAGCGGCAACGAGAAGGTGGTGCGCCCCCGTCTCACCGATGCCGAGTTCTTCTTCAAGCAGGACCAGAAGCAGCCGCTGGAAAGCTTCAACGAGCGCCTCAAGAACGTGGTCTTCCAGGCCCAGCTCGGCACGGTCTACGACAAGGCCCAGCGCGTCGCCGCCCTGGCCGCCTTTATCGCCGAACGCATCGGCGGTGATGCCGAGCGTGCCCACCGCGCCGGCGTGCTTGCCAAGTGCGACCTGGCCACCGAGATGGTCGGCGAATTCCCCGAGATGCAGGGCATCGCTGGCTACTACTACGCCAAGAAAGGCGGCGAGGCCGAAGACGTGGCCCTGGCGCTCAACGAGCAGTACATGCCGCGCGGCGCCGGCGCCGAACTGCCGCAGACCCTGACCGGCGCGGCGGTGGCCCTGGCCGACAAGCTCGATACCCTGGTCGGCATCTTCGGCATCGGCATGCTGCCCACCGGCAGCAAGGACCCCTTCGCCCTGCGCCGTCAGGCCCTGGGCGTGCTGCGCATCCTCATCGAGAAGGGACTGGAGCTGGATCTGCCAGCCGCCGTCGCCTTCGCCATCGCCGGCTACGGCGAGCGAGTCAAGGCGGCCGGCCTGCAAGAGCAGGTACTGGACTTCGTCTTCGACCGGCTGCGCGCCCGCTACGAGGACGAAGGCATCGACACCGCCGCCTACCTGGCCGTGCGCGCCCTGCGTCCGGCCTCGGCACTGGATTTCGACCAGCGCGTCCAGGCCGTGCAGGCCTTCCGTCGCCTGCCCGAAGCCGAAGCCCTGGCGGCCGCCAACAAGCGTGTCTCCAACCTGCTCGGTAAATTCGAAGGTCAGGTTGCCGCCCAGGCCGATGCCGCCTTGTTCGAGACTGACGCCGAGCGCACCCTGGCCGCCGCCATCGCCGCTGCCGAGCGGGATGCCGCGCCCCTGGCCGAAGCCCGTCGCTATGGCGAAGCCCTCGAGCGTCTGGCCAGCCTGCGTGCTCCGGTGGATGCCTTCTTCGACGAAGTCCTGGTCAACGCCGAAGACGAGCGCGTCCGCGCCAATCGCTATGCGCTGCTCGCGCATCTGCGCGGCCTGTTCCTCGGCATCGCCGACATCTCGGTGCTGGGCTAGGGCATGAAGTTGATCGTGCTGGACCGCGATGGCGTCATCAATGTCGACTCCGATGACTACGTGCGTAGCGCCGAGCAGTGGCAACCGCTGCCCGGCAGCCTCGCCGCGATCGCCCGCCTGAACCGGGCCGGCTGGCAGGTGGCCGTGGCCACCAACCAGTCAGGTCTGGCCCGGGGCTATTTCACGGAAGATGACCTGGCGGCCATGCACGAGAAGCTGCAACGCCTGCTGGCGGAGGAGGGCGGCCGGGTCGATCTGA
Source organism: Pseudomonas sp. VMV1 (assembly GCF_056790235.1). Taxonomy (NCBI): domain Bacteria; kingdom Pseudomonadati; phylum Pseudomonadota; class Gammaproteobacteria; order Pseudomonadales; family Pseudomonadaceae; genus Pseudomonas; species Pseudomonas sp. VMV1. Next base: position 494,171 of record NZ_JBXGSE010000003.1, read on the forward strand.
TCCTGCACTGCCCCCATGGCCCGGAAACAGGCTGTGACTGCCGCAAGCCGCTACCCGGCCTGTTCCGCGCCATCGCCACCCATTACGGGCGCCCTGATCTTGCAGAAGTCCCCGTGGTCGGCGACAGCCTGCGCGACCTGGAAGCCGGCGTGGCCCTTGGCTGTACGCCCTACCTGGTGCGTACCGGCAAGGGCGAGCGCACCCTGGCCAAGCCCTTGCCATCCGGTACCCAGGTCTTCGCCGACCTGGCTGCGGTGGTTGATCACCTGCTTGAGGAAACGCGCTGATGCGGCTCTTGCGTACCCTGTTGTTCTACGTGCTGCTGGGGACCAGCGGCATCCTCTGGTCCTGCGTCAGCCTGCTGATCGCGCCCTTCCTGGCCTATCGCGCCCGCTATCGGCTGGTGGTCAAGGCCTGGACCGGCTTTGCCGTCTGGCTGGCCAAGGTCATCTGCGGCATTCGTTACGAAATCGAAGGGCTGGAAAACGTCCCGGCGCAGCCCTGCGTGATCGTGGCCAATCACCAGAGCACCTGGGAAACCTTCTTCCTGTCCGCCCAGTTCGAACCCACCTCCCAGGTGATCAAGCGCGAACTGCTGCGGATTCCCTTCTTTGGCTGGGCTTTCTCGCTGCTCAAGCCCATCGCCATCGACCGCGACAACGGCAAGCTGGCCCTGCAGCAGCTGACCGAGCAGGGCGGCCGCTACCTGGCCCAGGGCTGCTGGGTGCTGATCTTCCCCCAGGGCACCCGCATCGATCCTGGCAAGATGGGCAAGTTCTCCCGCGGCGGTGCCGCCCTGGCCTGCAGCCTGAACGTCCCCATCCTGCCCATCGCCCACAACGCCGGTGCCTACTGGCCAAATCGTTCGTGGATCAAGTCGCCGGGGACCATCAAGGTCAGCATCGGCCCGCTGCTCTATCCACAGGGTCAGGATCCCCGCGCCATCGTCGATCTGAATGCTCGCAGCTTCGCCTTCATCGAGCAGGCGCTTGCGCCCGCCTCTGACGCCAGCCCAACCGAGCGCCGCGTCGCCTGACCGCATAATCGCCTGATCGCCAGGCCGCAATGGCCTGGCTGTTTTCACCGGTTTTCCTCACTTTACCCACACACTTATCCACAGGCGGACTAGGCATTTCTGCGTGCCCGAATTTCGGCCTGCTACCTCGGATCAGCGCTCATCCACAAGTACCGACAAGCTTATTCCCAAGCTTATCCACAGGATGATCCTTTATAGCCTGTGTCTCTATGCCGCATGGCACGGCCTCTTTGCTTGCATTCCAAGGTCTCTTCAAAAGACGCTGAGCAAAACTATCCACAAAACCCCTGGCTATAAGATGAGCGGCATTCCTGAGCAGGGAACGAAACGGCGTCTGCCTCTAGCCAGAATGTTTTCCACAAAAAAGCCCCGCATGGCGGGGCTTGTGCATAACCGAAGCTATCAGACGTCGAGGTTCGACACCGCCAGGGCGTTGCTCTCGATGAAGTCGCGACGCGGTTCCACCTGATCACCCATCAAGGTGTTGAAGATCTGATCCGCCGTGATGGCATCCTCGATGGTCACCTGAAGCATGCGGCGCACGTTCGGGTCCATGGTGGTTTCCCACAGCTGATCCGGATTCATCTCGCCCAGCCCCTTATAACGCTGGATGTTGAATCTCTTGCTGGTCTCGTTCATCAGCCATTCCCAGGCTTCCTTGAAGGTGCTGACCGGGCGACGGCGTTCGCCGCGCTTGGCATAGGCTCCTTCTTCCAGCAGGTTGTCCAGCTGGGCGGCCAGCTCGGTCACCAGGCGGTAATCGTTGCTGCCGAAGAAGTCCCGGTTGAAGGTGACGTAGCTGGATAGGCCATGGGCGAGGGTCTCCACCTCTGGTAGCCACAGACCTCGCTCGCGGTCCTCGCGCAAGCTGACACGGTAGGTAGTGCCGGAGCGCTCGGAGGTCTGCAGGCGTGCGCTAAGGCCTTCCAGCCACTGACGCATCGCCGCTTCATCAGCCAGCTGATCGACACCGACCCGTGGCAGGTACAGCAGGTGTTCACTGACGGCGGCCGGATACAGCCGCGACAAGCGCTTGAAGGTCTTCATCACCTGGCGGTAGCTGTTCACCAGCTTCTCGAGCTCCACGCCGGAGAGGCCCGGGGCGTTCTCGTTGACATGTAGGCTGGCTTCTTCGAGGGCGGTCTGGGTCAGGTATTCCTCCATCGCCTCGTCGTCCTTGATGTACTGCTCCTGCTTGCCACGCTTCACCTTGTACAGCGGCGGCTGGGCGATGTAGATGTAGCCCCGCTCGATCAACAGCGGCATCTGACGGAAGAAGAAGGTCAGCAGCAGAGTACGGATGTGCGAGCCGTCGACATCGGCATCGGTCATGATGATGATGTTGTGGTAGCGCAGCTTGTCGATGTTGAACTCTTCGCGGCCGATACCACAGCCCAGCGCGGTGATCAGGGTGCCCACTTCCTGGGAGGAGAGCATCTTGTCGAAGCGCGCCTTCTCGACGTTGAGGATCTTGCCCTTGAGCGGCAGGATCGCCTGGGTGCGCCGGTTACGGCCCTGCTTGGCCGAGCCACCGGCGGAGTCACCCTCCACGATGTAGAGTTCCGACAGCGCCGGGTCCTTCTCCTGGCAGTCCGCCAGCTTGCCAGGCAGGCCGGCGATGTCCAGGGCGCCCTTGCGCCGGGTCATCTCCCGCGCCTTGCGGGCCGCTTCACGAGCCCGCGCGGCATCGATCATCTTGCCGACCACCGCCTTGGCTTCGTTGGGATTCTCCAGCAGGAAATCAGAGAAGTGCTTGCCCATCTCCTGTTCCACCGCGGTCTTCACCTCGGAGGAGACCAGCTTGTCCTTGGTCTGGGAGGAGAACTTGGGATCCGGCACCTTGACCGAGATGATGGCGGTCAGGCCCTCGCGGGCATCGTCACCGGTGGTGGCCACCTTGAACTTCTTGGCCAGGCCCTCGGCCTCGATGTAGCTGTTCAGGTTGCGCGTCAGCGCCGAGCGGAAGCCCGCCAGGTGGGTACCACCATCGCGCTGGGGAATGTTGTTGGTGAAGCAGAGGATGTTCTCGTTGAAGCTGTCATTCCACTGCAGGGCCACTTCCACGGCCACGCCGTCGTCCTCGCGCTGCACCTGGAAGTGGAACACCTCGTTCACCGCGGTCTTGTTGGTGTTCAGGTAGTCGACGAAGGCGCGCAGGCCACCCTCGTACTTGAACAGCTCTTCCTTGCCGCTGCGCTCGTCGCGCAGGACGATGCCAACGCCGGAGTTGAGGAAGGACAGCTCGCGAATCCGCTTGGCCAGGATGTCCCAGTTGAACTGGATGTTGTTGAAGGTCTCGGCCGAGGGCTTGAAGTGCACCTGGGTACCGGTGGTGTCGGTTTCGCCGATCACCGCCAGGGGCGCCTGGGGCACGCCATGCACATAGACCTGCTCCCACACCTGACCGGCGCGGCGAATGGTCAGCCGCAGCTCTTCGGACAGCGCGTTCACCACCGAGACACCCACGCCGTGCAGGCCGCCGGACACCTTGTAGGTGTTGTCGTCGAACTTACCGCCGGCGTGCAAGACGGTCATGATGACCTCGGCCGCCGAGACGCCTTCTTCCTTGTGGATGTCCACCGGGATGCCGCGACCGTTGTCGCGTACGGTGATGGATTCATCCATGTGGATGGTGATGCTGATTTCGCTGCAGAAGCCGGCCAGGGCTTCGTCGATGGAATTGTCCACCACTTCGAAGACCATGTGGTGCAGGCCAGTGCCGTCATCGGTGTCGCCGATGTACATGCCGGGGCGCTTGCGCACGGCATCCAGTCCCTTCAGCACCTTGATGCTGGAAGAGTCGTAGGTATTGTTCTCGCTCATGCTTGGCTCCCGCTAGTGTGGGTCTGCTTGATATGGCCGTGTTCCACGTGAAACACGCTGACCTCTGTCTCCGGCCGCCAGGCGGCCTGTAGCGTCTCGCGCTCGACACAGGTAATGAAGACTTGGCACTCCAGTGCCTCCAGCAGCCGGCACAAGGCCAGCCGGTGTCCCTCGTCCAGTTCCGAGGGCAGATCGTCTATGAGATAGACGCACTGGCCTCGCTTGACCTGGTTGACCAGCCGCCCCTGGGCAATGCGCAGTGCGCACACCACCAGCTTCTGCTGACCACGCGACAGGATGTCCGCCGCGTTGTGATTGCCAATGCGGATCCGCAGGTCGGCGCGCTGCGGGCCGGCCTGGGTATGCCCCAGCTGCAGATCCCGCGGCAGGCTATCCGCCAGCACCTCGCGCAGATCGCGCTCGCGGTCCCAGCCGCGGTAATAACTCAGGGTCAGGCCGTCCAGCTGGATCAGCTCGGCCAGCACCGCCGTGAATTCCGGCTTCAGACGCTGGATATAGGCCTGGCGAAAGCCATCGATCTCGCCGCTGGCCAGGGCCAGTTCCTGATCCCAGGCGGCCTGCGCCGCAGGGTCGATTTTACCACGTCTGAGCCAGTGATTTCGCTGCCTGAGCGCCTTTTGCAGGCGTTGCCAGAGCGGCAGGAAGCGCTGTTCCTCGTGGAACACGCCCCAGTCGAGAAACTGCCGCCTGATCTTGGGGCTGCCTTCGAGCAGCCGGAAGCCATCGGGGTTGATCAGCTGCAGCGGCAGCACCTCAGCCAACTGCGCCGCACTGCGGGCATTCTCGCCATTGATGCGGATCTGGTAGTCACCGCCGCGCTCGCGCTGGATGCCCAGATTGCAGTCCTGCCCACCAGGCAGCCGCACCTGACCGAACACCGTGCAACTGGCCTGCTCGTGCTGGATGACCGGCGCCAGCTTGGTACTGCGAAAGGAGCGGGCCAGTCCCAGCAGGTGGATGGCTTCCAGCAGGCTGGTCTTGCCGCTGCCGTTCGCGCCATGCAGCAGGTTGACCCGTGGCGAGGGCTGAAGCGCGACCGCCTGCAGATTGCGCAGGCGGTCGGCATTGAAGCGGATCAATGTCATCGAGCGGCGATCAGAGGCGCATCGGCATCACGACATAGGAGGAATCGTCGTTGCCCGCCTCCTGCAACAGCGCACTGCTGCTGGAATCGGACAGGGTGATACGCACCTGGTCTGTGGTCATCACGCCCAGCACGTCGAGCAGGTAGCTGACGTTGAAACCGATCTCCAGGCTGCCGCCGTCATAGTCGACCTGCAGCTCTTCCTCGGCCTCTTCCTGCTCCGGGTTATTGGCCTGGATCTTCATGAAGCCGTTTTCCAGCTGCAGGCGAATGCCGCGATATTTCTCGTTGGAGAGAATGGCGGTGCGGCTGAAAGCCTCGCGCAAATGCTGGCGCTCACCCAGCACCAGCTTGTCGCCATGCCGCGGCAGGACACGCTCGTAGTCGGGGAACTTGCCGTCCACCAGCTTGGAGGTAAAGGTGAAGTCGCCCGTGGTGGCACGAATATGGTGCTGACCCAGAACGACGTTGACCGGTTCTTCCGGTTCGGTGAGCAGGCGCGACAATTCCAGGATGCCCTTGCGCGGCACGATGACCTGGTGCTTCTCGGCCTGGTCGACGTCGGCCTCCAGCATGCACATGGCCAGGCGGTGGCCGTCGGTGGCCACGGCGCGCAGGCGTCCGGTGCTGGCTTCCAGCAACATGCCGTTGAGGTAGTAGCGCACGTCCTGCTGGGCCATGGCGAAGCCGGTGCGCTCGATCAGGCGACGCAGGCGGCCCTGGGGAATGCTGAACTTCAGCGAGCCCGGGCCTTCCTCCACGGTGGGGAAGTCGTTGGCGGGCAGGGTGGACAGGGTGAAACGGCTGCGTCCGGCACGGATCAGCAGCTTCTGCTCCTCGGTGCGGATGTCGATCAGCGCATCGGGCTGCAGGCTCTTGCAGATGTCCATGAGCTTGCGTGCCGGCACGGTGATCTCGCCAGCCTCGGCGGCTTCTTCCAGATCGACCCGGCCAACCAGTTCGACTTCCAGGTCGGTACCGGTCAGCGACAGCCGCTGGCCTTCCACGACCAGGAGTACGTTGGACAGCACCGGCAGCGTTTGCCGACGTTCCACGACACCGGCCACCAGCTGCAGCGGTTTCAACAGGGCTTCACGTTGAATGGTGAAATGCATGGTCAGGTCCTTGCCAGGGCCGCGTCCGTCAGGTGGTCAGGGTACGCAGCAGGTTCTTGTAATCCTCGCGAATATCCGCGTCGGATTCCCGAAGTTCGGCGATCTTTCGACAGGCGTGCAACACCGTCGTGTGATCGCGTCCGCCAAAGGCGTCGCCGATTTCCGGCAGGCTGTGGTTGGTCAGTTCCTTGGACAACGCCATGGCGACCTGCCGCGGCCGGGCCACCGAGCGCGAGCGGCGTTTGGACAGCAGATCGGCGATCTTGATCTTGTAATACTCGGCCGCGGTGCGCTGGATGTTGTCGATGCTGACCAGCTTGTCCTGCAGTGCCAGGAGATCCTTGAGCGACTCACGGATCAGCTCGATGGTGATGTCCCGTCCCATGAAGTGGGCGTGGGCGATCACCCGCTTGAGCGCGCCTTCCAGTTCACGCACGTTGGAACGGATGCGCTGGGCGATAAAGAAGGCGGCGTCGTGGGGCAGGTCGACCTTGGCCTGGTCGGCCTTCTTCATCAGGATCGCCACCCGTGTTTCCAGCTCCGGTGGCTCCACGGCCACGGTGAGGCCCCAGCCGAAGCGCGACTTGAGCCGCTCTTCCAGGCCGTCGATCTCCTTGGGATAACGGTCGCTGGTGAGAATCACCTGTTGTCCACCTTCGAGCAGCGCATTGAAGGTGTGGAAAAACTCTTCCTGCGATCGCTCCTTGCGGGCGAAGAACTGGATGTCATCGATCAGCAGGGCATCCACCGAGCGGTAGAAGCGCTTGAACTCGTTGATGGCATTGAGCTGCAGCGCCTTGACCATGTCGGCGACGAAACGCTCCGAATGCAGATAGACGATCTTGGCATTCGGATTGCGCTTGAGCAGGTGGTTGCCCACTGCGTGCATCAGGTGGGTCTTACCCAGACCCACGCCGCCATAAAGGAAGAGCGGGTTGTAGCCGTGCTTGGGATTGTCCGCCACCTGCCAGGCCGCCGCGCGGGCCAGTTGGTTGGACTTGCCCTCGACGAAGTTCTCGAAGGTGAAGGTACGGTTGAGATAGCTGGTGTGCTTGAGTGCACCTTCCACTTGCACGGTGCGTTCGGTCTTGACCGCCGGCTCGTCGGCCTCGGCCAGTTCCGCCGTCACGTCTTCCAGGGCCACACCCGCGGTGACGATATCCGACTGGATCGGCTGCGGGGCCTGTACCGGCGGCGGCAGGGGGCTGCTCTGGCTACTGGGTGTCTGGGCCGGGCGCGGCTTGTTGCTGCGCTTGCTCCCGATCAACAAGGAAAGCACTGGCGCGATACCGTCGTCGGCATGCTCCTCGAGCAATTCGAGGATTCGGCTCAGGTACTTCTCGTTGACCCAATCGAGCACGAAGCGGTTGGGCGCGAACACCCGCAGCTCATCCCCTTCCGCTTCCACCTGCAGTGGCCGGATCCAGGTATTGAATTGTTGCGAAGGCAGCTCGTCGCGCAGCACATCTACGCAACGTTGCCAGAGTTCGACCGACACAGCGTCTCCCAAGGACTGGAGCGGCCCGGAAGGGCCATGAGCAAACGCCCATTGTATCCCTCCCCACCCGGGTTATCCACATGACCGCGCAGTTTCCCGGCGAATAGCCCCTTCCGCCCAGACCACTCTCCAGGCGACCGTCAGCTCTGTGGATAACGCCGTCTGACCTTTCTGGACAAGTACCGGGTTTGCGCTGTGGATAATCGTGATGTGGGTAACCCCTTCGCTTATCCACAGCCTCTGACCAGGCTAGCCACCCTTGCTCCACCTGTTGAAAACAGAGTTGCCGGTCTCGCTCCGGCCAGTGGGCATCTGTGTCTGCGCGTTCTATCCACAGAAATCGGCTTCACCATACATATTCACTTCAACAGTCCTTTAAAACCTTTTGACCTGTTAATTTTATTTACGCGGTCTCCTGTCAGCGTGTGCTGGTTGGAAATTGACCTATACCGAGGCTTTCTCTAGAATCCCCGGTCTCTTTGCGCGGGGCGCTCATGCCTTGCCGCTTTCACCTAGGTAAAAGTCCATGAAACGCACCTTCCAACCCAGCACCCTGAAGCGCGCCCGTGTCCACGGTTTCCGTGCTCGTATGGCAACCAAGAACGGCCGTCAGGTTCTGTCCCGTCGCCGTGCCAAAGGCCGCAAGCGTCTGGCGATCTGATTGCCCGGTCAGGTGGTGAGTCAGGGTTTCGGTCGGGACAGGCGCTTACTGAGCTCCCAACAGTTCCAAGCGGTCTTTGACTCTCCCACCCACAAGGCATCCGGCAAGCACCTGCTGCTGCTCGCCCATGCCAATGGGCTAGACCATTCCCGCCTGGGGCTGGTCATCGGCAAGAAAAGCGTCAAGCTTTCTGTCGAGCGCAATCGCATCAAGCGGGTCATCCGAGATTCCTTCCGTCTGAATCAGGACCGCTTGGGCAGCTTCGATCTGGTCTTCGTCGCCCGGAAAGGGCTCGGCGAAGTAGACAATCCCGAATTGCACGATCAACTGCTGCAACTCTGGAAACGTCTCAATCGCCAGGCGAGCAAGGCCGTTGCCCAGCCAACCGACAGTCCCGACGGTGCTCATGCGTAAACCGGCCCTGCTGCTGATTCGCTTCTACCGTTATGCCATCAGCCCCATGATGGCCAGTCACTGTCGTTTCTATCCGACCTGTTCCGGTTACGCCCTCGAAGCCATCGAGTGCCACGGGCTGCTGCGTGGTGGCTGGCTGACCACACGGCGACTGTGCCGGTGCCATCCCTGGCACTCAGGCGGATACGATCCCGTTCCTCCCGCAAAGAACCCAGCCCCGACCTCTTCGATGGCCGAGTAAACATGGATATCAAGCGCCCGCTACTCATTGCCGCCCTGGCGATCGTGTCCTACACCCTGGTCTTCCAGTGGAACAAGGATTACGGCCAGGCCGATCTGCCCACGGCCAAGACGCAAACCAGCGTCCTGCCCGGCGATACCCCCAACGTGCCCACCGACGTTCCGGCTGACGCCAAGGCCGCGGCCCCGGTGGACAACTCGACCGCTCAGGCCAGCACTGCGCTCATCAAGGTACGTACCGACGTTCTGGATCTGGCCATCGACCCCCGTGGCGGCGACATCGTCCAGCTCGGTCTGGTGCAGTACCCCCGGCGCCAGGACCATCCCGACGTTCCCTTCATGCTGTTCGACAACGGCAACGAGCGTCTCTACCTGGCCCAGAGCGGCCTGACCGGTGCCAACGGTCCCGACGCCAACAGCGCCGGTCGCCCGCTGTACACCTCGGCCCAGTCCAGCTATGTGCTCGCCGATGGCAAGCAACAGCTGGTGGTGGATCTCAAGTACCAGGCCAATGGCGTCGACTACATCAAGAGATTCACCTTCCACCGGGGTCTGAAGGTCGACTGCTCGGACGCCGAGAAGGCGCAGAAGAAGATCACCTGCATCAACCCGGACGCCTATCAGATCCAGGTCAGCTACCTGATCGACAACCAGAGCGCCAACGCCTGGAATGGCGTGCTCTATGCGCAGCTCAAGCGTGACAAGAGCGGGGATCCGTCGGCCACTACCGCGACCGGCGTCTCCACCTACCTGGGCGCCGCGGTCGGTACCCCGGCCGAGCCCTATCGCAAGGTGTCCATGGGCGACATGGACAAGAACCGCCTGCAGGAATCCGTGCAGGGCGGCTGGGTCGGTTGGCTGCAGCACTACTTCGTCACCGCCTGGGTGCCGAACAAGGACGAGCAGCACCAGATCACCACCCGCAAGGATGCCCAGGGCAACTACATCGTCGGCTTCACCGGTCCGCAATTCAGCGTGCCGGCGGGTGGCAAGGGCGAGACCTCGCTCACCCTCTACGCTGGTCCGAAGATCCAGGAACACCTCAAGACCCTGTCCCATGGCTTGGAGCTGACCGTCGACTACGGCTTCCTGTGGTTCATCGCCCAGCCGATCTTCTGGCTGCTGCAGCATATCCACAGCATCCTGGGTAACTGGGGCTGGTCGATCATCGTCCTGACCATCATCATCAAGATGCTGTTCTTCCCGCTGTCCGCCGCCAGCTACCGTTCCATGGCCCGGATGCGTGCCGTCGGACCACGCCTGCAAGCGCTGAAGGAACAGCATGGCGACGATCGCCAGAAGATGTCCCAGGCGATGATGGAGCTGTACCGCAAGGAGAAGATCAATCCGCTGGGTGGCTGCCTGCCCATCGTGGTGCAGATGCCGGTATTCCTGGCGCTGTATTGGGTGCTGCTGGAAAGCGTCGAGATGCGCCAGTCGCCCTGGATGTTCTGGATCACCGACCTGTCGGCCAAGGATCCCTTCTTCATCCTGCCGATCATCATGGGCGGTACCATGCTGGTGCAGCAAATGCTGAACCCGGCGCCGCCGGATCCCATGCAGGCCAAGGTGATGAGAATGATGCCGATCATCTTCACCTTCTTCTTCCTGTGGTTCCCGGCCGGTCTGGTGCTGTACTGGATCGTCAACAACTGCCTGTCGATCCTGCAGCAGTGGTACATTACCCGGAAGATCGAGGCGGCCGCCAAGAAGGCCTGACCCCGCTCAACCTGTCCATACGACGCCCCTTGATTGGGGCGTCGTGCTTTCTGGAGGATCGTCATGTCCCTGCCTTCCGACAGCATCGCCGCCATCGCCACCGCCACCGGCCGTGGTGGTGTCGGCATCGTGCGCGTCTCCGGTCCCCTGGCCGCACCCCTGGCCCAGGCCATCTGCGGCCGCGAGCTAACGCCGCGGCATGCTCACTATGGCAACTTCCTTGCCGCCGACGGCAGCGTACTGGACGCGGGCATTGCCCTGTTCTTTCCTGGCCCGAACTCCTTCACCGGCGAAGACGTCCTGGAATTGCAAGGTCACGGCGGCCCGGTGATCCTCGACCTGCTCTTGCGCCGTACGCTGGAAGAGGGCGCGCGGCTGGCCCGTCCGGGCGAATTCAGCGAACGCGCCTTTCTCAACGACAAACTGGACCTGGCCCAGGCGGAGGCTATCGCCGATCTCATCGAGGCCAGCACCGAGCAGGCGGCGCGCAATGCCCTGCGCTCGCTGCAGGGCGAGTTCTCCCGCCGGGTGGAAAGCCTGGTCGAGCAGCTCATCCGCCTACGCATCTATGTCGAAGCCGCCATCGACTTTCCCGAGGAGGAGATCGACTTCCTCGCCGATGGTCGGGTCCAGGGATTGCTGGAGGGTGTGCAGGCCGAATTGCACGAGGTCCAGCGTGAAGCCAATCGCGGTGCCCTGCTGCGCGACGGCATGACGGTGGTGATCGCCGGCCGGCCCAATGCCGGCAAGTCCAGCCTGCTCAACGCCCTGGCCGGCCGGGAAGCCGCCATCGTCACCGACATCGCCGGCACCACCCGGGATGTCCTGCGCGAACATATCCACATCGATGGCATGCCGCTGCATGTGGTCGATACGGCCGGACTGCGCGATACCGCCGACCGGGTGGAGCAGATCGGCGTCCAGCGCGCCCTGGACGCCATCGCCGGTGCCGATCGGGTGCTGCTGGTGGTGGATGCCAGCGCCCCGGAAGCCGGGGATCCCCAGGCGCTGTGGCCGGAACTGCTGAGCACCCGGCCTCCACTGGACAAGCTGACGGTGATCCGCAACAAGGCCGACCTCACCGGCGAAGCCACCGGCCTGTTGCCCAGCACCGAGCCGGTGGAGATCGCTCTGAGTGCCACCGATGGTGGCGGTGTCGAGGCCCTGCGCGAACACCTCAAGGCCTGCATGGGCTTCGAACAGACCACCGAGGGCGGCTTCAGCGCACGGCGTCGCCACCTGGACGCCTTGCAGCGGGCCGCCAGCGCTCTGGACCATGGCTATCGCCAACTCACCCTGGCCGGCTCTGGCGAACTCCTGGCCGAAGACCTGCGGCAGGCCCAGCAGGTACTTGGCGAGATCACCGGGGCCTTCAGCTCCGACGACCTGCTCGGCCGCATCTTCTCCAGCTTCTGCATCGGCAAGTAAACCCTGCCCGCTGCTCCAGGCCTGTGCAATGCAGGCCTTGGCTATCCTCATTCCCCCTTTCCAGAGCCCTGTTGATAACCCTGCCTGAGGTCTGCCCATAAATCGGTGCACGACCTGTCCATGATTGGCGTTGTGGATAAGCGAGCAAAGGCTCCACAGGATGCTGAGAGCTTGTGTTCATCCACAGCACAAGACGTACACCGGGTTCAGGTTTTCCCCAGCCCAGCCCCGACGTGGCCTGTGTAGGGTTATCCACAGAAAATGGCTTGCGTATACATAAGCTCTATAACAGTCCTTTTAAAACTTTCTTCCCTATTGTTTATATTGGAGCCCCTCACCGCTGACTGGTCATTTTTTGGCCAGAGCCCCTTCTGCAAGACTGGCCTAGGCCTTATACTTGCCGGCTTTCCTTCGAATTCCTGCCAACAGGCACGAGGTGCGTGGTGGACTTTCCTTCCCGTTTCGACGTCATCGTGATCGGCGGCGGCCATGCCGGTACCGAAGCGGCCCTGGCGGCCGCCCGTATGGGTGTGCGTACCCTGCTGCTCACGCATAATGTGGAAACTCTCGGCCAGATGAGCTGCAATCCCGCCATTGGCGGCATCGGCAAGAGCCATCTGGTCAAGGAGATCGATGCCCTGGGCGGCGCCATGGCCGCGGCGACGGATCTCGCCGGCATCCAGTTCCGTATTCTCAACAGCCGCAAGGGACCTGCCGTCCGCGCCACTCGCGCCCAGGCCGATCGCGTGCTGTACAAGGCGGCTATCCGCTACGCCTTGGAAAACCAGCCCAACCTGTGGATATTCCAGCAAGCCTGTGACGACCTCATCGTCGAGGGGGATCGCGTTGCCGGCGTGATCACCCAGATGGGCCTGAAATTCCATGCGGATAACGTGGTGCTGACCGCCGGGACCTTCCTTGGTGGTCTTATCCACATCGGCATGCAGAACCACAGCGGTGGACGAGCGGGAGATCCGCCCGCCATCGCCCTGGCCCAGCGCCTGCGGGAACTGCCGCTACGGGTGTCCCGCCTGAAGACCGGTACGCCACCGCGCATCGACGGCCGGTCGGTGGATTTCTCGGTGATGACCGAGCAGCCCGGGGATACCCCCTTGCCGGTGATGTCCTTCCTCGGCAATCGCGAGCAGCATCCGCAGCAGGTCAGCTGCTGGATCACCCATACCAACGCCCGCACCCACGACATCATCCGCGCCAACCTGGATCGTTCGCCCATGTATTCGGGCGTGATCGAAGGGGTAGGGCCGCGCTACTGTCCATCCATCGAAGACAAGATCCATCGCTTCGCCGACAAGGACAGCCATCAGGTCTTTCTCGAACCCGAGGGTCTGACCACCCACGAGCTCTACCCCAACGGCATCTCCACCTCGCTGCCCTTCGATGTGCAGCTCGAGGTGGTGCGCTCCATGCGCGGCATGGAAAATGCCCACATCCTGCGGCCCGGCTACGCCATCGAATACGACTTCTTCGATCCGCGGGATCTCAAGTACAGCCTGGAAACCAAGGTCATCGCCGGCCTGTTCTTCGCCGGCCAGATCAATGGCACCACCGGTTACGAAGAAGCCGGCGCCCAGGGTCTGCTCGCCGGGGCCAACGCCGCGCTGCGCGCCCAGGGCCGTGAGGCCTGGTGTCCGCGCCGCGACGAGGCCTACCTCGGCGTCCTGGTGGATGACCTCATCACCCTGGGTACCCAGGAGCCCTACCGGATGTTCACCTCGCGCGCCGAGTACCGGCTGATCCTGCGCGAAGACAACGCCGACCTGCGCCTGACCGAAAAGGGCCGGGAACTGGGCCTGGTGGACGATCAGCGCTGGGCGCTGTTCGAGGCCAAGCGCGAAGGCATCGCCCTGGAAGAGCAGCGCCTCAAGGCGACCTGGATTCGCCCGGGCACGCCCGAGGGCACGGCGGTAGCCGAGCGCTTCGGCACGCCGCTCAATCACGAATACAACCTGCAGAATCTGCTGGCGCGTCCGGAGATCGACTACGCCGGCCTGATGGCCGCCGTGGGCCAGACGCCAGCCGAGACCCAGGTCGCCGAGCAGATCGAGATCAAGACCAAGTACGCCGGCTACATCGATCGCCAGCAGGACGAGATCCAGCGTCTGCGCGCCAGTGACGCCGTGGCGCTGCCGGCAGAGCTCGACTACGCCACCATCTCCGGACTGTCCAAGGAGATCCAGCACAAGCTGGCCCAGGCCCGTCCCGAGACCCTGGGGCAGGCCTCGCGCATCCCTGGCGTCACGCCGGCGGCGGTCTCGCTGCTGCTGATCCACCTGAAGAAGCGCAGCGCCGGTCGCAGCCTGGAGCACAGCGCCTGATGGCCAGCGCGATTCAAGCCAACGAACTGCGCCAGGGCGCCGAGACCCTGGGTGTGATGCTCTCCGCCCCGGTGGAGGAACGGCTGCTGGGCTACCTGGACCTGCTGGTCAAGTGGAACAAGGCCTACAACCTGACCGCGGTGCGCGATCCTGACGAGATGGTTTCGCGGCACCTGCTGGACAGCCTCAGCATCGTCCCCCATGTGGCGGCCGGGCAGTGGCTGGATGTGGGCAGCGGCGGCGGCATGCCGGGCATTCCCCTGGCGATCCTGTTTCCCGAATCGCGCTTCACCCTGCTCGACAGCAACGGCAAGAAGACGCGCTTCCTGACCCAGGCCAAGATCGAACTGGGTCTGGACAACCTCGAGGTGGTCCACGCCCGTGTCGAGGCCTTCCAGCCGGCGACGCCCTTCACCGGCATCGTCTCGCGGGCGTTCAGCGCCATCGACGACTTCGCCACCTGGACGCGGCACCTGGGCGACAACCAAACACAGTGGCTGGCGATGAAGGGGCTGCACCCCGACGACGAGCTGGCCAAGCTACCAGCGGATTTCCGGGTTGCGGCGGCGCACGTCCTCGCGGTTCCCGGTTGCCAAGGCCAGCGGCACTTGCTGATACTGCGCCGCACGATTGGAGAGGGGTAAGGCGGTACATGGCCAAGGTTTACGCGATAGCCAACCAGAAGGGCGGGGTGGGCAAGACCACCACGTGCATCAATCTCGCCGCTTCTCTGGCCGCCACCAACCGGCGCAAGGTGCTGCTGATCGATCTCGATCCCCAGGGTAACGCCACCATGGGCAGCGGGGTGGACAAGCACGCCCTGGAGCATTCGGTACTGGATGTTCTCACCGGCGCCTGCGGTCTGCTCGATGCCATGCACTTCTCCGAGCATGGCGGCTACCAGCTGCTGCCGTCTAACCGTGATGTCACCGCCGCGGAGGTCGAACTGCTGGAGATGACCGGTCGCGAGAGTCGCCTGCGCGATGCCCTGGCGCCGGTGCGGGACAACTACGACTACGTGCTCATCGACTGTCCGCCGTCGCTGTCCATGCTGACCATCAACGGGCTGGTGGCCGCCGATGGCGTGATCATCCCCATGCAGTGCGAATACTTCGCCCTGGAAGGCCTGACCGATCTGATCGGCAGCATCCAGCACATCGCCCAGCGGCTGAATCCCCAGCTCAAGATCGAAGGCCTGCTGCGCACCATGTTCGATCCGCGCATCGGCCTGGCCAACGACGTCGCCGCCCAGCTCAAGCAGCACTTTGGCGACGAGCTCTACGAAACCATCATTCCGCGCAACGTCCGCCTGGCCGAAGCGCCCAGCTACGGTATGCCCGCCCTGGTCTACGACAAGAGTTCGAAAGGGGCTGCGGCCTATCTGGAGCTGGCCAGCGAGCTGGTCAAACGTCAGCGCAAGGCGGCTCGCACCGCCAAGACTGCCTAAGGAATCCCCATGGCTGTGAAGAAACGAGGACTGGGCCGCGGCCTCGATGCCCTGCTCGGCGGCGCCAGCGTCAAGGTCCTGCAGGAGCAGGCTGCCGCCACCCCGGTCAGCGAATTGCAATCGCTGCCGCTGGACATCATCCAGCGCGGCAAGTACCAGCCGCGCCAGCACATGGATCCCGTCGCGCTGGAAGAATTGGCCAATTCCATCCGCACCCAGGGACTGATGCAGCCCATCGTGGTGCGTGCCATCGGTGAGGGTCGCTACGAGATCATCGCCGGTGAACGCCGCTGGCGTGCCAGCCAGCAGGCCGGTCTGGAGCGTATCCCGGCGCTGGTCCGCGACGTTCCTGACCAGGTGGCCATTGCCCTGGCGCTGATCGAGAACATCCAGCGGCAGAACCTCAACCCGCTGGAAGAGGCCATGGCCCTGCAGCGGCTACAGGATGAGTTCGAGCTGACCCAGGCCCAGGTGGCCGAAGCCGTCGGCAAGTCGCGCTCGGGCGTGACCAACCTGCTGCGCCTGCTGGCGCTGGCCGAAGACGCCAAGGAGCTGCTGGCCAAGGGCGAGCTGGAAATGGGCCACGCGCGGGCCTTGCTCGGCCTGCCGAAGGGCCGTCAGGCCGAAGGGGCGCGGCACGTTGTCGCACGGGGCCTGACGGTTCGTCAGACCGAAGCCCTGGTCCGCCAGTGGCTCAGTGGCGTGGAACCGAGCGAGAAGGCGCCACCCGTAGATCCGGACATCAGTCGTCTGGAGCAGCGTCTGGCCGAGCGTTTGGGCGCCAACGTGCAGATCCGCCATGGCGAGAAGGGGAAGGGGCAACTGGTCATCCGTTACACCTCTTTGGACGAACTTCAAGGCGTACTGGCGCACATTCGCTGACACAAATGCGTTACGGCAGGAAAGGCAATCTGTCCGGGGTGGCTTGAACCACCCCTGGCGCGCCCCTATACTTTGCCCGCTTTTTGTCGGCACAAAGCATGCCAGTGAAAACAACTATTAAGCCGACACCAGAGGACTTCGAGCCGATGGACCGCCGCACGCCCAAACGCCTGCCTTTCCATCATCAGCCTGCCTTTCGCCTGCTGCTCGTCCAACTGGCTGTCGCGTCGTGTGCCGCCGTTGTCTTGTCTTGCTTCGTCGGTAAGGTCGCCGGTTATTCCGGATTGTTGGGCGGGCTGATTGCCTGGCTGCCCAATCTGTATTTTTCGTTCAAGGCGTTCCGCTATCGCGGCGCCCATGCCGCCCGTGACATCGTCCGTTCTTTCTACTCGGGCGAGGCGGGCAAACTGATTCTCACGGCAGTGCTCTTTGCACTGACGTTTGCCGGGGTAAAACCGCTTTCGGCTCCTGCACTGTTCGGCGTCTATCTGTTGACGCTGATGGTCAATGCCGGCGCGCCCCTGCTACTGAAAAAACCGACTAGACCTTAAGGCATTCGAGGCACACATGGCAGCAGACTCCGCTTCGGGCTACATCCAGCACCACCTGCAGAACCTGACCTATGGTATGCACCCGGTGAACGGCTGGAGCTTCGCCCACACCCCCGCTGAAGCTAAGGAAATGGGCTTCTGGGCCTTCCACGTGGATACCCTTGGCTGGTCGGTCGCCCTGGGCCTGATCTTCCTGGTGCTGTTCCGCAGCATCGCCAAGAAGGCCACCAGTGGTCAGCCTGGCGGTCTGCAGAACTTCGTCGAGGTGCTGGTCGAATTCGTCGATGGCAGCGTCCGTGACACCTTCCACGGCAAGAACGCCCTGATCGCGCCCCTGGCCCTGACCATCTTCGTCTGGATCTTCCTGATGAACCTGATGGACCTGGTGCCGGTGGACTGGCTGCCGTCCGTGGCCGGCATGCTGTTTGGCGAGCACACCTACTTCCGCGTGGTTCCGACCACCGACCCGAACGCCACCCTGGGCATGGCCCTGTCGGTGTTCGCCCTGCTGATCTTCTACAGCATCAAGATGAAAGGTATCGGCGGCTTCTTCGGCGAGCTGACCCTGCATCCCTTCAGCAGCAAGAACATGCTGCTGCAGATCATCCTGATCCCGATCAACTTCCTGCTCGAGTTCGTCACCCTGATCGCCAAGCCGATCTCGCTGGCACTGCGACTGTTCGGCAACATGTATGCTGGCGAGCTGATCTTCATCCTCATCGCCATCATGTTCGCCAACGGTCTGGCACTGGGTGGTCTGGGTATCGTGCTGCAGTGGGCGTGGGCGGTGTTCCACATCCTCATCATCACCCTGCAGGCGTTTATCTTCATGATGCTGACCATCGTCTACCTGTCGATGGCGCACGAAGAAAGTCACTGAGGAATGGCCCCCGGGCGCTGCTGACGGCGTCTGGAGGCGGTTCTGCCGTGAGTCCCGGGGGCCTTGTCCGCCGGGGGACTTGGGAAAACTTTTTCGCTTCAACCTTAACCAAGACGACTAAAAAAGTCGGGAGGAAAGATGGAAACTGTAGTTGGTTTGACCGCGATCGCCGTTGCTCTGCTGATTGGCCTGGGCGCTCTGGGTACCGCCATTGGCTTCGGTCTGCTGGGTGGCAAGTTCCTCGAAGGCGCCGCTCGTCAGCCGGAAATGGTTCCGATGCTGCAAGTCAAGATGTTCATCGTCGCCGGTCTGCTCGACGCCGTGACCATGATCGGTGTTGGTATCGCCCTGTTCTTCACCTTCGCTAACCCCTTCGTTGGTCAGATCGCCGGCTGATCACCCCCAGGGGTGTAGGCAGGACTGATGGACAACGAACGAGCGAGGTGTTGGCGTGAACATTAATGCAACCCTGATAGGCCAGTCCGTTGCCTTCTTCATCTTCGTGCTCTTCTGCATGAAGTACGTGTGGCCGCCGATCATCTCGGCGCTGCGTGAGCGTGAGAAGAAGATTGCCGATGGCCTTGACGCTGCCAACCGCGCGGCTCGTGATCTGGAAGTGGCACAGCAGCAAGCCAACCAGAAAGTGAACGAAGCCAAGGGGCAGGCGGCCGAGATCATCGAGCAAGCCAACAAGCGTGCCGCTCAGATCGTCGAGGACGCACAGGCCAAGGCCCGTGCCGAAGGCGACCGGATCAAGGCGCAGGCTCAGGCTGAAATCGAGCAGGAAATCAACAGTGCGAAGGACGCCCTGCGTGCTCGCGTCGGTCTGCTGGCCGTGGCCGGCGCCGAGAAGATCCTTGGATCGACCGTTGATGCCAATGCTCATGCCCAGTTGGTTGACCGACTGGCAGCGGAAATCTAAGCGAGGCCACCAATGGCAGAACTGAACACGCTGGCCCGGCCCTATGCCAAGGCGGCTTTCGAGTTCGCACAGTCCCAGCAGCAGCTGACCCAA
The DNA here is from genome assembly GCF_056790235.1 of Pseudomonas sp. VMV1. Lineage (NCBI taxonomy): Bacteria > Pseudomonadati > Pseudomonadota > Gammaproteobacteria > Pseudomonadales > Pseudomonadaceae > Pseudomonas > Pseudomonas sp. VMV1. The sequence goes on from NZ_JBXGSE010000003.1 coordinate 513,321, forward strand.
TGGTCGGCCGCGCTCGGGCTGCTCGCCGCGGTATCCCAGGACGGGACCGTGCGCCAGCTGCTTCAGCAGCCGCAGTTGACTGCGGACGCCAAGGCCGGATTGCTCATCGACGTATGTGGCGATCAGCTGGATGCACAGTCCCAGAACTTCGTTCGGACCGTGGCAGAAAACAACCGGATCGACCTGTTCCCGGCCATCGCCGAGATCTACGAGGCGTACAAGGCCGAGCAGGAAAAATCCATCGAGGCGGAAGTCACCAGTGCTTTCGCCCTGAGCGAAGAACAGCAAGACAAACTCGCCAAGGCTCTCAGCGCAAGGCTAGGTCGACACGTGCGACTTAATGCATCCGAGGATGCGAGCCTGATCGGTGGTGTGGTTATCCGCGCCGGCGACTTGGTAATCGATGGCTCCGTTCGCGGCAAGCTCGCGCAACTGGCCGAAGCGTTGAAACCTTGAGTTTGAAGGGGCAGTAGCATGCAGCAACTCAATCCTTCCGAAATTAGTGAAATCATCAAGGGTCGCATCGACAAGCTCGACGTGACCTCGCAAGCCCGCAACGAAGGCACCATCGTCAGCGTGTCTGACGGTATCGTGCGGATCTTCGGTCTGGCCGACGTCATGTACGGCGAAATGATCGAATTCCCCGGCGGCATCTACGGCATGGCACTGAACCTGGAGCAGGACTCCGTCGGCGCCGTGGTCCTGGGTAGCTACCTGGGTCTGGCCGAAGGCATGAGCGCCAAGTGCACCGGCCGCATCCTGGAAGTCCCGGTTGGTCCGGAACTGCTGGGTCGCGTCGTCGACGCCCTGGGCAACCCCATCGATGGCAAGGGTCCGCTGAATGCCAGCGCCACCGACGCCGTCGAGAAGGTCGCACCGGGCGTGATCTGGCGTCAGTCGGTCGACCAGCCGGTGCAGACCGGCTACAAGGCCGTCGATGCCATGATCCCGGTTGGTCGTGGTCAGCGTGAGCTGATCATCGGTGACCGTCAGATCGGCAAGACCGCCATGGCGATCGATGCCATCATTAACCAGAAGAACAGCGGCATCCGCTGCGTCTACGTCGCCATTGGTCAGAAGCAGTCGACCATCGCCAACGTGGTACGCAAGCTGGAAGAGAACGGCGCTCTGCACAACACCATCGTGGTGGCAGCCAGTGCGTCCGAATCGGCTGCCCTGCAGTTCCTGGCGCCCTACTCGGGTTGCACCATGGGCGAATACTTCCGCGACCGCGGTGAAGACGCCCTGATCGTCTATGACGATCTGTCCAAGCAGGCCGTGGCCTATCGCCAGATCTCCCTGCTGCTGCGTCGTCCGCCGGGCCGTGAAGCCTATCCCGGCGACGTGTTCTATCTCCACAGCCGTCTGCTCGAGCGCGCTTCCCGCGTCTCCGCCGACTACGTCGAGAAGTTCACCAACGGCGCCGTGACCGGCAAGACCGGCTCGCTGACCGCCCTGCCGATCATCGAGACCCAGGCCGGCGACGTGTCCGCCTTCGTTCCGACCAACGTGATCTCCATCACCGACGGCCAGATCTTCCTGGAAGCCGGCCTGTTCAACTCGGGCATCCGCCCGGCGGTCAACGCCGGTGTTTCGGTATCCCGTGTGGGTGGTGCGGCCCAGACCAAGATCATCAAGAAGCTGTCGGGCGGTATCCGTACCGCGCTGGCCCAGTACCGTGAACTGGCGGCCTTCGCCCAGTTCGCCTCGGACCTGGACGAAGCCACCCGCAAGCAGCTCGAGCATGGTCAGCGCGTCACCGAGCTGATGAAGCAGAAGCAGTACGCGCCCATGTCCATCGCCGAGATGTCCCTGAGCCTGTACGCCGCCGAGCGTGGTTTCCTGAGCGATGTGGCCCTGGACAAGATTGGTAGCTTCGAGCAGGCCCTGATCGCCTACTTCAACCGCGATCACGCCGACCTGATGGCCAAGATCAACGTGAAGGGCGACTTCAACGACGAGATCGACGCCGGTATCAAGGCGGGAATCGAGAAGTTCAAGGCCACGCAAACCTGGTAAGCCGCGACGGGGGCGCCAGCCCCCGTTTGCCAACCCGATAGGTGTCACATGGCAGGCGCAAAAGAGATTCGCGGCAAGATCGCGAGCATCAAAAGCACACAGAAGATCACCAGCGCCATGGAAAAGGTTGCGGTCAGCAAGATGCGTAAGGCTCAGGCCCGCATGGCTGCCAGCAAGCCTTATGCCGAGCGCATCCGCGCTGTGATCGGCCACCTGGCCAACGCCAACCCCGAGTACCGCCATGCCTTCATGGTGGAACGCGAGGTCAAGCGCGTCGGCTACATCGTGGTCAGCTCCGATCGGGGTCTGGCCGGTGGTCTGAACACCAACCTGTTCAAGGCTCTGGTCCGCGACATGGGCGACCAGCGCGGCAAGGGTGTGGAAATCGATCTGGCGGTGATCGGGGCCAAGGGTGCCTCCTTCTTCCGTAGCTTCGGCGGCAACGTGGTCGCGGCCATCAGCCACCTCGGCGAAGAGCCGGCGATCGGCGATCTGATCGGCAGCATCAAGGTGATGCTGGATGCCTACCTGGACGGCCGTATCGACCGCCTGTACGTGGTGTCCAACGTCTTCGTCAACACCATGACCCAGAAGCCGACCATCCAGCAGCTGGTGCCGCTGGTTCCGGCCGAGGGCGGTGAGCTGCAGGGCAAGCATTGGGACTACCTCTACGAGCCCGACGCCAAGACCCTGCTCGACGGCCTGTTGGTGCGCTACGTGGAGTCCCAGGTGTATCAGGCCGTGGTCGAGAACGCTGCCAGCGAACAGGCCGCGCGGATGATCGCGATGAAGAACGCCACCGACAACGCCGGCGATCTCATCAAGGACCTGCAGCTGGTCTACAACAAGGCTCGCCAGGCTGCGATCACCCAGGAAATTTCGGAAATCGTCGGCGGCGCCGCCGCGGTCTGACGGACAGCTTAAACATTCGAGGAACGCGAAATGAGTAGCGGACGTATCGTACAAATCATCGGCGCCGTGATCGACGTGGAATTCCCGCGCGACGCGGTACCGCGCGTCTTTGACGCCCTCAAGGTGCAGGGTGCCGAAACCACCCTGGAAGTCCAGCAGCAGCTGGGCGACGGCGTGGTCCGGACCATCGCCATGGGTAGCACCGAAGGCCTCAAGCGTGGCCTGAACGTGGGCAACACCGGCGAGGCCATCAAGGTCCCTGTCGGCGTCAAGACCCTCGGCCGCATCATGGACGTCCTGGGCAACCCCATCGACGAAGCCGGCCCCATCGGCGAGGAAGAGCGTTGGGAAATCCACCGCAAGGCCCCGTCCTATGCAGAACAGGCTGGCGGTAACGACCTGCTGGAAACCGGCATCAAGGTCATCGACCTGGTCTGCCCGTTCGCCAAGGGCGGTAAGGTCGGCCTGTTCGGCGGCGCCGGCGTGGGCAAGACCGTCAACATGATGGAGCTCATCCGTAACATCGCCATCGAGCACAGCGGTTATTCCGTGTTCGCCGGTGTGGGCGAGCGTACCCGTGAAGGGAACGACTTCTACCACGAGATGAAGGACTCCAACGTTCTGGACAAGGTCGCCCTGGTCTATGGCCAGATGAACGAGCCGCCGGGCAACCGTCTGCGCGTGGCCCTGACCGGCCTGACCATGGCCGAGAAATTCCGTGACGAAGGCCGTGACGTCCTGTTGTTCGTCGACAACATCTACCGCTACACCCTGGCCGGCACCGAAGTGTCCGCGCTGCTGGGTCGTATGCCGTCCGCGGTGGGCTACCAGCCGACCCTGGCCGAGGAGATGGGTGTCCTGCAGGAGCGCATCACCTCCACCAAGCTGGGCTCGATCACCTCCGTACAGGCCGTTTACGTCCCTGCGGATGACTTGACCGACCCGTCCCCGGCGACCACCTTCGCCCACCTGGACGCCACCGTGGTTCTGTCCCGTGACATCGCCTCCCTGGGTATCTACCCGGCGGTCGATCCCCTGGACTCCACCTCGCGCCAGCTGGACCCGAACGTGATTGGCCAGGAGCACTACGACACCGCTCGCGGCGTCCAGTACGTGCTGCAGCGCTACAAGGAGCTGAAGGACATCATCGCGATCCTGGGCATGGACGAACTGTCCGAGTCCGACAAGCAGCTGGTATCCCGCGCTCGTAAGATCCAGCGCTTCCTGTCCCAGCCGTTCTTCGTGGCCGAAGTCTTCACCGGTTCGCCCGGCAAGTACGTGTCCCTCAAGGACACCATCGCCGGCTTCTCCGGGATTCTGCGCGGCGACTACGATCACCTGCCCGAGCAGGCGTTCTACATGGTCGGCGGCATCGACGAAGCCATCGAGAAAGCCAAGAAACTGTAACTGCCGCGCCCGGCGACGGGCGCTCTTAGAGGCACGCTATGGCCAAGACAGTCCAATGCGACATCGTCAGCGCGGAAGGGGAAATCTTCTCCGGCGCGGTGGAGATGATCATCGCCCACGGCCACCTGGGTGATCTGGGTATCGCCCCGGGCCATGCGCCGCTGCTCACCGACTTGAAACCGGGCCCCATTCGCCTGGTCAAGGAAGGGGGCGCCGAGGAGGTGTTCTACATCTCCGGCGGTTTCCTGGAAGTGCAGCCGAATGTCGTCGAAGTGCTGGCCGATACCGCCAGCCGCGCCGGTGACATCGACGAAGCTGCCGCTCTGGAAGCCAAGCAGCGCGCCGAGGCCGCCCTGAGCGACAAGGGCACGGAGTTCGACTATACCGCTGCCGCCGCTCAGCTCGCCGAAGCCGCCGCCCAGCTGCGCACCATCCAGCAGCTCAAGCGGCAAGCCAAGCGCTAAGCGCAAGGTCAGGCTGTAACGACAAGGGTAGCTTCGGCTACCCTTTTCTTTTGTCGCCCGAAAAGTGGGCGAGAAATGTCGCGTGGTCAGATTCGGAAGGCGCCTGTCGCCTTCGGTCGCCGGCCCGTCTCTTCCTCCTGTCTCCGAGGTTCCGATGTCCCTGGAAATCGTCATCCTGGCCGCTGGCCAGGGCACCCGCATGAGATCCGCTCTACCCAAGGTGCTGCATCCCGTGGCCGGTCGCAGCATGCTGGGGCATGTCCTCGACCGCGCCCGTGAGCTGCAGCCGGCCGGCATCCACGTCGTCATCGGTCATGGCGCCGACCAGGTCCGCAGCCAGCTGGCCGCGGACGACGTGAGCTTCGTGGTGCAGGCCGAGCAGCTCGGCACCGGCCATGCCGTGGCTCAGGCGGCCCCGGCGCTGACAGCGGAGCGCGTGCTGATCCTCTATGGCGATGTACCCTTGATCCAGACCGAAACCCTGCAGCGTCTGCTGGAGCAGGTGGATGACAGCCACCTGGCGCTGCTGACCGTGGAGCTGGACGACCCCACCGGCTACGGCCGTATCCTGCGCGATGGCGAGGGTCGGGTCACCGCCATCGTCGAGCACAAGGACGCCAGCGATGCCCAGCGCGCCATCCGTGAGGGCAACACCGGCATTCTCGCGGTACCGGGACAGCGGCTGGCCGACTGGCTGGGCCGACTATCCAACAGCAATGCCCAGGGCGAGTACTACCTGACCGACGTCATTGCCCTGGCAGTGGCGGACGGCCTGACCATCGCCACCAGTCAGCCGGCGGAGGCCATGGAAGTCCAGGGCGCCAACGATCGCCGGCAACTGGCCCAGCTGGAACGGCACTTCCAGCAGCGCGCTGCCGAGCGCCTGATGCTGCAGGGCGTGACCCTGGTCGATCCCCTGCGCTTCGATCAGCGGGGCCAGGTCGAGACCGGACGCGACGTCTCCATCGACATCAATGTCATCCTCGAAGGCCGGGTGGTGTTGGAGGATGGTGTCAGTATCGGTCCGAATTGCGTGATCAAGGACAGCGTCCTCAAACGCGGCGCCATCATCAAGGCCAACAGCCACCTGGACGGGGCCGTGGTAGGGGAGGGCGCCGACGTCGGTCCCTTCGCCCGTTTACGTCCCGGCAGCGAACTGGGCGTCAAGGCGCACGTGGGCAACTTCGTCGAGCTCAAGAACGCCCAGCTGCAGGACGGCGCCAAGGCCGGTCACCTGACCTACCTCGGAGACGCCAGTATCGGCGCAGGCAGCAACATAGGGGCGGGTACCATCACCTGCAATTATGATGGTGCCAACAAGTTTCGAACCGAAATCGGCGCGGATGTCTTCGTGGGTTCCAACAGCTCCCTGGTGGCCCCGGTCACCCTGGGCGCGGGGGCGACCACGGCGGCAGGCTCGGTCATCACAGCCGATGTGCCGGCCGAAGCCCTGGCACTGGGCCGCGCACGCCAGGTCAACAAGACCGGCTGGCAGCGACCGAAGAAGGCCCCCAAGACTTGACGGCTGTCCACTATTAGGTTTTGATTCGATCCATTATCTTTCGAATCGAAATTTATGACTCGCCGCAATACTGCTCAGCGTCGTCACGCCATCCTTGCCCAGGTTCAGGAGCAGGGCGAGGTCAGCGTGGATGGCCTGGCTCGCCAGCTGGAAACGTCCGAGGTGACCATCCGCAAGGATCTGGCCGCACTCGAACGCAATGGGCTGCTCCTGCGTCGCTACGGCGGCGCCGTGGCCATGCCCCAGGAGTTGCTGGCCGAGGCACCCCCCCAGGCCTCGCCCTTCAAGCAGGCCATTGCCCGGGCGGCGGTCCAGCGCCTGCGTGAGCATGCGCGGATCATCATCGACTGCGGCAGCACCACGGCGGCGCTGATTCCGCAGCTCGATCACCGTCCTGGCCTGGTGGTCATGACCAATTCCCTGCAAGTCGCTACGGCCCTGCACGAATTGGAACAGGAACCCATGCTGCTGATGACCGGCGGGACCTGGGATCCGCATTCTGAATCCTTCCAGGGACAGGTGGCCGAACAGGTATTGAGATCCTACGACTTCGATCAGCTGTTCATCGGTGCCGACGGTCTCGATCTGGAACGGGGCACCACCACCTTCAACGAGCATCTGTCGCTGTCGCGGGTGATGGCCGAGGTGGCACGGGAGGTGGTGGTCATGGCCGAAGCGAGCAAGCTGGGCAGGCGAATTCCCAATCTGGAACTACCTTGGGAAAGAGTGGATGTGCTCATTACCGATGAGCGCCTGCCGGCCGAAGCGGCCCGAGCGATCGAAACCCAAGGGGTGCAGGTCATCTGCGCCCCTGTGGACAACTAGACAATCAGGTCATCCACAGTCGACTCAACGGGGTCGCTGTGGATAAGACAGGCAACGGGAGGTAAGCATGTGTGGAATCGTCGGCGCCATTGCCGAGCGTAACATCACCGCCATTCTGGTCGAGGGTCTCAAGCGCCTGGAGTACCGTGGCTACGACAGTGCCGGCCTGGCGCTGCTGGATGCCCAGGGCGAGTTGCAGCGCCTGCGCCGCATCGGCAAGGTCAGCGAACTGGAAGCGGCCCTGCTGGCAGACCCCCTGGCCGGTCGCCTGGGCATCGCCCACACCCGCTGGGCCACCCATGGCGCGCCCACCGAAGCCAATGCCCACCCGCACTTCTCCCAAGGTGATGTGGCGGTGGTGCACAACGGCATCATCGAGAACCACGAAGCCCTGCGGACCCAGCTCAAGGCTCAGGGCTATGTCTTCACCTCCCAGACCGACACCGAGGTCATTGTCCACCTGCTGCACCTCAAGCTGCAGGACAGCGGCGACCTGACCACGGCGCTCAAGGCGGCGGTCAAGGAATTGCACGGCGCCTATGGCCTGGCGGCCGTGTGGCGCCAGCAGCCGGATCGCCTGGTGGCGACCCGCAGTGGCAGCCCCCTGGTGATCGGCCTCGGCTTGGGCGAGAACTACCTGGCCTCCGACCAACTGGCGCTGCGCCAGGTCACTGACCGCTTCGTCTACCTGGAAGAGGGTGACGTGGCCGAGATCCGCCTGGATCAGGTCAACCTCTGGGACGTGGATGGCCAGCCGGTTCAGCGTGAGACGGTCCAGTACCACGAAGGCAGCGAGGCCGCCGACAAGGGCGCCTATCGCCACTTCATGCTCAAGGAGATCCACGAGCAGCCTAGCGTGGTCCAGCGCACCCTGGAAGGTCGCCTGGGCGATGGCCAGGTGCTCCCCGAGGCCTTTGGCCCGGCGGCATCCGAGTTGTTCGCCAAGGTGCGCCAGGTACAGATCGTCGCCTGCGGGACCAGCTTCCATGCAGGCTCGGTGGCACGCTACTGGATCGAGGAATACGTGGGCATTCCCTGCCAGGTAGAAGTGGCCAGCGAATTCCGCTATCGCCGCGTTGCCGTCAGTCCGGACACTCTGTTCGTGACCATTTCCCAGTCCGGCGAGACCGCCGATACCCTGGCGGCCCTGCGCATGGCCAAGCAGTCCGGCTATCTGAGCAGCCTGGCGATCTGCAACGTAGCGACCAGCTCCCTGGTGCGAGAATCTCAGTTGAGCTTCCTGACCCAGGCGGGTCCGGAGATCGGCGTGGCATCGACCAAGGCCTTCACCACGCAGCTAGTCTCACTGCTCTTGCTGACCCTGAGCCTGGGACGTTGCCAACAGCGCCTGGACGCCGGTGTCGAGGCCGAACTGGTGGCCGAGCTGCGCCGTCTGCCGGCGCGTCTGGATGAAGCCCTGGCCATGGACAAGACCGTGGAAAAGCTGGCGGAGTCCTTTGCCGAAAAGCACCACACCCTGTTTCTCGGGCGTGGCGAGCAGTACCCGGTGGCCATGGAAGGCGCGCTCAAGCTGAAGGAGATCTCCTACATCCACGCCGAGGCCTATCCGGCTGGCGAGCTCAAGCATGGTCCCCTGGCCCTGGTCGACGCCGACATGCCGGTGGTGACGGTGGCGCCCAACAACGAACTGCTGGAAAAGCTCAAGTCCAACCTGCAGGAGGTGCGAGCACGGGGTGGTCAGCTGATCGTCTTCGCCGACGAGCGTGCTGCCTTCGAGGAAGGTGAAGGTACCCGTATCGTGCCCATGCCGCACATCCACGATGCCCTGTCCCCGATCCTCTACACCATCCCGCTGCAGCTGCTGTCGTACCACGTGGCCGTGTTCAAGGGCACCGACGTGGATCAGCCACGCAACCTGGCCAAGTCGGTGACCGTGGAATAAGGGGTTTCACGTGAAACCTCAGGGCACGCGCCAGCTGCCCTGATTCTGCTGACGACAGGCGACGGCCAGGAAACGGCCGTCGCCCGGTTCGCCGTAGTAGTGGATATCCTGCCGATAGGGCACGCCGGGGCTGCGTGCGTCTCGGCAGATGCCGATCTCGCCCACCGGGCAACGGTCGACGAAGCGGACCTCGGTCTGCTGGCCCTTGAGTTGGGGCTGGCAGAAGCCCTCGCGAAACAGCTTGGCCGGGATGTCGATATTGCTCTGGCAGATCTGCACGTCCACACTGCCCTGACGACTGCGGATCACGCAGGCGTCGGCGAGCGCCAGTGAAGGCAACAGCAGTAGAGCAATCAACAGGCGCCGCATTCCAAGCAACCTCTCGCAAAACCGTCACTCTAGCATTCGACCTTTCGCCATGCGCCTAGCCGATATCAACACCCATGTGATCGCCGGTCCCTTGGGCGCCGGCAAGACCACCCTGATCCGCCAGCTGTTCACCCAGCGTCCTGCCAACGAGCGCTGGGCGATCCTGGTCAATGAATTCGGCCAGATCGGCCTCGATGCGGCGCTCATGACCCGGGACGACGAGGGAGTCAGTATTGCCGAGGTTCCGGGCGGCTGCCTGTGCTGCGTCCAGGGCGTGCCCCTGCAGGTAGCTCTCACGCGGTTGCTCCGGCGCGCGCGACCGCAGCGATTGTTCATCGAGCCTTCCGGCCTGGGTCATCCCGCCAGCCTGTATCGACAACTCCAGGCACCGCCCTGGACCGGGGTGCTGACGCTGCAACCGCTGGTCTGGGTGGTGGACGCCGGGCAATTGCTTAAGGGCTTGCCTCTGCCGGATGCTCAGTACCAGGCACTGCAGCAGGCCGGTCTGGTCGTGCTCAACAAGAGCGAAGGGCTGGACCAGACGCTCTTGCCACCGCAGCTGGGCGACCGGCCGCTGTACTGGACGGAGGAGGGCCGGATCACGCTGGCTGAGCTGCCCTTGGCTACCGAGGAGTCCTCAAGCGCTTGCGAGTTACCCGAGCCCACGGCCGTTTCTTCGCCACAGGCGCTCGTGCTACCCCATCGCCCGCTGCGTTTCAGTCATACCCAGGAGGGGCATCACGCCGTCGGTTGGCGCTGGCATTCCCAGCACCGCTTCGACGGGCCTGCGCTGCTGGCTCTTCTGACCAGGCTCCCGGGCCTGCGCCGGCTGAAGGCCGTCCTGCAATTGCAGGACGGCTGGCAGGCTTACAATGGTCTGGCCGGGGAAGGTCGTTGGGAGCCAAGCCCATGGCGCCGTGACAATCGGCTGGAGCTGATCCTGGAGCAGATGCCGGATCTAGAGGCCCTCGAAAAAGCCCTGCGCGGGACCATTCGCGACATTTGAGGTTGCCAAATCTTTTCAGTTAATGATAATGATTATTAAATTTACTTCCTCTGCGTATCGCTCCCATGGCTCCGACATCTCTTGCCAAGCCTGAACCTCTCGTAGTTGCTGCGCGTTCTGACGGTGACGAGGTGGAATCCGTCCAGGGACCCGTCAGGGCCGCCCTGGCAGGTGACGTGGAACCGGTCGCAGGGGTCAATGCCAAGCGTAGCGAGCCCTCGGCCACCATCCTGTCGTTTCGGATGCCCGAACGTAACGAAGAGATCCTGACGCCGGTGCTGACCCCGGTAGGCGCCGCCGAGCCGGGTGAGCAGCCACCGCGCGGCCGTGGCTGGGGCGCCGCCTCGGCGTTGTCGCTGATCATGCACGCCAGCATGGCGGCAGCCCTGTTCTTGGTGGTCCAGGCCCCGCCGGAGCTGAAGATCGCCAAGGGCGACGAGCCCATGCAGGTGAGCTTCATCCAGCTGCCCAAGCCGGTACCCGAACCACCTGCACCCGCCCCGGCACCGCCAGCGCCGCCGCAACCCGAACCACCGCCGCCAGAACCGCCCAAGCCCGTGGAGCCGCCGAAACCGGTGGAGCCGCCCAAGCCGGTGGTGGAAAAGCCCAAACCCAAGCCGAAGCCCAAACCCAAGCCGGTCGAGCACAGCCAGCAGAAGCCATTGCCGAAAAAGGTTGAGCCCGCGCCGGAACCGGTCGCCCAGGCGGCGCCTTCTCCAGCGCCTGCTCCCGCGGCTACCGCACCCAGTCAGCCTGCACCTGCCGCTGCGCCTTCCGGTCCGCCAAAGACCGCGGGTCTACCCACGGGTAGCATCGATGACGCCGATATCCGGCCGATCAAGATGACACCGCCGGAGTATCCGGAAATGCTGCGCCGCCGCGGCGTGGGTGGCGAGGTCAGGGTGATGTTCACCGTGACCGCCGATGGTCGACTGGCCGATATCCAGGTGCTGGAAGCCTCCAACAAGCAACTGGAGCGCGCTGTGCTCGAGGTGCTGGGTGAATGGCGCTTCGCCCCGCGGGTCTCTGGCGGTCAGATCGTGCCGCGCAAGGCCACCAAGACCTTCAACTTCAAGATCCAACGCCGCTAGGCCGCGGAGCCCCTGGGCTCCGCCTCATGCTCGCCAGGTCGTTCCAGACCCAGGTAGCGAAACATGCCATGGGCGATCTCGCGCTCGCCCATGATTACCTCGTCCACCCCATTGGCCTCCAGATGACGGATCTCGTCATCGTGGTGCGCGCGGGCAAGGATGTGCAGATCGGGGGTCAGCTCGCGGGCACGGCGGGCGATCTCGGCGGCTTCGAAGCCGTTGGGTATCGCCAGCAGCAGGGCGCGTGCTTCCTTGAGCTTGGCCCGCGCCAGCACCTTGTCTTGGGTCGCATTGCCGAGGATCGCCTTGAAGCCCTGCTGGCGTAACGCCGTGACATGCTCGGGCTCATCGGTGATCACGATCAGCGGCGGACCCTGGCGATCCAGGCGATCGCAGATGTAGCGACCTACCCGGCCATAGCCCACCAGGACCAGATGTCCACTGTGTTCGACGGGCTCGGGTTCGTCGTCCAGTTCCGGTGCATGCTTGCCCTTGGCGTTGACGAGCCGACGACCTTCGCGGCGCTCTAGCCAGGGCTGCAGGCGATCGATGCCGTGGAACAGCAACGGATTGAGGATGATGGAGATGATGGCGGCAGCCAGGATGAGATCGTGCGCGCCCTGGTCGAGCAATTTCAGCGACAGGCCGAGGCTGGCGAGGATGAAGGAGAACTCGCCGATCTGCGCCAGGCTGGCAGCGATGGTCAGGGCCACACTCAAGGGGCGACGATAGGCCAGGACGATCAGCATCGCGGCGATGGATTTGCCAAAGACGATGACTGCGACCGTCGCCAGAATCGCCCAGGGCCGTTCCAGCAGGATTTCCGGATCGAACAGGCAGCCCACCGAAAAGAAGAACAGCACGGCGAAGGCTTCACGTAGCGGCAGCGAATTTTCCGCCGCATCGTGGCTGAGTTCGGATTCGTTGAGCACCACGCCAGCAAAGAAGGCGCCCAGGGCGAAGGACACCCCGAACAGCGAGGCCGAGCCATAGGCGATACCCATGGCGATGGCGAGGGTGGCCAGGGTGAAGAGTTCACGCGAACCGGTACGCACGACGCGGGCCAGTAGCCAGGGAATGGCTCGCCGACCCACCACCAGCATCAGGGCAATGAAGGCGCCCACCTTGAGGGCGGTAACACCCAGCTCCAGCCCCAGGCTCTGGCCCGGTTGCTCGCCACTGTCACCGCCCAGGGGGCCCGCCAGGGCCGGCAGGATCACTAGGGCCAGCACCATCAGCAGGTCTTCCACGATCAGCCAGCCCACGGCGATGCGTCCACGCCGGCTTTCTACCATCTGGCGCTCTTCCAGCGCCCGCAACAGCACCACGGTACTGGCCACCGACAGCGACAGACCGAACACCAGCCCGCTGCCCAGGCCCCAGCCCAGGAAATGACTCACGCCCATGCCCATGAGGGTGGCGGCGGCGATCTGGACGATCGCGCCGGGAATGGCGATGCGCTTGACTGCCAGCAGGTCCTTGATGGAGAAGTGCAGGCCCACACCGAACATCAGCAGGATGACGCCGATTTCGGTCAGTTCCTTGGACAGCTCGGGATCGGCGACGAAGCCAGGGGTGAAGGGTCCAGCGACCACGCCGGCGAGCAGATAGCCGGCGATGGGTGGCAGGCGCAGGCGGGTAGCCAGGGTACCGAAGACGAAGGCCAGGACCAGGCCGATCGCCAGGGTCGATATCAGAGGGGTGTGATGGGACATGCTGGCTCCAAGGATTTGGATTGCCAGATCCTGGAGCCGCTGCCGTCGAACGACGGCGACCTAGCCGGCAAAACTCAAAAGGTTTCCTTGAGTGCCTGATAGCGCTCTTGAAGTTCCCGACGGATCTGCCGGCGCTGCTGTGCCTGCACACAGCGTCGCTTCTCGTCCGGGGTGACGGGCTGGAGCTGAGGCACTGGGCAGGATTTGCCGTTCTCGTCCACCGCCACCATGGTGAAGAAACAGCTGTTGGTGTGGCGCACCGAACGTTGCTGGATATTCTCGGTGATGACCTTGACGCCGATCTCCATGGAAGTGGTGCCGGTGTAGTTCACCGAGGCGAGAAAGGTCACCAGTTCGCCGACATGCACGGGCTCGCGAAAGATCACCTGATCCACCGACAGAGTCACCACATAGCGACCGGCATAGCGGCTGGCGCAGGCATAGGCGACCTCGTCGAGGTATTTGAGCAGGGCGCCGCCGTGGACATTGCCGGAAAAATTGGCCAGGTCCGGGGTCATCAGGATGGTCATGCTCAACTGGTGGTTGCCGGCTTCCATGGGCGAATCCTCGAGGGGAAATCCTGTAGACGGCGCCGCAGCGCCGTCTGTCACAGCCGTCAACGGCCGGCGGAGAGGCCGAAGTCGATGGGCAGGTCTGCGCCGGAGATGGCGGCCGCCTGGGGCTGGCAGAGGAAATAGACGAATTCGGCGACTTCCTCTGGCTGGATGAAGCGTGCGGTATCGCCCTGGGGATAGCGGTTGAGCAGATTGCGCCGGTAGCCGGCCGGATCGCCGCTGCCATAGTGCGCTGCCTGGAAGTCCAGCATGGGGGTGTCGATGTCGCCAGGGGAAACGGCATTGACCCGCACGCCGTCCCGAGCCAACTCCACCGCCAGATTCTGACTGAAGAAGCGGACCGCGGCCTTGGCCGCGCCATAGGCCGCTGCCCCGGCGATGGGCTGACGGCCAGCACCGCTGGCGACGTTGATGATGACGCCGCGATTTTCCTTGAGGAAGGGGATGGCCGCCGAGCACATGAAGAAGGTGGCCTTGAGATTGACCGCCATCACCAGGTCGTAGTCTTCCTCGCTGAAGGTCTCCACCTCGCCTTCGCGCCAGATGCCGGCCGCATTGATTAGGGCGTCCAGGCGTCCGGTGCGAGCCATGACCTTGCTGACCAGGGAACGGCAGCCCTCGGCACTGGAAATATCGGCGGTCACACTGGAATCCAGGCCGACGATGCCGTTGAGTCCATGCAGGCCTTCGGCATCGCGGTCGGCTGCGGCGACGCGCCAGCGACTTTGGGCAAAGCGTTGCGCCAGGGCACGGCCGAGGCCGCCCGCGGCGCCGGTGATCAGGACGACGGGAGTGCTCATGACGCTTCCTCCGGAGTAATGGCCTTATCCAGACCCGCGTGAGGCGGGGTCGTTCAGTGGCGGCCCTGTCAGCTTTCCAGCCAGACGTCGCGTGCCCAGATCCAGACCGAATCCCAGGATTCGTCGGTCAGGTCGCCATCTTCCCACAACAGCACCTCGCCTTCCTGGCTGACGCAGTAGTAGCCGTCATCGCTGGCACAGAGAGGAATGTACTCGCGCGGCAGGCCTTCATCCCAGGCGGTCGCGGCCATTTCCGGCAGATAGGTATGGGACTGGGGATCGGTAACGGTCACCGGCTCGATGCGGCCATAGACCACGTCGCTGACGGTCAGCAGGAATTCACGGAATTCCGGCGGCAGGCTGATGAGTAGTTCTTCCTCGATTTCGACCAGCAGGTCTTCGTCGGGCAGTTCCAGGGGAACGGGAACGGGTTCGTTTTCTTCACGCAGGCGTTCGATGACGTCTTCCATAGCAGGCCTCTCTCGAAATGCGCACCGGATAGGGAAAAGAGGCGCGCAAGGTTAGCAGTTCAGTCCGGGATAACGGCAGCTTCCGTACGGACTTGATAGCGGTTTCGCAAGAGGGTTCGCCTGGGACACCAATGAAAAAGCCCGGCTTAGAGCCGGGCTTTCGAGTAACGCGCGCTTATCAGGCGTTCTGGCGAATACCCGCTAGCAGCCAGGGCTGGTTTTCACCAGCCATGCGCTCCATGCGCCAGCTTTCGCTGAACGGCTGGCCCTGGTCGAAACGCGATTCCTTGGACACACCGTTGAAGGTGATGGTGGCGATGGTCTTGCCCTGCAGATCCTCGACCCCATCCAGGTTAGCGTTCAGGTTCTCGATATAGGTGGACTGGAAGCCTTCACCCAGCGCAGCGCGCTCGTCACGCAGCCATTGCAGCATCTGCGGGGTGACGAACTCGGAGATCTTGTCCATCTCGTTGGCGTCCCAGTGTTGCTGCAGGCTCATGAAGTGGTCGCGACCGGCGGCCACGAAGCGCTCGGCATTGAACCAGCTCGGCGCATTGATCACCGGTGCGGCACCCCCGAACAGGCCACCGTTGGCGGGCTGATTGGGCATTTCGCGCTGCATGGGCGCATGGCCAGCAACGGCGGGCTGCGGACCGGCCTGCTGCTTGCGACGGGCGATCAGACGGAAGATCACGAAGGCGATGAGCGCCAGGATCAGGAAGTCGAAGAACTGGAAGCCTTCGAAGCCGTCACCCATGAACATGGAGGCCAGCAGGCCACCGGCGGCGATACCGGCCAGTGGGCCGAGCCAGCGCGAGGCGCCACTGGTACGGGCAGCAGCGGCGGCGCCAGCACCGGCGGCCGGTGCGGCCATGCCCGGCTGCTGTGTCGGTGCGGCCTGGCGGGTCTGGTGAATGGGCGCGGCGCCAGCGGACTTGCCGGCGCCCATGCGTTTGGCATTGGCATCCAGGCTGAGCGTGAGGCCCAGGCACAGGATCATGAAGAAGCTCATCAGGCGTTGCATGTGGTGTTCTCTCAGTGAAGAGTCTGGTGTTGGATACATCTTGCGCTGCACGGTCAAGTACAGCCAGCGTGAATTGTTTCGGTATTTTGCCCTTTGCGCTCGCCGCCCAAGCGACCAACGTCGCTCCTGCGGACAGCGGAAAATCTCTAGCTACATCAATCTATTACAGATTTTTGCAAAATCCGTCACAAGAGTTTGCAGATGCTAGTCTTGGACTCCAGTCAGCGCAGGTGTCGGGAGATAACCCGGCCCGTCATAGGAGGGCCCGGCCGATGCATGCCTTAGCTTTCATCCAGGACATGGCGGTCATCATGCTGGTGGCCGGCGTGGTGACCATCCTGTTTCACCGCCTCAAGCAGCCCGTGGTCCTGGGTTACATCCTCGCCGGCTTCATCATCGGACCCCATACCCCGCCATTCGGTCTGATCCACGACGAAGAAAGCATCAAGACCCTCGCCGAGGTTGGGGTGATCTTCCTGATGTTCAGTCTTGGCCTTGAGTTTTCACTGCGCAAACTGTTCCGGGTAGGCGCCACGGCCTTCATCGCGGCCTTCCTGGAGATCAGCCTGATGCTCTGGCTGGGTTATCAGGTAGGCCAGATATTCGGCTGGTCGCACATGGATTCGCTGTTCCTCGGCGCCATCCTGGCCATCTCCTCGACCACCATCATCGTCAAGGCACTCAACGAGCTGAAGATGAAGCACGAGCGCTTCGCCCAGCAGATCTTTGGCGTGCTGATCGTCGAGGACATCCTCGGCATCGGCATCATCGCACTGCTGTCGGGGCTGGCGGTAAGCGGTTCGGTGGAACCGGGAGCTGTGGCCTCGACCCTGGGCAAGCTGAGTCTGTTCATGATCGTGGCGCTGGTGATCGGCATCCTGCTGGTGCCGCGGCTGCTGGCCTACGTGGCAAAGTTCGAAAGCAACGAGATGCTGCTGATCACGGTGCTGGGGCTGTGCTTCGGCTTCTGCCTGCTGGTCGCCAAGCTGGAATACAGTGTGGTACTGGGGGCTTTCCTGATCGGCGCCATCATGGCCGAGTCCCGTCAGTTGCTGAAGATCGAGACGCTGGTGGAGCCACTGCGCGACATGTTCAGCGCCATCTTCTTCGTCGCCATCGGCCTGCTGCTCGATCCCAAGGTGCTGGTCGAATACGCCTGGCCGATCACCGTGATCAGCGTCGCCGTGGTACTGGGCAAGATCCTCGCCTGCAGCCTGGGTACCCTGATCGCCGGCAATGATGGTCGTACCTCACTGCGAGTGGGCATGGGCCTGGCGCAGATCGGCGAGTTCTCCTTCATCATCGCCACCCTGGGCATCACCCTGGGTGTCACCAGTCATTTCCTCTATCCGGTGGCGGTCGCCGTATCGGCGGTCACTACGCTGCTTACGCCCTACCTGATCAAGGCCGCCGATCCGCTGGCGCTGTGGATCGGACGCTGGCTGCCGCAGCCACTGCAGCGGGTACTGGGCATCTATGGCGAATGGTTGCGCAGCATCCAGCCACAGGGCGAGAAGGCGGTATTGGCCGGGATGATGAGACGTATCCTGCTGCAGGTCGGCATCAACCTGTCGCTGGTGATCGCCATCTTCCTGGGCGGCGCCTATTTCGCCAACGGCCTGGCGGGTTGGCTTGGCACCTGGATTGCCGATCCCGACCTGCAGAAGGCCTGCATCTGGGGTGGGGCGCTGCTCTTGTCGCTGCCTTGCCTGATCGCCGCCTATCGCAAGCTCAAGGCCCTGGCCATGCTGATGGCCGAACTCAGCGTGCGGCAGAACCAGGCCGGGCGCTATACCCAGCCGGTGCGGCGTCTGGTCAGTGAGCTGATCCCGCTGTTGTCGCTGGCCGGCATCCTGGTGCTGCTGGCCGCCCTGAGCAGTAGCATCCTGCCCCGTGGTGAGCTGTTGCTGCTGATCGGCCTGGTCGCGGTGGTGGTGATCGCGGTGCTGTGGCGCTGGTTCATCCGCGTGCATTCGCGGCTGCAGATCGCCTTCATCGAGACTCTGGAGCAGGACAAGGGCGGACAGCATTAGGCCGCTTTTGCGCAATCCAGCCATTGCCGGCTGGGGATCGACGCGGCAGAATCGCTCTAAGTCGCCCGTTTGCATAAGCGGGTCGATGGCAAGGGAATGCACAATGCAGGAAATGGGCTTGGCCGCTTTCTGCCGTCCGGCAATCTCCCACTGGCGGTCAGGCCCGTTTCCTGCGCCCTTTCAGGGCCTCCAGGCGAGCAGCAGCACGCCACCGCCAATGGCCGCGATACCGCACCACTGGCGCAGGTCCAGGCGTTCGCCGAGCAGCGCCACGCCGAAGATTGCCACCAACACCACGCTCAACTTGTCCACCGGCGCCACCAGCGAAGCCGGTCCCAGCTTGAGCGCCCGGTAGTAGCACAGCCAGGACAGGCCAGTGGCCACCCCCGACAACAGCAGAAACAGATAGCTACGGCCGCTGATGCTGGCCAGCGATTGTGCCTGGCCGGTAGCCGTGACGATGGCAGCCAGCACCACGACCACCACCAGAGTCCGCAACAGGGTGGCGAAGTCTGCGTTGACCTGTTCCACGCCCAGCTTGCCGAAGATAGCGGTGAGGGCGGCGAAGGCCGCTGCCAGCAGCGCCCAGAACAGCCAGGACGCCGTCATGCCTAGAGCGGTTCGAGCTTGGCGTAGCTCACCATCAGCCACTTGCTGCCTTCGGACTTGAAGTTCACCTGCACCCGCGCATGGGCGCCGGAGCCCTCGTAGTTGAGGATGACGCCTTCGCCGAACAGGGCATGGCGCACCGGCTGACCGAGGCTGAAGGTGGTTTCCGGTACCGGTGCCTGGGCGAAGGGACTGGCCCGACTGCCAGCGAAGGGCTGCTTGACCGCGTTGGACAACCGCACCTCCTGGATCAGGCCATCCGGCACCTCGCGGACGAAGCGCGAGACCTTGTTGTAGGTCTCGCTGCCATAGAGGCGGCGGGTCTCCGCATAGCTCATCACCAGCCGGCGCATGGCGCGGGTGATGCCGACATAGGCCAGACGGCGTTCCTCTTCCAGACGGCCGGGCTCTTCCAGACTCATCTTGTGCGGGAACAAGCCTTCTTCCATGCCGGCCAGGAACACCAGGGGGAATTCCAGGCCCTTGGCGCTGTGCAGGGTCATGAGCTGGACGCTGTCTTCGTGGCTGTCGGCCTGGGTATCGCCGGATTCCAGGGCGGCATGGTCGAGGAAGGCCGCCAGGGGCGTCATCTCCTCGTCGCCGCTGAAATCGAAGGAGCGCGCGGCGCTGACCAGTTCCTCCAGGTTTTCCACCCGCGCCTGGCCCTTTTCGCCCTTCTCTTCCTTGTGGAAGGTGACCAGGCCGGTCTGCTCGATGATCTGCTGCACCAAGCTGTGCAAGGACAGGTCTTCGGCCTTGAGCGCCAGGGTGTCGACCAGTTCGACGAAGGCGTTGAGCGCCGAGGCGGCGCGACCGGATACGGCACGGGCACCAACCAGGTCGTGTAGCGCCTGCCACAGCGAGGTGTTCTGGGCGCGTGCGGCGGTGCGCAAGGCCTCCACGGTCTTTTCGCCGATGCCTCGCGGCGGCACGTTGATCACCCGCTCCAGGGCGGCATCGTCGTGGCGGTGCTGGATCAGCCGCAGATAGGCCATGGCGTTCTTGATCTCGGCGCGCTCGAAGAACTTCAGGCCGCCATAGATGCGATAGGGGATCTTCTCGCGCAACAGGGCCTCTTCCAGCACCCGTGACTGGGCGTTGGAGCGATAAAGGATGGCCATCTCGCGGCGGGTCGTGCCCTTCTTGAACTCGCTCTCGATGGTCTCGACGATGTAGCGCGCCTCGTCGTGCTCGTTGAAGCCGGCATAGAGGGTGATGGCATCGCCTTCGCCGGTATCTGTCCACAGCTCCTTGCCGAGACGACCGAAGTTGTGGGCGATCAGGCCGTTGGCGGCCTTGAGGATGGTGTCGGTGGAGCGATAGTTCTGCTCCAGCCGGATGATCTCCGCCGAGAAGTCCTCGTTGAACTGCTGGATGTTCTCGATCTTGGCACCGCGCCAGCCGTAGATGGACTGATCATCGTCGCCCACCACCATGAGACTGGCGCCATTCTGGGCAAGGTGCTTGAGCCAGGCGTACTGGACGGCGTTGGTGTCCTGGAATTCGTCCACCAGCAGGTGCTGGAAGCGCCGCTGGTAGTGTTCGAGCAGGCTGGGGTTGTTGCGCCAGAGATCCAGGGCGCGCAGCAGCAACTCGGAGAAATCGATCACCCCGGCGCGGGCGCAGGCCGCCTCGTAGGCTTCGTAGATGCTGCGCATGGTGCTGAGGAAGAGATCACCAGCGGCCTGGATGTGCTGCGGCCTCAGGCCTTCATCCTTCTGGCCATTGATGAACCACTGCGCCTGGCGCGCTGGCCAGCGCTGCTCATCGAGACCCAGCTCGCGGATCACCCGCTTGACGATGCGCTGCTGGTCGTCGCTGTCGAGGATCTGGAAATTCTGTGACAGCGCCGCTTCCTGCCAGTGAGCGCGCAGCAGGCGGTGAGCCAGGCCATGGAAGGTGCCTACCCACATGCCCTGCGGACTCATCCCCAGCAACTGCTCGATGCGGTGGCGCATCTCGGCGGCGGCCTTGTTGGTAAAGGTCACCGAGAGGATCGAGTGCGGAGAGGCGCGCTCGACCTGGATCAGCCAGGCGATGCGGTGAACCAGCACCCGGGTCTTGCCCGAGCCGGCACCAGCCAGGACCAGTTGGCGACCCAGGGGCGCGGCCACGGCCTGGCGCTGGGCATCGTTGAGGGAATTGAGCAGCAGGGAGATGTCGTCATTCATCGCCGCATTCTACCGATGCGGCGAAAGGAGCGCCAAACCGGACGGATGGGAGGCGAAGCGGGTAGGGCGGGGAGCTGAGCCTGCAGCCGGCAGGGCCGGCCGAAGGCTGCAGGAAGACGGTCGCGGCCGTACGGCCGTGGCGTCAGGCGGCGATCGGCGAACGCCAGTCATCGGAACCGGAGGTACCGGAGACCTCGTGGGTCCAGACGATCTTGCGATAGGTGAAGTAGACGTCTTCGAGGTGGGTGAAGTGCGCCATGCTCGGGTCCTGGCAGTTGGGCATGCGCGACTGGACATCGACGATGATGGCGTCCTCCAGCTCGATGGTGAAGTAGTGCTCCGGGGTACCGGTGGCCGAGGTGCGGTACCACTCCAGACGGCACTTGCCCAGGCGCTCGCCAGAGGTGAGGGCGTTGAAGATCAGCGGCGAGGCCTTGTCGAAGATCTTGGTGATCATCAACGGCTTGTGCACGCGCTGGCCGGTGGGTTGGCCCGACTGGGGATCGCGGGGAATGATCACCTGATGATTGAAGGCCTGGACCAGGATCTGGTCTTCATGGCCTTCCTGAAAGATGTTGCCGACCGAGTCCTCGGTAAAGGTGCCGGCGGTGATCAGGCCTTGCTTGGTGCCTTCGAGGGACAGATACGCGGGGGTTGGCATGGTGCTCTCCTTGCCTGGTGATAGGGCTTCATGGCCCGGGTGCCAGGATCTAACAAGGGCTGTGCCAGAAATGAAAAAATCCTTTCTGATCAGTGGCTTGAAAAACGACTACAAGGAGGGGGCAGAGGGACTGTGCGGCAGTGCTCGAGAATCTGCGCAAAGCCTTGCGCAGAGCGGCGCAAAAGCTTTCTCGATTCAGGTAGTCGGTTATTCAGGCGACTACCAAGTGCCAGTACGAGGGTGAAAAAGGCCGTGCTGAATCGTAATGACCAAGAGCCTTGCCGACCGTTATGTAGTATAAGTGCGACGCACTACATCCGCCCGCTAGACGAGATACGCCTGTGAACCTGATGCAACACATTGCTCAATCCCGCCACCTGCTGCGCAAGTCGGAGCTCAAGGTCGCCGAGCAAGTCATGGTCGATCCGGCTGCGGTCATGCACAGCTCCATGGCCGACCTTGCCCACAACGTTGGCGTGAGCGAGCCCACCATCGTGCGTTTCTGTCGGGCCATCGGCTGCGACGGCTTCCAGGATCTCAAGCTGCGCCTGGCCCAGAGCCTGGCGGCGGGGGCCAGTTTTGGCCAGTTCGCCATTCACGAGAACGATGCGGTGGAAGACTTCAGCCTGAAGATCTTCGATACCACCCTGCATACCCTCATGGACGTCCGTGAGCGATTGGACATGCGCGCGCTGGAGACGGCCATCGAGGCGATCGCCAAGGCCCAGCGGGTGATGTTCTACGGTTTCGGGGCCTCGGGCTCGGTGGCCAACGATGCCCAGCACAAGTTCTTCCGCCTGCAGCTCAGCGCCACCGCCTATTCCGATCCGCACATGCAGGCCATGTCGGCGGCGACCCTGACCTCTTCCGACGCCGCCATCTGCATCTCCCAGTCGGGGCGCTCCAAGGACCTGCTGATCACCGCTAATCTGGTGCGCGACAACGGCGCCGCCCTGATCACCATCTGCCCGGGGCAGACGCCGCTGGCAGATCTGTCCACGGTGAACATCGCCATCGACGTGCACGAGGACACCGACATCTATGTCCCGCTGACCTCGCGCATCGCTCACCTGGTGGTGATCGATGTCCTGGCCATGGGGGTAGCCATGTCCCGCGGTCCGGCGCTGGTCGAGCACCTCAAGAGCGTTAAGCGCAGTCTGCGTAGCCTGCGGCTGTCGTCGAAGTCGACCAAGCACAGCGACACTCAATAGTCGTCTTTCTGTCGCCAAACGGTCACCTGTTGAGGTGAAGCTGCCCATTCCGATCCCAGCCCGGAGGAATTGGCATGACCGCTCTCATCCAGGAATCCAGCGTTCGTCTCGACAGCAAGACTCGCAGAAAGCTACAGGATCAGCGGCGGATGAAATTCCGTCGCGCCATCGAAGCCCGCGCCGAAGAGCAGCGTCTGGCCGTGGAGCTCGATGAATTGCTGTTTCTCAATCAGCTGCTGGACGAGCGCCAGGCCCAGCGCCTGCAGCAGGCTCCAGGGCGATACCTAACGCATTGATCAGACTGCGCTGGCCGCGCAGATAGTCGACGAAGGCCTGGGCCACCGGCGACAGCGGCTTGCCGCGTACCTGGACCACGCACCAGGAGCGTCGCAGCGGCAATTCGGCGACGTCCAGCTCGACCAGGCTGCCAGCGGCGAGATCGCTGCGAATGGCCTGGCGCGGCAGCAGGGCCAGGCCGAGTCCGGCACGGACCGCCTCGCGTTGTGCCTCGAAGGCGCCGATCTCCAGCTGTTCGGCGAAGTGCGCGCGCTTCTGCTTGAGATAGTCCTCGCAGGCCTGGCGCGTGCCGGAGCCGACTTCGCGCACGAGCAATGGATAGGCCGTCAGGTCGCGCAAACTCAGACCGCTACGTCCGGCCAGGGCATGGCCGGGGCGCGCCACGGCCACGATGGCGTTGTCCAGCAGGGGCAGGAAATCCAGGTCCGTACCGCTCGGTACCCCGGACATCAGTGCCACGTCTTCGCGATTCTCCGTTAGCCGCCGCAGTACTCGGGCGTGATTGCCCACGGTCAGTGCCAGGTCGACCTGGGGATGACTGCTGCGAAATTGGCTGAACAGGTGCGGCGCCAGGTACTGGGCGCTGCTCTCCACCCCCAGGCGCAGTTGACCATGCAGGGCACCGCGCAGATCCGACAACTGCATGTCCAGGCTGCCCAGGCGGGCGAAGAGATCGCGCCCGGTCTGGCGCAGCGCCTCGCCGGCTTCGGTGAGATAAAGGGTGCGATTGACGTAGTTGAACAGCGGTGCGCCCACTACCTCTTCGAGCTGACGTACCTGCAGGCTCACCGCCGGCTGGGTCAGCGCCATGATATCGGCCGCCCGGCTATAGGAGCGGGCTTCACAGACGGCCTCGAACACCTGCAACTGGCGAAAGGTGAGCCGCATCAGCGGCTTGCGCATGGGCATCTGGCTCTATCCATAAGGGATGACTTATGGAGTATCCAACAATTATTTATTTTCCATAAGAGAGACCCTGGCGTAGCTTCGAGACACCGGCAATAACAAGCGGCTGCAGGCTGCAGCAGACAAGGAGCCAGGTGTGATCAAGAAGATACTTATCGCCAATCGAGGCGAGATCGCCGTGCGTATCGTACGGGCCTGCGCCGAGATGGGTATTCGCTCGGTAGCGGTCTATTCCGATGCCGATCGCCAAGCGCTCCACGTGAAACGTGCCGATGAAGCCCATGGCATCGGCAGCGATCCGCTCGAGGGTTATCTCAATCCGCGCAAGCTGGTGAACCTGGCGGTGGAGACCGGCTGCGATGCCCTCCATCCTGGCTATGGCTTCCTTTCCGAGAACGCCGAACTGGCGGAAATCTGCGCTCAGCGCGGTATTCGCTTCATCGGCCCATCCGCCGAGGTCATCCGCCGCATGGGCGACAAGACCGAGGCGCGCCGCAGCATGATCGCCGCTGGGGTGCCCTGTACCCCGGGTACCGAGGGCAACGTGGCGGATATCGCCGAGGCGTTGCGCGAAGGTGACCGCCTTGGTTACCCGGTGATGCTCAAGGCCACGTCCGGTGGTGGCGGTCGCGGCATTCGTCGCTGCAATTCCCGCGAGGAACTGGAGCAGGCCTATCCGCGGGTGATCTCGGAGGCGACCAAGGCCTTCGGCTCGGCCGAGGTGTTTCTCGAGAAGTGCATCGTCAATCCCAAGCATATCGAAGCGCAGATCCTCGCCGACAGCCACGGCAATACCGTGCACCTGTTCGAGCGCGACTGCTCCATCCAGAGACGCAATCAGAAGCTGATCGAGATCGCGCCAAGCCCCCAGCTGACCCCCGAGCAGCGCGCCTACATCGGCGACCTGGCGGTACGCGCGGCCAAGGCGGTGGGCTACGAGAACGCCGGTACCGTGGAATTCCTGCTCGCCGAGGGCGAGGTGTATTTCATGGAGATGAACACCCGGGTGCAGGTGGAACACACCATCACCGAAGAAATCACTGGCATCGACATCGTCCGCGAGCAGATCCGCATCGCTTCCGGCCTGCCGCTGTCCTTCGCTCAGGAAGACGTGCAGCACCGTGGCTTCGCCCTGCAGTTCCGCATCAATGCCGAAGACCCGAAGAACAACTTCCTGCCGAGCTTCGGCAAGATCACCCGCTACTACGCGCCAGGTGGGCCGGGGGTGCGCACCGACACCGCCATCTACACCGGCTACGTGATCCCGCCGTACTACGACTCCATGTGCCTCAAGCTGATCGTCTGGGCGCTGACCTGGGAAGAGGCCATGGATCGCGGCCTGCGCGCCCTGGACGACATGCGCGTGCAGGGGGTGAAGACCACCGCACCCTATTACCAGGCCATCCTGCGCGATCCCGAATTCCGCAGCGGGCGCTTCAACACCAGCTTCGTGGAAAGCCATCCGGAGCTGACCCAGTACTCGATCAAGCGCAACCCGACGCACCTGGCCATCGCCATCGCCGCCGCCATCGCCGCCCATGCCGGTCTGTAAGGACAGAACAATGAAAACCATCCAGATCACCGACACCATCCTGCGCGACGCCCACCAATCGCTCCTGGCGACCCGCATGCGCACCGAAGACATGCTGCCGATCTGCGCCAAGCTCGACCAGGTCGGCTACTGGTCGCTGGAAGTCTGGGGTGGCGCGACCTTCGACGCCTGCGTGCGCTTCCTCAAGGAAGACCCCTGGGAGCGCCTGCGCCAGCTACGCCAGGCGCTGCCCAATACCCGGCTGCAGATGCTCCTGCGCGGGCAGAACCTGCTGGGCTACCGGCACTACAGCGACGACGTGGTTGAGGCCTTCGTCGAGCGCGCCGCGGCCAACGGCATCGACGTCTTCCGCATCTTCGACGCCATGAACGATGTGCGTAACCTGGAAACCGCCATCCGCGCGGTCAAGGCCAGCGGCAAGCACGCCCAGGGTACCCTCTGCTACACCACCAGCCCGGTGCACACCGTGAGCGCCTTCGTCGACCAGGCACGGCGCATGGCCGACCTGGGCGTGGATTCCATCGCCATCAAGGACATGGCTGGCCTGCTGACGCCCTATGCCACCGGCGAGCTGGTCAAGGCACTCAAGGAGGCCCTGACGCTGGATGTGGTGGTGCATTCCCACGACACCGCCGGGGTAGCCTCCATGTGCCAGCTCAAGGCGGTGGAAAATGGCGCCGATCGCATCGACACGGCGATCTCCAGCCTGGCGTGGGGCACCAGTCACCCAGGCACTGAATCCATGGTCGCGGCCCTGCGCGGCACGCCCTACGACACCGGCCTGAACCTGGAGCTGCTGCAGGAGATCGGCCTGTACTTCCATGCGGTACGCAAGAAGTACCACCAGTTCGAGAGTGAATTCACCGGGGTCGACACCCGGGTACAGGTCAACCAGGTGCCGGGCGGCATGATCTCCAACCTGGCCAACCAGCTGCGCGAGCAGGGCGCCCTCAATCGCATGAACGAGGTGCTGCAAGAGATCCCACGGGTACGCCAGGACCTGGGCTATCCGCCCCTGGTGACCCCGACCTCGCAGATCGTCGGCACCCAGGCCTTCTTCAACGTGTTGGCGGGTGAGCGCTACAAGACCATCACCAACGAGGTGAAGCTCTACCTGCAGGGCCGCTACGGCAAGGCACCAGGGACCATCTGCGAGCAGCTGCGCAAGCAGGCCATCGGCCAGGAAGAAGTCATCGAGGTACGCCCGGCCGATCTGCTCAGCCCCGAGCTGGCGCGACTGCGTGCCGAGATCGGCGACCTGGCCAAGAGCGAAGAAGACGTGATGACCTTCGCCATGTTCCCCGACATCGGGCGCAAGTTTCTCGAAGAGCGCGCCGCCGGCACCCTGGTACCGGAAGCCCTGCTGCCCATGCCGTCGGCCGATGGCGTGGCGGCGGTCGGTGGTCAAGGTGTACCGACCGCCTTCAGCGTCGACGTGCATGGCGAGACCTACCAGGTGGACATCACCGGTATCGGTCTCAAGAGCGAGGGCAAGCGGCACTTCTACCTGTCCATCGACGGCGTGCCGGAAGAGGTGGTGTTCGAGGCCAGCGGCGACTTCGTCGCCGAAGGTGGCCAACGGCGGCGCCAGGCGGATCGCCCGGGCGACGTCAGCACCACCATGCCAGGCAACATCGTCGAGGTACTGGTCAAGGAAGGCGACCAGGTCAAGGCCGGGCAGGGTGTGCTGGTTACCGAAGCCATGAAGATGGAGACCGAGATCCAGGCGCCCATCGCCGGTACCGTCATCGCGGTACGGGTGGCCAAGGGCGACCGGGTCAATCCGGGTGAAGTCTTGATTGAAATCGAAGGCTGAGATCACTTCGATTTCCCTCGGGGACCTGCGGGTCCCCTTTTTTAAGGGCGGTTTCTATCCGCTCGATTGATAAAAAGCACTAACGCCTTCCGATAGGGTCTGCTATTTAATATAGCCAAGGCTATAACGATCCCGGGAGGATTCGCGATGCTGAAAGATCTGAAAAGACGTGCTCTGCGTGGACTACTGGACAAGCTGCTCGATCAGCACGCCGAACGTCGCCCGCTGGAGACCCAGCCCGAGCGTTCGCGCAGCGCCCTGGTGCACGCCGCGCACTGATCTTCTACCTATCAGGCCGGAGACGCTTGGCCCGGCCGCGGCGTCTCGCATTCGTTCTGTCGAGGCGCCTTCCCCTGTTCGTGTCGCTAACGAACGTCCTCATCACAGGTTACAAAGTCTCGCTGCACGCCTGATAGATTGTGCTATCTAATTTAGCCAAGGCTATAAACCACCGAGAGGCGGGCCGAATGCTAGAGAAGACGCGACGCTGGACCCTGGCGGGTCTATTGGGACTGCTGCTGGGCAACGCTGCCCAGGCGGCGGAACCCTTCAAGGTGGTCACCACCTTCACGGTTATCGCCGATATGGCGCGCAATGTGGCGGGTGACGCTGCCCAGGTGGAATCCATCACCAAGCCCGGCGCCGAGATCCACAACTACCAGCCCACGCCAGGCGATCTGCTCAAGGTGCGTGACGCCCAGCTGGTGCTGTGGAACGGCCTGAATCTGGAAGTCTGGTTCGAGCGCTTCTTCGGCCGCATGAAAGACGTGCCCCGTGCGGTGGTCTCCCAGGGTATCGAACCCATCGCCATCGCCCAGGGGCCCTATGCCGGCAAGCCCAACCCCCATGCCTGGATGTCACCTCAGGCGGCCCTGATCTACGTCGACAACATTCGCGATGCCCTGGTCGAGCACGATCCGGCCCAGGCCGACACCTACCGGCGTAACGCCGACGCCTACAAGGCGCGCATCACCGCTACCCTCGACCCCTTGCGCCAGCAATTGCAGGCGATTCCCGCCGAGCGCCGCTGGCTGGTATCGAGCGAGGGCGCCTTCAGCTATCTGGCGCGTGACCTGGGCCTGAAGGAGCTCTATCTCTGGCCGATCAATGCCGACCAGCAGGGTACGCCGCAGCAGGTGCGCCGGGTCATCGAGACGGTGCGCGCCGAGCGGATTCCGGCGGTCTTCAGCGAGAGCACCGTTTCCGCCGCGCCGGCCGAGCAGGTGGCGCGGGAGAGCGGCGCCCGCTATGGCGGGGTGCTCTACGTGGATTCGCTGAGCGCCGCCGACGGCCCGGTGCCCACCTATCTCGACCTGTTGCGAGTGACCACCGAGACCCTGGTACAGGGGCTGGCGCCATGATCGCCCTCGACGGGGTCAGCGTGACCTATCGCAACGGCCACACCGCCCTGCGCGAGGCCAGCTTGACGGTGCCCAGCGGGTCCATCACCGCCCTGCTGGGAGTCAATGGCAGCGGCAAGTCCACCCTGTTCAAGGCGATCATGGGCTTCGTATCCCTGCGCACCGGTCAGGTGCGGGTCGATGACCTGCCGGTGGCTCAGGCGCTCAAGCGCAATCTCGTCGCCTACGTGCCCCAGAGCGAAGACGTGGACTGGGACTTTCCGGTACGAGTGGAGGACGTGGTGCTCATGGGCCGCTACGGGCGGATGAATTTCCTGCGGCTGGCGCGCGCGGCCGACCACCAGGCGGTCGACGCCGCCCTGGCCCGGGTGGGGCTGACCGAGCTGCGCAAGCGGCAGATCGGCGAACTCTCCGGCGGCCAGAAGAAGCGCGTCTTCCTCGCCCGTGCCCTGGCCCAGGACAGCCGGGTGATCCTCCTGGACGAACCCTTCACCGGGGTGGATGCCACCTCGGAGCGAGCCATCATCGAACTGCTCCAGGCCCTGCGCGCCGAGGGTCGCTCGATGCTGGTCTCGACCCATGACCTGGCCAGCATCGAACGTTTCTGCGATCGCACCGTCTTGCTCGATCGCACCGTGCTGGCCGAGGGGCCGACGGCCGAGGTCTTTACCCGAGAAAACCTGGAGCGCACCTTTGGCGGCGCCTTGCGCCTGTTCGAAAGTGACCGACCAGAACCTCTGCGGCGGGAGCGCGCCTGATGGAAGGACTGCTGGAGCCGCTGGCCTACGGCTACATGAGAAATGCCTTGGGGGCGGCGGCGCTGGTGGGCGGACTGTGCGCCTTCCTCTCCGCCTACCTGATGCTCAAGGGCTGGTCGCTGATCGGCGATGCCCTGTCTCACGCGGTGGTACCAGGCGTGGCTGGCGCCTATCTGCTCGGCCTGCCGCTGGCCCTGGGCGCCTTTCTCGCCGGCGGCGCGGCGGCTGGGGCCATGCTGGGGCTGCGGCAATACACCCGGCTGAAAGAAGACGTCATCATCGGTCTGATCTTCAGCGCCTTCTTTGGCGGCGGGCTGTTCCTGGTCTCGCTGGCGCCGGTGGCGGTGGACATCCAGACCATCGTCTTCGGCAACATCCTGGCCATTACCCCCGACGCCAGTCGCCAACTGCTGATCATCGCCGCCGTCTCCCTGCTGGTGCTGGTGCTCAAGTGGCGCGACCTCCTGCTGGTGTTCTTCGACGAGGGCCAGGCGCGCGCCTGTGGCCTCAATCCCACCGGCTACAAGCTGCTGTTCTTCACCCTGCTGGCGCTGAGCACCGTGGCGGCCATGCAGACGGTGGGCGCCTTTCTGGTCATCGCCCTGGTGGTGACGCCGGGGGCGACGGCCTATCTGCTCAGTGATCGCTTTTCGCGGGTGGTGCTGATCAGCGTGGCCATCGGCGTCGGCAGTGGCCTGCTGGGCACCTATCTCAGCTACTTCCTCGACGGCGCCACCGGTGGCTGCGTGGTGGTCCTGCAGACGCTGATCTTTCTACTGGCCTTCGTCCTGGCACCCCGCCATGGCCTGCTGGCCAATCGGCGCCGGGCACGGCGGACCGCGGAGGTCAGCTGATGGACTGGTTGCGGCTGACCCTGGAAGTCGACTTCATGCGCCAGGCGCTGTTGATGGCCGTGCTGGTAGCGGTCCCGACGGCGCTGCTGTCGTGCTTTCTGGTGCTAAAGGGCTGGGCGCTGCTGGGCGACGCCATCGCCCACGCGGTGTTTCCCGGCCTGGTGCTGGCCTCGGCGCTGGGGGCGCCCCTGGTCGTGGGCGCCTTTGTCGCGGGGCTGGGCTGCGCCCTGGCGACCGGCTATCTCAAACGCCACAGCCGGGTGAAGCAGGACACCCTGATGGGCGTGGTCTTCTCCGGCATGTTCGGTCTGGGCCTGGTGCTGCATGCCAAGCTGCCTACCGAGCTGCACCTGGACCACATCCTGCTCGGCGATCTGCTGGGCGTGACCCCGGAGGCCTTCTGGCAGATGGCGGTGATCGCCGGCCTGGTGGTACTGGCACTGGCCTGCCGCTGGCGCGACCTGCTGGTGCTGGCTTTCGATGCGGCCCAGGCACGGGCGCTGGGCCTGCGGGTGGATGTGCTGCACTACGGCCTGCTCGGACTCATCGCCCTGACCGTGGTCGGCGCGCTGCAGGCAGTGGGCATGGTACCCGTGGTGGCGCTGCTGATCGCCCCAGGTGCCACCGCCTTCCTGTTGACCCGCTCCTTTGGCTGGATGCTGCTGGTAGCCACGACGCTGGCGGTGCTGGCGGCCCTGGGCGGGGTACTCCTGAGTCTGGTCTGGGACAGCGCACCGGCACCGACCATGGTGGTACTGCTGACGGCCGGCTTCCTGCTGGCCCTGACATGGCGCCTGTGGCGGGATCGACGTCGTTCGCGCGACAAGGGCGTTCAAGTGGCCTGATGTAATCGACTGACCGG
Source organism: Pseudomonas sp. VMV1 (assembly GCF_056790235.1). NCBI lineage: Bacteria > Pseudomonadati > Pseudomonadota > Gammaproteobacteria > Pseudomonadales > Pseudomonadaceae > Pseudomonas > Pseudomonas sp. VMV1. Next base: position 544,514 of record NZ_JBXGSE010000003.1, read on the forward strand.
CCCTGCCAGGCGTTTCCGGTCACGCTCGCCTTCCATCAGGAGAACTACAATGAAAACCGTCGCCCAGTTGCTTGCCCTCAAGACCCAGCAGGACGTCTACACCATCGCCCCGGACGCCTGGGTACTCGACGCCCTGCGGCTGATGGCGGAAAAGAACGTGGGGGCGCTGCCGGTGATGCGCGACGGCGAGCTGGTGGGCATCGTCAGCGAGCGCGACTATGCGCGCAAGGTGGCACTAGAGGGGCGCTCCTCCTATGCGACGCCGGTCAGCGAGATCATGACCGAGGCGGTCATCATCGTGCTGCCGCAGCAGACCGTGGGTGACTGCATGCAGATGATGACCGACCACCACCTGCGCCACCTACCGGTCATGGGTAATGGCAAGCTGATCGGTCTGCTGTCCATTGGTGACCTGGTCAAGGCGACCACCGTGCAGCAGGCGGAGCTGATCCGCCATCTGGAGGGCTATATCCGCGGTGAGTAATGCCTCAGCTGGTATGTCCGGCGGTCACGGCCAGGGCGCTCCGCTGGCGCCCTGCGGCATCGAAGTTCTCTGCCGCCAGCCAGCGCCTGAAGCCGGCATCCACACCTGGCCACTCGTGATCCAGCAGGCTGAACCAGGCGGTGTCGCGGTTGCGGCCCTTGACCACCCGGTGCTGGCGAAACAGGCCTTCATGGCTGAAGCCTAGGCGCTCGGCGGCTCGCTTCGAGCGCGCATTGGCGTCATCGCACTTCCATTCCAGGCGGCGATAGCCCAGGGCGAAGGCCTCCTGCATCAGGAGGTGAAAGGCTTCGGTGGCCAGGGGTGTGCGCTGCAGACGTCCGCCAAAGGCGACATGGCCAATCTCGATGCTGCCATGTTCGGGGACGATGCTCATCAGACTGAGCTGACCCAGGGCACGTCCGTCCTGGGGATCCACCACGGCATAGAACAGCGGATCGCGACCCTCGGCGAGACCCGTCAGCCAGGTGGCGAAGGCGGCCTGCTCGGTGAAGGGCCCATAGGGTAGATAGTCCCACAGGGCCGGGTCCTGGTCGTGCAGGGCCTGCCAGAGATCGGCACCGTGGCGCTCTGGATCCAGGGGTTCCAGGCGCACATGGTGGCCTTGCAGCAGGCGCGGCTGGGGCAGGCGGGCCGGGGTCCAGTCGAGGGTGGTCATGGCCTGTCTCCCAGCAGGTGGCGGTACTGGATGAAACCCGAGCGAGTGGCGATGCGATCATAGAGCTGGCGTCCCGCCTGGTTGGTTTCCTGGGTCAGCCAGTGCACCCGGTTGCAGCCATCCGCTTCGGCACGGGCATAGACGTGCTCGATCAGGGCGCGGCCCAGGCCGCCGCCGCGATGGCCTTCGGCGACATAGAGATCCTGCAGGTAGCAGTAGTCGGTCTCGGTCCAGCAGGACGGGTGATAGATGAAATGCACCAAGCCTAGGGGCCGCTCGCCGTCCCAGGCCAGGGCGCCATGGACGGGTTCGCTCGGATCGAGCAGGCGCTGCCAGGTACGGGCGTAGGTGGTTTCCGGCAGCGTGGTCTCGTAGAAGGCTAGATAGGCCTGCCACAGCTCATGCCAGGCGGCGTGATCGGCTTCGGTCAATGGGCGAATGGTCATGGGTGGCTCCGGGGGGCAAGAGGGGAGGTCATCAGTGCGGCCAGGGCTTGCGCGTCGTGATCGTTGCTGGCGGCCAGGCCCTGGCGGACGCCTTCGCGGTCGGCGCCGTTGCGATTCTGGCTGAGCTTGGCGATGCCCTGGAGGCTGTCGAGGGGCAGGCGCAGTCCGCGGATGGCGCGCAACATGCCCTGTATGAAGTCCGCTGGCGCATCCGCGACCTGCCAGGGTTGTGCTCGTCCGGCTTCATGGCGGTCGGTCAAGCGCTCCAGCAGAGACAGCAGGCGCTCGGGATCATCGAACACCTCGACGCTGCCACGGGCGTGCACCGCCTGGTAATTCCAGGTCGGCACCACCCGGCCATGCTCGGCCTTGCCGGGATAGAAGGCCGGGCTGACATAGGCCTGGGGACCCTGGAACACCGCCAGTACCTGCCCCGCCGCGACGAGGGCCTGGGCCTGGGGATTGCTGCGCGCCAGATGGCCGTAGAGGGTGCCATAGGGGCCCTCGTCGGTCGCCAGCCAGAGCGGCAGATGGCTCACCAGCGGACCGGATGAGGTCTGACTGACCAGCAGCGCCAGGGCGTGATCCCGCAGGTGCTGGTGCAGCCTGGGCAGGTCATCGAGACAGAAGGCGGGGTTGGGGTACATGGCAAGGCTCCAGCAACGTCTCGCCATGCTAAGGTCGGCTTTGGCTCCCTGTAAGAGCCAATTCCTGCAATTTTCAGGGTGCCAATCCATGCTGGGATTCGATCCATCGGGGCTGTTGCTGGAGCCCGGCCAGGGCCTGGCGCGCCAGCTTTACCAGGGTCTGCGGGAGCGGATCCTGACTGGTGAGCTGGCCGCCGGGGTGCGCCTGCCGGCCAGTCGCGAACTGGCGCGGCTGCTGGGCGTGTCGCGCAATACCGTAACCGCCGCCTACGAGCAGCTGCTGGCCGAAGGTTTTCTCGACAGCCGCGCGGGCGACGGTACCTATGTCGTGCCCGTGACCCAGGCCCTGACCGTTCCCGATGCCACGGTCAGGGCCACGCCCGCGCCTCCGGCCAGCGTGCCACCCGGCGCGCCGTGCGCCTTTCGCGTCGGTCTGCCAGCGGTGGATCTGTTTCCCTTCGCTACCTGGGCGCGGCTGCAGCAGCGTTTCTGGCGCCAGCCCGAGCCGGCGCTGCTCGGCTATCGGGAACCCGGCGGCGAACCGCGGCTGCGCCGCCTGCTATGCGCCTATCTGCGCCAGGCGCGGGGCTTGGTCTGCGCACCCGAGCAGATCCTCATCACCAACGGCGCCCAGCAGGCCATCGAGCTGTGTGCTCGGCTGCTGCTGGCGCCCGGTGCACAAGCGGCCATGGAAGATCCCGGCTACCGCGCCGCGGCCCTGGCACTGCAAAGTGGGGGGGCACGGCTGCAGGGCGTGCCGGTGGATGACGCGGGGCTCGTGGTGGAGCACCTGGCCCGGCAACCGGACTGCCGGCTGGTCTACGTCACCCCCTCGCACCAGTACCCCACCGGTGCGGTGCTCTCCCTGCCGCGACGCCTGGCGCTGCTGGACTGGGCACGTCAGCGGGACGGCTGGATCGTCGAGGACGATTACGACGGCGAGTACCGCTACCAGGGCGCGCCCCTGGCGCCCCTGGCCGCGCTGGATCGTCACGGTCGGGTGCTCTATGTCGGCACCTTCTCCAAGATCGCCTTTCCCGGCCTGCGCTTGGGCTATCTGGTGGCCCCACCCGCGCTGGTGCCGGCGTTGCTGGAGCTGCAGCGCGCTGGGATCCGCCATCTCGACAGCGCCACCCAGACGGTCATGGCCGACTTCATCGAACAGGGCCATTTCCAGCGCCACATCAGGCGCATGAGACGCGCGGCGCGTAGCCGCCGCGATGCCCTGCTAGCCGGCTGGCCCGAAGTCGCTGGCTGCGCCACGCCCAGCATCCCGGTGGCCGGCCTGCACCTGTGCCTGCCGGTCGCCAGCCTCCCCCGCGAAGCCGAGCTGTTAGCCCAGGCAGCCGCGGTCGGGGTAGAGCTCAATGCCCTGTCGCGTTACTGGCTGCCGGAGGGACCGACCCCGCCCGACGCCCGCGCCGGACTGGTCCTCGGCTTCGCCGCGGTGCCGGAGGCGCGGATCGTCGAGGCGCTGGCCAGGCTGCGGGGGGCCTGGACCTGAGCGCTGCCGTCAGAGGCTTTTCGACTCCAGGTTGAGGCGGTCCAGCAGACCGGCGGCGCCAGCGGGATCCAGGGCCGCGGTCAGCGCGACTTCCAGGGTGTCGCTCAGACGCACGCGTTCCTTGGGCGCAAGGCTTACCCGCAGACCGTCTTCTTCGCCAGAGGCCAGATCGACCAGACCCTTGCAGAGATCCTTGCCGCGCGTGCCCAGGTTCTGGAAGTCCTGCAGGCAGTCATCGCGCTGCTGCTGGTGCGCGGCGGCCAGGGCCCGGTCACGCTGCTTGTCGAAGTCGCCCGCAGTAGGGTCGAGCGGCAGATATCGGCGGGTCAAGGCCAGGCTGCGCTTGAAGTAGCCCTGATCCGTGACATCCACCTGCAAGCCCTTGAGCTCGGCGCGTTGCGCGCTCTGCTGCAGCTTGCCCAGTATGCCGAAGGATGACAGCAGACCGCGCTGGCCCACCTGCTGGCCATTTTCGGCCATATCACTCAGGTCTTCGGCCAGGCGGCGGACCTGAGCCAGTGACAGGCTCGCATCCACGTCCAGCAGCTCCGGCAGGTCCAGGGTCAGGCCGATGTCCGCCAGCTCATCCTCGACGTTCCATTTCAGCCGGCCGGAAAAGGGCGCCAGTTCTGCACGTCCGCTGGCGAGCAGCAGACCACCAACCAGGGGCAGGTGCAGCGCCGTCGAGCGCCCCTTGGCGTCGGGCGGAAAAGCCACGCCTTCGAACTGGACATCGGCCCGGCGGTGGGCGGGTTCGTCCTTGAGGTCGGAGAGGGTCAGCTGGGCGATGCTCGGACCATCGCTGATGCGCACCTCGTGCAGCTTGATCGTGCCGCCCAGCGGTGAGGAGGACAGCGACTGCCAGCTGATCTTGTCCTGCAGGCGGTGTTCGAACAGCCAGTCGCGCAGACGTCCATCAGCGACATGAGCGGCGTAGGCCTTGAGACCGAAATAGCCCCCGACCACCACGACCAGTGCCGCACCGGCCAAGAGTTTGACGTTGAGAGTCCGTTTCATCAGAAGCGCTCCTCGCCGAGACCGGCATCCTTGAGCTGTTGGCGGGCCGCCTCGGGGGTCCAGGCGGGGTCCTCGAATTGCACCCGTGCCAGCGCCAGGGGATCGCGCAGGTCGCTGCAGCCTTCGCTGGTGCAGGGCTGCACGACCTTGGCCGTCAGGTGCGTCAGGGGCAGGTCGTCGGCGTCACGCGCCTTCGGATCGAGCTGCAGGGTGCCGCTCAGGACATACCAGCCGGTCTTGGCCGGGATGCCGGCCGGTACCTGCGCTTGGATCGGATAGGGATAGTCGAGGGTCCAGCCGTCGCTATTCGTCCTGGTGACCCTGGCGATCAGGCGTACCGGTCGGGTCTCGCCCCCGACCAGGGCGGCATAGCCACCACCGCCGCCTGGGGTATAGCGCACGTCGTTAACCTGGCGAGCCAGCAGCGCCTGTGGATTGCTGCGCGCTTCCTGGGTCAGGCGCTCGTAGGTGGCGAGTTGATCACGGGCACGGAACGCCTGCTGCATTCGTGCCTGCTGGGCTTCGCGCTCACGCTCGCGTGCGGCCTGCTCGCGTTGGCGTGCCTGCTTCTCATCCCACATGAACAGGTAGTTGGTGGCCTGCTCGGGACTGAACTGCCAGGCCTTGCTGCGCCAGTTGCGGTCGACATTGACGCGATACAGCCAGAAGTCCTGGCTGGATTCGTCGCTGTTCCAGGGGCGAGGAAAGATACCCTTGGTGAAGTCGCGCACGGCCAGGAAGGTGAAGTGCGGGACCATCGTACCCAGCGCGTCGAGCTGTTGCTGTGTCTTGGCGATGATGGGGCGGATCTGGTCGAGCTGACGGAATTGTTCGCTGTTGCCGGTCACGAACAGTACATCCGGACCGCTGATCGACCACTGGCCGCGATAGCTGTAGCCGAGACGCAGCAGGCTGTAGCTGGCGGTCACCGGATCGCTGGCCAGCAGGAATAGAGCCTGCTTCTGGCTATCGAAGCCGACAAAGCGCAGCGGCGGCAAGGGCTTGTCCAGCGGCAGGCCGTTGAGGAAGAAGCCCTTCCAACGCTGCAATTGCTTGCCATCGCTTCGCTCCACGGCGAGTTCACCCTCGCCCTGGGCCAGGCCGTTCTCGCAACGGATACCGCTGGAGCGAACCTGCAGGTAGCGGCTGTCTTCCTCGGCCTTGAAGGGGACGCGGAAGGCACAGCCCTGGCTGTCCTTGAGAGTGGTGATGAAGTCGCTCTTGGCCAGTTCGGCTTCGCCATCGCCCGGACGCCAGCCGGCGACATCGAAATCGGTGGCGATCTGACCGGCAGGCTCCTTGGCTGCCGCAGGTGCAGGTGCAGGTGCAGGTGCAGGTGCAGGTGCAGGTGCAAGCTCGACCTTGGCCGGCGCGACAGGTGCCGATTCAGCGACCGGGGCCGGCGGAGCTGCGGGTGCCGGTGCCTTTGGGACTACTGGAGGAGTGGCGGGCTTGGCCGTCTCAGGCGCCGCAGCAGCGGGCGCCTTGGGCGGTTCGACAGGGGCAGGGGCAGGAGCAGGAGTAGGAGCTGCGGCGACGGCAGCCGGATTCTGTACCTGCGCCGTCCAGGCCGTAGCCTTGGCGGCCGTGCCGTTCAGCCGGGCGTCAGTGGTACCGGTCGCCGTCCAGGTCAGACGTTCGGCCTGGTCGCACTGTTTGCCGAGCAATGCGCCGATCTTGGGCATCAAGCGTTCGACGGCCACGGCCTCGGCGGGCTTGCCATAGACGAAGCGCAGCGCCAGATCAGGCGCGCACCAGGCCGCCGCCGCGTGATCGACGAAGACCTCGACCTCTTCGGCCTTGGAGTAGGCGAGGCGGGTGCTTTCAGCCTGGGCAGCCGTGGCCAGCAGCGTCAGGGCCAGCAGGGTGGGTTTCATGGTCATCCTTCCTTAGATCAGTTCCCAGGCACCGTCAGCGGCCTGGCAGGCCTTGGTGGTCTGCTGATCCTGCTGGCCGCCCTGGCTGAGGCTGTAGTTCAGGGTACGGCAGGTGGTCTTGGCGGCGACCTTGTCCTGCACCGGCGCGGCATCGAGATCGGCCGCATCGAGGTCCACGCCCTGCTGCTTGGCGCTGGCCACGTCCAGGGTGTCCAGATCCACCGCAGGCGCTGGTTGGGCCTTGGTCTTGCCTGCCGTCGCCACGGAGGTAGTGGTCGCCGGAGCTACCAATGGCGCATAGACGTAGCCGATGGTCACGCCCTTGCGGCCCACCGCGATCCAGTCGTTGCCGGTACGGCCCAAGGCGGTGAAGCGCGTACCCGTAGGCAGCCCGCCGACCTTGTCGGCACTGTCATTGGGTGCCGCGCGCAGGTTGGCCGACTTGATCGACTGATAGGGCTTGTTGAGCAGGGTCAGCTGCTCGACCTTCTGCACCTTGGGCGTGCGCTTGACCGCTACCTGGCGGGCTTCGGTCTCGGTTGCCACCGGCACGATGCGGGCCGTAGCGCCGCTGTGGTCGGATGTCCAGGTGGTCACCTGACCATCCTGGGCGTGCTCCAGCGCCTTTTGTGTCTGCACGGCCAGGGCCTCGCGATCACGCTGGTCGAGTTTGGCGCCCAGGGTCTTGCCCAGGGCGCCACCGGCGAGGGCGCCGGCCAGCATGGCGGCGGTACGGCCACTGCCACCACCGATCTGGCTGCCGATGAGGATGCCGGCCGCGGCACCAACGACGGTGCCGACGTTTTCCTGGTTGAGCCATTCGTTCTGCGACATGTTGGAGCAGCCGGTGACGGCGAGGCTGCCACCGAGGCAGAGAACGGCAAGGCGATGACGAGGCTTCATAACGAGTCCTTTCCGAAGCGAAAATTTAGGAGAAGGGAATGGTAGAGGCTTGCTCCAGAGATGTTGTGACCTGATTCACTGAAAGCGGGTTTGGCATCAAAGGGCTAGCATGGCCTAGAAGGCGCAGCGAAAGGCTCTAACGCCCCTGATACGCCTTCCCGTAATGCCGCTCCAGGCGCGACTGCATGAACTCCATGGCCAGGGACATCAGCCAGTAGAGCACTGCGGCGGTGGTGAGCATTTCCAGATAGCGATAGCTGGAGCGGCCATAGGACTGGGCGAGGAACATCACCTCCCAGACACCCATCACCGAGACCAGGGAGGAGTCCTTGAGCATGGAGATGAACTGGCTGGTGGTCGGCGGGATGATGCTGCGCATGGCCTGGGGCAGGGTGACGCGCCAGAAGATCACCCGGGGCGACAGACCCAGGGCCAGGGCCGCCTCGCGCTGACCGGCGGGAACGCCAAGCAGGCCGGCGCGAAAGATCTCGCTCAGGTAGGCGCCGTAGTTCAGTGACAGGGCGAGGATGCCGGCGCTGATGGCGCCGGGCACCACGCCGATCTGCGGCAGGCCCAGGTAGATCAGGAGGATCTGGATCAGCAGCGGGGTGCCGCGAAAGAAGGAGGCGTAGAAGGTCGCCACGCCATAGGCCAGGGCGCTGGACGACAGCCGCGCCAGGGCCGCGGCGAAGCCGAGCAGCACCGACACCAGGATGGAGCTGAGGCTGAGGAACAGCGTCAGCGCCGCGCCCTGCAGGAAGCCGTTGGGGCCCAGGCGCCAACCCACCAGATTGGGCAGGCGCGGCCAGACGGTGGCGAATTTCAGGTCGAAACCGAGCACGAAGAACACGCCCCCGGCCAGCAGCGCCAGCCAGGTCAGCCAGACACGGGTACGAAAGCTCAGCAGCGGACGCGATTCGACCGGGGGCGGTAACTGGCTCATTGGCTGATGTCGGCACCGATCCACTTGTCGGAGATCCGCTTCAGGGTGCCATCCTGGCGCAGTCCCTCGATGATCTCGTGCAGCTTGGCGGCGAATTCCGGGTCACCCTTCTCGATGGCCACGGCGTTGGGCTCGGCATAGAGGGGTGCGCCGGCCAGCTTGAACTTGCTGTCCTGAGCGAGGCGCGGCTGGGCGGTCACCAGGTTGGTCAGCACCGCGTCCAGCCGCTTGCCGGCGCCCAGGCCCAGGTCCTGGAAGGCGACGTTGTCGTCGGGGAAGGGCACCACCTGCACCTGGTCGAAGGGGTAGCTCAACGGCTTGTCTTCCTGGCCTTCGATGGTCAGGTCCTTGTTCAGGTAGCTCTCGTAGGAAGAGGCGCTGGTGACGCCGACCTTCTTGCCGGAAAGGTCCTTGGCGCCGTGGATGCGGTCGTCACCGGCGTTGACCACGATCACCGCGGGCGAGGCGTAGTAGTTGACCGGGAAGTCGAACACCTGGGCGCGTGCCTGGCTGGGCGTCATGGAGCAGATACAAACGTCGTAGCGACCGCTCCAGCGGCCGGCGGCGATCACGTCCCACGAGGGGGTTTCCAGGCGCAGCTTGACGCCCAGCTTGTCGGCCACCGCCTTGGCCACGTCGACGTCGAAGCCTTCCAGCTGGTTCTGGGCATTGAGTTGGGAGAACGGCGGATAGCTCTCCATGAGCACATTGACCAGCTCGCCCTTGGTCTTGATACGGTCCAGGGTAGCACCGGCCGAGGCCGAGGTGGCGACCAGCGCCAGGGTCAGGCCGAGGGCCGATAGCAGAGCGGTTCTCATGGGGGCGTCCTTTGCAAAGGGAAAGAGGGCCTGGTATTAGAGAGATATGAGAACCGATATTGAACTCTGTTTTGGTTATAAGGAAAAGTGAAATAGCTATATGGCCAACATGAATCTTGTTCTTCTCGATGGTGGCATGGGACGCGAACTGCAGCGACGCGGTGCGCCTTTTCGCCAGCCGGAATGGTCGGCCCTGGCGCTGAGCGAGGCGCCGGAGCAGGTGGAAGCGGTACACCGCGCCTATATCGAGGCGGGCGCCCAGGTGATCACCAGCAACAGCTATGCGGTGGTGCCCTTCCATATCGGCGAGGCGCGTTTCGCCGCCGAAGGCGAGGCCCTGGCGGCACGAGCCGGTCAGCTGGCACGGCAGGCCGTGGTGGCCAGCGGGCAGCCGGTGCGGGTAGCGGGCTCCTTGCCACCGCTGTTCGGCTCCTATCGCCCCGACCTGTTCGAGCCGACACGGGTGGACGAGGTGCTGCAGCCGCTGATTCGCGGACTGGCGCCCCATGTCGATCTCTGGCTGGCGGAAACCCAGAGCTCCCTGGCCGAGGTGCGCGCCATCGCCGCCGGGCTGCCGGATGACGGCAAGCCGCTGTGGCTGTCCTTTACCCTGAAGGACGAAGACGTCGACGAGGTACCGCGCCTGAGATCCGGCGAGCCGGTGGCCGAGGCGGCGCAACTGGCCGTGGAGCTGGGCGCCGGGGCGCTGCTGTTCAATTGCAGCCAGCCCGAGGTGATGGCCGCGGCGCTGGATACCGCGCGGGCAACGTTCGCCACGGCGGGTGTCGAGATTCCCTTCGGCGCCTATGCCAATGCCTTTCCACCCCAGCCAGAAGAGGCTACCGCCAATGACGGCCTCGACCCCCTGCGCCCGGACCTGGACCCGCCCGGCTACCTGAGCTTCGCCCAGGACTGGCAGGCGCGTGGCGCGAGCCTGATCGGCGGCTGCTGCGGCATCGGCCCGGAACACATCGCCGTGCTCGACCAGCGACTGCGCGGCTGACGCCCGCGTTCAGTTAGTAAAAAAGCGGACCGCGCCCGAGCGCTGTCCGCTTTTTTCTTGCAAGGTGCCATTCAGATCTGCGCCTGGCCGCCGTCGGCGAACAGCTCGGCGCCGTTGACGAAGCTGGAGTCGCTGGAAGCCAGGAAGAGGGCGACCTTGGCGATCTCTTCCGGCTCGCCGACGCGGCCTAGGGGTATCTGGGTGGCCAGGTGGTCCAGCAGGCCCTGCTGCTGGGCGGCATCCGGCCCGGCCAGTTCCACCAGGCCCGGGGTGCGAGTCGCGCCCGGACTCAGGGTATTGATACGAATGCCGCGCCCCTGCAGCTCCAGGATCCAATTGCGGGCGAAGGCGCGCACGGCAGCCTTGGAGGCGCCATAGACGCTGAAGGCCGGGGTGCCGGTAGTGGCGGCGGTGGAGCCGGCCAGGATCACCGAGGCATTGTCCGCCAGCAGCGGCAGGGCCTTCTGCACGGTGAACAGCACTCCCTTCACGTTGCGATCGAAGGTGTCGTCGTAGTGGGCTTCGGTCACCTCGGCGAGCGGCAGCATGCTGCCACCCCCGGCGTTGACGTAGAGCACATCGAGGCGTCCGTGCTCACGGCGGATGCGCTCATAGAGGACATCGAGCTGGTCCAGACGCGAGGAGTCCACGGCGATGCCGGTGGCGTTGCCGACCCGGGCGACCGCGGCATCCAGTTCGGCCTGCCGCCGACCGGTGAGGATGACGTGGGCACCCTCCTGGGCGAAGAGCGTGGCGGCGGCCAGGCCAATGCCGCTGGTGGCACCGGTGACGAGGGCGATCTTGTCTGCAAGTTTGAGAGTCATGCTGAATCTCCAAAAGGTTGTGATCAGGTGGAGTCAGCCTATCGACCAGGTCTTCTTTGCAAAATAGAATGATTGGAAAGTCATCGTTGCAAGAATGAAATGAAAAGATTGCCGGATTTCGAAGGCCTGGCGATGTTTGCGAAGGTAGCCGAGGAGGGCAGCTTCGCCGCTGCGGCGCGGGTATTGGGGGTGTCGGTGGCCACGGTGTCGCGAGCGGTGACGCGCCTGGAAGAGCGCCTGGGCGGACGGCTGTTCAATCGCACCTCGCGACAGCTGGCGCTGACCGAATTCGGCCACGAGCTGGCCGCCCAGGCCGGCGATCTCTACCGGCAGGCGGAGGCGACCGAAAGCGCCGCCCAGGCACGCGCCGTGCAGCCGCGCGGCCAGGTGCGGCTGGCGGTGCCCATGGCCTTTGGCCTGCGCTGGGTCGCGCCGCTGCTGCCTGAGCTGCTGCGTCGCTATCCCCAGCTCACGGTGGATCTGCACCTGTCCGATGCCGCCGTGGATCTGGTGGCGGAGGGCTTCGATGCCGCCCTGCGCATCGCCGCCTTGCCCGACTCCTCGCTGGTCGCCCGGCGTCTCTGCGCGGTCAGTCAGCGGCTGGTGGCGGCGCCAGCCTATGTCGAGCGCCACGGTTGCCCAAGACATCCGCAGGAGCTGACCGAACATGCCTGCCTGAGCTACGCCTACCGGGCGCGCAGCCAGGTGTGGCGCTTCACCCAGGACGATGGCCGCGAGGAAAGCGTGCTGCCCCGCGGCCCCCTGCGCGTCACCAATTCCGAGGCCCTGCTGCCGGTCCTGCTGGAAGGCATGGCCATCGCCGAGTTGCCGGAATTCATCGCCAACGACTACCTGGCCGATGGCCGGCTGGTGCATTTGCTACCGGACTGGCACCTGACCCGTGGCGGCCTCTATTTCGTGACGCCCTCGGCGCGCAGCCGGCCCACCAAGATTCAGGTCCTGCTCGACTTCTTCGTCGAGCACCTGAGCGCTCCGGAATGGCAGCGGGGCAGTTAGCATCCCTCCGTGTCGGCTTCGTGACATCCCGCAACATCCGCCTTTCGCCACGCAAGGCTGGCGAAAGGTTGAACTCATAGGATCCGTTCAAGACCCGCCTCCGTGAGCGGGTGCCGTCCTACAAAAATAACCAGGATCCTTGCCATGCCGTACCTGTCCCTCCAGGCGTCCCCGCACGCCCGTCTCCCCTGGATTTTCGCCCTTACCGCGCCGCTGCGCCGCGGCTGAACCCTCCTTCTCTTCGCGAAAATTCAGAGGTATTCCCATGCTGACTTTCCTCGGCTTCGCCATGGTCATGACCTTCATGTACCTGATCATGACCAAGCGCCTGTCTCCGCTGATCGCCCTGACCATGGTGCCGATCGCCTTCGCCGTGCTGGCCTGGGCGCTGTCCAGCGAATTCGCCAGCCTCGGCAGCGTCAAGCTCGACGCCCTCGGCCCGATGATGCTCGACGGCATCCGCAAGCTGGCGCCCACCGGCGTGATGCTGCTGTTCGCGATCCTCTACTTCGCCGTGATGATCGACACCGGTCTGTTCGACCCGGCGGTGCGCTGGATTCTCCGGCTGGTCAAGGGCGATCCGCTCAAGGTGGCCATGGGCACCGTCTTCCTGACCCTGGTGGTCTCCCTGGACGGCGACGGCTCGACCACCTACATGATCTGCGTGGCGGCCATGTTCCCGCTGTACAAGCGCCTGGGCATGAATCCGCTGATCATGACCTGCCTGATGCTGCTCTCCAGTGGCGTGATGAACCTGACCCCCTGGGGCGGTCCGACCGCCCGCGCCGCCAGTGCCCTGCACGTGGATCCGGCCGACGTCTTCGTGCCCATGATCGCGCCCATGCTGCTGGCGATCGCCTGGCTGTTCTTCCTCGCCTACCTCTATGGCCGCAGCGAGCGCGCGCGCCTGGGCATCCTGCAGATCGGCGAGACCGAAGGCGCCGACGTCACCGTCTCCCAGTGCGCCGAGGCCCGCCGCCCGCACCTGCGCTGGTTCAACGGCCTGCTGACCCTGGCGCTGATGGCCGCGCTGATCGTTGGCGTGCTGCCGATGCCGGTGCTGTTCATGATCGCCTTCGGCATCGCCATGACCGTCAACTACCGTTGCCTGAACATGCAGAAGCAGCGCATCGCCGCCCATGCCGAAAACGTCCTGGCGGTGGTCTCGCTGATCTTCGCCGCGGGCATCTTCACCGGCATCCTTTCGGGTACCGGTATGGTCGACGCCATGTCCAAGGGCCTGCTGGCGATAATCCCGGACGCCCTGGGGCCGTACATGGCGGTGATCACCGCCCTGGTCAGCCTGCCGTTCACCTTCTTCATCTCCAATGACGCCTTCTACTTCGGCGTACTGCCGGTGCTGGCCGAGGCCGCCGCGGCCTATGGCATCAGTCCGGTGGAGATCGCCCGGGCCTCCATCGTCGGCCAGCCCGTGCACCTGCTCAGCCCCCTGGTGCCCTCGACCTACCTGCTGGTGGGCCTGGCCAAGGTGGAGTTCGGTGACCATCAGCGCTTCACCCTGAAATGGGCGACCGTGACCTGCATGTTCCTGCTGGGCGGTGCTTTGTTACTGGGTGTGTTTCCGCTGTACAGCCGCTAGAGTTTTACCAAATGTACGACTAGCCTTGCCGGCTGTTCGAAAATGGCGCGTCGCCTGACGCGCCTTTTCCATTGGAGCGCGCGCCCGAGCGCGTCTCAGCTAAAAGAGGATTTGCAATGGACTGGCTGACCAACCCGGAAATCTGGGTCGCCTTCTTTACCCTGACTGCCCTGGAGATCGTCCTCGGCATCGACAACATCATCATGATCTCCATCCTGGTCAGCCGCATGCCCAAGCACATGCAGGCACGGACCCGCTTCTTCGGCCTGGCCCTGGCCATGGTCACCCGCATCCTGCTGCTCTTGTCCATCACCTGGGTGATGCGCCTCACCGCCGACCTGTTCTTCGTCTTTGGCCAGGGCATCTCCGGGCGTGACCTCATTCTCTTCTTCGGTGGCCTGTTCCTGCTGTGGAAGAGCAGCGCCGAGATCTACCACGGCCTGGAAGGCGAGGAAGAGCAGGACGAGGACGCCCCCCAGAAAAAGGGCAGCGGTTTCATCGGTACCATCATCCAGATCGCCATCATCGACATCGTCTTCTCGCTGGATTCGGTGATCACCGCGGTCGGCATGGTCAGCCACGTACCGGTCATGGTCGCGGCGATCATCGTCGCGGTGCTGGTGATGATGCTGGCGGCCGGCGCCATCAGCAATTTCATCGACAAGCACCCGAGCCTGAAGATGCTGGCGCTGTCCTTCCTGATCGTGGTCGGGACCGTGCTCATCGCCGAGGCCTTCGAAGTCCACGTGCCCAAGGGCTACGTCTACTTCGCCATGGCCTTCTCGCTGGCGGTGGAAGCCATCAACATCCGCCTGCGCGGCAAGGCCAAGGCCCGCGAGGCGGTCAAGCTGCGCAAAGAGCAGATCTGAGCCCAGCGGCGGAACCCGACCGGGTCTCCGCCGCCTAATCCAGCAAGTCCCCACGAGCCCGAAGGTGCCCTGCCTTCGGGCTCGTGCGTCTGTGCAGAACGGTCATTACGATTTTGTGACAAGCTCGTCAGGAGCTCTTGGACACGCGCCGGGAGGGCGCCACGATGCTGACACTGCTCAATCTGCTATCCGCCGTGTCCCTGCTGGTCTGGGGCACCCATATCGTCCGTACCGGCATCCTGCGGGTGTACGGCGCCAGCCTGCGCCGGGTGCTCAGTCGCAGCATGCAGCGCACGCCGCTGGCCTTTCTTTCCGGTATCGCCGTCACCGCCCTGGTACAGAGCAGCAACGCCACCGCATTGCTGGTGACTTCCTTCGTCGCCCAGGGCCTGGTGCCGCTCACCCCGGCGCTGGCCATCATGCTGGGCGCCGACGTGGGCACCGCGCTGATGGCGCGAGTGCTGACCTTCGACCTGTCCTGGCTGTCGCCGCTGCTGATCTTTCTTGGCGTGGTGTTCTTTCTCGGCCGCAAGCAGACCCGCGCCGGCCAGCTCGGTCGGGTCGCCATCGGCCTGGGCCTGATCATCCTGGCGCTGCAGCTGATCGTCGAGGCGGCGTCGCCCATGACCCACGCGGCCGGGGTCAAGGTGCTGTTCTCCTCGCTGACCGGCGACCAATTGCTCGACGCCCTGACTGGTGCCGTCTTCGCCATGGTTTCCTATTCCAGCCTGGCGGCGGTGCTGTTGACCGCCACCCTGGCCGGCTCGGGGGTCATCTCGCTCAAGGTAGCGCTGTGCCTGGTGGTAGGCGCCAACCTGGGCAGCGGTGTGCTGGCGCTGATGGGCGCCGCCAAGCAGGGCGTCGAGGCGCGGCGGGTGGCGGTGGGCAGCCTGTTGTTCAAGCTGGCCGGCTGCATCCTGGTGCTGCCCTGGATCGGCCTGCTGGCCGACTGGCTGCAGGGCTATGACTTCAACGACGCCGAGGTGGTGATCGGCTTCCACGTCGCCTACAACCTGGTGCGCTGCCTGCTGTTCCTACCGCTGGCCGGCCCCCTGGCGCGTTTCTGCACCGCCATGCTGCCGGCCAAGGACAGCGCCGAGACCATTCTGCGGCCACGTCACCTGGACACCGCCGCCCTGGATACCCCGGCCCTGGCGCTGACCAATGCCTCACGCGAGCTGTTGCGCATGGGCGACGTCATCGAGCAGATGCTGCAGCACCTGCTGGTGCTGATCAACGCGGGCGACAAGCAGCTGGCCCGCGAGGTGCGCCGCCTCGATGACGATGTCGACGCCCTCTACACGGCGATCAAGCTGTACCTGGCGCGGATGCCGCGCGACGACCTGGACGAGCGCGACAGCCGGCGCTGGGCCGAGACCATCGAACTGGCGATCAACCTGGAGCAGGCCGCCGACCTGATCGAGCGCATGGCCAGTGACGTGGAGAGCAAGAAGATCGCCGCGCGGCGGTCCTTCTCGGCCTCCGGCGTGGACGAACTCACCGCCCTGCACAGGTTGCTGGTCGACAGCCTCAAGCTGTGCCTGTCGGTCTATCTCTCCGGCGATCTGGACGCGGCGCGCCGCCTGCGTCGGCTCAAGCAGCGCTTCCGCCTGCTTGAACGGCGCTATGCCCATGCCCACGTCGAGCGGCTGCACCAGCAGGTGGTGGAGAGCTTCGAGACCAGCTCCCTGCACCTGGGGCTGCTCAGCGACATGCGCCGGGTCAATTCGCTGTTCTGCAGCATCGCCCACGGCGTGCTGGAAGCGGCCGACGCCGGCTACGCCACCGAGCACGAGGTGCCGGTGGAGGGACGCGAGGAGTCGGGCGGGGTTTGAGGTTGCGGTTTGACGCGGGGATTCGTGGATGAGGCTGCGCCGTCATCCACCCTACGAGGCATAGTTGCTCAGAACCATCATGGCCATGGCGGTTCGCCGATGCGGCCACTCCTACGACGTTCCGGCCTATCGCGGCCATGGGCCGCTCCTACAGACTCGACGGTTCTGTAGGAGCGGCCCATGGCCGCGAAATAGGTTCGCTTACGGCACCCCGCCATCGAGCTTCTGCAAGATCCGCCAAGCCGCCTCGATCCGCGCGGAAATCGGATAATTGCGGTTGGCCAGGATCACCAGACCGAGCTGGCGCTCCGGGATGAACAGCGCATAGGCGCCGAAGCCGTTGGTGGAGCCGGTCTTGTTCAGCAACCGGACGCCGCTCGCTGGCAGCGGTGGCCGTTGCCAATCCACCGGCTGCGGCTCCAGCGCCATCGCCGTGGTATTGCCGGCCAGCAGCTGGGTCTTGGGTAGCGGATAGGGGTAGGCCTCCCACGCCAGGCCCTGGGTCATGGGGCCGCTGCGGTAGTAGCCCTGCTGGGTGGTGGTGATCGCCTTGGCCAGAGGTGCCGGCAGCCGGCCAGGATTCAGGTTGGCCTCGATGAAACCCAGCAGATCCCCGGCGGTGGTCTTGATGCCATAGGCCTCTTCGGCATAGACGCCGGGATTGACCCGCAGCGGCTCGCCTTTCTTGCCGTGGCCCCAGGCGTAATGGTCCTGCGCCGCCGCCGGTACCTGCAGATAGGTGTGACTGAGCCCCAGGGGCGTCAGTACGTGGCGCTGCAGGGCGGTGGCGAAGGGTTCATCGAGGCGCTGGGCGGCCAGGGCGCCGAACAGGCCGATACTGGGATTGGAATAGAGACGGCGGCTGCCAACGGGGAAGGGTGGCTGGAAGTCGCGATAGAAGCCTGTCGCCTGGGCTTCGGTGGTGATGGCGTCGGGAAACTGCAGGGGCAGTCCGCCAGCGCTGTAGGTGGCCAGCTGCAGCAGGCTGGCCTGACCGATGGCGCTGCCGGCCAGGGCCGGGCGGACCTGAGCGGCGGACTCGTCCAGCCGCAGGCGGCCGGTCGCCGACGCGTAGGCGCCGAGGGTGGCGGTGTAGGTCTTGCTCAGGGAGCCGATCTCGAACAGGGTGGCGGCGTCCACCGGCCGCTCGCTGCGGCGGTCGGCCACGCCGAAGTAGTAGAGCCGGCGCAGCCCTGGCGCGCTGACGCCTATCGCCAGGCCGGGGACGTCCTGCTCGGCCATCACCGCGCGGGCGGCAGTACGTACCTCGTCGTCGAGGCTGGGCGCGGCCTGGGCGAGGATCGGCAATGCCAGCCCCAGGAGGAGGCCGCAAGAGCGGTGAACGCGAGGGATACCCGACATGGCCAGACATTTCCTGAGGTAAGGGGCCTGGAGTCTAGCCGAGCCTGGCCTGCGGACATGAGAACCGGGCAACGCCGCGAGATTTTGCCGCCGACGCTGTCCATGGCTGGCTGGAGCCCGGTCCTCGACTGGACTACAGTCGCCTCTCACCTTTTCCAGGAGTCATCCCATGTCCGCTGCCCCCCTCGTCGAACAGATCCAACTGGGCCAATTGCCCGTCTGGCGTATCCGCGTCGGTCAGGCCGAAGCCCTGGTGGCCTGCCAGGGCGCCCATGTGCTGCGCTACGGTTTCGACGGCGAACCGGACATCGTCTGGGGCAACCCGGAAGCCGTGTTCGAGCCCGGTACGCCGATCCGTGGCGGCATACCGGTCTGCTGGCCCTGGTTCGGCGACCTGCTGAAGAATCCGGCCGAGGTCCAGGCCATGTGCACCACCACCGAGGACGCCCCGGCCCACGGCCTGGCCCGTCAGGTAGCCTGGCAGGCCGGTGGGGTTGAAGTGGACACCGATCGGGTGCGCCTGGACTTCCACCACCGCACCTCCGCCGAGACTACCCCGGGCTGGCCCCATGCCACTGAGCTGACCCTGAGCCTGAGCGTGGGCGAACGCCTGGAGCTGACCCTGAGCGTGCGCAACCTCGAGGATCACCCGCTGGTGCTGAGCCAGGCGCTGCACACCTATTTCGCCGTGAGCGACGTGCGCGAGGTGGGTATCGAAGGCCTGGCCAATGCCGACTACTACGACTGCCTGGACGGCTGGACCCGCAAGCGGCAGAACGGCGAGCCGA
This sequence comes from Pseudomonas sp. VMV1, assembly GCF_056790235.1. NCBI lineage: Bacteria > Pseudomonadati > Pseudomonadota > Gammaproteobacteria > Pseudomonadales > Pseudomonadaceae > Pseudomonas > Pseudomonas sp. VMV1. Next base: position 563,127 of record NZ_JBXGSE010000003.1, read on the forward strand.
CCATCACCGCCGAGACCGATCGGGTCTATGTCGGCCTGCCGGCGCGCCTGGCGATCCGTGATCAGCAGTGGCAGCGCCGACTGTTCGTCGAGACACGCAACAGCCATTCGGCCGTGCTGTGGAATCCCTGGATCGACAAGGCCGCGCGCCTGAGCCAGTTCGCCGACGACGCCTGGCCCGGCATGCTGTGCATCGAGACCGCGCGGGTGATGGACGACGTCCTGACCGTGGCGCCGGGCGCCTCGGCCGAGATGGCGGTGAGCCTGTGGCGCGAGGCGCTGTAGGGGTTGTTCAGACGTCCGGGGTAGCCCTCACCCCGACCCTCTCCCAGGGGGAGAGGGGGCGCTCAGGGGAGAGTTTGGTGCGGGGTGCCTGAGGTTGTCAGGCGTAGGTTGGGCTGAGCGTGAGCGAAGCCCAACGCTGCCCAGGTTGAGCGCGCGCTGTCGGGCTTCGGCGAAAGAGCTGTCTCAACCCAACCTACGTCTTCAAGCCCCCGAGGTGTCGGATCGATAGCCTCAGGGCCAGCACGCAGCCTACTCAAACGCTCCCTCTCCCCCTGAGAGAGGGCCGGGGTGAGGGAGCAGCCGGCACCTGGCCGACGCTCACAGCTCTTCGCACAGATTACGCCGATCCATTCGGCCACCGCCGCACGATCCAGGCCGCGGTGGCGTAGGTTGGGCTGAGCGTGAGCGAAGCCCAACGCTGCCCAGGTCGAGCGCGCGCTGTCGGGCTTCGGCGAAAGAGCTGTCTCAACCCAACCTACGTCTTCAAGCCCCCGAGGTGTCGGATCGACAGCCTCAGGGCCAGTACGCAGCCTACTCAAACGCCCCCTCTCCCCCTGGGAGAGGGCCGGGGTGAGGGAGCCGCCGGCACCTGGCCGACGCTTACAGCTCCTCGCACAGATTACGCCCGATCCACTCGGCCACCGCCGCGCGCTCCAGGCCGCAGCCGAGCAGGCTGTGTAGCTTGCCCAGAGCGGCTTCGCGGGTCATGCCGCGGCCGGAGATCACCCCGGCGTCGGCCAGGCCGCTGCCGGCGGCGTAGGTGCCCAGTTCCACCGTGCCGCGGGCACCCTGGCTGAGGGCGACCACCGGTACCCCGGCATCGCGTAGTTCGGCCAGTGCGGCGAGGAAGTCGGCGTCGTCGGCCGGGCCCGTGCCGCTGCCGTAGCATTCCAGTACCAGCCCCTGCACGCCGCTGCCCGCCAGACCGCGCAGGGTGGCGCCATCGACCCCCGGAAACAGCGGCAGCACCGCTACCCGTACCGCGTGGCGCGGCTGGTCGAAGCGCAGGGCCGCAGGCGCGACGACCAGGATGTCGCCACTGCGCGGCCGTGCGCTTTCCACGAAGGCCTTCCAGCCGCTGCTGGCCTGCTTGGTGCAGCGCGCGGCGGGTAGACGCTCTTCATGGAATTGCACCTGGACGCCCGGCGCCAGCCCGCTGGCGAAGGCGGCGAAGCTGTCGGCCAGGTTGCCATCGGCATCGCTGTCCGGCACGCCGGCCGGCAGCATGGACCCGGTCAGCAGTACCGGGATGGCCAGGCCCAGCAGGCGGAAGGCCAGGGCGGCGGCGCTGTAGGCCAGGGTATCGGTACCGTGCAACACCAGCACGCCGCGACAGGCCGGGTCCGCGGCGGTGGTGATGATGGCCTGGGCCATGCGCTCCCAGGCGGCGGGGGTCATGTTGGCGCTGTCGATCAGCGGCAGCAGTTCCTCCAGGCGCCAGGCCGGATCGCCCAGTTCCGGGCGACTGGCCAGCAGGGCTTCGATACGCGCCTCGAACCCGGCGGCCGGAGCCAGGCCGGCGGCGGTCGCCTGCATGCCGATGGTGCCGCCGGTGTAGAGGATGTGCAGGTAGGGTGAGGTCATGGGGGACTTCCTGATAGGACTGCCCCCACGCGAGGTGGGGGCAGACAAGCGAATCATGGTTCGGGGCCGTTGGGCTTCGGCGATGGAGCCGCCTCAACCCAACCTACGTCACCCGTAGGTTGGGTTGAGCGTAGCGAAGCCCAACGTGACCGCTGCGGCGGTCAGTGCGCCTGGCGCGGCTGGGCGGCGCGGGCTTCGGCGACGGTGTCTTCCAGACGATCCAGCGACGGCCAGGCCTGACGATCCAGGTCCAGGTCGCGGAACTGGTCGGCATCGAACACCGGCTGATCGACACCGGCGCGGCGCTGGGCGTCGTAGTCGTTGAGGATGCGCATGCCGACCTTGATCAGCATCGCCAGCGCGATCAGGTTGACGAAGGCCAGGCAGGTCATGGTGATGTCGGCGAAGGCGAACACCGTGGTCAGGTTCTGCATGGAGCCCCAGCAGATCAGCACCAGCACCAGGCCGCGATAGCCGAGCAGCACGGCCTTGCCGCGGCCGAGCAGGTAGCGCAGGCCGTTTTCACCCAGGTAGATGTTGTAGAGGATGCAGGTGAAGACGAACAGCGACAGGGCGACGCTGATGAAGATGCGGCCCCAGTCACCGACCACCGCGGCCAGGGAGTTCTGGGTCAGCACGATGCCGTCGCCGTCGAAGCCCGGGGCATAGAAGCCGGAGAGCAGGATCAGCAGCGCGGTACAGGTGCAGATGACGAAGGTGTCGAGGAAGACGCTGAAGGCCTGCACCACGCCCTGGGCGGCCGGGTGCTTGACCGCGGCCACGGCGGCGACGTTGGGCGCGGCGCCCAGGCCGGCTTCGTTGGCGAAGACGCCCCGCTTGACGCCCATGGTGATGGCGGCGCCCAGCAGACCGGCGAAGGCCGGCTCCAGGCCGAAGGCGCTCTTGACGATGGTCATCAGGGTGCCGGGCACCAGCTCGATCTGGGTGATGATCACATAGAGGGTGACGGCGATGTAGGCCAGGGTCTTGACCGGCACCAGGATGTCGGAGACCGCGGCGATGCGCTTGATACCACCGATGAACACCAGGCCCAGCAGGATGGCCAGGGCGATCCCGGTGTACTGCACCGGCAGGCCGAAGGCGTTTTCCAGCGAGTGGGTCACGGTGAAGGACTGCAGGCCGACGAAGGCGAAGCCGTAGGTCACCAGCAGCAGGCCAGAGAAGATCAGCGCCATCCAGCGCTTGTTGAGGCCGTGCTGGATGTAGTACGCCGGACCACCGATGTAGAGGCCATCGCCATCGGCGCGCTTGTAGACCTGCGCCAGGGTGCACTCGAAGAAGCTGCTGGCCATGCCGACCAGGGCGGTCACCCACATCCAGAACACGGCACCGGGGCCACCCAGGGTCACGGCCAGGCCTACGCCGGCGATGTTGCCGGCACCCACACGACCGGCCAGGCTGAGCATCAGTGCCTGGAAGGAGCTCAGGCCGTCGCCGCTGTTGCGCAGGGAATCCTTGAACACGGTGAACATGTGCGGGAAATGACGAAACTGCACGAATCGCGAGCGCAGGGTGAAATAGCTGCCCAGGCCGACGATCAGCACGATGAGTACGTGGCCGGACAGGAAGTCATTGAGCATTTCTAGGTAGTGCATGAAGAATCCTCGAGCATGCTAGTGATGCTCCAAGGCCGGCTCGCAAGCCTTGGGGCTATTATTGTGGAATATCCCGCTCCCGACGCCGCGCCCGGTCGTGGGGAGACGACCGGGACAGGGCGCTGGGACGGATCGGTCCGGGTGGAACGGGCAGTAAGACGGACCGGGCCGCCTAGGTTCGGCTATCCCACCGGCGTGGACAATTCCGCGCCTCGCTTCAAAATGGCGCGACTTGATGCTAGTTTTCCGGCCGTCTGTCAAGCTTGGGCAGGGTTCATGAGCGACTTTTCCGCCAATTTGCAGCTGCTCTGCCAGCGCCACCGCTCGATTGCCGCCGTTTGTCGCGCCGTCGGTATCAACCGTGCCCAGTTCAATCGCTACCTCAACGGCCAGAGCCGTCCGTCGCCCTACAACCTGCAGCGACTGGCGGAGTTCTTCGGGCTGCCGGCCAGCGATCTGCAGCTGTCGCAACGGCAATTCGCGGCGCGCCTGGGGGCACCGGTCAGCCAGGAGACGGGGTGGGCGGGGCAGGCGCTGGCCCTGTTCGGCGAGCGCCAGGAAGGCTTGGCCCGGTACCAGGGCTACTACCACGAATACTATCCGTCGCTCTCCACCCCGGGCGTGGTGCTCTGTGGGCTGGTGCGGCTGTTCGAGGAGGAAGGCGTCTTTCGCTATGTGCGTTTCGAACGCCTGCGTCGTCAGGGCGAGGCCACGAGCCAGGCACGCTTTCGCTACCTGGGCCTGGCCATGAGCCTGGAAAGCCGGCTGTTCTTCACCGACTACGAGTCCCTCACCGGCAACGAGCTGTCGCAGACGGTGCTGTTGCCCAGCGCCCGCAATCGCATCGATCGCCTCAACGGCCTCAAGTTGGGCGTCAGCGCCTCCGACCGGCGCGAGCCGGCCTGCACCCGGGTGGTCTGGAAGTACCTGGGCACCCGCCCCCGGCGCGGCCAGGCCTATGGCCGCATCGGTCTCTACGACTGGCAGGACCCCCACCTGGACGACGATCTGCGCCAGCGCCTGGCCAGCGCGACCCTGGTCGATCGGGTCTATCGGCTAGGCTAGCGGAGATCACCGACCGGCGTCTGGCATCGATCGCAGTCTTCCAGGATCGCCTGGTCACGGCCTGCCTGCTTGGCCCAGTAGAGTTGCCGGTCGGCGGCTTCGAGAAAGGTTTCGGCGCAGTCGTGGTCCAGCCGGGCACAGGCACCGCCGATGCTCACCGTTACCCGCGGACCGGCGTTGGGCCCAAGATGAGGAATCTCCAGTCGACGCACCGCCTCCAGCAGGCGCTGGGCCAGTTTGCCGCTATCTTCCTCGCGCGTGGGCGTGCAGAGGATGGCGAATTCCTCGCCGCCGTAGCGGGCCAGGCAGTCGCCGGCGCGCAATTCACTGGCCAGGGCAGTGGCGACCTGCTGCAGGCAGCGATCGCCGGCCGGGTGCCCATAGCGATCGTTGAAGGCCTTGAAGTGATCGACATCGATCATCAGCAGGAGCAGCGGTCGGATCGGGGGACGCGCCAGGGCGGTGGTAAGGGCCTGCATCAGGGCCCGGCGGTTGGCCACGCCGGTGAGGGGGTCCGTGGCTGATTGCTGTTCCAGAACGCGGTTGGTGGCGGCCAGCTCTTCGTTGCGCAACCGATCACGCAGAATCAGCAGATAGCCCTGCCGGCGGGCCCTTTCCATCCAGAAGCTGTTGAGCAGGGTAAAGACCACGGTGGCGCCGGCCAGGGTGAGCACCAGCGAAGCCTCCACGGCGGGCAGACCGTGCATCTGGGTGGCCAGGCCGATGGTCAGCAGGGCGAACAGGCTATGTGCCGCCGCCTGCCGCAGGGGTGGGGCGATGCAGCTGTTGGTGAACAGCGTCATGAGGGGGAGGGTGGCCAGCCAGAGGGCGCGATGCGCGACATCGCTCGCCTGGAGGTCGAACAGCGGCGGTGCATAGGCCAGCAGACACGGCAGGATGCCCAGCCACTCGCGCGCCGGATGCTCGGCCGGCATCAGTTTGAGGGCCAAGAGCGTCATGCCCCCGCCGAGCACCACCAGGGCACTGAGCAGGCTGATGACCCAGAAGGCCTCGGTCATCAGGATCCAGTCCCAGATCGAGAAGCTGGCGTAGGCCAGGATGGCGACCGTCAGACTGATGAGCAGGTGGCGCTGGCGCGAACGGGCGATGTCCTGCTGGTAATGCTGTTCCAATATCGGCTCGAAGCGCAGGGCCCAGAAAGGGCGAGCCAGCGCTCGGGCGAGGGCAAGACTGAGGGACATGGTGCCGTACCTGGCAGGAAAATCCGATAGGTCACTTCAGCACAATAAGTCCCTTAGCGCGATAGGGGGTTCCCGAATAAGAGGGTATAGCCGCCGAATGGTAGCACTTGGCTACCATTCGGGCCGTCATGGACGTCTCGGCCTTCAGTTGCCGGCCTTGATGCGACTCCAGGCACGGGTGCGGACCCGCTCGATGGGTTGTGGCAGGGGCTGCACCACATAGAGCTTCTTGAGCATTTCCGGGGTGGGCACCAGGTCGTGGTTGTCGCGGATCGTGGGCGTCACCAGCGGCATGCCCGGCTTGTTCGCGTTGGGATAGCCGAGGTAGTCGCTGATCCCGGCGATCACCTTGGGTTCGAGCAGATAGTTGATGAAGGCATGGGCCTGGTCGACGTTGGCGGCGCTGGCCGGAATGGCCCAGGTGTCGAACCAGATGGGCGCACCCTCGCGCGGCAGGCGCCAGTCCACCACCACGCCGTTGCCGGCTTCCTTGGCGCGGTTGCCGAACTGGTAGAAGCTGCCCGAATAGCCCACCGCCACGCAGATGTCGCCGTTGGCGATATCGGTCATGTACTTGGTGGAGTTGAAGTAGGCCATGTAGGGACGGATCTTCAGCATCAGCGCCGTGGCCTTCTCGTAGTCCTTGGCGTTGGCGCTGTTGGGGTCCAGGCCCAGGTAGTGCAGTACCACCGGCAGGATGTCCGAGGGCGAATCCAGCATGGCCACGCCGCAGCTCTTGAGCTTGGCCATGTTCTCCGGCTTGAACACCAGGTCCCAGCTGTCCACCGGCGCGTCCGCGCCCAGCGCCGCCTTGACCTTGGCCGGATTGAAGCCGATGAGGATGGTGCCGTACATGTAGGGCACGCCGTACTGGTTACCCGGATCGTTGACCTCCAGCAGCTTGAGCAACTCGGGATCGAGATTCTGCCAGTTGGGCAGCTTGGTCTTGTCCAGCTTCTGGAACACCCCGGCCTTGATCTGGGTTTCCAGGAACTGGTTGGAGGGAATCACCAGGTCATAGCCGGAGCGCCCGGTCAGCAGCTTGGCTTCCAGCGACTCGTTGCTGTCGAAGGTGTCCCAGGTGACGCGGATGCCGGTCTGCTTGGCGAAGTCCTTGGGCGTCTCGGGCAGGATGTAGTCGGCCCAGTTGTAGACCCGCAGTTCGCCGGGATCGGCGGCCTGGACGGCGCTGGCGAGCAGGGCGCTGCCCAGCAGGGCGGTGAGCGGACGCAAGAGGCTGTGCATGGTGGGATTCCTCGCGATAGGGGTCAGGCGCCGTCGAAGGCGGCCAGGACGTTCACCGTATTGATGCCGATCTCCGCCACGGCGTAACCGCCCTCCATGACGAACAGGGTCGGCAGGCCGAGCCGCGCCAGGCGTTCGCCCAGGCGCAGGTAGTCATCGCTCTCCAGCTTGAACTGGGAAATGGGATCGGCCTTGAAGGTATCCACGCCCAGGGAGACCAGCAGCAGGTCCGGGGCATAGCTCTGGAGTCGCGTCAGGGCCACCTCCAGCGCGGCGCTCCAGCTGTCCCAGGCGCTGCCGGCGGGCAGCGGCAGGTTGAGGTTGAAGCCCTGGCCCGCGCCGGTGCCGGTCTCGTCGGCATAGCCAAGGAAGAAGGGGAACTCGAAGCCCGGATCACCGTGCAGCGAAAGAAACAGGACATCGTCGCGGGCATAGAAGATGTCCTGGGTGCCGTTGCCGTGGTGGTAGTCGACATCGAGGATGGCGACCCGCCGCGCGCCGCCGTCGAGGGCGGCCTGGGCGGCGATGGCGGCGTTGTTCAGATAGCAGTAGCCGCCCATGACATCGGCGGCGGCGTGATGGCCCGGCGGACGGCAGAGGGCGAAGGCGCTGCGCGTGCCTGCGGCAACCTCGGCACCGGCGCTCAGCGCCACCTGGGCGGCGCTGTAGGCGGCCTGCCAGGTACCAGCGGTGATGGGCGCGCCGCCGTCGAAGCTGTAGTAGCCCAGACGCCCATGCAGGCTGGTGGGCGGCAGCACCTGCCGCAGGGTGCGTGCGGGCCAGGTATAGGGCAGCAGATCCACGGTCTCGCCTCCGGCGGCCCATTCGTCCCAGGCACCGGCGAGAAAGTCGAGATAGGCCTCGCTATGGACACGCGCCAGGGGCGCCCGGCCAAAGTCCCTGGGCGCCACCACCTCACCGAGCTGCCGGCGGTGACACTCGGCGAGGATGAATTCGACGCGCTGGGGCTTTTCGAAACAGGGCTGCAGCTGGCCGTCGATCAATTCGCAGCGACCATGGTGCAGGGCGTGATCGGGACTGTGGTGGATGCGCATGGTGACTCCGGGCGGCGGGATCTCTCCTGATTCTTGCCAGCCCGGCGCCTCGCGACGAGAGGCGCAGCGGCCAAAAGGGGATAGATCCGGCCAGATTCTCACCTTGCGCCGTCACAAGAGATGTCAGCTGCCCTTGGCTTCGTAGACCACGAACCGCTTCAGGGTTGGCTCCACGACCTCCCAGGTGCCCTGGAAACCACGCGGCACGACGAAGGTGCTGCCCGGCCCCAGGCGGGTAGTGCGGCCCTGGTCATCGGTGACCAGGCTCAGGCCTTCGAGGACCTGGCAATACTCCTCCTCGGTGTACTGGACGCGCCACTTGCCCACCTCGCTGTGCCAATGGCCGACGGCGAAGACGCCACTGGCATCCTCGTAGTCGAGCCAGAGACTCTGCAGCGGATCGCCTTCCAGGCGCTTTTCCGCCGGCAGCCGGTATTGGTCGGTGGGTTGGCCGCGTTCGGCGAGCAGGTGCAGGGCTGGCATGGCAGAGCCTCTCGGTATGCAGGAACCGCCAGCATACGCCAGCCGCTAGAGCCGATAACCCCGTGGCGATTGCCCACTCCAGCGGCGAAAGGCATGGCGGAAGCTGGCGGTTTCGCTGAAGCCCATCACCTCGGCGATGCGATAGATGGGCAGGCGCTCCTGGGCCAGCAGATCACGTGCCCGTTCGAAGCGCAGTTCGTCGAGCAGTTGCTGATAGCCGCTGCCGCCCGCCTGCAGGTGGCGGCGCAGGCTGCGCGGCGCCATGCCGAGGTGGCCGGCCAGGGCCTCGAAGGAGGGCGGTGCCGCGAGATCGGCGCCCAGCAGGGTGCGGATGCGGGCGAGCAGGGCGCGCTGGCGATCCTGCTCGGGGGCCAGCCGGCCGCACTGCTCCAGGGCGTCGCGATGGGTCACCGGATCGGCCAGCGGCAGGCCGCGCTCCAGCCAGGCAATGGGAAAGGCCAGGCCGTTGAAGGCGGCTCCGAAGGCCAGGGGCGTGGCGCCGAAGCAATCGTCATAGCGCTCGCGATAGGTCGGCTCGGGGTGCCGAAAAGCCACCTGCACCAGGGGTAGAGGCGTGCCCAGGAGGTCGCAGCAGATCGCCCGTAGCGAGGCCAGGCAGCACTCGGCGTTGCAGCGTTCCAGTTCTGGCGCGAAGGGATGGTCGTCGGCCCTGAGCCAGGCCAGGTCGCCATGGCGCTCCAGGCGCAGGGTGAAATAGGCGCCGAGCAGGCCCTGGTGGGCCAGGGCCGCCTGCAACGCCGCGCCCAGAGTCGGGGCACTGAGCAGGGCATAGCCGAGCAGGCCGTAGCCGGAGACGCGCAGCCGCCAGCCCAGCAGCAGCCCCAGTTCGGGCGGCGCGACGGGTAGTGCGTTGGCGATGACCCGCTGTTCCTGGGCCAGGGTGATGAGGCGATGGGGCTGTTCGAGGTCGTCCAGCTGCAGGCCGCTACCGGCCAGCAGCGGTGCCGCCCGGGCCGGCGTGTCGGCCGCCAGTTGCTGGAGGACCAGGGATACCAGGTTGAGATTGATCAAGCCGGACTGACGCATGTGAAAACTCCCCGGAGCGGTGGCAGCCTTCCAAGCAAGAAGGATACCGCGCTCGCGGGGAGTTGCCGTCGGTTACCGCTCAGGTCTGGCGTGCGAGGCTCAGACCTTGGCCTTCAGGGGCACCAACCGCGGGGCGATCATGTTTTCCGGGCGCAGGATGTCGTCCAGGGTCGCCTCGTCCAGCAGGTTTTCCTCGCGTACCAGCTCCAGTACGCCGCGACCGGTTTCCAGCGCCGTCTTGGCGATGCGTGTGGAAGTCTCGTAGCCCAAGTAGGGGTTGAGCGCGGTGACCAGGCCGATGGAGTGCTCCACCTGGCGGCGGCAGTGCTCGACGTTGGCGGTGATGCCGGTGATGCAATGCTCGCGCAGCATGTCCATGGCGCGTTGCAGCAGGCGGATGGAGTCGAAGATCTTGTAGGCGATCAGGGGCTCCATGACGTTGAGCTGCAGCTGGCCGCCCTCGGCCGCCAGGGTCAGCGCCAGGTCGTTGCCGATGATCTCGAAGGCCACCTGGTTGACCGCCTCGGGGATCACCGGATTGACCTTGCCTGGCATGATGGAGCTGCCCGGCTGGCGCGGCGGCAGGTTGATCTCGTTGATGCCGGTGCGCGGGCCGCTGGAGAGCAGGCGCAGGTCGTTGCAGATCTTCGACAGCTTCACCGCAGTGCGCTTGAGCATGCCGGAGAACAGCACGAAGGCACCCATGTCCGAGGTGGCTTCGATCAGGTCGGCGGCCGGGGTCAGCGGCTGGCCGCTGATTTCCGCCAGGCGCTGCACGGCCAGCAGCTGGTAGCCGGGGTCGGCGTTGATGCCGGTGCCGATGGCGGTGCCGCCCAGGTTGACCTCGGTGAGCAGCTCCGGCGCCAGGCTTTTCAGCCGCGCCAGGTCTTCGCCCAGAGTGGTGGCGAAGGCATGGAATTCCTGGCCGAGGGTCATGGGCACCGCGTCCTGCAGCTGGGTGCGACCCATCTTCAGCACCTCGGCGAATTCCACGCCCTTGGCGGCGAAGGCGGTGATCAGGCTGTCCAGGCTGGCGAGCAGGGCGTCATGGCCGAGCAGCAGGCCCAGGCGGATGGCGGTGGGGTAGGCGTCGTTGGTCGACTGCGCCATGTTGACGTCGTTGTTCGGGTGCAGGTGGCGATACTCGCCCTTGGCATGGCCGAGCAGCTCCAGCGCCACGTTGGCGATCACCTCGTTGGCGTTCATGTTGGTCGAGGTGCCGGCCCCGCCCTGGATCATGTCCACCACGAACTGGTCGTGGAATTCGCCGCGAATGATGCGCGAGCAGGCGTCAACGATCGCCTGGTGCTTCTCGCTCGGCAGGTGGCCGAGCCGGTGGTTGGCGTCGGCCGCCGCCTGCTTGACCATGGCCAGGGCCACCACCAGCTTGGGGTAGTGACCAAGGGGCACGCCGGAGAGGCGGAAGTTCTGTACGGCTCGCAGGGTCTGGATGCCGTAGTAGGCATCGGCGGGGACGTCGAGGGTACCGAGGAGATCTTTTTCGAGGCGGACGGGTGATGCAGAGTCGGACATGATAGCGTTAGGCTTCGATCGAGCGGCGGGCGCCGCGATGCCTTAGAATCTAGGCCTGCCAGCCGATCTCGGCCAATGCCGATCCGCCAAGCCTCATGCCGGATCGGCATAACTTTGGTTGTGACCTCACGAGATCCGAAGACGTATGGGCGCCATGAACATCGAATTCAAATGGCTGGAAGACTTCGTGGCCCTGGCGGCCACCTACAGTTTTTCCCAGGCCGCCGAAAAGCGTTTCGTCACCCAGCCCGCCTTCAGCCGGCGCATCCGCGCCCTGGAGGAAAGCGTCGGCCTGACCCTGGTGGACAGATCCCACACCCCGATCAGCCTGACCGAGGCCGGCCAGCTGTTTCTGGTCACGGCGCGCAGCGTGGTGGAGCAACTGGGCGAGACGGTGCGCCATCTGCACCACCTGGAAGGCGGGCAGGGCGAGGTGCTGCAGTTCGCCGCCGCCCACTCCCTGGCCCTGGGCTTCTTCCCGCAGTGGATCGCCGGGCTGCGTGGCCAGGGTTTGGCGCTGGCCAGTCGCCTGGTGGCCACCAACGTCGGCGATGCCATCCACGCCCTGCGTGACGGCGCCTGCGACCTGATGCTGGCCTTCCACGATCCCGACGCCGCCCTGCAGATGGACCCGGAGCTGTTTCCTTCGCTGCACCTGGCACATACCGCCATGCTGCCGGTCTGCGCCACCGATGGCGAGGGCCGCCCCATGTTCCAGCTGGACGGGCAGAGCAGTGTGCCGCTGCTGGCCTACAGCGCGGGTGCCTTTCTCGGCCGCTCGGTGAATCTGCTCCTGCGCCAGCGCAAGCTGCGCGCCGTGACCCTCTATGAAACCGCCATGGCCGACAGCCTCAAGACCATGGCCCTGCAAGGCCTGGGCGTGGCCTGGGTGCCGCAGTTGTCGGTGGCGGCGGAGCTGGCCCGGGGCGAACTGGCCGTGTGTGGCGACGCCGCCTGGCAGGTCGGCCTGGAGATCCGCCTCTACCGCTGTGCCCTGTTGCGCAAGCGGCTGGTGCAGCAGGTCTGGCGACATCTGGAAAGTCAAAGCCACGGCGGCTGATCGACGGCAGGCAATTATGCTGATATCGGCTTTTAGCTAGCCGACGTCCTGCAAGCCTTTTGCGCCTGTCTGCGCGACACTGGAGCCTCTCTCACGGAGGTCAGCCATGCAGCGCATCCGCGTCATCGACTCCCATACCGGCGGTGAACCCACCCGCCTGGTCCTCGATGGTTTTCCCGATCTCGGCCAGGGCAGCATGGCCCAGCGCCGCACCCTGCTGGCCGGGGAGCATGACGCCTTCCGGCGGGCCTGCATGCGCGAACCGCGCGGCAACGAGGTGCTGGTCGGCGCCTTGCTCTGTGAGCCGGTATCTCCTGCCGCCAGCGCTGGCGTGGTGTTCTTCAACGAGGTCGGCTACCTCGGCATGTGCGGCCACGGCACCATCGGCCTGGTCGTCTCCCTGGCCCATCTCGGCCGGATCGGCCCTGGCGATCATCTGATCGAGACGCCGGTGGGTGACGTCACCGCCACCCTGCACGACGATGGCAGCGTCAGCGTGCGTAACGTCCCGGCCTATCGCTACCGGCAGGGTATGCAGGTGGATATTCCCGGTCACGGCCCGGTCACCGGCGATATCGCCTGGGGTGGCAACTGGTTCTTCCTCTGTGCCGATCACGGCCAGCGCGTCGCCGCCGATAACCTCGAAGAGCTGCTCACCTTCAGCCTGGCCCTGCGCGGCGCCCTGGAGGCCGCGGGGATCACCGGCGAGCAGGGCGGCCATATCGATCACATCGAGCTCTTCGCCGACGACCCGGACGGCGCCGACAGCCGCAGCTATGTGCTCTGCCCGGGCCGCGCCTATGACCGCTCGCCCTGTGGCACCGGCACCAGCGCCAAGCTGGCGTGCCTGGCGGCGGACGGCGATCTCGAACCCGGCGCCGTCTGGCATCAGGCCAGCGTCATCGGCAGTCGTTTCGAGGCCCATTACCAGCCGGGCGACGAGGGCCGCATCCTGCCAGTGATCCGTGGGCGCGCTCATGTCATGGCCGAAGCGACCCTGCTGCTGGCCAACGACGATCCCTTCGCCTGGGGCATCCCGGGGTGAAGTCGGTAGCGGACGTCCTCGTCGTTGGCGGCGGCATCGTCGGTGCCAGCTGCGCCGCGGCCCTGGCCGCACGGGGCTGTCGCGTGCGGGTGCTGGACGCCGGCCTGCCTGGCGCCTCCGCCGCTGGCATGGGCCACCTGGTGGTGATGGACGACGACCCTGCCGAACTGACCTTGAGCGCCCGCTCCCTGGCACTCTGGCGTGAGCTGGTGCCCCAGTTGCCGGGCGCCGCCGACTACCGCAACTGCGGCACCCTCTGGCTGGCCCGCGATGCCGCTGAGCTGGATCTGATCGAAGAGAAGCGTCAGCGCCTGGATGCCCAAGGCGTTGCCAACCAGCCGCTCGACGCTGCGGCGACCGCCGCCGCCGAACCGGCACTGACCGCCCTGGCCGGCAGCCTGGAGGTGCCTGGCGATGGTCTGCTCTATGCCCCGGTAGTCGCCGCCTGGTTGCTGCAGCGCTCGCCGCTGATCGAATTCCAGCGCGCCCGGGTAAGCGCCGTCGAAGGTAAGCACGTGCGGCTGGACAATGGTCGCTGGCTGACCGCCGATGCCGTGGTGCTCGCCGCCGGCCTGCAGGCCGCCAGTCTCTGCCCGGACCTGCCCCTGGTGCCAAAGAAAGGCCATCTGCTGATTACCGACCGCTATCCCGAGCAGGTCCGCCACCAGCTGGTGGAGATCGGTTACGGCGCCAGCGCTCACGCCAGCAGCGGTGCTTCGGTGGCCTTCAATGTCCAGCCGCGACCCACCGGCCAGTTGCTGATTGGTTCGTCGCGGCAATTCGAGCGCCCGGATATGGCCGTGGAACCTGCGGTGGTCGGCCAACTGCTGCGTCGCGCCCTGGACTTCCTGCCGGGTCTGACCCATACCTCGCTGATCCGCGGCTGGACAGGCCAGCGCGCCGCCAGCCCCGATGGTCTGCCGCTGATCGGCGCTCATCCCGACCAGCCCGGTCTATGGCTGGCGGTCGGTCACGAAGGCCTGGGCGTCACTACCGCGCCGGCCACCGCCGAAGCCATCGCCAATGGGCTATTCGGCGAGCCTTCGACGTTCCACGTGGAACCCTTCGCACCGGCGCGTTTCACGACCGCCCCGAGGAGCCAGGCATGCTGACCCTGTTCATCGATGGCGAGCGCCTGGAGGTCCGCCCTGGCAGTCTGCTCACCGCCGCCCTGGCCAAGAGCGGCAACCCCGCCGCACGCCGTTCGGTGACCGGGGAGGCCCGAGCGCCTTTCTGCGGCATGGGTATCTGCCAGGAATGCCGGGTGCAGGTCGATGGCGTGCGCCGTCTGGCGTGCCAGACCTGCTGCCAGGACGGCATGCAGGTGGAGCGCCTGTCATGAATAGCGCGAGCTGCGATCTGCTCGTCATCGGCGCCGGCCCGGCCGGTCTCGCCGCCGCCCGCGCCGCCAGTGGCCGCGGCCTGAACCTGGTGCTGCTGGACGACAATCCCTTGCCCGGCGGCCAGATCTGGCGTGCCAGAGTCGGGCAGGTTGCGGCCGAGGTCGGCAGCTTGCCGGCCGACGTGACGCTACTGAGCGGCACCCGGGTCGCGGCGGTTCTGGGGCCGCGCCAGTTGCTGCTGGAAGACGCCTGTGGCAGTCGTACCCTGGCGTTCGAAACGCTCATCCTCTGCACCGGCGCCCGCGAACTGCTGCTGCCGTTTCCCGGCTGGACCCTGCCTGGCGTGACCGGCGCCGGCGGCCTGCAGGCGTTGATCAAGGGTGGCGTTGAAGTCGCCGATGAGCGCATCGTCGTCGCCGGCACCGGTCCGCTGCTGCTGGCCAGTGCCGCCACGGCACGTCAGGCGGGTGCCCGCATCGCCCTGGTCGCTGAACAGGCCGGACGCCACGCTGTGATGGACTTCGGCCTGGGGCTCTGGCGCTGGCCGAACAAGCTGCGTCAGGCGATCACGTTAGCTACCCCCCGCTATAGCCCCGGCACCTGGGTCGAGGCCGCGCTTGGCACCGATCACCTCGAAGCCGTTCGCCTGTGCCAGGGCGAGCGTCGCTGGGAGATAGCCT
This sequence comes from Pseudomonas sp. VMV1, assembly GCF_056790235.1. Classification (NCBI taxonomy): domain Bacteria; kingdom Pseudomonadati; phylum Pseudomonadota; class Gammaproteobacteria; order Pseudomonadales; family Pseudomonadaceae; genus Pseudomonas; species Pseudomonas sp. VMV1. The sequence goes on from NZ_JBXGSE010000003.1 coordinate 578,369, forward strand.
GCGATCGCCTAGCCTGTGGTTATGGCCTGGTGCCCAACGTGGAACTGGCCCAGAGCCTGGGCTGCGCCACCCTGGACGGCGCGGTGGCGGTAGATGAGCACCAGCGCACCAGCCAGCCACACATCCTGGCGGCCGGCGAGTGCACCGGCATCGGCGGCAACGAACTGGCCCAGGTCACCGGACGGATTGCCGGCCTGGTCGCCACCAGCCAGCTCGACGCTGCCCACGCCGTGCAACCGGAGGCACGCCCCTGGCGTCGCTTCGCCGCCCAGCTGGCCCACACCTTTGCCTTGAATCCCGCCATTGCCCGTCTGGCTCAACCGGATACCCTGGTCTGCCGCTGCGAGGACGTAGCGCTGGGTGCCCTGGTTGGTCATGGCGACTGGACCCAGGCCAAGCTGCGCAGTCGTTGCGGCATGGGTGCATGCCAGGGTCGCATCTGTGGTCAGGCGACCCGGGTATTGCTGGGCTGGACGCCGCCCGCACCGCGCTTTCCCCTGCAACCCACCCGTATCGACAGCCTGCTGGCCCTGACCGAGGACGAGAGATGAACGCCGCTGCCCACCTGGACGCCCTGAGCCGCGCCCGGCCCGCCGATCTGCCCGCGCTGCTTGCCAGCCTGAGCCTGGTGGCGCCGCTGCTCGATGCCATTCCCGGCGTGGTGTTCTTCGTCAAGGACCTGGAGGCGCGCTATGTGCTGGTCAACCTAACCCTGGCCCAGCGCTGCGGTTATGAAGACGTCAGCGAACTGCTCGGCAAGACTGCCGAGGAAGTCTTTCCCGCCCCCCTGGGTGGGGCCTACGCCGAACAGGATCGCCGTGTGCTGCGCGAAGGCCTGGCGCTGGACGACCAGCTGGAGCTGCACCTCTATGCCGGCCGCACTCCCGGCTGGTGCCTGACGCGCAAATTGCCGTTGCACGACGCCCAGGGTCGACTCATGGGCATGGCCGGCATCTCCCACGATCTGCAGGCGCCGGCCGCCGATCATCCGGCCCACGCCAAGGTGGCCGAAGTCGATCGCTATCTGCGCGAGCACTATGCCCAGCCGCTCTCGGTGGGCGAACTGAGTCAGCGGGTGGGCCTGTCGGTCTCCCAGCTCGAACGCCAATGCAAACGCATCCTGCGCCTCACGCCCCAGCAGTTGCTACACAAGGCCCGGCTCGACGCCGCCTCGCGCCTGCTGGCCCGCGATCTGCCCGTCACCGAAGTGGCCCTGGCCTGTGGCTATACCGACCACAGCGCCTTTAGCCGCCAGTTCCGCCGTCTCACCGGCCTGTCGCCCCGGCAATACCGCGACTCTCTCAAGCCCCGTCTGCGTCTGGAGGAAACCCCTGCATGAGCACTCCCCGCGTCAACTGGAGCGGCGTCTTTCCCGCCGTCACCACCCAATTCAACGATGACTTCTCGGTCAATCTGGACCAGACCCATGGCGTGATCAGCAACCTGGTGCGCGATGGCGTCTCCGGTCTGGTGATGTGCGGCACCGTGGGCGAGAACACCTCCCTGACCCTGGAAGAGAAGATCGCCCTGGTGGAGGTCGCCAAGGACGCCGCCGCTGGCCGCGTGCCGGTGATCTGTGGCGTGGCCGAATTCACTAGCCTCAACGCCACCCGCACCGCCCAGGCTGTAGGTCGCGCCGGCGCTGACGGCATCATGCTCATGCCGGCCCTGGTCTACTCGGCCAAGCCCCACGAGACCGCCGCCCACTTTCGCAGCGTGGCCAGCGCCCTCGACCTGCCACTGATGGTCTACAACAACCCGCCGATCTATAAGAACGACGTCACCCCGGACATCCTCATCTCCCTGGCCGACGTCGACAACATCGTCTGCTTCAAGGATTCCTCCGGCGACACCCGCCGCTTCATCGACGTGCGCAACGAGGTGGGCGACCGTTTCGTGCTTTTCGCCGGCCTCGACGACGTGGTGCTGGAAAGCATCGCAGTGGGCGCCGAAGGCTGGGTCTCGGGCATGTCCAACATCTTCCCCACCGAAGGCGAAACCATCTTCCGCCTGGCCAAGGCCGGCCGCTTCGCCGACGCCATGCCGCTCTACGAGTGGTTCATGCCGCTGCTGCACCTGGACGCCCGTCCGGACCTGGTGCAGTGCATCAAGCTCTGCGAAGAACTCGCCGGCCGCGGCCGCGCCCTGACCCGCCCACCCCGCCTGGCCCTGCCCGACGCGGATCGCGCCTTCGTCGAACGCCTGATGGCCAAGGCCCTGGAAACCCGTCCGCAATTGCCGAATGTAGGGATCTGAGGCAGGGTCAACCGCGGCCATAGCGGCTCGGTCCTACAGGGGCGAACGCTACCGTAGGAGCGGCCCATGGCCGCGATAAACCGATATGCCTCCACACACGCCAATCCACCCCCTCTCCCGCCTGCGGGAGAGGGCTGGGGTGAGGGCGCTCTTCAGGGCGGTCCCACCCGAATCACCCGGCCCTCTGGCCCGTACCTTTCACTCCACACCACCCCCCATTCCATGAGCGCCACGTCCTGTCCTCCAACCGACAGGCGATACCCGGCGCAGGAGCACGCTCCGCCCCGCTTTCGTCTATACTGTGCCGCTCATTTCCCAAGCCACGTCCGCCGCGTGGCTTCTTCATTTCAGAGGCACGACGATGAGCGCACTCGTAGGCGTGATCATGGGCTCCAAGTCCGACTGGTCCACCCTGAGCCACACCGCCGACATGCTGGACAAGCTGGGCATTCCCCACGAAGTGAAGGTGGTCTCCGCCCACCGCACCCCCGACCTGCTGTTCCAGTACGCCGAAGAGGCTGCCGGTCGCGGTATCGAGGTGATCATCGCCGGTGCCGGTGGCGCCGCCCACCTGCCGGGCATGTGCGCCGCCAAGACCCACTTGCCGGTGCTGGGCGTGCCGGTGCAGTCGTCCATGCTCTCGGGCGTCGACTCCCTGCTGTCCATCGTGCAGATGCCCGCCGGTGTACCGGTCGCCACCCTGGCCATCGGCAAGGCCGGCGCCATCAACGCCGCGCTGCTGTCCGCCAGCATCCTCGGTGGCAAGTATCCCGAGTACCACGAGCGGCTGAACGCCTTCCGTGACGAGCAGACCCGCACCGTGCTGGACAATCCCGATCCGAGGGAGCAGGCATGAAGATCGGTGTCATCGGTGGCGGCCAGCTGGGCCGCATGCTCGCCCTGGCCGGCACGCCGCTGGGCATGAACTTCGCGTTTCTCGACCCGGCGCCGGATGCCTGCGCCGCTGCCCTGGGTGAACACCTGCGCGCCGACTACGGCGACCAGGATCACCTGCGCCAGTTGGCCGATGAAGTCGATCTGGTGACCTTCGAATTCGAGAGCGTCCCGGCTGAAACCGTGGCCTTCCTCTCGCAGTTCGTACCTGTCTATCCATCGGCCGAAGCCCTGCGCATCGCCCGCGACCGCCTGTTCGAAAAGTCCATGTTCCGCGACCTGGGCATTCCTACGCCCGCGTTCGCCGATGTCCTGTCCCAGGCCGACCTGGACGCCGCCGTGGCCCGTATCGGCCTGCCGGCGGTGCTCAAGACCCGTACCCTGGGCTACGACGGCAAGGGCCAGAAGGTCCTGCGCCAACCGGAAGACGTCGCCGGCGCCTTCGCCGAACTGGGCAGCGTCCCCCTGCTGCTGGAAGGCTTCGTCCCCTTCACCGGCGAGGTCTCCCTGGTGACCGTGCGCGGCCGTGACGGCGAGGTGGCCTGCTATCCGCTGGTACACAACACCCACGAAAGCGGCATCCTGCGCCTGTCGGTGGCCAGTTCCGACCACCCGCTGCAGGCCCTGGCCGAAGACTATGCCCGCCGTGTGCTGGAGCAGCTCGACTATGTCGGCGTGCTGGCTTTCGAGTTCTTCGAGGTCGAGGGTGGCCTCAAGGCCAACGAGATCGCGCCGCGCGTGCATAACTCCGGGCACTGGACCATCGAAGGCGCCGAGTGCAGCCAGTTCGAGAACCACCTGCGCGCCGTGGCCGGCCTGCCGCTGGGCTCCACCGCCAAGGTCGGCGAGAGCGCCATGGTCAACTTCATCGGTTCGGTGCCGCCGGTAGCGGCCGTCACCGCCCTGGAAGACTGCCACCTGCACCACTACGGCAAGGCCTTCAAGGCCGGCCGCAAGGTCGGTCACGCCACCCTGCGCAGTGCTGACGCGGCGACCCTGCAGACCCGCATCGCCGCCCTGGAAGCCCTGATCCAGGACTGATGCCAAACGGCTTCCGTGCACGGAAGCCGTTTTCCCCCTGAACCTCAGCCGATCACCGGTGGTCGGAGAGTACAACGACGCCTGCTGACCGGCGTTGTCTTACCAGCACTCAAACAGGGGATTCTTCACATGGGCATCATCGCAACCATCATCATCGGTCTCATCGTCGGCCTGGTTGCCCGCTTTCTGAAGCCGGGCGACGACAGCATGGGCTGGATCATGACCATCATTCTGGGCATCGTCGGCTCCGTGGTCGCCACCTACCTGGGCCAGGCAATGGGCATCTACCGTGCCGGTGAAGGCGCAGGCTTCATTGGTGCCGTGGTCGGTGCCATCATCGTGCTGTTCATCTACGGCATGGTGACCAAGCGTCGCTAAGACGCCGCTTCGCCTCGGCGAAGCCTAGCTACAAAGGTTTTCAGCCCTCGGAGTCGCCCGTCGACCCGGGGGCTTTTTTATGGAAGACGCTCTGGTTCGCGGTCGTGGGTCTGGACCCCTAGGCCGCCGCGCCGCACACTCGGACTTTTGCGCCTAGCCTGCCGACCATGCCCAGACTGCTCATCACCCTGCTGCTCGCCAGCCTGCCCCTGCTGACTCACGCCGCCAAGGGCGAACCGCCCGAAACCAACTGGCTGGACCTGCTCACCGCGGAAGATCGCCGGGCCCTGGAAACCATGCCCGAGATCACCCACAACAGCCCGGAGGCGCCGGGCGGCTTCGGCTCGCCGGGCGGGCTCAAGCAGAAAGACAATGGCCTGCCCGAGGTGATGCACTCCACTCGTACAGTGGCCGCCCTGAATGGCAAGAACGTGCGCCTGGGTGGTTTTCCGGTGCCCCTGGAGACCGACGCCAAGGGCAATTTCCGCGAATTCTTCCTGGTGCCCTATCCGGGCGCCTGCATCCACGTGCCACCGCCACCGCCGAACCAGATCGTCCTGGTGCGCTACCCCAAGGGCGTGCCGCTACCGGACATCTATGAGCCCTACTGGGTCATAGGCACCCTGCACACCGAGTCGGTCGATAACGACCTGGCCGAAGCGTCCTATACCCTGGACGCCAGCAAGGTCCGCAAGGTCGAAGAAAGCGACCTGTAGCCCCTTAGGTTGGGCCGAGACAGCTCCACCGTCGAAGCCCAACAAACCAAGGCAAATGCGTAGCGTGGACAACGGCGCAGCCTTGTCCACTACAGCTCAACACTCAGACATCACGCCGGCTGCCGCTCGCCGTAGCGCTGCTCCAGGTAGGCGATGATGTCGTCCGACTCGTACATCCATACGCTCTGGCTGCCTTCGTCGATGCGCAGGCAAGGCACCTTCACCCGGCCACCGCCCTGTTCCAGCTCGGCACGCAGCTGCGGGTCCTTCTTGATGTCCTTGAGCCGGATCGGCAGGTTCAGCCGATGCAGGGCGCGGCGGGTCTTCACGCAGAAGGGGCAGGCCTGGAACTGATAGAGCGACAGATTCGCCAGTTCCGCCTCGATGGCAGCCTGGGCCTGCTCACTGCGCTTGAGCTTGCGCGGCCGGGTCACCAGATCCAGGCCGACGATCACCTGGCCGAGGCCGTTGCGTAGCAGATTGATCAACGGGATTCACCTTGAGGGGTCGTTCGAGCCGGGCAGTTTACCCTATCGCCTCAGGGCTGCCGCTCCGCCAGTCGTTACGGAACGTCACCCGCAAGGCAGCGCTCTACAAGAGGGATTAATTCCTCGATGGGGATCTGTTGCATGCCGCTGTCTTCCGCAGAGCGCGAAGCCTTTCGCCAACTCGCCGCCGACCTTCCTGGTGTCGATCTTCCGATCTACGAACAATTCGCCAAGGACCCGCTGGACCCCATCATCGGTCTGGGCGATCCCGAGGCGCCCCTGGGCTTTTTCGGTCGCGATCCCGGGCGGGAAGAAGTGAAGTACGGCGAGCCCTTCATCGGCAGCGGCGGCCAGATCGCCCGCAAGGTCCTCTACAAACACCTGTACGGCCATCCCCCGGCCGACTTCGAGGCCAGCCGCAGCCTGAGCCAGCAATTCTTCTGGGCTAACACCGTGCCCTACAAACCCCTGGGCAACAAAGCCTGGTCGGAACGGATAAAAAAGACCTTCCACCCCCTGATGCGCCGTCTGCTGGTAGAGCACTGGCACGGCACCCAGCTCATCACCTTTGGCCGCGAAGCCTTCCTCTGGTTCGGCATCGGCCAATCCAAGGAAGAACGCGCCCGCCTGGAAGCCTTCTGGAAGAGCGAAGACCGCTTCGAAAGCAGCATCGAGGTCACCCTGGAAACGGAGGAGGGTACTTGCAAGACGCTGACGCTCTATCCACTGCCGCATCCGTCGCCGTTGAATCAGACGTGGTATACGAGGTTTCCGGGGTTGTTAGAAAGTAGAATAAAAAAACTCGTATAGGGTTATAACGTAAGCGTCCGGCGAATTCACCTTCCGAACTCCCGCTTTAAGGGCGAGCGATTCACTACTACAGTTCTAGCCGGGCAGGCTCAAGTGCAGCAAGGGGAAGGGGCGGCCCTCGCCATCCAGCGGAGAACGACCTGTTTGAACAAACCCGTAATGTAAATAGAACCCTACCGCTTCAGGGTTCTGTTCATTCACATCAACACTCATCTGACTGCGCAGACTGCGGGCATGATCCAGCAGTGCGCGGCCAATCCCTTTCCCTCGAAGATCTGGTTCGATGAAGAGCATCTCTACGTGGTTTTCATTGAGCCCGATGAACCCTAGCGGGCAGTCCTCGGCATCTACCGTAACCCATAATTCAACAGCGGGTAGGTAAATATCGCGGAGCTGAGGAAGCAATGCCTCGATATCGGATTCTTGCAGGAAGTGATGTGTGGCGCGAACGGAGCGCAGCCAAATGTTGAGCAGTTGCGGATGGTCGGCGTTAGTAGCCTGACGAATGATCATAGAATCATCCTTTACACTTGATATCGGAAATGAGGCGCGCTAGTAGATGGCGACCGTAAAAGTGTCGGCAACTTGTATGACCGCTTCGCGAGTTAACGCCTGGGCGGTTCACGGCAGAGGTAGCCGGAAAGGAGGGAGGAAGGACGATACTGGGAGGCTTTGGGGGTGTCAAAAAAAGTTACGGAAGGGAATGGTGGAAGCATACCTGACAGATGGTGGCCGGGCCGGTAAGGATCTCACGCGGGACGCTAGAACCGGATGATGTCAGGAACTTACGGTGACTTACCCGGACGCTTACGTTATAACAAGATTCTTATGCCATCTTGGATGCCGAAATAAAAGGGTTCTGGTCTTTTGTATGCTCCTTGTTTGGGGTAGGTCTAGGTACCTTTCTTATAGGGTTTTTAGGAAAAACCCAGATTGAAAATCGCTTGAGGGCGAGTATAGATCACGAGTATTCAAAGGATTTGGAACGCATCAAGGATGAGATAATTAGAGATCAAGTCAAGGCCATCGAAGAGTTAAAAAGAGAAATTCAAATCAGAGATAGAGCCGCAAAGATTGCTGATCTTTTATCGGAGTGGTTTTCATGGCCGGAGAGCCGAAAAAAGCTAAATTTGCTGACTTTCGAAGCTTTTTTGTGGCTTCCTGATGAAATTCTTGAGGACCTCTCTGCAGTGCTTTCACATTCTCCAGATGCGCCTGATGTCAGACAGGACTTAAGCAAAGTAAGAAAGCATTTGCTAGGGCCTACAAATTTAGGCCCAGAAAAATTTATAATTTGCAAGGATGATGCTAGTAACTGTTCCAACAAAAATGACCCAAAATAAAAAATTTTTTAAACATTCCTCTAAATAGTTTTAAAAGCATTAGATTCAATAGCTAAAGCCACCCATATTCCGCCATCGACAAGGGCTCTCCATCCCCGACGATGAAATGATCCAGCACCCGCACATCTACCAGCGCCAGGGCATCCTTCAGGCGCGTAGTGAGCAGGCGGTCGGCCTGGCTGGGTTCGGCGATGCCGGAAGGGTGGTTGTGGGTGAGGATGACGGCGGCGGCGTTGTGGGCGAGGGCGCGCTTGACCACCTGGCGGGGGTAGACGCTGGCGCCGTCGATGGTGCCGTGGAACAGCGCCTCGAAGGCCAGTACCCGGTGGCGGGTGTCGAGGAACAGGCAGCCGAAGACTTCGTGGGGTTCGTGGCGCAGGCGCGCCTTGAGATAGTCGCGGACCTGCTGGGGGCTTTCCAGCGCCGAGTCGCGCTTGAGACCTTCGGCGAGGTGACGGCGGCCCATTTCCAGCACCGCCTGCAGCTGGCTGTACTTGGCCGGGCCGAGGCCGAGGTGAGCGCTGAAGGCGGCAAGGTCGGCCTCTAGTAAGGCTCTCAGGCTGCCGAATTCCCCGAGCAGCTGGCGGGCGAGGTCCACGGCGCTTTTACCGGCCACGCCGGTGCGTAAAAAGATCGCCAGTAGCTCGGCGTCGGTGAGGGCCTGGGCGCCCTGTGCCAGCAGTTTTTCCCTCGGCCGCTCCTGGGCCGGCCAATCCTTGATGCTCATGGGGCGCTCCCTGTCTGGCGGGGCGCCTGCGTCCTGCAGGCGCTGTGCTATCTTAACCGGATCATTCGCGGGTGCGCGCAGGCCTCGATTGGCCGTGCGATGCCCGTTCTAGACGGTTCGAGAACGGAAAGGCTATATGCAGCGGCTCCATCGTAAACGCATCGTGCTGGGCGTCGGAGGTGGCATCGCCGCTTACAAGAGCGCCGAGCTGGTGCGCCGCCTCAAGGATCAGGGCGCCGAGGTGCGGGTGGTACTGACCCGCGGCGGGCGCGAATTCATCACGCCGCTGACCCTGCAGGCACTGTCCGGGCTGCCCGTGCACCTGGATCTGCTGGATCCGGCCGCCGAAGCGGCCATGGGTCATATCGAGCTGGCCCGCTGGGCCGATCTGGTGCTGGTCGCGCCGGCCACCGCCGATGTGATGGCGCGCCTGGCCCAGGGCATGGCGGACGATCTGCTCACCACCCTGGTGCTGGCCACCGATGCCCGGGTCGCCCTGGCACCGGCCATGAACCAGGCCATGTGGCGCGATCCGGCTACCCAGGCCAATGCCGAGCTCCTGCGCCGCCGTGGTATCGCGCTGTTCGGCCCGGCCAGTGGCAGCCAGGCCTGTGGCGACGTCGGCCCCGGCCGGATGCTGGAAGCCACCGACCTGGCGCAGCTCGCCGCCGACTGCTTCCAGCGCCTGGACCTGACCGGTCGCCATGTGGTCATCACCGCCGGCCCGACCCAGGAAAACATCGACCCGGTGCGCTACATCACCAACCACAGCTCCGGCCGCATGGGCTTCGCCCTGGCGGAAGCGGCGGCGGAGGCGGGTGCCCGCGTCAGCCTAGTGAGCGGGCCCGTGCACCTGCCGACGCCCGATCGTGTCGAGCGTATCGACGTGATCAGCGCCCGCGACATGCTGGCGGCCTGCGAGGCGTTGATGCCTTGCGACGTGCTCATCGCCTCGGCGGCGGTGGCGGACTATCGCCCCGAGGTCATCGCGCCGCACAAGTTGAAGAAGGACCCTACCCGTGGCGACGGCCTGCTGCTGGAGCTGGTGCGCAACCCGGACATCCTCGCCACCCTGGCGGGGCGCCCGGATCGGCCCTTCAGCGTCGGCTTTGCCGCGGAAACCCAGAACCTGCTGGAGTACGCCCAGCGCAAGCTGCGCGACAAGAATCTCGACCTCATCGTCGCCAACGATGTGGCCAATCCGGCCATCGGCTTCAACAGCCAAGACAATGCGGTCACCGTGATCGACCGTGGCCTGCACGAGATCCGCTTCGAGCAGACCAGCAAGAGCAAGATCGCCCGCCAGCTCATCGCCCTGATTTCCACCCACCTCAAAGACACCGCTCAGACTCATGCATAGCCTTCAAGCCAAGATCCTCGACCCGCGCCTGGGGCGCGATTTTCCGCTGCCGTCCTACGCCACGCCTGGTTCGGCCGGCCTCGACCTGCGTGCCATGCTGCAGGAGGAACTGGTGCTGGAGCCGGGCCAGACCGCGCTGATCCCCACGGGGCTCGCCATCCATGTCGCCGATCCGTCGCTGGCGGCGCTGATCCTGCCGCGCTCGGGGCTGGGCCATAAGCACGGCATCGTGCTGGGCAATCTGGTCGGCCTGATCGACTCGGACTACCAGGGCGAACTCATGGTCTCCTGCTGGAATCGCGGCCAGACCACCTTCACCGTGAGCATCGGCGAACGTATCGCCCAGCTGATGCTCGTACCTGTGGTGCAGGCGCACTTCGACATCGTCGAGAGCTTTACCGAGACCGAACGCGGTACCGGCGGCTTCGGGCACTCCGGTACCCGCTGACGCCAGATACGCAAGGCGCGCCGTGACATAAAGGAGAAGAACGGCATGGCAAGGGGCAAGAACGGCAAGGATGTGCGCAAGACGGCCCCTCGGGTCGCTGCATTGCCCGGCATGGGCGCGGGTCTGCTGCTGGCGCTCGCCGGCCTGCTGCTGGCCGCGGTGCTGCTGTGGTTCCTGGTGTTGCAGCCGCAGGGCGCACGCAATCAGGAGCAGCAGGCGGATCAGGCCCTGCAGGCCCAGGCCACCTCCCTCAATCAGCTGCTGGTCGGTCTGACGCGACGGCTGCAGGGTGTCGCCGGGGATGCCCTGGTGCTGCAGGCGCTCCAGGGCGATGACCCTGCGGCGCGCGCGGCGGCGGAAAGCCAGCTGCGCGAGCGACTGGAAGTGGTCGATGTCCTGGTGGTGCCGGCCGGCATGCGCCAGATCGAAGACGACCGTCCCGGTCCCCTCAACTACGCCGCGCTCGACTTGCTCAAGCGCCTGGAAAGCGGCCAGCGCACGCCGCCGGAAGCCTATCGCGTGGGCGACCGCTGGCTGGTCTACAGTGCCCAGCCCATTCGCCGTGGCGATCAACTGCTGGGCAGCGCCGTGCTGGTGGAAGAACTCTCGGCCGTCCTGCAGGGCTGGGCCACGCCGCCGGCGACGGTTGGTCAGTGGCGCCTGCTGCAGCAGTTTCCCGGTGGCGGGGTGCAGGTACTGGCCAGTGGCGGTACCCCCGGTGATCCGGCGCTGATGCGCCGGCTCGCCACTGGTAGCCCGCTCTGGACGCTGGAACTGGCACCTGCCGCCGAGGCGGGCGCCGACACCCCGGTGGGCATTCCCCTGGTGGCACTGCTGCTGGCGCTGTTCGGCCTGCTGGCGGGCTTTTGGCTGTTTTCCCGGGAGCTGTCACGGCGGCTACGTGATGACGTCCGCAGTCTGACGGCCTATGCCGAGGAACTTGAATCCAATCAGATAGCCAAAAGCCCGACCTTGCGCCTGGCGGTAATGGAACCCGTGGCCAAGTCGACGGCCCGATTGGCCAACCGATCGGCCGGGTCGTCGCCGGACCTCTACGCCGCAGCACCTAGTGATGCCGTGGCCAAGACCCTGGCGGAGTTTGCCGACAGAGGCCGCGCTCAGCAGAGCGAGCCGCTGTTCCAGACCACCGACATCCTCGATATCAGTATCCTCGACGAAGACCAGGATCTCCTGGGATTGGAGAAACCCCCAATGAGCACTACCCCGCAAGCCCCCCAACTCAACGCCAGCATCTTCCGCGCCTACGACATCCGTGGCGTGGTGGGTGACTCCCTGACTGCCGAAGCCGCCTACTGGATCGGGCGCGCCATCGGCTCGGAGAGCCTGGCGCGTGGCGAGCCCAACGTGGCCGTCGGCCGTGATGGCCGTCTGTCCGGCCCCGAACTGGTCGCCCAACTGATCAAGGGCGTGGCCGATAGCGGCGCCAATGTCAGCGATGTCGGCATGGTGCCGACCCCGGTGCTCTACTACGCAGCCAACGTGCTCGAAGGCAAGTCCGGTGTCATGCTGACCGGCAGCCACAACCCGCCGGACTACAACGGCTTCAAGATCGTCATCGCTGGCGAGACCCTGGCCAACGAATCCATCCAGCGTCTGCGCGAGCGCATCGAGACCGGCGAAGTAGCCAGCGGCCAGGGCCAGATCAAGCAGGTCGACGTGCTCAAGAGCTACGCCGACTACATCCGCAACGACGTGGTGCTGGCCAAGAAACTCAAGGTCGTGGTGGACGCCGGCAACGGTGTTGCCGCGGTCAATGCGCCCCAGCTGATCGAGTCCCTGGGCTGTGAGGTCATCCCGCTGTTCTGCGAGGTGGATGGCAACTTCCCCAACCACCATCCGGATCCGGGCAAGCCCGAGAACCTGGAAGACCTGATCGCCAAGGTCAAGGAAACCGGCGCCGACCTGGGCCTGGCCTTTGATGGCGACGGCGACCGCGTGGGCGTGGTGACCAACGAAGGCAAGATCATCTACCCCGACCAGCTGCTGATGCTGTTCGCCAAGGACGTGGTCTCCCGCAACCCGGGCGCCGACATCATCTTCGACGTCAAATGCACCCGTCGCCTGAACAACCTCATCGCCGGCTACGGCGGTCGTCCCATCATGTGGAAGACCGGCCACTCGCTGATCAAGAAAAAGATGAAGGAAACCGGCGCCCTGCTGGCCGGCGAGATGAGCGGCCACGTGTTCTTCAAGGAGCGCTGGTTCGGTTTCGACGACGGCATCTACAGCGCCGTGCGTCTGCTGGAGATCCTCAGCCAGGAGAAGACCAGCGCCCAACAGGTGTTCGATACCTTCCCGGTAGACATCTCCACCCCGGAGATCAATATCCAGGTGACCGAAGAGAACAAGTTCGGCATCATCGAAACCCTGCAGCGCGACGCCCAGTGGGGCGATGCCCAGATCACCACCCTGGACGGCGTCCGCGTCGATTACCAGCACGGTTGGGGCCTGGTGCGTGCATCCAACACCACGCCGGTGCTGGTGCTGCGTTTCGAGGCGGAAACCCTCGAGGAGCTGGAGCGCATCAAGACGGTGTTCCGCAAGCAGTTGCTGGCGGTGCAGCCGGATCTGAACCTGCCGTTCTGACCTCGGGTCAGCGGTAGCACAGAGGGCGCCTAGGCGCCCTTTGTCTTTTCTTTGTCGACCTTGAGAGGTGAGCCATGACCCTGAGCCGCGAGGATGCCTCGCACGTCGCCGAGGTGCTGTCCGAGGCGCTGCCCTATATCCGCCGGTTCGTCGGCAAGACGCTGGTGATCAAGTACGGCGGCAACGCCATGGAGAGCGACGAGCTCAAGGCCGGTTTCGCCCGTGACATCGTGCTGATGAAGGCGGTGGGCATCAACCCGGTGGTGGTGCACGGCGGCGGTCCGCAGATCGGCGACCTGCTCAAGCGCCTGTCCATCGAAAGCCACTTCATCGACGGCATGCGCGTCACCGACGCCCAGACCATGGATGTGGTGGAAATGGTGCTCGGCGGCCAGGTCAACAAGGACATCGTCAACCTGATCAACCGCCATGGCGGCAAGGCCATCGGCCTGACCGGCAAGGACGCGGGCCTGATCCGCGCCACCAAGCTCAAGGTCAGTCGGCAGACGCCGGAGATGACCAAGCCGGAGATCATCGACATCGGCCACGTGGGCGAGGTCACCGGGGTCAACGTCGACCTGATCAACATGCTGGTGCGGGGTGACTTCATCCCGGTCATCGCGCCCATCGGCGTGGGTCCGGACGGCGAGTCCTACAACATCAACGCCGACCTGGTGGCGGGCAAGGTGGCCGAGGCGCTCAAGGCCGAGAAGCTGATGCTGCTGACCAACATCGCCGGCCTGATGGACAAGCAGGGCCAGGTGCTCACCGGGCTGTCCACCGAGCAGGTCGATTCGCTGATCGCCGACGGCACCATCTACGGCGGCATGCTGCCAAAGATCCGCTGTGCGCTGGAAGCGGTGCAGGGGGGCGTAGAGAGCGCCCACATCATCGATGGCCGGGTGCCCAACGCGGTGCTGCTGGAAATCTTCACCGACGTCGGCGTCGGTACCCTGATCTCCAACCGCAAGCGCTGATCGCGCTGCGGTCGGACGAAAACGGCGCCCCAGGGCGCCGTTTTCATTACTGTCTGAGGCTCACTGCTCCCAGCTGGGCGTGGGCAGGGTCAGGCCATGCTGGCCGTTGTAGGCGGCTCGCTTGGGTGATTCCCAACCCTCCAGCAACGCCTCCTCGACCCGGTAGATCTCCACCCCCAGTGGGCGACAGACCTTGAGCGGGTCCTCGGCCTCGGGCCCCCACATCGCCAGGGACAGATCGCCACCCGGGCAGGTGGACAGGGCGCAGAGCACGTCGATCTCGGCGAAGAACTCCAGGTAGTCGCCGGGCTTGGCCGGACAGGCCTTCATGAAGTACAGGTCGTCGTGATTCAGGCCGGTGCACTGGAAGATGTTCAGCACGTCGTGCACGTCGAATTCGGTGAGGCCATGGGGCAGCACCGCGCGGGTCAGATTCGAGTGGCAGTGGTGGTGGAAGTCCTCGCCGGTGAGCATCTTGTTGACGTAGGGATCGCAGCGGGTGCCCAGCAGGTCATGCAGGCGGCCGCCGTGTTCGTCGATGCCATAACCGGCCAGGCTGTCGTCGGTGATGGTCAGCAGGGGGCGCAGGAAGGGCAGGTTCGACCAGAGACGATCATAGGTGCTGACATGGGCACCCTGCAGTTGTCGGGTGCGCGCGGCCCACATCCGCTCGCGTGGGTCCTCGGCGTTCCAGACGTTGAAGTCGCCGACCTGGGGACCGTGCGGAGTGGTGACGCGGAACAGATGACCCGCCGGCACCTTCCAGGCGCGGCCGGTGCGGATCGGGATCTCGAACTGCTCGATCAGGGTGCGGGCCTCCTTTCTTTCGCGCAGGCGATCATAGAAGGCCTGGTCGACTTGCAGGGCGGAGCCCTGGGTGGCCTGGTAGGCGGCGGGGTAGTCCTTGTACATGGGCGGTCTCCTCGGTCAGTGCGGCTTGGCGGCGCTGAGCAGGTCCAGCAGCCGGTTTTCGGAATCATCGAGATAGCTGGTCATGGCCTCCGCCGCCGCCTGCAGGCGACCGGCGCCGAGCAGGTCATGGATCTGGCGGTCGCGTGCCAGCCAGGGGCGCTGGAAGTGTTCTTCGTCGGGAGCGATGGAAAACAGCAGGCGCATCTGCGCGGCGACGTTGGCGAAGAATTCGTCGAACAGCGGACTGCGCAGCAGGCCGACGATGTGCTGATGGAAATGCAGGCCGTGGGTACCGAAGGCGCGCCAGTCTTCGCGCGACTGCGCCAGGTCGGCGGCCTCCAGCGCGTCCAGCATGCGATCGGACTGGTACTCGCGCAGCGGTCGGCTGGAGAGGATGGCCTGCACCTCCAGGGTACGGCGCACCTGAAAGATGTCGCGTACCTCGGCCAGGCCCAGGCGGCGCACCATCACGCCCTTGTGGCGCACATAGGTGGCCAGGCCCTCGCGATCCAGCTGGTGCAGGGCTTCGCGGATGGTGTTGCGCGAGGCGTTGTAGGCCCGCACCAGCTCACTCTCGACCAGCGCGGTACCGGGCAGCAGGCGGCCGCCGATGATGTCTTCGCGCATCTCCTGGAGCAGCTGAATCCCTAGCGGTAGTCCGCTCGCGTCTTTGCCATTCATGGCGGGCTCCTCACCAACCCGTGACGGTATCGGTCTCAGTCCAACGCTGAGCCGTTTCCGACCATCACCAGGCATGCATCCGATTGTTCAACAATAGGCTGAGGTCGAGTTTGCACACTGTGTGCCAAGACATGAGGAGCTAGCGGTATCGCTGGGCAGGCGATGGAGGGGAAGGGGCCGCTGAGTGGAGAGCGCACAGCCATTACCACGTGAGCGAACGGGCGCCGCCACGGGAAGGCCGAGGGATCGGTGAAGTGGCGTCAGTCGACTTACTGGTCCGTGTCCTGGGTCGCTTCCAGCCGCTGCATGCGCGCGCGATCGGCATCGAAGGCGGCGCTGGTAGTGATGCGCAGCTCGGCGTAGCGCTGCAGATCGGCCCGCAGGCGGATCTGATCGGCTGCCATGGCGTCGAGGCGGGCCTGCAGGTCCGCAGGGAGTGCCTGGCCATTGCGCTGGTACACCGCCGCCTGCTCCATCAGTTGGCTCTGCTGCTGGCGCACGGAGTCCAGGGTGGCCTTCTTGATCTGCATCAGGCCATCCAGCTCCGCCAGCTTGCGCGCCTTGGCGCGGTCGACATCCTCGACATTGCTGTAGAGCTTGCGCAGTTGGCCGTCGACCAGCGCCTGCTGGCGCGCTTGCGCCTGGCGGTCGATTTCCGCGGCGGGCAGGGCTGGGGCGACCTTGCGGATCACCCGGCCCTGCTCGTTGAGCACGTCGTAGCCCTTGCCAGCGTATTCCGGCGGCACGCCCTGGCGGTCGATGACCAGGGTGCCGTTGCGGTCCAGATAACGATACAGCTCGGCCGCCTGGCCGGCCAGCGGCAGGGCGATGAGCAACAGGCTGGCAGCGGCGCGACGTACGAGCATGACCGTCTCTCCTGGGGGCTGGCGGCTAGATGCCGTATTGAGCGCGATAGTCCTGGACGGCGGGCAGGTGACGCTTGAGCTCGGCGTCCTCGGCCAGGTATTCGAGCACCTGATCCAGGGCCACGATACTCAGCACCGGGATGCCATAGTCACGCTCGACTTCCTGGATGGCCGACAGCTCGCCGCGCCCGCGTTCCTGGCGGTCCAGGGCGATGAGTACACCGGCCGCGCTGGCGCCCTGCGCCTCGATGATCTGCATGACCTCGCGGATGGCGGTGCCGGCGGTGATGACGTCGTCGATGATCAGCGCCCGGCCGGTCAGGGGTGCGCCCACCAGCAGGCCGCCTTCGCCGTGATCCTTGGCTTCCTTGCGGTTGAAACACCAGGGCGTATCGCGGCCGTGGTGCTCGACCAGGGCCACCGCCGTGGCGGCCGCCAGGGGAATGCCTTTGTAGGCCGGGCCGAAGAGCACATCGAAGGGCAGGTTGGCCGCGACCAGCGCATCGGCATAGCAGCGCCCGAGGTGGGCCAGCGCCGAACCGCTGTGGAACAGGCCTGCGTTGAAGAAATAGGGGCTGACGCGTCCCGATTTCAGAGTGAATTCGCCAAAACGCAGAACTCCGCGCTCGATGGCGAAACGAATGAAATTACGCTGATACGCCTGCATATAAGTCCTTGCGCGGCTTGTATTTAGCTAAACCGGTTTAGCTCGGGTATCATACATCCACGATTTTTTGGGGGCCATTTATGCGGATCATCAGCTTGAACGTCAATGGTATTCAGGACGCTGTGGAGCGGGGCCTGTTGCCCTGGCTTAAGGCGCAGAATGCCGACGTGATCTGCTTGCAGGATACCCGCGCCTCTTCTTATGACATGGACGATCCGGCCTATGCGCTGGAGGGTTACATCCTCTATGCCTGCGACGCCGAAGTGCCGTCCCAGGGCGGGGTCGCGCTCTATACCCGGGTTCAGCCGAAAGCGGTGATCAGCGGCCTGGGCTTCGAGTCCTGCGATCGCTTCGGCCGCTATCTGCAGGCGGACTTCGACAAGGTCAGCATCGCCAGCCTGCTGTTGCCCTCGGGCAAGCGTGGTGATGAGGATCTGAACATGAAATTCAAGTTCATGGACGACTTCACCCATTACCTGAACAAGCAGCGCCGCAAGCGCCGCGAGTACATCTATTGCGGCTCGCTGTATGTGGCGCATCAGAAGCAGGACGTGAAGAACTGGCGCGACTGCCAGCAGATCCCTGGCTTCCTCGCCCCCGAGCGGGCCTGGATGGACGAGGTGATCGGCAACATGGGCTATGTGGATGCCCTGCGCGAAGTGAGCCGCGAAGGCGACCAGTTCAGCTGGTGGCCCGATAGCGACCAGGCCGAGCACCTGAATCTGGGCTGGCGCTTCGACTACAACATCCTCACTCCGGGGCTGCGCCGCTTCGTGCGCTCGGCTCGGCTGCCGCGGCAACCACGCTTCTCCGAGCACGCGCCGCTGATCGTCGACTATGACTGGACGCTGAGCATCTGAGCCGCCAGGTGCCTGAAACGAAAAAACCAGCCCACGGGCTGGTTTTTTGTTGGGTGCCTATTTCACCAGGATCACCGGCAGCGGTACCTGGTGCACCACGCGGTGGGCCACCGAGCCGAGCAGCAGGCCGCTGAGCGAACCCAGGCCACGGGTGCCCATCACTACGGTGTCCACCTCCAGTCGCCGTGCCGTTTCGCCAATGGTCTCGGCGATGCTGCCGAAGCCCACATGGGTCTGGGCCTCGATACCGGCTTCCAGCAGGGCCGGGCGCGCCCTGACCAGAATGTCTTCGGCCTTGTCCTGCAGGCTGCCTCGCCATTCGCGCAGGATGCGGTCATCGAAGGGCGCGCCGTAGATTTCCGGTTCGTTCTGTACATTGAGCAGGTGCAGGTCCAGCGACAGACCGGCCTTCACCAGCTCAAGGACGTAGCGCAGGGCGTTGTCGGCGCTGGGTGAACCGTCGTAGGCGACCAGGACATTGTGCATGGGGCATCTCCACGAAAGGGGTATGCCTTCATGCTAGACCGCCGACGCTAGGGGCGCTTGATCCGGATCAAGTCGCTGCCAGCGCCGGCGATATCAGTGACCCACCCGGTTGCGGGCGCTCTTGGACATCACCTCGGATTCGTCCAGCTTGCTGGCGAACATGCTCACGGCGTCCACGGCCTCGCTGGCACCATCGCGGATCTGCACGATCACCGCACCGGCCTGATCCGCGAGCTCGACGCCCTTGACCGCCCGGCCCTGGGTGCTTTCCATGCTGGCGACGGCCTGCTGGGTTTCGCTGAGGATTCGACCGATCATCTCGGCGATTTCCGCCGTGGCGCTGCTGGTACGCCCCGCCAGCTGGCGGACCTCGTCGGCGACCACGGCGAAGCCACGGCCCTGATCGCCGGCGCGGGCGGCCTCGATGGCCGCGTTGAGCGCCAGCAGGTTGGTCTGGTCGGCGATGCCGCGGATGGTGTTGACGATGGCGGTGATCTGCTCGGAGCGCTGGCCCAGCTGGCCGATCACCTCGGCGGACTGGCTGACGTTCTGCGCGATCTCGCGCATCTCGCCTGCCGCGGCCTGGATGATCCGGGTGCCCTGCTCGGCGACTTTTTCGGTCTCGGCGGAGATGTGATAGGCCCGCGAGGCACTGCGGCCATCGCTTTCGTGCTTTTCCACCCGCTCGCTGATGTCACTGGCGTACTTGACCACCTTATATAGCCGGCCGGTGGCGTCGTACACGGGGTTGTAACTCGCTTCGAGCCAGATCACCCGGCCGTGCTTGCCCAGGCGCTTGAACTGGCCGCGGAAGAATTCGCCGGCGTTGAGGCGACGCCAGAAGTCGCCGTATTCGTTGCTGTTGACCAGGTCGGGCTCACAAAACAGGCGGTGATGCTGGCCCTGGAGCTCCTTCAGGCTGTAGCCCAGGGTGGCCAGGAAGTTGTCGTTGGCGGTCAGGATGCGCCCGTCCAGGTCGAATTCGATCCGGGCCATGGCGCGGTCCAGGGCCTTGAGCTTGCTCTGGGCTTCGCTGTCGCGCTCGACCTGTTCGGTGACGTCGAGGGCGTATTTCACCACCCTGGCGATCTTGCCGCTGCCGTCGGGGACCGGGTTGTAGCTGGCTTCGAGCCAAAGCGTACGGCCCTGGGCGTCGAGACGCTGGAAGGCGCCGGAGACGTACTCGCCGCGCTTCAGGCGGGCCCAGAAATCGCCGTAGTCGCGGCTCTGGACCACGGCGGGAGGGCAGAGGCGACGATGATGCTGGCCGATCAGGACGTCGGCCCCGTAGCCGGTCAGCCGGAGGAAGTTGTCGTTGGCGCGCAGGATCACGCCGTCGAGGTCGAACTCGATCACCGCCATGGAACGCTCCAGTGCCTGGGTCAGGCCCTGGTTGGCGTTCGCCTCGGCTTCCAGCCGAGCGATGGTCTTCTTTAGATGCGCATTGAACATGGCAGAACTCGCTGGCTGGGATAAAGACGTAGCCAGCCTATCGGCTCCAAGCGAGCCGACTTGACGGGACCCGGCGAGCGGTGGAACACGGCGTCTGGACGGCTGTCGCAAACGCGCCGGCCCGGGGCGTAAACAGGCATCTTGGGGTCTGGGGCCGGGCCTACCATCGCGGCCAAGGGGGTGGTTTTCACCGCCACAGACTTTAGGAGCGCCGCGATGTTCAGCAAGCAGGACCAAATCCAGGGCTACGATGATGCGTTGTTCGCCGCCATGGGCGAGGAAGCGCGGCGCCAGGAGCATCACCTGGAACTGATCGCATCCGAAAACTACACCAGCCAGCGCGTCATGGAAGCCCAGGGCAGCGTGCTGACCAACAAGTACGCCGAAGGCTATCCGGGCAAGCGTTACTACGGTGGCTGCGAGCACGTCGACAAGGTCGAGCAGCTGGCCATCGAGCGCGCCAAGCAGCTGTTCGGCGCCGACTACGCCAACGTCCAGCCGCACTCCGGCTCCCAGGCCAACTCGGCCGTC
Source organism: Pseudomonas sp. VMV1 (assembly GCF_056790235.1). Lineage (NCBI taxonomy): Bacteria > Pseudomonadati > Pseudomonadota > Gammaproteobacteria > Pseudomonadales > Pseudomonadaceae > Pseudomonas > Pseudomonas sp. VMV1. The sequence goes on from NZ_JBXGSE010000003.1 coordinate 598,869, forward strand.
TACCTGGCACTGCTGCAGCCCGGCGACACCATCCTGGGCATGAGCCTGGCCCATGGCGGTCACCTGACCCACGGCGCCAAGGTCAGCTCCTCCGGCAAGCTGTACAACGCGGTGCAGTACGGCATCAACACTGACACCGGGCTGATCGACTATGACGAGATCCAGCGTCTGGCCGAGGAGCACAAGCCCAAGATGATCGTGGCGGGCTTCTCCGCCTACTCCAAGACCCTGGACTTCCAGCGCTTCCGCGACATCGCCGATAGCGTGGGCGCCCTGCTGTTCGTCGACATGGCCCACGTGGCCGGTCTGGTCGCTGCCGGTGTCTATCCGAACCCGGTGCCCTTCGCCGACGTGGTGACCACCACCACCCACAAGACCCTGCGCGGCCCCCGTGGCGGCCTGATCCTGTGCAAGGCCAACGCCGACATCGAGAAGAAGCTCAGCGCCGCGGTGTTCCCGGGTGCCCAGGGTGGCCCGCTAATGCACGTCATCGCCGGCAAGGCCGTGTGCTTCAAGGAAGCCCTGGAGCCGGGCTTCAAGACCTACCAGCAGCAGGTGATCAAGAACGCCCAGGCCATGGCCGGCGTGTTCAAGGCCCGCGGCTTCGACGTGGTCTCCGGCGGTACCGACAACCACCTGTTCCTGGTCAGCCTGATCAAGCAGGGCATCACCGGCAAGGATGCGGACGCCGCCCTGGGTCGTGCCTGCATCACCGTGAACAAGAACGCCGTGCCCAACGATCCCCAGTCGCCCTTCGTGACCTCGGGTCTGCGCATCGGCACCCCGGCCCTGACCACCCGTGGTCTGGGCGTCAGCGAAAGCGAGCGCGTCGCCGGCTGGATCTGCGACATCCTCGACCACCTCGGCGATGCCGATGTGGAAGCCCAGGTGGCGCGCCAGGTGGCTGCGCTGTGCCGCGACTATCCGGTTTACCGCTAGTCGCTGCAATCCTGACGCAACCCCTATCCAACCCCTTTCCCTCTCAGCGGAAAGGGGCGTCGTCTGCAGGAGTCTCCAGATGCAACGCTATTCCGGCTTCGGCCTCTTCAAGCACTCCCTGAGCCATCACGAGAACTGGCAGCGGATGTGGCGCACTCCGACGCCCAAGCCGGCATACGACGTAGTCATCGTCGGTGGTGGCGGTCACGGTCTGGCTACCGCCTATTACCTCGCCAAGCAATTCGGCGTGAAGAACGTCGCGGTGATCGAGAAAGGCTGGCTGGGCGGCGGCAACACCGCACGCAACACCACCATCGTTCGCTCCAACTATCTGTGGGACGAGTCGGCGCACCTCTATGAGCACGCCATGAAGCTGTGGGAAGGCCTGTCCCAGGACCTGAACTACAACGTCATGTTCTCCCAGCGCGGCGTCTACAACCTCTGCCACACCCTGCAGGACATGCGCGATTCCGAGCGCCGGGTCAGTGCCAACCGCCTCAATGGCGTGGACGGCGAACTGCTCGACACCCGCCAGGTGGCCGAGGAGATTCCCTACCTGGACTGCAGCAAGAACACCCGCTACCCGATCTTCGGTGCCACCGTGCAGCGTCGTGGTGGTGTGGCCCGTCACGACGCAGTGGCCTGGGGCTTCGCCCGCGCCGCCGACGCCCTGGGCGTGGACCTGATCCAGCAGACCGAAGTCACTGGCTTCCGCAAGCAGGACGGCAAGGTGATCGGCGTGGAAACCAATCGCGGCTTCATCGGCGCCCGTCGCGTCGGCGTGGTCACCGCAGGCAACTCCGGGCACATGGCCAAGCTCGCGGGCTTCCGCCTGCCGCTGGAATCCCACCCGCTGCAGGCGCTGGTCTCCGAACCGATCAAGCCCATCATCGACAGCGTCATCATGTCCAACGCGGTGCACGGCTACATCAGCCAGTCCGACAAGGGCGACCTGGTGATCGGCGCCGGTATCGACAGCTGGGTCGGCTACGGCCAACGCGGCTCCTATCCGGTGATCGAGCACACCCTGCAGGCCATCGTCGAGATGTTCCCGATCCTCTCGCGGGTACGCATGAACCGTCAGTGGGGCGGCATCGTCGACACCTCGCCGGATGCCTGCCCGATCATTTCCAAGACCCCGGTGGAAAACCTGTTCTTCAACTGCGGTTGGGGTACCGGCGGCTTCAAGGCCACTCCCGGCTCGGGCAACGTCTTCGCGGCGTCCCTGGCCTCCGGCGAGATGCATCCGCTGGCCAAGCCTTTCTCCATCGACCGTTTCCACACTGGCGCGCTGATCGACGAACACGGCGCAGCGGCCGTCGCGCACTAAGGAGCCCGAGCATGTTGTACATCCATTGCCCCCACTGCGGGGAATTGCGCTCCGAAGAAGAATTCCACGCCGCTGGCGAGGCGCACATCCCGCGTCCGCTGGATCCCGAGGCCTGCAGCGACGCGGAGTGGGGCGATTACATGTTCTTCCGCGACAATCCGCGCGGTCTGCGTCACGAGCTGTGGGTCCACGCGTCGGGTTGCCGCCAGTACTTCAACGCGACCCGTAACACCGAGACCTACGAAATTCTCGAAACCTATCCGATCGGCGAGCAGCCCCGCTTCACCGCCGAGCGAGGAGAGCGCAAATGAGCCAGGTCCATCGACTCACCCAGGGCGGTCGCCTGGACCGCAGCCAGGCCATCACCTTCACCTTCAACGGTCAGACCTACCAGGGCTTCAAGGGTGACACCCTGGCCTCGGCGCTGCTGGCCAACGGCGTGGACGTGATCGGTCGCAGCTTCAAGTACTCCCGCCCCCGCGGCATCGTCGCCGCCGGTGCCGAAGAGCCCAACGCCATCATGCAGATCGGCGCCACCGAGGCCACCCAGGTGCCCAACGTGCGGGCGACCCAGCAGGCGCTGTACCAGGGTCTGGTTTCCGCCAGCACCAATGGCTGGCCGAGCGTCAACAACGACCTCATGGGCATTCTCGGCAAGGTCGGCGGCAAGATGATGCCGCCCGGGTTCTACTACAAGACCTTCATGTATCCGCAGAATCTGTGGATGACCTACGAGAAGTACATCCGCAAGGCCGCTGGCCTCGGGCGTGCGCCGACTCAGGTCGACCCCGACACCTATGACAACTTCAACCAGCACTGCGATGTGCTGGTGGTGGGCGGTGGCGCCGCCGGTCTGGCTGCCGCCCTGGCCGCCGGTCGTAGCGGTGCCCGGGTGATCCTGGCCGACGAACAGGAAGAGTTCGGTGGCAGCCTGCTGGACAGTCGCGAGCGTCTCGACGGCGCCCCGGCTGCCGACTGGGCGGCCAAGGCGGTCGCCGAACTGCAGGGCCTGGACAACGTGGTGCTGCTGCCGCGCGCCACGGTCAACGGCTATCACGACCACAACTTTCTCACCATTCACGAGCGGCTGACCGATCACCTGGGTGATCGCGCGCCCCATGGCCAGGTGCGTCAGCGCCTGCACCGTGTCCGCGCCACTCGCGTGGTACTGGCGACCGGCGCCCACGAGCGGCCGCTGGTGTACGGCAACAACGACCTGCCGGGCAACATGGTGGCCGGCGCCGTCTCCACCTACATCCGCCGCTATGCCGTGGCCCCGGGCCAGCGGCTGGTGCTGTCCACCAACAACGATTATGCCTACCGCGTGGCGCTGGACTGGCTCGAAGCCGGTCGCCAGGTGGTGGCCGTGGCCGACGCGCGTCCCAATCCGCGCGGTGCCTGGGTCGAGGAAGTGCGCAAGCGTGGCGTGCGCGTCATGGGCGGAACGGCCGTGAGCGAAGCCCGCGGCAACACCCGCGTGACCGGCGCCAAGATCGCCACCATCGACCTGACCGCCTTCCGTACCCTGGGTGGCGGCGAGTGGCTCGACTGCGACCTGATCGCCACTTCCGGCGGCTACAGCCCGGTGGTCCACCTGGCCTCGCACCTGGGCGGTCGTCCGCTGTGGCGCGATGACATCCAGGCCTTCGTACCCGGTCCGGCCCCGCAGAAGCGTGTCTGCGCCGGTGGGGTGAACGGGGTCTTCGCCTTGGGTGACGTCCTCGCCGATGGTTTCGAAGCTGGCGCCACCGCAGCGGCCGAAGCCGGTGCCAAGGTCGTCAGTGGTGAACTGCCCCAGGCCGAATTCCGCCAGGAAGAGCCGAGTCTGGCGCTGTTCCAGGTGCCCCACGACAAGCCGTCGTCGCGGGCTCCCAAGCAGTTCGTCGATCTGCAGAACGACGTGACCGCCGCTGGCATCGAGCTGGCCTGCCGCGAGGGCTTCGAGTCCATCGAGCACGTCAAGCGCTACACCGCCATGGGCTTCGGTACCGACCAGGGCAAGCTGGGCAACATCAACGGCCTGGCCATTGCCGCCCGCGTGCAGAGCAAGGCCATCCCGGAAGTCGGCACCACCATGTTCCGCCCGAACTACACGCCCATCACCTTCGGCGCCATCGCCGGACGGCATTGCGGCCACCTGTTCGAGCCCAAGCGCTACACCGCGCTGCACGCCTGGCACCTCAAGCAGGGCGCCCTGTTCGAGGACGTCGGCCAGTGGAAGCGTCCCTGGTACTTCCCCAAGGCGGGCGAGGACCTGCACGCCGCGGTCAACCGCGAGTGCCTGGCCGTGCGCCGTAGCGTTGGTCTGCTCGACGCCTCCACCCTGGGCAAGATCGACATCCAGGGCAAGGATGCGCGCGAGTTCCTCAATCGCGTCTACACCAACGCCTGGACCAAGCTGGACATCGGCAAGGCCCGTTACGGCCTGATGTGCAAGGAAGACGGCATGGTCTTCGACGACGGCGTCACCGCCTGTCTCGGCGACAACCACTTCCTGATGACCACCACCACCGGCGGCGCCGCACGCGTCTTCGAATGGCTGGAGCTCTACCACCAGACCGAATGGCCGGAGCTGGAGGTGTACTTCACCTCGGTCACCGACCACTGGGCGACCCTGACCCTGTCCGGCCCCAACAGCCGCAAGCTGTTGGCCAAGCTGACCGACATCGATCTGGACAACGCCGCCTTCCCCTTCATGGCCTGGAAGGAAGGCCAGGTGGGTGGGGTGCCGGCACGGGTGTTCCGTATCTCCTTCACCGGTGAACTGTCCTACGAGATCAACGTGCCGGCCAACTACGCCATGGGCGTACTGGAGCAGGTGGTCGCCGCGGGCAAGGAGTTCGACCTCACCCCCTACGGCACCGAGACCATGCACGTACTGCGGGCGGAGAAGGGCTTCATCATCATCGGCCAGGATACCGACGGTTCGGTCACGCCGCAGGACCTGGGCATGGGCTGGGCGGTCAGCCTGAACAAGAGCTTCTCCTTCGTTGGCAAGCGCGGCATGCATCGCCAGGACTGCGTCCGCGAGAATCGCAAGCAACTGGTCGGCCTCAAGCCGCTGGATGCACGCGATGTCCTGCCGGAGGGTACGCAGCTGGTGTTCGAACGCAACCAGCCGATCCCCATGGACATGGTGGGCCACGTGACCTCCAGCTACTACAGCGCGACCCTGGGCTACGGCTTCGCCATGGCCATGGTCAAGGGTGGTCTGGGCCGCATGGGGCAGACCGTCTACGCCCCGCTGGCCGACGGCCGCTACATCGCTGCCGAGATCGTCTCGCCGGTGTTCTACGACCCCAAGGGTGAGCGGCAGAACGTCGCCTAACGAGGATAGCGCCCCATGAACAATATCAATGTGTACGACCAATACTCCGCCAAGGCGCGCGCCGAATCCCCGCTGTTCCATGCCGAGCTGAGCAAGCTCGCCGGACGGGGCCCGGCCACCGCCGGGGTGACCCTGCGCGAGCGGGCCCTGCTGGGTCACCTGGTGCTCCGTGGCGATGCCCATGACGAAGGCTTCACCGGCGCCGTGCAGAGCGTGGTCGGCCTGGAAGTGCCCGGTCCGCTGGCGATCACCCAGAAGGGCGAGAGCTCGCTGCAGTGGCTCGGCCCGGACGAATGGCTGCTGGTCGTGCCCGGTGGCAGCGAATTCGCCACCGAGCAGGCGCTGCGCCAGGCCCTGGGCGAGCGCCACGTCGCCATCGTCAACGTCGGTGGCGGCCAGACGCTGGTCGAGCTCAAGGGACCCAAGGTGCGTGAAGTGCTGATGAAGTCCACGTCCTACGATGTCCATCCGGACAACTTCCCGGTAGGCAAGGCAGTGGGGACGGTATTCGCCAAGTCCCAGCTGATCATCCGCCACACCGCGGAGGACACCTGGGAGCTGGTGGTGCGCCGGAGCTTCGCCGACTACGTCTGGCTGTGGCTGCAGGACGCGAGTGCCGAGTACGGACTGCGCATCGAGGCCTGATCACGGCCTACGTTCAGTCCCGTTCTAGCGAACCCGACCTGCGTGACGCGCAGGTCGGGTTTTGTGGTTTTGGCTTCATCTCTATGCAAAGGAATTCAACATGAGCCGCACGCCCGATACCTGGATTCTCACCGCCCAGAGCCCGAGTCGCCTCGGCACCGTGGACGTGGTCACGCGCTATCTCTTCGAGCAGGGCTGCTATGTCACCCAGCACCACAGCTTCGATGATCGCGAAGCCCAGCGCTTCTTCATCCGGGTGGAATTCCAGGTGCCCGGCGATTTCAACGAGGGGCTGTTCCGCGTCGGCCTCGACCTGCGCTTCACCCCCTTCGACATGACCTTCGAGCTGACCCCGCCGGCCTATCGGGCCAAGGTCGCCATCATGGTCTCCAAGGCGGACCACTGCCTGAACGACCTGCTCTATCGCCAGCGCATCGGCCAGTTGCCCATGGACGTGGTGGCGGTGATCTCCAACCACCCCGACCTGGAGCCCCTGGCGGCCTGGCACGGCATTCCCTATCACCATTTCCCCCTGGATCCCCAGGACAAGCCGGCCCAGGAGGCCAAGGTTTGGCAGGTGCTGCAGGAAACCGGTGCGGAACTGGTGATCCTCGCCCGCTACATGCAGGTGCTGTCGCCCGAACTCTGCCGCCGCCTCGATGGCTGGGCGATCAACATCCACCACTCTCTGCTGCCGGGCTTCAAGGGCGCGCGGCCCTATCACCAGGCCTACGCCAAGGGCGTCAAGCTGGTGGGCGCCACCGCGCACTACATCAACAACGACCTCGATGAAGGCCCCATCATCGCCCAGGGCGTCGAGTCCGTGGACCATGCCCACTATGCCGAGGACCTGGTGGCCCGCGGCCGTGACATCGAGTGCCTGACCCTGGCGCGCGGGGTGGGCTATCACCTGGAGCGCCGCGTCTTCCTCAATGCCGGGCGGACGGTGGTGCTCTAACCCATCTCGCTATCCATCCTGGCAGGCTGCGAGATCGCCAAGGCGTTCGCAGCCTGCCTGTCCTGCGCTACCTCGATCATCTTTCCTATCAGCTCGGCAGCGCACCCATCAGGTGCTGCCCGGAGACGTTCGCGCGTCCTTTGGCCGTACCAGACGAACAGCGTCAGGCTAGGTGATGGCCGGGATAGAGAGGTAGCTATGGATGAGGAGAGGGGGCCGGGAAGGGAGCCTGGCTGGCTCTGCCGGCGGGGGGAGCAGGAGGGCGGGGCGCACCCGCCTCCGCAGGGGGGAGGCGGGCGGCAGGGCAGGCGGTCAGCCCGCCTGGGACAAGGTAGAGCGCACGGCGGGTGGGGCGACGTCTTCGCCGGCCTTCTCCAGGTTCTTGCCCAGCAAGGCGTGGTAGAGCTCCTTGTCACCGAGGATGCCCACGGCACGGCCATCGGTCTCCAGTACCAGCTTGTGCCCGGTGTGGTAGCGGATCTCCAGGGCATCGCGCATACGGATGTCGGCCGGTGCCAGGGTCGGTTGGCGCTGCAGGCTGGTGACCGGCATACCCGGGGTCCAGCGTTGCAGGGCCAGGCTTTCGCCGCCACGGCGCAGGGCCTTGACCGTCTGGTTTTCCAGGGCCAGCCAGATGTCGTGGCTGCGCTCCAGGCAGATCTCGTTGCCTTCACGACCGCACTTGTCCAGGCCGCGCATCAGGCTATAGCCGCTGAGCACGTTGAGCGGATTGGTGTGGGCGACGAAGGTGCGTACGTATTCGTCCGCCGGATTGAGCACGATGTCCTCGGGGCGGCCGTGCTGGATGATGCGGCCGTCCTTCATGATGGCGATGTTGGTGCCGATCTTGAGGGCTTCGTCCAAATCATGACTGACGAAGACGATGGTCTTGTTGACCTTGGCCTGCAGCTGCAGCAATTCGTCCTGCAGCTGCTGGCGAATGAGCGGATCGAGGGCGGAGAAGGGTTCGTCCATCAGCAGGATGTCGGCATCCATGGCCAGGGCGCGGGCCAGGCCCACGCGCTGCTGCATGCCACCGGAGAGGGAGTCGGGCTTCTTGTTGCGCCACTGGGTCAGGCCGACCAGTTCCAGCTTCTCGTCGACCAGCTTCTTGCGCTCGGCGGCCGAGCGACCCTGCATCTCGAGACCGAAGCCGACGTTCTCGGCCACGGTCAGCCAGGGCATCAGGGCGAACTTCTGGAACACCATGGCGATGCGGGTGGTACGCATGTCCTTGAGTACCGCGGGCGAGCAGTTGGCGATGTCCACTTCGCTGCCTTTGTGCTCGATCAGCAGCTTGCCGCGACTCACGGTATTGAGGCCGTTGATGCAGCGCAGCAGGCTGGACTTGCCTGAGCCGGACAGGCCCATCAGCACGCAGATCTCGCCCTTCTGGACCTCCAGGCAGGCGTCCTCGACGCCCAGCACCTGGCCGGTTTCCTGGAGGATATCGCTGCGGCCCTTGCCCTGGTCGAGCATTTCCAGGGCGCGCTTGTTCTGCTTGCCGAAGATGACGTCGACATGTTCGAAACGAATGGCGGTCATGACTTATTTAACCTCGCGTGGGGCGGGTTGCTTGCACACCCGGTCGAGCAGGATGGCGATCAGGACGATGGATAGCCCCGCCTCGAAGCCCAGGGCGATGTCTGCGGTGTTGAGGGCGTTCACCACTGGCTTGCCGAGACCGTCGGCGCCCACCAGGGCAGCGATCACCACCATGGACAGCGACAGCATGATGCACTGGGTGATACCGGCGCCGATGCTGGGCATGGCGTGGGGGAGTTCGATGCGGGTCAGCAGCTGCCAGCGCGAGCAGCCGAAGGCCTTGCCGGCGTCCATCAGCTCGGCGGGAACGTCCTGGATGCCCAGGCAGGTCAGGCGGATCGGCGCGGCCACGGCGAATACCACCGTGGAGATCAGTCCGGGCACTACGCCCAGGCCGAACAGAGTCAGGGTCGGAATCAGATAGACGAAGGTGGGGACCGTCTGCATCAGGTCCAGGACCGGGCGCAGGCCTGTGTAGAACCAGGGTTTGTGCGCGGCGATGATGCCCAGTGGCACGCCGACGGCGATGCAGACCAGGGTGGCGAAGACCACCTGGGCCAGGGTTTCCATGGTTTCCTGCCAGTACCCCAGATTGAGGATCAGCAGCAGGGAGATGAGGGCGAAGATCACCAGGCCGATGCTGCGTTGCAGCAGATAGACGCCCACCGCCACCAGCGCAATGAAGGCCAGCGGGTTGAACCACATCAGGCCGGCGGTGAGGCCATGGATAAGGCCGGATAGCACATCGGAGATCTTGTCGAAGACGCTGGCGCCATGCAGCGTCAACCAGTCGATGAAGTCGGCGATCTGCTGACCGAGAGGGAGTTTGTGGTCTGTTATTAACATAACGGTGCCCGTCAGGTAGGAGTGGACAGGTCGAAGCACGAGAAACGCTGATTCGTGCTTCGGCTGTGGCAGTACCCGCCCGAAGTGGCGCGGGACAGTCGAATGTTATTGTTCCGTCAGGGTGCCAAGGCGGCTTTGGCCGCTTCTAGCGCAGGCTTGCCGTCGCGTGTGGTCACGCCGGCCAGCCACTGGTCGAGCACCTGCGGATGCGCCTTGAGCCACACCTTGGCGGCCGCGCTCGCGGATTGTTTTTCGTTGAGGACCTTGTCCATCAGCTGGTTTTCCATGTCCAGGGTAAAGGACAGGTTGGTCAGCAGCTTGCCCACGTTGGAGCATTCCTGGACGTAGCCCTTGCGCACGTTGGTGTAGATGGTGGCGCCGCCGTAGTTGGGGCCGAAGACGTCGTCGCCGCCCTGGAGGTAGGCCATCTTGAAGCGGGTGTTCATCGGATGGGGTTCCCAGCCGAGGAATACCACCCACTGCTTGCGTCGCTCGGCGCGCTGGATCTGCGACAGCATCCCGGCCTCGCTGGACTCCACCAGCTTGAACTTGCCCAGGTCGAAGGCATTCTTGTCGATCATGCCCTGGATCAGGCGGTTGCCGTCGTTGCCCGGCTCGATCCCGTAGATCTTGCCGTCGAACTTGTCGGCATTCTTGGCGATGTCGGCGAAGCTCTTGACCCCGGCGTCATAGACGTACTGGGGGACGGCCAGGGTGTACTTGGCGCCCTCCAGGTTGGCGCGTACGGTCTCGACGCTGCCATTGTCCGCATAGGGCTTGATGTCCGCTGCCATGCTCGGCATCCAGTTGCCGAGAAAGACGTCTATGTCCTTGTTTTGCAGGGACTTATAGGTGACCGGTACGGAGATCATGTTGGTCGTGGTCTGGTAGCCCAGGGCGTGCAGCACCTCGCTGGTCACGGCCGTGGTTACCGTGATGTCGGTCCAACCGACATCCGCGAAGCGTACCTTGGCACAAGAGGCCGGCTCGGCTGCCTGAACAAAAAGTGGCGCCAGCAGGGCGGCACTCCAGAGCCAACGGGAACAACCTTTCATGGACACATCTCCTTGCGTTTGGTGGGGTACCTTTCGGTGCGCCCCACGTGTATTTATCTGTAACTCATCCCCCCAGGCGCGCCTACCGCCTGCGTCGCTACCAGTGTACGCGGCGTCGTAACCAGAAGCGGAAATGTCGTATCCAGCATGGGGTCCAGGGCGCTTTCGCGGCGGTCGCGGCAGAGCGCATCGGTTGGTCCGCCGGCTACGCGGGCTCGTGCGGTAAAACCCAGGCCAGAGGTGTTGGCGAGCGTTCCAAGGTGGATGGTCACTGGGCCAGACTGGCCTTGATCGCCAGGTTGCCAGGAGTTCCGCCGCGGGTGACAACGCCCTTGAGCCAGGTTTCGAGCTGCTCGGGATTGCGCTGTAGCCAAAGGCGCGCGGCGCGGCGCGGGTTGTCCTTTTCGTTGAGCACCCTGTCCATCAGCTGGTTTTCCATGTCCAGGGAAAACACCAGGTTGCCCAGCAGCCGGGCCACATTGGGGCACTGCTGGGCATAGCCCTTGCGCACCACCGTGTAGACCGTAGCACCGCCCTGCTGGGGACCGAAGTAGTCGTCACCGCCATCGAGATAGGCCAGCTTGTGCCGGATGTTCATCGGGTGCGGCTCCCAGCCGAGAAAGACGATCCACTGCCGGTCCAGCAGCTCCTTCATCCGCACCTGGGTCAGCATGCCCTGTTCGCTGGATTCGTCGAGGGTGAAGCCGCCCAGAGCGAAGGCGTTGTTGGCGATCATCTTCTTGACCAGGGCATTGCCATCGTTGCCCGGCTCGATGCCGTAGAGGGTGTGGCCGAAGCGATCAGCGTAGCGGGCGATATCGGCGACGTTCTTCACCCCGGCGTCATAAACGTACTGGGGCACGGCCAGGGTGTAGCGAGCACCTTCCAAGTTGGCGTGCAGGCGTTCGAGCGTGCCGGCATCGAGATAGGCCTGGCTGAGTTTGGTCTGGGCGGGCATCCAGTTGCCAAGGAAGACATCGGCCTCGTTCTTGGCCAGGGCTTCGTAGGTCTGCGGCAGGGAAAGTCGCAGCACTTCGGTCTCGTAACCCAGGGCGCTGAGCAGATAGCGGGTCATGGCGTTGGTGACATTGAGATCCGACCAGCCGACATCGGCCAGACGTACCTCATGGCAGCTTTCGAGTTCGCCCGCTGCCTGCGCAGCCGAGCACAGCAACAGACCGGACAGCCACAGCGCTTGGGAGATCTTCATCCTAGACTCCAACGGATCGCGACGGTGAGGGGCCTGACCGTTGCACGTACCGGTCCGTCTAGCCCGGGCTTTACTGGCTTTTCGCCATGTGTCACCAGAGGGGCGACAAACGGTCGATCGGCTGACCTACGACTGTGCCCACTGAGTCGCCATGCCACATTTTGGCGCGCGTCGGTTACGTCCCGGTGTTACCAATGGAATACATGTGGCGAAGTGCTACTGCCCAGAGGTCGGTCTCGGATCAGAAGGGTCGCAATTAAAAAACCTATCTAATCAAGGCTATTGGCTGCTGCTGAATGGGTTATTCGGCCCAGACAGCCTCGTCGTCACTGGGTTCACCTATTTTCGGCATGGGAATTGCGACATGACTTATGCGTCCGCGACACATTCTTCGCCCACAGTCGTCTGCCGCACCTCATTAGAGCCCAGCCAAGGGCCTTAGCCTGCGTGAAGGAGATTCAAACCATGTCGCCCATTCCCACCTCGTCACAGGCCCGTGCGATCCAGTCCATCGGCTTTCTGCTACTGGATAATTTCACGCTCATCTCCCTGGCTTCGGTCGTGGAGCCGCTGCGCATGGCCAATCAGCTGTCAGGACGGGAACTCTATCGCTGGTGCACCCTGAGCCTGGATGGCCGTCCGGTGCGGGCGAGCGACGGCTTGCAGATCACCCCGGACAGCGCCGTGAGCGCTGCCCCGGCAATGGACATGGTGATCGTCTGTGGCGGCGTGGGCATCCAGCGCAGCGTGTCTCGCGAACACTGCACCTGGTTGCAGAGCCAGGCGCGTCAGGGTCGCAAGCTGGGCGCGGTCTGTACTGGCAGCTGGGCCCTGGCCCGCGCCGGCCTGCTTGACGGTTACGATTGCAGCGTGCACTGGGAAACCCTGGCAGCGCTGCAGGAAGCCTATCCGCGCGTGGTGCTCAGCACCCGTCTCTTCACCATCGACCGCAACCGCTGCACTGCTTCGGGCGGCACGGCGCCGATGGACATGATGCTGCACCTGATCGGTCGCGAGCATGGTCGAGAGCTGTCGGCGGCGATCTCGGAAATGTTCATCTACGAGCGCATCCGCAACGAGCAGGATCACCAGCGGGTCCCGCTCAAGCACATGCTGGGCACCAACCAGCCCAAGCTGCAGGAGATCGTGGCGCTGATGGAGGCCAATCTCGAAGAGCCTATCGATCTCGACGAGCTGGCGGTCTATGTGGACGTGTCCCGGCGCCAGCTGGAGCGCCTGTTCCAGAAGTACCTGCACTGCTCGCCGTCGCGCTACTACCTCAAGCTGCGCCTGATCCGCGCCCGGCAGCTGCTCAAGCAGACCACCCTGTCGATCATCGAGGTGGCCTCGGTGTGCGGCTTCGTCTCCACCCCGCACTTCTCCAAGTGCTACCGCGAGTACTTCGGCATCCCGCCGCGCGACGAGCGTCAGGGGCCGACCATCCAGCAGCCCATCGCGCTGATGCCGCTGTCCCAGGAGCTGTCGCTGATGCCCGCGTCCTCGGCGCTGGCCGCCCTGAGCCAGGCCCAGGGCGAATCCACCTTTGCCAGCGTGCGGCTGTAAGCCGCCTCACAGCGCCTAGCGACCGCTGGGCAGGCTGAGCAGCAACGCCGCCGTCTGCAGATCCGGCTGGCCGTCGAAACGGCCTGGCCGGTACTTCATCTGGAAGGCGCCGATGACATCGCGAGTGCCTTGGTCTAGCACGCCGGTGCGGGGTACCGCATAACCAACTCGTGCCAGTTGATCCTGGAACCAAGCCGGAGGCGGCAGCACGCCGCCCAGGCTGGCCTGGCGCTGGGCGACCACGTTCTGATCCGGCCAGTTGATCAGGCCCGCCGCGGCCAGACGAGCCCAGGGAAACAGCGGACCCGGATCCTGCTTACGCCCCGGGGCGATGTCGCTGTGCGCGACGATGGCGCGGCGATCCAGTCCATGGCGTTGTTCGATGTCCTTGAGCAGCGGAATCAGTGCCTTGATCTGGGCTTCGCTGAAGGGATACCACTGGCGTCCGGCCGGGGTGTCGCGAAAGCCCAGGTTGACCATCTCGATGCCGATGGAGGTGGAGTTGAGCCAGGTCCGCCCCTCCCATTCGCTGACGCCGGCGTGCCAGGCGCGGCGATTTTCGTCCACCAGGCGATAGATGGTGCCATCGGTGTCGATCAGGTAGTGGGCACTGACGCCAGCCTGGGTCAGCAGCTTGAGCGATTGCTGCGAGCCGGCCGCGGTGTAGTGCAGCACGATGTATTGCACCCGGCTGTCCTGGTCGCGAGCGGTGTAGTCGTCATTGATGCGCGGACCGCTGGAGCAGCCGGCCAGGAGCAGGCCGCAGAGCAGCCAGGGAAGGAGCTTGAAGGGATTTCGCACGGTTACCTCGCGAACGGCGGAAGGGTCAGGCCACGTCCAGGCGATCGCGTCCGGCGCGCTTGGCGCGGTAGAGCGCCTGGTCGGCACGTTCGAATACGGTATCGGCATCCTCGCCTGGCGCAAAGGCGGCAAGACCGGCGGACAGGGTGACCACCACCCGTTCACCCTTGAAATGGAAGGGGCAGGCCGCGACCGCGGCGCGGAGTTGCTCGATCAGGGTGACCCCGCCGGCAAGGGGCGTGGCGCCCAGTAGCACGACGAACTCCTCGCCCCCGAAGCGGGCGATGAAGTCGGTCTTGCGCAGGCGGCGTTGCAATTCGTTGGCGATGATCTTGAGCACCTTGTCGCCAGCCAGGTGGCCGTAGCCGTCGTTGATGCGCTTGAACAGATCGACGTCGAGCACGGCCATGAGCAGGTCGCCGCCATGGCGTTGCCAGCGGGCTACCTCAAGGTCCAGGCGCTCGCTCCAGGCGGCGCGGTTGGGCAGCCCCGTGAGCGGGTCGCAGAGGGCCTTCAGCCGCTGTTCTTCCAGGTGGCCGCGATACTGCTTGGCTTCGCGTTCCATGCCGGCGACGCGCTCGGTGAGGGCGCTGAGCTGGTCGCTGGCCTCCTGTTCACGGGTCTCGCGCTGGGTCTGCTGCTCGGCCAGGCTGGCCAGCAGGCCTTCCAGGCGACTGTCCAGAGACAGCTTGAGACTGTCCAGGTCGGTGGCGTCCTGCACCTCGCTCTGCAGGTCGTTGACCTGACCGCGCAGGACTTCGCCAAAGGCGCGCTCCTGGGTCTGGCCATCCTGACGCTGCTCGTGGACGTCCTGCAGGCCGCTCTGAAAGGCGGCGAGACGTTCGTTGAGGCGGCGCAGGTAGAGCTGGAATTCGCTCTGCCCGGAATGGTTGAGGGCCAGCACCAGCACCGACAGGTCGTCGAGCACCGGGACGAGTTCGTACCAGTTCAGGCTGCCCTGTATGCGCTGGCGCAGGTGTTCGGCCTGGGGCTTGTGGCTATCGGGCAGGGCCAGGTCATCGAGCAGCCGCAGCAGGGTGGCTTCCAGATGCGGGGCGATGGCGCTGTAGCCCGGCTCGGGAACGGGAGGCAGGGCATAGGCCGGATCGGCCGGGGCAGGCGAGGCCTCGGGAGCCGGTGATGGCGGATGATCGAGCGCTGACGAAGCCGGTTCGGACAGCTCCGCCGCTTCCTCCCGTGCAGGAGGTGGGATGGACTCCACGGGTTGCGCGGGCAGCGGGGCCGGCCCGTCCTCGGCTGTCTCACCGCGACTCCCCAGCAGGCGTTGCAAAAAGCCAGGGCGGGCGGGCTGCTCGGGGTGCAACTGGTTCAGGGCCTGTTGCTGCAGACGGCTGAACTCTCCCAGCAGCGCGGGCAGTTCGCCCGGTTGGCCGGCCGCGGCCTGGGCGCGCTTGGCGAAACCCTTGAGCGCCTTGCGCAGATCGCGGGGCAACTCCAGGGTCTGCAGCAGGCGACAGAGTTCGGCGAAGGCATCGGCCACCTGGCGTGCACGCAATTCCCGGCGCTGCTCGGAATCGAGTACGGTGCGCTCCAGGCGCGGGATCAGCTTGGCGAGGTCGGCGTCGCTGTCGTCACGGCGGAGGATGTCACGCAATTCGACCAGGCAGGCGTCCACCGCCACGTCGTTGCCTTCGGCGGCCAGGCTGCTGCGCACGAGACCGCGTCGCACCAGATCCAGGCGGTTTTCCCACCGGCTTTCCAGGCGTTCGAGGTTCTCGAGGCTTTCCAGGTATTTGCTTTTCCAGCGTTCGACGTCCGCGCGCTCCATCCGCCCGCTCCAAAGGCTTAAGGGTGGCCAGCAGGCAGGCGCGACCAGGCGGCCAGCCCACTTGATAGTCGCTAGGGTATCGGCGGTTTCGGAGAAAGTTTGAGCAGGACGACCGGAGGCCGCTTGAGAGGGACGAGCTGAGGAGCCGCCGCCGCAGGGCGCGGCGGCGGGTAACGCTTACTTGGCGGCGCGTTCTTTCTGGATCAGGAAGTCGGCGACCTTCAGGGTCTCGTCCGGACCACCCGAGGAGCCCAGGTCGAAGCGGTACTTGCCATTGACCACCATGGTCGGCACGCCGGTGATCTGATAGGCCATGGCCAGTTTCTTGTCCTTTTCCACCTGACCCTTCACGGCGAAGGAATTGTAGGTGCTAAGGAACTTGTCGCGATCCACGCCCTGGGTGGCGAGGAAGTCGGCCATCTCTTCGGGGGTGGCGAGCTTCTTGTGTTCCTTGTGGATGGCGGCGAAGACGGCGTCATGCACCTTGGCTTCCACGCCCATGGCTTCCAGGGTCACGAACAGCTGACCGTGGACGTTCCAGACGCCACCGAACATGGCCGGCACGCGCTTGAAGGTAACGTCGTCGGGCAGCTTCTTGGACCAGGCGTTGAGGGTGGGCTCGAAGGCGTAGCAGTGCGGGCAGCCGTACCAGAACAGCTCAACCACTTCGATCTTGCCGGGCTCGGACACCGGAACCGGACTGCTCAGTTCGGTGTACTGCTTGCCGGCCTGGATGTCGTCGGCATGGGCGGCCGCGCCGAACAGACTGGCGGCGGCGAACACGGCGGAGAAAAGCAGGTTGCGCATGGGACTACTCCTGGAAGAAGGCACGCCCACCAACCGGGCATGACGGATTGCGGGCATTGTAGCCGGGTGCATCGCCGCGCCTAGTCGCCAGAGCGGCCGAGGCCGGCCATGTTCAGGCTTCGTTCAGGTTGCCGGCGGGCAAGGCTCTCGTCCGGCGCATCCGATATACTGCTGGCTTTGCCGCGCGCTCGCGAGTACCCCCATGTCCAGCTTCAAGAATCCCATCGTCGGTCTGTGCCAACAGGCGTCCTTTCTCATCAGCGCCGCCAAGGTCGATCAATGCCCGTTCGACAGCGGCCTGGAAGTGGCCTTTGCCGGCCGCTCCAACGCCGGCAAGTCCAGCGCGCTCAACACCCTGACCCATGCCAACCTGGCGCGCACCTCCAAGACGCCGGGGCGCACCCAGCTGCTCAACTTCTTCAGCCTCGATGAGGAGCGGCGCCTGGTGGACCTGCCCGGCTATGGCTACGCCAAGGTACCGATCCCGCTCAAGCAGCACTGGCAGGAGCACCTGGAGGCCTATCTGAGCAGCCGCAATTCGCTCAGCGGCGTGGTGCTGATGATGGACATCCGCCATCCGCTGACCGAATTTGACCGCTTGATGCTGGACTGGGCCCAGGCCAGCTCCATGCCGCTGCACATCCTGCTGACCAAGGCCGACAAGCTGGCCTTCGGCGCGCAGAAGAATGCCCTGCTCAAGGTGCAGCGCGAAATACGTCAGGGCTGGGGCGATACCGCCAGTATCCAGCTGTTCTCGGCGCCCAAGCGCCAGGGCGTGGAAGATGCGCAGCGGGTGCTGGCCGGCTGGCTGGGGCTCGACGAGCCCGTCGCCGAGGCATAAAAAAACTCCGGACTTCCATCGGGGGAGGGGAGAAGTCCGGAGTTCAAGACTGGACCGCCAAAGCAGGGGTCCAGCATCTGCCAACACTAAACAGCAAAGGAGCTGAACGGTTATCCGAACCGTTCAGCAATTCAGACGGGGCGCCTTGAGAAAGGTTCGCCCTACCCGGGAAGAAAGCCGGCGCCCTGACTAGCGGCCGCTGGCGAGTCCCAGGCCCTCGTCGACCCCCAGGTGTACGTTCATGCACTGAACGGCGGCACCGGCCGCGCCCTTGCCCAGGTTGTCGAGGCGCGCTACCAGCGTCATCCGCTCGGCATTGCCATAGACGAAAAGATCGGCGCGGTTGGTGTCGTTGCTGGCCTGGACGTCGAAGAAGCCATTGTCCAGTTCCTCCTCGGCCGCTACCGACGCCACGCGAATGAAGGCTTCGCCATCATAGTGCCGGGCCAGCGCCGCCTGCAGGTCGGCCGCCGTGGTGCCGGGACGCAACTGGCTGGCGTGCAGCGGGATAGTGACTGCCAGGCCCTTGAGGAAGGGACCGACGATGGGGCTGAACACCGGCGCGGCGGCCAGGCCGCTCTGTACGCGCATTTCCGGCAGGTGCTTGTGGCCCTGGCCCATGGCATAGGGACGCGGGCTCTGCAGGCGTGCATCGCCGCCGGCTTCGTAGGCGGCGATCATCTGCTTGCCGCCGCCGCTGTAGCCGGTCAGGGAAAAGGCCGACAGCGGGGTTTCCGGGGCCAGCAGGCCGGCGTCCACCAGCGGGCGAGCCAGCAGGATGAAGGCGCTGGCGTGGCAGCCCGGGTTGGCGATGCGCTTGCTGGCGCGCAGCGCCTCGCGTTGTCCGGGGGCGAGTTCGGGCAGGCCGTAGGTCCAGCCGCTGTCGGTGCGGAAGGCGGTGCTGGCGTCGATGATGCAGGTGTTCGGATTGGTCACCAGGCTGACCGCTTCCCGGGAGGCGGCATCGGGCAGGCAGAGGAAGGCCACGTCGGCGGCATTGAGGAAGCGCGCACGCTCGGCCGGGTCCTTGCGCTTGCTCTCGTCGATGCGCAGCAGCTCGATATCCGAACGGCCGGTCAGATAGTCCAGCAGGCGCAGGCCGGTGGTGCCTTCCTGGCCGTCGACGAAAACTTTGAAGCTCATGGCGGTGCCTCTCGCGGATGGGCGCTGAAAGCATCGATTGTAGCGACTCGGGCACAGCAGGCATACGCCGGAGGTCAGGGTTACAGCAAGGGCCTGTCAGACCAGCGCAGCCGGACGCGCCAGCGTCCTCTCCCTGATGGATAGAGGTACAGATCCAAATTGGCAGGTTTTGTACGGATACAGTGTTCGATAGCTGTAAGTGGTCTGCCTTGCCTGTGGCGGCGAAGCTGGAGTCTTCCTGCCACTACACCGGAATTCGCCATGGATCCCCTGACCTTCGGTTCTGCCCCCGTGCGGTCTCTGGCCTGCGGTCGCGGCTTTCGTCGACTGTTGCAGCTCTTCGCCCGCTGGCGGCGACGATCGATCGGCCGTCGCCAACTGCAGCGGCTGGATCCCCGAGCGCTAGGCGATCTGGGCTTGAACCTGGCCGATCAGTATCGGGAAGGAAGCAAGTCCTTCTGGCAGGAGTGAAATTATGCGTCGAGGTGAGACTTCCGCCGGCTGGCAGTAGTCTCACTCAGGCATATCCAGACGGGAGCTACCCATGAAAACCTTGCACCTGGGCGCCGCTGCGGCGCTGTTCTGCCTGTCCACCGCCGCGTCGGCGTCGAGCTTCTATGTCACCACCGACATCATCGTCAACGCCATCGATGCGACCTCCGATACGACGTCGTCCATCACCGGGTCCTTCAAGAACGACAAGCTGGTGCTGGATGCCCGCGACGATGCGGCCAGCTTCGTCGGCAGCGCCGGTGACATCCGCGGTGTACGTCTGGAAGCGGCGCTGGACCACCTGCGCAGCCAGGCGCCAGAACTGCGTCAGGCCAGCGACGACCAGCTGGCTCAGGCGATCCTGGCGATCTAGACCGCAACACCGCGAAATACCCCCTGCGCCGCCTGTCTGCTAGCCCGGAGCGGGGGGCTGCGTTAGCCTTGGCGACCATCTGCCACCGGAGGGTCGTCATCCATGTATTTCCGCCGTTCTGCCGGGCTGTTGCTCGGGCTCTGTCTTGCCACGCCGGTTCTGGCGTTCGACTCCACCACCGAAGGTCTGGTCAAGACCATCTACGGCACCAGCCAGCTCACCACCGGCCCCTTCCAGAACAAACTGGTCCTGGCGGCCCGTGACGATGCCGCGGCTTTCGTCGCCACCGACGGCGCCCTGCGCGGCGCTCAGCTGGAAGAAACCTTAAGAGCCCTGCGCGCGGCCGATCCCGGGTTGCACGCTTCCGACCGGGAACTCGCCCAGGCCATTCTGAGTCAGTAGTCCGTTTCAATTCCGTGACATCCCTGGAGTATCCATGCGCCGTTCCCTGCTTATCGCCGCTGCCCTGACCCTGGGCGTTTCGAGCCTGGCTCAGGCCCAGACCCTGGTGGCCACCAGTAACATCGTGGTGCGGGCGCTGCAGCGCAGCATCGACTTCACTTCCGACACCACCACCTCCATCCGTGACGCCAAGGTGGTCCAGGCTGCCCGTGGCGATGCCGCCAGCTTTGTCGCCACCGACGGCGACATCCGCGGCGTGCAGCTGGAAGAAGCCTTCCGTAGCCTGCGCGACCAGTTCCCGGCCGCGCGTCAGGCCAACGACCTGCAGCTGGCTCAGGCCATCCTGGCGCTGTGAACAACCGCGCCGGCCGGCTGCGGCAGTGGCTGGCTGGCCTCGCGGCCGGCCTGGCCCTCGGTGGGGCTCAGGCCGCCCTGCACCTCGAACTCGACACCCAGGGCCTGACGCCCGCGCAGATCCAGGCTACCCAGCAGTTGCTGGATGAGGCCCAGGCGTTGCTGCCACCCAAATTCAAGGCGGCGCTCGACGAACGCATTCCGGTGCGCTGGAGCAGCGAGCTGCTGAAAGAAGCCTATGGCGAGGCGGATCGGCGCAATCTGCTGCTCAATCGCCGCCTGCTGCCCAGTCTGGTGGACGGCAGCGACACCCGCATCCAGACCGGTCGACCCCATGGCACCCAGCACCGCGAGCTGCTGGCCACGGTGCTGCATGAGCTGACCCACTTCTATGACCGCGAGCGCGTCTGGACGCCCGAGCAGCGCCAGCTGATCCTGTCCTGCGGCGGCCTGGGGCTGACTTCCGACCAGTTGCCGGTGAAATGCCAGGGCCAGGCCGGGCGCAGCTATACCCTGTCCGATGATCCACGGTTGCTGGACCTGGCCGGCTGGCAGGTGAAGACGCGCAAGCACGGCAATCGCGAGTCGAAGAACCTCTTTATCGCGCGCAGTCCCGATCTCTATGAAGTCACCAACCCGAAGGAATTCGTGGCGGTGAACATGGAGTATTTCCTGCTCGATCCCAGCTACGCCTGTCGCCGGCCAGCGCTGCAGCGCTACTTCGCCGAGCACTTCGGCTGGTCACCGGCGCACGACGCCTGTCCGGGGCGCTATCCCTATCTCAACGCTGGCAATGACTTCGGCGAGGCGCCCCTGGGTTGGCTCGATCCGGAGCGGGTCTATGCGGTCGACTACCTGCTGGCCGAGGGCAACGAGAAGGTCATGAGCCGCTGGGGCCACAGCATGCTGCGCCTGGTGGTCTGCGCCCCCGGTCGGCCACGCGGCCCGGATTGCCGGCTGGACCTGCAATACCACCTGGTGCTGTCGTTCCGGGCCTTTGTCAACGACGTCCAGCTCTCCAGCTGGCGCGGTCTGACCGGCTCCTACCCCTCGCGGCTGTTCGTGCTGCCGCTGGCCCAGGTGGTGGACGAGTACACCAAGGTGGAGCTGCGCGGCCTGCAATCGGTCCCGCTCAAGCTGACCCGCCCGGAGATCGCCGACTTTCTCGAACGTACCGCCCAGGTGCACTGGAGCTATGACGGCCAGTACTACTTCGTCACCAACAATTGCGCGGTGGAAACCTTCAAGCTGTTGCACGACGGCGTGCCGCGTCTGGCCGATGCCCAGCTCGATGTCATCACCCCCACCGGGCTGATGGACGCGCTCAGGTTCAAGGACCTGGTGGACACCTCGGTGCTGGATGATCCGCGCGAGGCGCTGCGGCTGGGCTATCGCTTCGACAGCTTCCGCGAACGCTTCCAGGCCATGTTCAAGGTGGCCAGGGAGCGCCTGAACCTGCCCCAGGCGGACGTCGAGGCCTGGCTGGCGCTGACCCCGCAGCAGCGTCGCGAGCAATTCCAGCGCGCCGACCTGCGCGCCAGCGCCGCCTTGCTGCTGCTGGAGCAAGCGGCCTATCGCCGTGCGCTGCTGCAGGCGCAGACCGAGCTCAAGGATCGCTACCTGGGTCAGGATGCCGTGGACAAGGCGCGCTTCGGCAAGGCCGGTGGCGCCCTGGAGCAGATCCTCAAGGACAGCGGCTACCTGAGCCGCCCGGCCGAGCTGCTGGGCACCGACGGCTACGGCCTGCCGCAACCGGGCGAGTGGGAACAGCTGACTGCCGAGAGCCAGAAGCGCCAGGCCCATCTGCGCAGCCTCAGGGATACGCTCAACAACGAGGTCCGGCAGCTGCTCTCGCCGGAGGCCCGCGACGGCCTGGACCTGACCGAAGCCAACCTGGATCTGCTCGGCAAGCACCTGCGCGAGCTGAACAAAGCCAGCGGTGGGCTGGAGCTGAAATAGGGCGGTTGGGGCCTGTTGGGCTTCGCTGCGCTCAGCCCAACCTACGGGGCGTTGTAGGTTGGGCTGAGACGGCTTCACCGTCGAAGTCCAGCGGGTGAAGGCCTTGTTGGGCTTCGCTTTGCTCAGCCCAACCTACCTGCCACGCTTATCGCTTCGGTGTCTTACCCTGGGGTGGCGTCGGAGCTGCCGGCTGCGGGCGCTCCAGCAGGGCCAGCAGCTGTTCCGGTGGCACCTCCTGGCCGTTGAGCGTCAAGCGGCCTGCGGCATAGGCCAGGGTAGCCACCAGGTCGTCGCCTTCGGCCTTGAGCAGGCCGCTGTTCAGGCCGATGCCGGCCAGGGCTTCGGCAGTGGCCTGGGCCTGTTGCTGCATCGCCGGCTGCGTGCGCTGAGCACCGGCCTGAAAGAGGACGCCATCCACCAGGCTACCGCGCGCGACCGACAGGCGAGCATCAAGCCGAGACAGCAGCTGGGCAGTAAGTTGCTCCGGTGGCAGATCGAAGGTCGCCGGCTTGTCCAGGGTCAGGTCCAGGCGCAGATGGCTGCTGCCGCTGGGGGTGTCGAGGCGCAGATCATCCACCACCAGGTGCGGCCGAGCCGCTAGCACATCGTTGAGGTGCTGCCGCAGCGTGGCCTGGGTGGTGGGATCGAGACCCTCTTCGGCATCCAGCTGCAGGTGCTGCAGCAGGGCGTTGAGCTGGGCCAGGGCGGGGCTGTCGAGGTTGGTGTAGCGCCCGCTCAGGGTCGCCTTGCCCAGGGTCTGGCCGGCGACGTCGAGCCGGCCGAGGCTGGCGTCGATTGTCCCGGACAGCTGCTGGCCCTGTTGCTGGGTATCGCCACGCAGCTGCAGATCCTGCAGTTCGACCGCCGGCTTGCCGGGCATCGCCAGCATCAGGCGTGTCAGGCGCAGCTGGCCTGGGCCTAGCCAGAAGCCATCGGCATTGCGGCGATTGTCGCCGGTCAGGGCGAAGCCTTCGGTCTCCAGCTTGGCCCAGCCGTCGGGGGTGCGGACGTTGAGGCTGAATTGCCCCACTGAACTGTCCAGGCGTAGCCGGCTGGCCTCCATGTCGGTGTGGAAGGTGGCGTTCAGGCCGGAGAAGGCCACCGCGCCCTGGGGCTGGTCCAGGTGCAGGGCGGCCAGGGTCAGGCCACCCTGCACCCCACGGTCGTAGCCCAGCGTGGCGTCGAGCTGCACGGGTTCGGCGCCCTTGGCCAGGGTGAAGAGATCGGCCGTGACCGGCGTGCGCGCCAGCGTGAAGCGGTTGACCGCCATGACCGGCGCCAGCTGCAGGGATTTGAGACGGGTCAGGGGGAAGGGGCCATGCTGGATGTCGTCCTGCAGCCGCAGCACCTCCACCGGCGGTCGATCCTCGGCCTGCACGGTCAGGCTGAAGGTGGCGGTGCTGCTGAACACACCGCGCTGCAGCTCGACCAGCTGGAGCTGCAAGGGGTACTCGGGCAGTTGCACCTGCAAGGCCACCTGGGCCTGGCTCGCGGCCTGGCGCAATTCGCCTTCCAGCCGGGTGCCGGTGTACCAGGCGCCCCCCACGGCGGTGCCGACGGCGACCAGGGCCAGTCCGGCGAGGGTGGTAAGTAGCGGCTTCTTCATGGAGACCAAATCCCTTTGTAGGTAGCGCAGCAACCCGCGCCGAGTGGAGGCGGAGTGTACGAGAGCCTTGGGCGGATGCCGAGGGGGCACTCGGCCATCCGGTCGAATGGGGTGCCGACTGTGATCGCTTTCCGCCGGCGCATACCCCGAGTCGACGGCCGCTCCGGTGGGTGCTAGCGTGCCGCGATCCCCATTGCCGGAACATCCGCCATGACTGCTCTCCCATGCCTGCCTGTCTTCGCTACCGTCTTGCTGCCGGGGGTGCCAGCATGAGCAGTCAGCGTCCGGTAGCGGGCTTACAACTACCCGCCGAACTCCTGGCCCGCGCCGAGGCGCTGCTGGCCCAGGGCGGACGCCGCCTGCTGGGCATCGCCGGCACCCCGGGTGCGGGCAAGTCCACCGTAGCCGAGCTGCTGGCGGCGGCGCTGGGCGAGCGCGCCGTGGTGGTGCCCATGGACGGCTACCATCTGGCTAATCGTGAGTTGGCCCGCCTGGGACGCGCCCAGCGCAAAGGGGCGCCGGACACCTTCGACGCCCGGGGCTATCGCGCCCTGCTGCAGCGACTCAAGACGCCGGTAGCTGGGGAAATCGTCTATGCGCCGCTGTTCAATCGCGAGATCGAGGAGCCTATCGCCAACGCCATTCCAGTGCCGGCCGAGACCCAGCTGGTGATCAGCGAGGGCAATTACCTGTTGCTGACCCAGGCGCCCTGGAGCGATGTCGCCGAGGTGTTCGACGAGTGCTGGTACGTTCGCGTCGACCCCGAGGAGCGTCGCGAACGCCTGGTCGCCCGGCACATGCACTTCGGCCGGAGCCGGGCAGACGCCGAAGCCTGGGTGGCCAGCACCGACGAGCCCAATGCACAGCTGATCGACGGCGACCGGGCACGGGCGGATCTGGTGGTGGAGTGGCGCGACGGGGCGGCGGCCCTATAGTCCGGCAAGGACGAAAGGTCTGCTTCCCTGCCGACCGACAGGGCTGCGGGCCTCGTCCGTAAGGGCCTGGTTAGAAACCGCCACCAGCATCCAGCCAGGCCTGTTCGTCCGGCGTATTGATGCGGCCCAGCGCCCGATTGCGATGGGGAAAGCGACCGAAGCGGACGATCACCTCCAGATGCGCCTTGGCGTAGCGAAGGTAGTGCTCGATGCCCAGGGCCGCGAACAATTCGAGCGAGCGCTGCTGGTCGGCCAGCACCTCGGAGTGCTCGAAGGGCAGGTAGCAGAAGGCCCGCAGTTCGGGTTCGATCTGCAGGTCCAGACCGGCCTCGATCGCCTGCCGGGCATGGCTCAGGGCCAGGCCGTCGGTGGCGAAGGCATGGCCGCTGTGACGAAAGATGTTGCGTGGAATCTGGTCGAGCAACAGGCACAGGGCCAGGGCGCCTTCGGCGCTGGTGGCCCAGTCATCGAACTCGCGGCGACTGGCGGCAAGGTGCGCTGCCTGGAAACGTGCGCGGCAGCTGGCGTCGAAGGCGGCGCCACCGTTGAACCATTGGTGGCGCCCGGCGGTGCGCCAGAAGGTGACCACGTCCGCTGGGGTCATGTCGTACTCCTCGGATGAGGGCTGGCCTGATCGGGTTCCACGTGGAACCGTTCAGCCGCGACCAACGTAGGGCATCTTGGTTGCCATTACCGTCAGCGTCTGGACGTTGGCGTCCAGCGGCAGGCTGGCCATGTAGCGGACGGCGTTGGCGACGTGCCTGACGTCCATGCGCGGTTCCACGGCGGTACTGCCGTCAGCCTGGAGCACGCCGTTGGCCATGCGCTCGGTCATCTCGGTAGCGGCGTTGCCGATGTCGATCTGGCCGCAGGCGATGTCAAAGGCGCGGCCGTCCAGGGCCAGGGCCTTGGTCAGCCCGGCCACGGCGTGCTTGGTGGCGGTATAGGGCGCGCTGAAGGGACGCGGGGTATGGGCCGAGATGGAACCATTGTTGATGATCCGCCCGCCACGCGGCGACTGCTCGCGCATCAGGGCGAAGGCGGCGCGGCTGCAGAGGAAGACGCCGGTGAGGTTGGTGTTGACCGCCCGGTGCCAGGCATCCAGTTCCAGCTCGTCGATGGGCACCGCCGGGGCGCCGACGCCGGCGTTGTTGAACAGCAGATCGAGACGGCCATAGGTGTCCCGAATCCGGGCGAAGAGCGCCTCGACGCTGGCGGCGTCGGTGACGTCGCAGGGGACCGCCAGGGCTTCGCCACCCTGCTGCCGGGCTTCTTCCACCAGGGCTTCCAAGGGCTCGGCGCGGCGCGCTGCGAGGACCACGCGGAAACCGTCCGCGAGCAGGCCGAGGGCGACGGCGCGGCCGATACCCTGGGAGGCACCGGTGACGAGGGCGATGGGGCGGGTGGTGGTCATGGGCGATCCTTGGGGCGGAAAGGGTGCCTCAAGGCTAGCAGGTCGTGCTGGGGTGGTGGGCGCCCCTTACCCGGCTCTCTCCCCGCAGGAGAGGGCGCGGGTGGGAGCCTTGGCCGCGTCCCCTACTGCCAGCCGTAGCGCCGGATGAACCAGCCCTTCATGCCCTGGACCACCAGGGCGTAGCCTGCCAGTAGGAGCACCAGGCAGGGGAAGTAGCCCAGCGGTAGCGGCTGCAGGCGGAAGTAGCTGGCCAGCGGCGAGAAGGGCAGCAGCAGGCCGATGGCGACGATGACGCCGGTCATGATCAGCAGCGGGGCCGCGGCGCGGCTCTGCACGAAGGGTAGGCGGCGGGTGCGGATCAGGTGCACCACCAGGGTCTGGGACAACAGGCCTTCGACGAACCAGCCGGTCTGGAACAGCGTCTCGTGGGCTGGGGTGTTGGCGCCGAAGACGTGCCACATGACCAGGAAGGTCAGGATGTCGAAGATGGAGCTCAGCGGGCCGAAGAACAGCATGAAGCGGCCGATGTCCTCCACCTTCCAGCGCTGCGGGCGGGTCAGCAGGTCGTCATCGACGTGGTCGAAGGGAATGGCGGTCTGCGACAGGTCGTACAGCAGGTTCTGCACCAGCAGGTGCAGCGGCAGCATCGGCAGAAAGGGCAGGAAGGCACTCGCCGCCAGCACGCTGAAGACGTTGCCGAAGTTGGAGCTGGCGGTCATCTTGATGTACTTGAGCATGTTGGCGAAGGTCTTGCGGCCTTGCAGCACGCCTTCTTCCAGCACCAGCAGGCTCTTCTCCAGCAGGATGATGTCGGCGGCTTCCTTGGCGATGTCCACCGCCGAATCCACCGAGATGCCGATGTCGGCCGCACGCAGCGCCGGGGCGTCGTTGATGCCGTCGCCGAGAAAGCCCACCACCAGGCCCTGGTCACGCAGCAGCCGGACCAGGCGCTCCTTGTGCGCCGGGGTGAGGCGGGCGAAGACCGTGGTGGTGGCCAGCCGCGCGGTGAGGGCGCGGTCGTCCAGCGCCTCGATCTCGGCGCCGGTGAGCAGGCCGTCCACCTCCAGGCCGACCTCTTGGCAGACACGCCGGGTCACGCGCTCGTTGTCGCCGGTGAGCACCTTGACCGCGACGCCCTGGGCGGCGAGGGCGCGCAGGGCGGCCACCGCGGTCTCCTTGGGCGGATCGAGAAAGGCGATGTAGCCGATCAGCACTAGATCGCGCTCGTCGGCGACGCTGTAGTCGAGGCTGTCGCCGGGCAGTTCGCGAATTCCCACGGCCACCACGCGCAGGCCTTCGTCATTGAGTTCGGCGGTGAGCGTGCGGATGTGCGCCAGGCTCTCGGCGGTGAGCGGCAGGTCGACGCCGTCTTCGCGAACCCGGGTGCAGGCGGCGAGCATCTCTTCCAGGGCGCCCTTGCACACCAGCAGATGGCGCTGACCGTCGGCCACCACCACCGACATGCGCCGGCGCTCGAAGTCGAAGGGCAGTTCGTCCACCTTGCGATAGGCCAGGCTCAGGCCACGCAGTTCAGCGTGCTGCAGCACCGCCACATCGAGCAGGTTCTTCAGCCCGGTCTGGTAGTGGCTGTTGAGATAGGCGTACTCCAGCACGGCATCGCTGGGCCGGCCGCGGGCATCGGTATGGCGTTCCAGGACGATGCGGTCCTGGGTCAGGGTGCCGGTCTTGTCGGTGCACAGCACCTGCATGGCGCCGAAGTTCTGGATGGCGTCCAGGCGCTTGACCACCACCTTCTGCCGGGCCAGCACCACCGCACCCTTGGCCAGGGTGGAGGTGACGATCATCGGCAGCATCTCGGGGGTCAGGCCGACCGCCACCGAGAGGGCGAACAGTGCCGCTTCCAGCCAGTCGCCCTTGGTCAGGCCGTTGATCAGCAGCACCAGCGGCGCCATCACCAGCATGAAGCGGATCAGCAGCCAGCTGACCTTGTTGACCCCCTGCTGGAAGGCGTTGGGCTCCTCGGTGACGCGGGTCACCCGCTCGGCCAGGCTACCGAAATAGGTACCGACACCGGTGCCGATGACCACGGCGGTGGCGGCGCCGCTGACCACGTTGGTGCCCATGAAGCAGAGGTTGTCCAGCTCCAGCGCGCTGCCGGCGGCGGTCAGGGTGAGGGCGCGCTTTTCCACCGGCAAGGATTCGCCGGTGAGGGCGGCCTGGCCGACGAAGAGGTCGCGGGCGCTGAGCAGGCGCAGGTCGGCCGGGATCATGTCGCCGGCGGCCAGGCGCACCACGTCGCCCGGCACCAGTTCGCGGATCGGTACCTCGACGCCGAAGGGATTGCCGGCCTCCGGCCGCAGTACCGTGGCGGTGGTGCTGACCAGCGCCTTGAGCCGCTCGGCGGCGCGGTTGGAGCGCGATTCCTGGACGAAACGCAGCACCGTGGACACCAGCACCATGGTGCCGATCACGGTGGCGCCGGGCAGGTCGTCGGTAAGCGCCGAGACGATGGCCAGCAGGGTCAGCAGCAGGTTGAAGGGATTGCGATAGCTCAGCCAGAGGTGACGCCAGGCGCTGAGCTTCTGGTCCTGCTCGACCTCGTTGTAGCCGTCGCTGCCGCGGCGCTCGGCGGCCTCGGCCGCGGACAGGCCCAGGGGGCTGCTGCGATGGCGGCGCAACAGGTCGCCTTCGGCGAGGCTGGCGGCCTCGTGCAGGCGGCGGCTGAAGTCGGCCTGGGGTTCGCTGCGGCCGTGGCCCGTGGGCAGGTGTTGCCAGAGGACGGGGCGGCGGAACAGGCGGCGGTCGAGACGCTGGCTGAAGAACTCCAGCAGGGGTTGGGTCAGGGTTTTGAACATGGCGAACTCCCCGTGGCCGGGGCCACGATAAGCGGGCTGCGGCACGCGAGAGTCGCGGCCGCCTGGCAAGCCAGGCGGCCGTACGGGGCTACCTGGCGCTGAGTAACGGACTGGGGTCGGGGTTCATCAGGCGCGGTGGCCTCCGTCTGGAAAGGGGGTGCGCACCGGGCAGGCCGGTGGCGCGGGGCGATTGCACCAGAGGTGGGTTAAGACTGGCTTAACGCAGGGCGAAGTCGGTTGCCACCAGGATCGCCTGGCCGGACGACCGCGCGCGCAGGCGGGCGAGGTAGGCGTCCAGGCGCGGCCAGGTAGCCAGCCAGCGCGGCTCCGGCAGGCGCTCCAGGTAGTCCAGCATCGGTGCCAGCAGGGCATCGCTCAGGCCGAAGCGGGGACCGCAGAGAAAGCCCCTGTCACCCAGCTGGCGATCGAGCACCGCCAGGGTCGCGTCGACCTCGGCCACGGCCCGCTGCTGTTCTTCCGGCGTCTGGTAGGGACGAGGACGAGGGCCGGCCACGCGCAGCAGATAGTGGCGGATCAGGCGGGTGTCCACGGTGGTCAGCAGGGCGCTGGCCCAGGCGTCCTGCTCCGGGTCGTCGACCGCCTCACGGGGCGGTAGCAGCTGACGGTCGAGATACCGGCAGATGGCGAGGGTCTCGAAGACCCGCTGCTCGCCATGCAGCAGTACGGGGACCTGGCCGAAGGGATGCAGTGCCAGATGGGCCTCGCTGCGCCAGGCGACGGCCTGACCACCGGGGGCCAGGCCGCAGGGTAGTTCGAGGCCTCCTTCCAGGGCATGGAGGCGTACGCTGCGTACCAGGGTGCTGAAGGCGGGACCGAAGAGATAGGGCGTCATGGATCAGGCTCCTTGCAAAGAAGGCCTGATGCTGGCAAAGGGGACCTTATGTTCAAGAACATAATCTGGAGTTTTCATGGCCTGGCCCCTTGATCAGCGCGAGCAGACCCGCCAGCGCATCCTCGACAGCGCCGCCCGCCTGTTCGCGCTGAAGGGCTTCGACGCCGTCGGGCTCGACGAACTGATGACCGCTGCCGGTCTCACCCGTGGCGCCTTCTACCACCACTTCCGCACCAAGACCGAGCTCTATGACCATGCCATCGCCCATGCCGCCCAGGTAGGCAGCGCCCGGCTCGACAGCCTGGGTGGCGAGGGCCTCGGTCAACTGGTCGAGCATTACCTGAGTCGCGAGCACGCCGAGGGCGAGTCGCTACGCTGTCCCCTGGCCTTTCTGGCGGCCGACGTCACCCACCAGGAGGCCGCCATCCGTAGCAGCTATACCCGTTTCTTCGCGCGCTTCGTCGCCCGTCTGGAACAGGATCTACCAGGGCCGCCGGCGCAACGGCGCACCCAGGCGCTGCAGCTGGCCACCACCCTGATCGGCGGCGTGGCCCTGGCGCGAGCGCTGGATGACGAGGGGCTCGCCGAGGAATTGCTGGCGGCCTGTCGCCAGGGCGGTCAGGGGCTATTGGACGCGGGCGAGGATTTGGCAGCGGCGGCCGGCTAGGCGACACTGGCGACTCTCTTGTCCGCCGGAGTCACCCATGCAGATTCGCCCCCTCGAAGCCGCCGATTTCGACCAGGTCTGGCCGCTGATCCAGCAGGTTGCCCAGGCCCGGGAAACCTACGCCTACGATCCGGACATGAGCCGTGACGACGCCTGGCGGCTCTGGGTGGAATTGCCCCGGGCGACTTTCGTCGCCGAACGCGATGGCCAGATTCTCGGCAGCTACTACCTCAAGGCCAATGCCATGGGCCCGGGCGATCATGTCTGCAACTGCGGTTACATGGTCGCCCCCGCCGCCCGCGGCCAGGGCGTGGCCGGCGCCCTTTGCGAGCACTCCCTGCAGGTAGGCCGCGAACTCGGCTTCCAGGCCATGCAATTCAACTCGGTGGTGGCCAGCAATCAGGTGGCGGTGCGGCTCTGGCAAAAGCATGGCTTCGAGATCGTTGGCACCCTGCCCAGGGCCTATCGCCATGCCAGCCTGGGGCTGGTGGATTGCCTGGTGATGTATCGCTGGCTGGCGGACTAGCGCCACTCGCTCAGCACGGCTTTCAGCGAGGCCGGCAGCATGGGTCCGTGGCCGAGGCCTGCGAGGACCTCGTAGCGCACCTGGATGCCAGGGATCTGGCCGAGGCGATCGGCCAGCCGCCGGGTGGCGTCGGCGGGGACCTCGCTCTGGAAATGCGCGGGCAGCTCGCGTTCGGCGCCGCCCTGCAGCAGTACCAGGCGGGCCGGATGCGCCCTGAAGCGCTCCTTGAGCTGTTCATCACCCTGGGGCAGCACGGTAGGGCTCCACCACAGCGAGGGGCTCACGGCATAGCCCTGGGCGAAGGCGTCCGGGCGGGTGAGCAGGGCATGGAGGACGAACAGCCCGCCCAGGGAGTGACCCCAGAGCGCACGCTGGCCGCGATCCAACGGCACCTGACGGCCAACTGCCGGTTCCAGGCGCTCCAGCAGCCAGGCGAGAAAGACGTCGGCGCCGCCGGTGGCCATCTCGCGAAAGCGTTCGCTGGTAGGCGCTGACGGCGTGTAGTCGTAGGCCCGTCCGGGGCCGTCGATGCGCTTGCCGCCGACATAGCCCACCGCCACCAGCACGGGCGGATTAGGCCGCTTGGCCAGGGTGTCGAGCAACTCGGCGTTCAGGCCGCCCAGGGCGGCGTTGCCGTCGAGCAGATAGAGCACCGGATAGCCGGCAGCCGGTGCCGGAGTGGCGGGTCGGGCGATCCATACCTGGTAGTGGCGGGCGCCATCGACGGAATCCAGCTTGAGCTCGCTGAAGGCATAGCCATGGCCCGGCTGCTGGAGCACCTGGGCGTCCATGGGCTGATCGATGGGGCGGGCCTGGCCGGGAGCGGCGAGGGCGAGTAGCAGCGGCAGGGCCAGCCAGGCGCTCTGACGGGTGAAGCGTGGCGAAAGCGGCATTAGCGAACAAGACTCATTTCCAGTAGAGCGGTCGAGCCTACCGATCTCTGTTCCCGCTCGCCATACTGGCCAGGATTTCCCGTTGCCAGGACACCCCATGCATCACCCCCATCTGCTGTTCGATCTCGATGGCACCCTCACCGATTCACGCCTGGGCATCACCCGGGCGATCCAGGTGGCGCTGCGCGCCGAGGGGATCGAGGAGCCCGACTCGCGCAGGCTGGAGGTCTTCATCGGCCCGCCGCTGCTGCAGAGCTTCATGACCCACTATGGCCTCGACGAGGCGCGGGCCTGGCGCGCGGTGGAGGCCTATCGGGTGTATTTCCGCGCCACCGGTCTCTATGAAAACGAGGTCTACGCGGGCATCCGCGACGTGCTGGCCGATCTGCAGGCAGCCGGGCGGCGGCTCTATCTGGTGACGGCCAAGCCGCGGGTGTTCGCCGTGGAGATCCTCAGGCACTTCGCCCTGACGGAGTTCTTCACCGCGCTGCATGGCAGCGAGTTGGATGGCACCCGCGCCGACAAGACCGAGCTGCTGCGTTTCGTGCTGGAAACCGAAGGGCTGGCGCCGGAAAGTTGCCTGATGCTGGGCGATCGTGAGCACGACCTGATCGCCGCGCGTGAAAACGGCGTGGCGGCGGTGGCCCTGGGCTATGGCTTCGGCAGCCGGGAAGAACTGGAGCGCCAGCGCCCGGCCTTTCACTTCCACAGCGTGGCAGCCCTGCGCCAGGGTTTCGGCCTCTAGTGGAGCGTGCCGACCTGCGCGGCCTGGGCCGGCAGGTCGAGGGGCGCGGGGATCAGCCGCAGGTGGCGGTCTGCACTACCAGACTGGCGCTGGTGGTGATGGTCAGGCGCTGGGAATTGAAGTCCATGGTCATGGGGTCCTGCGGACGGACCACGCGGACGACCTGGGCACCGGCGCGCTGACGGCCTTCCTCGGCCAGGGCCGGGGAGAGGGCCTTGCCAACCAGGTCCTGGACCGCATCGGAGTTGCAACGGCCACTGCTGCTGACGGCGCCGCTCGTGGTCGAGGAGGCCGCCGGGCTGTCCTGGGTTTCATGCGAGCTGCAACCGGCCAGCAGGGTGAAGAGGGCGGCACTGGCCAGCAGGAGAGGGGACTTGGAGCTCATGAGTTCGCCTTTTCGATCGTGGGGGAAGGAACCTTAACCCGTACGGGCCTCTGCATGGACCCCTCTGGGGTGGGCATTGTTACAAATCGCGAGTCAGGCGACGTTGATAGCCACAGGTGACCAGTCATCTCCCAGGGATAAAGTTAACAAATATAACGTTCGGTAATCGGCCAAATTCGGGTGGCACGGCTTGATCCATTTTTGGCATCGACCATCATCGAACCAGGGCCATACGGCCTCTTACGGTGATGACAACAACAAGAAAGGAACACCCGCCATGTCAGCTCGCTATCCCGCCGCTTTCCCTCCTGACGATCAGCCGATCCGCGTCCGCTAGGCCCTGATCCTCGCGCCCCAAGGCGCTTTCCGCCTCCTTCGTCAGGACTCACACCATGTCGACATCGCGCTCGCCCCAGGCCTGCGCACGGGCCCGCTCGTGCCTTGCGTTCGCCTCTCTCGCCGCTTTGCTTTTCAGCCAGGGCATTGCCGCCGCACCTTCGCTCAATCTGGAGCAACCGCCAAAGCCGCTCAACAGGCTGGAGGTGGAACGGCCGCTACCGCCCGGTCCACCGCGCTGGATCGAGGACTACCGCTTCCTCGACGATCACGCCAAGCGCACCGATCCCTTCGATGGCCTGCGCTACCAGCGCCTGAGTGAGTCAGCCTGGCTGCAGACCGGTGGCGAGGCCCGCTATCGCGTCGATACCTTTCGTAATCCGGTCTTTGGTCGGCGCGGGGTGAACACCGACCACTACATCCAGCAGCGTCTGCAGCTGCACGCCGACCTGCACCTGTTCGACGATGCGGTGCGTACCTTCGTCCAGCTGGAGAACACCCGGACCTGGAACAAGGCGATCTATGGCCCCTTCGACCAGAGTCGCACCGAGCTGCACCAGGCCTTCATCGACCTCAACACGCCGCTGGCCGGCGGCAAACTGATGACCCGGATCGGCCGCCAGGAGCTGGGCTATGGCGAGCAGGTCCTGGTCACCTACCGCGACGGCCCCAACATCCGCATCAATTTCGACGGCCTGCGCCTGTCCTGGAACCAGCCGGGCGGCTATCGCCTGGATGCCTTCGCCCTGCGGCCGGTGGTGACCGGCGAGGACAGCTTCGACGACGGCTCCGACAACGCGGTCAAGTTCTATGGCCTCTACGGCACCCTGCCGCTGGCAGGATCGCTGCAGCTGGACGTCTATGGCTTCGGCCAGGAGAAGGATCAGCGCAGCCTGGACGGCCTGAGCGGCGCGGAGCAGCGCTACACCGGCGGCGTGCGGCTGTTCGGCAAGGCCGACGGCTGGGATTGGAGCTGGGATCTGATGGGGCAGGGCGGGCATCTCGATGGTGCCCAGATCCGCGCCTGGGCGGTGAGCAGCGAGACCGGCTACCGACTCGCCGGCGCCTGGAAGCCGCGCCTGGCCGTGCGCCTGGATGCCGCCAGCGGTGATGACCGGCCCGGCGATGACCGGGCCGGTACCTTCGATCCGCTGTATCCGAAGAACGGCGTCTACGGCAACTCCGGCCTCACCACCTTGGCCAACCTCTACCTGGTCGGTCCGCTGTTGACCCTTGCGCCCCAACCCACGCTGCAGCTGGAAAGCGGGCTGTTCGCCGTCTGGCGGCAGAACACCAACGACGGCGTCTATCTGCCGGGCATGGTGACGGTGCCGGGCTCCGCCGCCAGCAGCGCACGCAAGACCGGCAACCTCTGGCGCAACAACCTGCGCTGGCGCCCCTTGCCCTACCTGACCCTGGACCTGGAATACAGCTACTTCCAGGCCGGCGCTGCGATCCGCCAGGCCGATGGCGACAGTACGAGCTACCTGTCGGCCGCCACCACCTTCCGTTTCTGAGGAATCCGCCATGCGTCTGTTCGCCAACGCCCCCTCCGGGGCCCGCTTGACCCTCGTGCTGTGTTTCATCGTCGCCCTGCTGGAGGGCATGGACCTCCAGGCCATGGGCATCGCCGCCCCGGCCATGGCCAAGACCTTCGGCTTCCAGCCAGGGCAGATGGGCCTGGTGTTCAGCGCCAGCATCCTTGGCCTCCTGCCTGGCGCCTTCATTGGCGGCTGGTGTGCCGACCGTATCGGCCGCAAGAAGGTGCTGATCGCCTGCGTGCTGATCTTCGGTGTCTTTTCGGTGGCCACCGCCCATGTCTGGAGTCTGGAAAGCCTCTTGCTGGCGCGGCTGCTCACCGGTATCGGCCTGGGCGGTGCCCTGCCCAACCTGATCGCCCTGTCCGCCGAGTCGGTGGACGAGCGCGCCCGCGCCACGGCGGTCAGCCTGATGTACTGCGGCGTGCCCCTGGGCGGCGCCCTGGCGGCGGTGGTGGGGCTGCTGGATGTCGGCCGCTGGCAGACGGTGTTCTATGTCGGCGGTCTGGCGCCGCTGCTGGTGGCGCCCCTGCTTGGACGTTACCTGGCGGAGACCGCCGGTTTTCTCCGCGGCCACGAAGCGGCTCAGGCAGGCAGCAGGCGCGGGGCTTGGCTGGGAGCGGTGCCGCTGTCGACCACCCTGCTGCTGTGGCTGGGCTACTTCTTCACCCTCACGGTGATGTACATGCTGCTCAACTGGTTGCCCTCGCTGCTGGTGGGCCAGGGCTTCAGCCGCGGCCAGGCGGTGGGGGTGCAGATTCTCTTCAACCTGGGCGGCGGCATCGGCTCGGTGCTGTTCGGCCTGCTCATGGATCGCTGGCGGCCACGCCTGACGGTGCTGGCCATCTACCTAGGCATCCTGCTGGGTCTGGCCGGACTGGGTCTGGCGAAGGACTATCCGCTGGTGGCCCTGGCCGGCTTCGCCGCCGGATTGTTCGTGGTCGGCGGCCAGCTGGTGCTCTATGCCCTGGCACCGCAACTCTATCCGGCGGCGGTACGGGCCACCGGGACCGGTGCGGCGGTGGCGGTGGGGCGCCTGGGCGCCATGGCCGGCCCCTTGCTGGCCGGCCAGGTGTTGGCTGTCGGCGGCGGTGCGGCGACCCTGGTGGTGGCCACCACCCCGGCGGTACTGGTGGCGGCGGGCGCTGTGCTGGCCCTGCTGCAACGCCGGGCACCGGCGCCGACGGCCATCGCCCGCGTGGAGGCTCCCGGTCATGCGTAGCCTGCTGCTGGTCATGCTGCTGCTGACCGGCCTGGCCCGCGCGGCCACGGTGGACGGCGATCCGGCCACCGCCACGCCGCCGCCGCTGCAGCTCGAACCCCTGGCGCGCTTCGAGGTAGCCCTCGACGCCCCGGTGTGGGAGTTGGGCCAGACCAGCGGCCTGGGCAAGCGGCGCATCATCCCCATTACCGGTGGCCGCTTCGATGGCAAACGCCTGCACGGACGGATCCTCAACAATGGCGCCGACTGGCAGGTGGTGACCGCCGATGGCCTGGCCATCATCGACACCCGCTATCTGCTGCAGACCGACGACGGCGCCCTGATCTATCTGCAGACCAAGGGTTATCGCTATGGCCCGCCGGAGGTGATGCGCGAGCTGGCGGCAGGCAAACCAGTGGACCCGCGGCGCTATTTCTTTCGCGTCACCCTGACCTTCGAGACCGCCGCCCCGGCCTATGCCTGGCTCAACCGCGCCCTGGGCGTGGGCAGCGCCATGCGCCTGGGCAAGGCGGTGGTCTACGACGCCTATCTGCTGCAATAGAGGAGTACCCGATGGCTACCGGAATGAGTGCGCTCTACGACGATGTCCTGCTGCTGGATGGCGTGCGCACGCCCTGGACCGATCTGAATGGCGCCCTGGGGCAGGTATCGCCCACCGACCTGGGCATCGCCGTGGCCCGCGCACTGCTGGCGCGCGGTCACGACGCCGACGTGGTGGATTCCGTGCTGGCCGGCTCGGTGGCCCAGGCCAGCTTCGATGCCTATCTGCTGCCACGCCACATCGGCCTCTATGCCGGGGTGCCCGAGTCGGTACCGGCGTTGCAGGTGCAGCGGGTCTGCGGCACTGGCCTGGAGCTGCTGCGCCAGGCCGGTGACCAGTTGCAGAGCGGCCAGGCCAGCCAGGTGCTGTGCGTAGCGGCCGAGTCCATGACTCGCAATCCCATCGCCGCCTATACCCACCGCAGTGGCTTTCGCCTCGGTGCGCCGGTGGAATTCCACGACTTTCTCTGGGAAGCGCTCAAGGATCCGGCGGCGGGGCTGGACATGATCGCCACCGCCGAGCGGCTGGCGCAGCGCCATGGCATCGCCCGCGAGGCTGTGGATGCCTGGGCGCTGCGCAGCTTCGAGCGCGCCCTGGCGGCCCAGCGCCAGGGCTGGTTCGCGGAAGAGATCGTGCCAGTGGCGGCGGCGCGCTTCGAGGCCGAGGGCCTGGCGCCGCGGGAGTTGCGCCTGCCGCGGGGCTGCGCGGTGGTCGAGCATGACAGCCATCCACGGGAAACCTCGCGGGAGGCCCTGGCACGGCTGACGCCGGTGCATCCGGGCGGGGTCCAGACCGCCGGCAACAGCTGCGCGGTGGCCGACGGTGCCGCCGCCGTGCTGCTAACGCGGGGCGCGGACGCCGTGCCGGAACGGGCGCTGGCCTGGGTCCGGGGTAGCTGCGTGGTCGGGGTGCCGCCGGACCTCATGGGCAGCGGTCCGGTGCCGGCCATCCAGGGCCTGCTCGACCGTGCCGGCCTGACGCTGGACGCCATCGACCGCCTGGAGATCAACGAAGCCCAGGGCGCCCAGCTGCTGGCGGTACAGCGCGCCTTGGAGCTGGATCCGGTGCGTCTCAATGTCCACGGCGGCGCCATCGCCCTCGGCCATCCGCTGGCCGCGACCGGTCTGCGCCTGGCCATCACCCTGGCGCGCCAGCTGCGTACCGAGGGGCTCAGGTACGGCGTGGCGGCGGTGTGCATTGGTGGTGGGCAGGGGATGGCGGTGCTCCTGGAGAACCCGGGGTGGCGGGGGCGTTAAGGTGCAGGGGTTGGTCTGGGCGTGTTGGGCTTCGCTGCGCTCAGCCCAACCTACGGAGGTGCAGGATGTGCCGGATTGCCCCCTCTCCTGCGGGGAGAGGGCTGGGGTGAGGGGATAGGCTCAGGTGTGTTGGGCTTCGCTGCGCTCAGCCCAACCTACGGAGGTGCAGGATGTGCCGGATTGCCCCCTCTCCCGCGGAGAGAGGGTTGGGGTAAGGGGATAGGCTCCGGCGTGTTGGGCTTCGCTGCGCTCAGCCCAACCTACAAAGGTGCAGGGTGTGCCGGATTGCCCCCTCTCCCTTGGGGAGAGGGTTGGGGTGAGGGTAGCTTTCAACTCAACCTACGAAGCCTCCGCTGGCGGCAAGGCCAGGGGCGGGAAATGGATGGCCACCCGCAGACCCTGGCCGCCGGTCGCGGTCGCCAGTTCGATGCCGGCGTCGTGGGCGGTGGCGATGTCGCGGACGATGGCCAGCCCCAGGCCGGTGCCGTGGATACCGCGGTCGAGGCGATAGAAGCGTTCGAAGATGCGTTCGCGCTCGGCCTCGGGGATACCCGGGCCGTCGTCTTCCACTTCCAACACCGTCGCCCCGGCCTGACCGTGCAGCCGAACCGTGACCTGACCGCCCTGCGGGGTGTATCTCAGGGCGTTGTCCACCAGGTTGTCGAGCAGGTCGCGCAGCTGGAAGGCGTTGCCCAGTACCGTCTGCGGCTCCAGTTCATAGCCCAGGTCGATGCCGTGGCAATCGGCCTGGGACAGTTGGCTGGGCATGGCTTCGCCGATGAGTTCGTCCAGCCGCAGGGGTTCGCGCGGCGGACTCTCCAGGCGCGCGGTGGCGGCGCGGGCCAGGGTCAGCAGCTGGTTGGTCTGGCGGGTCATACGCTCGGT
Organism: Pseudomonas sp. VMV1; assembly: GCF_056790235.1. Taxonomy (NCBI): domain Bacteria; kingdom Pseudomonadati; phylum Pseudomonadota; class Gammaproteobacteria; order Pseudomonadales; family Pseudomonadaceae; genus Pseudomonas; species Pseudomonas sp. VMV1. The sequence continues at coordinate 637,867 of NZ_JBXGSE010000003.1, forward strand.
GGCAGCCTGGAGTTGCGCCAGGGCCGCGGCGCTCTCGGCATCGCCGGCGTGCCGCTGGCGCAGCCACTGGGTCAGGGTGCTGATGCCGGCCAGCGGGGTGCGCAGCTGATGGGCCATGTCGTCGAGAAAGGCGCGCTGGTTGCGCGCGCCTTCGCGGATGCGCAGGAGCAGGCCGTTGAGCGCGGTGACGAAGGTGCCCAGCTCGCGGGGTGCCCCTTCTTCGCGCAGCGGGGCAAGGTCATCGTAGTGGCGGCTGTCGAGCTGGCGCTCCAGCCGTTCCAGCGGCTTCAGGCCGCGACGTACCGCCCACAGCAGCTGGGCGGCGATCAGCAGGGCGACCAGGATCTGCACCGCCACTAGGGTCAGCACCATGCGCTGCAGGGCGGCGGTGTGGCGACTCAGGGTCTGGGCCACGCTGGCCACCACCGGCTGTCCCGCCACGTTGCCTAGCCGGCCGACCATGAACACCGAGCGGTCATTGATGTGGGTACGTAGGGCGGTGGTGTGGCCGTCGCGCATCTCGTCGGTGATCTCCTGGACCGGCATGGCGGCGTCGCCGAACAGCAGCTGACCGTCCAGGCTCCTCACCGCCAGCCAGACATGGTCGTGGCTGTTGTGCCGCAGCAGGTAGTCGGCCTCCGCCGGCAGCCACAGGCGGCCATTGCCGTCCATCTCCAGCTGCTCGACCAGCAGGATCGCCGCATCGGTGAGATCGCCGTCCAGGGCGCTGAACGCCGGCTTGCGGGCGAACTGGTAGCTGACCACTGCGCCGCCGAGGTTGACCAGCAGCACCGGCAGCACCAGCCACTTGAGCAGCCGCCGACGCAGGCTGGGCGCAGTGGCGGTCATGGCGCGGCTTCCTCCAGGCGATAGCCGAAGCCGCGCACGGTGCGGATGCCGACGCCCGAGTCGGCCAGCTTCAAGCGCAGACGCGAGACATAGACCTCCACGGCGTTGTGGGTCAGGTCCTCGCTACCCCAGGGCGCCAGGGCGTCGATGATCTGCTGCTTGGAGACCACTTTGCCGGCCTGGCGCAGCAGGTGTTCGAGTACGGCCCACTCGCGTGCCGAGAGATCCAGCGGCATGTCGCCGACGCGCGCCTGGTGGGCGGCGGTGTCCAGGCGCAGGGCGCCGAGGGTGAGGTCGGCGCTGTTCTGGCCACCGGCGCGACGGACCAGCGCCTTGATCCGCGCCACCAGCTCGGGCACGGCGAAGGGCTTGACCAGGTAGTCGTCGGCGCCCACCTCGAAGCCGTGCACCCGGTCGTCGATGGCGTCGCGGGCGGTGAGCAGCAGCACTGGCTGGTCACTGCCCCGCTGACGCAGCCGCCGCACCACCTCGAAGCCGTCCAGGCCGCCAGGCAGGCCGATGTCCAGCACCACGACGGCGAAGCGGGTAGTGCGCAGCCAGGCATCGGCCTCGGCGCCGTTACGCAGCAGATCGACCTGCATGCCATGCCCTTCCAGGACCCGGCGGATGCCGTCGGCCAGGGTGGCGTCGTCTTCGACGAGCAGGATGTGCATGGGCATTCCTCAAGCGGTGAGTACGGTCTGCCGCAGAGTGTAGCGTCCGCCGCCGAGGTCTGTCGCAGACCGCGCCGCTGTCCGCCGGCGCGTTCAGTCCGGTAGGCTGCAGAAGTCGCCCAGGGCGCGCACCTGGGCCAGGCGATGCAGGCTGTCCTGCCAGTGCTGTAGCTGGTAGCGGGTCACCGCCTGATCGACCTTGGCCTGGCAGTCCTTGTCCTGGCGCAGGGGCGCGGTGGCGGCCAGGCCGTCGAGCAGGCGTCCCTGCAGCTCGTCCAGGCGGCTGCGAAGTTTGCTCAGGTCCGGTTTGTCTGGCGGCGGAATATGGTGCTGGCGCCGCCAGGCATCCAGCAGGCCGTATTGGACCAGCTTGTTGGCTTCCATCTGGATGCTGAAGAAGGTCCGGGCCGTGGCGGTCGGAACTCCCCGGTCGGCTGCCGCGCGCTGCACCGACTGCAGTACCTGCTGCTCGCGAGTCTCGTCGAGCACGGGTTTGCCCGTATCGAGCTTGCTGCGGGCGACCTGGTCGGCTATCGCCAGGCGTTGGCTGACGGCATCGATCAACGCCGGCAGGGGGTTGGCCGCAGCGTGCAAGGGGCCACTCAGGGCGAGAGAGAGCAAGGGCAGGCTGAGCACACGTAGATGACGCATGGCGATCTCCAGGAACAGGCACGGGGAGTGAAATTTACAGGGGGCACGTGAAGGTGTGGTTTCGTCACCCAGGATGGGTGGGCCTGAACCTGCATTCTAGAGCAGCTCGTGCGGCGCGAAGCACCCTGGATAGCCCCCAGCTCCCAGCCGAGGTAGGTAGCGTGCGTATCAGGCTCAGATGCGCGAGTGCCGTCACCTACGCATCTCCACCTGGCGGGTGTTCTGAAGCGCGACCAGGTTTCCCTCACCCCAGCCCTCTCCCGGCGGGAGAGGGAGCGGATCGGTGTGGGAGGTGAGGTAGGTGAGGGAGGTGAGGAGGCGTAGGGTGGAAAACCGCGCAGCGTTTTCCACGCGGGTGCCTGCGCATAGGTGCTCATCGGTGTTGGGCTTCGCTGCGCTCAACCCAACCTACGAACTTCCTCGTAGGTTGGGTTGAGACGGTTCTATCGTCGAAGCCCAACAAGGCGGATTCGAGCACAGGGCGTGGCCGCGACCGGCGTCCTTCCCTTACCCGAGGAGAGAGAGAGAGCGGATAGGCGTGGGAGGCGTAGGGTGGAAAACCGCGCAGCGTTTTCCACGCGGGTACCTGCGTATAGGTGCTCACCAGTGTTGGGCTTCGCTGCGCTCAACCCAACCTCCGAACTCCTCGTAGGTTGGGTTGAGACGGCTCTAACGTCGAAGCCCAACAAGGCGGATTCGAGCACAGGGCGTGACCGCGACCGGCGTCCTTCCCTTACCCCAGGAAAGGGAGCGGATCGGCGTGGAGGTGAGGGAGGCGTAGAGTGGAAAACCGCGCAGCGTTTTCCACGCGGGTACCCGCGCATAGGTGCTCACCAGTGTTGGGCTTCGCTGCGCTCAACCCAACCTCCGAACGTCCTCGTAGGTTGGGTTGAGACGGCGCTATCGTCGAAGACCAACAAGGCGGATTCGAACACAGGGCGTGGCCGCGACCGGCGTCCTTCCCTCACCTCAGGAGAGAGCGGATCAGCGTGTCAGGGGAGGGGAGAGGCCTTAGGCCTCCTGCGCCGCCCGCACCTCGGCGGTCAGGGCCTGGAGGCGGGCGTCGAGGGCGCTCAGGGCGCCGGCATCGGCGGCGGTGTTCAGGCTCAGGCGCAGGGCGGCCAGCACCAGCAGTTCGATGGCATCGCCGCGGCGGCGGTCGCCCTGGATGGCGACCAGTTCGTCGCGCAGGCGGGCAGCGGCCTGTTGCAGGGCGGCGCGGTCGCCTTCGGCCACCTTGAAGCGGTAGCGGCGACCGAGCACCTCCACCTCGTCGTCGGCGCCCGCGTTGGCGGTCTTCACTCGACGGCCACGTGGCGCTGCTCGACCTCGGCCGCGGCCTGGTGCTCGACCGACTGAGCCGACAGCAGTGCCAGCAGGCCTTCCACGCGCTGACGGGTGCTGGCGCCGTGTTCTTCCTGCTCCATCAGACTCAGTTGCAGGGTGTCGTTTTCCTCGCGCGCGGCTTGCAGGGCCTGCTCCAGCTCGTGGGTGCGGGCGGTCAGGCGCTGGTTGCGTTGCAGCAGGTCGCGGATCGCGGTTTCCAGTTCGCTCAGGGTCTTGTCCAGCATGGGCGCGGTCGTCTCTCGTGTCAGGTTCAGGGCTGCCGGTGGGGGCAGGGTGTGCATTCTAGGCCTCTCGCCGACCACCGGCACCCCATTCATCGCGGGCTAAGCCCTTGTTTTGCCAAAGGGTTCACGGGGGTGGCCAGGCAACTGACGGGCTGTCAGGCAGTTGTCAGGTTGCGCTAAGGGGGCCGTAAGGCAAGGCGCCTTAGCCTGGGCTCATCGCGTCGGCTGTCCTGTTCCGGCGCCCCTCGCTTCGGATGAGCCGCCATGACCGATCTGTCCCAGAGCACCGCCCCGCATCAGCTGGACGAGCCGTTCCTGCCGTTCTCCCGGCCCAGCATCGGCGCCGAGGAAGTGGCCGCGGTGAGCAAGGTGCTGACCTCGGGTTGGATCACCACCGGCCCCCAGGCCAACCTGCTGGAAGAGCGCTTCGCCGATTCCGTGGGCGCCGCCCATGCCGTGGCCCTGTGCTCGGCCACCGCTGCCATGCACGTGACCCTGCTGGCACTGGACATCGGCCCGGGCGACGAGGTGATCACCCCCTCGCTGACCTGGGTCTCCACCGCCAACATGATCACCCTGATCGGCGCCACCCCGGTGTTCGTCGACGTCGACCGCGATACCCTGATGGTCTCCGCCGAGCAGGTGGCTGCGGCCATCACCCCGCGCACCAAGGCCATCGTTCCGGTGCACTATGCCGGCGCCAGTTGCGACCTGGCTCCGCTGCGCGCCCTGGCCCAGCAGCATGGCGTGGCGCTGATCGAAGACGCCGCCCATGCCGCTGGCACCCGCTACCAGGGCGAGTCCATCGGCCAGCGCGGCACCGCCATCTTCAGCTTTCACGCCATCAAGAATCTAACCTGCGCCGAAGGCGGCATGCTGGTGACCGACGACGCCACCCTAGCCGAGCGCGTGCGTCGGCTGAAATTCCATGGCCTGGCCGTGGACGCCTTCGACCGCCACGCCCTGGGCCGCAAGCCCCAGGCCCAGGTGCAGGAGCCCGGTTTCAAGTACAACCTCTCGGACATCCACGCCGCCCTGGCCCTGGTGCAGCTGGACCGCCTGGGCGACATCAACAGCCGTCGTCGGCTGCTGGCCCAGGCCTACACCCAGCGCCTGGCGCATCTGCCGGTCGCCCCTCTGGCGCTGCCCGACTACGCCCAGACCCACGCCTGGCACCTCTACATCCTGCGCATCTGCCCCGAGCGGTGCGGGCTGGAGCGCGAAGCCTTCATGGCCGGCCTCAAGGCGCGCGGCATCGGCACCGGCATCCATTTCACCGCCACCCACCTGCACCCCTGGTACCGCGAGCGCTGGCCGGCGCTGGCGCTGCCCAACAGCGAATGGAATTCGGCACGGCTGTGCTCCATCCCGCTGTTTCCCGACATGACCCTCGCCGACGTCGACCGCGTGGTTGGCGCCATCGAAGACCTGCTGGAGAAAGGCGCATGAAGCCCTATGCCATCGACCGGGTATCCGTGGTGATTCCCGTCTACAACGAAGAAGCCAGCCTGCCGGAACTGCTGCGCCGCACCCGCGCCGCCTGCCGCCTGCTGGATTGCCAGGTGGAGATCATCCTGGTCGACGACGGCAGCCGCGACCGCAGCGCCGAACTGCTGCAGCAGGCCGCCAGCGAGCCAGACAGTCCCGTCGTGGCGGTGCTGCTCAATCGCAACTACGGCCAGCACTCGGCGATCCTCGCCGGCTTCGAGCAGGCCAGGGGCGATCTGATCATCACCCTGGACGCCGACCTGCAGAATCCCCCGGAAGAGATCCCACGCCTGGTGCACACCGCCGCCCAGGGCTACGACGTGGTCGGCACCGTGCGCCAGCAGCGTCAGGATTCCTACCTGCGCACCCTGCCGTCGCGGCTGATCAATCGCGCCGTGCAGCGCTCTACCGGCGTCGCCATGCGCGACTACGGCTGCATGCTGCGCGCCTACCGCCGCCAGGTGGTGCAGTCGATGCTGGCCTGCCACGAGCGCAGCACCTTCATCCCGATCCTGGCCAACAGTTTCGCCCGCCACACCACCGAGATCGAGGTGGGCCACGCCGAGCGCGAACACGGGGATTCCAAGTACGGCTTCCTCAAGCTGATCAACCTGATGTTCGACCTGCTGACCTGCATGACCACCACCCCGCTGCGCATGCTCAGCCTGTTCGGCGGCGGCCTGGCCGTCTTCGGCTTCCTATTCGCCGCACTGCTGCTGGTCCTGCGCGTCACCCACGGCGCCGAGTGGGCGGCCGATGGCGTGTTCTCGCTGTTCGCCGTGCTGTTCATCTTTACCGGCGCCCAGTTCGTCGGCCTCGGTCTGCTTGGCGAGTACCTCGGCCGGGTGTACCACGACGTCCGTGCCCGGCCCCGGTTCCACGTGGAACAAGTGATCCGCGCCGCCACCCTTTCTCCTTCGCCGGCGCCGCTGCGCCAGGTCCAGTAACAGGAAAGCCCCTGATGAAAACCGCCATCGTCTTCGCCTACCACGACATCGGCTGCGCCGGCCTCGCCGCGCTGATCCAGGCCGGCTATCCCATCGCCGCCGTCTTCACCCACCCGGATGACCCGAGCGAGAACCGCTTCTTTGGTTCGGTGGCCCAGCTCTGCGCCCGCCACGGTATCCCGGTGCATGCCCCGGAAGACGTCAACCACCCGATCTGGGTCGAGCGCATCCGCGCCCTGGAGCCGGATTTCATCTTCTCCTTCTACTACCGCAACCTGCTGTCCAACGACGTCCTGGCCTGCGCCAAGCGCGGCGCCTACAACCTGCACGGCTCGCTGCTGCCGCGCTATCGTGGTCGCGCCCCGGCCAACTGGGTGCTGGTCAACGGCGAGACCGAGACCGGAGTGACCCTGCACCGCATGGTCCAGCGCGCCGACGCCGGCGCCATCGTCGCCCAGCAGCGCGTCGCCATCGCCGCCGACGACACCGCCCTGACCCTGCACGCCAAGCTGCGCGAAGCCAGCCAGACGCTGCTGCGCGACGCCCTGCCGGCCCTGGCCGAAGGCCGCCTGACCGAGCGCGAGCAGGACGAGAGCCAGGCCACCACCTATGGCCGCCGCAGCGCCGCCGATGGCGAGCTGGAGTGGAGCCGTCCGGCCGTGGAGCTGAACAACCTGGTGCGCGCCGTGACCCAACCCTATCCGGGCGCCTTCGGCTGGATCGGTGATCGCAAGCTGATCGTCTGGAGCGCCCAGGCGCGCCAGGAAGCCCATGGCCAGGCCCCCGGCAGCGTGCTGAGCCTGGAGCCGCTGCGCATTGCCTGTGGCGAGGGCGTCTTGGAAATCCAGGCCGGCCAGTTGGGCGACAACGGCCTCTACCTGTCCGGTCCGCAACTGGGCCGCGAAGCCGGCCTGGTGGCCGGTGCCCGCCTGCACCGCCAGGATCGCCGCGCCAAGCGCCGTACCCGGGTGCTGATCCTGGGCGTCAACGGTTTCATCGGCAACCACCTCTCCGAGCGCCTGCTGGCCGACGGCGAGTATGAGGTCTATGGCCTGGACATCGGCTCCGACGCCATCGAGCGGCTCAAGGCCAATCCGAATTTCCACTATGTGGAAGGCGACATCTCCATCCACACCGAGTGGCTGGAATACCACATCAAGAAGTGCGACGTGGTGCTGCCGCTGGTGGCCATCGCCACCCCCATCGAATACACCCGCAATCCGCTGCGCGTGTTCGAACTGGACTTCGAGGAAAACCTCAAGATCGTTCGCCACTGCGTGAAGTACGGAAAGCGCGTGATCTTCCCGTCCACCTCCGAGGTGTACGGCATGTGCCAGGACGAGCGCTTCGACGAAGACCGCTCCAACCTGGTGGTCGGTCCGATCAACAAGCAGCGCTGGATCTACTCGGTCTCCAAGCAGCTGCTCGACCGGGTCATTTGGGCCTACGGCGCCAAGGGCCTGAAATTCACCCTGTTCCGCCCGTTCAACTGGATGGGCCCGCGCCTGGATCGCCTGGACTCGGCGCGCATCGGCAGCTCCCGCGCCATCACCCAGCTGATCCTCAACCTGGTGGAAGGCACCCCGATCAAGCTGGTGGACGGCGGCGCCCAGAAGCGCTGCTTCACCGACGTCGACGATGGCATCGAGGCGCTGTTCCGCATCATCGAGAACCAGGGCGGTCGCTGTGACGGCCAGATCATCAACATCGGCAACCCGGACAACGAAGCGAGCATTCGCGAGCTGGCCGAGGAGCTGCTGGCCCAGTTCGAGGCCCATCCGCTGCGCCACGAATTCCCGCCCTTCGCCGGCTTCCGCGAGGTGGAGAGCAAGAGCTTCTATGGCGATGGCTACCAGGACGTGGCCCACCGCAAGCCCAGCGTGGAGAACGCCCGCCGCCTGATCGACTGGCAGCCGAGCACCGCCATGGCCGCCACCGTCGGCAAGACGCTGGACTTCTTCCTGCGCGAAGCCATGGCGCAGCGGGAGGCCTGATGAACACCTTGATCCCGGCCAGCCTGCGCATCGACGTGGACACCTATCGCGGCACCCGCGAAGGGGTACCGCGGCTGCTCGACCTGCTGGACGAGGCCGGGGTCAAGGCCACCTTCTTCTTCAGCGTCGGGCCGGACAACATGGGGCGCCATCTCTGGCGCCTGGTGAAGCCCACCTTCCTGTGGAAGATGCTCAGGTCCAAGGCCGCCAGCCTCTATGGCTGGGACATCCTGCTGGCCGGCACCGCCTGGCCGGGTCGGCCCATCGGCCGCGACCTCGGCCACCTGATGCGCGAGACCCGCGCCCGCGGCCACGAAGTCGGGCTGCACGCCTGGGATCACCACGCCTGGCAGGCCCACACCGGCAACTGGAGCCTGGAGCGACTGGGCGAGGAGTTCGGTCGCGGTCTGCAGGCCCTGGAAGACATCCTCGGTGCCAAGGTGGACTGCTCCGCCGCCGCTGGCTGGCGCGCCGATCCGCGCGTGGTGCTGGCCAAGGAGGCCTTCGGCCTCAGATACAACAGCGATTGCCGCGGCAGCGCCCTGTTCCGGCCGCGGCTGGGCAACGGCGGCCACGGCACCCCTCAGGTACCGGTGGACATGCCGACCTTCGACGAAGTGGTCGGCCCTGAACTCGCCGCCGCCAACTGGAACAGCTACCTGCTCAAGCGCTTCCGTCCGGGCGCGCTAAACGTCTACACCCTGCACGCCGAGGTGGAAGGCATCGCCTTCGCCGAGGACTTCCGCGCCTTGCTCAAGGCGGCGCGGGAGGAGGGCATTCTCTTTCTGACCCTGGGCGACCGCCTGCCGGCCGACCCGCGCCAGTTGCCCGCGGGCAACCTGGTGCGGGGCAGCCTGGCCGGACGCCAGGGCTGGCTGGGTGTGCAGGCATGAGTCGGCGTCGTTTCTGGATGCTGCTGCCACTGGCGCTCCTGGCCTACGGGCTGCCGCTGGGTTGGCGTGGCCTGTGGATCCCGGATGAGTCGCGCTATGCGCAGATCGCCCAGGAACTCTGGCGCCGCGGCGACTGGGTGGTGCCGCACTTCCTCGGTCTGCCGTATTTCGAAAAACCCATCGGCGGCTATTGGACCCAGGCCATCGCCCAGGCCTGGCTGGGTGATTCGCTGTTCAGCGTGCGCCTGGTGCCCTTGCTGGCCAGTCTCGCCACCGCCGCCCTGGTGGTGCGCCTGACCCGGCTGATCTGGCAGGACCGTTCCCTGGCGCTGCTCGCCGGGGTGCTCTATCTCTCCTGCATGGCCGTGGCGGGGCTGGCCACCTATGTGACCCTCGATGCCCAGTTCGCCTTCTGGATGGCACTGGCGCTGCTCGCCCTCTGGCAGGCACAGGCCGCCGAAACCCGTAGCGCGGCCCTGGCCCAGTGGGCACTGCTGGGCCTGGCCTGTGGCTGTGGTCTGCTGACCAAGGGGTTTCTCGCCCTGGTGTTGCCGGTGCTGGTCGCCGTGCCTTTCTTCCTGCTGCAGGGACGCCTTGGCGAGTTGCTCTGCCGCGGTCCCCTCGCGGTGCTGGTGGCCGCTCTGGTGGTCGCCCCCTGGGCGCTGCTGGTGGCCCATCGCGATCCGGACTTCTGGAATTTCTTCTTCTGGCACGAACACATCCAGCGTTTCGCTGGCCAGGACGCCCAGCACGAGCGGCCCTTCTGGTTCTATGGCCCCATCCTGCTGGTGGCCATCCTGCCCTGGGCCGGCCTCTTGCCGCGTACCCTGGGACGTACCTGGCAGGAACGCCGGCATGTCGGCACCGCCTTCCTGGGCATCGCCGTGGTCGGCCAGCTGCTGTTCTTCAGCCTCAGCCGGGGCAAGTTGCCCACCTACCTGCTGCCCGTCCTGGCCGCTCTGGTACCGCTGCTGGCGCGTACCCTGCTGGAGGCCGGACGCCGCGGTGCCACCGGCGCGCTGCGCCTGAACGGCCTGTGCAACCTGCTCCTGGGCCTGGTGGGGCTGGTGGCCCTGCTGATCTACGGCGGTCGCCTCTACGCGGCCGGTGAAGGCCTGACCCATGGCCTGGCCCTGCTGGCGCCCCTGGCCCTGCTGCTGGCCGGTCTGGCGGCGCTGGTCTGGCCGCGGCGTACCCTGTTGGCGCCGGCCCTGGCGCTCTGGGTGCTGTTGCCGCTGCTGTCCGTCGCGCTGCCCAACGGCCTGGTCGACAATAAGCTGCCGAGCAGCTTCATCCAGGCCCAGCTCGGCCACTTCAAGCACGCCGGCCTGCTGGTCAGCAACGACCTCGGCGTGGCCGCCAGCCTGGCCTGGGCCACCCACCGCGACGACGTGGTGCTGGTAGGCGGTCCGGGCGAACTCAAGTACGGCTTCGCCCGTGAACCCGACAGCGGGCGCCTGATCGAAGAGCGCGACCTGGCCGGCTGGCTCGCCGCCCATCGCGACCAGGGCCCGGTGGCCATCCTGCTGCGGGTGGACGGCCCCAGTGACCGCCAGCTGCTCGACAGCCTGCCCGAGCCAGGCGAGAGCATTGCCAGCGAGCGCCTGGTCTTGCTGGTCTATCCGAGGACCGGGCAATGAGCGCCGTCGACGGCCTGCTGATCGCCCTGGTGATCCTGCTCACCAGCGCCGGCCAACTGGGCCAGAAGCGCGCGGTGGCCGCGGGCGGTGCCCTGGCCGCACGGCTGCGTTCGCCCTGGCTGTGGGGCGCGCTGGTCTGCCTGGGCCTGGCCCTGCTGGTCTGGTGCGCGGTGCTGCAGCGGGTGCCGGTGGGCGTCGCCTATCCCTTGCTCTCGCTCAACACCCTGGCGGTGACCCTGCTGGCCCGGCTGGTGTTTGGCGAGAGGGTGGATGCCCGCGCCTGGTGCGGCTGCCTGTGCATCGTCGCCGGCGCCGCGCTGCTGGGGGGCCAGCTATGAACGGCCTGTTCCCGCTCGGCCTGAGCATCCTGCTCACCACCCTCGCGCAACTGTCCCTGCGCGCCGCCCTGGTGCGGCTGCCGGCGATGGCCACTTGGCTGAGCACGCCGTCGGCGCTGTTCGGCGCGGCCGGTCTGCTGCTGGCCCTGGGCATCCTCTGCTATGGCCTGTCGCTGCTGGCCTGGCTGGCGGCCCTGGCACGCCTGCCGCTGGGTCGCGCCTATGCGGCGCTGGGCCTCTCCTACGTGTTCGTCCACCTCGGCGCGGCCTGGCTGCCAGGCGCCGCCGAATCCTTTACCCCCTGGAAAACCCTGGGCGTCGCGCTGGTCGTGGCCGGCGTCGCCCTTGTCGGCGGGCCCCGGGCCAGCGCCACTCCCACCCTGAGGAATACCCTATGAACATCAGCGTTTTCGGCATCGGCTACGTGGGTCTGGTGCAGGCCGCCGTGCTGGCGGAAGTCGGCCACCAGGTGGTGTGCATGGACATCGACCGCGCCAAGATCGACAAGCTCAAGCGCGGCGAGGTAACCCTCTACGAGCCGGGTCTGGAAGAGCTGGTGCGCAGCAACCTGGCTGCCGGTCGCCTGGTGTTCACCCACGAGGCCGCCGAGGCCGTGGCCCATGGCGCCGTGCAATTCATCGCCGTGGGCACCCCGCCGGCCGCCGATGGCTCGGCCGATCTGTCCGCCGTCTTCGCCGTGGCCGAGACCATCGCCCGCCTGCGGCGCGAGCCGCTGATCGGCCAGCCGGTCTCCCGCGATCCGCTGCTGGTGGTGAACAAGTCCACCGTGCCGGTGGGCACCGGCGACCGCGTTCGCGCGCTGATCCACGAGGTGCTGGCCGAAGAGGGCCGCACCCTGCACGTGGAGGTGGTCTCCAACCCGGAATTCCTCAAGGAAGGCGCCGCCATCGCCGACTGCAAGAAGCCCGATCGCATCGTGGTGGGCACCGACTCGCCGGTGGCCCGCGACGTGATGCGCGAACTCTATGCGCCCTTCAACCGCAACCATGACCGTATCCAGTGCATGGACCTGCGCAGTGCCGAACTGGCCAAGTACGCCGCCAACAGCCTCTTGGCGGTCAAGATCAGCTTCATCAACCAGATCGCCGAACTCGCCGAGCACGTCGGCGCCGACATCGAGGCGGTGCGCCAGGCCATCGGCGCCGACCCGCGCATCGGGCACCACTTCATCTATCCAGGTTGCGGCTACGGCGGCTCCTGCTTCCCCAAGGACCTGCAGGCGCTGATCCGCACCGGCGAGGAAAATGCCGTGGAGCTGGATCTGCTGCGCGCCGTGGAAGCCATCAACGTGCGCCAGAAGACCAAGCTGTTCGAGCGCATCAATACCTACTTCGACGGTGACCTGCGCGGTCGCACCTTCGCCCTCTGGGGCCTGGCCTTCAAGCCCAACACCGACGACATGCGCGATGCGCCCAGCCGGGTGCTGATGGAAGCCCTCTGGGCGGCCGGCGCCAAGGTGCGCGCCTTCGACCCCGTGGCCATGGCCGAGGCCCAGCGCCTCTATGGCCACGACGAGCGCCTGGCGCTGATGGGCACCCCCGAGGCGGCCCTGGCCGGGTCCGATGCCCTGGTCATCTGCACCGAGTGGCAACAGTTCAAGGCCCCGGACTTCGACCTCATCGCCCGCCAGCTCAACCAGCCGGTGATCTTCGACGGCCGCAACCTGTTCGATCCCGAGCGCATGGAGCGCCGCGGCATCGAATACTTCGCCATCGGTCGTGGCGCCGCCCTGGGCGGTCCCCAGGTCGCCCGCCGCGTGGATGCCGCCTGATGGTCTCGCCCATGCCCCTGACTCCACGCAGCGCGCCCCTCTTCGCGCTGCCGGCGGCCAGTCGCCTGCGCCGCGAAAGCCTGCTGCTCGGACTGGTCGCCACCCTGATGTTCACCCTCGGCATCTGGAACCAGGCGCCCCAGGGCTTCGACGGCCGCTGGGCGGTCTTTCTCGGCGAGATGTTTCGCCATGGCCCATCCTTTTTCGCCACCACCTACGGCCAGCCCTATCCGGACTATCCCGGCACTGCCACCTGGCTGAGCTGGCTGGCGGCGCGGGTAATCGGCGCGCCCAATCACCTGGCAAATGTCCTGCCCACCGCCCTGGCCTCGGCCGGCGTGCTGGCGCTGACCTATCGGCTGCTGGCCGACACCCGCCGCACCTGGGCGCTGCTCACGGTGCTGCTGGTGGCCCTGACCCCACAGTGGCTGGAAAAGGCCCGCGCGGTCTGCCTCGACCAGCTGGTCGCCCTGGTGGTGCTGGCCTGCTTCTATCTGATGCACAGCGCCGACCGCGACGGTCGTCCGCTGCGCCGGCTGCTGGTGCTGCCGCTGTTCGCCCTGGGCTTCGCCATCCGTGGCCCGCTCGGGCTGATCGAGCCCTGCGGCGTGGTCTGTCTCTACTGGCTGGTGGTGGCCTGGGGCGAACCGGCGCGCCGCACCTTCGCCCTGCAACGCCTCTTTGGCTATGGCCTGGCCGGTCTGGCCCTGCTCGTCCTGGGCTGGTGGACGCTGATCCAGCTGGCCCACCATGAAGGCGGCGCGGATTTCGCCGCCGAGGTCTGGCACATGCAGGTCACCGGCCGGCTGGACGAGAGCGGCAAGCCGTTCTGGTTCTATCTGCAACTAGGTCTGTATCGCTATCTGCCGGTGCTGCCCCTGGCGCTGCTGGTGCTGATCGCCGAGCGCCGCCGCCTGCTGAGCTGGCCGCACACCGCCCAGCGTCGTTTGCTGCTGGGGCTCGCCGGCAGCGGTCTGCTGATCCTGATCGGGCTGTCCATCCCGCACTTCAAGCGGGCCTACTATGTGGTGCCCATGGTGCCCTTCCTGGCCGCCATCGCCGCCCATGGCCTGCTGCGTGCGGAGAGCTGGTTCCGCCGGGTCGCGCCGCTCTACACGGCGCTGGTGCTGGCCCTGCCGGGGCTCGCCCTGATCGCCATGCTGGTCTGCCGTCACCTCTGGCAGCGCCACGACTACTGGCCGGACGTCTCCCTGGCGCTGCTGGTGCCGGTCTTTGTCGCCCTGCAGATCGCCGCCCTGGTCGGCTGGCGTCGGCTGACCGGCAGCCGCCAGCTGCTGGCCCTGAGCGCCCTGGCGCTGTCCGCCCAGTGGCTGATGCTGGTCGCGGTGGTGGAGCCGGCGCAGGACCTGCAGTACGACACCCGTGGCTTCGTCCAGCAGGTGGAAGGCCTGCGTCAGCAGCAGCCGGGTCCGCTGGTGTTCTTTGGCCTCGGCCAGGACAGCTGGGCGATCCGCTACATGATGAACCTGGACCATGACGAGCAGCCGATCTTCATCGCCCGGCCCCAGGTTGCGGACCTGGCGCACCTGCCGTCCGGCGCCTGGATCATCCTGGCCCGCGAAGACCGCGGCCTGCTGGCCGGCACCCCCTTGGCCGACCTGACCCCGGTGCTGGGGCGCCATCTCAACGGCAATCCCTGCCTGGTGTATCGCCTGCCCTGAGACCCCTGGAGCCGATCGCCCTAGCGGTCGGCTCCAGCTTCTCGAGAGAACTCCAGGATGCGGTTGCGGCCCTGCTCGGCGACCAGGTAATGACCGTCGCCGCGCGGGATCAGGGTCTGCGCCGAGCGCAGGTGCGAGAGCACCGTGACCAGGTGGCCGTCGGGCTCGACCAGCAGCACCCGGGCGCCGTGGGTGGCATCCTCGGTGATCCACAGGCCATCGGCCGAGCACTGCACGAAACCGGGGGCGTCGAGGCCCGTGGCGACCAGGGTGTCTGCACCCCCGGGTTGCCACTGCTTGACCCAGCCCTTGGCCTTTTCGGTATAGAACAGCCGGCCATCCGGGCAGCGCGCTACCCCTTCGCCTTCTTCCAGGCCCTCGCGCAGCACCGCCAGGCGTCGCTGCACCGGGTCGTAGCTGAGCAGACGCCCGCGCGGCAGGTCCTCGATGGCATAGAGGGTCTGGCCATCGGTGGCGACGCCCTCGACATCGTTACCGTCGAACAGGGCGTCGCGATGCCCGTCGCGCAGGAGAAACACCGGCAGCGGACCGCCTTCCTGGCTGACCACCAGACCGCCCTGGAACATCACCAGGCCATCCGGCTTGGACAGCTCGCCCAGCACCGGCTGGCGCTCGCCATTGGCCAGCAGGCGCAGCAGGCTGCCGCGGCGACTGGAGAACTCCTGGGTGACGAACAGGCTGCCATCGGCATCCAGGGCCAGGGCACTGACCATGGGGATGTCCGCGGCGAACTCCCGGTAGCTCCAGCCCGCGGCGGCACTCACCGGATGGAAATGCCGCCAGGCCGGATAGGCGAATCCCGCGGCCAGCACAACGACGCCCAGCGCCAGGCCCTGGCGCCAGCCCAGGCGCGAAACACGTCGCATGGCGACCTCTCTGGATAGAAGGAATGACCGGCCAGTCTAGCGGGCGGTGCGTGAAGATTCCGTAGCCAGCGCGCCACTTGGGCGGCGGCCGGCGCGACGGAGGAGGTGCCTCAGGCGGTGAGGAAGGCCTCGGTCAGCTTGACCCAGTAGCGCGCGCCCACCGGCAGCAGGGCGTCGTTGAAGTCGTAGGCCGCGTTGTGCAGGTTGGCGCTCGGCCCGTTGCCGACGAACAGGTAGCAGCCGGGCACCTGCTGCAGCATGTAGGCGAAGTCCTCGCTGGCCGGGATGGGCGCGAAGGGGTGCAGGGCGTCGGCGCCGAAATGGTCCACGGCCACCTGGCGGGCGAAGGCGGTGGGACCGTCGTGGTTGACCAGCACCGGATAGCCGCGCTGGTAGTCCAGTTCGGCCGTGGCGCCAAAGCTTTCCGCCTGGGCGCGCACCAGGGCGCCGATGCGTTGCTCCAGCAGGTCGCGGGTGCTGTCCTGGAAGGCGCGGATGGTGAGCTTCATCTCCACCGCGTCGGGGATGACGTTGGAGGCCTCGCCGCCGTGGATGCTGCCCACGGTGACCACCGCGGTGTCCAGCGGCGCCACGTTGCGCGAGACCACGGTTTGCAGCGCCATCACCGTGGCCGCGCTGGCGACGATGGGGTCGACGGCCTTGTCCGGTACCGCGCCGTGGCCGCCCTGGCCACGGATGCGCAGCAGGGCGGTATCCGAGGAGGCCATGGCGGCGCCGTCGACAAAGCAGAACTTGCCGGTGGGCACGCCGGGCATGTTGTGCAGGCCGAATACCTGATCGCAGGGGAACAGCTCGAAGAGGCCGTCCTGCATCATCTTCAGGGCGCCGCCCAGGCCTTCCTCGGCGGGCTGGAAGATCAGGTGCAGGGTGCCGTCGAAGGCGCGGGTCTCGGCCAGGCAGCGGGCGGCGGTGAGCAGGGTGGTGGTGTGGCCGTCGTGACCGCAGGCGTGCATGCGTCCGGGGTGCTGGCTGGCGTAGTCGAGCCCGGTGGTTTCCAGGATCGGCAGGGCGTCCATGTCGGCGCGGATGCCCAGCACCTTGCTGCCGCTGCCGGCACGCAGGGTACCGACCACTCCGGTACCACCCAGACCGCGATGGACTTCGTAACCCCAACCTTCGAGAGCGGCAGCCACCAGGTCGCTGGTGCGCTGCTCCTGGTAGCCCAGTTCGGGATGGCGGTGGATGTCGCGGCGCAGGGCGACCATTTCCGGCAGGTAGCCGGCGATATGACGGGCGGTGGCGTCTTGATCCGCAGCGGTGGCAAGGCTCATGGCGATCTCTCTCAGTCCAGGTGGCGTTCGGGATAGCTCAGCAATGCCAGCCATCCTATCAGCAGCATGACGATCAGGTACCAGGCCGGGGCGAGCGGGCTGCCGGTGGCCTCGATCAGCCAGGTGGCGATGAACTGGGCGGTGCCGCCGAACAACGTCACCGCCAGGGCGTAGGTCATGGCCAGGCCCGTGGCGCGCACCGGCCGCGGCAATCCAGCGAGGATCAGCAGCAGACCGGCGGTCATGTTGACGCTCATGGCGGTGATCACCACGAAGCGGGCGGCGAAGGCCAGGCCCTGGGTGGTGGGGTCGTTCAACCAGACGAAGGCCGGGTAGATGCCCAGCAGGGCCACCGCCAGGCTGACCAGGGCCACCGGCTTGTAGCGGCCGAAGCGGTCCAGCAGCAGGCCGGCGGCCAGGGCGGCGGCCATCTGTACCGCGCTGGAGGCCACCCCGGCCAGGTAGGCGCTGGTGGCCGGCAGGCCGACGATGCGGGTCATGTAGGTGGGCATGTAGAACTGCATCAGGTAGGTCAGCAGGGTGGCCGACATCACGATCAACAGACCTAGGCCGAAGCGCCGCGGATGCTCGCGCAGGAAGGCGCGCACCGGACCGCCCTCGACCGCGCCGGCGCCGCGCCAGGTCTCGTCCACCTGGCGGCGGATATAGAGGCCGACCGGGATGATCAGCAGCCCGACCAGGAAGGGGATACGCCAGCCCCAGGCGTGCAGCTCGGCCTCGGACAGGCTGCGGGTGAGCAGGGCGCCCAGGGCGGCGCCGAGCAGGGCACTGCCGCCCTGGCTGATCACCTGCCAGCTGACATGGAAGCCGCGCCGGCCGGGGCTGGCCGATTCCAGCAGCAGGGTGGTGGCGGCGCCTATCTCGCCGCCGGCGGAAAAGCCCTGCAGCAGGCGCCCCAGGAGCAGGATCAGCGGTGCGGCGAGGCCGATCTGGGCGTGGGTCGGGGTAAAGGCGATCAGGGCGCTGCCCAGGCCCATCAGGGAGATGGTCAGCAGCATGGCCTGCTTGCGGCCGTGACGGTCGGCATAGGCGCCCAGCACCATGCTGCCCAGCGGCCGCATGACGAAGCCGACGCCAAAGACCCCGACCGCCATCAGCAGCGAGCCATAGGGGGTATCCGAGGGGAAATAGAGCTGGCCGATGATGGCGGCGAAAAAGCTGAACACCGTGAAGTCGAACATCTCCAGGCCGTTGCCGAGGCTGGCCGCGGCGATCAGCTTGGCGCGCGAGGGCGGGGCGGTGGTTGCCTGAGCGGCCGGGGTGGAGGACGTCGGAAGAGCCTGGGCCATGGTGCGTTCCTCTGCACTGAGATGAATGCGTCGCTATGCAAATGATGGTCCGGTACGCGAGAGCCGCAAGGCAGAGCCCGGGCGCCGGACGAGTGGTCGCTGCCTGCGCCAGCCTGGTGCAGGAAGCGGCGTCCTTGCAGCCTAGTCGAAGCGCCGAGTGCGGCTGGCGCTCTCTCATAAATCCGTCACAATGCCCGCCTAGAGTGCCCGCTTGCGCCTGAGCGTCGGCGGCCCAGGCCCGTCTCCCATCCCCGCGAGGAATCCGGCATGTACGTCAAAGGTCCGCTGACCGCTGTGGCGCTCGCTCTGGCGCTGAGTGGCACGACCGCTCGGGCCGAGGGCGTCGACCCGGCCATCCCCGACTACCAGAAGGTGAGCGGGGTCTCCGGCAACCTGTCGAGCGTGGGTTCCGACACCCTGGCCAACCTGGTGACGCTCTGGGCCGAGAGCTACAAGCGCGAGTATCCCAACCTCAACATCCAGATCCAGGCGGCCGGCTCGTCCACCGCGCCGCCGGCGCTCATCGAGGGCACGGCCAGCATCGGCCCCATGAGTCGCAAGATGAAGGACGCCGAGTTGCAGGCCTTCGAGCAGCGTTTCGGCTACCAGCCCACCGCGGTGCCGGTAGCCATCGATGCCCTGGCGATCTTCGTCAACAAGGACAACCCGCTGCGCCAGCTGACCCTGGAGCAGGTCGATGCGATCTTTTCCAGCACCCGTCTCTGCGGTGGCCCGCGCGAACTCAAGACCTGGGGTGACCTGGGGCTGACCGGTGACTGGGCCAAGCGGCCGATCCAGCGATTCGGTCGCAATTCGGTGTCGGGCACCTACGGCTATTTCAAGGAAGCGGCGCTGTGCCGTGGCGACTTCCGCGCCAACGTCAACGAACAGCCCGGGTCGGCCTCGGTGGTCCAGGCCATCAGCCAGTCCCTCGGTGGCATCGGCTACTCCGGCATCGGCTACCAGACCGCCAGCGTCCACACCGTGGCCTTGGCGCGGCAAGGCACCACCGACTACGTCGAGGACAACCAGGAAAACACCCTGTCCGGGCGCTATCCCCTGGCGCGCTATCTCTACGTCTATGTGAACAAGGCGCCCAATCGCCCGCTCGACCCCCTGGAAGGGGAATTCCTGCGGCTGATCCTCTCGCGCAAGGGGCAGGAGGCCGTGGTCAAGGATGGCTACATTCCCTTGCCGGCCCCGGTGGTGCAGCAGGCGTTGAAGACCCTGGGCTACTGAGCGCCTGGCGCGCTGTCGCTGCCACGGTGGTAGCGGCTGCGGCCGCCCATTCGCTGTAACCTTTCTGTCACACGACGTGATTAGGCTCTGCGCCATGAAATCCCCGGTACCCCCGTCCCTGCCCGATCCTCGCGGCCCTGCTCGGCTGGACTTCAACACGCCCGCACTACGCCGGCGGCGACGTTGGCGGGCCCTGCAGGATCGACTGGTACGAGGGTCCGTGCTGGTGGGCGGCCTTGCCGTCCTGGCCACCATCACCCTGATCTTCTTCTATCTGGCCTATGTGGTACTGCCGCTGTTGCGTGGCGCCAGTCTCGAAGCGCAGCCGCTGCCCCAGCCCAGCTGGTTGGCCGCCGCTGGCGCACCGTTGCTGTTGGGTATCGATGAGCAGAATCGCCTCGGCCTGCACCTCTCCCGCGCTGGCGAGGCGGTGTTCTTCACCCTGGCCGACGGCCAGCCAATCACGCGCGAGCGCCTGCCGCTGCCGCCCGGGGTGGCCATCACCAGCCAGGCCCAGGACGCCCCTCGCGGGCTGATCGCCCTGGGCCTGTCCGACGGCCGCGTGCTGGTGGCGCACAAGCGCTATGTCTCCCGCTATCCCCAGGGTAGCCGTGTCATCACCCCCGAGCTCGACTTCCCCTACGGGCGCGAGCCGCTGGACCTGGGCGCTCCGCGCGCGGCCCTGGACCGCGTCGCCATCGCCGGTGACGATGACCTGCTGGTGCTCGCCGGCGCCCAGGGCAATCGGGTAACGGCGCTGCGACTCGCCGGCCTGGCGCCACCGGTGACCGGCGGCGCGGTGAGCCCGGTGCGGAGCTCTACCCAATTCGGTCCGCTCAATGCCGCCGCCAAGGCCCTCTACCTGGACCCGCGCGGCCATTGGCTCTATGCCCTCAATGGCCGCGCCCAGGCGGATGTCTTCGATCTGCGCGACGGCAGTCTCAACGGCCACTACAAGCTGCTCGACGCAGCCGATGACGAGATCACCGCCAGCGCCCAGCTGCTTGGCGGCGTGTCGCTGCTGGTGGGCACCGCCAAGGGCGGCATCGGCCAATGGTTCATGGTCCGCGGCCCGGATGGCGAGCCGGTGCTGCGGCACATCCGCAGCTTCCAGCTGGGCGCTGCGCCCATCGTCCAGCTGGTGCCCGAACAGCGGCGCAAGGGCTTTCTGGCGCTGGACGCCACAGGCGAGCTCGGCGTCTTCCACAGCACCGCTGGGCGTACCCTGCTGCGCGCGCAGATCGCGCCGACTGCCGGGATGCTGGCCCTGTCGCCCCGGGCCGATCGCCTGCTGCTGGAAGCGGACGGCCGGCTGCTCGGCTTCAAGCTGGACAATCCGCACCCGGAAGTCTCCTGGTCGGCGCTGTGGGGCAAGGTCTGGTACGAGAATTACGAGGCGCCGGCGCGGGTCTGGCAGTCGAGTGCGGCCACCACTGATTTCGAACCCAAGCTGAGCCTGGCGCCGCTGACCTTCGGCACCCTCAAGGCGGCCTTCTACGCCATGCTGTTCGCCGCGCCCCTGGCCATCGCCGCGGCGGTCTACACCGCCTACTTCATGGCGCCGCGCATGAGGCGCACGGTCAAGCCGGTCATCGAGCTGATGGAGGCCCTGCCCACGGTGATCCTCGGCTTCTTCGCCGGCCTGTTCCTGGCGCCCTTCGTGGAAAATCACCTGCCGGGGCTGTTCAGCCTGCTATTGCTCCTGCCGCTGGGCATCCTGGCAGCGGGTTTCGGCTGGTCGCGGCTGCCGCTAAGTCTGCGCGAGCGGATCCCGGAGGGCTGGGAGAGCCTGCTGCTGCTGCCGGTGGTGCTGCTGACCACGGCGCTGGCACTCTCGCTCAGTCCCTGGCTGGAAGAGCTGCTGTTCGCCGGCGACCTGCGTCTCTGGCTGAGCCAGGAGCTGGGCATCGCCTACGACCAGCGCAACGCCCTGATCGTCGGGCTGGCCATGGGCTTCGCCGTCATTCCCAACATCTTCTCCATCGCTGAGGACGCCATCTACAGCGTGCCGCGCAGCCTGACCCTGGGCTCCCTGGCCCTGGGCGCTACCCCCTGGCAGACCCTGACGCGGGTGGTGCTGCTCACCGCCAGCCCCGGCATCTTCTCGGCGCTGATGATCGGCCTGGGCCGCGCCGTGGGCGAGACCATGATCGTGCTCATGGCTACCGGCAACACCCCGATCATGGATGCCAACCTCTTCGAGGGCATGCGTACCCTGGCCGCCAACATCGCCGTCGAGATGCCCGAATCCGAGGTGGGCGGTACCCATTACCGGCTGCTGTTCCTGGCCGCGCTGGTGCTGCTCAGCTTCACCTTCCTGATGAATACCCTGGCCGAGCTGATCCGCCAGCGGCTGAGGAAAAAGTATGCGGCGCTCTGAATCACGCGCGTCGCAGGGACGAGGCGTCGTGAAGCGGCGCTCTCTTGGCCACTGGCTGCGCGGCGGCGCGCCTGGCGTCTGGCTCAGCGGCGGCGCCGTGGCCATCGCCGTGCTCATGACCCTGGGGCTGATCGGCATCATCGCCGTGCGCGGCCTGGCGCATTTCTGGCCGGCCGAGGTGGTGCAGGCGCGCTATACGCCGCCGGGTCTCGAACCGCGGCTGGTGTTGGGCGAGGTGGTGGAGCGCGAAGCGGTACCGGCGGCGCGTCTGCAGAGTGCCGGAATGACCTTGCCGGCTGGCAGCGGTGAAACCCTGACCCGCGAACTCTTCAAGCTGGGCAATCGCGACCTCTATGGTAGCGATTTCGTCTGGCTGATCGGAGACTGGCTGCAGGATCGGCAGACCCCCGCCGACGTCCTGGTGCTGGAGCGCCGCGAATGGGGCAACTTCTACGGCTATGCGCTGGAGGTGCGCGAAGAGGGGCGCCAGGTGGCCAAGGGCGCGGCGGCCGTGCCCGAATTGCAGCGCCGGCTGCTGCGTACCCGTGACCTGAGCGAGCGCCTGGAGCGCCTGGAAAAGCATGACATTGGCAGCGTCAATCATGCGCTGGAGCGGCTGCGCCTGGAGGGCCGTGGCCTGGAGCTGGACGGCCGCCTCGATGCCACCGCCCAGGCCGATCTCGCCGCGCGCCGCACCGAACTCGAAGCGCGTTACAGCGACTTGGAAGACCAGCTGGCCGGCCTGCGCCAGGAGCGGCGGCGCGACAGTGTGGTGCTGCGCGACGTCGAGGGCCGCACCCTGGAGCTCAACCTCGCCCGCATCGTGCGCGCCTACCAGCCCAACGCCATGGGCGTGGGCGCCAAGCTCGGCTTCTATGGCAGCAAGCTGTGGGAGTTCCTCAGCGCCGATCCGCGCGAGGCCAACACCGAGGGTGGCGTCTTCCCGGCCATCTTCGGCACCGTGATGATGACCCTGCTGATGGCGGTGATCGTCACCCCCTTTGGCGTCATCGCCGCCATCTACCTGCGCGAATACGCTCGCCAGGGGCCACTGACCCGCACCATCCGCATCGCCGTCAACAACCTCGCCGGGGTGCCGGCCATCGTCTATGGCGTCTTCGGCCTGGGCTTCTTCGTCTATGTGCTGGGCGGCTCCCTGGACCAGCTGTTCTTCCAGGCCAGCCTGCCCGCGCCGACCTTTGGCACCCCGGGCCTGCTATGGGCCTCGCTGACCCTGGCGATCCTCGCCGTACCGGTGGTGATCGTCGCCACCGAGGAGGGCCTGGCACGGATTCCCCGCAGCATCCGCGAAGGCTCCCTGGCGCTGGGCGCCACCCAGGCCGAGACCCTGTGGAAGGTGGTGCTGCCGCTGGCCAGCCCGGCGATGATGACCGGTCTGATCCTGGCGATGGCCCGGGCCGCCGGCGAGGTGGCGCCGCTGATGCTGGTGGGGGTGGTCAAGCTGGCGCCCTCGCTGCCGCTGGACGGCAACTATCCCTATCTGCACCTGGACCAGAAGATCATGCACCTGGGCTTCCACATCTATGACGTTGGCTTCCAGAGCCCCAACGTGGAAGCCGCCCGCCCGCTGGTCTACGCCACCGCGCTATTGCTGGTGCTGGTGATCGCCGGGCTGAATGTGTCCGCCGTGTTGCTGCGCAACCGGCTGCGCGAAAAATACCGGCTGCTGGAAGATTAACGGCCACGGCCGAGGAGACCCCATGCCTTCCGATTCCTCCATCTTCAGAACCGCCGCCGCCTACGCGGCCAGCGCCCAGCCGGCGGCGAGCGAAGGTGGCGTGGCCCTGTCGGTGCCGCGGCTCAACCTCTTTTATGGAAAGAAGCAGGTGCTGCAGGACATCGCCCTGGAGATCCCGCGCCAGCGCGTCACCGCCTTCATCGGTCCCAGCGGCTGTGGCAAGTCGACCCTGCTGCGCTGCTTCAATCGCATGAACGATCTGGTGGAAGACTGCCGCATCGAGGGCGAAATCCTGCTCGATGGCCAGAACATCTATGCCCGCGGCACCGAGATCGCCGAGCTGCGGCGGCGGGTGGGCATGGTGTTCCAGAAGCCCAATCCCTTTCCCAAGAGCATCTACGAAAACGTGGTCTATGGCCTGCGCATCCAGGGCATCAAGCAGAAGCGGGTGCTCGACGAGGCGGTGGAATGGGCGCTGCACGGCGCGGCGCTGTGGGACGAGGTCAAGGACCGTCTGCACGAGTCCGCCCTGGGCCTCTCCGGCGGCCAGCAGCAGCGGCTGGTGATCGCCCGCACCATCGCCGTGCAGCCCGATGTGCTGCTGCTCGACGAGCCGTGCTCGGCGCTGGACCCCATCTCCACCCTCAAGGTGGAAGAGCTGATCCACGAACTGAAACAGCGCTACACCATCGTCATCGTCACCCACAACATGCAGCAGGCGGCGCGGGTGTCCGACTACACCGCCTTCATGTACATGGGCCAGCTGGTCGAACACGGCGACACCGATACCCTCTTCACCAATCCGGCGAAGCGGCAGACCGAAGACTACATCACCGGCCGCTACGGCTAGTTCCAGGCAGACCGGTGCCCACCCGGCGACTCGATCCTCTCAGGCAGGACTGACAGCATGATCAACAAAGACGGTCACACGCAGCACATCTCCCAGCAATACAACGTCGAACTGGAGGAGGTCCGCAGTCACCTGCTGGCCATGGGCGGTCTGGTGGAAAAGCAGGTCAGCGACGCCGTGCGCGCGGTGATCGACGCCGATGCCGGTCTGGCTCGCCAGGTGCGCACCATCGACGACCAGATCGACATCATGGAGCGCGGCATCGACGAGGAATGCCTGCGCATCCTGGCCCGCCGTCAGCCGGCGGCATCCGACCTGCGCCTGATCATCAGCATCTCCAAGTCGGTGATCGACCTGGAGCGCATCGGTGACGAAGCCTCGAAGATCGCCCGCCGTGCCATCGAGCTGACCGAGGACGGCGAGGCCCCGCGTGGCTACGTCGAGGTCCGCCACATCGGCGAGCAGGTGCGCAAGATGGTCCACCAGTCGCTGGACGCCTTCGCCCGCTTCGACGCCGAGCTGGCCCTGTCGGTGGCCCAGTACGACAAGCTGATCGACCGCGAGTACAAGTCCGCCCTGCGCGAGCTGGCCACCTACATGATGGAAGACCCGCGCTCCATCTCCCGGGTACTGAGCATCATCTGGGTACTGCGCTCCCTGGAGCGGGTCGGCGACCATGCGCGCAACATCGCCGAACTGGTGATCTACCTGGTGCAGGGTACCGATGTACGGCACATGGGCCTCAAGCGCATGGCCGAAGAGGTCAACCGGTCGCGGGAATGATCCGCCCGGTCACTCCCCGGGTAGCGTCCCGGAGCTGCCTGCTATGCTGCAAGACTTGGCATGGAGTGACCGATGAGCAAGTTGAACGTACTGGTTGTGGACGATGCGCCCTTCATCCGCGATCTGATCAAGAAGGGCCTGCGCAATCTGTTTCCCGGGCTCGTGGTGGATGAGGCGGCCGATGGTCGCCGCGCCCAGACGATACTCGGCAAGCAGCGTTTCGACCTCATCCTCTGCGACTGGGAAATGCCCGGCATGACCGGCCTGGAACTGCTGACCTGGTTTCGTGCCCAGCCGGACCACAAGGGCGTGCCCTTCATCATGGTCACCAGCCGCGGCGACAAGGAAAACGTCGTCCAGGCCATCCAGGCCGGCGTGTCCGACTACATGGGCAAGCCCTTCTCCAACGAGCAACTGGCCGCCAAGGTCAAGAAGGCCCTGCAGCGCACCGGCAAGCTGGCCGAGCTGCAGGCTGGGGCTCAACCGCGCCCGGCCACCGGTTTCGCCAACGATTCTCTCGGTGCCCTGACCGCCGGCCGCAGCGAGGTGGTCCAGCCGACCGCCGCGCCCGCCGCCGCACCGGTCGCTTCCTCCAGTGCCGCCTTGCTCACTGGCGCTGCGCCGTCGGCTCCCACCCGGGGCAAGGCCGCTCCCAACTTCGGTCAGGGGCAGCTGCGTCTGCCCAACGCCAGCATGGCCTGCCTGATCAAGGCCATTAGCATCAAGGAGGCCCTGCTGGTGGTCCGTCGGGGTGATCCGCTACCGCAAATTCTGGAAACTGCCGTGCTCGATTTGGAGCAGGGCGAAGACGGCGGTGACGTGGCACGTCTCAACGGCTACCTGCATTCGCTGACCGCGGTGGAAGCGACGCCGGCCAGCGAGTGGGTGCAGGTCAATTTCCGCTTCATCGACCGTGACCCGGCCAAGCTCGACTATCTGTCGCGGCTGATCGCCAAGGGTACCGCTCAGCGGCACTACGTGCCGGGCGCCTAGGGCAGGGTGGCGCCATGAGGGGGCTGGCACGGAGACTGCTTGACGCGGTGATACCGCGGATTTCTGACGCCCTGCCCATGCCCCTCGTCCATCGCCTGTTGCTGCTGTCGCTCGCGCTGTCCGGTACCGCCCTGGCGGCGCCTATCTACAAGTACGTCGATGCCAATGGCGTGGTCACCTACACCGACAAGGCGCAGAAGGGCGCCAAGGTGATGACCTTCAGCGACGATCCCATCGAGCGGCTGGACCAGCGGGTCAAGCTGCAGCCGCGGCACTATGCCGGTGGCACGGTGCTGGAGGTGCGCAACGACAGTTTCCTGCCGGTGACCGTGACCCTGCGCCTCTCGGCGTTGCAGAACGTCAGCGGCGTGGGCGAGGCGCCGATCCGCAAGGTGCTGCCGGCGCGCAGCCTGACCCGCCTGGCTACCCTGGTCGCCCCCGATCCGAGCCGTCCGCAGCGCTACACCCCCCAGCTCACCACCCTGATGGGTAGCGCCACGCCGGTCTTCACCGCGGGCTTTGCCTATCCCTTGCCCTGGCTGGGCGGGCCCTTCAGCGTCAGCCAGGGCGCTGGCGGCGGTTTCAGCCACCACACCCCCAAGAGTCGCTATGCGGTGGACATCGCCATGCCCGAGGGTACGCCCATCGTGGTCTCGCGCAGCGGCCAGGTGGTCGAGGTGGAGAACGGCCAGGACGGCCGCGGCAACCATCCTTCCGGCAACTTCGTCCGTATCCTCCACGACGACGGCACCATGAGCGTCTATCTGCACCTGCAGCGCGGCTCGATCAAGGTCAGCGAAGGGCAGTGGGTGCGTACCGGCCAGGCGCTGGCGGCTTCCGGCAACACCGGACGCAGCACCGGGCCGCACCTGCATTTCGTGGTTCAGCGCAATACCGGCGAGGCCGTCGAGTCCATTCCCTTCCGCTTCGCCCAGGCGGTGGACAGCCTGCCGAATTTCGCCGTCGGCGGTCCCTGATCCTTGGCGCTTGTCAGATAGAACCCGCTAGCCCTGGGCGTTGAGATACTCGCTGGGCGATACGCCCAGCACCCGGCGGAACATCCGGGTAAAGGCCGAGGGTGAGGCATAGCCCAGATCCAGGGCGACGCGGGTCACTGGCTCGCCGGCGGCCAGGCGTGGCAGGGCCAGCATCAGCCGGGTGTGCTGGCGCCAGGTGGAGAAGCTGGTGCCGGTTTCCTTGAGGAAGAGCCGCGCCAGGCTGCGCGAGCAGAGGTGCAGCTGCTGCGCCCAGGTCTCCAGCGCCGTGTCGTTGGCGGGATCGGCGTGCAGGCTGGTCTGGATGGTCTGCAGCCGGCGATCGGCCAGCGCCGGCAGGTGCAGCGCGGTCTCTTCGAGAAACACCAGTTCCGCCAACATCAGCGCCCGCACATGCCTGCCCAGCTCTGCCTCGCCATAGGAGGCGCCGCCCCGGCGCAGGCAGCGCAGCAGTTCGCGCAGCAGCGGCGAGATGAGCACCATGCGGGTGGCCGACTGCGGGCAGGGCAGGCCGCTCGGCAGCTCGATCACCACCACCTGCAGGGTGGCTTCGCCATTGGCCCGCGCCTGGTGCTCGATGCGCGGGGGAATCCAGATCGCCTGCTTGGGCGGGACGTACCAGACCCCTTCGTGAGTGGTGACCTCCAGCACGCCGTTGACCGTGTACATCAGGTGCGCCTGATCGTGGACATGCGGCGGCCACACCTGGCCATGGACGAAGGTGTTGAGCTGGGACACCAGGGGCCCGGCGGCGGGGACGGGGGCGTCCGCGGCCACGCTCCGCGCCGGGTCGATTGTCTGTTCCTGCATAGCGGCTGTCCGTTTCGGTTGGGCATCGTCAAGGCGCTAGGGCCTAACCTGCAGCACTATGGCCGGAGCATTAGGCGAGCCCAGGGGTGATCCCTCTGCACGCCGAAGACATGCCTCTCGCGGGAGTGTCGCACAGAACACCCGCCGCTTGGCTGACCTGCCTGAACCGTCAGGCCTGTATTTTGAACTACCGTCCGATCGGTGACAGCGTGGCACAGGGATTTGAGTGCCTCGCTTTTTTATTCATGACGATGCTTTGCCAGCGGCTTCACAAAGCCAAGGTTTGGGCATCGCTCACGCGCTGCGGCTTTGTTAGCGTCTGTCCTTGCCCATCATGGTGGCCCTATGCCATGGACCGACGCCTGACCGCCCTGATCACCTGCCTGACCCTCGCCTTGGCCGTGCCCGCCGTTGCACCGGCCGCCGAGTCGGCGACCCTGACCAAGACCTCCGCCAAGAGCCAGGCCCGCAAGGGGCAGGTCAAGCTCAAGGTCCGCAACGCCAGCGAGGGTCGCATCTTCGAAGTCCGCAACGATTTCGACGTGCCCGTGCGCGTCGAACTGCGCCTGCAACGCACCGTGAACGTGGCCGGCGCCGAACGGCCGATCCGTCAGGTCGTGGCGCCGCGCTCCACCGTGCAGCTGGCGGTGATTCGCAAGCGCCAGCAGGGCTTTCCCATGCACTTCGACCAGTCGTTCAACTATAGCCCGCAGCTGGCCGTCGGCACCCTGCCGCCGCTGGCGGACGGCGCTCCGAGCGCGACCGGTAGCGGACTGGGCTACGGTTACGCCTGGCCCTGGCGGGAGGGGAACTACTACGTGACCCAGGGCGCCGGGGGTGATTTCAGTCACCACACGCCCAAGGGCCGCTATGCAGTGGACATCGCCATGCCCGAGGGCACGCCGATCAGCGCCGCCCGCGCCGGCACGGTGATCGACGTGGAAAACGGCCAGTTCGGCCATGGCCCTAGTCCGTCGGGTAACTTCGTGCGCATCGCCCACGAAGACGGCAGTCAGAGCGCCTATCTGCACCTGCGCCGCGGCTCGGTCAAGGTGCGTCCCGGCGAGCGGGTGGAGATCGGTACGCCCCTGGCGGAGTCCGGCAATACCGGACGCAGCACCGGCCCCCATCTGCACTTCGTGGTCCAGGCTCGCGAAGGCGGCGAAATGGTCTCCATTCCCTTCCGCTTCGTGCGGCCGCTGGCGGCGCTGCCCAACATGGCGCTGGGCGACCGCTGAGTCCCACGGTAAAGGCGTTCCCGCCATAGCGTCGCCGCCTGTCTGGCAGGCGGTCAGGGGCGCCGCCGCGCCTAGAAATCCATTGCCAGGCACCGGGCAGGTGGCGTTATGCTATCACTTGCCTTTTCCCGTCTAGCCCGCTGGTCTTCCAGCTGCCTATCTCTCTCCAGGCCGTGGACGCTGCCCATGAATGGACTTTTAGTCGCCTTGCGCGCCTGTAGGCATCGCCATGCTCTCTGTCTGTTGCTGCTGTTGGTCGCCTTCGACTGCCGGGCGCAGGTGCTGCTGCTCGACGATCCCGCCCGCACCTACGATCCGCGGCCAGTATTGGAAATCCTCAAGGCGCCGGCCAGCCTGAGTTTCGCCGAGGCCGCCGCCCGACCCAGCGGAACGGAACAGGGCTGGCATGCGCCTGGCGTGCTGGAGATGCTGCTTCACGACGGGCGCCAGGGACTCTGGCTGCGCTTTCGCATCCAGGGGCGCGATGACCAGGCCTGGTGGCTGATTCCCAGCTGGCCGGTGCTGGATCGGCTCGACGTGCGCACGCGCGACAGCGCTGGCCGCTGGAGCCCGCTGCAACGGAGTGGCATCGCCTTGCCGGTAGCGGCGCGAGCCCTGCCTGGCCGCCAGCTGATATTCGCTCTTACGCCAAAGGCCGGCGCCGTGGAAGAGGTCTATCTACGCCTGGAGTCGCGCGAGACCTTCATCCTGCCGCTGCGCCTGGTGACGCCGACTGTCTATCTGAAGGAAGCCCAGCAGGATGCCTGGCTGATCGGCGGCTTCTTTGGTGGTCTGTTCACCATCCTGTTGCTGACCCTCACGCTGTGGAGCTTCGGGCGCCGCTCGGGTTTTGGCTGGTATGCCCTCTATCTGCTCAGCGTCATCGGGTATCAGGCGGTGACCACCGGCTACGGCGCCTGGCTGCTCTGGCCGGACAGTCCGGCCTTCGGCCTGCGTGCCCACCTGGTGTGTGCCGCCCTGTGCTTCCTGAGCGCGGGCCTGTTCGTCCGCTATCTGCTCAGCCTCTATCACGGTGGCCGCTGGATCGACTTTGGCAATCGCCTGCTCATCGGCTATTGGAGCGTGGCGCTGGTCGTCGCGCTGTTCTGGCCGAATCTGCTGAGCTTCCAGGAACTGCTCGGCATGATGGCGCTGAGTTGCCTGGGCCTGCTGGGCACCACCTCGTACCTGGCGCTGCATGGCAATCGCATGGCGCTGTGGTTCAGCGCCGCCTGGGCGTTGCTGCTGCTGGGCAGTCTGGTCCAGTTGCTGGCGGTCGCGGGTTGGCTGGCGCCGACGAGCCTGGCCTTCCACGGTCAGATGACCGGCTTCGCGCTGGGCTTCGTGGTCCTGTCCATAGGGCTCAGTGAGGGCCTCAGCCTGCGACGGCGCGCGCGGATCGAGGCGCAGCGCCAGGCGCTGGAAGCCTCGACCGCCCTGACGCGGGAGCGAGAGGCCTCCTTTGTCGAGCTGGAACTGCGAGTGGCGCTGCGCACGGTGGAGTTGCAGCAGGCCAAGGCCGCGCTGGAGCGATTGAATCGGGAGCTGCTGCATCAGAGCCAGACCGATCCCCTGACCGGGCTGAGCAATCGCCGGCATTTCGAGCGGGTCTTCCAGCAGGAGATCCGGCGCGCCATTCGCGCGGAGCGTCCATTGGCGGTGCTGCTGCTGGACATCGATCATTTCAAGGCGGTCAACGACACCCATGGCCATACCCTGGGTGATGAATGCCTGAAGTGCGTGGCCGAGGTGCTGGGCCGGCACACCCAGCGTGCCGGTGAGGTGGCGGCGCGCTACGGCGGCGAGGAGTTCGTCATCGCCTTGCCAGGCAGCGACCTGGCGGCGGCCCAGGTGCTGGCGGAGCGTATCCGTCAGGAGGTGGCGGGGTTGGAGCTGGAAGCCGAGCAGGGGCGGTTGCGGCTGTCGCTCAGTCTTGGCGTCGCGGTGGCCGTGCCGAGCAACCTCGAACACGGCCTGGGACTGCTGGAAGATGCCGATCGGGCGCTCTATGCCGCCAAGCGCGGCGGCCGCAACCGCGTCTGCCTGAGCGATGGCCTGCCGGGGCTGGGCAGCGGCCGCGGCTGAGGGCGCCCCTTCTCAGCGTTCTTCGGGTGAGTGCCGGCGGGCGTCCTTGGGGTCCAGCTTGATGACCTTGGCCAGGACGATCTTCGGGCCCTTCATCTTCTTGACGATGATGCGCAAGCCTTCGGCGTCCAGCACCGTCTCTTCTTCCGGAACGCGCTTCAGGCTGTCGTAGATCAGGCCAGCCAGGGTTTCGGCCTCGACGTGGTCCAGGTCGATGCCCAGCAGCCGCTCGACCTTGAACAGGGGGGTGTCGCCCCGCACCAGCAGCTTGCCCGGCTGGTAGGCCACCACGCCGCGTTCGGTCTTGCGGTGTTCGTCCTGGATGTCGCCCACCAGCACCTCGAGCACGTCCTCCATGGTCAGGAAGCCGATGACCTTGTGGTCGGCTTCCTCCACCAGCACGAAGTGCGCGCCACCGCGGCGGAATTGCTCCAGCAGTTCCGACAGCGGCATGTGCTTGGTCACCCGCTCCAGCGGATGCACGAGGTCGTCGAGGTCAAAGGAGGCGACTTCGCTGTCCAGCCCGGCGATGGCCAGGAGCAGGTCCTTGATGTGCAGCACCCCGGTAAAGGTCTGGCTGTCTTCGTCATAGACCGGATAGCGGCTGTATTTGGAGCGGCGGATCTGGGTGAGGATCTCGTCCAGACTGGCCTTGCTGTCCAGGTAGATCAGGTCTTCGCGGGAGTTGGCCCAGTCCACCACCTCCAGCTCGCCCAGCTCCACGGCCGAGGCCAGCACCCGGCTGTCCGGGTCGGTGGCGCGGTTGGAGTGCAGGATCAGCTTGAGTTCGTCGCGGCTGTAGTGGTGCTCGTGGTGCGCGCCCGGCTCGCCCTGGCCGGCGATGCGCAGGATGCCGTTGGCGCTGGCATTGAGCAGCCAGATGGCCGGATACATCAGCCAGTAGAAGAGGTACAGCGGCACCGCCGTCCACAGCGAAAGCAGGTCGGGCTTGCGGATCGCCCAGGACTTGGGTGCCAGCTCGCCGACTACGATGTGCAGGTAGGAGATGATGAAGAAGGCCGAAAAGAAGGCGATGCCGTGGATCACCTCGGGGCTGTTGACCCCCACGGCACCGAGCACCGGTTCGAGCAATTCGGCGAAGGCCGGCTCGCCGACCCAGCCCAGGCCCAGGGAGGCCAGGGTGATGCCGAGCTGGCAGGCGGAGAGGTAGGCGTCGAGCTGGTTGTGCACCTTCTTGAGGATGCGTCCGCGCCAGCCGTGCTTCTTGGCGATGGCCTCCACGCGGGTAGCGCGCAGCTTGACCATGGCGAACTCGGCGGCGACGAAGAAGCCGTTGAGCAGCACGAGGAAGAAAGCAAAGAACACGAGGCCGAGATCGGCGAACAACGTCGAGGAAAGACTAGTGGAAGGGTCCATTAGGGCCGAGAGCTGGAGAAAGGTCGCCTAAGCATGGGGGCGGGGCAGGGCAGTTGCAAGATGTTGCGCCCGACGGATGGTCGGGTTGGCGCCTGTCAGGTTCCGCGTCACGTCTGGCGCAGGCCTTTGCCCCGGCTCAGGTCCAGCCCTCCAGACGCATGGTCGCCCGTACCAGCCGCTGCTCTTCCTGTTCGATCTCGCGCAGGCTGTCCCTGACGCTGTGGATATGGTCGCGAGCGGCGGCGTGGGCCTCGTCGGGCAGGCGTCCACTCACCGCGGCATAGAGGCGGGCGTGCTGGGCGTCGATTTCGCGGCGCTGCGGCGGGCGGTGATAGAGATTGGCGATGCAGGCGAACACCGATCCCAGCAGCAATTCGTTGAGCGATTGCAGGGTGTGCACCAGCACCGGGTTGTGCGAGGCCTCGCTGATCGCCAGGTGGAAGGCGTGGTCGAGGCGGGCATGGGTTTCCGCGGGCAGGCTGGCCGGATCCTGGCAGGCGGCGCAGAGCTCCTCGTAGCGCCGACCGATCAGCACCAGGTCGGCGGTGGTGGCGCGCAGCGCGGCCAGGCGCGCGGCCTCGCCCTCCAACAGCGCGCGGACTTCCAGCAGGTCGTAGAGGGTGCGCGGTTGGCTGCTGAACAGGTGCAGCAGGGGATTTTCCGCCGCCGGCGCCGCCAGCCGGGCGACGAAGCTGCCCTGGCCGTGGCGCGTCTCGATGATGCCACGGGCACGCAGCAGGCCCAGGCCCTCGCGCAGGGCGGTCCGGGAGACGCCGAGCTTGTCGCACAGGCGCCGCTCGGAGGGGAGCGGCTGGCCGACCTTGAGCACGCCGTCCACCACCAGGCGTTCGATCTGCTGGCTGACGTTCTCGGCGACGGGAAGGCGGGCGATGGGCGCGGACATGCTGGTTTCCTGCTGGTATGACCACAAGGTTCAGCGCTAGTGAGCCACTGGCGCTCATCGCCGTCAAGGCGGCAGAAACAGGCTAATCCTTTGGTCGAAGAAGACGAAAAAACTGGTATGACCAGTACGCCGAGCAATGGACGGGCCCGTTGCAGTCGGGGTACAACGAAGCCTCTCCAGCCAGAACAACAACAAGGGTGGTTACCCGATGAGCCTGGTCTACGACGAACGTCTCGACGGCGTCTTGCCCCGCCCGGACAAGGCGCAGCTGTTGCAGCGACTGCGCGCCGCGCTGCCCGAGCACTGCCTGCTGCACGACAGGGAAGACCTCAAGCCCTACGAATGCGACGGCCTAGCGGCCTACCGCACCACGCCGCTGCTGGTGGTGCTGCCGGAAACAGTGGAGCAGGTGCAGGCGACCCTGCGCCTCTGCCATGAGCTGAACGTACCCCTGGTGGCGCGCGGTGCCGGTACCGGTCTCTCCGGCGGTGCCCTGCCGCTGGAGCAGGGCGTGCTGCTGGTGATGGCGCGCTTCAATCGCATCCTCGCGGTGGATCCCGATGGCCGCCGTGCCCGGGTCCAGCCCGGGGTGCGCAACCTGGCCATCTCCCAGGCCGCGGCGCCCCATGATCTCTACTACGCTCCCGATCCCTCGTCGCAGATCGCCTGCTCCATCGGCGGCAACGTGGCCGAGAACGCCGGCGGCGTGCACTGCCTGAAATACGGCCTGACCGTGCACAACGTGCTGGCGGTGGAGATCGTCACCCTGGAGGGTGAGCGCCTGACCCTGGGCAGCGCCGCCCTGGACAGTCCCGGCTTCGACCTGCTGGCCCTGTTCACCGGCTCCGAGGGCCTGCTCGGGGTGGTGGTGGAAGTGACCGTCAAGCTGCTACCCAAGCCGCCCTGTGCCCGGGTGGTGATGGCCAGCTTCGCCGACATCGAGCGCGCCGGGGCGGCGGTGGCCGACATCATCGCCGCCGGCATCATCCCCGGTGGCCTGGAGATGATGGACAACCTGACCCTGAGAGCCGCCGAGGACTTCATCCACGCCGGCTACCCGGTGGACGCCGCGGCCATCCTGCTCTGCGAACTGGACGGGGTGGAGGCCGACGTGGCCGCCGATATCGAGCGCGTCAGCAGCCTGCTGGCCGCCGCCGGTGCCACCGAGATCCGCCTGGCCCGCGACGAGGCCGAGCGGCAGAAATTCTGGGCCGGGCGCAAGAACGCCTTTCCCGCCGTGGGGCGGCTGTCGCCCGACTACTACTGCATGGACGGCACCATCCCGCGTCGCGCCCTGCCCGAAGTCCTGCGCGGTATCGAGGCCTTGTCGGCGGAATACGGCCTGGCGGTGGGCAACGTCTTCCACGCCGGCGACGGCAACCTGCATCCGCTGATCCTCTTCGATGCCAATCGTCCCGGCGAACTGGAGCAGGCCGAGGCCCTGGGCGGGCGCATCCTCGATCTGTGCGTGGCGGTGGGGGGCACCATCACCGGCGAACACGGCGTGGGTCGCGAGAAGATCAACGCCATGTGCACCCAGTTCCAGCCGGGCGAGCTGACCTTCTTCCACGCGGTGAAGGCCGCCTTCGACGCTCCTGGGCTGCTCAACCCCGGCAAGAACGTGCCGACCCTGCACCGCTGCGCCGAGTTCGGCGGGCTGCACGTGCACCACGGCCAGTTGCCCCACCCCGAACTGGAGCGTTTCTGATGGACAACTTGGAACTGCTCCTCGACCAGGTCCGCGAGGCCCTGACTCGTCGCCAGCCGCTGCGTATCCATGGCGGCGACACCAAGGCCCACCTGGGCCGCCCGGTGGACGGTGAGCCGCTGGACGTCAGTGGCCATCGCGGCCTGGTGCACTACGACCCCACCGAGCTGGTAGCCACGGTCCGTACCGGCACGCCGCTGGCCGAACTCAATGCCGCCCTGGCCGAGCAGGGCCAGATGCTGCCCTGCGAACCGCCAGGGCTGGGGGAGGGCGCCACGGTTGGCGGCACCCTGGCCTGTGGGCTTTCCGGTCCGCGGCGGCCCTGGGCCGGCAGCCTGAGGGATTTCGTCCTGGGTACCCGACTGATCACCGGCACTGGCGAACACCTGAGATTTGGCGGCGAGGTAATGAAGAACGTCGCCGGCTACGACGTCTCCCGGTTGCTGGCCGGCAGCCAGGGCTGCCTGGGGGTGGTCACCGAGGTGTCCTTCAAGGTCCTGCCCAAGCCGCGCTGCACCCAGAGCCTGAGTCTGGAACTGGACGCCGAGCGCGCCCTGCAGCGCCTCGCCGCCTGGGGCCGTGAAGCTCTGCCGATCTCGGCGGCCTGCCATGACGGCCAGCGTCTGCACCTGCGCCTGGAAGGTGGGGAGGGTTCGGTACGCTCGGCGGTCGATCGCCTTGGCGGTGACAGCCTGGCCGAGGCTTTCTGGGACGACCTCAACGAGCAGCGCCTGGCCTTCTTCGCCGGCCCCGCGCCGCTGTGGCGACTGTCGGTACCGGTCAATACGCCATTGCTGGAGCTGCCCGGCACCCGGCTGCTGGACTGGGGCGGTGCCCAGTACTGGCTCAAGAGCGATGCCCCGGCCACGGTCCTGCGCGAGATCGCCGAGCGCGCTGGCGGCCATGCCCTCTGCTATACGCCCGACGCCGAACGCGAGGCCCAGCATCCGCTGCCGGCCGCGCTGCTGGACTATCACCGTCGCCTCAAGGCGCGCCTGGACCCCCAGGGGATCTTCAATCCGGGTCGGCTGTACGCCGGGCTGTAAGGGAGCGATGTCATGCAAACCAATCTGAGTCCCGCCGCCCGCGAACTGCCCCGCGCCGCCGATGCCGAGCGGGTGCTGCGCAGCTGCGTGCACTGCGGCTTCTGCAATGCCACCTGCCCGACCTACCAGCTGCTCGGCGACGAGCTGGACGGGCCCCGTGGGCGCATCTACCTGATCAAGGGCATGCTCGAGGGCGGCGAGGTCAGCGAAAAGACCCGCGAGCACCTGGACCGCTGTCTGACCTGCCGCAACTGCGAGACGACCTGTCCCTCGGGCGTCTCCTACCACGAGCTGCTCGATATCGGCCGCGCCGAGGTGGAGCGCCGGGTGCCGCGGCCCCTGGGTCAGCGCCTGTTGCGCGCCGGACTGCGCCAGGTGCTGCCGCAGCCACGGCTGTTCGGCGCCCTGCTGAAAAGCGGCCAGACCCTGCGACCGCTGTTGCCGGCCAGCGTCCAGGCCAAACTGCCGGCGCGCATCGCCGCGCCCGGGGTGCGTCCGGCACCTCGCCATGCCCGGCGCATGCTGATCCTCGAAGGCTGTGTGCAACCGGGGCTGTCGCCCAATACCAATGCCGCCACCGCGCGGGTGCTGGATCGCCTCGGTATCAGCCTGGACGCCGCGCCCCGCGCCGGTTGCTGCGGCGCGGTGGACTATCACCTCAATGCCCAGGAAGCCGGCCTCGACCGCGCCCGGCGCAACATCGACGCCTGGTGGCCGGCCCTGCAGGGCGGCGCCGAGGCCATCATCCAGACCGCCAGCGGCTGCGGCGCCTTCGTCAAGGAATACGCCAGCCTGCTCAAGGACGACCCGGTCTACGCCGCCAAGGCCCGGGAGGTCTCGGCGCGCACCCTTGATCTGGTGGAGGTGCTGCGTGATCTGCCACTGGAGGAGTTGCGCCTGACGGACACCCCGCGGCTGGCGTTCCACTGCCCTTGCACCTTGCAACACGCCCAGCGCCTGGGTGGCGCCGTGGAAGGCGTGCTGCAACGCCTGGGCTTTCCGCTGGCGCCGGTGCCGGACGGCCACCTCTGCTGCGGCTCGGCCGGCACCTATTCGCTGACCCAGCCGGACTTGTCGCGGCGGCTGCGCGACGCCAAGCTCGATGCCCTGGAGAGCGGCCACCCCGAGGTGATCGCCACCGCCAACATCGGTTGCCAGAGCCATCTCGACGGCGCCGGGAGAACTCCCGTGCGCCACTGGATCGAAATCCTCGACGCGGCCCTGGCCGCCCCGACCCAACCCTGAACCCTGGAGGCCCCATGAAGACCAAAGCCGTACTCACCCTTGCCGAGATCGACACCCTGCTGGCCGCCGGTCGCGCCGAAGCCGAACGCCAGGGCTGGGCGGTGTGCATCGCCGTGGCCGATGACGGCGGCCATCCGCTGGCCCTGCTGCGCCTCGACGGCGCCGCGCCCAACAGTGCCTACATCGCTCCGGAAAAGGCCCGTAGCGCCGCCCTGGCGCGCAAGGAGTCCAAGGTGCTGGAAGAGATGATCAACAACGGGCGTACCGCCTTTCTCAGCGCGCCGCTGATGCAGGGCATGCTCGAAGGCGGGGTACCCATCCTGGTGGATGGCCAGGTGGTGGGCGCGGTCGGCGTCTCCGGCGTCAAGGCCCCGGAAGATGCCCAGGTCGCCAAGGCGGCCATCGCGGCACTGGGTTAACCCTCTCTCGACATTCTCGTTATCAAGGAAAGCCATCATGACCGACCGCATTACCCTGGGCCGCCTGCAGGTGGCCACCGAACTGCAGCGCTTCATCGACGAAGAGGTGCTGCCCGGCACCGGTCTCGACACCGCCGCCTTCTGGTCGGGGGTGGATACCCTGGTGCACGAGTTGGCACCCCGTAATCGCGAGCTTCTGGCCGAGCGTGATCGCCTGCAGGTGGAGCTCGACAACTGGCACGGTGCCCACCCCGGCCCGGTTACCGACCTGCCTGCCTACCAGGCCTTTCTCGAAGGCATCGGCTATCTTCAGCCCGTGCCCGCCCAGGTCCAGGCCAGCACTGCCGGCGTCGACCGCGAGATCGCCGAGCAGGCCGGTCCGCAGCTGGTGGTACCGGTGCTCAACGCCCGCTACGCCCTGAACGCCGCCAATGCCCGCTGGGGCTCGCTGTACGACGCCCTCTATGGCACCGACGCCCTGCCGGAAAGCGACGGCGCCGAACGCGGCAAGGGCTACAACCCCACCCGCGGTGCCAAGGTGGTGGCCTTCGCCCGCCAGGTGCTGGACGGCGTGGCCCCCCTGGCCGGTGGCTCGCACAAGGACGCCACCGCCTACCGCGTGCAGGATGGTCGTCTGGTGGTGGACCTCAAGAGCGGCACCAGCGAACTGGCCGATCCGGCCGCCTTCGTCGGCTACCACGGCGATGCCGCCGCGCCGTCTGCGGTGCTCTTGCGTCATAACGGCCTGCACCTGGAGATCCAGATCGACCGCGACAGCGCCATCGGCAAGACCGACGCCGCCGGGGTCAAGGACCTGCTGCTGGAAGCCGCGGTCAGCACCATCATGGACCTGGAAGACTCCATCGCCGCGGTGGACGCCGCCGACAAGGTCCTGGCCTATCGCAACTGGCTGGGCCTGATGAAGGGCGACCTGGCCGAAGAGGTCAGCAAGGGTGGCGAGACCTTTACCCGTCGCCTCAACTCCGACCGCGAGTACCAGGGCGCCGACGGCCAGCCGCTGACCCTGCATGGTCGCTCGCTGCTGTTCATCCGCAATGTCGGCCACCTGATGACCAACCCGGCGGTGTTGCTGGAAGAGGGTCGCGAGATTCCCGAGGGCATCCTCGACGCCGTGGTGACCGTCACCTGCGCCCTGCACGACCTCAAGCGGCAGGGCAATTCCCGTAGCGGCTCGGTGTACATCGTCAAACCCAAGATGCACGGCCCGGCCGAAGTGGCCTTCGCCGTCGAGCTGTTCGACCGCGTCGAGGCCCTGCTGGGGCTGCCGGCCAACACCGTCAAGCTGGGCATCATGGACGAGGAACGCCGCACCAGCGTCAACCTCAAGGCCTGCATCGCCGCCGCTTCGGCGCGGGTGGCCTTCATCAACACCGGCTTCCTCGACCGCACGGGCGACGAGATGCACACCGCCATGCTGGCCGGGCCCATGTTGCGCAAGGGCGACATGAAAACCTCCAAGTGGATCACCGCCTATGAGCGCAACAACGTGCTAGTGGGCCTGGCCTGCGGACTGCGCGGCAAGGCGCAGATCGGCAAGGGCATGTGGGCCATGCCCGACCTGATGGCCGCCATGCTGGAGCAGAAGATCGGCCATCCCAAGGCCGGCGCCAACACCGCCTGGGTACCGTCGCCCACCGCTGCCGTGCTGCATGCCCTGCATTACCACCAGGTCAACGTCCAGCAGGTCCAGCAGGAGCTGGAGCGCACCGATGTCGACGCCGCCCGTGGCGAACTGCTCGCCGGCCTGCTCAGCGTGCCGGTGGCCGAGTCGCCGGACTGGTCCGCCGAGGCCATCCAGCAGGAACTGGACAACAACTGCCAGGGCATCCTCGGCTACGTGGTGCGCTGGGTCGACCAGGGCGTGGGCTGCTCCAAGGTGCCCGACATCCACGATGTCGGCCTGATGGAGGACCGCGCCACCCTGCGCATCTCCAGCCAGCACATCGCCAACTGGTTGCACCACGGCGTGGTCAGCGCCGAACAGGTGGACGAGACGCTGCAGCGCATGGCCAAGGTGGTGGACGGCCAGAACGCCGGGGATGCGCTCTACGAGCCCATGGCCGGCCACTTCGACAGCTCCTATGCCTATCGCGCCGCCCGCGATCTCATCTTCAAGGGCCGCGAGCAGCCCAGCGGCTACACCGAGCCGCTGCTGCACGCCTGGCGCCTGAAGAAGAAAGCGGGGGCCTGACCCGGCCAAGGCTCCCGTCCGGCGCGGGCGGGAGCCACTTTTGCACGGAGCGGTGCCGGTGGTCCTCCGACCACCGCCTCTTCCCTTGCCACTGGCGAATTTTTATACTATCAGGTCCCCCGTTCCCGGGATCATCATCGCCACGAGGAAGACCATGGCCCGCGTTACTGTCGAAGACTGCCTGGACAACGTAGACAACCGATTCGAGCTGGTCATGCTCGCCACCAAGCGCTCGCGCCAGCTGGCCACCGGCGGCAAGGAGCCCAAGGTACCGTGGGACAACGACAAGCCCACCGTCGTCGCCCTGCGCGAGATCGCCGAAGGCCTGGTCGACGAGGAAGTCATCCGTCTTGACGACATCGTCGAAGAAGAGCCGCTGTTCGCCGCCTTCGAAGTCAACGAAGAAGCGGACGGCGAGGCGCTCTAAGCCATGGCCGCCGAGCCTGCGTATGGTGACGTCCGCCCGACCGGCATCGACCTGCTGGCCGAGCGTCTGGCGAGCTACCTGACCCCCGACCAGGTCAATCTGGTCCGGCGGGCCTACTACTACGCCGAGCAGGCTCACGATGGGCAGCGCCGCCGCAGCGGCGAGCCCTATGTCACCCATCCACTGGCGGTCGCCAACATCCTCGCCGACATGCACATGGACCATCAGAGCCTGATGGCGGCCATGCTGCACGACGTGATCGAGGACACCGGCATCGCCAAGGAAGCCCTGGTCGGCCAGTTCGGCGAGACCGTGGCGGAGCTGGTGGACGGGGTCAGCAAGCTGACCCAGATGAAGTTCGAGACCAAGGCCGAGGCCCAGGCGGAGAACTTCCAGAAGATGACCATGGCGATGTCCAAGGACATCCGCGTCATCCTGGTCAAGCTGGCCGACCGGCTGCACAACATGCGCACCCTGGACGCCATGCCGCCGGATAAGAGCCGGCGCATCGCCAAGGAAACCCTGGAAATCTACGCGCCCATCGCCAACCGGCTGGGCATGCACGATTTCTATGTGGAATTCGAGGACCTGGGCTTTCGCGCCATGCACCCGATGCGCGCCGAGCGCATCCAGCGGGCGGTCAAGACGGCCCGTGGCAATCGCCGCGAGATCCTCGGCAAGATCCAAGAGTCTCTGGCCAACTGCCTGGCCCGCGAAGGCCTGGATGGCGAGGTGGTTGGCCGTGAGAAGCACCTGCACAGCATCTACCAGAAGATGCGCGGCAAGCGGAAGTCGTTCAACGAGATCATGGACGTCTACGGTTTCCGCATCATCGTCGACAAGGTCGACACCTGCTACCGCGTGCTCGGCGCGGTGCACAATCTCTACAAGCCGTTCCCGGGGCGCTTCAAGGACTACATCGCCATCCCCAAGGCCAACGGCTACCAGTCCCTGCACACCACCCTGTTCGGCATGCACGGCGTGCCCATCGAGATCCAGATCCGCACCCGCGAAATGGAAGAGATGGCCAACAACGGCATCGCCGCCCATGGCCTGTACAAGGCCGGGGGCGACGAGCCGCGCGCCAGCCATTTGCGCGCCCGCCAGTGGGTGAAGGGCATCCTCGAGTTGCAGCAACGTGCGGGCAACTCCCTGGAATTCATCGAGAACGTGAAGATCGACCTCTTCCCCGACGAGGTCTATGTCTTCACCCCCAAGGGCCGCATCATGGAGCTGCCCAAGGGCTCCACGGCCGTGGACTTCGCCTACGCGGTGCACACCGACGTGGGCAACAGCTGCATCGCCTGCCGCATCAACCGCCGCCTGGCGCCGCTGTCGCAGCCGCTGGGCAGTGGTGAAACGGTGGAGATCGTCACCGCGCCTGGCGCCCGGCCCAATCCGGCCTGGCTCAACTTCGTGGTCACCGGCAAGGCCCGTACCAATATCCGCCATGCGCTCAAGCAGCAGCGTCGCTCCGAGTCCATCAGCCTCGGCGAGCGGCTGTTGAACAAGGCGTTGTCCGGCTTTGGCACCCAGCTGTCGAAGATCTCGCCGATGCGCATCCTCTCGGTGCTCGGCGAATACAAGGGTGTGGTACTGGAGGACCTGCTCGAGGAGATCGGCCTGGGCAATCGCATGGCCTACGTGGTAGCGCGGCGCCTGGTGTCCGGCAGCGAGCAGGAAGAGCCGCTGGAGCCGCAGCCCGGCACAACGCCGCAGGGACCGCTGGCCATCCGCGGCTCCGAAGGCCTGGTGATCAGCTACGCCAAGTGCTGCACGCCGATTCCGGGCGATCCCATCGTCGGCCACCTGTCGGCCGGCAAGGGCATGGTGATCCACCTGGAAAACTGCCGGAACATCGCCGAATTCCGGCACAACAGCGAAAAGTGCATCGTGCTCAACTGGGCCAAGGACGTCACCGGCGAATTCAGCGTCGAGTTGCGCGTCCAGCTGGAACATCAGCGCGGCCTGATCGCCATGCTGGCCAACAACGTCACCGCTGCGGACGCCAACGTTGAGAAGATCGGCATGAACGAACGCGATGGCCGGATCAGCGTGGTCCAGCTGGTGGTCAGTGTGCATGACCGTGTCCATCTGGCGCGGGTGATCAAGAAGCTGCGCACGCTCAAGGGCGTGGCTGGTATCACTCGGGTTCGCAGCTGAGGTTGCAGTGGGTCGCCACGGGCTTGCAGAATCGAGCCTTTCCCGCACAGGAGCGACCCATGAGCAAGCAAGTGATCCACACCGACAAGGCGCCTGCCGCCATTGGTACCTATTCCCAGGCGATCAAGGTCGGTGACACCGTCTATCTCTCCGGGCAGATCCCGCTCAATCCCACCAGCATGGAGCTGGTAGACGGCTTCGAGGCCCAGGTGGTCCAGGTGTTCGAAAACCTCAAGGCCGTGGCCGAGGCCGCCGGTGGTTCGCTGGCCGACATCGTCAAGCTGAACATCTTCCTGATCGACCTTGCGCACTTCGCCACCGTCAACGAGATCATGGGCCGCTACTTCCAGCAGCCCTATCCCGCCCGCGCCGCCATCGGCGTGGCCGCGCTGCCCAAGGGTTCGCAAGTGGAAATGGACGGGGTGTTGGTGCTGGGTTGATCCCGGCACAGAACCCGTAGGTTGGGCTGAGCGCAGCGAAGCCCAACAACGGAGCACGCTGTCTGCCCCGCGTTGTTGGGCTTCGACGATAAGGCCGTCTCAGCCCAACCTACGGAGCCGATCCCAACGCAGAACCCGTAGGTTGGGCTGAGTGCAGCGAAGCCCAACAACGGAGCACGCTGTCAGCTCCGCGTTGTTGGGCTTCGACGATAAAGCCGTCTCAGCCCAACCTACGGAGCCGATCCCAACGCAGAACCCGTAGGTTGGGTTGAGCGCAGCGAAGCCCAACAACAAAGCAAGCTGTCAGCCCCGTTTTGTTGGGCTTCGACGATGGAGCCGTCTCAGCCCAACCTACGGATGCATCGTGGCAATGGGGCCGAACAGGCCGATGGCAAAAAACAAAAAAGCCGACCATCTCGCGACGGT
Organism: Pseudomonas sp. VMV1; assembly: GCF_056790235.1. Lineage (NCBI taxonomy): Bacteria > Pseudomonadati > Pseudomonadota > Gammaproteobacteria > Pseudomonadales > Pseudomonadaceae > Pseudomonas > Pseudomonas sp. VMV1. The sequence goes on from NZ_JBXGSE010000003.1 coordinate 681,314, forward strand.
CGGCTTTTTCATGCCTGCCTGTTTAGGCCGGGATGGACTTGATCTTCGGCATCCGCGCCCAGCAGCGATGCTTGGCGATGGCGGCGAAGAAGTCCTGCTGTACCGCCTTGAAGTCGCTACCGGTGAGCAGCGCCTCGTCGGGGTTCAGGTAGACCGCCTTGAGCAACTGCTCGGCTTCGCCGGTGAGGGCGATGGCCTTGAGGTGCTTGTAGGCTTCCAGCAGGTAGTGCTTGATGACGCCGTCGTCGAGCATGGCCTTGACGCTTTCGGCGCCGCCCGGCACATAGACCGCGTCCAATGCTACCGATGGCATGCCCTCGGCCGAACCGTCCACGGCCACTTCGCTGCCGTCGGCGGCCTTGACCGGGCCGGCGGTCGGGCCGAGTACCTTCACATGGGCGCCTTCGGCCTTGAGTGCCTGCTTGATGGCGTCCACTTCGCTGGCGATGACGCCGTCACCCACCAGTACCGCCACCTTGAAGCCCTTGATGTTGCCGGACAGCAGGTTGAGCTGGCTCAGCGCCGGCGACTTGTCGATGGAGATCTGGCGCGGTTGCACGGTGGGTGCGGTGGGCGGCGTCACGCCGATCTTCTTGGCCACCTTCTGCGCGAGGTCCAGATCGATGTTGGCGAGGATCTCGTTGACTTGACGTTCACGGATCCACATCCGCTCGACCTTGCCCAGCTCGAAGCTGTAGGCATCGGCGACGTGGGCCTGCTCGGCTTCCGACAGGCTGTTGTAGAACAGCGTGGCCTGGGAGAAGTGGTCGCCGAAGGACTCGCTACGCTCCCGTACCTTGTGGCCGTCGATGCGCTCGTAGTAGCTCTCGAAGCCACCATCCTGGGGCGCTGGCGGGGTTTCCTTGGGCCAGCCACCATCGATGGAGTTGGGCTCGTAGGAGGCGCGACCCTTGTCGATGGTCATGCGGTACTTGGCGTCACGCTGGCCATTGTGGTTCGGCACCACCGGGCGGTTGACCGGCAGCTCATGGAAGTTCGGGCCACCGAGGCGGCTGATCTGGGTATCGGTGTAGGAGAACAGCCGGCCCTGCAGCAGGGGATCGTTGGTGAAGTCGATGCCGGGGACGACGTGGCCTGGGCAGAAGGCGACCTGCTCGGTTTCGGCGAAGTAGTTGTCCGGGTTGCGGTTGAGCACCAGCTTGCCCAGGGGCGTGATGGGCACCAGCTCCTCGGGGATGATCTTGGTGGCGTCGAGGATGTCCCAGTCGAACTTGTGCTCGTCTTCCTCGGGGATGATCTGCACGCCGAATTCCCACTCGGGATAGTCACCGGATTCGATGGCTTCCCAGAGGTCGCGGCGGTGGGCATCGGTGTCCTTGCCCGCCAGCTTCTGGGCTTCGTCCCACACCAAGGAACGCACGCCACCGGCGGGTTTTAGGTGGATCTTGACGAAGACCCCCTTGCCCGCGGTGTTGATCATGCGGAAGGTGTGGATGCCGAAGCCCTGCATGCTGCGCAGGTTCACCGGGATGGCGCGGTCGGTCATGGTCCAGAGCACCATGTGCGCCGACTCGGGCACCAGGGAGACGAAGTCCCAGAAGGTATCGTGGGCGCTGCCGCCGGTGGGGATCTCGTTGTGCGGCTCGGGCTTCACCGCATGGACGAAGTCCGGGAACTTGATGGCGTCCTGGATGAAGAAGACCGGCATGTTGTTGCCGACCATGTCCCAGTTGCCTTCCTCGGTGTAGAACTTGATGGCGAAGCCGCGCACGTCGCGCACGGTGTCGCCCGAACCACGCGGGCCCTGCACGGTGGAGAAGCGCACGAACACCGGGGTCTGGTGGTTGGGGTCGCGGAAGAGGGCGGCCTTGGTCAGGTCGGACCAGTCCTGGTAGGGCTGGAAATAGCCATAGGCACCGGTGCCGCGGGCATGGACGATGCGCTCCGGGATGCGCTCGTGGTCGAAGTGGGTGATCTTCTCCCGCATGATGAAGTCTTCGAGCAGGGAGGGCCCGCGGGTACCGGCGCGCAGCGAATTCTGGTTGTCGGCGATCTTCACGCCATGATTGGTGCGCAGTGCCTGGCCGGTGGCATCGGAGCGGAATTGTTCCAGCTGTTCGAGTTTCTTCGAGGTGTTCTGGCGATCCAGGGTATCGGTACCGGCGAGTTCACTCTTGGGGGGCGTAGCCATGGAAGGTCCTCATCAGGCGCCTGTCAGGCGCTCTTTGCGTCCCCTACGGAATGTGGGGCGAATTCAGGCAGTCCTCTAGTGACTCGCGGTTTAGAGCCGGTGTTCCGCTTGGGTGATACGGAGCGACGGGCTGTGTGCTGCCAAATGTGCCCGGCCTGGGCTGGCCATATGCCTTTATTGGCTTAATACCCGACAACAAGTGCTAAGCAGATATAAGCGCTCGCGTTAAACTGCGCGGCTGGATCTCCATCCTGCCGTCTTACGAAACACTCAAGGTTTTTCCATTGATTGAATTCCACGCTGTCCACAAGACGTACCGCACGCGCGGTCGCGAGGTCGCGGCGCTCCAGCCGGTCGACCTGAGGATCGACGCCGGCGAGATCTTCGGCCTGATCGGCCACTCCGGTGCGGGCAAGAGTACCCTCTTGCGCCTGATCAACCGCCTCGAAGCCCCCAGTGGCGGTCGCCTGCTGGTCGATGGTGCCGAGGTCACCGCACTGGGATCGAGCGAGCTGCGCGATTTCCGTCGCCGCATCGGCATGATCTTCCAGCACTTCAATCTGCTCTCGTCCAAGACCGTGGCGGCCAACGTGGCCCTGCCGCTGGAGCTGGCGGGTGGCCGTTCGCGGGCGCAGATCGCCCAGCGGGTCGAGGAGCTGCTGGCGCGGGTCGGGTTGTCCGACCAGGCACGCAAGTATCCGGCGCAGCTCTCCGGTGGCCAGAAACAGCGCGTCGGCATCGCCCGCGCCCTGGCTACCGAGCCGAAGATCCTGCTCTGCGACGAGGCCACCAGTGCCCTCGATCCCCAGACCACCGCCCAGGTGCTGCAACTGCTCGCCGAGCTCAATCGCGAACTGGGCCTGACCATCGTGCTGATCACCCACGAGATGGACGTGATCCGTCGCGTCTGCGACCGGGTCGCCGTGCTCGACGGCGGCGCCGTGGTGGAGCAGGGCACCGTGGCCGATGTCTTCCTGCATCCGCAACATCCCACCACCCGCCGCTTCGTGTTCGAGGCCGAGCACCAGGACGAGGCCGACCTGGCCGAGGCCTATGCCCACGTCGAGGGGCGCATCCTGCGCCTGACCTTCCGCGGCGAAGCCACCTATGCACCGCTGCTGGGCCACGTCGCCCGGGAGACCGGTGTGGACTACAGCATTCTCGGCGGTCGCATCGACCGCATCCGGGACGAGCCCTATGGCCAGCTGACCATCGCCCTGGTGGGCGGTGATCTGGACGCCGCCCTGGCTCGCTTCCAGGCCGCCGACGTCACCGTGGAGGTCCTGCGCTGATGGACGAACTCTTCAGCAACATCGACTGGGCCGAGATCTGGCAGGCGACCCAGGACACCCTGGCCATGCTCGGCTGGTCCATGCTCTTCACCCTGATCCTCGGCCTGCCGCTGGGCGTGCTGCTGTTTCTCACCAGCCGCCGCCAGTTGCTGGAGCAGCCGCTGGTCTACGGCATCCTGTCCTTCGTGGTCAACGTGCTGCGCTCGGTGCCCTTCATCATCCTGCTGATCCTGATGATCCCCATCACGGTCTGGCTGATCGGCACCTCGCTGGGCGTCGAGGGCGCCATCCCGCCGCTGGTGGTGGGCGCCGCACCCTTCTTTGCCCGGCTGGTGGAAACCGCCCTGCGCGAGGTCGACCGCGGCATCATCGAGGCCACCCAGGCCATGGGTGCCAGTCTCTGGCAGATCGTCACCCGCACCCTGCTGCCCGAGGCCCTGCCGGGGCTGATCGCGGCCACCACCGTCACCGCCATCGCCCTGGTGTCCTACACCGCCATGGCCGGGGTAATCGGCGGCGGCGGCCTGGGCGATCTGGCCATCCGTTTCGGCTACCAGCGCTTCCAGACCGACGTCATGGTGGTCACGGTGCTCTTGCTGCTGGTGCTGGTCCAGGTACTGCAGATGGTCGGCGATCGCCTCGTCGCCCATTTCAGTCGTCGTTGATCGCGGGCTTTGCTGGAAAGGTCGCCGGCCGAGCGCGGGCCCCTTTCCGCGGAGCCCAAGGCTTCATCCACTCGCGGTTTCTTAAAAGGAAAATCCAGATGTCGCTGAAACGTACCCTGCTGTCCCTGGCCTTCGGCCTGAGTGTTGCCACCGCCGCCCAGGCCGAGACCCTGACCGTCGCGGTCAATCCGGTTCCCCATGCTGAAATCCTGGAATTCATCAAGCCGCAGCTGGCCAAGGAAGGCGTGGACCTGAAGATCAAGGTCTTCACCGACTACATCCAGCCTGATCGCCAGACCGATCAGAAGCAGGTGGATGCCAACTACTTCCAGACCAAGCCCTATTACGCCAGCTACCAGAAGAGCAACCCGAGCAGCGACCAGGTGCCGGTGGTGGCGGTGCACGTCGAGCCCTTCGGTGCCTACTCGCAGAAGATCAAGGACATCAAGGAGCTCAAGGACGGCGCCACCGTGGCCATCCCCAACGATCCGAGCAACTCCGGTCGTGCGCTCTTGCTGATCGCCAAGCAGGGCCTGATCACCCTCAAGGATCCGAGCAACGTCACCGCTACCCCGCGTGACGTCGTCGAGAATCCCAAGCACCTGAAGTTCAAGGAGCTGGAAGCCGCGACCCTGCCGCGCGTGCTGAACCAGGTCGACCTGGCACTGATCAACGCCAACTACGCGCTGGAAGCCAAGCTGGTGCCGACCAAGGACGCCCTCTTCATCGAGAGCGGCGAGTCGCCCTACGCCAACCTGCTCTACACCCGCGCCGACAAGGCCAACGATCCGGCCATCCAGAAGCTGGCCAAGGCCCTGACCACTCCCGAGGTGAAGCAATTCATCGAGAAGAAGTATCAGGGCGCGGTCGTGCCCGCGTTCTAAGAACCTCGCTCCAGCTGCCGCCGGCGCTCGCTAGAGGCGCCGGCGGTTCCACCCCGCCTTAGGAAACTGTCATGAAGAAACTGCTCGCCACCGCCGCCCTGCTGGCTGCCAGCCTGACCGCCCACGCCGCCGAGACCCTCAGCGTCGCCGCCACCCCGGTGCCTCACGCGGAGATCCTCGAGTTCGTCAAACCCCAGCTGGCCAAGGAAGGGGTGGACCTGCAGATCAAGGTCTTCACCGACTACGTGCAGCCCAACCTGCAGGTGGCCCAGAAGCGTCTGGATGCCAACTTCTTCCAACACCAGCCCTACCTGGACGAGTTCAACAAGAGCCGTGGCACGGACCTGGTGACCGTGGCCCAGGTGCACGTCGAGCCTTTCGGCATCTACTCGCAGAAGATCAAGAAGCTCGATGAAGTCCGCGAGGGCGCCATCGTGGCCATCCCCAGCGACGCCACCAACGGCGGTCGTGCCCTGCTGCTGCTGGAAAAAGCCGGCCTGATCAAGCTCAAGGACAGCGCCAACATCCTGGCCACGCCCAAGGACATCGCCGAGAATCCCAAGAAGCTCAAGTTCAAGGAGCTGGAAGCCGCGACCCTGCCGCGGGTGCTGAATCAGGTCGACCTGGCGCTGATCAACACCAACTACGCCCTGGAAGCCAAGCTCAATCCGACCCAGGACGCCCTGCTGCTGGAAGGCAAGGAATCGCCCTACGCCAACATCCTGGTCGCCCGTCCGGACAACAAGGACAGCGATGCCATGCAGAAGCTGGCCAAGGCGCTGAACACTCCGGCGGTGAAGCAATTCATCGAAGAGAAGTACAAGGGCGCCGTGGTCCCGGCGTTCTAAGCGTTGCCCAAATGAAAAACGCCGGCCTTGTGCCGGCGTTTTTCATGGTGCTCGTCAGGCCGCTGGCTCGGCGGTGGCCGGCACGCTGCCCCTGCGCCCGATGATCACCAGCAGCACGGCCGCACCCGCTGCCATCAGGAGCGGCAGGGCATGACCGGTGAGCCACTGGCTGGCGGCACCGGTGACCAGGGGGCCAACCAGGCAGCCGAGACCCCAGAGCTGGGCGATGCAGGCATTGGCGCTGACCAGCTGGGCGTCGCGGTAGCGCTCGCCCACCAGGATCAGCGCCAGGGTGAAGAGCCCGCCCGCGGTGGCGCCGAACAGCACCAGTAGCGGCCAGACGCCCGGGGTATGCAGCAGCAGTGGCAGGGCCAGGCTGACCGCCAGCAGGCCCAGGGTGCAGCCGAGAAACAGTCCCTGCCGGGAGAGGCGGTCGGCGAGCAGGCCCAGGGGTAGCTGCAGCAGAGCATCGCCCACCACCACGGCGCTGACCATGTACAGCGCCAGTTGCTGGCCGAAGCCCTGGTTGAGGGCATAGACCGGCAGCAGGGTAAGGATCATCGCCTCGAAGCAGGCGAACAGCGCTACCGCCCAGGCGATGGCCGGGGCGCCACGGCAGAAGTCGAGCAGCGCCTGCCAGGCGGCGGTGTGGCCGCCGGCCGCCGGGGCGCCTTGGCGACCGAGCAGCAGGGTGGCGCCACCGAGCATCAGCAGCGCACCTAGCCAGAAGCCCTGGTCGCCCTCGGTGCCCAGTACCCCCAGCAGCAGCGGTCCGGCCAGCTGGCTCAGGGCATAGCTGCTGCCATAGAGGGCCACCAGGCGACCGCGCCAGCGATCGGTGATGACCTGGTTCATCCAGCTTTCGCCCAGCACGAAGACCAGGGTGAGGATGGCGCCCAGGGCCAGGCGCAGCAGCAGCCACAGCAGATAGCTGGGCAGCAGCGAGAGCAGGATCAGCGAGGCGGCGCCCGTCACCAGGCACAGCTGCATCAGTCGTGGCGTGCCGACTCGCGCGGCCAGGCGGCCCGCCAGGCTGGCGCCGGTGAGGATGCCGAGGGCCGGCGATGCGGCCATGACGCCAATGGCGAAGCTGCCATAGCCCCAGCTCTCCAGCCGCAGCGAGACCAGCGGCATCGACAGGCCGATGGCCAGGCCGACACTGATGACGCTACCCAGCACGGCGAAATAGATGGCCCAGGGCATGGAGGAAGACGGGGAATTCATGGATTCAGCCTATCTGATGAAAGCGGATCGCGGATAGTCGCGGAGCGTGGGTCGCGGCGACGGCGACACCCGTACGGGTTCCGGCACGGTTGGCCTTTGCCGGGCTTTCGCGTAGCGTGCGCGCTACCTGAAGCCGGTTGAGAGATAACAGAACATGCGGAAATGGCAGTGCATCGTGTGCGGCTATATCTATGACGAAGCCCTGGGCTGGCCGGATGACGGCATCGCGCCGGGGACGCGTTGGGAAGATGTGCCCGAAGACTGGCTGTGCCCGGATTGCGGCGTGGGCAAGGGCGATTTCGAGATGATCGCCATCGGCTGATCGTCGCCGCTTCCTGCGGAAACAAAAAAGGCATCGCACGATGCGATGCCTTTTGGCTGTAGCGGCCATCCGTGCCGTCTGATTATCAGCCTTCGATGCTGTCCTTCAGCGCCTTGCCGGGCTTGAACGCCACCGTGTTGCTCGCACGAATCTTGACCGGCTCGCCGGTCTGGGGATTCTTCCCCATGCGGGCACCGCGATGACGCGGCAAGAAGGTACCGAAGCCGACCAGCGTCACACTGTCCTTGCGGTGCAGCGCATTCGCAATCTCGTCCAACAGCGTGTTGAGCACGACGTTGGCCTGTTCCTTTGGAAGTCCGACTTTTTCAGCGATCACAGTCGCCAATTCAGGCTTGCGCATAGCTACCTCTCGTGGAGTCATTTTTAGCCGTGTGGGCGTCGCATGGCTTTCCTGGCAAAGCGATTACCCCCGAGATAGAGGGTGGCCCGACACAAAGATCATTGGTGCGACAAAAGTCGAACCAGATAGCGTTATAAGGCAAAGCTGAGAAGAGCGAAAGTTAATTAGCAGACTATTAGCCGTTGGTAGGATGACCGACACCAACTTTGGTGTTCAACGGGGATTTTGGCCGTTATTTGTGGACAGAATGTCCGCGATATGGCTGGGGCGAGAGTGGCAGGGATGACGGCGAGGGGCTCTGGCAAGCCACTGTAGCGGCAGGGGCGGGCGCTTTCGGGTAGTAACGTCTTGCAACGATTTGCGATGGATAGACAAAGGTGGCGGAGCGTCGTCCGGACGCTCCGCCACCCTGGATCAGGCCGGAACCTGAGTCGACATCACCGATTGCCCGGCTGGCGCCTGACCTTCCAGGCGCCGCTCCAGCGCCTTGGGCTCGATCACCAGTCGCATGCCATTGCTTGCCTGGGTCCGCCCCCAGTCCTCCAGGAGCTCCATGCAGGCATGGTCGATGTAGGACACGCGATCCAGCGGCACATGCAGGGTGGTGCCCGGCTTGACCTGGTCCAGTACCTTGGTCAGCTGAGGCACGCGTAGGAAGGTCGCGGCGCCCACCAGGCGCAGTTCAGCCTGCGTGGGTTCGTCCTCACGATAGGTCAGGCTGACCTTGAGCTGCGCCGCCTTGACGGCGAGGAAGGCGATCGACAGGCCGAAGCCCACCAGCACCCCGGTGAGCAGGTCGGTGGCGACGATCATCAGTGCGGTCAGGGCATAGATGGCCATGGGCGCCCGGCCGTAGCGCTTGAGACCGGTCAGCGACTTGGGATCGGCCAGTTTGATGCCGGTGAACACCAGCACCCCCGCCAGACTCGCTACCGGCACCAGCTTGAGCACGAAGGGCAGGGCGGCGACGAAGGCCAGCAGCCAAAGGCCGTGAAAGATGGTGGAGGCGCGACTGGTGGCACCGGCCTGGACGTTGGCCGAGCTGCGTACGATGACCCCGGTCATCGGCAGGGCGCCAACGGCACCACACAGCAGATTGCCGATGCCCTGAGCGCCCAGTTCGCGGTCGAAGTGCGAGCGCGGCCCGTTGTGCATGCGATCCACCGCGGCGGCCGAGAGTAGGGTCTCGGCACTGGCGATGAAGGCCAGCGCCAGGGCGGCCACCACCAGTTCGGCGTTGGCCAGCATGCCGAGATCGGCGAAGGTCACCCAATCGATGGCATCGGCCAGATTGTTTGGCACTTCCACGCGGCGGATGTCCAGCGCCAGCCAGAGGCTGGCCAGGGTAGCCAGGGTCACGCCGATCAGGGCGCCCGGCAGGAAGCGCAGCGTCTGCGGGCGGAATTTCTCCCATAGCCACATGCTGGCGATGGTCAGCAGGCCGATCAGCGCCGCCTGGGCGCCGCTACCACTGCCGTTCCACTGGCCGGCCGCGGTGATGGCGGCACCCGGGAAGGCCAGCAGGTTGGAAAGACCCGACGCCGCCGGTTTGGCGTCCAGCATCACGTGCAATTGCGAGAGCACGATCAGGATACCGATGCCGGCCAGCATGCCGTAGACCACCGCCGGCGAGGTGACGCGGAACCAGGCGCCCAGCCGGGTGAGACCGGCGACGAGCTGCAGGAGACCGGCCAGCAGCAGTACCGGGCCCAGGGCCTCGATGCCGTGCCGGTTGATCAGGTCGAACACCAGCACCACCAGGCCGGCGGCGGGACCACTGACCTGCAACGGCGAGCCGGCGAGAAAGCCGACCACCAGGCCACCGATGATGCCGGTGATGATGCCCTTGGCCGGCGGCATGCCGGAGGCGATGGCGATCCCCATGCACAGCGGCAGGGCGACCAGAAACACCACGAGTGAAGCCAGGGCATCGCGCGACAGGTTGCGCCCCGGGGTCTGTTGATTGCCAAGCATGGTCCTGGTCCTCCAGCGACTAGGGAAAAGGGTGCCCGCGCGTCATATCACGTCATATGACACGGTTCGGGATTCAAGCGGCTAGCGGAAGGGTGGACGGTCCCCGTGGAGCCCCAAGAGTGGATCGCCCTGCGCGGTGCGCTGTTATAGGGGCGGATCGGTTGATCCGTCTCAAGGCGGCCAGCCGGCGAACCGGGTGGCCGCGGTAGATCAGGCCTGTTGCAAGCGCGGACGCGGGGTGGCGACCGGCATGTTTTCGCCGTCCAGGGGCAGGAAGCGCTCCTGTTGGGCGTCGTACGCCTTGATCTCGCTGGTCTCGATGGAATAGACCCAGCCGTGGATCTGCAGCTGACCGCTGGCCAGACGCGACGCCACCGAGGGGTGGGTGCGCAGGTGCACCAGCTGGGCCACCACGTTTTCCTCGGTCAGGAAACCCAGGGTGCCGCCGTGGCCGCAGTCGCAATGGCTGTGGTCCTCGACCACGGTACGGGCGACCTCGGCATGGCGCAGCCAGACCTTTACCGTCGGCATCTTTTCCAGCGGATCGGGATTGAGCACCGCCTTCATGGCGCCACAGTCGGAATGGCCGCAGATGATGATGTGCTTCACGCCCAGGGCCACGACCGCGTATTCAATGGCGGTGGAGACGCCGCCGTTCATCTGGCCGTAGGGAGGCACCACGTTGCCGACGTTACGGGTCACGAACAGGTCGCCCGGCGAACTCTGGGTGATCAGTTCCGGGACGATCCGCGAGTCGGCACAGGTGATGAACATGGCCTTGGGCGACTGCGCACTGGCGAGTTTCTTGAACAGCGCTTCCTGTTCGGGAAAGACATCCTGGCGGAAACGCTTGAAACCATCGACCAGCTGCAGGAGGGCCTCGTCGGGTGCGCCGAAGGGGGTATCCGTGTTGTCGCTCATCTGTTTCTGACCTCTCTCAAGTACGCAATGGCAGCGGCAAGCGCTGGTTAGTGGCTAGACGCCCCCTGGCATCGCCTCGATACGCCCCGGCCTCTCGGGCTCTGGTGGCTTCATTGTCTGGCGATCCATCGCGTATTCGGGCAGCGTCCCGGCACCCGGTGTCGCATCTTGGTGAACACAACCTTAATCCACGCTGAAACAATCGCTCGTGACCGACAACGCAGAAGATATTTCAAACTACTACTGAGATCATACCGCCATTATCGCAACACGATCAGTGCATTTAGACCTTTTATCTGCACGAACTCGACATTTCGCCACCGGATCGCGCTTTTCCCCGTGAAGAAAACGTGAATCGCGATAGCTGAAGAGATTTCCTTGGCGATCAGGGGCTTGCGAGAGATGTGCAAAAATGTGAACGCAATGCCGCTGGCGGATATTGCCCGGCTCGGACGACGTTTCCTTTCAGCCTGTGATCTGCGGCACAGTGCCGCAGCCTAGACCTTTCGCCAGCCTTTCAATAGCTCCAATGCCCTATCGGACAAGGGTTTGGCGGCTTTGCTCAGGCGTTGCACCTGCAGGTTGTCCGGATTCAGGCCGATAGCCGGTCTCAGGATTGGCGCCTGCTGGTCGATAGGAGGAGCTTTCCAGGCTCAACGGAAACTTTCCATGTCCTTTCGCAACCTCTCCATCGCGCGGCGTGCCACGCTCGGTTTCACCTTTATCGGTCTGCTGCTGCTACTGCTCGGCGGCACCGCCCTGGTCAAGATGAACGACATCCGCACCTCGGGCCTGGCCATCGAAGACCGCGCAATGCCCCGCGTGGCCGCGCTCGACGAACTGACCGCCCTGACCCTGCGCCTGCGGGTGCTGTCCTATCGCCTGCTGCTCAATCGCGAGCCGGAGATCATCGCCAAGACCCAGGCGCTGTTCCAACAACGTAACGGCCAGATGCGCGCCGCTCAGCAGCGCTACGAGGCGCTGATCCAGTCCGACGAGGAGCGCACCGCCTATGGCCGCTATGGCCAACTGATCACCCAGTACGACAGCCTGCAGCAGCGCATGCTGGCATTTTCCGCCGCCGATCAGCTGGAGCCCCTGCGGCGCCTGCTCAACGAAGACCTGCTGGCCAACTCCGACGCGGTCAACACGGTGCTCAAGCAACTCACCGACCTGGTGGATCAGCAGACCGGTGCGGCCAACGCCCAGGCCGCCAGCGACTATCGCCATGCCATCCAGTGGCTGGTGCTGCTGCTGGCGGCCACCGCCGTTCTCACCGTGGTCTTCGCCTGGCTGCTGATCCGTAGCATCACCCAGCCCATCGCCCGGGCCGTCCGGGCAGCCGAGGTGATCGCGACCGGGGACCTCTCCGAGGAGATCCACAGCGAGGGTCGCGACGAGGCCGCGCGCCTGTTGCAGGCCATGAAGACCATGCAGGGCCAGCTGCGCCAGACGCTGCAGGGCATCCTTGGCTCCGCCACCCAGCTCGCCTCGGCGGCCGAAGAGCTCAATGCCGTGACCGAGGAATCGAGCCGCGGTCTGCAGCGCCAGAACGCCGAGATCGAGCAGGCCGCCACGGCCGTGACCCAGATGTCTTCGGCGGTAGAGGAGGTGGCGCGCAATGCCGTCAACACCTCCCAGGCCTCCCAGGAATCCGCCACTGTGGCCCGTGACGGCCGCGATCTGGTCCAGGAAACCGTGGGCGCCATCGCCACGATGAGCGACGACGTCCAGCATGGCGCCACCCTGGTGGGCGACCTGGCGGTGCAGGTCAACGACATCGGCAAGGTACTGGATGTGATCCGCAATGTGGCCGAGCAGACCAACCTGCTGGCGCTCAACGCCGCCATCGAGGCCGCACGCGCCGGCGAGGCCGGTCGTGGATTCGCCGTGGTGGCCGACGAGGTACGGGCACTGGCCCATCGCACCCAGGAATCGACCCGCGAGATCGAGACCTCCATCGGCACCATTCAGCAGGGCACCGGCCAGGCGGTGGCGGCCATGCGCAGCAGCACCGAGCGCGCCCAGTCCACCCTGGAAGTGGCACGGGGCGCCGGCAGTGCCCTGGAGCGCATCCATGGCGCCATCGGCGGCATCAACGAGCGCAACCTGGTCATCGCCAGCGCGGCGGAAGAGCAGGCCCAGGTGGCCCGCGAAGTGGATCGCAACCTGGTGAACATCCGCGAGCTGTCGATCCAGACCGCCGCGGGTGCCGAGCAGTCCAGCGCGGCGAGCGCCGAGCTGTCGCGCCTGGCCATCGATCTCAACGGCCTGGTAGCCCGCTTCCGCCTGTAATGCTGGCGCGCCCAGCCGCCTCGGTGGCTGGGCGCTTCAGGGCTAGTCGGGACTGAGCAGTTGCAGCACGCCGGTCAGCACCACCAGCAGGCCCAGGGGCGAGGCGAGAAAGGACAGCAGTAGGGATCCAAGGCGAGGGCGGCGCGGGGTAGGACAGGTCGTCATGACGTCAGGTAGCTCCGAGAACGAGAACCGGCGCCACGGGAGGCGCCCAGGGTCAATTTTCCCCTGTGACAGCGGCGACGTCATGCCAGGAAAGCGTAAAGATAGGTAAAGCCATACCCGGTTCGGTGCGGCCCAGGGCCGCAAGGGCGGGTAGCCAGCCGGTAGCGGTCGAGCCCTGGATTGTCAGCGATTGTTCTAGCGGAAAAGGGGCGGGCCCGACGGATGCCGGGCCCGGAGGAATCAGGACAGCGGGGTGAACTGGATGACTTCGACCCAGTAGCCGTCGGGGTCCTTGATGAAGGCGATTTCCTTCATGCTGCCATCGGTCAGGCGCTTCTGGAAGGCCACGCCCAGTTGCTCGAAACGCTCGCAGGCCGCCCGGATGTCTGGGACCGCCACGCAGGTGTGGCCGAAGCCGCGCGGATCGCTGTTGCCGTTGTGGTAGCTGAAGGCGGCATCGTTCTCGGTGCCATGGTTATGGGTCAGTTCGAGGATGCCCGGGGTGGACTTGCGCCAGCGCTGACGGCCCTCCGGGTCTGCCGGCACCTGATTGCGGTCGACCAGGGCAAGGAAGGTCAGGCTGAACTTGGCATCCGGGAAGTCCTTGTGGTCAACCACGGTGAAACCCAGCACGCGGGTGTAGAAGTCCAGCGAGGTCTCCAGGTTCTTGACCCGCAGCATGGTGTGGTTGAAGACGAACTCACGGGTGGCGGCGTCGGGCTGGGCGGTCACGCCCGGCAGGTTGTCGAATTGGCTCAGCGACATCAGGATTCTCCTGTGAGGGTGTGGCAATTGGAGAGACGGCCTCGGCGCAACGTTCCCATAACGGGTGGCGCCTGGGCAGTCGCTCACGAAAAAGGGCGGGCAGTCTAAAGGCTTCCGGCGCGGCTGCCCAAAGCTTCCTGGCCCTGTCACCGCAGCGCTGTACGACGAGTGGTCGAAACCAGGCGGCCAGAACCGCAGTCGGATTTTACAAGCGCACTGCCTGTGCGACCCCAAGGAGACTGATATGAGCAGCACCAGCGACAAGATCAAGGGTACCGCCAAAGAAGTGACCGGCAAGGTCAAGCAGAGTGTTGGCGACGCTACCGACAACTCGCGCATGAAAGGCGAGGGTCGTACCCAGGAAGCCGAAGGCAAACTGCAGAAGAATGTCGGCAAGGGCAAGGAAGCGGTCAAAGACACCATCGATCGCGCCTGAGTCCAGCCAGTATGAAAAGGCCGCCTGAGGGCGGCCTTTTTATTGCCCGTCAGACCGGATCCAGCTCCGGATAATGGCGGAAAATACCGTTCTCGTTGAACGGCAGACGGCGCGACGAGGCGAGGTAGGCGGCGATGTTGGGCAGGGCCGCGACCCGCTCGGCCACCGCCAGGACCCGCGGAATCTCCGGGGCGAGACGGCGCATGGCATTGGGGAAGGCATAGGTCAGGCCGGCCACCACCTGGAACAGCGATAGGTCGACATAGGAGCGACGCTCGCCTACCAGCCAGGTATCACCGGCCGGGTTGTAACCCAGCACGCGTTCGAAATAGCTCAGGTAGGTACGGATTCGCTCACCGGCAAAGGCCTTGGCTCGACGCCGGGCTTCTTCCTTCTGTTCTTCATAGGTCAGGGAAATGGCCACCGGATGATGGACGTCATGGGCCTCGGCGGTGAGGTCGGTGATGGTCAGCTGCAAGCCATGCACCCAGAACTGGGATTGCTCGTCGGTTGGCACCAGGTCCAGCCGTGGTCCCAGGTACTGGAGGATATTGGCGACATGGGAAATGACCTCGTCGCCTGCCTTGAGAAAGGGTGGCGCGAAGGGCGGACGCCGGGTCTGGTCTCCCTCCAGATAGGGCTTCATGGCCGGCACGCCCAGTCCCTTGTCTTCCGGCGCATTGCCGACATCGAGATAGTCCGCGCCGGCTTCTTCGAGCGCCAGTCGGACGAATTCGCCGCGGCCCTGGATGCTGGGCCAGTAGTGCAGTTCGTAACGCATGGGAACCTCCGTCGTCTGCCAGATTTACGGATCCAGGAGTCGTGACCGTCGGGTCGGTTCGAAGGTTTGCCTGTCGTGCGCCTTTCACGACGAAGCGCACAACCAATTCCCATCGCTGAGACTCCTATCAACCAGCGGCTAGCGATGAGGACGGTGGGATGACGGGCAACAGCAGGCGGACGGTTCCATGCGCATAGGCATTCTCACCCACGTGAAGCACCCGGTACGCCAGCCCTTCGCCGGTGGTCTCGAAGCCTTTACCTATGACATCACCCTGCAGCTGCGCGAGCGTGGCCATGCGGTGACCCTGTTCGCCAGCTCCGCCTCAGCGCCCGAGCTGGAGGTAGTGCCCATCCTCGACGATGGCAATTACGGCGCGGACGGCTGCCGGCGCAAGCGTGGCGTGCTCAGCTCCGAATACCTCGACGAGCACCATGGCTATCTCGACTGCCTGCAGCGCATCGACAGCCATGGCTTCGACGTCATCTTCAACAACTCCCTGCACTATGTGCCGGTGACCATGTCCGGGCTGATCCGTACGCCCATGCTCACCGTGCTGCACACCCCGCCCTTCTTCGAGCTGATCAATGCCATCGGCGAGCTGCATCGGCGCGGGGGCGGTCATTACTGCACCGTGTCCCAGGCCAATGCCCACAGTTGGGCGCACCTGGCGACGGCCTGTCATGTGATCCCCAACGGGATCGATCTCGACGCCTGGCGACCGGGCAGCGCCCCGATTGGCGACCATGCGCTCTGGTTCGGTCGCCTGGTGCCGGACAAGGGCCCCCACCTGGCGCTGGATGCCGCGCGGGAGGCCGGTGTGCCACTGCGCCTGGCCGGGCAGGTCACCGACGAGCGCTACTTCCGCCAGGAGATCGAGCCACGCCTGGGGGAGCAGGCGGTCTACCTGGGCCATCTGAATCGGACCGCGCTGTCGGCCGAGGTGGCTCAGGCGCGCGCCTGCCTGGTCACTCCCTGCTGGGATGAGCCCTTCGGCCTGATCGTCGCCGAGGCCCTGGCCTGCGGCACACCGGTAGCGGCCTTCGCGCGCGGCGCCCTGCCCGAGTTGCTCACTGCCGAAACTGGCGCCCTGGCCCCGCCGGGCGATGTTCCGGCCCTGGCCGCGGCCCTGCGCGAGGCCCTGTCGCTGTCCCGCGAGGCCTGTCGGGCAAGGGCCGAGGCTCAATGGAGCCATCGCCTGATGATCGATCGCTATGAGCGCCTGCTCGCCGATGTCGCCGCTGGCCGGGTGGTCCGTGGCTGAACTGAGCATCGGCTACTACGCCCACCATCACGGCGCCGGTCACGTGACCCGTGCCCTGGCCATCGCCGCCGCCTTCGATGGCGCCCTGACCTTGTTCGGCAGTCGCCTGCCCGAGCGGGTGGAACTGCCCAACGTCCAGCTCTGCCCGCTGCCGCCCGACGTGGCCCCTGGTGTCGAGGGCGAAGCCTTCACCTGCCTGCACTACGCGCCGTTGGGCGTGGAAGGACTGCGCGAGCGCATGGGCCTGCTGGTGGACTGGTTCCGCCAGGCCTGGCCCTGCCTGCTGGTGGTCGATGTCTCGGTGGAGGTGGCGCTGCTGGCGCGGCTGTGCGGCGTACCGACGATCTATCTGCGCCAACGCGGCAGTCGCTTCGATGCGGCCCACGAACTGGCCTATGCCAGCGCCAGCCGCCTGCTGGCGCCCTATCCGGATCTCCTGGAAGAGCCCGCTACCCCGGCCGCCTGGCGGGCCAAGACCTGCTATGCCGGCAGCCTGTCGCGCTATGCCGGGCAACGGCTCGACAGCGTGCGCGAACCCGGCACGGTTACCGTCATCGCCGGCCATGGCGGCACCGCCTTCAGCCGCGCGCGACTGGCCGCGGCGGCCCAGGCCTGTCCCGAGTGGCACTGGACGGTGCTGGGCCCGGTGGGAGACGACGCCACGCCAGCGCCGGCCAATCTGCGCTTCCTTGGCAGCGTCGCCTATCCCGGCCCCTGGCTGACCACTGCCGAAGTGGTGGTCGGCTCCGCTGGCGACAGTCTGGTGGCGGAGCTGGCCGATCTGCGTTGCCGCTTCGTCTGCCTGCCGGAAGCCCGGCCGTTCGATGAACAGCTGTCCACCGGTCGCCGTCTGGCCGAGCAGGGGCTGGCGGTGACCTGCGAGTCCTGGCCCGTTGCCGACGCCTGGCCGGGACTGCTGGCCAGGGCGCGTCAGCTCGATCCCGGGCGCTGGACTCTGGTAAGCGACGGCGAAGGCGCCCAGCGCGCGGCGGCCTGCATCCAGGCAGTCGCCCGGGAGGTGCTGGCATGATCGTCCTGACCCTGGTCCATGGCCGCGAACGACAACTGGCCAATCTCATCCGGGGTCTGGAGTTGGCTCCAACGCCGCCTGCCGCCCTGGTGGTGGTGCAGATGAACGAGCCACCGCGGGCACTGCACAGCCCAGGCTTTCCAATCCAGGTGCTCCACGTCGAGGGCGACGGCATCCTGCCCCTGGCTGCCGCCCGCAATGCGGCCGTGGCGGCCGCGCCGGGGGAAGAGCTGGTGTTTCTCGATGTGGACTGCATCCCCGCACCGGCATTGCTCGATGCCTATCGTCAGGCGCTGACAGTGCGCCCCGAGGCGCTGCACCAGGGGTTCGTCCACTACCTGCCGGCCGGCATCGCGGATGGCGATTGGACACCCGGCGAGTTGCTCGCCACCGGCGTCGTCCATCCGCTGCACCGGGATCGTCCGAGCGGGGAAGCGATTCCCCATCCACTGTTCTGGTCGCTGAATTTCGCCTGCACCCGTGCCACCTTCAACCGCATCGGTGGTTTCGACGAGGGCTATCGAGGCTATGGTGGTGAAGACACCGACTTCGCCTTTCGTGCCCGCGAAGCCGAGGTGCCCGTCTATCAAACCGAGGCGCGGGCCTTCCACCAGTATCATCCCACCTACCATCCGCCGCTCAATCACTTCGCCAGCATCCTGGAGAATGCGCGACGGTTTCGGGCACGCTGGGGGCTCTGGCCCATGGATGGCTGGCTACGCGAATTCGCCGCCGCCGGCTATATCGACTTCGATGAAAGCCGCGGAATAGAGATGGTCAGGGCGCCCAGTGCCGCTGAGGTCGCTGCTTGCCGGGACGCCTCTGGCTCCGGCTTCTGACACCTGGGCGCAACCAACCCGGCCGCTGCCACTCTGAAGGTAGGGCTGGTCTGAAAAGCCGCCGGGCGCAGGCCCTAGCGGACAGCCCTCAGAAATCCGTTCCGGGGAGCGTTCGTCAGGAGCCGTTATGTCCTTGTTTGCCTTCAACCTGCGCGGCATTGCGCCGTTCACCCTCATCAAGCGTGCCGTCCAGGAGTTCGTTGCTGACGACATGCCCACCTATGCGGCAGCCCTGGCCTACCAGATGCTGTTTTCGCTGTTTCCCTTCCTGCTGTTCCTGATCGCCCTGATCGGCTTCCTGCACCTGCCGGATTTCTTCACCTTCCTGCGCGAACAGGCTGCCTACCTGCTGCCGCCCACCGCGCTGGACACGGTCAATCCCATCATCGACCAGCTGCAGACGCAGCAGGGCGGCCTGCTGTCCTTCAGTATCATCATTGCGCTCTGGTCCGCTTCGGGCGGTTTCCGCTCGCTGATGACCGCCATGAACAGTGCCTACGACGTGGTGGAAAGCCGCCCGTCCTGGAAGCGCATCCCGCTGTCGGTGCTGCACACCATCGGCCTCGCTGGCCTGCTGCTCAGCGCCGCGGCGTTGATGGTGCTGGGGCCCCAGGTGATGAACTGGCTGGCCGCCTATGTGGGGCTGGAAGACTATATGGTGACACTCTGGGCGCTGATTCGCTGGCCGCTGGCGGTGTTCCTGCTGATGATCGCCGTGGCGGCGCTCTACTACGTCACCCCGGACGTGAAGCAGAGCTTTCGCTTCATCACCCCCGGCTCGGTGCTGGCGGTGGTGGTCTGGATCCTGGCATCCCTGGGCTTTGGCTACTACGTGCAGAATTTCGCCAACTACAACGCCACCTACGGCAGCATCGGCGCCATCATCGTGCTGCTGCTGTACTTCTATCTTTCTTCAGCAGTGCTGCTGTTCGGCGCGGAAATCAATGCGGTGATCGAGCACCACAGTGACGAAGGCAAGGAAAAGGGCGAGAAGACGCCGGGCGATGGTGGGGTGGAAGCCGACGAAGAGATTCAGGCTAACCAGGAAGAAGGCGTGGTGGGTGAGGCACGGGTAGTGAAGCGCTAGCAGGAATAGCTGTGTTCACGCGAGCCAATCGCAGCCATGATCGTTGGGCTGAGACTGCTTCACCGTCGAAGCCCAACAGGGCCAGCACCGTGAGGCGAGACCTGTTGGGCTTCGCTGCGCTCAACCCAACCTACGGCGACCCGTGACCGCGATAAGTCAGCAGACCGTAGGGTGGATAACGGCGCCCGCCTTATCCACCGTTCACCAGCGACCCTGATTGTGGAAAACGCCAGGCGGTTTTCCACGCTGTGGGTCTGGGCTTATCGCTCATCGCGGCCATGGTGGTCCGCTGATGCGGCCGCTCCTACGGTTGCCTTGGGGTCTGTAGGAGCGGCCCATGGCCCCGAACAAGCGCCTTACTTCGCCTTGCCCTGATTGGCCACTGCAGCCATCTTGGCAGCCACCTCGTCCGGGTCGGCCAGGTAGTAGTGCTTGGTGGGCTTGAGGTTCTCGTCGAACTCGTACACCAGCGGCACGCCGTTGGGAATGTTGAGGCTGACGATGTCGCTGTCGGAGATGTTGTCCAAGTACTTGATCAGGGCGCGCATGGAGTTGCCATGGGCGACCACCAGCACGCGCTGGCCACTGCGGATGGCCGGTGCCAGGACTTCGTTCCAGTAGGGCAGGACGCGTTCGACGCAATCCTTGAGGCACTCGGTGCGCGGCACCTGATCCAGCGACAGACCGGCATAGCGCGGATCGGCGGCCAGGGCCTGCTGTTCCTCGACACTCTGCTCGGGTGGCGGTACGTCATAGCTGCGACGCCAGACCAGCACCTGCTCCTCACCATACTTGGCGGCGGTCTCGGACTTGTTCAGGCCGGTCAGGCCACCATAGTGACGCTCGTTGAGGCGCCAGTCGCTCACGACCGGCAGCCACATCTGGTCCATGCCTTCCTGCACATGCCACAGGGTACGCACGGCGCGCTTGAGCACCGACACATGGGCCACGTCGAAGAGGAAGCCGGCGTCCTTGAGCGCCTGACCGCCCTCGTGGGCCTCGCGGATCCCCTGTTCGGTCAGATCCACGTCCGCCCAGCCACTGAAGCGGTTTTCCAGGTTCCACGCCGACTGGCCATGGCGGATGAATACGACTTGCGACATGCGACCTCCATCTTGGGATTCATTGTTTGGCTCACGCCTACGCGAAGCTGTGCCAAACATACCGCAGATGGAGGTTTCCGGCATGGGCATCACGGAAACCGTGATGCGTCCGGCACTCGCGTCGGGTGTCAGGCCACCAGGGCGCGACGGGTGCGTTCGATGACGCGTTCCAGCCCGGCCGCAGCGTTGTACTGCTCGGGGTAGAGACGCTCGCTGCGGCAGGCGACACCGCGCTCGTCGACCACGGTAAAGCTGAAACCGCCCTTGCGCGAAGCCGGGGTGGTGATGCATTGGAACGGTGCAAAGGCCGCTTGAAGGTGTTGCATGGCCGCGATGGCCTGATTTTGAATGTTCATCTGTCTATCCTTGGGACCCACGCTCAGTCGGCGCGGTGAAATAACTCCAGCAACCTCGTACCCATAACGGCCGACGGCTGAATCTCTGGCTGGAGGAAGGCAGCGTGTGGGCAAGATGCCCAGGCATGCAGGTAAGTACTTGGGAAGGCAGGCAACCGGCCGGGCACGAGATTCAGAGGCCAGGGCGGCAGATCCTGAGCAATCGAGGGATCGATTCGATCCGGATGACGCTGATTTCGCGCTGCTACAACGAGCGGAAAGGCGTCCAGCGATTGGGGTCAGCTTGGTACTAACCCGATCAAGCTAGCAGGATCGATGCCAGCCACGCAAGCCCGCCGGTCGGCGATCGGCTTGATGGTCTCCAGGCCTGTACGAAAGGTCGCTGAGCGAGGACCAGACGGCGCAATGACATCAGTGGCCAGACCTCGCCGCGACTACGTGCCTGGTCGAGTGGCTAACGGAGGTATTCGCCGGGGTCGATCCGGCTTGGCTGCGGCGTTGAGATCATTCTGCGAGGAAGGTATCAGCAGGGCGTTGCCCGCTGGTGGCAGCCGTCAGGCCGTGACGCTGCAGGTACCGACCGACTCGCCAGCTGCCCAGGGCATAACCGAGGTGGCGAGGCAGGTCGCCGCTGCCAAAGAACCAGCGGGCGTGATCGTACGGCTGGTCCAGTTCAGCACCTAGGGCTTCCCAATGTGCCGCCATGTCCTGGGGGGCGGCCTGGGCATAGAACGGCAGCCGGCCAATCAGCTCGCGCTCGAATTGGCAGGCCAGGCCTTCGCTGACCAGGGCCTCACCCAGGGTGCTGCCATAACCGGGACCGGCATGTCGCAGGCAATGGTGCAATTCGTGGCCGAGCAGGGCGGTGAAGCGGTCAGGGAAGGCTTGCTGCAGGTGCGGGCTGTCTGGGTCCAGGGTCAGAAAGACCCGCTCGGCGTCCGGGCTGTAGCCATTCAGACCCAACTCCGGGATCACCCAGGCGGCCGCCTGCACCACCACGTCTACCCGTTGCTCGGGCAAGTGCGCAGCGATACGGGTCAGGGCATCGGTGAAGGTCTCTTCCAAGATGGCGCGCCAGGGGTCCAGGCGACCGCTGGCGTTGAGCAGGTGTAATACGCAGGACATCCAGGCATCTCCGGGGCGGCCTGTCTTTATAGACGAGGTCGCGCCCCTTCGTTCGCTACTTGCCCGCTTCGCGGGGCTCTGGCTGACCGTGACCAAAGGCCTGGCCCAGGTCATCGCCCGAGGTGGTGCGGGTGTCATCGGTGCGCCACTTGGCGACGTCGGCGGCGCTGACCGGGGCGGCGTCGTTGCCCCAGCTGGCGCGGATGAAGCTGACCACATCGGCCACCTGGGCGTCGTTCAGCCGCCAGCCGAAGGGCGGCATGACGATCATCGAGGGTGCCGTATGTAGGCCGGGGAGGGTGCCGCCCTTGAGCACGATGTTGATCAGCGAACTGGCGTCGGCCGTGCGCAGGACCGGATTGCCGGCCAGTGCCGGGAACACCCGGTCGTAGCCCTGGCCATCGGTGCGGTGGCAGGCGGCGCAGTTGTCCACATAGACCTGGGCCCCGCGGGCGCTGTCGTCACCCTTCCAGAGCGCCGCGGCGGCGCGGCCATCGGGCTGGAAGGGCGCATCGTGCGGATCCTTGGGCGGCAAGGCCTTGAGATAGCGGACGATGGCACGCAGGTCGGCGTCGCTCAGGTATTGCAGACTGTGCTGCACCACCTCGGTCATGCCACCGAACACGGCGCTGTCGGCGGAGCGACCGGTCTTGAGGAACTGCACCAGCTGGTCTTCGCTCCAGTTGCCCAGGCCATCGCGATGATCGCCACGCAGATTCTTGGCGATCCAGCCTTCCAGGGGTGCGCTGCCGGCCAGGAAGTCCTTGCCATCGGCAGGCGAGAGGGCCTTTTCCTGCATGGTGAAGGCGCGTGGTGTGTGGCAGGCGCCACAGTGGCCGAGGCCTTCCACCAGATAGGCGCCGCGAGCCACCACCGGATCCTGGTCCGGGGCCGGCTGGAATTGCACCACCTCGGGCGCGAACAGCTGACGCCAGATCGCCAGGGGCCAGCGCATGGACAGCGGCCAGGGGATGTCGCTGTCGCGGTTGGCCTGGGCGACCGGTGTGACCCCGTGCATGAAGTAGGCATAGAGGGCGCGCATGTCCCCCTCGGTCACCCGGGAATAGGAGGGGTAGGGCATGGCCGGGTAGAGGGTGTGTCCCTCCTTGGCGATGCCCTGGCGGATGGCGGCGTCGAAGTCGGCGAAGCTGTAGTCGCCGATGCCGGTCTGCCGATCCGGGGTGATGTTGGTCGAGTAGAGAGTACCGATGGGCGTCTGCATGGGCAGGCCGCCGGCGAAGGGCTGACCGCCCGGCGCCGTGTGGCAGGCCACGCAGTCGCCAGCCCGGGCCAGGTATTCGCCTTTCTTGACCAGCGCCGGATCAGGGTCTTCGGCGGCCTGGGCCGTCATGGCCAGACCGGCGCCCAGCAGCAGGGTCGCGAGGGTACGGAGGATCATGGGCGCGCCTCTCATGCCTGCACCAGGGGGCCGGGGTTCTTCAGGTATTGCTCACGGATGGCGCGCGCCGCCCAGTAGGTCAGGGCCGCCACCAGGCCGGTGGGGTTGTAGCCCAGGCCCTGGGGAAAGGCCGAGGCGCCCGGCGCGAAGACGTTGTGCACGTCCCAGCTCTGCAGGTAGCGATTGACCGCGCTGGTCTTGGGATCGGTGCCCATGATGGCGCCACCGTTGAGGTGGGTGGTCTGGTAGCTGGCGGTGTTGAAGTGCCCGCCGAAATCCTTGACCGAGACGCTGATGTGCTCGGGATTCATGGCCTCGGCGATCTTCTTCATCTTGGCCGCCATGAAGCGGGTCATGCGGATGTCGTTGTCCTTCCAGTCGAAGGTCATGCGCAGCAGCGGCTGGCCGTAGGCGTCGCGGTAGGTGGGATCCAGGTCCAGGTAGTTGTCGCGATAGGACTGGTGCGCGCCATGGGCGTCCATCGACAGCTGGTGGTTGTAGTAGCCGGCCTGGGCCTTTTTCCAGGCACTGCCCCATTGGGGTGTGCCGGGCGGATTGGCCGCCCCGGCGATGGGCCGGGTGCCGGCCTGGTTGACCCACATGGGCGAGCCGCCGACGAAGCCGTGGGGGCCGTGGTCGAAGTTGTCGGCATTGAAGTCGTCCACCGCCACGCCATTGCCACCGGCGCCGATGAAGGGATTGGTGTGGTGCTGATCCTTGCGGAAGAAGGCCTTGATGGTGGCCATGTTCTGATAGGCGAAGTTGCGCCCGACCACGCCCTCGCCGGTCTTGGGATCATAGGGCTGGCCGATGCCCGACAGCAGCATGAGGCGCACGTTGTTGAACTGGAAGGCGGCGAGGATGACGATGTCGGCTGGCTGTTCCAGCTCCTGGCCCTGGGCGTCCAGGTAGGTCACCCCGGTGGCCTTCTTGCCGGTGCTGTCCAGGTTCACCCGCAGCACATGGGCCTGGCTGCGCAGCTCGAAGCGCGGCTCCTGCTTGAGCGCTGGCAGGATGTTGAGATTCGGCGAGGCCTTGGAATACATGTAGCAGACGTAGCCGCTGCAGTAGCCGCAGAAGTTGCAGGGGCCCATTTGGCAACCGTAGGGGTTGGTGTACGGCCCCGAGGTGTTGGCCGACGGCAGGTTGTAGGGGTGATAGCCCACCTCGCGCGCGGCCTTCTCGAACAGCTGCGCCGAGACGGTGTTTTTCTGCGCCGGCAGCGGGAAGTCGCTGGAGCGATCCGGGGCATAGGGATTGCCGCCCTTGCCATCGCCTACCACCTGGCCCTTGACGCTCCAGGCGGTGCCCGAGGTGCCGAACACCTTTTCGGCGAAGTCGAAGTAGGGCTCCAGCTCGGCGTAGCTGACGCCGAAGTCCTGGATGGTCATGCCGTCGGGGATGAATTTCTTGCCGTAGCGTTCTTCATAGTGGCTGCGCAGGCGCAGCTCCACTGGATCGACCCGGAAGTGCACGCCCGACCAGTGCAGGCCCGCGCCACCCACGCCATCGCCGGGCAGGAAGACGCCCAGCTGGCGGTTGGGCAGGGCGACGTCGTTGACGCTGTGGCGGATGGTGACGGTTTCCTTGGACACATCGACGAACAGCTTCTTGCGGATGCTGTAGGTGAGTTCGTCGATCACCTGGGGATAGGAGCCGTCGGGATAGGTGTCACGGTAGCTGCCGCGCTCCAGGGCCACCACGTCCAGGCCGGCCTCGGTCAGTTCCTTGGCCATGATGGCCCCCGTCCAGCCGAAGCCGACGATCACCACGTTCTTGCTGGGCAGTACCTTGGCCATCAACCGCGCTCCCCGCGAATGGAGACCGGGGGCAGCGGATAGCGTTCGTCACGCTCCACCCAGTCCATGAAGTCGGCGCGGGCTCCGGGGAAATTCACCAGTTTCCAGCCGACCAGTTCCTTGTTGCCGCCGTGCAGCGGATCGCAATAGAAACCTTCCTTGGTGTTCTGCAGCAGCTGGGCGAAGAACAACTTGGCCGGTACGCCGTCCAGGGCGGCGTCACCGCCTTCCAGGGCCTTGAGAGTTGCGTCCTGCTCGGCGGGTGCAAGCTCGGCGAATACCTTGCCGTGTTGCTGACGGGTCCAGCGGTCCACTGCGGCGATCCCCAGGCGATAGAGATCCTGCGGCACCAGGCGACTCTGATAGCCCATTTCCGGCGCGGCATCGGCGGCGAAGGGGCCCTGCATGTACCAGAGGCCACCGCGGGCATAGGCGGTCTGCATCTGCCGATCGATGAACTCCGGCGCGCCG
Organism: Pseudomonas sp. VMV1; assembly: GCF_056790235.1. Classification (NCBI taxonomy): domain Bacteria; kingdom Pseudomonadati; phylum Pseudomonadota; class Gammaproteobacteria; order Pseudomonadales; family Pseudomonadaceae; genus Pseudomonas; species Pseudomonas sp. VMV1. The sequence continues at coordinate 706,872 of NZ_JBXGSE010000003.1, forward strand.
GCTTCCAGGGCACCCGGGCCTAGTTCGTCCGCTGGAATCAGCCGGGCCACAGCCGCCTGTACGAAGGCCCACTCCTCGGCGGTGAAGAACACCGGCTGATAGTGGTCGGCGCGTGGACTGCTGCCGGGCTTGTTTTCCGGTGTGGGCGCGGCGAGTGCCAGGCCTGAGGTTGCACCGCCCGCCAGGGCGACCACGGGAATCAGGCTCAGGGACTTGCGCAGGAAGTCGCGACGGGCCGGGACGGAATCGTCTGCGGACATGATCAGGGTCTCATCAGGTGCCCGACGTGATCCGCAGGGCTTATGGTTAGCTAGCTAATATGTTGGAATATTACCAATATATGGCCACTGCAGTTACATTTTGTCGCAGCTGTGCAGAGGCTTGGCAGCCATTCAAGTTCCCTTTACCCGTGCGGCGATGCGCAAAAGCCCCTTTGTCGGCCTTTAAAGTCCTGATTTCGTCAGTCCGAGCAGCTGCGATGGACCTTTACCGTGGAAAGGATATTTCTTGAGGAGAGCCAGGCCTCCCTGCTGCCTCGCCGCGTGGAGGCAGCAGCATCCTCGTCACATGCGGTTACCTGAGGTTCCACCTTTGTCGGCACCATGATGGTGCAAGTTGCACAAAGTGATACCTAACGAAGCAAGGTAGAAGCGCAGCGGCACACGAAAGAAATCGTTTTGCACATCAAATGGTTAGTGCAATAGCTAGGCAAAGTGCCGCTTTTTCGCGGCTTTGCGCGAAGCGTTGCACCCTTTGAGTTCATTTTGTGCCGATTTCAGCGGGGGTGGCGCGCAAGTTGCACTTGGGAGGCTTTCCGTTGTCAGGTAACACCTTATGTCCAACGTAGAATGCAACCTCTCTCCGGCGCTCAAACCGCGCCATGTGACCATGTTGTCCATCGCTGGAGTGATCGGTGCCGGTCTGTTCGTCGGTTCCGGTCATGCCATCGCCGCTGCCGGTCCCGCCGTGCTGCTGGCCTACGCCCTGGCCGGTACTCTGGTGGTACTGGTCATGCGCATGCTGGGTGAAATGGCGGTCGCCTCGCCCGATACCGGCTCCTTCTCGTCCTATGCCCAACAGGGCATCGGTCGCTGGGCCGGCTTTACCATCGGCTGGCTGTACTGGTGGTTCTGGGTACTGGTGATTCCGCTGGAAGCCGTGGCCGCCGCTGCCATCCTCAATGCCTGGTTCCCGGCCATTGCCACCTGGCAGTTCGCCCTGATCATCACGGGCATCCTGACCGTGACCAACCTGTTCAGCGTTGCCAAGTACGGCGAGTTCGAATTCTGGTTCGCCCTGCTCAAGGTCATTGCCATCGTCGCCTTCATCGCCCTGGGCGCGGCTGCGCTGGTCGGTGCCCTGCCAGGTCGCGAGGTGAGTGGCCTGAGCAATCTGATGGCCCATACCGGCGGCTTCATGCCCAATGGCTTTGGCGCTGTACTGGGCGCCCTGCTGACCACCATGTTCAGCTTCATGGGCACCGAGATCGTCACCATCGCCGCGGCCGAATCCAAGGATCCGTCCCGGCAGATCAGCAAAGCCACCAACTCGGTGATCTGGCGGATCGCGCTGTTCTATCTGGTCTCCATCTTCCTGGTGGTGTCCATGGTGCCCTGGAACGACGCCCAGCTGCCGCTGGTGGGTTCCTACCAGCGCGCCCTGGAAGTGCTGTCCATTCCCAACGCCAAGCTGATCGTCGATTGCGTGGTCCTGGTCGCCGTCGCCAGCTGCCTGAACTCGGCGCTGTACACCGCGTCGCGCATGCTCTATTCCCTGGCTCGCCGCGGCGATGCCCCGGCCAAGATGGGTCGTGCGTCCAGTGCCGGTGTGCCACGCACTGCCGTGTTGGCCAGTACCGCCGTCGGCTTCCTGACCACCATCGCCAACTACACCATGCCCGAGGCGGTGTTCAGCTTCCTGCTGTCCACCTCCGGTGCCGTCGCCCTGTTGGTCTACCTGGTGATCGCCGTGACCCAGCTGCGCCTGAGACGCAAGCTGATGGCCCGTGGTGAGCGTCTGGAATTTCGCATGTGGCTGTTCCCCTGGCTGACCTGGGCGGTGATCGTCTTCATCGTCGGCGCCCTGACCGTGATGCTGTTCAGCGACGCTCACCGCTTCGAGATTCTGGCAACCGGTCTGCTGGCCCTGGTGGTCGTGGCCATCGGTACCTGGGTAGGCCGCCGCCAGCCCGGTACCCCGACCCTGGCTGCTGCCGCGCGTTGAGTTACAGGCGGCTCCGGTGCCTGGCGTGCCGGAGTCGCTTCTTTATGAGGCGCACCATCGTCCTGACTGGACAGCAGGCGCGGTAACAGGTAGAACAGCACTCCTGTTTCGTTGGTCGCAGCCCAACTGTACAGCTCGAATCTTCTCGATGTTCCCTCTGGTAACTACATTTTGCACTGCAATGGTGCATGGCGTTACAGAGTGACCCAAATTGCAGCAGTACAGTTGCAATTGTGTGCCTGGTGATCCGCGAACCTTTCTTTGTACTGTTACTGGTGGTAGCACTCGCCTGGCGAGACAATGGCGCCATTCGATGACCAGTACCCGTCACAAGCGGGAAGGAAAGCCACCATGGAACGCACCTTCAGTTCCTCGCTGTACAACGCCCAGCCCAGCAACCGTGTGCCCGCTGCCCTGCGCGTTATCTCCACCCTGTCCACCTGGCAGCGCCGCATCGCCAGCCGTAATGAACTGGCTCGCCTGGATGCCCGTATGCTGGCCGATGCCGGTATCACCGAGGCTCAGCGCTACCAGGAAATGCACAAGCCGTTCTGGCGCTAAGCCCGGCTGCTGCACAGTTTCACGAACCCCGCCTCGGCGGGGTTTGTTTTGTCTGCCGTTGATAGCAGGCAGCAAAAAGCCCCGGCATGCCGGGGCTTTTTCGTTACCGCCAGCCTGGCGCTGGGGTTACTGCATGTTGTTCTGGTTGCGCGCGTCGACCTTGTTGGGCTTTTCGGTCTTGAACGGCACTTCGGCACCGCCGTCGGCACCACCCTTGACAGTGGTCTTGCCCGGCACGGCTTCGGTGGCAGAGCCATTGACCGCGGTGGCGCTCTTGGAGGTTTCGGCCGCGAAGACACCCGTGGCCATCGACAGCATCACAGCAGCGGTAGAGGTGATCAGCAGCTTTTTCATGAGTAACGGCCTCGTCGAAATAAACCTGTGAATCTGATGGGGCCCGGTCCGGAAGGGAGGCGGGCATCAGCTGCGGCCTCATAGGTCCACAGCGCACGTTGCAGTTGACTACGGTGCGGAATGCCGGGTTCCAGGGCATTTGTGAACATTTGTGGGCAAGTTGCCGCTCGGAAGCCGGTAGTCTGCGCAGGACGCTGGCCATGACGCTTCCCAAGCGTCGCCCTGCGCCGGACAATTCGTGAGACGAACCCCCTGCGGCGCGCGTGGTCAGTTCGCAGATCGCGCCTCTTCCACCGATAAGGACAATCATGAGGGCTCTCCGCCTTGCTTCCCTCTGCCAGGTAACGGTTGCTCTGACCCTGGTGACGCTGTTACCGGGCTGCTCCCAGGAACAACCTCCCACCGAGGAACTGGCGCGGGTGGTGGTGGCGCAGTTGAGTCCCGTGAACGATACCCAGCGCATCCCCTTCACGGGCGATATCCAGGCGCGGGTACAGGCGCCGCTCGGTTTCCGGGTGAGTGGCAAGATCAGCGAGCGTCTGGCGGACGTGGGTGACCGGGTGCACGCAGGCCAGGTGCTGGCGCGGCTAGATCCCCAGGATCTGCGCAACAACCTGGCCGCCGCCCAGGCACAGGTGGAAGCCCAGGAGGCTCGTGCGCGCCTGGCACGTATCGATTTCGAGCGTCAGGCGGCGCTCCTGCCCAAGGGCTATACCAGTCGCAGCCAGTATGACCAGGCCCAGGCCACGCTCGAAGGCGCTCGCAGCGCCCTGCAGACCGCCGTGGCCCAGCGCGACGATGCGCGCAAGCAGCTTGGCTATACCGAATTGCGCGCCAGCGCCGCGGGCGTGCTCACCGCTCGCCACGCCGAGGCCGGCCAGGTGGTGCAGGCCGGGGCGGCGATCTTCGACCTGGCGGTGAGCGGCGAACTCGATGCCGTCTTCGATCTCTACGAATCCCTTGCCCGCGAACTCAAGGTCGGCCAGACCTTGCCCATCGCCTTGCAGGCACAGCCCGCGGTCGCTACCCAGGGCACCCTGCGCGAGATCGCCCCAACGGTGGCCAGCAGCGGTACGGTGCGCATCAAGGTGCAGCTTGACCGGCCGCCCGCCGCCATGACCCTCGGCGCGGTGGTCAATGCGCAGGTGGAGGGCGTGGCCGGACAGGGTTTCGCCTTGCCCTGGACGGCGCTGAACGGCACCACCGATCAGCCCGCCGTCTGGCGTCTCGATGAAAATGGCCGGGTCAGCCTGCAACCGCTGCGCATCGAGCGTTATACCCGCGACAGCATCATCGTCAGCGACGGCCTCAAGGCCGGCGACCGCATCGTGGTCGCCGGTGGCCAGGCGCTGAGCCCTGGCCAGAAGGTCGAGGTCGCCGAGCGGTCCACCTTCAACGAGGTGCGGCCATGAAGCCTTGGCTGCCGCTCTGCCTGCTGCTGGTCCTGGCCGGCTGTTCCGACGACGAGGCCCCGCCACCGCCGATCAGGCCGGTAGCGACCCTGACCCTGAGCGCACCGCCGCCCCAGCGTGAGGTTTTCGCCGGCAGTATCCAGGCACGCTACGAGAGCGTGCTGGGCTTTCGCGTCGGCGGCCGCATGACCCGGCGCCTGCTGGACGTGGGCCAGTCGGTTCGGCGCGGCCAGCTGCTGGCGGCGCTGGACCCCACCGACCAGGACAATGCCCTGCGCAGTCGCCAGGGCCAGACGGCCGACGCCGACGCCCAGTGGCGCGATGCCCGCAACGATGCCAGGCGTCAGCAACAGTTGTTCGACCAGGGCGTCGGCTCGCGCTCCCAGCTGGACCAGGCACTGACCCGGCTGCATACCCTGGAGGCCGCGCGCGAACAGGCCCGGAGCGCCGAGCGCCAGGCTCGCGACCAGCGCAACTATGCCGAGCTCTACAGCGATTTCGACGGTGTGATCACCGCCTGGCAGGCCGAGGTTGGTCAGGTGGTGTCCGCCGGTCAGCCGGTGGTACGCGTCGCCCGCCCGGACATTCGCGAGGCGGTGCTGGATCTCCCAGCGCCGGCCATCGACCACCTCAGGCCCGAGCAGCCGCTGACGGTGCGCATGGCGCTGGACCCGGACGTCGCGGTGACGGGGCGGGTCCGCGAGATCGAGCCCCAGGCCGATGCCACCACCCGCACCCGGCGGGTACGCCTGACCCTGGATAATCCACCCGCCGCGCTGCGCATCGGCAGCCTGGTACAGGGTGAGCTGGAAGCGCCGCCGATCGCCGGCCTACCGCTGCCGGCGAAGGCGCTACGCCGCCAGGACGGTCAGACCCTGGTCTGGGTGGTGGAGGGCAAAGGCGAGCAGGCGCGGGTGCGTCAGCGTCCGGTTGAGGTCGTACGCGAGGCCGAGGGCCTGGCCTGGATCGGCAAGGGGCTGAGCGCCGGTGAGCGGGTAGTGATCGCGGGCGTCAACAGTCTCGAGGAGGGGCAGCGGGTGAAGGATCAAGAGGACGCACGGCCATGAAAGGCTTCAACCTGTCGGACTGGGCGCTACGCCACCAATCCTTCGTCTGGTACCTGATGTTCGTCGCCCTGCTGATGGGCGTCTTCTCCTATATGAAGCTGGGCCGGGAGGAAGACCCGTCCTTCGCCATCAAGACCATGGTCATCCAGACCCGCTGGCCGGGGGCGACCACCGAGGAGACCCTGCGCCAGGTCACCGAGCGGGTGGAGAAGAAGCTCGAAGAGCTGGACTCCCTCGACTACACCAAGAGCTTCACCCGGCCGGGCCAGTCGACCGTGTTCGTCTATCTGCGCGACACCACGCCGGCCAAGGCGATTCCCGACATCTGGTACCAGGTACGCAAGAAGGTCTCGGACATCCAGGGCGACTTTCCCCAGGGCATCCAGGGGCCGGCCTTCAACGATGAATTCGGCGATGTCTTCGGCAGCATCTATGCCTTCACCGGCGACGGCTTCAGCATGCGCCAGCTGCGCGACCAGGTGGAGCAGGTGCGCCGCGAGATCCGCAGCGTGCCGGGCATCGGCAAGGTGCAGCTGATCGGCGCGGAAAACGAGGTCATCTACCTGGACTTCTCCACCCGCAAACTGGCCGCCCTGGGGCTGGACCAGCGCCAGGTGATGCAGAGTCTGCAGCAGCAGAACGCGGTGACGCCCTCGGGAACCATCGAGTCCGGGGCCGAGCGCATCAGCGTGCGCACCAGTGGCGAATTCCGTTCCACCGCCGATCTCGCCGCGGTCAATCTGCGCATCGACGACCGCTTCTATCGCCTCACCGACCTGGCCGACATCCGCAGCGGCTACGCCGATCCGCCCAGTTCGCTGTTTCGCTACAACGGCCAGCCGGCCATTGGCCTGGCCATCGCCATGAGCAGCGGCGGCAACATCCAGACCTTTGGCGCGGCCCTGACCGAGAAGATGCGTGAGCTGACCGGCGAGCTGCCGGTGGGCATCGGTGTGCACGTGGTCTCCAATCAGGCGCAGGTAGTGGAAAAGGCCGTGGGCGGCTTTACCCAGGCGCTGTTCGAGGCGGTCATCATCGTGCTGGTGGTGAGCTTCATCAGCCTCGGCGTGCGCGCCGGCCTAGTGGTGGCGCTGTCGATCCCCCTGACCCTGGCGCTGGTGTTCGTCTTCATGGAATACAGCGGCATCACCATGCAGCGGATTTCCCTCGGCGCGCTGATCATCGCCCTGGGCCTGCTGGTAGACGACGCCATGATCACCGTGGAGATGATGGTGACCAAGCGGGAGGAGGGCGAGTCGCTGCACCGCTCGGCGACCTTCGCCTACGAGTCGACCGCCTTCCCCATGCTCACCGGCACCCTCGTGACGGTGGCCGGCTTCGTGCCCATCGGCCTCAACTCCAGCAGTGCCGGCCAATACACCTTCACCCTGTTCGCGGTGATCGCCGTGGCGCTGCTGCTGTCCTGGATCGTAGCGGTGTTCTTTTCGCCAGTGATCGGCGTGCACATCCTGCCGAAAAAGGTGAAGCAGAAGGATCACGACCAACCCGGGCGCCTGGCGCGCTGGTCCGACGGCCTGCTGCTGGGCGCCATGCGCCATCGCTGGCTGACCATCATCCTGACGGTGCTGCTGTTCGCCGCGGCGCTGTTCGCCATGAAGTTCGTGCAGAACCAGTTCTTCCCGTCCTCGGATCGTCCCGAGCTGCTGATCGACTTCAATCTGCCGCAGAATGCCTCCCTCGACGCCACGCGGGCGCAGATGGACAGATTCGAGAAGACCCTCGCCGACGATCCGGATGTCGCCCACTGGAGTTCCTATGTCGGCCAGGGCGCGGTGCGCTTCTATCTGCCGCTGGACCAGCAGCTGGAGAACCCCTTCTATGGTCAGGTCATCCTGGTGGCCAAGGACCTGGAGGCGCGCAACCGGCTCCTGCCCAAGCTCAAGCAGCGGCTGCGCCAGGACTTCGTCGGCCTGTCCGGCTACGTCCAGCCGCTGGAAATGGGCCCGCCGGTGGGGCGGCCGATCCAGTACCGCATCAGTGGCCCTGAGGTCGCCGAGGTACGTCGCCAGGCCCTGGCCCTGGCCAGCGTGCTGGGCAAGAGCCCCCAGCTGGGCGACTTCCTCTACGACTGGAACGAGCCGGCGCGGATGCTCAAGGTCGAGGTCAACCAGGACAAGGCGCGGCAGCTGGGCTTCTCCTCCCAGGACGTGGCGCAGATCCTCAACGGCGTGGTGACCGGCACCCCGGTGACCCAGGTGCGCGACGACATCTATCTGGTCAACGTCGTGGCCCGCGCCAGCGAAGCCGAGCGGCGCTCGGTGGAGACCCTGGAAAATCTGCAGATCATGACCCCCCAGGGTGTCGCGGTGCCGCTCAAGGCCTTCGCGCGCATCGACTACGCCCTGGAGCAGCCGCTCGTGTGGCGGCGTGATCGCCTGCCCACCATTACCCTCAAGGCCTCGATTCTCAGCGACACCCAGGCGCCCGACCTGGTCAAGCAGCTGCAGCCGGACGTCGATGCCTTCATCGCCAAGCTGCCGCCACGCTATGACGTGGCCGTGGGCGGCACGGTGGAGGAGAGCAGCAAGGCCCAGGGTCCCATCGCCGAGGTGGTGCCGCTGATGCTGTTTCTCATGGCCACCTTCCTGATGATCCAGCTGCACAGCATCCGCAAGCTGTTCCTGGTGGCGAGCGTGGCCCCCCTCGGCCTCATCGGCGTGGTGCTGGGGCTGATCCCCTTCGGCCAGCCGCTGGGTTTCGTCGCCATCCTCGGGGTACTGGCGCTGATCGGCATCATCATCCGCAACTCGGTAATCCTGGTGACGCAGATCGATGCCTTCGAGCAGGCCGGGCGCTCGCCCTGGGATGCCGTGGTGGAAGCCACCCGGCACCGGCGGCGTCCCATTCTGCTGACCGCGGCGGCCGCCAGCCTGGGCATGATTCCCATCGCCCGCGAGGTCTTCTGGGGGCCTATGGCCTATGCCATGATCGGCGGTATCGTCGCGGCGACGCTGCTCACCCTGCTGTTCCTGCCGGCGCTGTACATCGCCAGCTATCGCATTCGCGAGCCAGAGCGTCAGGGCTGATCGGGAGGCAAAAAAAACGGCCTTCTGGCGGAGGTCTCTACGGAAGACATCTGCCACAAGGCCGCAAGGAGCTATCCAAGGAGCCGCTGCCGGAGGGAAGGATTCGCGCGGACAGAATGTCGAATCCACAGCAGCTCGCCGCACCACTATCGTGCGTGTGACTTTTTCAATAAAGTGACGGCTTGACGAAACTCCATTGCGAAAAAGGCAATAATGGATATCTTCCAAGGCATGCGCATCTTCGTCCGGGTCGTGGATCTGGGTAGCCTCACGGCCGCCGCCCATACCCTCGACCTGTCCACGGCCCAGGTGTCGCGCCTGTTGGCGGAACTGGAAAGCCATCTGCAGACGCGCCTGCTGCACCGCACCACCCGGCGGCTGGCGCTGACCGAGGCCGGTGAGCGCTACCTCGAGCGCTGCCGGCGCATCCTGCAGGATGTCGGCGAGGCCGAAGCCGAAGCCAGCGGGGCGCATCTCAAACCCCATGGCCATCTGCGCCTGCACTCCATGACCGGCCTGGGTACCCAGTTGCTGGCACCGCTGGTGTCACGCTTCTGCGCCCGCTATCCGCACGTGGAGATCGTCATGACGCTCTCGCAGAACCATCCGGCGCTGCTGGAGGATGGGCATGACATCGCCATCACCCTGGACACCGAACTGGCCGATTCGGATTTCGTCGCCCAGCGCCTGGGTGGGGTCTACAGCGTCGTCTGCGCGGCGCCCAGCTACCTGGCGCAACGCCCGGCGCCCAAGGTGCCGGCCGAGCTCGCCGAGCACGACTGCCTGCGCCTGATGGATCCGAATTTTTCCGAGCGCTGGGTCTTCGCCGGTCCCGAAGGCGAACTGCAGGTGGCGCCGCGCTATGTCTTCCAGGTCAATGTGGCCGAGGCACTGGCCAGCGTGGCGCGGCAGGGCATGGGCATCTGCCTGCTGCCCAGCTATATCGCGGTCAACTACCTGCGCGACGGCAGCCTGGTGCGGCTGCTGCCCAACTTCCGCCTGCGCGAGCGCAATATCCATGCGCTCTACCCCTCGCGGCGCTTTCTCGACGCCAAGATCAAGACCTGGATCGACTTCCTCAAGGAAGAACTGCCCGAGCGCCTGCAGGTGGAGAACCTGGTGCTGGAAGATCAGCGGTACTGGGCCAAGGACTAACCCAAAGCTTGTTGCAGGTTCTGTAACAGTGATTTAGTTAGCATACTATTTATTAGGCTGCGTTCATTGCCTAGAATGGTCCTGTACCCCAATGAACACATTCCTTTGAGGAGTTCGCCATGAAACGCCCTCTGTCCGCCCTGTTGCTGACCCTTGCCGCCCTGACCTCCGCCCAGTTCGCCGCTGCCGATGACAATCCCAGCCTGAGATACAAGCTGATCGACCAGAACCACGCCGCCATGCAGCACTACGGCGATCAGGCCGCTCCGGCCGCCAACCTGCGTCGCTGAGCCGCTCCGTTTTCGAAAGACCACCCCTCTTTGCTCCTTTGGTCTTTCTCAGCCGCACCCTCTGGGTGCGGCTTTTTTATATCTGCGGCACACTGAGTCTCTGACCTTGTCGAGGTGCTCATGACCGCCACTCCCGCTCAACGACTTGCCCGCCTGCGTGCCTTCCTGGCCGAACAGGGCGCCGATGCCTGCCTGATCCCCAGCGCCGATCCCCACCTGTCCGAATACCTGCCCGAACACTGGCAGGGCCGTGCCTGGCTGTCCGGCTTCACCGGCTCGGCCGGCCTGCTGCTGGTGACCCGGCATGCCGCTGGCGTCTGGACCGACAGCCGCTACTGGGAGCAGGCCACCCAGGAGCTGGCGGGCAGCGGCATCGACCTGATGAAGCAGGTCGCCAGCCAGCCCCAGGCCCACCTGCAGTGGCTGGCCGACCAGGTGCCCGAGGGTGGCACGGTGCTGGTGGACGGCCAGGTGCTGTCCCTCGGTTCCGCCGCCGCCTTGCGCCGGGCCCTGGAGCCCAAGGGCATCCAGCTGCGCACCGACCGCGATCCGTTGGCAACGATCTGGAGCGAGCGCCCCGTGCTGCCGGTGGCGCCAATCTATGCCCACGCCGCACCCCATGCGCCCCAGCCGCGCAGCGCCAAGCTTGCCCAGGTGCGCCAGGCCATGGCCGACGCTGGCACCGCCTGGCATTTCATCTCCTCCCTGGACGACATCGCCTGGCTGCTCAACCTGCGTGGCGCGGACGTGCCCTACAACCCGGTGTTCCTCGCTCATCTGCTGCTGGGTCAGGACAGCTGCCAGCTGTTCATCGACCCGGCCAAGGTGCCGGCCGAGATCCGCGCGGCCCTGGTGGCGGATGGCGTGGCCCTGACCGACTACCGCCAGGCCGCCGCCGAACTGGCCCGGCTGCCGGTCGGTAGCCGCCTGCTGGTGGACCCCGCGCGGGTCACCCTGGGGCTGGTCGAGGCCGCGCCCCAGGGCGTCGAGCGGCGCGAGCAGATCAATCCTTCGACCCTGCTCAAGGCGTGCAAGACCGCCGAGGAGGCGGCCCAGGTGCGCACGGCCATGGAAGAGGATGGTGCGGCCCTGTGCGTCTTCTTCGCCCGCTTCGAAGCAGCCCTGGCCCGTGGCGAGCGGCTCACCGAGCTGACCGTGGACGAGTGGCTGATCGAGGCACGCGCGGCGCGACCCAACTTCGTCTCCCTGAGCTTCGCCACCATCGCCGGCTTCAATGCCGGCGGGGCCCTGCCGCATTACCGGGCGACCGAAGAGGCCCATGCCGAACTCCAGGGCGACGGCCTGCTGCTGATCGACAGCGGCGGCCAATACCTGGGTGGCACCACCGACATCACCCGGGTAGTGCCCATCGGTACGCCCAGCGCTGCCCAGCGCCGAGATTTCACCCTGGTGCTCAAGGGCATGCTGGCACTGTCGCGGGTGCGCTTTCCGGCCGGTGTCGCCGCGCCCATGCTCGATGCCCTGGCGCGCGAGCCGATCTGGGCCGCCGGCATCGACTACGGCCATGGTACCGGCCATGGCGTGGGCTACTTCCTGAATGTGCACGAAGGTCCCCAGACCATTTCCTTCTATGCCACGGTCACCCCGCATCACGTCTTGCGCGAGGGCATGATCACCTCCAACGAACCGGGCATCTATCGCCCCGGCCAGTGGGGCGTGCGGCTGGAGAACCTGCTGCTGTGCACCCGGGCGGAAAGTACCGAATTCGGCGACTTCCTGGCCTTCGAGACCCTGACCCTCTGCCCGCTGGATACCCGCTGCCTGGATCTCGCCCTGCTGCGTGCCGACGAGCTGGACTGGCTGGACAGCTATCACGCCGAGGTCCGCCGCCGCGTGCTGCCGCTGGTAGAGGGCGCCGCCCGCGACTGGCTGCTGGCGCGTACCGAACCCGTCGCGAGGACTGCCGCATGAGCAGCAACGCCCAGCAATTCGCCAGTGACAACTATTCCGGCATCTGCCCGGAAGCCTGGGCGGCCATGGCGGCGGCCAACGTCGGTCACGAGACCGCCTATGGCAACGACACCTGGACGGCGCGCGCCGCCGATCGCTTTCGCCAGCTGTTCGAGACCGACTGCGAGGTGTTCTTTGCCTTCAACGGCACCGCGGCCAACTCTCTGGCCCTGGCGGCGCTGTGCCAGAGCTACCACAGCGTGATCTGCTCCGACACCGCCCACGTCGAGACCGACGAATGCGGCGCGCCCGAGTTCTTTTCCAACGGCTCCAAGCTGCTGCTGGCACCGGCGTACCAGGGCAAGCTGACGCCAGGCGCCATCCAGCAGATCGCCACCAAGCGCGCCGACATCCACTTTCCCAAGCCACGCGCTGTGACCGTCACCCAGGCCACCGAGGTAGGCACCCTCTACGGCCTCAACGAACTGCAGGCGATCAGCGCCACCTGCCGCGATCTCGGCCTGCACCTGCACATGGATGGCTCACGCTTTGCCAACGCCGTGGCTGGCCTGGGCTGCACGCCGGCCGAGGTGACCTGGAAGGCCGGCGTCGACGTGCTCTGCTTTGGCGGTACCAAGAGCGGCATGGCGGTGGGGGAGGCGATCCTTTTCTTCAACCGCGACCTGGCCGAAGACTTCGAGTACCGCTGCAAACAGGCTGGCCAGCTGGCCTCCAAGATGAGATTCCTCTCCGCGCCCTGGCTTGGCGTTCTGGAGAACGACACCTGGCTGCGCCACGCCCGCCATGCCAACGCCATGGCCCAATTGCTGGCCGAGCGGGTGCGCCGGGTGCCCGGGGTGGACTTCATGTTCCCGGTGGAAGCCAACTCGGTGTTCCTGCAACTGTCCGAGCCGGCACTGGAATTCCTGCGCAGCCGCGGCTGGCGCTTCTACACCTTCATCGGCAGCGGCGGCGCCCGCTTCATGTGCTCCTGGGACACCGAAGAGGCGCGGGTACTGGAACTGGCCGCGGACATCCGCCTGGCGATGGGGGGTTAGGGCGTATCGTAGCCAGAGTGGCGATAGATCGTAGGTTGGGTTGAGACGGCTCTATCGTCGAAGCCCAACATTGTCGGCTCCCGGGGCACTATTGGGCTTCGCTGCGCTCAACCCAACCTACGGCAGCTCGTAGGGGCGGCGGCATCGGCGGACCGCTATGGCCGCGATCACACCTGGCATAGGGTGTATCGCGGCCATGGGCCGCTCCTACGGGATTCGCTTCTCTCATCCATCGGTACCCATTCCCATGTGGAAAACGCTGCGCGGTTTTCCACGCTACGGTGTTCACCGGGGACGCCATCCCCGTCAGCCGTTACCATGGCCTCTCTCTTCACCATCCCTGGCGATCCATGGCCAAGAAGTCCGGTAAAACCCTCACTGCCGCGGTCAATCCCGGCGCCCCCACGCTCATCGACGTGGCCCGGGTCGCCGGGGTGTCGCCGATCACCGTGTCCCGGGCGCTGAATCGCCCGGAGATCGTCAGCGAAGCGGCGCGCACCAAGGTGCTGGCGGCGGTGCAGGCCACCGGCTATGTGCCCAATCTGCTGGCCGGCGGCCTGGCTTCGAACCGCAGTCGCCTGGTGGCGCTGTTCGTGCCGACCATCGTCCACTCCATCTTCGCCGAGACCGTGCAGGCACTGATGGCGCGCCTGTCCCAGGCCGGCTACCAGACCCTGCTGGGCCTGACCGGCTACAGTGCCGAGCAGGAAGAACAGCTGCTGGCCGCGGTGCTGGGGCGCAAGCCCGATGGCATCGTGCTCACCGGTACCCTGCATACCGTGGCCAGTCGCCAGCGCCTGGCCACGGCTGGCATTCCGGTGGTGGAGTCCTGGGACCTGGGTGAAGCGCCGCTGGACATGCAGGTGGGCTTTTCCCACGAGGCGGTGGGCCGTGCCCAGGCCGAGCACCTGCAGGCGCGTGGCTATCGCCGCTTCGCCGTGGTGTCGGTGGACGATCCGCGCGCGCTGCGCCGCTGTCGCAGTCTGGTGGCGCGCCTGGCCGAGCTGGGGTTGCCAACACCGCCGGTGGAAATCCTGCCGGCCCCTGCCCTGGTGGAGTCCGGCCGGGCCGGATTACGGCAGCTGCTCGCCCGTGGAGAAACCTTCGACGTGGTGGTGTGCAGCTCGGATACCGTCGCCCAGGGCGTAATGGCGGAAGCCGCGAGTCGCGGTCTGCGCCTGCCCGAAGACCTGGCGGTGCTGGGTTTCGGCAATCTTTCCAGCGCGGCCCAGATGCATCCGGCGCTGTCGTCGGTGAGCGTCGAGGGTGACCGCATGGGCACCCTGGCGGCGGAGGCTCTGCTGCAGCGGTTCAGCGAGGGTGGCTGCCCTCGCGAGGCCGTGCGGATCGACACCGGTTTTCACATCATCGACCGCGCGACGACCTGACCGCCGGCATTCACGTCGTTAGACGTCATACTTGTATGGTTGCGCAATCATGGCTTAGTCTTGGCCTACCGTAAGGCCTGAGACACCTTGTCGCATCTTTCTATGATTGCGCAATCATTTCTCCGGCCGCGTCTTCAATAAAAACAATCACGCAAGAGGGATCCCCATGGATGCCACAAGACCGACCCGAGTGCGGTACCTGATCCTGTTGATGCTGTTCGTGGTGACCACCATCAACTACGCCGATCGCGCCACCATCGCCATCGCCGGCTCCAGCCTGCAGAAAGACCTCGGCATCAGCGCCGTGACCCTGGGCTACATCTTCTCCGCCTTCGGCTGGGCCTATGTGGCCGGGCAGATTCCCGGCGGCTGGCTGCTGGATCGCTTCGGTTCGAAGAAGGTCTATGCCGGCAGCATCTTCTTCTGGTCCTTCTTCACCCTGCTGCAGGGCCTGGTCGGCGGCCTGCCGGTGGCCTGGGCGGTGACCACCCTGTTCCTGCTGAGATTCCTGGTCGGCCTGGCCGAGGCGCCGTCCTTCCCGGGCAATGCGCGCATCGTCGCCGCCTGGTTCCCCACCGCCGAACGCGGTACCGCCTCGGCGATCTTCAACTCGGCGCAGTACTTCGCCACCGCCCTGTTCGCGCCGATCATGGGCGGCATCGTCTTCCACTTCGGCTGGGAGCATGTCTTCGTCATCATGGGTGCCCTGGGCATCCTGTTCTCCCTGGCGTGGCTGAAATACATCCACAATCCCAAGGAGCATCCGCGCATCAATGCCGCGGAGCTGGCGCACATCCGTGACAACGGCGGGCTGGTGGACATGGACAACAGCGCGCGCCAGCGGGATGGCGGGCCCAAGTGGCACTACATCGCCCAACTGCTGACCAACCGCATGATGCTGGGCGTCTACCTGGGCCAGTACTGCATCAATGCCATCACCTATTTCTTCCTGACCTGGTTCCCGGTGTACCTGGTGCAGGAGCGCGGCATGACCATCCTCAAGGCCGGCTTCATCGCCTCGCTGCCGGCGATCTGCGGCTTCATCGGTGGGGTGCTGGGCGGGGTGATCTCCGACTACCTGCTGCGCCGCGGCCATTCCCTGACCTTCGCCCGCAAGCTGCCCATCGTCTGCGGCCTGCTGCTCTCCACCACCATGATCTTCTGCAACTACGTCGATGCGGACTGGATGGTGGTCGGCTTCATGACCCTGGCCTTCTTCGGCAAGGGTATCGGCGCCCTGGGCTGGGCAGTGGTCGCGGACACCTCGCCCAAGCAGATCGCCGGGCTGTCCGGCGGCCTGTTCAACACCTTCGGCAACCTGGCCTCCATCACCACGCCCATCGTCATCGGCTACATCATCGCCGCCACCGGCTCCTTCAAGTGGGCGCTGGTCTATGTCGGCGCCAATGCCCTGGTGGCCGTGTTCAGCTACCTGTTCATCGTCGGCCGTATCCAGCGCGTCGAGCTGCGTACCGCCGACGGCGAGATCCTGGGCACGACCCAGCCTGACCCGGCCCGGGCCTGATCCCGAGCGGAGGATAAGAAGATGCAACTGATCGATCACCGTGATTCGCCGCGCTACATCAAGCTCCATCCCCAGGACAATGTCGGGGTGGTGGTCAACGAACCGGGCGTGGCCGCCGGCACCGCCTTCGGCGATGGCCTGACCACCGTCGAAGCCATCCCCCAGAGCCACAAGGTCTCCCTGGTGGACCTGGTCGAAGGCGCCGAGGTGGTGCGCTACGGCGAGGTCATCGGCTATGCCCTGCAGGACATTCCGGCCGGCAGCTGGATCACCGAGGCGCTGCTGCGCATGCCGGAGCCGCCTGCGCTGGACAACCTGCCCAAGGCCACGGCGCCCGGCCAGGTCGGCGAACCCCTGGAGGGCTATACCTTCGAGGGCTTCCGTAATCCGGACGGCAGCGTCGGCACCCGCAACATCCTGGCGGTGACCACCACCGTGCAGTGCGTGGTGGGGGTGCTGGACCACTGTGTCGAGCGGGTACGCAAGGAGCTCCTGCCGCGCTATCCCAACGTCGACGACGTGGTGCCCCTGTCCCACAGCTATGGCTGCGGCGTGGCCATCAACGCACCCGATGCGGTGATCCCGATCCGCACCCTGCACAACATCAGCCGCAATCCCAACTTCGGTGGCCAGGCGCTGGTCATCGGCCTGGGCTGCGAAAAGCTGCAGGCCAGCCAGCTGATGCCCGGTGATGATCTCACCGCCGGGCAGAACGAAGAGGAGTGGCTGTTCCGCCTGCAGGATTCGGCCAATGGCTTCACCGGCATGGTCGAGCAGATCATGGGTCTGATCGAGGCGCGCCTGGAGGTGCTCGACCAACGTCGCCGCGAGACGGTGCCGGCGTCCGAGCTGGTGGTAGGCATGCAGTGCGGTGGCAGCGACGCCTTCTCCGGCATCACGGCCAACCCGGCCCTGGGCGTGGCGGCCGACCTGCTGGTGCGGGCCGGTGCCACCGTAATGTTTTCCGAGAACACCGAAGTGCGCGACGGCATCCACCTGCTGACTCCGCGCGCCGCCACCCCCGAGGTGGCCGACGCCCTGATCCGCGAGATGGACTGGTACGACCGCTACCTGGAGCGGGGCATGGCTGATCGTAGTGCCAATACCACCCCTGGCAACAAGAAGGGCGGGCTGAACAACATTGTCGAAAAGGCCATGGGGTCGATCGCCAAGTCGGGCACCAGCCCCATCGCCGGGGTCATCGCGCCCGGGGAGAAGATCAGAGGTAAGGGCCTGTACTTCGCCGCCACTCCGGCCAGCGACTTCATCTGCGGCACCCTGCAATTGGCGGCCGGAATGAACCTGCACATCTTCACCACCGGTCGCGGCACCCCCTATGGCCTGTCCATGGTGCCGGTGATCAAGGTCTCGACCCGCACCCAGCTGGCCGAGCGCTGGCCGGACCTGATCGACATCGATGCCGGGCGGGTGGTGAGTGGGCGGTTGTCGCTGGAGGAGATGGGCTGGGAGATCTTCCAGTGCTACCTGGACGTGGCCAGCGGTCGCCGCCAGACCTGGGCCGAGCGCCATCGCCTGCATAACGACCTGGCGCTGTTCAATCCGGCCCCGGTGACCTGATAGGTGCGGCAATAAAAAAGGCCGATCCCCTTGGGATCGGCCTTTTTTTATGCGGTGACTTCACGTCGGTTCGGTAGCGGCGACGTGATCGTCGCGGCGCCCCTAGTCGCCCAGGGCTCGACCGCTGACTGGCCGCAGGTGCTGCTGGCCGTCGTCTTCCGGATCGCGCATCAGCACGTAGCCAAGGATGATGCCGACGAAAAGGTTGCCGACGCCGATATCGAACAGGTCGGTGGTCCAGCCGATCAGGCAGAGGCAGAAGGCAATGGCCAGCAGGGTGTGGCTCAGGCGGTCAGGGTTGGTGTGCAGGCGGATGAATACCGGCAACTGCATGGCATAACCGAGGATGCCGACGACACCGAACACGCACCAGAGATAGACCACGCTGCTGTCACTGGTGACGAACAGATCGATCCCCGGAATCGGAAAGGCGGCCATGGAGCTGCCGAACAGGCCGAAGCCGGCGCCCTCCAGGGTCCAGCCATGGCGCGTCATCTCCGCCACCACATTGGGCCAGGTGTTGACCAGGCGATCATAGAAGGACGCCAGACCGCTGTCGCTCATCACCACCAGCGGATCGAAGTCGCGCACCAGGCTCAGCACCGGCAGCAGCATGCCGCCAAGCACGGCGAGCAGGATCAGGATGTAGGTCGGCCACTGGAAGCGGCGGGTCATCATCAGCGCCAGGGTGAAGGCGAAGGCCGCCGCCGGCGCCTTGCTGGTGGTGAGCAGGATGCCGAAGAAGCCGATCAGGGCGACGACCAGCCAGAGCGTCTTGGAGCGGGCGAATTGCGCCAGGAACAAGCAATAGACCGCGATCAGCGCGGCCAGCACGTTGGATACCCGGGCGAAGCCGGCGATGCGGTCCTCTTCGCCGGCGACCCACTGGGTATTGCCCGCGATGTCGTTGCCGCCCAGGTTGTAGCTGTAGCCTTTCCAGGGTACCGAGGTGAACTTGTCCAGGGCGATACCGATCAGGCAGGCGATCAGCAGCACGAACATGGCCCGGCCCAGCAGCTTGCGCTGCTTGAGCAGTTCGCGGCCGCAGACCAGACCGAACAGCAGCGGGCTGTAGACGAACAGCGAGAACAGCACGTTGTTGAGGGTCCCGCCATGCAACATGGCGAGGGCGGCGTAGGCCAGGCCGGCGAACAAGCCCACCCAGATCACCCTAGGCAGCTTGACCGTCGCCACTTGCAGGGCGAACAGCGCCAGACAGGCGATCTTGGGCAGATAGACCAGCGCCGAGGCGCCGACCATGTCCAGGGCATAGCGCAGAAAGCCGGAAAAGGTCTCGACGACCAGCAGGCTGATGGCAGTCCACACCATGAGGGTGGAATAGCGCCATTCGAGCACGCGCTGGAAGGGGGAGGGGGTGGCGGTTGCAACCGACATGATGATCATCCCTGTCTTGATGCCGATGGCGTAATGGGCCACCAGTCCTGACGTAAAAGCGAGGCCCGCCAGGGCACGCCACCTTGGCGTTACCGACGGACTGCAGAAGCAAAGGTGCAAAGGCGGGCACGCTACCGCCAGCGACCGTCGAGAACGGGCACGGCAGCAGCGCGAGACGTAAGCCGAAGGGATGATAGCGGAGGGCTTGCAGCGCCTGTCAAACGGCGCCGGGCCGACCGGAAATCCTCAACGCGGATATCAGAAGCAGGCCACAAAAAGCCCGCTATTTGACCATCCGCCAGGTCAGCGGATAGCGGTAGTCACGGCCCTGATTGGCCTTGATGCCGGCGATCACTGTCAGCACGAAGGCCACGCAGGCCACCAGCAGCATCAGCGGAAAGCCGATCAGCACCCACACCAGCAGCCAGCAGATCATGTGCAGCAGGGTGACGGTGAGCTGGAAGTTCAGCGCCTCCTTGCCCTGGCGGTCGATGAAGGGGTCGTCCTCGCGCTTGAACTGCCAGACCACCAGCGGGCCTATGACGTTGCCGATGAAGGGCACGACGAAGCCCAGGAAGGCGGCGTAGTGACAGAGCATGGCCCAGCGCCGGGCTTCGGCGCTGGGGGCGGGGACGAGATCGTGCATGAGGACTTCCTTACTCGCCGCGCAGGGCGGCTTGCTGGAGCTCGAACAGATCGCGCAGGCCACCCTGGGCCAGTTCGAGCATGGCGTTGAGTTCGGCTGGCTGGAAGGGCGCGCCTTCGGCGGTGCCCTGGACTTCGATGAAGCCACCGGCATCGGTCATGATCACGTTGAGATCGGTCTCGGCGGCGGAGTCTTCCAGGTAGTCCAGGTCGAGTACCGGGGTGCCCTGGTAGATGCCCACGGAGATGGCGGCCACCATCTGCTTGAGCGGATTGCCCTTGAGGTTGCCGCGGCGCTTGAGCGCGCCCAGGGCATCGACCAGGGCGACGCAGGCACCGGTCACCGAGGCGGTGCGGGTACCGCCATCGGCCTGGATCACGTCGCAGTCGATGTAGATGGTGTTCTCGCCCAGCTTGGACAGGTCCACGGCGGCGCGCAGCGAACGGCCGATCAGACGCTGGATTTCCAGGGTGCGACCACCCTGCTTGCCCTTGGCGGCTTCACGCTGGTTCCGCTCGCCGGTGGCGCGGGGCAGCATGCCGTATTCGGCGGTGAGCCAGCCCTGGCCCTTGCCCTTGAGAAAGCGCGGCACCCCGGCTTCGACGCTGGCGGTGCAGATCACCTTGGTGTCGCCGAATTCCACCAGGACCGAACCCTCGGCGTGCTTGGTGTATTGACGGGTGATGCGGATGGGGCGCAGCTGATCGGCGGCGCGGCCACTGGGACGCTTCATTGCGGGCTTCCTGTAAGGCATGGGTATCAGGTCCATAGTATAGGGAGCGTCCGGCTCATGCGACACGGATGCGTTGGGTCGCTCCGATCAGGTGCGCTAGAATCGTGCGTTTTACGTGCGTGGGAGGTCCGGATCGCTCCGGATCCCGCGCATCGCCAGACGAGGATCCTGCCATGGTGCACAGCATGACGGCGTTCGCCCGGGTCGAGCAGCCGGGGCCCCAGGGCACCCTGAGTTGGGAGCTGCGCTCGGTCAATCACCGTTACCTGGAGCCGCACCTGCGGCTGCCCGAGACCTTTCGCGACCTCGAATCCGGGGTGCGCGAGGCGCTGCGGCGCCGTCTGTCGCGGGGCAAGGTGGAATGCGTGCTGCGCGAGGCGCGCGACGAGAGCGCGGCCCTGCGTGTCGATGCCCGCCGGGCGGCGCAACTGGTGGCGGCCGCCGAGGACGTCGCGGCGCTGATCGCCCGCCCCGCCAAGCTCGATCCCCTGGCCGTGCTGGCCTGGCCGGGCGTGCTGGCGGGTGCCGAGGTGGATGGCGCCGAGCTCAAGGCCCAGACCCTGGCGCTGTTCGAGACGGCGCTGGACGAATTGCTCGAAGGTCGGCTCCGCGAGGGCCATGAACTGGGCCGGCTGATCGAAGAACGACTGGTTCAGCTGCTCGCGGAGGTAGCGACACTCAGGGCGCTGCTGCCCGAGCTGCTGGCCCTGCAACGGCGGCGTATCCTCGAGCGCTGCGCCGAGGCGGGCGTCGAGTTCGAGCCGGCGCGACTGGAGCAGGAACTGGTGCTGCTGGCGCAAAAGAGCGACGTGGCCGAGGAGCTGGACCGCCTGGAGACCCATGTGGCCGAGGTGCGGCGGGTCCTGGCCGGCAGCGGCGCGACCGGGCGGCGCCTGGACTTCCTCATGCAGGAACTCAATCGCGAGGCCAACACCCTGGGCTCCAAGGCCATCGACGCCCGTGCCTCCCAGGCAGCCATCAATCTCAAGGTGCTCATCGAACAGATGCGTGAGCAAGTGCAGAACATCGAATAGGCGGACCTCCATGACAGCCCTTCCCGGCACCCTCTACATCGTTTCCGCGCCCTCCGGTGCTGGCAAGACCAGCCTGGTCAAGGCCCTGCTGGACGCCCTGCCCGACATTCGCTTGTCGGTCTCCCACACCACCCGCGCCATGCGCCCGGGTGAGGCGGACGGCGTGAACTATCACTTCGTTGACTGCGCGACCTTTACCAACCTGCTCGAACACGGCGATTTCCTCGAACACGCCGAGGTGTTCGGCAACTATTACGGCACTTCCCAGGCCGCGCTGGAGCGTGACCTCGCCGAAGGCCACGACCTGATCCTGGAAATCGATTGGCAGGGCGCCGAGCAGGTACGTCGCAAGCTGCCCCACGCCCAGTCGATCTTTATCCTGCCGCCCAGCCAGGCCGCCTTGCGCCAGCGCCTGGACAATCGTGGCCAGGACAGCGCCGAGGTCATCGAACGCCGTATGCGCGAGGCGGTGAGCGAGATGAGTCACTATGTCGAGTACGACTACCTGATCATCAACGACGACTTCGCCAGCGCCCTGGAGGATCTCAAGTCGATCTTCCGCACCCGCCAGCTGCGCCTGGATCGCCAACAGCGCCGCCACGACGACCTGCTGGTGGATCTGCTGGGCTGATGCCCGTCCCTCGACCCGCGCCATCAACGCGGGTCGCCTTGTTTCCCGTTACCCCGCCTGTGTCTGCAGGACCCTTTGCAAAGGGTCTAGAGATATTTTGTTACATCTGTGTCCGGCGATTTGGACCCTGATCGGCGCATGTCGATTTTTTGGCATCCAATTGATTCATCTTATTTTATATGCAGCTTTTCCGTCGTTAGTGGATTAGCTTCGCTGCCTATAAAGTATTTCCCAGGGTTTTATATAGCTTTATAAAGCGCTGTTGCGTGAAGGTAGTTAGTTCGGCGTAACTATGGCGATTAACCCGTCATAATCTTTTCTACTTGTTTTAAAAAAGTGCAGCTAGCCTTGTTAGTGGCACTGCATCGAAACTGCTTTCATGAATGAAGGCATTTCGATATTGCCAGCGTCTGGTCGAATGACATGCGATGTTTTGAAGCGTGAACAGGGTTCGCGGGGGCAGCCTTGTGATAAGGGATTCACTTGCCCGTGATTTCCATCAAGGCTTCTAAATCGCGTGCTTAGCGGGTCAGTTCGTCATCCGTGCCAAAGAAGTGCTGTTCTCACGCTAATGCAATAAAGGGAGATTTCGACATGAAGTTGAAAGTTATGGCAGCTCTACTGTTGTCCGCCGCGCTGGGGTCCACGGTTCAGGCCACGGAGTCTGGGAATAGCGATCCTTACTTGCGATTGAAGGTGTTGGGTAATGAAGGCTTCGTGCTGAAAAGATTGAGGGTGGCAGATACCAAGATCGTCTCGGGCAGTGAATATGACTGCCTGGTGGTTGGCCCTGGCGTGGTTGTCGATGAGAACATCAAGAAGGAGATCAACAACGCTCTCGATCAAGGTAAGCGGGTACTTTTTGACAACCAGCCTGGACAGCAGGTCGCCACCGAGAACGCGGCCAAGGCACTCGGCATGAGCGTTGAGGCGGACGCCCTGATGGTGCACAAGCCCAAGGATGCGACGGGGCTGCTGATGACCCCCGTCGATCGTCCGCGGCAGTCCGATGCGCTGTCCGAAAGCAAAGTCGCCAGCAACAAGAAGCAGGAAACGGAAAACACCATCGAAAATGTCTTTGGTATCTAGGGAGTGGAAGCCATGAACACCATCGTGAAATCGACTCTGGGCGGTGCGCTCGGCTTCGTGCTTTCGACCGGGCTGGTCCAGGCTGGCGAATGCTTCACCGATCACACGGAACCGGCGATGCTAGGCGATGGCTCTCGCGCCTTCGCTACCCAGCAGGCACGCAACAAGTGGGAAGACTGGATCTGGCGCGGGCCGCTTTTCGTGTGTTCGAGCAGAGGCACCGTCGACTGTACCTACGCCTGGGGCGAGACCAAGACATCCAGTTATGGCTGGTCGGTAGGGGTCAAGATCAACCCGGACAAGCTGCCCTTCGTCGGCAAATACCTCACCATTCTGGGCGTCGATGGCAGCTACAAACAGGATCGCTCGATGAGCACCTCCTTTACCTGGAGTGTCAGGGTGCAACCGGGTTATCGCGTGCAGCCAATTCAGGTGATCGAGCGCCGTTGGAAGAGTGGCCAGTTCCGCGGTGCCTGGGTACAGAATGGCAGCTGTTCGGTAGGCGTAGGCCAACCGGCAGGCCGTCACTGGTACGAGTGGGATTCCAAGCGGGTGATCGGCAATTGGAGCGGCAACTTGGAGGTCAGCCGTTACGCCACCTACCACGTCTACCGCTAGGCGGAGGCTGGGTACCGACCGGGTCGTTGCGACCCGGTCGGTTTGCGATCAGAGCTTGATCCAGGTCGCCTTGAGCTCGGTGTACTTGTCGAAGGCGTGCAGGGATTTATCGCGGCCGTTGCCGGACTGCTTGAAGCCGCCGAAGGGCGCGGTCATGTCGCCGCCGTCGTACTGGTTGACCCAGACGCTGCCGGCGCGCAGGGCGCGGGCGGTCTTGTGCGCCTTGGAGATGTCACGGGTCCAGACCGCGGCGGCCAGGCCGTATTGGGTGTCGTTGGCGATCTGCACGGCTTCCTCGGCGGTGTCGAAGGTGATCACCGAAAGTACCGGGCCGAAGATCTCTTCCCGGGCGATCTTCATGGCGTTGCTCACGCCGTCGAAGATGGTCGGCTCGACATAGACCCCACCGGTCTCTTCCAGGGTGCGCTTGCCACCGGCCACCAGGGTGGCGCCTTCGGCATGGCCGGCTTCGATGTAGCGCAGCACGGTTTCCAGCTGGGTGGTGTCCACCAGGGCGCCGACGTTGGTGTCCGGATCCAGGGCGTGGCCGGGCTTCCAGCCCTTGAGGGCCTCGATCACCAGCGGCAGGAATTCTTCCTTGATGGAGCGCTCCACCAGCAGGCGCGAGCCGGCGGTGCAGACCTCACCCTGGTTGAAGGCGATGCCGCTGGCGGCGGCCGCGGCGGCGTCCTTGAGGTCGGGGGCATCGGCGAAGACGATGTTGGGGCTCTTGCCACCGGCCTCCAGCCAGACCCGCTTCATGTTGGATTCGCCGGAATAGGCCAGCAGTTGCTTGGCGACCCGGGTGGAGCCGGTGAAGACGATGGTGTCGACGTCCGCGTGCAGGCCCAGGGCCTTGCCGACCTGATGGCCGTAGCCCGGCAACACGTTGAACACTCCGGCCGGGATGCCGGCCTGCTGCGCCAGCTGGGCGACGCGGATGGCGGTCAGCGGCGATTTCTCCGAGGGCTTGAGCACCACCGAGTTGCCGGTAGCCAGCGCCGGGCCGAGCTTCCAGCAGGCCATCATCAGCGGGAAGTTCCAAGGCACCACGGCGGCGACCACGCCCACGGCTTCGCGGGTGACCAGACCGAGCTGATCGTGGGGGGTGGGAGCGACCTCGTCGTAGAGCTTGTCGATGGCCTCGGCGCTCCAGCGAATGGCGTTGGCCGAGGCGGGCACATCGATCTTCAGGGAGTCGGCGATGGGCTTGCCCATGTCCAGGGTTTCCAGCAGCGCCAGCTCTTCGGCATTGGCCAGCAGCAGGTCGGCGAAGCGGATCAGCACACGCTTGCGCTGGGCGGGCGCCAGGTGCGCCCAGGTGCCTTTCTGGAAGGCGGCGCGGGCGGCGGCCACGGCCAGGTCGGCGTCGGCGGCGTCGCAACTGGCGACCTTGGCGAGGAAGCGCCCATCCACCGGGCTCAGGCAATCGAAGGTGGCGCCGGAGGCGGCGTCGACATAGGCGCCGTCGATGAAGGCGCGACCTTCCAGGGTGAGACCTTGGAAGCGCTGCTCCCACTCGGCGCGGCTGGGCAAGCTCATGGGTGACTCCTCGCTAATGGCGGTGAGCAGCCACCCTAAACCGGCCCGGAAGGGTTATCAATATATTTGACAGTTGGCCGGCTGGAGCGTCGAAACGTGCGTTTTATCGAACGCTGCGCTGCCGCTGACGACTCAAGGTCAAGGCTGGGCGGGCGGTCGCCAGGGCGACACGGCGCTGCCGCGGCTGGAAGCACTGGCGAGTGAGCGGCGATTCGACGGTCGCGTCCAGGTCATCGAGCCAGCCATCGACGGCATCTTCCAGGGCTGCGACGGTGAGCTGCCCCAGCACCTGGTGGGCGATGAGATTGCCCAGGCTGGGGGCGGCCGGCGCGCGGGCAGCGCCCCACCAGGCGGCGAAGCGCTCCTGGATGCCTTCGAGCAGGCGATGGACGCGGTAGGCCGCGGCCAGCAGCGCCAGGCTGGCCGAGGGCGCCTGGGCCAGGGCGGCCGGGGCGAAACCGGCCAGGGCACGTTCGAGGACCCCGGCCAGCGGTGCTTCGAAGGCCACTGCCCGCGCCTGCAGCAGCAGGGCTTCGAGGGCGTCGGGCACCTTGTCGACATAGGCACTGGCGAAGCGCTCCAGGGCCGCGCCGCGGGTGGCATCGGCGCTGGCCGTGCGCGCCGCCTGGTCGGCGAAGGTGCGGCTGGCCTCGCCACTGTCCCGAGCACGCACCTGGGTGGTCTGGATCACGAGGCGCAAGGCGGCGGTATTCATGGCAGGGTCCTGCAGGGGTGAGCTGTGTTGGACGCCTCCAGGGTTAGCGGGTCACACCGTTCGTCCGGTGCCAGCGGCCATCAATGCCGCAGCATGAAGGTGTCGTATTCCAGGTCGTCCAGTACCCGATCCAGCCGGTGCAGGCCGAGCAGCACGCAGCAGGCCAGGGAGACGGTGAAACCGTAGCCGAAGAAGCTCGGACCCAGTTCGATGCTGAGCAGGGTCAGCGCCAGGTTGAGACCCAGGAAGAGGGTGCAGAGCATCAGCACGGTATCGCGCCGGTCCAGGTAGAAGAAGACGTTGAGCAGCGCCATGAACACCACCTGGATGCTCACGCCCACCACGTCGATGTAGAACAGCGGCAGGTAGTAGTGCGACATGCCGAGCCAGGCCAGCAGCTGCGGCGCCAGCAGGAACACCAGGACCAGGGTCAGGCCCTGGACCTTGCAGATCTCCAGCAGGCCCTGGCGGATGGCCAGGATCATCTGCTCCTTGAGCTGGCTGATGTGCTGCAGGGTCTCGCCGCCGCGCACCGCGTTGAATACCCGCTCGTACCATTCGGCGAAATCGGTCTCGATGCGTACCAGGAACACCGCCATGCCGGGGATGATGGCGAGGTAGGCGAGAAAGATCGGCAGGTCGTAGAGGATGGAGGCGCGCAGGGGGCCGATGACGGCATCGGAGGTCAGCGGATTGAACCAGAAGATGAATTTGTCGACCCAGATGCCCAGGTTGTAGAACAGCCCGGTCGCCAGCAGGCTGAGGAAGATCTGCTTGCGGTCGAGGAAGTCGAAGGCCACCAGGCGATCGGCCGGGTACTCGCGGATGATGTCGTAGAGAAACATGAACAGCAGGGCGGCGTGGCCCAGCAGCAGCGCCATCAAGAGGCCGTCCATGCCCAGGAAGCGCAGCACGAAGGCGGCGGCGATCATGATGGCGTAACCCAGGGTCATCACCACCAGGATGCGGTTGTAGGCCTTCATCCCGGACAGGAAGATGATCACCAGCCAGAGGTCGCAGAGGGTGACGAAGTTGGCCAGCACCAGCAGCCGGTAGGCGAAGGGCTGGTCGAACAGGGTGGCCAGCAGCACGAAGCCCAGGCCGCCAGCGACCAGGGTCACCAGCAGCAGGATGCCCACCAGGTTGGGCAGGATGCTGGTCTGCTTCTCCTCGAACAGCCGGTCTGAGACGAAGCGGGTGAAATACAGCTGCAGGCCGCCCGTCAGGATCAGCGAGCTGGCCATGAGGTAGGTCACGGTGACCAGGAACTGGCGGATCAGCACGCTGGGGGTGACGATGCCGGTGGCCAGCACGCCGATCAGCATGACGCTGATGATCGAGAGCACCCAGGGGCCGGAACTGATCAGGCCGGCATAGACATAGGCGCGCAGAGTGGCGGTGTAGGAGTCGCGCGCGAGGATCTTGCGCAGTTCGAAGCCGATGCCGGCCATGTCAGAGGCTCCTCCCGATGGCGTCCTGGTAGAGCTCGCGATAGCGTTCCAGCATCAGCGGCTCGGTGTAGTAGCGATTGACCCGGGCTAGGCCCGTGCGCTGCGCGGCCTGCCAGCGACCGGGGTTGCGCAGCAGGGCGAGGATGGCACGGGCGGTGGCCTGGGGATCGGCGATGGCGACCACGCTGCCACCGGTGCCCAGGGCCCGGTCCTCGGGAATCGAGCCTTCGATCAGCTCGCGGCAGGAACCCACGTCGCTGCTCACCACCGGCACGCCAGCCGCCCAGCCTTCGAGGATCACCAGTGGCTGGGCCTCGCTGATGGAGGTCAGCACCATGAGGCCGAGCTTGGGCAGGATGTCGCCGATCTTCTGGAAGCCGAGGAATTTCACCTTGCCCTCCAGGCCCAGGCTGGTGACCAGGCTGTGGCATTCGGCGGCGTATTCCTCGTCTTCGTCTTCCGGGCCGACCACCCAGGCCTCGGCCTCGGGCATGGCACTGATCACCCCGCGCATGGCGCGGATGAAGGTCTTGACGTCCTTGATCGGCACCACCCGGCCCAGCAGCCCGACCACCGGCGGTACGCCCTCGGGGCGCCGCTCCAGGGCGTCTTGCCATTGGGTGAGGCTGATACCGTTGGGAATCACCCGGCAGCGCGTGGGATCGGCGCCGTCCTGGATCTGCCGGCGGCGGTTGCCGTCGTAGAGCGAGATGATCGGATCGGCCGCCTTGTAGGTGAGCAGGCCGATACGCTCGAAGAAGCGGATCCACAGTCGGCGGATGTAGCTGACATCCACGTCCAGCCCGGTGCGCAGGGCTTCGTCCGGCCCTTCGGCGATCCACTTGGCCTGGGCCAGGTCGATCTTGCGTTCCTTGGTGTAGATGCCGTGCTCGCTGAGCAGGAAGTTGCAGCCCCAGCGGCGCTGGAGGATGGCGCCGAGCATGCCGGCATAACCGGTGGAAATGGAGTGGATCATTCGTGGCCGGGGCAAGCGGCGGGCGGCTTCGGCCAGCATCAGCAGGGGCGCCTGCATGGCGCGCAGGGTCCAGAGGTAGTCGACGAAGGAGGGGTCGGTGCAATAGCGCTCGTAGCCCTCGGTGATGGCTTCCCAGCTGGCGCGGCTGTACATGAAGTCGTCCAGAGTCACGCTGCCCTGGGCGAAGGCGTCCACCAGGGCATCGCCCTGGGCGGCGCTGGGCTCGTCGGGGTGGTGCAGGAAGGCGTGCAGATCGCGCAGCAGCTGCACCGGCGCCTGGCGCCGCGGGCTTATGGGCGCGCCCTTGGGCACCCAGGAGCCGGCCAGGAAGTGCTCCTCGATATGCACCACGTTGGGCGGAATGGCGTAGTGGCGCTTCTCGTAGTTCTCGCGCTGGCCGCCGATGAAGAACACCGAGAAGGTCAGCTCCGGCAGGCCAAGGATCAACTGGTTGACCCAGCTCGACACCCCGCCGCGGACATAGGGCCAGGTGCCCTCCAGCAGCAGGCAGACATCGGGCGTGACGGTCGCGGCGGGGGCGTCTTTCATAACCAGTACTTCACCAGCGCGGCGAACGGCGGCCGCTTCTTCAGATCTGCCGGCAGGCTGTCGAGCAGCGCCGGGATGACCGCGTAATCGCGGCGCAAAAAGGCGATTTCGGCGCGGAAGGGCGCCAGCTGGGCGGTCGGTACCCCGGCCGCCTCGGCCGCCTGGAAGAATTCCAGGGCACGCTCGGGCTCGCCCTGTTCCAGGGCGATGCGGCCGGCCAGGATGCGCAGTTCTTCGTTTTCTTCACCGGCCAGGGCCAGCTCGATGTGCTCGCGCGCCTGACCCAGCACGTGGCGCAGGACGCTGCCCTGGGCCAGGCCCAGATAGGCCAGCTCCCAGTAGCCCCGGGCGAGGGTGCCATGCAAGGCGGGCTGACGCTCGGCCGGGGTCGTGGCCAGTTCGCCGAGTTGGGTCTCGATGCGCTGGTTGATCTGGCTTTCCTGCTGGTCGAGCATCGAATAGGCGAGCAGCCGCACGTCGTCGGCTGGATCGCGCAGGGCCAGCTTGAGGATGGGGATGGCATCGCGTCCGGGCATGCGGCGGGTGGCGAAGAGGGCGGTCAGGCGTTTGTTGGTACTGGGCGCATGACGCAGGACGTCCTGCAGACCGCCGTCGCTGAACAGCATCTCCTCGCGTCGCTCCAGCGGGCGGAACGGCAGATTGGGCACGCTACGCGCCTCCCAGGCGATCTCGCGATGCTTGCGCGGCAGATAGAGCGCCGGGAAGACCGCGGCGATCACCCCGGCCGCGCCCAGCAGCGGAATGAAGAAGGCCAGGGCGAAGAGAAACAGCGGACTCCAGGGCAGCGGTCGCTGGTAGCGCTTGGGCAGCAGCAGCCAGGCGCCGCCTGCCAGCAGGGCGCTGCCGGCGGCATGGGCGGTGGCGAAGGCCAGGGCGGCCGCCGCCACCGGCAGGTTGGCGAACAGCAGCGCCCAGCTGCTGGCCTCGAAGGCGAAGGCGCCGCTAAACAGCCACTTGCTGTTCATGCAGACCACACTCGTTGAACAGGAAGACGCGCAACTCCTGGGCGCGTGTCTTGGGCAGCAGCTCGTGTTCATGGCTGCGCACGCCCAGGCTTTCCAGGGTGCTGTCCTGACCATGGCGCTCGGCCAGCAGCTGGCGCAGGCGGCGGCGATAGCCTTCCAGGCCATCGGAGGAGGTCAGCGGCAGGAGCACCAGCAGGCAGGGGTGGCCAGCCTGGTTGGTCAGGCGCAGCTGCAGGTCGAGGCCGCGGCGGCTGCCTTCCAGCAGCGCCAGGGCACGCTCGCCACCGTCGGCCTCGGTCATCTCGAAGCAGAACAGGCAGGCGGGCAGGGCGTGCTGCTGGGCATCGCGCAGCGAGCGCTTGAGGTGCTGGGAGAATTGCTGGGCGTCATCGTCGGCCAGGGCCAGCGCCTGGGGATCGCTGCCCAGCAGGTCGGCGATGTGGCCGGCGAGGATGGTCAGTAGGTTGAGGGTGCGCTCGTTGAAGGAAAAGAACGGCATCTGCTCGATGGCCAGCACCGCCAGCAAGCGCTCCTCGGTATCCAGCAGCGGCACGCAGGCCTGCAGCGCCGAATGCTGGGTCTCGCCGCGTTCCAGCAGCGCCTGGCGGATGCTCAGGGTCTCGCCGCGCTCCAGGGTCAGGCGCACCAGCAGGTCGTCGGGATCGATGCCGGGCATCTCGCCCTGGCTGGCGAGGGCGCGGCGATCCACTCGGCCGTTGCCGTCGACCCGATAGAGCCCGGCTACCCGCAACGAACCGTACTGGGCCAGCAGGCCGACGATGGGCTCGGCCAGGGCCTGCAGCGCATCCTGCTCGCGCGGCACCTCGCGCAGCTGGCGGCGCAGGTCCAGCAGGGAACTGCGCAGGCTGAGGTCGTTGCCGGCGACGCGTTGCTCCAGGCGATCATGGGAGATGCGCAAGAGGTGGTGGGCGCGGGTGAATTCGTCCAGGCGCAGCTGGCGATAGTCGTTGGCCAGGTCCAGCCGCTCCAGGCGACGGTCCCAGAGATCGCGGAATTCGCCTACCAGCATGGCACTGAGCAGCACGCCGACGATAAAGGACGGTGGAATCTCTTCGTAGGCCGGATAGCCCTGGCGGTGCAGGTAGAGCAGCGCCACCACCAGCAGCGCGGCGCTTACCAGGCCGCGCATGAAGCCGTAGCGCACCCCCATGAGGATGGGCGCGAACACCACCCAGGGAAAGGCCAGGCCGATCATCAAGGGGTCTTCCGGCACCAGCCAGAAGCCCAGGCCCAGGGCGGCCGCCGTGACCAGCAGGGTTTCCAGCCAGGACAGGCGGCCACTGGCGCGAGGCGCCAGGGTGTAGTCCTTGTGGACGGATTGCAGGGCCATCAGCGCAGCTGCAGCTCTTGCGCGGTGCCGCGCAGGACCTTCTGCGCGGTGGCCGCCAGGCTCTCGCGCGACCAGCCGGAGCGCGCGCCGCTGTTGCTCCAGACCACCCGGCCGCTGGCCGGCTCGACCACCTGGAGGGTCACGCCCACTGCCGGTTCGCCGTCCAGGCCGTTCTTGTACTGCCACTCGTCCACGCTGCCAGTAAGCACGTATTGCAGATTCTGCTGGCGCGCCCAGTCCAGGGCTGCGCGCTGGCGCGCCTTCTCGTCATCGGTGGGATTGCCACCCTGACTGTCGTCGTAGACCTGCGGGCGGATGCCACGCTCGCCGAGCACGCTGACCAGGATCTGTGCCGCGCGATCGCCGGCCATGGGCGCCTGGGCGTAGTTGGCCAGCGGCACCAGGCCCCAGCGCGCATCCTTGGGCAGGGCCTCGCCACTGGGGCGGGTAAAGCTCGAGCAGCCGGCCAGTAGCACGGTGGCGACACTGGCGGCGAGCAGACGCGTGATGTTCATGAGGTCTCTCCCTTGAAACGACCTAGCGGCCGATTCGATTGCTGTATTGAATGCCCAGGGTGCTGCCGGCCTGACCGCCACTGCCCTGGGGCGCGGACTGGTAGCCGGCGGTGAACGCCAGTTCGTCGTCGCCGAGCACTGCCATGCCCAGGCCGACATTCAAACCGTAGTTGAATTCGCGCTCGGTCCACTGCCAGCCGACCAGGGTATCCACCAGCCAGGTGTACTGGGGATGGGTGCGGTTGAGCGAACCGGGAATACCGCGCCGCCAGCTGCTGCCGACATAGAGCTGACCATAGCGATCCTGCAGCAGCTGGGTGCCGCCCAGCGCCTCCAGGTCGGCCACGGTGATCTCGCCGTTCTCGCCGCTGCCGGCCAGGGGCTGCAGGTAGCGGGTGACGCTGTCGGGCAGGGTGCTGCGCGCCTTGTTTTGCTGGTAGGTGATGCCGCTGCGCACCTGCCAGGTCGGGCCTTCGAAGAAGATCATATGGCTCAGCTCCAGGTTGAAGGCGAAGCCACTGCCCAGGGCATCGCCGTCGCGACTGGAATAGCGGTTGTGCGCCGCCCGCCAGCTCAGCTGGTCCCGCGGCGTGAGGTTGTGGCGGCCGGCCAGGCTGACGCTGTCGCGCCGGCCCAGGGCGCGCAGATAGCCGCTCTCGTCGGGTTGCCGGTGCCAGTCCAGCGCCGCCTCGATCTCGGTGTTGCCATCGATACGCCAGGTGCGGGCGACGCCCACGCCCAGGCGATTGCTGTCGGCACGCTGGCTGGCGTCCACGGTGGTCTCCAGGCCGCCATCGGACAGGTCTTTCAGCACCTTGAGCAGCATCTGGTGCTCGTTGCCCAGGGCGTCGGACTTGAGGCCATTGCCCTCCAGGCGATTCTGCTTGAGCTGGACATCGGCATAGACGTCATCGGCGAGGCGGCGGGCCGCGCGTACCTCGGCGCCCTGTTCGACGAGGCCGCCATAGTCGCGCCGTTCCCAGCCGGCCTGGACCCCATTGGGGGTGCGCTCGGCCTGTTCGGTGGCCTGGCGCAGCAGCTGCCGCTGGATGACCTCAGGCGGCTCGTCGCCGGCGGCCGTCAGTGCCGCTGCCTGGGCATCGCCAGCGTGGCCGAGACGCTGCAGCACCTCGACGCGTTGCGCCGGATCCAGATCACCCGCCGCCAGCAATTTTTCCAGCTCGCCACGATTCTGCCGGCGCAGCACCTCTTGCAGCTGCTCGTACTGACGGACCTTCAGGCCACGGCTCTTGGCCCAGGCCAGCCATTCGCCCTTGAGGCCGTCGTCGTTGTTCTGGCTGAGGGCGTCGAGCCATTGGTCGAACCACAGCTGCAGCATGCTCGGCGAGCCGTCCTGCCAGGCGCGCGCCTGGGCCAGGGCCGCCTGGGGGCCACGCAGGCTGGACAGCAGCCGCAGGTAGGTGGCATAGCGCTCGGGAGTGGCCGGCACCTCGTCGTTGGCGAGGTGCGGCGTCACCGCCTTGCGCAGACGCAACGCCGCATCCTGGTGGCCGGCGGCGTCCAGGGCGTCGGCATAGGCCGCCTGGACCAGCCAGTCCTGGGGATGGGCGTCCAGGTAGCGGCGATACCAGCCGAGCGCCTCTTCCGCCTGGCCCAGCAGCACGAGGCCGCTGCCGAAGGGCAGCCAGAGCACGTCGCTGCCGCGGGCCCGGCCCTTCCAGTCGCGCAGCAGCGTCGCCAGCTCGGTCTGGCGATTCTGGTCGATGAGCAGCCACAGCAGGCGTTCGCGGAATCGGTCGTCGTCCGGGAAACGTTGCAGCGCCTGCCGATAACCTTCTTCGGCCTGACTGATCCGGCCGCGCTGGAAGTCGAGACCCGACCGCGCCAGCCAGACCGCGGGATTGTTGGCGGAAGCCGGCTCGCGCGCCGCACTGGCCAACAGGCGCTCCAGCGCCGCGGTGTCCTTGAGTTGCTCGGCCCATTGCAGCGCCTGGGTCAGGCGCTCCTGATTCCTGTGCTTCTCCCAACTCTTTTCCAGCAGCGCCAGTGCCTTGCGCGGTGCCGTACGCTGGTAGATCTCCAGCAGCCGATCCTCGTCGGTCGCTGCAAGTCCCTTGCTGCTCGCAGCCAGGCGCTCGAAGGCCAGCTGGGCTTCGCTATCGCGCTCCAGTTCCCAGGCCAGCTCCGCCCGCAGGCGCCAGTAGTCGTCGCCCTGCCGCTGCTTGGCCGGCAGGCGTTCGAGGACGGTCCAGGCCTCCTCCGGCTTGAACAACTTCCAGAGGGTGCCGGCCCAGGCGAGATACTCCGCATTGGTCAGCGGGAAGCGCTTGCCGAAGGCGGCCCAGGCCGCCACCTCGGCCTCGCCCTGTTCGGTACGGGCCAGCAACTGCTGCAGCCGCTCCCAGGCCAGGCGCTGTTTCGGCTGACGCTTGAGGTAGCCGCGCAGCCAGTGTTCCTCGGCCGCGGGATCGCCCAGGGATTCGTAGGCGAAGATCAGGGCATCCAGTTCGGTCTTGTCCAGCTGGCGCTCCTGGGAGGCTACGTCCAGCAGCTTGACCACGGCATCGAAACGAAAGGCTCGGGCGGCCAGCTTCCAGGCATGGTCGCGCCGGGCCGGGTCGTCCTGGCGAGCGAGCAGGCGCAACCAGAGATCGAGGGCTTCGTCCACGTGACCGGTCCATTCGCCCAGCTGGGCCAGCTGAGCGAGCAGTTCTTCGTCGTCGGGACGCAGGGCCAGCAGCTGCTGGCCCTCTTCCCAGGCGCGCTCGGTTTCGCCGCGCGCCAGAGCCAGTCGATAGGCGGCCTCCAGCGCGGCGGGATCGTCCGGTTGCCACTCGCGCCAGCGGTCGATGAGCCGCTGGGCCAGGTCCAGGCGGCCGCTGCCCTGGGCGGCGGCGACCCCGGCTTGCAGCCAGGCCAGGCCACTGGCGTCGGGTTGCAGCCGCGGCAGTTCCTGCTCCAGCAGGGCGGCGGCTTCGGCGCCCTGGCCGGCGGCGAGCCAGGCATCGAATGCCTGGTGCCGATAGCCCTGGCGCTGCTCGGCCGACGTGGCCAGGTCGGCCAGGCGCAGATAGAGCCGTGCGGCTTCCTGTTGACGGCCACCGGCCAGACTCCAGCGCGCTGCCTGCTCCAGCCACTGCTGGCGGCGTGGCGGATCGCGGCGAGCCAGTTCGACGTAACGCTGCGCCGCCGTAGCCGGGTCGGCCAGCTGCAGGGCGCGTTCGGCCACCCGTTGCAGCTGAGGCATGCTCAAGGTCGCCACATCCAGAGCGCTCAGCCGTTGCGCCAGGCGCTCGCGATCGGCTTCGCCCAGACCCTGCGGCTGGGATTCCGCCTGGAGAATGTCCAGTTCCAGCGCATAGAAGGGCGTCGAGGCCAGGGGCTGCGGCAACAGCTGCAGCTGGCGACGCGCCTCGTCGATGCGACCCAGGGCGATCAGCTGGTCGATCAGTTTCATGCGCAGCCCGGTGTCCTCCGGGGTCGCCTTGAGCAGCACCTGGGCGTAGCTGATGGACACCTGGTCCGCCGGTTCTTCGCCGGGCAGGAACACCTGCTTGCCATGAAAGGTCAGCACCAGCACCACCGCGGTGATGAGCGCGAGCCCCAGCAGTGTCCAACCACTCAGGAGTCGGGTTTTCTTAGCCGCAGACGATCTCACCGTCACTCACTCGTGTTAGCGGAAGTTTGAACGTCCAGAGGCCGGCCTGTCCCGGCTGGCCCTTGTAGCGCTCGCGACCGACGCGGACCTCGCAGGCCGACGCTGCCCGTAGCGTCAGCTCCAGCGGGAACTGCCCGGCGAAGGCGAAGCGGATCCGGGTCGGCGACAGGTAGTCCCAGCGCTGCAGCGGGATGTTGGCCTCTTCGAGGGCGGGGGTGGGGTCGCGACTGTCGCGCAACACCAGTCGCGCCTGATCGCCGCTCAGATGGACATAGCGCCCCTGCGGCAGGTCGCGTACGCCGGCGATGCCCTGGGAGCGCTGCAGATCCGGCCAGCCCAGGCGCGGATCCAGGCGCAGGGTGCGCAGACCGTCGAGGGCCTTGATCGACCAGCTGCCGTCGACCTCCCGGGCCAGACTGGCGGTATAGAAGCCATGCAGCCGGCTCAGGTAGTCGCTCATCCACAGGGACAGCGGTCGCTCGGCGGCCATGCCCTGGTAGATCTCTTCCATGACCTTGAGCGACGCCTGCTTGGTACCCGAGTAGAAGTGATAGTAGAGGTTCAGGCCGCGCAGCCGCCGCGGGTGTTCGGTACGTTCGAAGGTATAGAGCAGATCGCGAAAGCCGTAATAGGGGCCGCGCCAGAGGTTGGTGTAGACGTTCTCGTTGATGATGGGCGCATAGAACTGCAAGCCGCCCGGTGTGGGGCGGATGAAGGGATAGAGTCCACTCACCGAAGGCTGGGCGCGGGTGATGTGCGAGTTGCCGCCGTTCACGTTGAGCAGGCCATTGTCGTAGGCGAGCTTGAGGGTGGCGGCGTCCGGCTGGGCATCACCGGACCAGAACACCATCTTCACCGGCTTCTGTGGCGTAGTCAGCCGTTCGTTGATGTAGCGCGTCGAACCGACGATCTCCCGGGTGAAATCGATCTTGTCGTAGCCGGGGATCTGCATCATGTAGCCGTACTGGGCTTCGAAGTTCTCGCTTTGCTCGGAGACCGCCGGTTGCCAGAAGAACGGGTGGCTGAAGGTATGGGTGGCCACCTCCACCTTGGGATCGGCGAACAGTCGACGGGCGATGGGCTCCAGCTGTGCGGTCAGTTCCGGGTAGCGGCCCTTGGGGCCGACCTCGCCCTCGATGATTGACGCCGAGGTCAAAAAGGGATGCGGCTGGATGAACCGCTCCAGCACGATCTGACCGGCATAGGGCGCGCCGGGTACTTCGGCCTTGGACGGGAAGGCGTCACCGTCGATATGCACCGTGGCGATCCGGCGGCCGTTTTCCGTGGTCGGGTCGGGCACCGGCAGGGGGGGGAGCTGCAGCGCCTTGGCGGTGAAGACGAAGGGGTCGATGATCCAGCGACTGGCTTCGGGGCCATCTTCCATCACGTAGGGAGTGAAGGCGAAACCGCCCCAGCTGGCCACCCCCATGGGCACGAAGCTCTCACCCTGGCCGGCGAGGGTGACGACCGGGGTCGGTCCGCCCGGCAGCGTCTGCACGGCGGGCAGGCCACGGGTCCGCAACTTGACCGGCGCCTCGAAGTTGCCGGCGAGGGCAGGGTCCGCCACCTTCAGCGTCAGGTTATCGGGCAGGGGCTTGCGACTGACACCCAGGCCCAGCCGCTTGAGCAGGGCGTCGTTGTCCAGCGGCAACCCGCCAAGAATCAGCAGCGGCGTCTTTTCGTCCAGGCGCTGGCTGATCCAGTCGCTAAAGGCCCGCGAGTTGGGCGGCGGGCCACTGGTCATCCAGACCACCACGCCAGCGTAGATGGCACTGGGCCAGGTGGCCGGTAGCGGCTTGGAGGCGTCGAAATAGTCCAGTCGATAGCCCTGATATTCCAGAGCGCTGCCCAGGAAGCGGTGCACCGCCGACTGCCGCAGGGCGCCTTCGCGACCGTCGTAGAACAGCGCCAGGCGCCGCGGCTGCAGGGCGACCGAGCTGATACCCAGGGTATTGAGATCGGGGGTGGTGATGTAGGGCACGTACCCTTCGTCGCGCAGCCGTTTGGCCAGCTGCCGAGCCTCGTCGCGCTGCTCCGGTGGCAAGTACTCGATGGCGATGACCGGAATGCCAGCGCTGCGGGCCGCCTCGATTCGCGGCTTGAGCCACTCGCGATCCTGGGCGCTGACCGGGCGATAGACCTTCTTGCCCGCATCCCAGCCTGCATAGATGGACTCCACCGCCATGGCCGCGGCAACGCCTGGCAGTTCCGGTTGCACCTCGAAGCCGCGATTGAAGAACAGCTTGAGTGCGGGCTGGCGGCGATGCAGCTCGGCGAGCAGGCTTTTCAGCGCCAGCCGCTGAGCGTCCCGCTGGTCTTCCGCGACCAGCTGAAAGCTGTCGAGGGTATCCAGAAAGAGTCCGGTATAGCCGGCCTTGGCCAGCTCGGCGGCCCGCCCGAGCAGATGATTCCGCCAGACCGGAGAGGCCAGATCCATCACCTGGCTCCCCCAGGCCTTGTTGGCCACCGGACTGGCGCCGGCACTGAGGCCAGCCTTTTGCAGCGCGGCGGCGTCTCCGGCGAACTCACCGATGGACAGGTAGGCGAATGGCTGGGCGCCGGCTTCCCGCAGGGTGCGGACATCGTCAGCGCCGGCGTGCCCGGGTTCCAGGACTACCCAGTCGAACTGGGCCAGTTCGGAGATCGGTGGTTTTTCCGCGTACCAGAAAGCCACGCTGGCTGGCGCAGCCAGGGCCGTGCCCATGAAGGACAGATAGCCCAACAGCCACATTGTCAGCTTGCGCCACCTACCGAAGCGGGGCACCGCCCTTGTTGCCTTGCCTGACGCCACACCCAGTCCTTACACGAGCCGACTTCGCTATCAGGGTAGCTACATTACGCAAAAGCGTGACGAAAAACTGTCGCTGCCAAGCTGAGTGGCAGTAAAACCGGGATAAATAGATATCGAGATAAGTAATGCCTTGCCTGGAAAATCGTCTAGCTAGAGGTTTTCAGGCGGGAAGAATAAAGAGGGTATGAGGCGGGGATAGGAGAGGGGTGGAGCGAAAAGTCAGAGAAATTGCCGTCATGCGCGGCGGTAACCGGCATGACGGCAAGCGAGCGCTATTACTTGAAGCTGCTGTTCAGGCTGGCGCTGGAGGAGAGGACGTTGGTGGAACCCAGCAGTTGGCTGACGAAGCGGTTCCAACGGGTGATACCGGCCGGGCCGACGAAGACCACGTCCTGCGGCTGCAGATGGAAATTCTGCGCCAGCACGTAGGCGGTGGGGTTCTTGGCCGCCAGGTGGAAGACCTGGGCAGTGGCGCCCGGAGCCTTCAGGTCTTCCGGGCCACGGATGACGTAGACGGCATCGGCGTTGGCGGTTTCCTGCTGGATGCCACCGGCCTGGCTCAGGGCTTCCATCAGGTTCAGGTTGGTGATCTTGTAGCTGACCGCAGACGGCGTGCGGACTTCACCGACCACGTAGACCTTGCGGGCGTCGTTGTAGGGCAGGTGGAGGCTGTCGCCGTCCTTCAGGTAGATGCCGTACAGCTTGGAATCCTTGCGGTTCAGGCTGTCGGTATCCAGGCGGTATTCCTTGCCGTCACGGACCAGGGTCACGCCGGTCAGGTCGGCACCACCGGTGTTGGCCACGCCAGCCTGACCCAGGGCTTCTACCAGGGTGATCGGCTTGGTGGTCAGCGGAATGGCGTCGCCCTTGTTCACGGCACCGGAGATGGTGACTTTCTGGCTGCCGAACTTCAGCACGCTGACGTCGACCTGGGGATTGTCGATGAAGGTGGCCAGACGACGGGAGATGTCGGTACGGATCTCTTCCAGGGTCTTGCCGGCGGCGCGCACGGTGCCGACGTAGGGGTAGAACAGGGTGCCGTCCGGACGGACCAGACGACCGTTGGCTTCCAGCTGCTGCTGGGCGCCGGACGGAGCGGTCAGTTCGGGGTGATCCCAGACGGTGATGTAGAGCAGGTCGCTCGCACCGACACGGTAAGCCTGCGGCTTGTAGTCCAGCAGGGGCTTGAGGTCGGGAGCCTTGGACAGGGCCGCGGAATCCTGGCTTACCAGCAGGGAGCTGGTGATCGGGATCAGCTGGACCTTGGTGCCCTGGATGCTCGGATCGCTCTTGAGGTCATCCTGATCCAGGTACTGACCCGGGGAGTAGGCACAACCCTGCAGGACGATGCCGGACAGCAAGGCCAGAGCGGTAAATTTGGTTTTCATGTCATTCGTCCTTGATTGCTGATTGAGTGTGAGCAAGAGGAATAAAACGGAAGGTAGAAGCAACGAGCCGGTTATTCATGGTGTTCCTTCGCGAGACTTGGCGGTCTTCGACAGTGGACCGGGTTCCATGCGGCTGGCCTATCCAGTGTGCGAGTGAGCTCGGGTCCCAGCTTGTAGTTGTACGAGCACCTGAGTCTGCTGGTCTGAGACTGGCCTTTAGCCATCGAGTTCAGCGCGTCAGAGGCGGAAAAAGGTGACGCAATTCGAAATCTGTCGCTTCTCCGCTACCGAGGTCCGATGACTTGGCAGTCATGTTTGTGCAGGTGCTTTTCCAGCAGCGCGGTCTGCGGCTTTTCCGTACCGTTCTTGGGCTCAATGGCCAGGGGGTAATCGCCCCAGCCCGGACCGGCCGCCCAATAGGCACTGGGTACGCATTGTTCGCCCAGATAGCTCAGCAGATTGTCCATGGCTTCGAGCCATTGTGGGTGTGCAGGTATCCCATATTCGCCAATGAAACCGCGCAAATTGTGCTGTTTCAGCCACTCGATGAAGGGTCGGGTCCTTTCCACCCCGATCATGGGATGGACGCCCTTGGTACCAGAGGCATAGTTGCCGCTGGAATCTTCATCGAAATAGATATGGGCCTCATAGATGAGGTTGTCCGCCGGATCCTTGATCAGCAGGTCGCCGTTTACCTGGGGCCAGCGCTGGGCGCTGGACCAGCTGTCGCCGGCGATGAAGATCGGGGTCTGCATGTCGAGGCTGCGAATGCTGTCCACCGCCGTCTGCGCGGCCCGTGGCCAGAGCCCCTGGGTATCATGGGGCTCGTTCATGACGTCGTAGCCGTACAGCGCCGGATGCTTCTGGAAGGTCTGGGCCAGGCGCTTCCAGGCGTCGGCATAGCTGCTATAGGGCACCTGCGGCGAACCGATCAGCTGGCCGCGATAGCGCGCATAGTTGTGCATGTCCAGGATCACCCGGATGCCGTACTTGTCGGCGAAATCCAGGGTGCGCTTGAGCAGGGCGACCTGTGCCTGATCCAGTTCGCCACCGAGCTGGGGCTGCACCCGCTCCCAGAGGAAGGGGAAGCGGATGAAGCGGATCCCCTTGGCGCTGTAGCGGCGGAAGTAATCCTCGGTGGGATAGAAGTAGTTGGTACCTTCCACGCCAGGTAGAACCTGACCGGCGAAGCCGGCGGCCGACATGTTGATGCCGATGAGATCCACCTTGGCTGTCGCTGGCTCTGCCTGAGCCTTGCCATAAAGCGCCGCGGACAGTAATGCGGTGGCCAGCAGGCCACCACCGATACGACGTTTCACTCGTGACACGGACAGCACCTCTATATCCATTCAAGGGGTCTGTTGATAAACCGGCGTCTGCACCAGGGGCGCGGTGCGACGGGCGAAATATTCCAGGGCCAGGTAGTCCACGGTCACCCGCACCGTCCAGGCGATGGCGGCGCCCATGATGGAGAAGTGCTGGATGCAGACCACCAGCAGGCCCAGATAGGGCAGCAGTTCGGCCAGGTGGATCATCGCCGTGGTGCGCGAATGACCCCGGGCCTGGATCTTGGCGAAGGGAATCTGCGCCAGGGCGTTGAAGATGAAGCCCACCGCGAGGATGCGCAGGATCTGCGCCGCATCGCCGCCATACTCGGGACCCATCCAGACGGTCATGATCCAGGGCGCGAGAAGCAGGATCGGCAGCACCATCGCCAGGCTGATTAGCAGCAGGCCCCAGAAGGCCTTGTTGGCCTGGCGGGCGGCATCGCTACCACTCTTGCTCAGCAGCGGGAACACCACCCGGGCCACGGCGTTGGGGATGATCAGCATCCGCGAGACCGCCTCGGCCGGGGCGGTGTAGAAGGACACCCGGCTGGCACCGACCATGTGCGAGAGTACGAAGCGATCGAAGTAGACCATCAGCGGACTGATGATGTTGCTCACCGTCATCCAGCTGCCGAATCTCAGCAGTTCCTTGAATACCTCGACCTTGAAGGTGCGGATGCCTTCGGGGAAATCCTTGTGCAGCGGCCAGTAGGCCAGCGCCATGGACACCACCCGCGCCAGCACCAGGCCGATCACCGTGGCGGAAAAGCTCGGCTCGATCAGCACGGCGATCAGCGGCGCGATCGCCAGCAGGCTGTTGGAGAAGGTCCGCAGGATATTGAATTCGCCGAAGCGCTCGTTGCCCTCCAGGTAGGCGAACCAGACCGTGGCCAGTAGGAAGGGCGGCACGCACAGGCTCAGCCAGCGAAAGCCGGCGACGGCGTTGTCGAAATGCTCGGGCGAGACGTGCAGCAGACTCACCACCTTGCCCGCGCCGAACCACAGCAGCAGGGTCGCCAGCAGACTCAGGCCGATGACGGCGCCGGTAGCCGTGCCCATGACCAGCCGGTTGAGCGGCTTGTCGCCATGGTGCATGGCGATGGCACGAATCACCGCGCGCGACAGACCGGCATCGAACAGCGTCGCATAGCCGACGATGGCGAAGGCCAGGGTGAAGAGACCGAACTGCTCGACGCCCAGCAGGCGCGACAGCACGCCCATGGTGGGCAGCGCGATGGCACTGGGGATGATGACACCCAGGATGTTCCAGGTGCTGTTTTTGATCATCGACATCGTGGGGGTGAAAACTCCTTGGGGCCGCCCGGCAGACGCCGGGCGGCACGAGGGATCAGACCGGGCGGGCCAGCTGGCTGCTCGGGCGCGGGTAGGGGCTACTGACGTAGGTCTCCTGGACGGGAGCGGAGCTGTAGTGGTGCAGCGCGCGCAGGGCCTGGATCACCATCAGGTAGCAGATGGTGGCCTGCAGGTACTCGAAGAAGCCGGCCAGCGGCCAGATCACCAGCTGGGCCAGGGTGGCGGTCACCACGAAGCCGGTATCGGGGTGCAGCATCTTCGCCCAGCGATAGTAGAGGAACAGCGAGACCGGGACGATGATGAAGGCCAGGAAGCCGAAGCGGAACAGGGTACCGAACACGCCCACGTCGGACAGGAAGAAGTACTCGCCGAAGTAGGGGATGAAGCCGTTGTTCCACATCAGCGACAGCGAGCCGCTGGGCAGCCAGTGATTCTGGCTGAGGT
Organism: Pseudomonas sp. VMV1; assembly: GCF_056790235.1. Lineage (NCBI taxonomy): Bacteria > Pseudomonadati > Pseudomonadota > Gammaproteobacteria > Pseudomonadales > Pseudomonadaceae > Pseudomonas > Pseudomonas sp. VMV1. Next base: position 749,556 of record NZ_JBXGSE010000003.1, read on the forward strand.
GGGAGAAGATGTAGCCGATGGTCTGCTCGCGCACGCCGTCGGTGGGGCCGTCTTCTACCGACTGGGCATAGAAGTCCAGATTCAGCCCCAGCACCTTCATCAGGTCGGGGAAGATGAAGAAGGGCGACAGCAGCAACGCCGACACACAGATCCAGACGATCGACTTGCTCTTCAGGCAGAACACCGTGAAGCACAGCGCCAGCACGATCAGCTGCCGGGTCTGGGTACCGAACACCAGGGTCAGCAGGAAGACCATGGCCAGCACGATGTGGATGGTCTTGCTGCGCGGCGAGCCATCGATCGGCGAGATGCCCTTGTTCCAGGTCTGGATGCAATAGAAATAGGCCAGGCACAGGGCGGGTGCCCCGATGGAAGAGCGATCCGGACGGTCGAAGGACGACTGCTTGTCACGCAGGTCGGGCAGGACTCCGAACTTGAACATCCAGGCCATGACGGCGGCCAGCAGTGCCGTGATCAGCAGGGCCTTCTCGAATTGCGAGGCGCTCATGTTGCGCCCCAGGAACATCAGGGTGGCGAAGCCGAAGCTGAACAGGATCCGCCGTTCTTCGATCAGGCCGTAGAACAATGGCTGGCCATAGAACAGGAAGGAAAAGATCGCCGGCAGCCCGATGAAGACCACCGACGAATAGACGGCGTAGGTCATCAGGATCTTGAATTCACGCTGCTGGGTGCCAATGCTGGTCAGCAGGTAGAAGAAGGTGAAGGCCATGCAGATGGCCAGATACAGCTCGTTCAGATAGAGAATGCCGACCGGGTTGTGCGGGCTTTCGCCGAACACGTCCAGATGCAGGATCAGCAACGGGATCAGGAGAACGAAGGAAACGGTACTTTTACGGAGAATGCTCATAGACCTACCCATCCAGACGGGACCACCGGACAGTTGGTCCGGTGGTCATCTTCCTTGCGGCCAAGAAACTGCGGAGCAGCCTCTCAGGTGCGTCGACTGCTGCGTTCCTTGAGATAGATGGGCAGGATGCTCAGGGCATCGTGCACGTAACGCTTGGCCAGACGCTTGGGCTCCGAACACAGCCGATGCAGCCACTCCAGCCTGGCCTTCTGCATCCAGCGCGGCGCCCGTTTGACGGTGCCGACGGCGAACAGGATGGAGGCCCCGATGCACAGGCCGACACCGGTGCGCTTGCTACTGTCGATCTGGCGGGCCAGCTTTTCCTGACGCGGGGCACCCACGGCATAGAGGATGAACTCGGAGGGGTTGCGCATCACGAAGTCGACGCATTTCTGCGTTTCCAGCGGATCGTTGATGAAACCCATCGGCGGGTTGTAGTGCGCCAGCTGTATATGCGGATACATCCGCCGCAGCTTGCCCACGTCACTCTCGCTGGAACCGATCAGCACCACCGACAGGTGCTCGTCGTTGGCCTTGCGCAGGATGCTCAGGGTGAGGTCACTGCCGGTGATGACCTCGGGCACGGCGACGCCCAGCGACTTGAGAATGGGCATCAGGATGCGGCTGTCGCAGATGCGCTTGCCGGCCCGCTGATAGGACTCGCGCATGTCCGCATTGCTCTGCAGCTGCACGACATGGTCGATGTTCGGCGTGACGATGTAGCTGTAGGGCCGGTGGATGTCCTGGTCGATGGCGTTCATCAACTCGTCTTTGGTACCGGTGAAGAACTCGATACCGAACGCTTGGGTGCTTAGGCTAGACATGCATCGTCGCTCCCTTGAAGGCGCCCTTGACTCCGGACCAGGCCAGTTTCGGATGCTTGAATTCCTTGAGCACGGTGATGCCGGACAGCAGCACCGCGGACACCAGTGCATAGGAGGTGCCGTGGAATTTGCGATTGAACCGGGTCGCCGCGCGATTGCGGAAATAGTGATAGAAGGCGCTGCGTCCGCCCGAGCTCATGGAGCCGTAGTGGAAAAGATGGCTCGTGCGCGAAACCTTGAGCACGACGCCCTTGCGCTTGGCCTGGTGCTGCCAGTCCACTTCTTCGGAGTACATGAAGTACGCCTCGTCCATGAACCCGATCTCGGTCAGCAGGCTGGCGCAGAAGGCCATGCTGCACCCCATGATGTAGTCGGGTTCACGGTCCAGCGTGGAGATGTCGCTGACGGCGATGTCCTTGCCCAGCAGCTTGGACTTGCCCAGCAGCGGATAGAGGATGCCGCCGCCATAGCATTCCAGGCGACCGGTCTGGGAGCTCAGGATCACCGAGCCGACGATCGTCCTGGGTGCGCGTTGCAGCTCGGCCAGCAGCGGAGCGAAGGCATCGTCCTTGACGTAGGCGTCGTTGTTGACGACCCAGAAGTGCTTGACCGGCAGGTTGTCCAGCGCCCAGCGCATGCCGTAGTTGTTGCCGCCGGCGTAGCCGTCGTTGCGCGGACTGGCGAGCACGGTGACCTGGCTCAAGCCATGGTCGGCCTGCCAGCGCTGCAGGACGTCGATGGAGACGTCCTGGGAATCATTGTCCACTACCACCACATGATCGATGGACGGACAGTGCTTGAGGATGCTCTCCACGCAACTGATGGTTTCGTTGGGAGCCTTGTAGTTAAGCACCATGACTACGTTCATTGGCGTGTTCCTGTTCTTCAGAATCATCAATCCGGTACAGCGTCGAGATCCAAGGCTGCCAAGCGTGGCCGGGTTCCAGATCGAACCCTTCGAATTCGCTGTGTTAGGTAGTTTCTTGTCGTTCGATGCGCCTGTACGAATACTGCCGCGATCCCTGAAGGGATTGGCTGGACGGCGGTCAGGCCGCCCAGCCGGGGTACTGCATCAGCTCTGGCTACCCTGCTCATAGGAGTAGTGGTAGTTGCCGTAGGAGCCATAGTTGCTGGCCTTGCGCTCCACGGCGTTGAAGATCACACCCTTGAGCGGAATGCCGTTGAGGTCGAAGCGGCGCTTGGTCGCCTCCAGCTCCTTGACACTGTTCACGCCGAAACGTGCGACGATCAGGCTGGTACCGGCGTGGCTGCCGATGATGCCCGCCTCGGTCACTGCCAGGATCGGCGGGGTGTCGATGATCACGATGTCGTACAGCTCGCTGAATTTCTTCAGCACGGTGGTGAATCTCAGGCTCATCAGCAGTTCCGACGGGTTCGGCGGGAACTGGCCGCAAGAGACGAAATCCAGGCTGCCGACTTCGGTCTTCTTGATGGCATCGTTCAGGGCGATACGGCCACTGAGCAGATCGGACAGGCCGTCCTGCTGCTTGGTGTTCATCAGCTTGTGCAGGTAGCCCTTGCGCATGTCGCCGTCGATCAGCAGCACGCGTTGGCCGGACTCGGCGATTACCGCAGCCAGGTTCGAGGACACGAAGGACTTACCGACGCCCGGGCTAGGACCGGAGATCATCAGGATGTTGTTCTTGGCCTCGATCATGGCGAAGTGCAGGCTGGTACGCAGGCTACGCAGCGCCTCGGTGCTCAGATCGGTCGGATGGGTAAGGGCGGTCAGCGAGGATTCGCCCGGCTTCTTGGTGCCCAGTACCTTGGTGGTATCCGCCTGGTTCTTGCTGTAGGGAATCGAGGCGTATACCGGCAGGCCGATCTGTTCGATGGCTTCCGGGGTCTCGACACCGCGACGCAGGGTGTGGCGGGTGTAGACGATGGCCAGGCCGACGATGCCGCCCAGGATGATGGCGACGGCGATGATCAGCGGCTTGTTGGGGGCCGAAGGATCGTCGACGTTGGCGTTGGCATTGTCGATGATGCGGACGCTACCCACGGTACCGGCGCGAATGACTTCCAGCTCCTGGGCCTTGTTCAGCATCAAGGCGTAGGTCTGACCAGTCACCTCGATGTCGCGGTTCAGGCGCAGCAGTTCCTGCTGGGTTTCCGGCAGCACTTCGACGCGCTTCTGCAGCTTGGCACGCTCAGCTTGCAGCTGACCCAACTGGCTCATCAGCGCCTGGTAGGCCGGGTGCTGGCGAGTGAACTTGCGGTCCATCTCGGTACGCTTGAGGTTCAGCTCGGAGATCTGGTTATCCAGGGAAACGGTCTGTTCCAGGACGCCCTTGGTCTCGCTGTCGATGTCGACCGACTTCTTGTTGGTCTGGTAGTAGTTCAGCGCGGACTGGGCCTTTTCCAGGTCGGATTTCACCACCGGGATCTGGGCGCGCAGGAACTCAAGGCTCTGGGTCGATTCGGCAGCGTTGCGATCGATGTTCTGCTGAACATAGATGTCCGCCACTTCCTGGACGATGGCCTGGGCCTTCAGCGGATCCGGATCCTGCAGGCCGACACCGATGATGCCCGACATCTTGCCGCGTTCACCGGCCACGATACGGCCCTGGTATTCCTGGATGGTCTTGGAGAAGCGCTTCTTGGTAATGGTGAACTCGGTACCCGGACGCGCTTGCAGGGTAGCGACCTTGATCTGGTAGCCGGCGTTGTTCACGGGCTGACCAACGCCACCGTGCAGCACCACTTCGTCATCGGCGTTGAAGACGGTGAAGTTCTGATTGTCCTCTACCTTGAGCTTCATCGGCTTGTCGAGATTGCTGTCAGGTACTTCCAGCTGATCGATGACCAGTTTCTCGCCGCCCCAGGCGAAGCTGTTCAGGCCGAGCAGGGGGGAGGCGACGTCGGTGTCATTTTGCGGCTCGAAGCGACGGGCGACGAAGTTGCCGATCATCGGGAAATAACGCGGCTTGACCTCGATATCCAGCTTGAGGTTCTCGATCGCCTTGCCGATCACCGAGCGCGACTTGAGCAGCTCGATCTCGGTCACCGCCTCGGGCATGGGCGGCGGCATGCCGGTGGACGTATCGGTCAGTCGGGTAACGCCCTTCTTTTCCAGTTCGATCTGGATCATGGCGTTGGACGAATACATCGGGGTGGCCAATATGGCGTAGCCAATACCGAGCGCGGCGAAAATACCGATTACCGACAGGAGTTGCCATTTGTAATCGATCAACATACCAAAGAGTGCGGAAAAGTTAATATCCGACTCGTTCTTAACTTCGGGAGTAAAGCGAGGCATCGTAGTCATGAAATTCCTTCTTCCCTATTTGATGTATGGAAGCCAACTGTCTACACAGCGCGTCAAAAGTATGTGCACATTTTGAAACATCTCTTTAGAAAGGCGATAAGGGTCTGGTACTTCTTGATTGCTCAACCATTTCCCGATCAGAAAAACCTTACCCCTGACTTCAGGAGCAATACTTTCGACGGAGCGTGAGTGAAACTCTTCCATGGTCAAAATCAAATCCGCCTTGCGCAGCATTTCCGCATCCGCTTGGCGAGCTTTGTGGGTAGTGGAATCGATACCGTTTTCCCGGAGTACCTCCTGTGCAGTCTTCTCAATGCCATGACCAACCAGCGCCCTGATACCAGCAGAGCTGACCTGGACGTCACGGCCTTCCAGTGCCTTGGTCAGTAGTGCTTCTGCGACCGGGCTGCGGCAGATGTTCCCTTCGCATACAACCAATATTGACTTGATCATTCTTCAAAACCTTCCTGTTGTCCGGACAACAGGTATCGACGGCAGATAGCCCAGCAATGGCCTGTCTTCAGGCGTTGCTCGCTGCCGATGTAATTAGAGTCAGGAGTCCAGGCTCCAGATCGTCGTGCTGAGTAGCGGGGCCCGTGGCCCCGGCCGTATCTCAGTATGCGTTCTTATTGATGAAGCCTTTGAACAGGGTGAGGAAGATGATCTTGACGTCCCACCAGAAAGACCAGTGGTGGATATAGTCCAGATCGAACTCGACCCGTTTCTGCATCTTGTCCAGGGTGTCGGTTTCGCCGCGCCAGCCATTGACTTGGGCCCAACCGGTAATGCCGGGCTTCATCTTGTGGCGGAGCATGTAGCCCTGCACCAGCTTGCGGTATTGCTCGTTGTGAGCGACCGCGTGGGGGCGCGGGCCGACGATGGACATCTCGCCGCGGAGTACATTAATGAATTGAGGCAATTCATCGAGAGAAGTACGTCTTAAAAATGCACCAAACGGGGTGATCCGGGTGTCATTCTTGGTCGCCTGTGTAACCTTGGCGCCGTTTTCCATGACCTTCATGCTGCGGAATTTCCACACCTCGATCGGCTTGCCGTCCATGCCGTAGCGCTTCTGCTTGAAGAAGATCGGGCCGGGCGAGGTGATCTTGATGCCGATGGCGATGGCCAGCATGGGCAGGGAGATCATGGCCAGAATGATGGAGGACAGCACGATGTCCTCGATACGCTTGACGATGTGGCTGGCGCCATCCATCGGCGTATCGAAGATGCTGATGCTGGGCAGGCCATCCAGGCTCTCGCTGCGGGCGTGCAGCAGGTGGAACATGAAGATGTCCGGAATGATGTAGACGGACGCCGTGGTGTCGCTCAGCTCCTGGACCAGCCAGTTGATCTTGCTCTGGTCGGCCATGCCCAGGGTGATGTAGACCTTGTCGACCTGGCCGGAGCGGACGTCCTGCATGAGCTGGTCCAGGCCGCCGTTCAGGGCGGGGCTGGGCACGCCTTCTTCGCCGGTGTCCTGGTTGTCGCTATAGAAGCCGGCGATGCGCAGGCCCATCCAGGGCGCCGTGCTGATGGTGTGCGCCAGACGCTGCGCGACCATGCCGTTGCCGGCGATGGCGACGTGGCGGGTATTGATGCCGGCCTTGCGCAGCGAGTGCATGATCGAGCGCAACAGCACGCGATAGCCGCAGAGCGTACCCAGCGTCAGGCCCAGCCAGCCCTGCATCACGCCGGGCGAGAGGTAGGACTGGTCGAAGAAGAAGTAGTCGACCATGAATACGGTCGCAAAGGTCAGCACCCAGTAGGTGGCGATCTTGAGCAGTTCATCGGTGATGCGCTCACCACGCCAGGAACCATAGACATGGTTCAGCTCGGTGAGGAAATGGAAGATCAGCAAGGACAGGAAGATGACGACCCAATGCTCGGGACGCATGCCGGTTTCCGACGCCCAGGTACCTGCCACATAGGCGCTCAGCGTGATCACGGCGAGGTCGAGCAGGCGGTGTGCGAGCGAGATTGCCGAGGAATTCGTATGCAAAATGCCGCGTTCTTTCAAATTCATGGTTCCATCCTTGTGCGTATACCGTGCACGAACTTTCAACTGGGCGGGGCAGCTACCAGCGTATGAAATGTTCACTATGGCGCTCTAGGACCGATGACTGACCACCGATCGCTAAATGCCATGATGGCTGTAGCGACGTTAGGACTCGGCACTGATTAAGAGGTTCACACGGTAGAAAGGCAGGGAGGCGCTGTCGAGCTAGCCCAAATCAGGGCAAATAGCACGCCAGACGAGGTGCGGCGGGAGAGGGGATGTGAAGAAGGGGGGAGTGCGTCACAGTGCGGGCGGACGGGTGGCACACTTCTATCGCATCAAGGCGCGATGAGTGGTTTATCTGGGCAGCACGAGAGGGGAAAACGTTCCGTCGGACTTGAGCGCGGGATGTAGGATTTGTGATCCTGTTCACTAAACATTGAGACAGGCTGAATGCTCAGATCGGATGTAGGCCAGTCCCTGGCCTGCGGAACGCCTCAATGGCGATGGTGGGACTGAAAGCTCAAGGGGGAATTGACGGGGAGGGTGGAAATCTTGGAGTGCCAGGCCGAGCTTCTGGAGTTATCCGGAGAGAACAACAGGAAAGACCAGCTGACGAGGAGCGAGGCCACCGCAAGCCAGGGCAGCTGGGCTTGGGCGAAGACGAGGCAACCGGCGACGCCGGTCCAAACGGGCAGGTAGTAGCGCATTTTTGTTATTCCTGCTTTTTGCGAGATTGCAATCTAACTATTGTGCAGACTTTGTGAGAAGTCCATCACCAAAAGCTATTTTTTACATTTCCCTGCTCAGATTCCGACAAACGTGCAGGATAGAGCGGCTGTGGCCTAGGCCAAGACAGGCTTTTCCGCGGTCAGCAGCAGATTTCGCGGTGTCAGGCTGGCCGGACAGAAGGTTGCCAACTTCACGCTGTAACCTTGTTCCTGTAGGAACAGCGCCTGATCCAGTACCAGCCAGAGCTCCAGCGGACGGCGGAACAGGCCACGCAACAGTTCGAGATTACGAACTTCTGCCAGTCGCTGGAAGCCCCGGCGTTCCCAGAGCGACCAGTCGATACCGGCGGGAAGGGTCAGCGCCTTGCGCCGTGCCAGCTCTGCGCCAAAGGCCGAGAACGGTTGGCGTAGCCAATGGCTGGGCAGCGGTGGGGTGTTGAGATAGACATCGCATCCGCTGAGCTCGCGCTGCAAGAGATCGAATCCCAGCCGCCGGGCCATGGACAGATCCCGGTCACGCCGCACTCGCTGTCCGCCGGTGACGGTTTCACACAGGGCCAGTCGCAGGGCTTCACGGTCCAGGCGAAGCGACGACTCCCTGGCTGCCGTGGACAGCGGGCAATAGACCTCGGCGGTGATCCGGTCATAGCAGCAGGGCGCCAGGGCCAGCTGCTGACACCCGCGTTCCGCCGTTACCTTGAGCAGCTGTGCGTGCAGGTCGCCACAGGCGTGCAAGGCGACGGGCGTGTCGCGGGTGCCGAGTTGAGCCGTTGCCAGCGGTTGGAGCACATCGGCCTGATAATGGTGCACGGGCGCATGAGCCCGATGGCTGAGCCTTTCTCCCTCCGCGACCAGCGCCGTATCGACCTCCAGGCAGATGGCCGGTGCCCCTCGATGGGTCAGGTGCCTGGCCAGGTGTCCCTTGCCGGCGCACCAGTCGACCCAGCGCTGCACGGGCTGCTGGAAATCCAGCTTGCGGGTGAAGGCTTCGATCTGCAGCCATTTGCGCCCCGGCACGTCGACGTCCTGCCTGCCAGGCAGGTCGCCGCCCAGGCTGTCTGGGTGTTCGCTGACCTGGGTGAGGGCCAACGACGTCGCTGCCAGGCCGCGGAAGGGTTCAGGCGCCTTCAGCAGTTGCGGCGTATTATGGGCCTCTTCGGCCTCTTCTAGACTGCGGGCCCGCAACCAGCTGGCCAGCTCCGGGTAGCCCGCCTCCCAGTCCAGCGCCCGTTCGACGAAGGGTCTGGGTCGCCAGAGATGCTGATGCCGGGTCAGAAAGAGATCCAGGGCGGTGAAGCGTTCTAGAAAGGCATCGGCGAGCATGATGGCAGTAGGCAATGACAGAATGGGCAGGAGAGACAGGACCTGGCCGCTATTGTCACGTCGCCCGGGCGCCTTGGGTATCGAAATTTCCGGCTCTCGGCGCCGGTACAGGAGCGGCCATCGGCCTGGTCCTGGATACGGCGAGGGTCCTTAGCTGCTGGCGATCGCGGACGCGAGGCTGAGTGTCGACCATGAGTCAGATTGATGAATCGATTTATCTCAAAGCCAGACATCTGGTCGTGTGACCACTACTTGTCGCGCTAACATTGTCTGTTCGGTAACTCCCAGAAGGAAAATCCTATGAAGCCAACCTCCCCGCACAAGCTGCGTTTAGCGTTCAGAGCCCTGCTGAAATCGGACAGCTGCTACCACACGGCGTCCGTCTTCGATCCCATGTCGGCGCGCATCGCCAACGACCTCGGTTTCGAAATGGGCATTCTCGGCGGGTCGGTGGCTTCCCTGCAGGTCCTGGCGGCACCGGACTTCGCCTTGATCACCCTGAGCGAGTTCGTCGAACAGGCCACGCGCATTGGCCGGGTCGCACGCCTGCCCATCATCGCCGACGCCGATCACGGCTACGGCAATGCCCTGAACGTCATGCGTACCATCACCGAACTCGAACGGGCCGGGGTGGCGGCCCTGACCATCGAGGACACCGTGCTGCCGGCTGGCTATGGCCGCAAATCCACCGACCTGGTGAGCGTCGAAGAGGGCATCGGCAAGATCAAGGGTGCCTTGGAAGCCCGTATCGACGAAGCCCTGAGCATCTTCGCCCGCACCAATGCCACCGAACTGAGCACCGCGGAAGTCATCTCCCGCACCAAGGCCTACGAGGCGGCGGGCGCGGACGGCATCTGCATGGTCGGCATTCGCGACTTCGATCATCTGGAAGAGATTACCCAGCACCTGACCGTCCCGGTGATGCTGGTGACCTACGGCAATCCCCAGTTGCGCGACAACGCACGCTTGGCCAAGGCCGGGGTACGGGTGGTGGTGAATGGTCATGCCGCCTACTTCGCCGCGATCAAGGCGACCTACGATTGCCTGCGAGAGCAGCGCGACATCACGGCGTCCGATCTGTCCGCTTCCGAGCTGTCCACCAAGTACTCGACATTGCAGGAATATCGAGTCTGGGCGCGGGAATTCATGGACGTGAAGGAGTAACGATCAGGCCGTGTTCAGCGAACTCGGCTGCAGGCCCTTGCTGGGAAAGGGCGTCACGATATCCAGATCCAGGTCGGTTGGCAGATGCAGCGCGGCAACCCGGGCTTCGACGAAGGCACGCATTTCCTGACGGAAACGCTTGGTCGCGAAGCGTTCGGCGTTCTGTCGGCACGCCTGCTGGCTGATCGGCGTTTCCAGGGCTTCGAACTGGCGCACGGCGGCACAGAGTGAGGCTACGCTCTGCTCCGGATAGAAGACGCCGGTGGGATGCTGAGTTTCCAGTCCCCGCACGGTTTCCAGTACGCCACCCCGGCCATAGGCGATGACGGGCGTACCGCAGGCCTGGGCTTCGATGGGGGTGATGCCGAAGTCTTCCTCGGCGGCGAAGACGAAGGCCCGTGCTCGGCGCATGTGATCGAGCAGACAGTCGAAGTCCTGGTAACCCAGCAGCGTGACGTTGGGGCCGGCGACTTCCTTGGCCTTTTCGAACTCGGGGCCGGCGCCGATCACCACCAGCTTCTTGTCGGGCATCTGGCTGAAGGCTTCGACGATCATCGGCATGCGCTTGTAGGGCACCATGCGCGAGGCCGTCAGGTAGAAGTCGTCCTTGTCGCCAGCCGGGGTGAAGCGGCTGATGTCGACCGGCGGGTAAATGACCTTGGCTTCACGGCGATAGGCCTTGCTGATGCGACGGGCGATGAAGTGGGAGTTGGCCACGAAGGCGTCCACGCCAGCGGCGGTGCGCTGATCCCAGATGCGGATGTAATGCAGGATGACGCGCGCCAGCTTGCCCTTGAGGCCGCGGTCCAGACCGGCTTCCTTGAGGTACTGGTGCTGCAGGTCCCAGGCGTAGCGGATGGGCGAGTGGACGTAGCTGATGTGCAGCTGGTCCGGGCCGGTCAGGACGCCCTTGGCCACTGCATGGCTGCTGGAAATGATCAGGTCATAGCCGGACAGGTCGAGTTGCTCGATGGCGTGCGGCATGAGCGGCAGATAGGTCTGATAGCGCTTCTTGGCCTGGGGCAGACGCTGGATGAAGGTCGTGGTCGCCTGCTTGCCTTGCAGGAGCGCCCGATCCTCGTCCGACAGAAAGTCGATCACGCTGAACAGGTCGGCCTCCGGCCAGATATCGAGCAGTTCAGCAAGCACGCGTTCGGCGCCAGCAAAGGTTACCAACCAGTCGTGAACGATGGCGATTTTCATGTCGTCTTCCTTAAGCGTGAAATGAAATCAAGTGCTGGTGCTGATTCATGGAGTGCTGGTTTTTCTGGTCACTGCATATCCCCAGGGCAGCCGAGTAATCTCGATGCCTTCCACGGCGCTTTCGAGTTCGTGCAACTTGATGTTTGGGCTTTTCGCAAAGACGGCGTCGGTTGCAGACTTTTCGAAAAAGTAGGCGTTTTCCAGGTGCTCCGCGGCCGCGACCGCAGTGTTGTTCGAGCCACCTTCCAGGACGTGGCGATCAGCGGCCTGCACGACGTGTCCGGACTCGCATGAGGCGTTCTCGAGAGTCAGGGGGGCAGAGGAACAACTCTGGCCTTCCGTGGCTTTGCATGTCTCTTCCATGAGTTCTCTTGGTCACTGATCTAGTGTCGTGGTGTGCTTTTCAGGCGGCTTTGGCGGTGGTCTTGGGTGCTGTTGCCAGGGCCTTGTCCAGCAGCGCGGAGACCTTGCTCGCGGAGGTCTGCCAGTTGAAGCGCTGGATATTGGCCAGGCCCTTGGTGCGCAGCGTGTTCCTGAGTTGCTCGTCCTGCAGGATGGTCCAGATCGCCGTGGTGATGCTGGAGGTCTCGTGGGGATCGAAGTAGAGCACGCTGTCCTGCAGCACCTCCGGCATGGAGGCGGTGTTGGCGGAGATCACCGGGCAGCCGCACGCCTGGGCTTCGAGGGGCGGGATGCCGAACCCCTCGTAGAGCGACGGGAAGACGAAGGCGGTGGCCTGGCGATACTGGCGAGCCAGTTCCGCGTCGTCGATGCGGCCGAGCAGCTTCACCCGAGGATCCTGGGCGGCCAGGGTCACCAGATCGCTCTGGCCGAACACGGCGTGGCTGTCACCCACGATGCGCAATTCGACGTTCAGATCCCGAGGCAGCGCGGCGAAGGCTTCCAGCATCCGCGAGAAATTCTTGTGGTAGCTGGGCGAGGACACCGCCAGCAAATAGGGGCGTTCTGCGCCAGCGACCCGATCTGCCAGGGTGAAGGCGTCGGCCACGGCGTTGGGCACGACCGTGATCGAGCTGCTCGGATAGCGATAGAAGCGCGAGATCTCGTCCCGGGAGAATTCGCTGACGGTGATCAGGGAGTTCGCCCGCTTGAGCAGCATGGGGATCAGGCAGCGATACGAGGTGCGAAATTTCCACGAATAGCTTTCGGGAAAGCGCACATAGTTGATGTCGTGGTGCGTGGCGATCTGGTTGGTGTAGAGCAGCGGCGCCGTGCTGCACAGCGACAGCAGCAGGGGGCTGCCCTGGCTTTTCAACCAGTTCGGCAAGTCCCATTGCTCCCAGCGCTGGCCCTGGCGAGTGCCAATGATTTCGATGTTCAGTCGCTTGGCCACGTCGGGCCTGACGACGCCGGGCGGCGCCACGAAGCGCAGGTCGGATCGCAGCTTCGCCAGCTCCAGCGATATGCATTCCGCGAAGCGCTGAACGCCGCGAAGATCCTGGGTGATGAAGCGGGAATTGACGATGATCATGATTCTGCCCGTTGCCGTGACCTGGGTGGATCAGTTGGAAAGCTGTGTATGAGGAACATGACGCGCCGCGGTCGAGCCATTCTGCGCCTCGCCCAGGACGCGCTCGAAGAGGCTCTGGTAACTGTCGAGCATGGTGTCCATGCTGAGCAGGTCAGCCACCGCGGTCCGGCTCAGCAGACTCAGTCGCTGCCGTAGCTCGGCATCGTCATGCAGGCGTTGCAGGGCACGTCCTAGGGAATCGCGGTCCTCGGCATTGCAGAGCAGGCCGTTCACGCCATCCCTGACGATCTCCGGCAGGCCGCCCATGCGGCTGGCGATGACCGGCTTCTGGAAGGCGCAGGCCTCGACGGCGACCATGCCGAAGGGCTCGGCCCATAGCGAAGGCGCCACGAAGACGTCGATCTCTCGATAGAAGTCCGCGGGCTTCTGATAGCCGACGAAGCTGACCTTCTGGGGATCGGCCATGGCTTTGAGCTGGGCTTCGTAATCCAGTTGGCCCTTGCCGGCGATGGTCAGGGTCGCGTTGAGCGACAGGCGCTGGAACTGCTCGATCAGCCAACCCACGCCCTTGTTTTCCGACAGCGTGCCCATGTAGCCGAAGCGGACGGCGCCGTCGGACCTGGCTGCCGGGATCTCCGCGGTGCTGCCGGCGATCAGGCTGCTGTTGTGGATGACCTGGCTCGGCACGCCGCGGAAGTACCCCTTGTTCAGGATGGTGTCCAGCAGGTAGCGGCTGACACCGACGACGGCATCCACCTTGGCGGAATGCTCGGCGTGGGGCCGGCGCAGGGCGGCACAGCTGCCACAGAGGTTCTGGCAGCTCTGGCCCTTCTTGAACAGGGTGTTCTTCGGGCACAGCAGATACATGTCGTGCAGCACCTGGACGATGGGGGTACCGCTGTCGCGAATCTCGTCCCAGGCCGCTACCGACCAGCCGGACAGGTTGTGGCACACCACCAGATCCGGTTTTTCCCGTTGCAGCACCTCGCGCAGGGGCGCGCGCATCGCGCTGTTGTACTGGTCGCGAAAGTGCCAGCCGAAGCGCGCCAGCGGACCGGGGCGCTGCTGGGTCAGGGGCCAGTAGAAATTCTTCAGCCCGGCGCGATAGACGCGAACGTCGTTCACCGTCTCCTGGTGCACACCCTGCTCGGGGCCGGTCACCAGCACGGCGACCTCGTGGCCGCGCTGCTGGAAGCCTTCCACGCTGCGTTGCAGGATGAGCTCTGCGCCTCCGCCCACATGGGGCGGATAGAAGCTGTTGAGAAAGAGCAGTTTCATAGTGGATAGCTGCGGTTTATACCCAGGGCCCCGGTTTCGCCGTCCTGGACCGCCTGCCGGATCAAGGCCAGACGCTGGCGGCTCTTGTCGTCGCGTGCGAACCACTTGAGCAGCGTGTGGAAGACGTAGCGGTTGAGGCTGTACATCGGCCGGGAGCTGGCCCAGACGTTCTTGTCGAACCAGGCCTGGTTACGGGCGGCGTAGTAGGCGCGGAAGTCCGAGCCGGCCTGCAGGTAGTTCTGGTAGACGTTGCTGGTGCCTTCCTTGATGTTCCACGAGTGCTCCAGCTCTTCGAGCTCCGCCTCGGTGACCATGAACAGCTTTCCGCCGGCCTGGGTGATGCGGTAGGTGTACTCGGTGTCGTCGGAGTAGAGCACCAGCTCGCGCAGCGGCAGGCCGATGCGCTCATAGAGGCTGCGGTGGGCCAGCATGCCGCCATAGGGCGCGAAGGGCAGCTCGACCAGGGCTTCCGGCTTGCCGCCGCGCGGACGACCCCAGGGCAGGCGGCGCCAGATCTTGTAGGGGATGCGGGCCACGTGGAAGCCGAAGTAGCTCGAACGCGGCTGGGTGATCATCCGGGTGGGAATGCACTGGGCGATGTCGGCCTGCTGGGTCGGCCGGTAGCCGAGCACGGCGACCTTGTCGCGGCCATGGACGGCCCCGAGTTCGTCGAGACGGCGATGCAGCACCTCGAGGGCATCGCCCAGGGGTGCGTTGTCGTCGTCCATCATCCAGATATGGGTGGTGTCGGTGGCCAGGGCGGCTTCCAGGGCCACGGCGTAACCGTTGGCGGACCCGGTGTTTTCGCTCAGGGCGATCACCTTGACCTGGCCGGGCCAGCGGGCTTCGAGGCTATCCAGGGATACCGTCGCCGCGTTGCTCACCACCACGACCTGGTGAATGGTGCGTTCGGCCAGGGCGCGGGTGACCAGCTGCTCCAGATAGCCGAGGCGATTGCCGTAGGTGACGGTAACGACCGTGGTTTTGCATTGCATGAAGAGACTCCTCCAAAGGGTCTTACAGTTCTTGGTCAGGCGCGCAACCGTTGGTTGACGGGAGTCGCTGCCGACAATTGATCAAGAGAAACGCTGACCCGTTGTTCGCGCTGCAGGATGCGGAGCAGGATGATTGCCCGCTCGTTACCGTCGGCGCTCAGGAAAACCGCGTCCATTTCCAGCGCCTGGCTGTACTGCACCCGCACGGTCTCGCCGGGCTGGTGGGTAGGAGCAGGCTCCGCCAGCGTGGCGAGCCGCTGGCGGATGTCGTCGATGATGCCTTCGCTCACGGCCGTCGGCTGAGTGCCGAAGCTGACGATCCGATTGACGCCGCGCGTCGAGCGGATGGGATACCAGTTGTCGTTCACATCGTTGAGCTGAATGAACAGATAACCCGGGAACAGCGACTCGCTGCCTGCCGCGCGACTTCTGCCCGACGCCTTGCGCTCGCGCTGGGGCCTGAAGCAGACATAGCCCTGTCTGCTCAGGTTTTCTTCAGCCCGGGCTTCCTGGTTGGGCTTGGTCTGCACCAGATACCAGTGACCGGTGGGATGGGCGAGCGTCATGGGGTGAGTTCCTTCTCTGGGAAGCAGTCAGTCGCGGCGGAGCGGCGGAGCGGCGGATCAGGTACGGGGGCCGTATTCGTAGTAGCCATAGGCGCCATCGTCCTCGATGGCCATCGACGCCTTGCGCTGAACCCCGTTGAGGATGGCGCCCTTGATGGTGATGCCGTTCTGGGCGAAGCGACGACGGGAGTTCTCCACGGCCTTGAGGGTGCTCTGGCCGAAACGGGTGACCAGCAGCGTGGTACCGGCCAGACGACCCACCAGGGCGGCATCGGTCACCGCCAGGATCGGCGGGGTATCGACGATCACCAGGTCATAGAGGCTGCCCACTTCGTCCAGCAGGCGGGAGAAGTTGGCATGCATCAGCAGCTCCGAGGGATTCGGCGCGGCCTGACCGCAGCCGATGACATCCAGCTGGGCGACACCGCTCGGCACGATGGTTTCGCGCAGCTTGCTGCGGCCGGTCAGCAGTTCGGACAGGCCGGCCTGGGGCTGCAGGCCGAACACGCGGTGCAGGTAGCCCTTGCGCATGTCGGCGTCGATCAGCAGTACGCGCTGACCCGACTGGGCGACTACCACGGCGAGGTTGCTGGAGACGAAGGATTTGCCGACGCCCGGGGTCGGGCTGGAAATCATGATCACCCGGTTCTTGGCTTCCAGCATGGCGAAGTGCAGGCTCGAACGCAGGCTGCGCAGGGATTCCACCGCCAGGTTGGCCGGTTGCACCACGCTCAGCAGATTGGGCTCGCCGGTGCGGGTCTTCTTCTTCAGGCGACGGTTCAGGCGCTCCTGGTCCTTGGTGAAGGGCAGGGTAGAGTAGACCGGCAGGCCGATCTGCTCGACGGTGTCGGGATTCTCGATGCCCTTCTGGAAGGCCTGGCGCACGAAGACCACCACGACGGACGTCACCAGGCCCAGCAGCAGCGACAGGATCAGCGCGATCTTGCGGTTGGTGGCCGGTTCGTCGAGGTTGACGTCGGCGTTGTCGACCAGGCGCACGTTGCCGATGGTGCCGGCGCGGATGATGTCCTGTTCCTGAGCCTGGTTGAGCAGCAGCTGATAGGTCTGGTTGGTGACCTTCATGTCGCGGTTCAGGCGCAGCAGTTCCTGCTGGGTGCTGGGCAGGGCTTCCACCTTGCGCTGCAGGCTGCGTTTTTCCACTTCCAGCTGGGCGAGCTGGTTCAGCAGGGTCTTGTAGCTGGGGTGATCGCGGGTATAGAGGCGATCGTATTCAGCCTGCTTGAGCTTGAGCTGGGAGATGGAGCTGTCGAGGGTGACGATCTTGTCCAGGACCGCCTTGGTTTCCAGGCTGATGTCCACGGAGCGGCTGTTGGTCTGATAGCTGTTCAGCGCCGCTTCGGCACTTTCCAGGTCCTTGCGTACCGCCGGCAGCTGGCCGCGCAGGAAGTCCAGGCGCTGCGCCGCTTCCGCCGAGCTGCGCTCGACGTTTTGCAGCACGTACAGGCGGCTGATCTCGGACAGGACGCTCTTGGCCAGTTCGGGATTCTCGTCCGCCAGGGACAGGTAGATGATGCCCGATTCCTTGCCCGCTTCGCTGGTCTTGATGCGGTTCTGATAGAGCTGGGCGGTGGTGATGACGCGGTTGCGGGTCACCTTGAATTCGGTGCCAGGACGCGCGGTCAGCGTCTTGATCTGCATGCGATAGCCGTTACCGCTGGCCATCTGGCCGACCTGGCCATCCAGCAGCGGCTGCTTGTCCTTGTCCAGCAGGCGATAGCGACCGTTGTTGCCGGCCACGACCGTCAGGGTCTCGCCGTACATGTCGTCCGGAACGTCGAACTGAAAGACGTCGATCTGCTCGCCGCCCCAGGCGAAACCGCGCAGCGGCGACCAGCTGTCCGCCAGTTGACCCGGCTTGTCGGCTTCGTAGGTCCGCCACAGGTAGTGGCCGATCAGTGGGAAGAAGCGCGGCTTGGCTTCGATATCCAGGCGCAGGTTCTCCACGGTCTTGGTCAGCACCGCGCGCGACTTCAGCAGCTCGATCTCGGCTACCGCCGGCGAGGCCGAGTTGGGGCGCACCACGGTCTCGGCAACCGCCGTGAGCGCATTCTTCTTGGGTTCGATCTGGATCATCGCCCCGGCGATGTACTGCGGGGTCGACAGCACGGCATAGGTGATGCCCACGGCCAGAAAGCCCGCGGTGATGCCCGCGATCAGCTTCTTGTGATCGAGAAGCGTGAGGGCCATCGTCTTGAGGTCCAGATGTTGTTCTTCGTGTTGTTCGAACGAAGAGCGCTGCATGGCGGTCATGGGGGATCCCTTCCTCTTAGCTGGATACGTCGCAGCCGGAAAACTGCTATGGGTAAGTTCAGTAGGTGACGCGTTTGGGGGCGAAGCGTCGCCCGATGTTCACAGTGATGTTGCACACCGCTCGAAGCAGCGCCTTGACCTTCTGGGTCGGCGGAATCGAGGACAGTGAAAGACTCAGAACCTGGCGCAGGAAGAAGATGTGCAGGTCTCTGTCGCCGAGGCGGTAGTAGTAGTTGGCGAGGCAGTACTGGGTGTGGAGATCCATCTGCAGGCGCTTCTGGCTGGCGCGCATGGAGAAGATGCCACCCTCGTGCACGCGGTAGGCGGCCGGACGGATCTCGTCCATGAACTTGCCCTTGCCATGGGCGCCCAGCAGCGACCACCAGACGATGTCCATGAGCGCGGCGGTTTCCAGTTCCGGCGGCAGTCCCCGCAGGACATTGCGGAAGCAGGCGGTCAGGGTGGACAGCGGCAGGGCCTGCTTCAGCTCGGTCTCGCTACGGTCGTAGTGATCCTGGCCATCGAAGCGCTGCGGATTGACGATGCCCTTGCTGTTGAAGGCATAGGAGGCATGGAAGGTCAGGGCGTAGTCCCGATTGTTTTCCAGGAAATCCACCTGCAGCTGCAGCTTGCGCGGGTCGTTCCAGTAGTCGTCGCCTTCGCAGTAGGCGATGTAGTCGCCGCGGGCGTGCTGGAAGACCGGCATGCCGTAGGGCTTGCCCAGGCTGTACTGGTTTTCCTGTTGCAGGATCAGGCGGATCAGTTTGGGGTAACGGCTCTCGTAGTCCTTGAGAACGTCCCGGGTACCATCGGTCGAGGCGTCATCGTTGATGATGATCTCGAAGGGGAAATTGGTCTGTTGCCGCAGGAAGCCATCGATGGCCTGGGCGATGTAGTCACGATGGTTGAAGGTCAGGCAGACGACGCTGACGACTGGCCGACTGGAGTCGGTAGGCCAGTTCTTCATGATCTCTGCTTCGGTCCGAGCGTCCATGTCAGATACCTGCTTTGTAGAGTTGGGAAAACAGGCGCGTACGGGTCTGTTTCGGGGAACAGAGCACGTAGCTCAGCGCCATCAGCACCAGGGTCAGTCCGCCGCCCAGGGCAAGGGTGGCCAGGATGGAAAACCGCTCCTGCGGTTGAATCTGTTGGTACAGCAGCTTGCTCAGGCCCACGCCGATGGCGGTCACCACCACGGCTACCAGCAGATCCTGGTTCCAGTAGCGCTGCAGATTCGGCGCGAAGCGACCGTGCACGATCATCGGCCAGATCACGAAGGGGATCAGGCGCATGAAGAACCAGGCCAGCGCCGCGCCATAGGCGCCGTAATGCAGGACCACCAGAATCACGATGGGCACGGAGATGGCCGCGGAGACCAGGCTGTACCAGACGTGCAGGCGCAACTTGCCGTAGGCGTACTGCAGGTAGAACTGGAACTGACTGAGGGCGAGCAGGGCGGAGCCCAAGGCGTACCAGAACAGGATCGGCTCGCTCCAGTGGGCGGAGACCTTGTCACCGGTCCAGGCAAAGACCAGCGCCTCGCCGTGGAAGGCCACCATGGCCGCCAGGGGCAGCAGGATGCCGAAGGCAAAGCGTGCCGCGTTGCGATAGAGCCTTTCCAGTTCGAGCGGTTTCTCCTGGGATACCAGTACCGTCATGCGTGGCAGCAGCGCCTGCACCAACGGGTTGGTCAGGGTGACGATGCCGGTGGAGATCAGCGCCACCAGGCTGAAGTAGCCGTATTCGGACAGCGGCAGGGCCTTGGACAGCACCAGCTTGTCGAGCTGGGTCAGGGCGATCCACAGAATAGAGGTGAAGGACATGCTCAGCGCGAAGGGCACGATGGGCTTCACGCGTTGCCAGTCGAAACCGCTCCACCAGGTGGGGTTGGGCAGCAGGCGATAGGCTTTGAGCGCATAGACCAGCATCTCAAAGACGGCGACGAAGGCCTGGAACACAAAGAAGTCCAGGGGCTCCTGGGAAATCCACATCACCAGGATCAGGCCGCCGAAGTAGCGCACCGTGGCGATCAGCACGTTGACCAGATTCAGCCAGCCGTGCAGCTCGACACCCTGGACGCCGCTCTTGTACAGCGTCGACAGCAGGCGAAAGGCGATCATCAGCCCCATCAGGCCAATGCAGTGGGCCACGGTTTCCGTGGGCAGGCCCTGGACATTGAGCCAATGGGCCGCCATCCAGTTGGAATTCAGCTCGATGGCGACGAAGGCCAGGGTCGCCAGAGGAATGAAGACGAATTCCAGCGAGCGCAGCAGCTGGCCGCGGGTACCCGCCGCGCCCGTCTGGCCACGGCCGTGGGCGACGTCGCGGACCAGCGAGGCGGAAATGCCAACGTCGAGCAATTGTAGCCAGGTCTGCAGCACGGCGAAGAAGCCGATCAGACCGTAGGTTTCGGCACCCAGATGACCGAGATACATCGGCTGGATCAAGATGCCGATCAGCAGCGCATAGGCTTGGCCGGCATAGTTGATCAGGGTGTTACGCAACACCGACACTTTCGCGGGACTGGTCATGAGAGATAGCGGGCCAGGATCAAGTTAGAACAGGGGAGGAGTCGCCGGGAAAATCCCAGCTCGGCAGCAGCTGTGCCGGTGTAATGAGTGCCCGCAGCGATTCCAGGCTGGTCTTTTTCTGCTGTGCCGACAGCAGGGTCTCGAGCAGCAGGTCCTGAGTCGTCTGGGGCAGGTCCGGATAGATGGGCACGCAGAGGATGCGCTGGCTCAGCTTGCGCGAGACCGGCTTGATCGCCTGGGGCTGCAGATAATCCAGGGTTTCCAGGGACGGATAGAAATAGCGCCGGGGATTGATGCCGACGGCGTTCAGGGCTTTCTTGGTGTCCAGCAGGCTCGGCTCGTCGCGCAGGGCCACCGGGAAGTAGCTGTAGTTCAGCTGGCTGCCGTAGGTGGGGCGCTGCAGGTCGAACGCGCCTTGCAGGCGGCGCTCATAGTGCTGGCCGATGACGGCACGCCGGGCCAGGATGTCTTCCAGCTCGTCCAGGATGCACAGCCCCATGGCCGCGGACACCTCGTTGAGCTTGGCGTTGATACCCACGCCCTCGATGCGCTCGGCATCGACGATGCCGAAGTTGATCATGCGCCGGACGCGCTCGGCGAGCTCGTCGTTTTCGGTGATGATCGCCCCGCCTTCGATGGTGTGGAACAGCTTGGTGGCGTGGAAGCTGACGGTGGAGATGTCGCCCCACTCCAGCACGGAGCGACCTTCGTAGAGGGTGCCAAAGGCATGGGCACCGTCATAGATGACCTTCAGGCCGTGGCGATTGGCGACCTGTTGCAGCCCACGGACATCGCAGGGGTTGCCGAACACGTGGGTGGCGACGATGGCCGAGGTATCGGACTCGATGGCCGCTTCGACGTTGGCCGGATCCAGGTTCCAGGTCTCCGGGTGGATGTCGGCGAAGACCGGCCGGATCCCCTCCCAGTGCAGGGTACTGGTGGTGGCGACGAAGCTGAAGGGCGTGGTGATGGCGCTGCCGGACAGGCCCAGGGCGCGGTAGGCGACCTGCAGGGCCAGGGTACCGTTGTTGACCAGGATAATGTTTCTGACCCCTAGATAATCGCGCAGGCGCTCTTCGAGCTGGGCGTGCAGAGGGCCTTGATTGGTTATCCAGTTGTTGGCGTAGATCTTGTCGATATACGCCTTGAAGCGTTCCTTGTCGCCCAGATAGGGCTTGGTCACATTGATCATGATCCGGTACCTGCTTATCGAGTCCTTGATACGTGTCGGTTCGGTCAAGCGTGTTCGGCGACTGCGTCGGCCGGTTGCCGGCGCGAGAGGCCAGGCCTGTCCAGACGATTGAGTACCGAGTCGAGCGCCTCGCGACTGGCATCGTTGTGGAACTGCCAGACACCGTAGATGCGCCCGGAAAAGGACGCCTCGCTACCCAGTCGGGGATCAACCGCCAGACCTGAGCCCAGACCGAAGAGGTGCAATCCCTTGAGTCGCTGGCCGTGCTGGTCCAGCGGGCAGCCGGCCGCATCGGAATCCAGGCCACCGCGCAGGGTGCGCAGGGTCAGGGGACGTCCGTCCTGGCTACGCAGCTCGGGCACTATGGGTTGATAGCCCATGCCCTGTACCAGCAGGGCGGCGCTGTCGAACAGCGACTGGGCGCTGGCCAGGCGTTTGGCGCTGCCATCGAGCTGCAGGGCCCTGACCTTGACCGGCGTACCGCCGATGGACTGTCCGGCAAGCACCTGGCGGCCGATCTCGTGGGCCCGGTAGCGCAATCCACCCGAGCGGTTGACTCGCTGGGAAACGGGGCAGATGTCCTGCACCGGATCGAAGTCGTAGCCTGCGGCCACCGCTTCGGCGGCAGTCTCGTAGAACAGCCGGATCGGCGAACGATGGATCAGGGTCAATTCGCGCAGGCCGTCGTGGTGCAGGGCACTGGCGAGATTGTCCAGGGCGGAAAAGGCACTGTGGGAGCCGCCGACCACGCAGATGGGGCCGCCGTCCTTGAGACGCGCGCGGTAACGCTGACGCAGGGCCTCGGGTTGCAGACGCAGCAGGCTGTCGGAGCTGTCGATCGAGGCACTCTGGGGCAGTTGCAGGCCCAGGGCCTGGGTGCTTTCTTCGAAGCTGCGCCGCGTCTGTTCGCCGCCCAGGTTCAGCACCAGGCTGGAGGTGCGAACGCGACGGATGGCACCCGCCTGCTCGAGCCAGACCACATAGCCCGATTCTTCGCAGGTGACTTCGGTGATGCGGGTCTGGCGCCAGGTGGGAATGCCGTATTGGCGTTCGAGCCATGGCAGGACCAGGCCGGCAGCCTGCTGGAAGAGCTGGCCGACGATGGGCAGCGCAGGCGCTTCCTGGGCATTCAGCTTGAGATGGCGAAAGGTCGGTGAGGCCTGCAGCGGCGCCAGGATGGGGGCCAGCAGGGGATCGCGCAGACAGTCGAGAAAGACGTCGCTCACCGAGTTGGCGATGATCTGGTAGTCACCTAGCTTGCCGGCACCCAGTTCGGTTCCGGCATCGACGATGATGGTGCCTGCCCGGGCGAGCTGCTCTATCGCGCCGCGCTTGATGGCGTTGAACAGGAATCCAAGACCAGCCGGACCTGCGCCACCAATTAGACATCCTAATGTCGATTCCGATAGATCATTCCTTGCCATCGGGCTTTCCTCTGTGTGCGCGACCAGGGCGCGGTTGAAGTAGTTAACGCTGGATCTTGCAGTGCCCGGCAGTAATCAAAAGATGCAAGCGGTAGTTTCAACCTTTATTGGTTGAGTGACCGTCTGATGAACGTCGGTCGGTACCGGCTATAGTTATTGTCCGCAACTGATCAAAGGTTTTACCGAGACCCGGAAAAAGCGCAGGCAAGTGCCCGTCAGCCTGTTTCGGGTGCGGCTGAAGTTGCGTTACTGAGGGGTTTGAAACGCGTTCGGATGACATCCATGTATTCCTGCGGGTAATTGCTTGCACGGCCATCGTCCTTTGTTCATCGCCTGGGCATGGCTACCGCACAGGTTGCCGTGTATTCATTGGCAGCCGGTCCTTTTTTGACATGGCTACCGCACGGGTTTGCACCTGGACGGGATGAACAGAGGGCTTGTTTACCGATATCAAGGCCTGACAACGCAGAAAACAGGAACTTGAGCAGCCATCGGCGAGGCGCAGAGGAGGGGAGGTAATGCTGTCTTCCCTGACCTTTACGGCATCAGGCTCAGCGCGCAATCCCAGCGCTACTTCGAGCCAGGAGCAATGATTGTCAAAAGGGTTTGGACTGTCAACGCGAGGGCCGGTGAAGGAAATTGATCAGCGAGACGGTGATCGCAGCCTTTGTCTTGAGCTAATCGAGAGGCAAATGAGGCGTGCTTGGCAAAATTTCGCGAGGCCAAGCCTTATTTGGTGAAGGGCATCGCAAAGCGCCGGCCCCTGTTGGCAATAAGTGTGACGAATAATTTGGCGATTGGTTAACGAAATCGCCGAATCAAGCAGACGGCTGGAAGGGTATGAACGGTCACCCTTCGCGGCTAAGGTCCGACTTAATCCTGAATGTCCGCCGACCAGGTCGCCAGTACGGCCGGTAGCTCGCTCAAGGTGCGGATTTCCGCATCCGGTTTGCCGGGGCCTTGCCAGGGCTTTTGCAGGGGATTGAACCAGACGGCGCGAATGCCGGCGCGCTGCGCGCCTTCGACGTCGTCCACCGGGTTGTCGCCCACGTGCACGGTGGCGGCTGCCGGAATGCCGGTGAGGCGCAGGGCTTCACGGAAGGGGGCCGGGTCGGGTTTGCCGATACCCAGCTGCTCGGCATTCACGGCGAAGCGGAAGTAATCGGCCAGACCGATGGTCTGCACATCTGCATTGCCGTTGGTCAGCACGCCGAGGGTATAGCGGTCGGCGAGCTGCTCCAGGGTGGGGTGGACGTCTTCGAACAGGGTGACCTGCTGGCGCGCCGCAAGATAGACCGCAAACCCGGCCTCGCCCAATTGGCCGGCCTCGGGTTCGACGTAGCCGGCATCGAGCAGCGCCTGGTGGATGACGCGACGCCGCAGTTCACTGACGCGATGCTTCAAGCCGGCATCCTGCTGCAGCAGGTGATCGCGAATCGCCCAGAGGTGCTCGACCGGAACGCTGCCCAGCCGCGGCGCGGAGGTGGCGAACCAGTCGCGCAGCAGGGCTTCGGCGGAATGAATGACGGGCGCGATTTCCCAGAGGGTGTCGTCGAGGTCGAAGGTTACGAGGCGAATCGTCATCGGCTGGCCTTACGCTTGGCGCGGGGATGCGCCTTGTCATAGACCTCGGCGAGCTGACCGAAGTCCAGGTGGGTGTAGATCTGGGTGGTGGCGATGTCGGCATGGCCAAGCAGCTCCTGCACCGCGCGCAGGTCACCGGAGGCACTGAGCATGTGGCTGGCGAAGCTGTGCCTGAGCATGTGCGGATGCAGATGCTGGCCCAGCTCGCGGACACCCGCCTCGCGCACGCGCAGCTGTACCGCTCGCGGTGTCAGACGCAGGCCGCGCTGGCCAATGAACAGGGCATCGTCACGCGGCGCGGCCTGGGGGCGTACCTTGAGCCAGGTCTCCAGGGCGTCGCGGGCCTTGCTGCCGATGGGTAGCACCCGCTCCTTGTTGCCCTTGCCGCGGACCTGAACCAGCCCCTGGGCCAGATCCAGGTCGTTCAGGTCCAGGCCCACCAGTTCGGACAGGCGCAGCCCGGAACTGTAGAAGAGCTCCAGCAGGGCCTGATCGCGCAGGGCGAGGAAGTCGTCCTCCACGGCGCCGTCGAGCAGTTGCATGGAGCGGTCGACGTCGAGCACCTTGGGCAGGGCCTTCTGCGCCTTGGGCGGCGATAGCCCATGGGCAGGATCCTGACTGCAGAAGCCTTCGCGGATCAGGTAGAGATAGAAGCCGCGACAGGCGGAAAGCAGCCGTGCCAGGCTGCGACTGGAAGCACCGGCCCGGTGCAGCTGGGCGATCAGGGCCCGCAGTCGGCGGCTGTCTAGGCCGCCCCAGTCCGCCAGGCCTTCCGCCTCGGCGAAGGCCAGCAGCTTGCGCAGGTCGCGACGGTAGCCATCGAGGGTATGGGGCGAAACCTGGCGTTCCAGGCGCAGATGATCGAGATAGGCGTCGAGCTGGACCTGCATGCTCCGCTCCCGGGCTCAGCGCACCGTACGCAAGGGGACGGGAAAGCGTGGGAGTACCCGCGCCAGGACTTCCGCCACGTGGCTCAGGAACAGCGTGCCCAGGCTGCTGCGATAGTGCTGGGGATCCGGGCTGCCGATCGCCAGGACGCCATGCAGGCCCTGGTGGGACAGCGCGGCAACGGCGGCGGAGCCGACCTCTTCCTTGGCGGAGTCGCCGAAGAGAAAGGCCAGCTCATGGGCGCGCAACACGCCGCTGGTGGTTTTCTCGCCACCCAGCAGGCCGCCGATGACCTTTTGCGCCTCGCCCGGCGTGACGCTGCGGCCGACCGGCAGGGGATGCTCGTGGAACAGGATGAGGCCGACGTAGGGCACCTTGAATTCATGGCGCAGGCTGTCTTCGACCGTGCTGATCACCTCTTCGAGGCTGTTGGCATCAAGCAGGCCGATGATCAACCGGCGGGTCTTGTCGAACAGCCGGTCGTTGTCCCGCGCCACGTCCATGAGGTGGGCCAGGCGCTGACGCATCTCGCCGTTGCGATCGCGCAGCAGGCCGAGCTGACGCTCGACCAGGGAAATGGCGGTACCCCGCTGGTGGGGGACGCGCATTTCCGCCAGCAGCTCTTCGCGGTCGGCGAAGAAGTGCGGGTGATCCAGCAGCCAGTCGGCGACCAGATCCGGATTCAGTTCGGGGGTCTCGCTCATACTCTTACCTGGCCTTCATAGACACGGGTGGCCGGACCGGTCATGAGCACCGGTTGGCCGACGCCGTCCCACTCGATGTTGAGCAGACCGCCCGGCAATTCGATGCTGACCGGAGATGTCAGCCAGCCCTGGCGAATCCCGGCCACCGCGGCGGCGCAGGCGCCGGTGCCGCAGGCGCGGGTCTCGCCGACGCCGCGTTCCCAGACCCGCAGGCGGGCACGCTGGGCGTCGATGATCTGCAGGAAGCCAATGTTGGCTTTTTGCGGAAAGCGCGGATGGCACTCCAGCTTGGGTCCGAGGGTGAGAACCGGCGCCTGATCGACGTCGGTGACCCGCAGCACGCCATGGGGGTTGCCCATGGAAACCACGGCCAGCTCGACGGTTTCGCCTTCCACCTGCACGGCGTGGCTCAAGGCCTCCGCGTCGGCGATGAAGGGGATCTCGGTCGCCTGCAGGCGCGGGGCGCCCATGTCGACGCGGACCTGGCCGTCGCCCTTGAGATGCAATTCGATGATGCCGCCCTTGGTTTCGACGCGGATCTGCTTCTTGACGGTGAGGCGCTTGTCAAAGACGAAGCGGGCGAAGCAGCGGGCACCATTACCGCACTGTTCGACCTCGGAGCCATCGGCATTGAAGATGCGATAGCGAAAGTCCACGTCCGGCTTGGTCGGGGTCTCGACGATCAGCAGCTGGTCGAAGCCGACGCCGGTGTTTCTATCCCCCCACTGACGGACATGCTTGGGTTGGATGTGCGCGTGCTGGCTGATCAGGTCGAGGACCATGAAGTCGTTGCCCAGGCCGTGCATCTTGGTGAAGCGCAGTTGCATGGAACTCCCCTCAGGCCGGCAGCCGGCTTTCGCCTGCGAAGAGTTCGTCCACCGTCTCGCGCCGGCGTACCAGGTGGGCCTGGTCGCCATCCACCATCACCTCCGCCGCACGGCCGCGGGTGTTGTAGTTGGAACTCATGGTGAAGCCATAGGCTCCGGCGGAGCGGATGGTCAGCAGATCGCCCTCGGCCAGTACCAGCTCGCGATCCTTGGCGAGGAAGTCGCCCGTCTCGCAGATGGGGCCGACCAGGTCGTAGCGGCGGGCTTCGCCCTGGCGTGCAACCACCGGCTCCACCGCCATCCAGGCCTGGTAGAGGGCCGGGCGGATGAGGTCGTTCATCGCCGCGTCGACGATGGCGAAATCCTTGTGGGGGGTGTGCTTGAGGTATTCCACGCGGGTCAGCAGGACGCCCGCGTTGGCCACGATGAAGCGGCCCGGCTCGAACACCAGGGTCAGGCTGCGACCAGCGATGCGCTCGCGGATGGCCTGGATGTAGTCGCCGGCCAGCGGCGGTTGCTCGTCGCGATAGCGCACGCCCAGGCCGCCACCCAGGTCCAGGTGGCGAATCAGGATGCCGCGCTCGGCGAGGCGGTCGATCAGCGCCAGGAGGCGGTCGAGGGCATCGAGGAAGGGCGGCAGCGTAGTGAGCTGGGAGCCGATGTGGCAGTCCACACCGAGGATTTCCAGGTTCGGCAGCTCGGCGGCGCGGGCATAGACCGCCTCGGCGTCGGCGATGTCGATGCCGAACTTGTTTTCCTTGAGACCGGTGGAAATGTAGGGGTGGGTGCCGGCGTCGACGTCGGGATTGACCCGTAGCGAGATCGGCGCGACCACGCCCAGCTCGGCGGCCACCTGTTGCAGCCGCTCCAGTTCGTCGGTGGATTCGACGTTGAAGCAGTGCACGCCCACTTCCAGCGCCCGGCGCATATCGTCGCGGGTCTTGCCGACCCCGGAGAACACCACCCGGTGCGGATCGCCACCGGCGGCCAGCACCCGCTCCAGCTCGCCCCGGGAGACGATGTCGAAGCCGGCGCCGAGGCGGGCCAGGACGTTGAGCACGCCGAGGTTGGAGTTGGCCTTGACGGCAAAGCAGACCAGGTGCGGCAGACCGGCCAGCGCATCGGTATAGGCGCGGTACTGATTCTCGATATGCGCTCGCGAGTAGACATAGGCGGGGGTGCCGAACTGCTGCGCCACGGCGCTCAGGGCTACCCCTTCCGCATGCAGTTCACCTGCACGGACAGCGAAGACTTCCATGGGGGCTCCTTAGAACACGTCGTGGCGGTGTTCTTTGGCGGCTTTCTGGTCGTCGGGCAGGTACAGCGGGCCTTTCTGACCGCAGCCGGCCAGCAGGCAGGCGCAGGCGATGAAGAGGAGAGACAGGCGCTTCATGACGCTAAACCTTTATTCAGGCGAATATTGCCCGGAGTATAACGGGGTTGAGCGACTCTTTGACACGCCCGGATGGCTGAAGCGCATGCGCTGGCGAACGCCTCGACTGGACGCCATCCGGGCAGCCCGCTACCGTGCGGCGATTGTTTCCCTTCTTTCGAGGATCGTCATGAGCCGGCTCAGCGAAGCGCAATTCCATCACCTCGTCGACCAGACCCAGCGCCAGGTCGAAGACGCCTATGACGACAGCGGGCTGGACCTCGATCTGGAAAATGCGGGCGGCGTGCTGACGATCAAGTTCGACAACGGCAGCCAGGTCATTCTCAGCCGCCAGCCCCCACTGGTGCAGCTCTGGGTGGCGGCGCGGTCGGGTGGCTATCACTTCGACTGGGATGGCCAGAGCTGGATCTGCGACACCTCGTCCGAGACCCTCGGCGCCCTGCTGGTACGGGTGACGCTGGAACAGACCGGCGAGAGCGTGGCTCTACCCGGGCTATGACGACCTGCGGTCGGTGCGGCTTGACCCGAGCCTTGAGCCCTGTGCTAGCGTGACCTGACGGCGCCTTTCGAGCGCCGTTTTCTTTTGCCGCCCGTGTCGCGGCTTCCCACTGGGCGTCTGTTGCCCGTCATCCCGTTGGTCCGCCGCTGTTCGCGGCAGGGGCCGCGTCGTCTTGTCCTCCAGGAGTCCGCCATGCGCCATGCATCGCCCATCACCGTTTCCGCCGCCGATATGCCCCGTCTCGAACGGCTGCTCGATGACCTGTCTGAATTCGGCCCCGTGGCCGAGGCTCTGGACGAGGAGCTGGCCCAGGCCCGGGTGGTGGCGCCTGGCGAGGTCGGTGCCGTGGTCACCATGAATTCCCGCGTCCGTTGCCGCGAGACCGATACCGGCAAGGAGTACCAGGTAGTGCTGGTCTATCCCGAGGATGCCGGCGTGGAAGGGCGGGTGTCGGTGCTGGCGCCGGCCGGCAGCGCACTGCTCGGGGCGACGCCTGGCGAGCGCCTGAGCTGGCCGGTGCCCGGCGGCAAGGAGCAGCAGGTGGAGTTGTTGGCGCTGGAGCCGGTCGAGGCCTAGTCGTCCGCGACCTCGGGCAGGTCCGGCAGGGC
Source organism: Pseudomonas sp. VMV1 (assembly GCF_056790235.1). Classification (NCBI taxonomy): domain Bacteria; kingdom Pseudomonadati; phylum Pseudomonadota; class Gammaproteobacteria; order Pseudomonadales; family Pseudomonadaceae; genus Pseudomonas; species Pseudomonas sp. VMV1. The sequence goes on from NZ_JBXGSE010000003.1 coordinate 779,206, forward strand.
CCTTAGCAGGCGCTCGTAGTGGGCGCCATCGAAGGGGCGATCGGTGTCGAGCATGGCTTCGATCTCGAAGGACAGCGCCTGGGCCATCAGCAGCACCGCTTCCTCGCGCTCGTAGCCGACCAGGGTCAGCTTGTTGAGCACGGCCTGGACATAATCCGGCTCGCCGGCGGCGAGCTGGTTCTCCACCGCTTCGATCAGATGGGAGGACACGAAGGATTCTTCGTCATCGGCGTGGTCAATCATGTCTGGATACCTTTTGTTACAGTGCGACCCCTGATTCTGGCCTGGAGTCTTCTAGATGATCACCTGCTATCGCCTGTCCGCCAACGAGCTGGTGGCCCAGCCGCTGTCGCCGGGAGACGCTCTGCCGGACGATTTGCTCTGGGTCGATCTGCTCGATCCCAGTGAGGCGGAAGAGCGCTATCTGGAGCAGGCACTGGCGATGGACATCCCCACCCGGGAAGAAATCGCCGAGATCGAGGAATCCTCACGACTCTATCAGACCGACCAGGCCCTGCACCTGACCACCACCGTGGTCAGCGGCTTCAGCGAGCATCAGCCGCAGGCCTCGGTGGTCAATTTCGTGCTGACGCCCGAGTGGCTGGTAACGGTGCGTTACGCCGAACTGGCCGCTTTCAAGACCTTTCTCGGCAAGGCCCAGCAGCAGGCGAGCCAGCACTGTCGCAGCGATGTCATCTTCGCCTCGCTGCTGGATAGCCTGGTGGATCGGGTGGCCGACATCCTCGAATCGGTGCAGGCGCATCTCAATCGCCTGGCCAAGGCGGTGTTTCGCGAACCTCTGGATCCGCAACAGGCCAAGCAGCCGAAGACCGACCTGCAATCCATCGTCAAGCAGCTGGGGCGCAGCAACCAGCTGCTGGCCCAGCTCAGCGAAAGCCTGTTGGGCATCAACCGCATCGTCTCCTATCTGCGCCGGGCAGGCGCCACCTGGATCTCCGGTACGGCCAAGACCTGGTTCAAGACGCTGGAGCGCGACGTGCGTTCGCTGAGCGACTACCAGACCAAGATGAATGGCGAGATCGGCTTTCTGCTCGACGCCACCCTGGGGTTGATCAGCGTGGAGCAGAACAACATCGTCAAGGTGTTCACCATCGCCTCGGTGCTGTTCCTGCCGCCAACGCTGGTGGGCACCGTCTATGGCATGAACTTCAAGGTCATGCCGGAGCTGGACTGGCACTACGGCTATCCACTGGCGCTGGGCGCCATGGTGGTTTCGGCATTGATTCCCTATGCCTGGTTCAAGTTTCGCCGCTGGCTCTAGAGGCCTGTTCCGGCATCATCCCTTTCACTACGAGGAGGCATACCAATGCATATCGGATTCATAGGCCTGGGTGGCATGGGCCAGGGCATGGCCGCCAATCTGCTCAAGGCGGGTCATGAGGTGGTGGTCTGGAATCGCTCCCAGGAGCCGGTCCAGGTGTTGGTCGAGCAGGGCGCCCGTGCGGCGGCGACGCCGGCGGAGGCTTTCGACGTGGAGGTGGTCTTCAGCATCCTGGCCAATGACGCCGCCACCCGCGAGGTGGTCCTCGACAGCGGCGCCCTGCAGCAGGCGCGGGCCGGACTGATCCACGTCAGCATGGCCACCCTGTCGGTGGCCCTGGTCGATGAACTGGTCGCGCGTCATGCGGAAGCGGGCGTGGGCTATGTGGCGGCGCCGGTGTTCGGTCGCACCGACGTGGCTGCCAGTGGCCAGCTCAACATTGTGGTGGCGGGTGCTCAGGCGGCGATCGAGCGCGTTCAGCCGCTGCTCGACGTCCTGGGGCGCAAGACCTGGCCGGTGGGCGCGGAGCCGCGCCAGGCCAACGTAGTGAAGATCGCTGGCAACTTCATGATCGCCAGCGCCATCGAAACCATGGGCGAGAGTACCGCCCTGGCGCGCAGCTATGGCGTGGAACCGGCGGCGTTGCTGGAAATCCTCACCAGCACCCTGTTCGCCGCCCCGGTGTACCAGAACTACGGTCGCCTGCTGACCGAGCGAAAGTTCTCGCCTGCGGCCTTCAAACTCAGCTTGGGGCTCAAGGACGTCGGCCTGGCCCTGGCGGCCGGGCAGGAAAAGGCGGTGCCGCTACCCTTTGCCAGCGTCCTGAGGGACAACCTGCTGGAGGCCGTCGCCCAGGGCGAGGGCGATCTGGACTGGATCGCGCTGGGACAGAGGTCGCACAAGAAGGCCGGGCTCGACTGAGCGCCTGCCTACTTGCAGGCGGTGCCCAGCGCCGCCAGCGACAGCGGGTAGAACTGCAGGTTGTAGCCCGAGGTCTTGGCCTGGCTGCAGCGCTTGGTGCTGTAGAGGCCGTAGTCGATGATCATCACCGGCTTCTTCTGGGTGCGGAAGTAGCTGTAGGCGTTGCACTCGGCGTAGTCGTAGCAGCTCTCGTTGAGCGCGAAGTCGAACTTGGTGTAGAGGCTCGGCACCAGATCAACGGCGTTCTTCAGACCCACCAGCAGACTGCGCTTGTGCGCCTCGTCGGCCAGCCAGTTGAGGAAGTCCAGCTGCTGGGCCTTGGTCAGCTTGAGGCCATTGGGGTTGCTGAAGCCGTCGACGTTGTCCGGGTCCACGCCCTGGCAGCCCTTCTGCACGGCCAGGTCCAGACGCTTGGCCAGCAACACGCGGACGTCGGCGCGCCGGATGTCCAGCCAGCGCTCGCCCGGCCAGGCGTCCAGCGCCTTGCCCAGGGCCGCCTTGGGGTAGAGGGCGGCATCGGGTCGCCAGTCTTCCCAGGTACCGGCGCTGAAATAGCAGATCACCGTCTTCCCATTGCCTTTCAGGTTGGCGATCACCGCCTTGCTGGTGTCATAGAGATCGATGTCGTAGAGGGTGCGATTGGGCTTTTGCAACACGCCGTTCAGCTGGACATGCCAGGTGAGTGTCTGGGGCAGCGGCGGGGGCAGGGCGGCCTGGCTGGACGCAGCGGCGAACATTCCACAAAGCAGGATGGAGCAGGCTGAAAGGCGCATGAGACTTGACTCGAACGGCTGGTCAAGTCTTCAGTATCGGCCGCCTGGCCACGGTCCTGAGTGCCGGTGGTCGCCCCTATCGACGGCTGGTCGGCGGCCGCTCAGCGACCTGCCAGGGCCTTCAGCCAGAGAGCCCTGTCGTAGACGGATTGCAGGTGAGCACAGTGCCATCAAGGCCATACGGCCTGGCTCTCCGTCAGGCAGAGCCGTCCGATGGACGGCTCTGCCGGCCCCCGGCAGCCGCCACTGAGAGGCGGTGAGGGAGCGCAAGACAGACCTCAGCGCTTGGCCAGCAGCTCGAGACCACGCTTCACGGCGGCGCGGACCTGGGCCGGGGCGGTGCCGCCGATGTGGTCACGGGCATTGACCGAGCCTTCCAGGGTCAGGACGGCGAAGACGTCCTGCTCGATCTGATCGCTGAAGCGACGCAGTTCGTCCAGGCTCATCTCGGCCAGGTCCTTGCCGCTATCCACGCCATACTTCACCGCATGGCCGACGATCTCGTGGCAATCGCGGAACGGCAGGCCCTTGCGCACCAGGTAGTCGGCAAGGTCGGTGGCGGTGGAGAAGCCGCGACGCGCTGCCTCGCGCATGATCTCGCGCCGGGGCTTGATGGCCGGCACCATGTCGGCGAAGGCACGCAGGGAGTCACGCAGGGTATCGGCGGCGTCGAACAGGGGCTCCTTGTCTTCCTGGTTGTCCTTGTTGTAGGCCAGCGGCTGGCCCTTCATCAGGGTCAGCAGGCCGGTCAGGGCGCCGAACACCCGGCCGGTCTTGCCGCGTACCAGTTCGGGAACGTCGGGATTCTTCTTTTGCGGCATGATCGAGGAACCGGTGCAGAAGCGGTCGGGCAGGTCGATGAACTGGAACTGGGCGCTGGTCCAGAGCACCAGCTCCTCGGAGAAGCGCGACAGGTGCATCATCGCCAGGGAGGCGGCGGCACAGAATTCGATGGCGAAGTCGCGATCCGAGACGCCATCCAGGGAGTTGCCGCCGATGGCTTCGAAGCCCAGCAACTCGCAGGTGACCTGGCGCTGGATGGGGTAGGTGGTGCCGGCCAGGGCCGCACTGCCCAGGGGCATGCGATTGACGCGCTTGCGGCAGTCGACCAGGCGCTCGTGGTCGCGGGAGAGCATCTCGAACCAGGCCAGCAGGTGATGACCGAAGGTCACCGGCTGGGCGGTCTGCAGGTGGGTGAAGCCGGGCATGATGGTGTCGGCCTCGGCCTCCGCCAGTTGCAGCAGGCCCTGTTGCAGGCGGTTCAGCTCGGCGAGGATGGCGTCGATCTCGTCGCGCAGCCAGAGGCGGATGTCGGTGGCCACCTGGTCATTGCGGCTGCGGCCGGTGTGCAGCTTCTTGCCGACCACGCCCAGACGCTCGGTCAGGCGTGCCTCGATGTTCATGTGCACGTCTTCCAGGTCGACCCGCCACTCGAAGGTGCCGGCCTCGATCTCGCGGCGGATCTCGTCCAGCCCCGCGACGATGGCGTCGCGCTCGGCTTCGCTGAGCACCCCGGCCTGGGTCAGCATGCGCGCATGGGCCTGGCTGCCGAGGATGTCGTGGCGGTAGAGGCGCTTGTCGAAGTCCACCGAAGCGGTGAAGCGGGCGACGAAGGCGTCGACGGGTTCGCTGAAGCGTCCGCCCCAGGACTGGTTGGTTTTTTCGCTGCTCATGAATCGGCCTGCTGCTGGGCTTGTCGGTGGAAGTGAGAGGGGGCCGATGATAGCAGTCCTGAGCGGGTTCCGGCCTGATTCAACGGAGCCGACTTGCCGACGAGTGGTATCTGACCCACACTGGCTCCATGATACTCGAACGCCGCAAAACCCCTCGACCGGTCAAGGTCGACGACTTCTTCGTCCCGGCGCTCTGCGAACCGGAAGCCCTGCTCGTGCTGGTGGTGCTGGCCGAGCTGCTGGTGCTGGTCCTCGTCCTGGCGGAGCCCTTCACCCTGCAGTTCAACTGGATCCGGCTGGCGCTGGTGTCGCTGTTCGTGCAATGGATCGTGCTGCTGTCGGCGGCGCTGCTCTGTCGCCTGCGGCCCTGGCTCGCACGTCATCGACCGGTGGTGGCCGGCGGTTTCTGTTGCGCCATCGTGGTGGCGCTGACGCTGCTCTGCACCCTGGTAGCCGACTGGCTGCAACTGGCCGGTCCGCTGCAGCGGACCGGCGAGGTGCGGCTCTACATGCGCCATGCACTGATCGCCCTGATCATGTCCATGCTGCTGCTGCGCTACTTCTGGCTGCAGAGCCAGTGGCGCCGCCAGCAGCAGGCCGAGCTGCACGCGCGTATCGAGTCCCTGCAAGCGCGCATCCGTCCGCACTTCCTGTTCAACAGCCTGAACAGCATCGCCAGTCTCATCGCCCTGGATGCGGACAAGGCCGAGCGCGCGGTGCTGGACCTCTCGGCCCTGTTCCGTGCCAGTCTGGCCCAGCCCGGTACCAAGGTGCGCTGGTCCCAGGAGCTGGAGCTGTCACGCCGCTACCTGGAGATCGAGCGCCTGCGCCTGGGTGATCGCCTGCAGCTGCAATGGGACGTGGACGGGGTGCCGGCGGATCTGCCGATTCCCCAGCTGACCCTGCAGCCGCTGCTGGAAAACGCCCTGATCTACGGCGTCGCGCCGCGTATCGAAGGCGGTTTGGTGACCATCTTCGCCACCTACCGAGACGGGGTGTTCGAACTGGTGATCAGTAACCCCTACGACCCCGAGGTGGAGCAGCAGCCACGCCCGCCAAAGGGTACTCGTCAAGCTTTGAGCAATATCGAGGCGCGATTAACGGCACTTTTCGGACCAGCTGCGAGTCTCAAAATCGAACGCCGCGACCAGCGGCATACAACGTCTCTTCGCTATCCATGCGAGCGACTCATGCGGGAAGCCTGAGCTTATGAATGTCCTGATCGTCGATGACGAACCCTTGGCGCGCGAGCGTCTGGCCCGTCTGGTGGGGCAACTGGACGGTTACACCGCCCTGGAGCCAACAGCCACCAACGGTGAGGAAGCCCTCGCTTTGGTCGAAAACCTCAAGCCTGACATCGTCCTGCTCGACATCCGCATGCCGGGTCTGGACGGCTTGCAGGTGGCCGCGCGACTCTGCGAGCGCGAATCGCCGCCCGCGGTGATCTTCGTGACCGCTCACGACGAATACGCGCTCGACGCCTTCCAGGTGAGTGCCGTTGGCTATCTGGTCAAGCCGGTACGCCAGGAAGACCTGGCGGCCGCCTTGGGCAAGGCCCAGCGTCCGAACCGGATGCAGCTTGCCGCCCTGACCAAGCCGCCGGCCAGCGGTGGTCCGGGGCCGCGCAGCCATATCAGCGCCCGGACCCGCAAGGGTATCGAGCTGATTCCGCTGGACGACGTGGTCTACTTCATCGCCGACCACAAATACGTGACCCTGAGACACTCGGGTGGCGAGGTCCTGCTGGACGAACCGCTCAAGGCCCTGGAAGACGAATTCGGCGAGCGCTTCGTACGTATCCATCGCAATGCCCTGGTGTCCCGCGAGCGCATCGAGCGCCTGCAGCGTACCCCTCTGGGTCACTTCCAGCTGTTCCTCAAGGGCATGAATGGCGATGCGCTGACCGTCAGCCGCCGCCATGTGGCCGGTGTGCGTCGCCTGATGCACAGCATCTGACGTCGCTTCCGGGTCGGTGACCGGCGCGCAGCGGGGGAGGGGCGCTGGTCGACCTGCTATCATGGCCGGCAATCTGACGTGCCGGTAATGTCCATGCTCCGCGAAATTCGTATCGCCACGCGCCAGAGTGCCCTGGCACTGTGGCAAGCCGACTATGTGAAAGCCCGCCTCGAAGCGGCGCATCCGGGATTGCGGGTGAGCCTGCTGCCCATGACCAGCCGCGGTGACAAGCTGCTCGACGCACCGCTGGCCAAGATTGGCGGCAAGGGTCTGTTCGTCAAGGAGCTGGAAAACGCCCTGCTCGACGGCAGCGCCGACATCGCCGTGCATTCGATGAAGGACGTGCCCATGGAATTTCCCGCGGGCCTCGGGCTATACGCCATCTGCGAGCGGGAAGACCCGCGCGACGCCTTCGTCTCCAATCGTTATGCGCGCCTCGCCGATCTGCCCCAGGGCAGCGTGGTTGGCACCTCCAGCCTGAGACGCCAGGCCCAGTTGCTGGCCCTGCGACCGGACCTGGAGATCCGCTTCCTGCGCGGTAACGTCAATACGCGCCTGGCCAAGCTCGACGCCGGCGACTACGACGCCATCATCCTGGCCGCCGCCGGCCTGATCCGCCTGGGCTTCGCCGAGCGCATCCGCGAATCCCTGACCGTCGAAAACAGCCTGCCTGCCGGTGGCCAGGGCGCCGTGGGCATCGAATGCCGGACCGACGATGCCGAGGTCCACGCCCTGCTCAAACCCCTGCATCATTTCGACACCGAGCGCCGGGTCGCTGCGGAACGCGCCCTGAATCGTCGCCTCAACGGTGGCTGCCAGGTGCCCATCGCCTGCTACGCGGTACAGGAGGGCGAATTGCTCTGGCTGCGCGGTCTGGTCGGACAGCCTGATGGCGCTCTGTTGCTGCGCGCCGAAGCCCGAGGTCCCGTCAATGATCCGGCCGGTCTTGGCGTGGCCGTGGCCGAAGACCTGCTAGCGCAGGGCGCCCAGGGCATCCTTGACGCCGTCTACGGGATTTCCGGCGAATCATGAGCGGCTGGCGCCTGCTCCTGACCCGGCCGGCGGAGGAGAATCCACCGCTGGCCACTGCCCTGGCCGCAGCGGACATCGCCAGTGCCAGTCTGCCGCTGCTGGAACTCCAGCCGCTGGCGGAAACCCCCGAACAGCGCACCCTCTGGCTCGATCTGGACCGCTATGCCGCCGTGTTGGTGGTGAGCAAGCCGGCCGCTCGCCTGGGGCTCGCCGCCCTGGACCGCTACTGGCCACAACCACCGCTGCAGGCCTGGTTCGCCGTGGGCGCGGCCACCGCGGCGGTGCTCGAAGACTATGGTCTGCACGTGCACTATCCCCCACGTGAGGACAGCGAAGGGCTGCTGGCCCTGCCGGCCCTGGCCGACGCCTTGCAGCGTCCTGAGCCCCAGGTGCTGCTCTTGCGTGGCGAAGGGGGGCGCGATCTGCTGGTCGAGACCCTCAGCGCCCGTGGTGCCCGTGTCGAGGTGCTCGAACTCTATCGCCGCCAGTGTCCGCAGTACCCTGCAGGGCAGGTCCTAGAGACCCTGGCAGCGGAACGCCTGAATGCCATCATGGTCAGCAGTGGGCAGGGTTTCGCGCATCTGCAGGCCTGTGCGGGTGCGGATTGGCCCGTGGTGCGCCGTTATCCCCTGCTGGTACCCAGCGCCCGAGTGGCCGAACTGGCTCGCGCCAGTGGCTGCCCCCGCGTGATCGAGTGCCAGGGCGCCAGCGCCGGCGCCCTGATCGCCACGCTAGCCCATCACCATCCGGATTGACCCTACAAGGAATTCCCGTGAGCGAAACTCAAGCCTCCCGCGCCGATGACGTCTCTCCCGATCCTGTCGTGACTCCCGCCTCGCCACCACCGGCACCGCCTCCGGTAGGTGCGCGCCGCAAGGGCTCCGGCAAGGCGTCCGGTCTCGCGCTGCTGGCCCTGCTGGTAGCCGCTGGTGGCCTGGGAGTGGGCGGCTGGAGTGTCTGGCAACTGCAGCAGGTACACCAGAACGAACAGGCTCAGACGGCCCAGGCCGAGGACCTGCGCAGCCAGTTGCGGCAGCTGGAGGTACGCAACCAGGCGCTGAGCGCCGATCTGGCACGCCTGCCGTCGGCCAACGAGCTGGAAGAACGCCGTCGTCAGCTCGGTGCCCTGCAAGGTGATCAACAGCACCTCGCCGAACAGTTCAAGGAGGTGGTCGGCCAGAGTCGCCAGGCCTGGCGCCTGACCGAGGCCGAGCATCTGCTGCGCATGGCGACCCTGCGCATGACTGCCCTGCAGGACGTGCCCAGCGCCCAGAATCTCCTGCAGGGTGTCGATGACATCCTCAAGGCGCAGAACGATCCGGCGGCCTTCAACGCACGCCAGCAGGTGGCCAATGCCCAGCAGACGCTGCGACAGCTGCCCGATCTGGACCGGACCGGGCAGTTCGTCCAGCTGGCCTCGCTGCGCAACCAGGTACAGAGCCTGGAGCCATTGCCGCCGCGCTTCTCCGCCACCGTGGCCGATCAGCCCGGCGTCGAGAAGGCCGCGATACCGCCGAGCAATGCCTTGCAGCAATGGTGGCAGGACTTCCGCCAGCGCATTTCCAGCTATTTCCGCATCGATTTCTCCGCCGACCAGCCGATCCGACCGCTGCTGGCCGAGGAATCCCTGGCCCAGGTACGCCTGGCCATGAGTCTGGCGCTGGAGCAGGCGCAATGGGCCGTGCTCAACGGCAATCAGGAGGTCTATCGGCTGTCCATCGAGCAGGCGCAAGACGTCCTCGCCGCCCATTTCAACAACCAGAATCCTGACAGCCTTGCAGTCAAGCTGCGTCTTCAGGAGCTGGCCGAGCGACCAGTCACCTTCGAGGCGCCTGACCTGACGCCGGCCCTGACCGCGCTGCAGGCCTATATCGCGCAACGTCAGCAAATCCAGCCGACCAATGCCGCCGGCGCGGCTCAGGAGAATCGCCCATGAAGCGCCTGTACCTGCTGTTCCTGTTCGCCCTGCTCGTCGGTCTGGGCGTCGCCGTGGTGCTGGCCAAGGAGCCGGGCTATGTGCTGCTGTCCTACAGCAACTTCCGTTATGAATCGAGCCTCTGGGCCTTCCTGGCCCTGCTGGTGGCGATCTGGCTGGCGCTCTACATCCTCAAGCTGGTGTTGGGCGCCCTGGGCCTGACCGGCAAGGTGCTCAACCCCTGGTCGCGGCACAATCGCCAGCGGCGCCTGGAGCAGGCCCGCCATAAGGGCCAGCTGGAACTTGCCGAGGGGAACTGGAGCGGTGCCCTCAAGCATCTGAAAGGCGCGGCCGAGCACGCCGACCAGCCGCTGTTCGTGCTGCTGGGCGCGGCCCGCGCCGCCAACGAGCTTGGCGACCTGGAAGAGCGCGATCGCCTGCTGCGTCAGGCCCGGGAGCGCGAGCCCCAGGCCGAGCTCGCCATCGGCCTGCAACAGGCTCGCCTGCAGATCGACCGGGGTCAGTACCTGGAGGCGCGTGACAGTCTGGCACCACTGCAGGCCAAGTATCCGAAGAATGGCGAGGTGCTGCTGCAGCTGCAGCGCCTGCAGGTGACCCTGCGCGACTGGCCGGCCCTGATCGCCCTGCTGCCGCAGCTGCGCAAGCAGCAGGTCTTGCGGCCCCAGGAGCAGGACGACCTGGAGCGCAAGGTATGGATCGCCACCCTTGACGAGGTCCCGGCTCAGGGCGCCGAGTCGGCGGTGGATGCCCAGTGGCAGCAGGTCCCCACGGCGCTCAAGGGCGATGCCTCGGTGGTGCTGGCCTATGCCCGCCAGTTGCGCGCCATCGGCCGTGACGATCTGGCCGAAGAGGTCTTGCACATCACTCTCAATCGCCAGTGGGACGAGCGCCTGGTCGAACTCTATGGCCAGTTGCGTCCTCGCGACGCCAGCCGGCCACTGCACCATGCCGAGGGCTGGCTCAAGGACAAGCCCCAGGATCCGGTGCTGTTGCTGGCCCTGGGGCGGCTGTGCATGAACAACCAGCTGTGGGGCAAGGCACGTGAGTATCTGGAGCGCAGCCTCGCGCAGCGTCCCTCGGCGATCACCGCCGGCGAGCTGGCCCGGGTGACCATGCAGCTGGGTGATGTGAGCCGCAGTCAGCAGCTCTTGCAGAGCCAATGGCGCGAGCCGGCGGCCGGTTCGCTACCCCCGGCGAAGGGCTGACAACCTCCCTCGCTAGCCCGGGTCCTTGAAAGGTGCCCGGGCTTTCACTACCGTAACGTCCCAATTCCCTGTTGGAGACGGCGCGTCCGTGACTAGTCCCCGCTTCATCTTCCTGTTCATGGCCGCCACCTGCGCGGTGCTCATGGGCGTCGGTCTCTATCTTGAGCACGTGGTTGGGCTGGAGCCCTGTCCGCTGTGCGTCATGCAGCGGATCTTCTTCATCCTGGTCGGTGTGGTCGCCCTCATCGCCGGCATCCAGGCGCCTGGCAAGCGAGGCCGCCGTATCTACGGGATCACCCTGCTACTGCTGGCCGCGGCCGGTGCGGCCACCGCCGGGCGCCAGGTCTATCTGCAGACGGTGCCGGCGGAAGAGCTGGCGGCCTGCCTGCCCAGCCTGGACTACATGATGCAGGCGCTGCCCTTCCAGGAGATCATTCGCCTGGTGCTGCACGGCACCGCCGACTGCGCCGAGGTCAACTGGACGCTGTTCGGTCTGAGCATCCCGGAATGGAGCCTGTTGGCCTTCGTGCTGCTCATGGCCTTGAGCCTGGTCAAGATCTTTCGCCGTCGCTGACTTTCTCCGAGCAACGGCACTCGCCTGGCGAGACGATGTCGGTATAGTTCCTGATAACACCCGGGCGCCTGCGCCCGGACCGTTTCGCCCGTATAGAGAGCTGCCGTCATGCTAGAAACCTGCCGCAATGCCCAGGAACGCTGGGGTGGGGTCCACCAGCTGATCGACCGCTGGCTGATTGCCCGCCGCGAGCTGGTGACCGCCTACGAAACCCTGGACATGGAGCCCCTGCTGGGTCCGGTGCGCGAGGTGAGCGAATTGGAGCGCCTCTGCGACATGCTGGTCGACTACATGTCCACCGCGCACTTCGAGATCTACGAGCAACTGGTGGCCGAAGCCCGCGAATTCCAGGACGAGCGCGCCATCGAGTTCGCCGACAGCGTCTATCCGCGCCTGCAGGCCCTGACCGACGCCGCCCTCAACTTCAACGACAGATTCGAGCGTGGCGCCTATCGCGACCCGGGGCTGCTGACCATCGAGCTCAAGCTGCTGGGCGAAACCCTGCGCGAACGCTTCGAGTTGGAAGACTGCCTCATCGAGGTACTGCACACCTCGCACCAGCAGCCGCGGCTGGCCTCGGTCTAGACCCGGATCACCCGTGCCGCCTCGGCCAGCAGGTCGAGGTCCGCTGGCGCTGCCTCGCGCGGTGCCAGGGCATGCAACCAGCCTCCCGAGTGCTGCGCATCGCGGCACGGCCAATGCGCCGCCAGTCGCGCCAGGCGGGCGAGCTGTTCACGTTCCGCCGCCAATTCCAGTCCCTTGAGCTGCTCGCGCAGCGCCGCCAGGCGTTCATCGACGCCGGAGGGGGTCTTCCAGGCCTGGCGCAATTGCCGCAGAGGGCGCACCACCGTGTCCTGCCAGTGCTGCGAGGCACGCTGCAGCCGGGTCAGCCCCTCGGCATCCAGGGCGCAGGCGCGCCGATCCAGCCAGAGCGCCGTCAGGACCAGGCAGACATCGGCCCCGGCCTCCTGCAGACGCAAACAGGCGCCTTCCACGCCAGGCCGGGCGTATACTGCCAACGCGAATTCCCACAGGTCCTCTTGCATGTCCGCCTCCCCATTCGTGGGTGGTGGAGCTGCTACACTCCGCCGCCATGATCCGACTACAGAACCTTACTCTACAGCGTGGTCCCCAGCGTCTGCTCGAAAGCGCTGACCTGACCCTGCATCCCGGCCAGAAAGCCGGTCTGATCGGTGCCAATGGCGCCGGCAAATCCAGTCTCTTCGCCCTGTTGCGCGGCCAGCTCGGCGCCGACGCCGGCGACTGCCACATCCCGGCCGCCTGGCGCATCGCCCACATGCGTCAGGAGGTGGATACCCTGGAGCGGCTGGCGGTGGACTACGTACTGGACGGCGACATCGAGTTGCGCCGCATCCAGCGCGAGTTGGCAGCCGCCGAAGCGGCCCAGGACGGCAATGCCCTGGGCCGGCTGCATGCCGACTTCGAGGCCGCCGACGGCTATACCGCCGATGCCCGGGCCCGCAAGCTGCTGGCCGGTCTGGGCTTCACCGCCGCGCAGATGGAGCGCCAGGTCGGCGACTTCTCCGGTGGCTGGCGGATGCGCCTGAACCTGGCTCAGGCGCTGATGTGTCCCTCGGACCTGCTGTTGCTGGACGAACCCACCAACCACCTGGATCTGGACGCCATCCTCTGGCTGGAAGACTGGCTCAAGGGCTATCCCGGCACCCTGATCCTGATCTCCCACGACCGCGATTTCCTCGATGCGGTGGTCGATCACGTGGTGCATCTGGACCAGCAGAAACTTAATCTCTATCGCGGCGGCTATTCCAGCTTCGAGCGCACCCGTGCCGAACGCCTGGCGCAGCAGCAGCAGGCCTACGACAAGCAGCAGGCCCAGCGCGCCCACATGGAGAAGTACATCGCCCGCTTCAAGGCCCAGGCCACCAAGGCGCGCCAGGCACAGAGCCGGATCAAGGCCCTGGAACGCCTGGAAGAGCTGGCGCCGGCCCATGTCGACTCGCCCTTCGAATTCGTCTTCCGCGAGGCGGACAAGCTGTCCAGCCCGCTGCTCGACCTGGCCGAGGGCCGGCTGGGCTACGGCGAGACCACCATCCTGCATCCGGTCAAGCTGCAACTGACGCCGGGCGCACGGATCGGCCTGCTCGGTCCCAATGGCGCCGGCAAGTCGACCCTGATCAAGACCCTGGCCGCGGAGCTCGAACCCCTCGGCGGCCGGCTGCAGCGGGGCGAGAATCTGGCTATCGGCTACTTCGCCCAGCATCAGCTCGACTCCCTGGACGCCAAGGCCAGCCCGCTGCTGCACCTGCAGCGCATCGCCCCTGGCGAGCGCGAGCAGAGCCTGCGCGACTTCCTGGGTGGCTTCGATTTCCGTGGTCCACGCTGCGATGAGACGGTGCTGAATTTCTCCGGTGGCGAAAAGGCGCGTCTGGCCTTGGCCTTGATCGCCTGGCAGAAGCCCAACCTCCTGCTGCTGGACGAACCCACCAACCACCTGGACCTGGACATGCGCCTGGCCCTTACCCTGGCGCTGCAGGAATTTGCCGGGGCGGTACTGGTGGTGTCTCACGATCGCCATCTGCTCAAGAGCACCACCGACGAATTCCTGCTGGTGGCCGACGGCAAGGTACAGGCCTTCGACGGCGACCTGGACGACTACAGCCGCTGGCTGGTGGATTTCCGCGCCCGTCAGGAGCCAGGCCTCGTAGCCGGCGAGGGCGCCGCGGTCGACAAGACCGACCGCAAGGCGCAGCGTCAGGCCGCCGCGGCCCTGCGCCAGCAGCTGGCGCCGCTGAAGAAGACCGCCGACAAGCTGGAAGCGGAGCTGGGCAAGCTGCAGGAAAAACTCGCCACCCTGGAGGCTCGGCTGGGTGACAGCGGTCTCTACGACGCCGCGCGCAAGGACGAGCTGCGCCAGGCACTGGCCGACCAGGCCGCCGCCAAGACCCGTGAAGCCGAACTGGAAGAGCAGTGGCTGGAGGCCCTGGAACGGCTGGAAAGCCTGCAAGCCGAACTCGAGGGGGCCTGATGATCGAGTGGCTGCACACCTGGCTGCCCGGCTGGGGCGACTACCTGCTGGTAGCCGGCCAGGTCGCCTTGGTGCTGCTGATCGGCTATGTGCTGCAGCGCATCGTCGCCCGCGCCGTCACCGGCCTGGGCGAGCGCTATCCGCTGCCGCCGCAGATCGTCCTGGGGCTGCGCGGTACCCTGCGCTGGCTGATCATGGGCAGTGCCATCCTCATGGCCCTGGAGCGCTTCGGCGTATCCGCCGCCGTGCTCTGGACGGCCATCTCCGGTTTCGTCGCCGTGGCGGCGGTGGCCTTCTTCGCCATCTGGAGCGTGCTGTCCAATCTGTTCTGCGCGGTGCTGATCTTTACCGTCGGGCCCTTCCGCCTGGGCGATCGCATCGAGGTGCTGGACGCCTCGGACAAGCCCGGCATCAAGGGGCGGGTGGTGGCCATCAACATGCTCTTCGTGACCCTGCAGGAGCTGGACGACAACCAGGAAGGCGCCCTGGTGCAGATCCCCAATACCCAGTTCTTCCAAAAGTCGGTACGCCGTTGGCGCGATGCCGACGGCTCCTTCGACTTCCACCTCGACAGGTAAGCCCATGAGTCTGCAGGTCTGGACCGGTTTCTTCATCGCCTGCTGGATGATCAGCCTCTCGCCGGGGGCAGGCGCTGTCGCCTCCATGAGCGCGGGCGTCAACCACGGTTTCCGGCGCGGCTACTGGACGGCACTGGGCCTGCAGCTGGGGCTGGCCCTGCAGATCGCCGTCGTCGCCGTGGGTGTCGGCGCCTTGCTAGCGACCTCGCAGCTGGCCTTCACCCTGATCAAGTGGTTCGGGGTTCTCTATCTCGCCTACCTGGCCATCCGCCAATGGCGCGCGGCGCCGTTGGACCTGGGCGAACAGGTGGCCGGCGAACGTCTGCCACCGCGTATCAGCGCCCTGGTCATGCGTGGCTTCCTGGTCAACGTGAGCAACCCCAAGGCGCTGATCTTCCTGCTCGCGGTATTGCCGCAGTTCGTCGATCCCCGGGCGCCCCTGGCCGCGCAGTACCTGATCATCGGGGCGACCATGGTCACCGTCGACCTGATCGTCATGGCCGGCTACACGGGCCTCGCCGCCCGGGTACTGACCCTGCTGCGCACCCCGCGTCAGCAGCGCATCACCAACCGGGTCTTCGCCAGCCTGTTCCTCGCCGCCGCGGCGCTGCTGTCCACGGTGCGCCGCGCCGCGATCTGAAGCCGCCCGCTACCAGGCCACCGCCTGGCCCTGCCAATCCCAGAAGCTGCCGGTCTCGGCCGGGGCGCGAGCGGCCAGTACCTCCAGCAGCCGCTCCGCCGCATAGCCTGGCGTAAACAGCTTGTCAGCTGGTACCCGTGCCTGGAAGGGGCGTGACAGCACGGTATCGGTGGTGCCGGGATGCAGGGCCAGCACGCAACTCTGGGGATTGAGTCGGGCCAGTTCGATGCTGGCGCAGCGCAGTCCCTGGTTGAGCGCGGCCTTGGCCATCCGGTAGCCATACCAGCCACCCAGGCGGTTGTCGCCAATGGAGCCGACCCGCGCCGAGAGCGCCGCGATCTGGCAGGGATGCTGGCCCTTGAGCAGCGGCGTCAGCTGCCGGATCAGCAGCAGCGGCAGCACGGCATTGGCCAGATAGCTTTGCACCAGGCCGGCCTGATCCACCTGCGCCAGGCTCTTCTCGGCGCGTGCATGCTCGCCCTGCAACAGGCCCGAGGCGCACAGCAGCAGGTCCAGGCGCGGCGTCGCCCCCACCAGCCGGGTCGCCAGGTCGGTTGCGGCGAGCGGATCGACATCAAGCCGGCGCAGACGTGGGCCATGCTGCCGCGCCAGCTTGGTCAGGCCCTCATGGGCTTCGGCCTGGCGCGCGCAGGCCCAGACCAGGCCCACGTCGTCACGGGCCAGCAGCTGCTCGCACAGGGCCAGGCCAAGGCCGCCGGTGGCGCCGTACACCAGGGCCTGAGCGGGGTGCTCCAGGCGTTGCCAGAAGGTCATGGGTGGACTCCGGTCGGATCGGTATCCCTGTCCGACCGCGCCGCTGCGCTGGGGTGCGCCGCCACGGCGCGGTATCCTGGGCTTTTGCCGGAGAAATCCCGTGATCCTGTGGATCGATGCCGATGCCTGTCCGCGCGCCGCCAAGGAGCTGGTCTGCAAGTTCGCCCTCAAGCGCAAGCTGGAGGTGGTGCTGGTGGCCGGACAGCCGCAGATCAAGCCGCCCTTCGCCTGTGTCCGCCTGGTGGTGGTACCCAGCGGCCCCGATGCCGCCGATGATCACCTGGTCGAACAGGCACAGCCGGGTGACCTGGTGATCTGCAGCGATATTCCCCTGGCCGATCGCCTGGTGAAGAAGGGCGTGGTTGCCCTCGATCCGCGTGGCCAGGAGTTCGACGAGCGCAACATGGGGCAGCGTCTGGCCATGCGCAATCTGATGACCGATCTGCGTGACCAGGGGCAGATGGGCGGCGGCCAGGCCGGCTACGGCGAGCGGGATCGCCAGGCGTTCGCCAATGCGCTGGATCGGTTGCTGACCCGTCTCCAGCGCGGAGCCGCCGCCAAGCCTGTATGAGCAATGCCGATGCTTCGGACAGGACCTAGGCGGGAACGGCCGTGATGCTGTGCTGCTGCAGCCAGGTACGCAGTTGCGGCAACGGCATGGGTCGACCGAACAGATAGCCCTGCATGAAGTTGCAGCCGTTGGCCTGCAGGAACTGGCGCTGTTCGGCGGTTTCCACCCCTTCGGCGACCACATTGAGGCCCAGCTTGTGAGCCATGGCGATGATCGCCGAGGCGATGGCCATGTCGTTGCTCTGTTTGGGGATGGTGCGAACGAAGGAGCGGTCCACCTTGAGCGAGTCCACCGGTAGCCGGCTTAGGTAGGCCAGCGACGAGTAGCCACTGCCAAAGTCGTCGATGGAGACCCGCACACCCAGGGTGCGGATCTCGCCGAGCACTTCGACGGCCACGTTGAGACTGTGCATCAGGGCGTTTTCGGTCACTTCGAGAGTCAGCGCCGAGGCAGGTAGATCTTCGGCCTGCAGCGCCCGGGCGATGGCCTGGGGCAGGAGGCGATCACTCAGATTCAGCGCCGAGCAGTTCACCGACACCCGGAGCGCCAGGTAGCCCTCGCGGCGCAGCTGGGCCAGGTCGGCACAGGCCTGGCGCATGACCCAGCCATCCAGGTCAGCGATCAGCCCGGTTTCCTCGGCGACGCGAACGAAGCGTTCGGGACTCAGCGGACCCAGCACCGGATGCTGCCAGCGGACCAGGGCTTCCAGGCCGACGGGTCCGCCCGCGGGGTCGACGATAGGCTGGTAGGCCACGTGCAGGCCGCCCTGGGTCAGGGCGTGGCGCAGGTCCATCTCCAGGCTGAGCAGGTCATCGGCTTCGCGCTGGAGTTCGGTGGTGAACCTCTGGCTGCAATTGCGCCCGCTGCGCTTGCAGTGGCCGACCGCCAGGCCGGCACTGCGCAGCAGCTGGCCGGCGTTGGCGCCATCCTGGGGATAGTGGGCGATCCCCAGGCTGAAGGTCATGGCGATGCGCTGCCCGGCCAACTCGAAGGGCGGGCGCAACTGCTCCAGCAGACGCAGGGCCAGGGGCTGGCTGTCGCCGCGCTGGCCCAGGGGCAGCAGCAGGCTGAATTCGTCGCCGGCATAGCGGGCCAGTGGCAGATCGTTGTCGAGCACGGCGCGAATCCGCTGTGCCATCTGGATCAGCAATTCATCGCCAAGGGCATGGCCGAGGCTGTCATTGATGCGTTTGAAGTGGTCGATGTCCAGCATCAACAGGGCGAACTGCTCGCCGGTCCGCGCCTGACCGATGGCCCGATCCACGGTCTGGATGAAGCTGGCGCCGTTGAGCAGGTGGGTGAGGGGGTCGTGCAGGGTGATCTGGTCGAGCGTGGTGGAGACCCGTTCCAGACGCAGGCGCTGGGCATGGAAGCGCTCGCCAGCCCAGGCGGCGAGGAGGCCGACCATGATGATGAACAGGGTGCCGAGCGCGATCCCCATGCCCAGCTCCAGATGCTGGTTCATTTCCGCCAGGCCATCCGGCTCGAAGCCAACGGGCACGGCCAGGGTCAGGGCGGCCATGCCGGTGAAGTGCATGGACACGATGGCGAAGCCGAGTCCCAGGCTCCCCAGCAGGCGTAGCCACACGGTCCTGAGGCCAGTCCTGCCGCGCAGGCGGAAAGCCAGCAGCAGGGCGCCAAGGGAGGCCAGGCTGGCGATCACCACCGAGACCACCACCAGCAGCGGATCGTAGAGCTGCACCGCCACCGAGTGCATGGCCAGCATCCCGGTGTAGTGCATGGTCGCGATGCCCAGGCCGGCGGCCAGAGAGGCGAGCAGATACTGAGGTGCGGTCAGGGATTCGCGACCGATCAGGTGCATCACCGTGTAGGACACGGCAATGGCGATCAGCAGCGAGCCCAGGGTCTGCAGCGGGGCATAGTGCACATGGATGCCGATCTTGAACGACAGCATGGCCAGGAAGTGCATCGACCAGATGCCACCACCCAGGGCGATGGCGCCGATCAGCTTGGCCAACTCGCTGCCGCGGCGGGAGCGACTGTTGGTCACCCAGTCGGCCATGGCCAGGGCGGTATAGCCCGCCGCACTGGCGATGAGGTAGGACAGCACCACCAGTACGCCTTCGTACGTGTTGGCGGCCAGGACCTGATGACCGGGGGGAAGCAAGGTGGAGAAATTCAGCATGCTCAATCGCCAGCTTGCCGCACGGGCGTTAAAGGAGGTTGATGCTCAGGGCATCGGCAGCGGCGGCCGAGCCTTTAATCCGGTCGATGGGCGTAGCCGCTACCCGGACGTTCGCCCATCAGACCTTGGGTGCGCGGCTGCGGCGCCAGAGCCAGAGCAGCAGGCCGATCACCACCAGGCCGCCCAGCACCATCAGTTCATAGCGCTTGAGATTGCCCAGCACGCCTTCGAGAACCGCGCCGAAGTGGTAGGCGGCGTAGCCCAGCACCGTGGCCCAGACGATGGCGCCGATACCGTTGAGGATCAGATAGCGCGCCGGCGGATAGCCGGACAGGCCGATGGCTACCGGCATCACCGTGCGCAGGCCATAGACGAAGCGAAAGCTCAGCACCCAGAGATCCGGGTGGCGCCGGATGTGCGCCAGCGCCTTATCCCCGGCAGCTTCCCACTTGGGCTTGCGCGCCAGCAGCTTGCGCCCGTGGCGACGACCGAGGAAATACCAGAGCTGATCGCCGGCATAGCTGCCGCAGAAAGCGACCAGTATGACGGTCTGGATGCTCATGTAGTCACGAAAGGCGAGAAAGCCGGCCAGCACCAGAATGGTTTCGCCCTCGAAGAAGGTGCCGAGAAAAAGGGCGAAATAGCCGAAATCGTGGAGGAATTGCTGGAGCATTCGGCGCTACACGAGGTGAATTGAAGATGGCGCAGCCTACCCCGGTTGGCGCCTGGAAAGAAAGTGTGACGGACTTCCGTCCGCCGGGTGCCAGTCGGTCAGCCACAGATTTCACTGCGACCCTGTGTCACGCCAGCTCCGGTCAGCGTCTGCCTTGGATAGGCGCTATAGGCACACCATATTGTCATCTACTGTTACCAATCGGTCATGATTGTGGCCTATAACCCCTCACACTGACCCGTGATCCGGGTCTGGGAGTCGATCGTGAGCTTTACCCCCATCAGCCGTAGCTACCCTGCCACTCGCATGCGCCGCCAGCGCCGCGACGAGTTTTCCCGTCGTTTGATGCGCGAGCATGCACTGACGGTGGATGACCTGATCCTGCCGGTCTTCGTACTGGACGGTGAAGGCCGTCGCGAAGCCGTGCCCTCGATGCCCGGCGTCGAGCGGCTGTCCATCGACCTGCTGCTGGAGGAGGCCGCCGAACTGGTAGCGCTGGGTATCCCCGCCGTGGCCCTGTTCCCCGTCACCCCTGTCGAGCGCAAGTCGCTGGATGGTGCCGAGGCCTACAACCCCGACGGCATCGCCCAGCGCGCCACCCGCGCCCTGCGCGAGCACTTTCCCGAGCTGGGCGTGATCACCGACGTGGCCCTGGATCCCTTCACCACCCATGGCCAGGACGGCATCCTCGACGAGCGCGGCTACGTGCTCAACGACATCTCGGTCGAGGTGCTGGTCAAGCAGGCGCTGTCCCATGCCGCGGCGGGGGCACAGGTGATCGCACCCTCGGACATGATGGACGGCCGTATCGGCGCCATCCGCGCCGCCCTGGAAGACGCGGGTTATCATAACGTGCAGATCATGGCCTACTCGGCCAAGTACGCCAGCGCCTACTATGGGCCTTTCCGCGATGCCGTCGGCTCGGCCGCCAACCTGGGCAAGGGCAACAAGGCCACCTACCAGATGGATCCGGGCAACAGCGACGAGGCGCTGCACGAGATCGCCGGCGACCTGGCCGAGGGCGCCGACTCGGTGATGGTCAAGCCGGGCATGCCCTACCTGGACATCGTCCGCCGGGTCCGTGAGGAATTCCGCGTGCCGACTTTCGTGTACCAGGTGAGCGGCGAGTACGCCATGCACATGGCCGCGATCCAGAACGGCTGGCTGTCCGAGGCCGTCATCCTCGAATCGCTCTTGGCCTTCAAGCGCGCCGGGGCCAACGGCATCCTCACCTATTTCGCCAAACGCGCCGCCCAACAACTTCGCCAGGGGCCTTCGCGTTCCTAAGGAGCTTCAATGAGTAGCCAGGGTTTCGTCGAAACCGATCTGCAGCAATCAGCCACCGTCGAGTCCACGGACCTGACCACCGAGGCGGTCGCGCCAGACGCCGCTGTCCAGCCCGCGCCCGTGGTCGAGGCGCCGCCCGCGCCTACCGTGCCGGCGGCCAACGTGGACGACAGCAGCCTCTATATCCATCGCGAGCTGTCGCAGCTGCAGTTCAACATCCGGGTGCTGGAACAGGCCCTCGACGAATCCTATCCGCTGCTCGAACGCCTCAAGTTCCTGCTGATCTTCTCCAGCAACCTGGACGAGTTCTTCGAGATCCGCGTGGCGGGCCTCAAGAAGCAGATCGCCTTCGCCCGTGAGCAGGCCGGGGCCGATGGCCTGCTGCCGCACCAGGCGCTGGCGCGCATCAGCGAAATCGTCCACGGCCAGGTGGAACGGCAGTACGCCATCCTCAACGACGTCCTGCTGCCGGCCTTGGCCGAGCAGCAGATCCGCTTCATCCGGCGGCGCTACTGGGACGTCAAGATCAAGGCCTGGGTGCGCAAGTTCTTCCGCGACGAGATCGCGCCGATCATCACGCCCATCGGCCTGGATCCGACCCACCCCTTTCCGCTGCTGGTGAACAAGAGCCTCAACTTCATCGTCGAGCTGGAGGGCATGGACGCCTTCGGCCGTGACTCGGGCCTGGCCATCATCCCGGCGCCGCGCCTGCTGCCGCGGATCATCCGGGTGCCCGAGGAGGTCGCCGGTCCCGGGGACAACTACGTCTTCCTGTCCTCGATGATTCACGCCCATGCCGACGATCTCTTCCCCGGCATGAAGGTCAAGGGCTGCTTCCAGTTCCGCCTGACCCGTAACGCCGACCTCTCGGTGGACACCGAGGATGTCGAAGACCTGGCCCGTGCCCTGCGCGGCGAGCTGTTCTCGCGTCGCTATGGCGATGCGGTGCGGCTCGAGGTGGTGGACATCTGCCCGAAACACCTTACCGACTACCTGCTCAAGCAGTTCAATCTGGGCGAAAGTGAGCTGTACAAGGTCAACGGTCCCGTCAACCTGACCCGGCTGTTCTCCATCACCGGGCTGGATAGCCATCCGGAATTGCAGAGCGCCCCCTTCACGCCGACCATTCCCAAGCTGCTGCAGAAGAAGGACAACCTCTTCAACGTGCTGGGCAAGCTCGATGTGCTGCTGCTGCACCCCTTCGAGTCCTTCACCCCGGTGATCGACCTGATGCGCCAGGCCGCCAAGGACCCCAACGTCCTGGCGATCAAGCAGACGCTCTACCGCAGCGGTGCCAACTCCGAGATCGTCGACGCCCTGGTGGACGCGGCGCGCAGCGGCAAGGAGGTGACCGCGGTCATCGAATTGCGCGCCCGCTTCGACGAGGAATCCAACCTGCAGCTGGCCAGCCGCCTGCAGCAGGCTGGCGCCGTGGTCATCTACGGCGTGGTGGGCTTCAAGACCCACGCCAAGATGATGCTCATCCTGCGCCGCGAGAACGGTGAGCTGCGTCGCTATGCCCACCTGGGTACCGGTAACTACCATGCCGGCAATGCCAAGCTGTACACCGACTACAGCCTGCTGACCGCCGATGTGGCCCTCACCGAGGACGTGCACAAGCTGTTCAACCAGCTGATCGGCATGGGCAAGACCCTGCGCATGAAGAAGCTGCTGCACGCGCCCTTCACCCTGAAGAAGAACCTGCTGGAAATGATCAACCGCGAAGCCGTGGCGGCCAGCGAAGGACGTCCGGCGCAGATCATGGCCAAGGTCAACGGCCTCACCGATCCCAAGGTCATCCGCGCCCTCTACAAGGCCAGCCAGGCCGGGGTGAAGATCGACCTGGTGGTGCGTGGCATGTGCTGCCTGCGTCCGGGCGTACCGGGCGTGTCCCACAACATCCAGGTGCGCTCCATCATCGGCCGCTTCCTGGAGCACAGCCGCATTTACTACTTCCTCAACGGCGGTGACGAGAAGCTCTATCTCTCCAGCGCCGACTGGATGGAGCGCAACCTCGACATGCGCGTCGAGACCTGCTTCCCGGTGGAGGGCAAGAAGCTCATCAGCCGGGTCAAGAAGGAGCTGGAAGGCTACCTCACCGACAACACCCAGGCCTGGGTACTGCAGGAGGACGGCAGCTACGTGCGGCAGTCGCCCACTGGCAACCAGAACGCCCGTAGCGTGCAGGCGACGCTGCTGGAGCGGCTGGCCAGTCCGGTGGTGAATACCCGCTGAGGGAGTTTCGGGCCCATGCCACCATGGGCCTAGCCGTTCCGTAGGTTGGGCTGAGCGCCAGCGAAGCCCAACTGTTGGCTTTTCACTGCAAGAGCTGATTATCGTGTTTTGCTGACGGCTCTTGTTTCGCCTGGCCGGCGACTTACTTTTCTTTGCTTGCGGACCGCCGCCCGGTGCAAAGAAAAGTAAGCAAAAGAAAGCACACCCCACGTTTCGGCCCTCCGCTGCGCTCCGGGTCCCCTCGCTCCTTGCTCGGCGTCCTGCCTCGCATCCTCCTAAGCGGCACCTACACTCGGCCTCACTGATGGGGACGGGGCGCAAGCCTAAGGCTTGGGTGTTCACAGGTGTAGCGTGGAAAACCGCGCAGCGTTTTCCACTGATGAGCTTGATCATAAACAGTGGACAAGGCTGCGCCGTTGTCCACGCTACGAGTTACGGGCTCTTCAACCAACACTTTCAGGCTGGCGAATCGCCCCGTTCAGGAGGGCGAACGCCAGTGTCGTGGAGTGGGTCAAGCCGCATGGATGCGGCGAGAGGCCTAACGGGCCATGGACGGCCCGTGTAGGCCGACCCCGGAACGGCGCTGGCGTGAGCGAAACGTAGCGTAGCGGAGTAACAGCCGCAGGCTGGCCCGAAGGGCGAGCAACGCGACTCACCCGCAGCGCAGCGGAGGGCCGGATGTCCAGGGCAAGCGTTTTTGCTTACTTTTTTCCGGGGCGCGCAGCCGCGTTTGAAAAAAGTGAGTCGCCCGGGTGGGCGAAACAAGAAACATCAGCAAAGCTCGATGAACAGCCAGGGCACTTACAAAACCTAGGGTGCAGAGTTGCACATGCAACAGTTGGGCTTCGCTCCCGCTCAGCCCAACCTACGAAAAATCAGCGAACGCTCAACCGATACCCCACCCGCTCCAACCACTGGGCTTCCAGCTCGAAGTCGGCCTGGGTCAGGGGGTTTTCCTCCAGCCAGCCGTCGGGGAACTGCACGTCCAGGCTGCGCTCGCCAGCGCTGAGCTGGACGTCCGGAATGCTCTTGTGGCGGATGTGGTGGAAGAGGATGGCGAAGCGCAGCAGCAGGGTCAGGCGCAGCAAGGGCTCGCCTTCCGGGCCCAGCTCCTGCAGGCGATCCTGGGGGATGTTGCGGCGGTGGCCGCGCACGAGCAGTGCCAGGGCTTGCTGGTCACGGCGGGAGAAGCCGGGCAGGTCCGAGTGCTCGATCAGGTAGGCGCCGTGCTTGTGGTACTGGTAGTGGGCGATATCCAGGCCCACGCCGTGCAGGCGCGCCCCCCAGCGCAGGAGCTCGGCATGGTTCTCGTCGGTCAGGCCCCAGGCGTCGGCGACCTGGGCCAGGGACTTGAGCGCGCGCTTTTCCACGCGCTCGGCGTGACGCTGGTCCACGTGGTAGCGCTCGGCCAGGCCCTTGAGGGTGCGTTCGCGGACGTCCTCGTGGCTGTGCCGGCCGATCATGTCGTAGAGCACCCCTTCGCGCAGGGCACCTTCGGAAAGGTGGATCTCCTGCAGTTCCAGGGCCTTGAACAGGGCTTCGAGGATGGCCAGGCCACCTGGCAGGATGGCGCGCCGATCCGGCTTCACGCCATCGATGTTGAGCAGGTTGATGTCGCCCTGCTTGAGCAGCTTGCGTTTGAGCCACTCGATGCCGTCCGGGGTGATCTCGCCATTGCCACGGCCGGCGGCCTGGATCGCCAGAGCCACGGCGCGGATGGTACCGGAGGCGCCGAGAGCCTGGTGCCAGCCCATCTCGCGCAGGCCCTGGTCGATGTTCATCAATTCCAGGCGCGCGGCAGTGTAGGCACGCGCATATTGGGCCGCGGTGATCTTGCCGTCGGCGAAGAATCTCTTGGTAAAGCTGACACAGCCCATCTGCAGGCTCTCGCGCTGCAGGGTCTCGAAGCGCTGGCCGATGATGAATTCGGTGCTGCCGCCGCCGATGTCGGTCACCAGGCGGCGCCCGGGCACATCGGGCATGGAGTGGGACACGCCCAGATAGATGAGGCGGGCCTCTTCGCGACCGGAAATGACCTCGACCGCATGGCCGAGCACGGCTTCGGCGCGCTGGATGAATTCGGCGCGATTGCGCGCCTCGCGCAGGGCATTGGTGCCCACCACCCGTACGGCGCCTCGCGGCATGCCGGCGATCAGCTGGGCGAAGCGGCGCAGGCAGTCCAGGCCACGCTGGATGGCCTCTTCGCTGAGCAGGCGCGATTCGTCCAGGCCGGCGGCCAGCTGGATCTTTTCGCCCAACCGCTCAAGGATGCGGATCTCCCCGTGGAAATTGCGCGCCCGGACGATATGAAAGCTGTTGGAGCCCAGGTCGATGGCGGCGATCAGTTCGTGGGGTTCGGCTGGCGAAGGCTGCATCTGGAGGCTCTCGGCGATAAACCGCGCCATCGTGCCAGCTAGCCGGTGATGGCTTCAAGCGCACAGCGGTTACGGTTGCGCAAAGTGGCAGAAAAAATAGGGCTTTTCGCCTCAGGAGGCCACCTGACCGATGAACTGGGCCAGTTCCGGTGTCTGCGGGCGGGCGAACAGCTCCTGGGGATGACCGCTCTCGTGCACCTTCCCCTGGTGCATGAACACCAGCTTGTCGCCCACTTCGCGGGCGAATCTCATCTCGTGGGTGACCATGATCAAGGTCATGCCCTCGCGGGCCAGCTGTTTGACCACGGCAAGCACCTCGTTGACCAGCTCCGGATCCAGCGCCGAGGTGATTTCGTCGCACAGCAGCACCTTGGGCGACATGGCCAGGGCGCGGGCGATGGCCACCCGCTGCTGCTGGCCACCGGACAGCCTATCCGGATAGCTGTCGAATTTCTCCGCCAGGCCGACCCGGTCGAGCATCTGTCGGGCCAGGGCGCGGGCCTCGTCCTTGCTCGTCTTCTTGACCACCTGGGGCGCCAGCATCACGTTTTCGCCCACCGTGAGGTGCGGGAAGAGGTTGAACTGCTGGAAGACCATGCCGACCTTCTGCCGCAGTGAACGCAGGTTGACCCGCGCGGCGTCCAGGTACTCGCCGTCCACCTCGATGACGCCGTCGTTGATCGACTCCAGGCCGTTCAGGGTGCGCAGCAGGGTGCTCTTGCCCGAGCCGCTCTTGCCGATGATGGCCACCACCTGGCCTTCCTCGACGGTCAGGTCGATGCCCTTGAGCACATGATGATTGCCATAGTGTTTGTGCAGGGCGGTCACTCTAAGCAGCGGCATGCAGTCTCCTTTCCAGCCAGCGCGCGGCCAGCGACAGCGGGTAGCAGAGGATGAAATAGCCCAGGGCGGCGAGGCCGTAGACGGTGAAGGGCTGGTAGGTGGCATTGGCGAGCATGCCGCCGATCTTGGTCAGCTCGGTGAAGCCGATGATGGAGGTCACGGCGGTACCCTTGACCACCTGTACCGAGAAGCCCACGGTAGGTGCCACGGCGATGCGCAGGGCCTGGGGCAGGATCACATGACGCAACTGCTCGAAGCGGGTCAGGGCCAGGCTTTCCGACGCCTCCCACTGGCCGTGGGGAATGGCCTCGACGCAGCCGCGCCAGATTTCGGCGAGGTAGGCGCTGGTGAACAGGGTCAGGGCCACGCCGGCGGCCAGCCAGGCGGGAATCTCCAGCCCCAGCAGCGAGATGCCAAAGAACACCAGGAACAGCTGCATCAATAGCGGCGTGCCCTGGAACAGCTCGATGTGCAGGCGCGCCAGCGTGCGTGGCGTCCGCAGCGGCGACAGCCGTGCCCAGAGCACCAGCAGTCCGGCCAGGCCGCCGCCGGCAAAGGCCGCCAGCGACAGGATGAAGGTCCAGTACAGCCCGGTACCGAGGTTGCGGACGATATCCCAGAGGGTGAAATCCATCAGCGGCCTCCCTGGATGAAGCGCCGGCCGATCCAGTGCAGCAGCTGGC
Source organism: Pseudomonas sp. VMV1 (assembly GCF_056790235.1). NCBI lineage: Bacteria > Pseudomonadati > Pseudomonadota > Gammaproteobacteria > Pseudomonadales > Pseudomonadaceae > Pseudomonas > Pseudomonas sp. VMV1. The sequence goes on from NZ_JBXGSE010000003.1 coordinate 806,370, forward strand.
GCACGCCGATGGCCATGACCAGGTAGAGCAGGGTGGTCAGCAGATAGGTCTCGAAGGCGCGGAAGTTGCGCGACTGGATGAAGTTGGCGGCGAAAGTCAGTTCCTCGGTGGAGATCTGCGAGCAGACCGCCGAGCCCAGCATCACGATCACCACCTGGCTCGACAGGGCCGGCCAGACCTTGGCCAGCGCGGGCCGCAGGATCACGTGGCGAAAGGTCTCGGCGCGGGTCATGGCCAGGGCCGCGGCGGCTTCCAGCTGGCCCTTGGGCACGGCCTGGATGCCGGCGCGAATGATTTCCGTGGAATAGGCGCCCAGGTTGATCACCATGGCCAGCACCGCCGCCTGCCATTCGCTGATGTGCACCCCCAGCGAAGGCAGGCCGAAGAAGATGAAGAACAGCTGGATCAGAAAGGGCGTATTGCGGATCAGCTCGACATAGACGCCGAACACCCGGTCGAAGGGCGTGAGCCGCCAGGCGCGGCAGACCGCGCCAAGAATGCCCAGGGCAATGCCCAGCACCGCGCCGATGGCGGTCAGCTCCAGCGTGAAAAGGGCGCCCTTGAGCAGCAGATCGCTCTGCTGCAGTACCGGCTGGAAGTCGAACTGGTAGGCCATGCCTTACATGTCCTTGGGTAGCGGCTGGCCCAGCCACTTCTCGGCCTGGCGATCCAGGCTGCCGTCGGCGCGGGCGGCGTCGAGGATGCCGTCCAGCTTGGCCTTGAGCGCCGGTTCGTGCTTGGCCAGGCCGATGTAGTTGGGCGAATTCTTCAGGGTGATCTTCATCTCCGGTGCGCGGTCGGGCTTCTTGTTGGCGATGGACGCCATCACCGAGCTGCCACTGGCGATGAATTCGGTCTGGCCGGCGAGATAGGCGGCGATGGTGGCGTTGTTGTCCTCGAAGCGCTTGATCACCGCGTCCTTGGGCGCCACCTTGCTCAGCTCCATGTCCTCGATGCCGCCGCGGGTCACGGCGACGGTCTTGCCGGCCAGCTCCTCGGGCGTGCTCAGGGTGCTGCCCTTGGCGCCGAACACGCCGAGAAAGAAGGGCGCATAGGGCTTGGTGAAGTCGATGACCTGTTCGCGCTCGGGATTCTTGCCCAGGCTGGAGATGACCATGTCCACCTTGCCGGTGGTCAGGAAGGGAATGCGGTTGGTGCTGGTGACCGGGGTCAGGGCCAGCTTGACCCCGAGCTTGTCGGCGATCAGCTGGGCGGTGTCGATGTCCAGGCCGCGGGGCTTGAGATCCGGGCCCACGGTACCGAAAGGTGGAAAGTCCTGGGGTACGGCGATGCGCACCGTGCCGCGCTGCTGGATATCGGCCAGCTGATCGGCCTGGGCGGGAGCGTGCAGGGCGGTCAGGCCCAAGGCGAACAGGGAGAGGGCGGTCCAGCGCTTGAGCATGACGAGACTCCGGAAGCAGGATGGGATGGCTCTGCCCAGTGCATTTCATGTGCCAGCACCCTGCCGGGCTGCCGCAGAGGCCGCTACGCTTGGCGATTGGTCTTACTGGTCTGAACAGTTGGCCGGCGGCTAAGCAGACCTCTGCTTTTAGCGTGAGCCGCTTTGGTGCGCGCTTGTCGTGCCGTGCTCCGCCTTAGGGCCAGGCTTGAACTGGCGGGAAAATCGGCATAAAAGGCGAACTTCCGGACTGACTGGCCTGACCACTCTATGCCCCTCGCAGCCACCCGCGCCGTCCCCCACTATGCCGTCGACGCCATTCGCCAGCTGATCGAGACCGAAGGCTATGCACCCGGCGCGGCGCTGCCGGCGCAACGCGAGCTGGCCGAGCGGCTGGGCGTGAGTCGCGCGTCCCTGCGCGAGGCGCTGTCCACCCTCAGCGCCTTGGGACTGGTCAGCGTCCAGCCTGGACGTGGGGTCTATGTGCAGGAAGCGACGCACGCGGACGGGCCTTGGCCCTTCACCGGCGAGGTCACCCCGGCCCACGTCTTCCAGTTGCGCTTCGCGCTGGAGGGTTTTGCCGCGGGACTGGCCGCCATGACCCTGAGTCCCGCCGATCTGGATCGGCTGGAGGTCAATCTCGGTGCCCTGCACCGGGCACTACGGGCTAACGAGCTGGAAGAGGCAGCGGCGCTGGACTTCGACTTCCATCGCCAGTTGCTGCTGGCCGCGGACAATCCGGCCATGCTGGCAGTGATCACCACCAGCCCCGAGCGCTTTCACGAAAGTCAGAAGCTGCCCTTCGTCCGGCCCGAGCGGGCCCTGGAAACCTGGCAGGAACATCGGCGCATTCTCCGGGCCCTGACCCGGCGCTCGCCAGCGGCTGCGCAGAAGGCCATGCGCGAACATATCCGCAATGCGGCGTTGCGCAGTGGAACCCCCTTCCCGGTGCCTGCTGTCTAAAACGCTGTCCACGATCGGCTGCGTGTCGGCAAGCGATGGCGAAAAGGCCTTAGGAATGCGCATTTACCCCGCGTAGACTCCACTTTCCGAGGCCTTGCCGCCCTGGTTGTCGCCGGCTCGCCAGATCGTGAGCTGCGTCTGCCATCAATGCCCGTCATAGTCACCATCAATGTTCGAATGCTTTCGAAGTGACGGCAGCAGGGCTATCATGGCCATACTTCAAGTCGCACCCGAATTCGGAGAGAGTCAATGAGCGAATACATCACCAACGTCAGCGACGCCAGCTTCGAGCAGGACGTGCTGAAGTCCGACAGCCCCGTGCTGGTCGACTACTGGGCCGAATGGTGCGGTCCCTGCAAGATGATTGCCCCAGTCCTGGACGAGATCGCCAAGGACTACCAAGGCAAGCTCAAGGTCTGCAAACTGAACATCGACGAAAACCAGGACACCCCGCCCAAGTACGGCGTGCGTGGCATCCCGACCCTGATGCTGTTCAAGAACGGCGCGGTCGAGGCCACCAAGGTCGGTGCTCTGTCCAAATCGCAACTGGCTGCCTTCCTCGACGCCAACGTCTGAGGAATCTGGTCGAAAGCCCCGCCATGCGGGGCTTTTTTATGCCTGGACGGCTGGACGTGTACCCATGCAGGTGCTAGATTCCAGCCACGACCCCATCAGTGGGCCGTCTTCTCATCTGCTGTAGCCGTCAGTTCTCCTCTTCAGAACGCATCCCGCGAAACTACTCTCGCATCCGGCCGCTCAGCTCGAATCCCTCCCTCGCCTCTTCTCACGTCAACATACGTCTATGAATCTGACCGAACTCAAGCAAAAGCCCATCACAGAACTGTTGGAAATGGCGGATGCCGCGGGCTTGGAAAACATGGCCCGGTCCCGCAAGCAGGACATCATCTTTGCGCTGCTCAAGAAGCACGCCAAAGGCGGCGACGAGATTTCCGGAGATGGGGTGCTGGAGATATTGCAGGACGGCTTCGGCTTCCTGCGTAGCGCCGACTCCTCCTATCTGGCCGGCCCCGACGACATCTATGTCTCCCCCAGCCAGATCCGCCGCTTCAACCTGCGTACCGGCGATACCATCATCGGCAAGATCCGTCCGCCGAAAGAGGGCGAGCGCTACTTCGCGCTGCTCAAGGTCGATACCATCAACTTCGACCGTCCGGAAAACGCCAAGAACAAGGTGCTGTTCGAAAACCTGACGCCCCTGTTCCCTACCAAGCGCCTGACGATGGAAGCCGGCAACGGCTCCACCGAAGACCTCACCGGTCGGGTCATCGACCTCTGTGCCCCCATCGGCAAGGGTCAGCGCGGCCTGATCGTCGCACCGCCCAAGGCGGGCAAGACCATCATGCTGCAGAACATCGCCGCCAACATCACGCGCAACAATCCCGAGTGCTACCTCATCGTGCTGCTCATCGACGAGCGTCCCGAGGAAGTGACCGAGATGCAGCGCACCGTGCGTGGTGAAGTGGTGGCGTCCACCTTCGACGAGCCGCCGACCCGCCACGTGCAGGTCGCCGACATGGTGATCGAGAAGGCCAAGCGCCTGGTCGAGCACAAGAAGGACGTGGTCATCCTGCTGGACTCCATCACCCGTCTGGCCCGTGCCTTCAACACCGTGATCCCCAGCTCCGGCAAGGTGCTCACCGGTGGTGTCGACGCCCATGCCCTGGAGAAGCCCAAGCGCTTCTTCGGTGCCGCGCGGAACATCGAAGAAGGCGGCAGCCTGACCATCATCGCTACCGCGCTGGTGGAAACCGGCTCGAAGATGGATGAGGTGATCTACGAGGAATTCAAGGGCACCGGCAACATGGAACTGCCCCTGGAGCGTCGTATCGCCGAGAAGCGGGTTTTCCCGGCCATCAACATCAACAAGTCCGGCACCCGCCGCGAAGAGCTGCTCACCGACGAGGAAGAGCTGTCGCGCATGTGGATCCTGCGCAAGATCCTGCATCCGATGGACGAGATCGCTGGGATCGAATTCCTCCTCGACAAGTTGCGTCAGACCAAGACCAACAACGAGTTCTTCGATTCGATGAAGCGCAGCAAGTAAGGCGCCGTCGCATGCAAAGGCCGGGGAAATCCCGGCCTTTCGCGTTTCTGGGCCAATGCTTTCTCGATGCGCGACTCAGGCGGTAGACTGCCAGACTTTCCCCAGCACCAAGAGGCCGCATGCAATACCGAGATCTGCGTGACTTCATCCGCAGCCTGGAGCAGCGTGGTGAACTGAAGCGCGTGACCGCACCGGTCTCGCCGATCCTCGAGATGACCGAAATCTGCGACCGCACCTTGCGCAAGCAGGGCCCGGCGCTGCTGTTCGAGAATCCCGTGGGCTTTTCCATGCCCGTGCTGGGCAACCTGTTCGGTACGCCCCAGCGCGTGGCGCTGGGCATGGGCGCCGAGGACGTCGGCGCCCTGCGCGAGATCGGCAAGCTGCTGGCCTTCCTCAAGGAGCCCGAGCCACCCAAGGGCCTGAAGGATGCCTGGTCGAAGCTGCCGATCTACAAGAAGGTCATCAGCATGGCGCCCAAGGTCCTCAAGGATGCGCCCTGTCAGGAGGTGATCGAAGAGGGCGAGGCAGTCGATCTGGGCAAGCTGCCGATCCAGCACTGCTGGCCGGGCGACGTGGCGCCGCTGATCACCTGGGGCCTGACCGTCACCCGCGGGCCCAACAAGGAGCGCCAGAACCTCGGTATCTATCGCCAGCAGGTCATCGGCCGCAACAAGCTGATCATGCGCTGGCTGAGCCACCGTGGCGGTGCCCTGGATTTCCGCGAGTGGTGCCAGAAGCATCCCGGCCAGCCCTATCCGGTGGCCGTGGCCCTGGGCGCGGATCCGGCCACCATCCTCGGTGCGGTCACGCCGGTGCCCGATACCCTTTCCGAATACGCCTTCGCCGGCCTCCTGCGTGGCAGTCGCAGCGAGCTGATCAAGTGCGTGGGCAACGACCTGCAGGTGCCGGCCAGCGCCGAAATCGTGCTGGAAGGGGTCATCCATCCGGGTGAGACGGCGCCGGAAGGCCCCTATGGCGACCATACCGGCTACTACAACGAGGTCGATACCTTCCCGGTCTTTACCGTGGAGCGCATCACCCGCCGGCGCGACCCCATCTATCACAGCACCTACACCGGACGGCCGCCGGACGAGCCGGCCATCCTCGGCGTGGCGCTCAACGAAGTCTTCGTGCCCATCCTGCAAAAGCAGTTTCCGGAAATCGTCGACTTCTACCTGCCGCCGGAAGGCTGCTCCTACCGCATGGCGGTGGTGACCATCAAGAAGCAGTACCCGGGCCATGCCAAGCGGGTGATGCTGGGCGTCTGGTCGTTCCTGCGGCAGTTCATGTACACCAAGTTCGTGATCGTCACCGACGACGATATCAATGCCCGCGACTGGAACGATGTCATCTGGGCCGTCACCACGCGCATGGATCCCAAGCGCGACACCGTGATGATCGACAACACCCCCATCGACTACCTGGACTTCGCCTCGCCGATCTCCGGCCTGGGCTCGAAGATGGGCCTGGACGCCACTCACAAGTGGCCGGGTGAAACCACCCGCGAATGGGGCCGGGCGATCGTCAAGGACGAAGCGGTGGTCAAACGGGTGGACGAGATGTGGTCCAGTCTCGGGATCGATTAACGGAGACGACGATGAAGGTCACCCTGCAGCCCTCGGGTGCGGTATTGGAAACCCAGCCCGGCGAAGCCATTCTGGCCGCCGCGCAGCGCCTCGGCTACAGCGGGCCGCACAGCTGCCGCAATGGCAATTGCCAGCTCTGCGCCGCGCTGCTGGTGGAGGGTCAGGTCATCCAGCACGGGCAGACCGCCGATCATGGCGAAGTCTATGTCTGCGTGGCCGTGCCCCTGACCGATTGCCTGCTGCAATGGGACGGGGTGCTGGCGCCAGGCGAGTTGCCGATGCGCAAGCTGGCCTGCCAGGTCGTCGCGCTCGATGATGTCGGCGGTGATGTGCGCCGCGTGCGATTGCGTGCGCCGGCCGGGCGACCACCGCGTTATCACGCCGGCCAGTATCTGATGGTCCAGCGGGATGACGGCAAGCAGTCGGCCTTTTCCCTGGCCTCCGCGCCACACCAGGGGCGCGAGCTGGAATTGCACGTGCTGGCCCGCGAGGCCAGCAGCCAGGCACTGCTGGCGCAATTCGAAACCAAGGGCATGGCCCAGGTCGAACTGCCCTATGGTGATGCCCACCTGGCCGAGCTGCCCGATGGCCCCCTGGTGCTGATCGCCGCCGGGACCGGCATGGCGCAGATGCACAGCCTCATCGAGGACGCTCGTACCCGTGGCTTCGCTCATCCGGTGCACCTCTACTGGGGTGTGCGGACACCGGAGGACTTCTATGCCATCGAGTCATGGGACTCCTGGGCGGACCTGCCCAACCTCACCCTGAACCGAGTGGTGAGCGAGGCCTGCGGCTGGGAAGGGCGCTGCGGTCTGCTGCACGAGGTGGTACGCGCGGATTTCGCCGACCTGAGCGATCTGCATGTCTATGCCAGCGGCTCGCCAGCCATGGTCTACGCCACCCTGGATGCCTTGGTGGAAGCCGGCATGGACGCGCACCAGATGCGCGCCGACGTCTTCGCCTACGCGCCGCGGAGTTAGGCTCGCCGCGGCCATGGCGACCAGTGATGTGCCGCCGTAGGTTGGGTTGAGCGCAGCGAAGCCCAACAGCTCTTGCCGCTGCGCGCCGATCACGTTGGGCTTCGACGATGGAGCCGTCTCAGCCCAACCTACGAGACCGCCGCTAGGCTCAGCGCGCGGACTTGGCCACCATGCCGGTGTGTCTCAGGGTCATCGCCAGGAAGACGATGGCCAGGACGCACGAGCCGATCAGCAGCATGAAGCCGCCATCCCAGCCGAAGTGGTCCACGGTGTAGCCCACCAGGGCGTTGGCTGCCACCGATCCGCCCAGGTAGCCGAACAACCCGGTAAAGCCTGCGGCGGTGCCGGCAGCCTTCTTGGGCACCAGTTCCAGCGCCTGCAGGCCGATCAGCATCACCGGGCCGTAGATCAGGAAGCCGATGGACACCAGCGCTGCCAGATCGACACCGGGGTTGCCTTCCGGGTTGAGCCAATAGACCAGAGTGGCGACCAGTACGCCAAGCATGAACACCACGCCGGTCGCGCCACGGTTGCCGCGGAACAGCTTGTCCGACAGCCAGCCGCAGAGCAGAGTGCCGGGGATGCCGGCCCACTCGTAGAAGAAGTAGGCCCAGGAGGTCTTGTCCACTGAGAAGTGCTTGGCTTCCTTGAGGTAGGTGGGTGCCCAGTCCAGCACGCCATAGCGCAGCAGGTAGACGAAGACGTTGGCCAGGGCGATGTACCAGAGCAGGCGATTCTTCAGTACGTATTCTACGAAGATCTCCTTGGTGGAGAATTCGCGCTCATGGCCTTCGCTGTAGCCTTCGGGGAAATCCTGTTTCCAGTTTTCCACCGATGGCAGGCCGCAGGATTGTGGGGTATCGCGCATGGCGATGAAGGCGAACACGGCGACTGCCAGCGCCACCACGGCCGGGACATAGAAGGCCGCATGCCAGTCGTTGAACCAGGCCAGGCCGAGCAGGAACAGCGGCCCGATCAGACCGCCGCCCACGTTGTGGGCGACGTTCCACACCGAGACCACACCGCCGCGCTCCTTCTGCGACCACCAGTGCACCATGGTGCGACCGCTGGGCGGCCAGCCCATCCCCTGGAACCAGCCATTGAGAAACAGCAGGACGAACATGATGCTGACACTGGAGGTAGCCCAGGGCGCGAATCCGAACAGCAGCATCACCAGCGCCGACATGGCCAGCCCGAAGGGCAGGAAATAGCGTGGGTTGGAACGGTCCGAGACCAGACCCATGAGGAACTTGGACAGGCCGTAGGCGATGGCCACCGCGGAGAGCGCCACGCCCAGTTCACCCCGGCTGTAACCTTGCTCCACCAGGTAGGGCATGGCCAGCGAGAAGTTCTTGCGCAGCAGGTAGTAGCCCGCGTAGCCGATAAAGATCCCGGCAAAGATCTGCCAGCGGAGGCGACGGTAGACGGGGTCGATACGATCGGCGGGCAGCGGCGCGCTATGGGCCGCGGGAGCGAAGATTCCAAGCATGGGAGCCTCGGTATTGTTATAAGTATTAATCGAAAGCGAACATTCCAGGTTCGTTTTCGAATATTACAATGATATTACAGCCTGAACAGGCTTTTCCGCTCTGCGGCAGCCAGGGCCGGGTTTGCCCCTTGATCTGTACGGGTTGCGCGCCTAGGGTGGCGCGTCCTGCCGTCGTCGTTTTTCGCGAGTCGCTATGCCTGCCTGGAAAGTCCTGTCTTCTCGTGCCCTTAACCTCGCCCTGGCGCTGTTCGAGCGCTATCCGCGACTGATCGCCCTGGCCGGCTTCATCTCGGGGATCTGCAGCTTCCTGCTGGTGGACCGGCAGAAAGGCTTCGCGCCCGTGATGGCGGTGATCATGCTGGCGAGCTGGGTCTGGCTGATGCTGGAAAACGTGCTCAGGGGCTGGGTCAGCCGCCGCTTCGGCTGGGAATTGCCGCCGCCGCTGCTGCGCTACGCCACCCAGCTGATCCACCAGGAGAGTCTGTTCTTCTGCCTGCCGTTCTTTGCCATCACCACGGCCTGGAACAGTGGCCAGGCGCTGTTCACCGGGCTGCTTGGCGCGGCCGCACTGGTTTCCATCATCGATCCGCTCTACTACAAGACCCTGGCGCCGCGGCGCTGGGTATTCCTCAGCTACCACACCCTGACACTGTTCGCGGTATTGCTCACCGCCTTGCCGATCATCCTGCACCTGACCACCACCCAGAGCTACGAACTGGCGCTGGGCGTCGCCGTACTGCTGTCCTTTCCCAGTCTGGCAGTGGCCTTCCGGGTGCGCCTGGGCTGGCGCTGGCTGGGCTTGCTGGGGCTGTGCCTGGCCATCGGCGCCTTCGGCTGGCTGGGGCGCGCCTGGGTACCGCCGGCGACCCTGTGGCTGACCGACATGGGCATGAGCACCAACTTCGACAGCCTCAAACGCCAGCCCGGCGATGCGGTGAAGACGCTGAGCAGTGCCCAGCTGCGCGCCCAGGGGCTCTATGCCTTTACCGCCATCAATGCGCCACGCGGCCTGAACGAACGCATTTATCACGTCTGGCGCCATGCCGGTCGGGAAGTGGATCGCATTCCCCTGGACATCAGCGGCGGTCGGGAGGCGGGCTATCGCGCCTGGACCCACAAGCAGAACTTTCCGGGCGACGTGACTGGCCGTTGGCAGGTGCAAGTGGTGACGGACGTCGGCCAGGTGATCGGAACCCTCAGGTTCGAGGTGACCCCTTGAGTCCTGCTGGCTATGCTGCAGGCACCCACCTCTAAAGGATTTGCCGTGAAAGTCTTCGCTGCCGTTTTGTTGTCCTTCTGCCTGGCCCTCAATGCCTGGGCGAATGAAGAGAAAAAGGAAGGGGAGGCCCCCAAGACCGAGTTCTACAACCTGACCCCGGCGCTGGTCGGTAACTACGGCAGCGGGCCCAAGCTCAAGTACTACAAGGCCGATATCGCGCTGATGGTGACCGGCAAGGAAGCCAAGGACCGGGTGGAGTTCCACGAGCCGCTGATCCGCAATCAGCTGGTGATGCTTTTCGCCCAGCAGACCGACGAGACCCTGGCCGGCGTGGAGGCGCGCGAGAAGCTGCGGCAGGAGGCCCTCAAGCAGGTACAGAGCGTGATCACCCAGGAGGAGGGCAAGCCCCTGGTGGAGGATCTGCTGTTCAACAACCTGATCATCCAGCCCTGAGAAGCGGCGCGCGACCTGCTAGGCGGTGTTGAAAATGTCGCCTTCGTTCCGGCCTCGTGAGCAGCCTCTGGCGCCGATTCAGCCGCGGGCCGCGTTGACGATCGCCGCCCACTCCGTGGCGCTGACCGGCATCACCGAAAGCCGGTTGCCCTTGCGCAGCAGGGCGAAGTCGGCAAGCGCCGGCAGCGCGCGCAGGCGCGGCAGCGTCAAAACCCGCGGAAAGGCTTCGACGAAGGCGACCTGGCGCGCCGTCCAGGGGTTGCTGTCGGCGCTGGCCTTGGGTGCATGGTAGGGGCTCTCTGGATCCAGGGCGGTGGGATCGTCGAAGGCCTCGCCCACGATTCGGCCGATGCCGGCGATGCCTGGCTCGGCGCAACTCGAATGATGAAAGAAGAACAGGTCGTCGGGCGCCATGGCACGCAGGAAATTGCGCGCCTGGTAATTGCGCACGCCATCCCAGCGCGCCTGGCCCAGGCGTTGCAGGTCGTTAAGTGAGAACTCATCGGGCTCGGATTTCAACAGCCAGCAGGCCACGGTTCGTCTCCTGACGAATGGAGGCTCGGGAGCCTCCAGGAAGGGGTCTGGTCGATTGCAAGGGGCGACCGCTTGTCGCAGAATGCCGCGCATTCCGGATGTAGTCTGACCGTACGCGCTGAGCATAACAGGGCGACGTCCTGTCCTGCCCAAAGGTGCCAGCAAGGGGGTGGCCCAGCTCGATGAAACGCAAACCTGATCTCTTATGGGTGCTGGTCCTGATCTTCACCCTGGGCGTGGTCACCACCGGGTACACCCAGAGTTTCTGGGAACAGCGCCAAAGCCAGCAGCAGTACGCCCGCTATGCCGGCGACGTTCAGTCGACGCGGGGCGTCTCGCCCGCGCGCTGACCGTACCAGCCACCATCGCTCACCACGGCCGCCATGGGCACGTCCCAGGCCGCCAGGGTCAATCGCTCCACCTTCTGACATTCATGGGCACAGCCGATCAGCTGCGGGCTGTGCCACTGCCGTCGCCGCGCCAGATAGGCCAGGTTGCGGTCATAGAAGCCCTTGCCCATGCCCAGGCGTCCGCCCTGGGGATCGAAGCCCACCAGCGGCATCAGGATCAGGTCCAGCGCCCAGGTCGGTCGACCAAGACGCCGATCGGGGCGTGGCTCGGCGATGCCGAAGCGATTGCGCACCCAGGACTCGCCGCGACCGACCCGTTGAAAGATCATGGCCGTGCGCGGCCAGCGGGAGAGTACCGGGAGGTAGGTGGCCTTGCCGCGGCGCTGGGCTTCTTCGAGTAACGGACGCGGATCGATCTCGCCATCGCTGGGCAGGTAGAACGCGATATGGCGGGCGCGACGAAACAGCGGATGCTGGGCAAGCTGGCGATACAGTTCGCGGGCGGCCTGGCGTTGCTGGATGGGCGTGAGGGCGCGACGTCGCTGGCGCAGTAGCTTGCGCAGCGCGGGCCGACTGAGGTGGGAAGAGGGCGGGATGGACATGAAAGAAATGAGCTCTCCGGAATGCCGCTGCCGGTGTAGCCCTTGAACCCTTGGTTCAAGGTGGGAGAAGTCGTAGACCTTTAGGCTTTCCGCCGTAGCGGACATGCACACCAGTCTTACGAGCAACCCCCGGGGTGTTGCTTATCGGCTCGGGGACATGACCGACTGGCGCACACACCAGAGAGTGATCTCCAGTATACGCCCCTGAGCCGGGATGCAAACCCCCGCCTATCTCGGTCGGCTGTCAGGCAGTGGTGTCGTGTTCGGTGATCAGGGCGCGGTCGACGCGATCCAGCAGGTCGCGAACCCGTTCGCGGGTGCTGCTCACTTCCAGGCTGACATCATCCTGGCGATGCAGCAGTTCGTGGGTGATGTTGAGGGCGGCCATCACGGCCACGCGGTCGGCGCCGATGACCTTCCCGCTGGCGCGGATCTCGCGCATCTTGCCGTCCAGGTAACGGGCGGTGCTCTCCAGGTTGGCACGCTCGTCAGCGGGACAGCTGATGCGATATTCCTTTTCCATTATCTGGACGGTCACGGTCTCGATGCTCATGAGTCCTGCTCCAAGGCTTTCAGGCGTAAAATCATCGCTTCGACCTTCGATCTGGCCAATTCGTTCTTTTCGATCAACTCGGCGCGCTCCTGGCGCCAGTTGCGCTCGCCCTGGCGCAGTTGTCGATTCTGCCGCTGCAATTCCTCAAGACGCAGGAGCAGGCGCTCCACACGGTCACCGAGGGCTTCCAGATCGGCGTCGAGGGGCGTGTCGCGAGACTCGCGCATGAGGGCTACAGCTCCAGAAGGGTGCAACGAGATTGGCCGCCGGCGGGGTCAGCGCGTAGGATAAGGCTTCATTCTAGCCAGCGCCTCACCTCGACGCCATGTCCAGCTCAGCATCCGCCTACGCCGCCTTCTCCACCCTGCTCGCCGAGGCCGCTTTGCCGGTCTCGCCCGCCGAACTCCACGGTCACCTGCTCGGGCGGGTCTGTGGGGGCGCGGGCTTCGACGAGAACGACTGGCTGGCTGCGGCCAGCGAGCTGCTCGGTGGCGCGCCGGGCGAGCGTTTGCAGGCGGCGCTCTCGGGGCTGCTGGGCATGGTGCAGCAGGAATTCGCCGGCCAGCAGGTGGCCCTGGTGCTGATGCTGCCACCGGACGAATTCCCCCTTGCCGAGCGCACCGCCGCCCTGGGTCAGTGGTGTCAGGGCTTTCTAGCCGGCTTCGGCCTGTCCGGGCGTACGGGCGAGGTCTCCGGCGAGGCGCGCGAGGTACTCGAAGACCTGGCAGCCATCGCGCAGATTCAGGAGCCCGCCGAGGAAGGCGAAGAGGGTGAGAACGACTTCATGGAAGTCACCGAATACCTGCGCGTGGCCCCGCTGCTGCTCTATGGCGAGTACGGCCGCGGCCCCATCCCCGAACCCGCACCCGTGGTGCACTGAGCGGCCATGCCGCGGATCCACAAGGCCGAATTCGCCCGTCGCCGCCGCGCCCTGATGGCCGAGATCGGCCACGGCGGCATCGCCCTGTTGCCTGCTGCGCCGGTGTGCCTGCGCAACCGCGACATCGAGCAGCCCTATCGCCAGGACAGCGACTTCCAGTACCTCACCGGTTTTCCCGAGCCGGAAGCCCTGGCCGTGCTGATTCCCGGCCGTGCCCATGGTGAATACCTGCTGTTCTGCCGCGAGCGGGACGCGGAAATGGAGCGCTGGGAGGGACGGCGCGCGGGTCAGGAAGGGGCGCTGGCCGACTATGGCGCGGACGACGCCTTTCCCATCGGCGATCTGGACGACATCCTGCCCGGCCTGCTCGAAGGCCGCGAGCGGGTCTACTACGCCATGGGTGCCCATCCGGAATTCGAGCGCCAATTGCTCAACTGGATCGAACTGATCCGCGCCAAGGCCGACCAGGGCGCCTCGCCGCCACGGGAGCTGCTGGCGCTGGATACCCTGCTACACGACAGCCGGCTGTACAAGTCGGCCGCCGAGGTGCGTCTGCTCAAGGCCGCGGCCGAGCTGACCTGCGCCGCTCACCTGCGTGCCATGCAGGCCTGCCGGCCGGGGCTGCGCGAGTATCACCTGGAGGCGGAGCTGGACTATTGCTTTCGCCAGGGTGGTGCCCGACTGGCGGCCTATGGCTCCATCGTTGCGGCGGGGGCCAACGCCTGCGTGATGCATTACCAGGCCAACGATGCGCTACTGCGCGACGGTGACCTGGTGCTGATCGATGCCGGCTGCGAGCTGGAGTGCTATGCCAGCGACGTGACCCGTACCTTTCCGGTCAGTGGTCGCTTCTCGCCGGAGCAGCGGCAGCTGTACGACATCGTGCTGGCTGCCAACCAGGCCGCCATCGCTTGCGTGGCGCCTGGGCGGCACTGGAACGAACCCCATGAGGCCACGGTCAGGGTGATCACCGAGGGCCTGTTGAAACTGGGTCTGCTCCAGGGCGCCCTGGACGACCTGATCGAGGCAGGCGCCTGTCGCGAGTTCTACATGCACCGCGCCGGTCACTGGCTGGGGCTGGATGTCCATGACGTGGGCGAATACCGCATCGGCGACCAGTGGCGGATGCTGGAGCCCGGCATGGTGCTGACCGTGGAACCCGGACTCTATATCCCGCCGGACGCCGAGGTGCCGCGCAAATGGCGCGGCCTGGGCGTCCGCATCGAAGACGAAGTACTGGTGACGCGCAGTGGCTGCGAGGTGCTGACCGCCGGCCTGCCCAAGGCGGCCGCGGAGATCGAAGGCTTGATGGCAGCCGCGAGCGGCTGCCGGGAGAACGCTCATGCAACGTCCTGATATCGCCATCATCGGCGGCGGCCTGGTCGGCGCCAGCCTGGCCCTGGCCCTGCAGGCCGGCGCCAAGGCGCGCGGCTGGCGCATCCTGCTGGTGGAGCCTTTCGCCCCTGGCGATAACTATCAGCCCAGCTACGACGCCCGCTCCTCGGCGTTGTCCTACGGCTCGCGGCTGATCTACCAGCGCCTGGGCGTGTGGGACGCCCTGGCCGACCATGCCGAGGCGATCCGCGAGATCCAGGTGTCGGATCAGGGCCGCTTCGGCGTGACCCAGCTGCTTGCCCAAAACGAGAATCTGCCAGCGCTGGGCTATGTGGTGGAGAACGCCTGGATCGGCCAGGTGCTCTGGCAGGCACTGGATCGCGAGGTGGTGGACTGGCGCTGCCCGGCCGAGGTGCGCAGCCTCACCGCCATGGCCGACGGCTATCGCCTGGAACTGGATGACGGCGCGACCCTGGAATGTGGTCTCGCGGTGCTGGCCGACGGTGGGCGTTCGGCGCTGCGCGAGTCCCTCGGTATCGAGGTGCGCCGCACCCTCTACGAGCAGACCGCGCTGATCGCCAACGTCTCGACCAATCTGGGCCATGGCGGCCGCGCCTTCGAGCGCTTCACGCCCCATGGCCCCCTGGCGCTGTTGCCCCTGCCGGGCAAGCGCAGTGCCCTGGTCTGGACCCAGCCGGACAGCGAAGCGCTGCGCCTGCAACGGGCACCGGACGCGATCTTTCTCGACGAATTGCAGCAGGCGGTGGGCTATCGCCTGGGCAGCTTCACCCAGGTCGGCACCCGCCATGCCTATCCGCTGACCCTGCTGGAGGCCAGCGAGCAGGTCCGCCCGCATCTGGTGGTCCTGGGCAATGCCGCCCACAGCCTGCACCCCATCGCCGGCCAGGGCTTCAACCTGTCCCTGCGCGATGTCGACAGTCTGGCCGAGTGCCTGCTGGAGAGCGCTGCGGCGCCCGGTGACTTCGCCACCTTGCAGGAGTACCTGCAGCGTCAGCGCCTGGACCAGCAGCTGACCATCGGCTTTTCCGATCGCATCACCCGGCTGTTTTCCAACAGCCGGCCCTGGCTCAGTGCCGGACGCAACCTGGGCCTGGTCGGCCTGGAGCTGTGCCCTCCGGCCAAAAGCGCCTTCGCCCGCCAGGCCATGGGCCTGGGTACCCGTCCCTGACCTGCGAGGAGAAACGAGCATGCTGACCCATGCGGATCTGGTGATCGTCGGTGCCGGCATGGTCGGCAGCGCCCTGGCCCTGGCCCTGGCCGACAGCGGCCTGTCGGTGGTGCTGCTCGACCGCGGCCCGCTCACACCTGGCGCGACCGAGGGCGACCTGCCCTTCGAGCCCCGGGTCAGTGCCCTGTCGCTGGCCAGCCAGCGCATCCTGCAGCGCCTGGGTGCCTGGGATGGCATCCTCGCTCGCCGCGTCAGTCCCTACCAGGCGATGCATGTCTGGGATGGCTCCGGCACCGGCGCCGTGCATTTCGATGCCGCCAGCGTGCACGCCGAGGTGCTGGGCCATATCGTCGAGAATCGCGTGGTGCAGGACGCCCTGCTCGAACGCCTGGCCGAGGCCAACGTCCTGCTCCTACCGGAGGCGCGCCTGGAACTGCTGCGTCGCTCCGGCGACCAGTGGCTAGTGCAGCTGGCCGGCGATCGCCAGATTCGCGCCCCTCTGGTGGTGGCCGCCGATGGCGCCACCTCTGCCGTGCGCCGCCTGGCCGGGCTGGAAACCCGCGAGTGGGATTACCTGCACCATGCCATCGTCACCAGCGTGCGCTGCGCCGAATCGCACCAGCGCACCGCCTGGCAGAGGTTCACCGACGACGGGCCGCTGGCCTTCCTGCCGCTGGATCGCGGCGGCGACACGAATTGGTGCTCCATTGTCTGGTCCTGCACGCCCAAGCAGGGCGAGCGGCTGATGGCCCTGGACGACGCGGCCTTCTGCCAGGCCCTGGGCGAGGCTTTCGAGCATCGCCTGGGCAAGGTGGAGTGCAGCGACACGCGGCTGTGCATCCCGCTGCGCCAGCGCCATGCCAAGCGCTACGTGGAGCCTGGCCTGGCGCTGATCGGCGATGCCGCCCATGTCATCCATCCGCTGGCCGGGCAGGGCGTCAACCTGGGCTTTCTCGACGCCGCGGTGCTGGCCGAGGAGCTGCGCCATGCCCAGGCCCGCGGTGAATCCATCGCCGAACAGCGGGTGCTGGAACGCTACGAGCGCCGCCGCATGCCGCACAACCTGGCGATGATGGCGGCGATGGAAGGCTTCCAGCGGCTGTTCCAGGACGATCGTCTGCCGCTGCGCTGGCTGCGCAACGCTGCGCTCAAGCAGGTCGATCGCCACTTCGAGGCCAAGGCGCTGTTCGTGCGCCGCGCCCTAGGTTTGTCAGGCGATGTGCCGGAACTGGCCCGGGTAGTCGCCTAAGGTTTTCCAAGGTCGCCGAGCGCAGGCACCTTTCAGGCCTCGTCCAGCGCTCCGGCTAGCTCCAGTACCCGGGCGCGCCATTCGGCGTCGCGGGGCAGGGCGAGGAAGTGCGGGTTGAGGAAGGATTCGCGCATCTCGTAGGTGAGGGGCTGACCGTCCAGAGTCAGGACCTCGCCGCCGGCGCCTTCCAGCACGCCCTGAGCGGCGGCCGTGTCCCATTGAGAAGTGGGGGCAAGTCGGGGGTAGAAGTCGGCCAGGCCTTCGGCCAGCAGGCAGAACTTCAGCGAGCTGCCGACGCTGACCAACTTGGGCTCGCCGAGGGTGTTGCCCAGCTCCTCCAGCAGCCGTTGCTGCGCCGGACTGCCGTGGCGGCGACTGGCGACCACGGTGAAGGCGTCTTCCGGCTGATTGCGCACGCCGATCTCGACGCCGTCTTCACCCTGGATGCGCCAGGCGCCCAGTTCACGGCCGCCGCTGAAGCAGACATCCCGCGTGGGTATCCCGACCACGCCGAAGATCACCTGACCACGCTCGACCAGGGCTACGTTGACGGTGAATTCCTCGCTGCCATCGATGAATTCCTTGGTGCCGTCCAGGGGATCGACCACCCACCAGACGTCCCAGGCGCTGCGTGCCGCGAAGGGAATGTCGCAGGCCTCTTCCGACAGCACCGGCACGTCCGGGGTCAGCCGGGCCAGGCCCTCGGCCAGCACCCGGTGGGCGGCGAGGTCGGCGGCGGTCACCGGCGAATCATCGCTCTTCTGCCGCACCGCCACGTTCTGGCGCCAATGGGGCAGGATGGCCGCGCCAGCCTGGCGCACCAGGTCGATGACGTTGAGTACCAGGGGGGCGGTAATGGAAACGGGCGCCATCATGCCGGCAGTTCTCCGCGTTGGGTGAGCAGGTCGCGCACCAGATAGAGGGCGGCCAGGGCACGGCCTTCGGAAAAACGCGGATTCTGCACCAGCTGCGACAGCTCGCGCAGGTCGACGCTGCTGACCTCCAGGGGCTCGGGCTCGTCACCGGGCAGGCGCTCGGGGTAGAGGTCGCGAGCCAGCACGACATGGATACGCTGGCTCATGTAGCCGGGGCTCAGTGACAGAGCGGTGAGGTATTCCAGCTGGTGCGCCCCGAAACCGGCTTCTTCCTTGAGTTCGCGATTGGCGGCGTCGAGGATTTCTTCGCCCGGCTCAACCAGGCCCTTGGGCAGCGACAGCTCGTAGTCTTCCACGCCGCCGCAGTATTCCTCGATGAGCAGGGCGCGCGTGGCATCCTGCAGGGCCACCACCATCACCGCGCCATGGCCGGTGCCCTTGTTAGCCAGGCGTTCGTAGGTGCGCTCCTCGCCGTTGGCGAAGCGCAACTGCATCTCCTCGACGGTGAACAGACGGCTCTTGGCCACGATCTGTCGGGCGAGAACAGTGGGTTTCTGGCGCATGGACGGCTCCTGGGCTGGGCGGACGGGTATGATAACCCGCTTGTTACATTATCCGGAGTCACCATGACCCCTCTCGACTGGAGCCGTATCGACACCGTGTTGTTGGACATGGACGGCACTCTGCTCGACCTGCACTTCGACAATCATTTCTGGCTGGAGTACCTGCCGCAGCGCTATGCCGAGCGCCATGGCCAGTCCCTGGCGCTGGCCAAGGCCGAGCTGGAGCCGCTGTTTTTCAGCCATCAGGGCAAGCTGACCTGGTACTGCCTGGACTTCTGGAGCGCCGAGCTGGGCTTTTCCATGCGCGAGCTCAAGGAGGAGATCGCTCACCTGATCGCCCTGCGCCCGGACGCCGACACCTTTCTTGGCGCCCTGCAGCGCGCCGGCAAGCGGGTGGCGCTGATCACCAACGCCCACCGCGATTCCCTGTCGCTGAAGCTGGAGCGCATCGACCTGGCGCCCTATTTCGACCGGCTGATCAGCTCCCACGACTACGGCTTCCCCAAGGAAGAACAGCAGTTCTGGCACGCCCTGCAGGCCGACTTCGCCTTCGATCCGGCACGCACCCTGTTCATTGACGACAACCTGCCGGTCCTGCGCAGCGCCCGTGACTATGGGATCGCCCACCTGCTGGCGATCCACGAGCCGGACAGTCGCCGCGGGCCCAAGGACAGCGAGGAGTTCGAGGCGGTGCGGGATTATCGGGAGCTGCTGCCAGCCTGAACAGAAGACCCTCACCCCAGCCCTCTCCAAGGGGGAGAGGAGACCAAGCAGGGCAGAGCGCCTGGAGGTAACCCGTGGACATCAAGCAACTGCGCTTTCTTATCGCCCTGGACGAGACGCGCCATTTCGGCCAGGCGGCGGCGCGTTGCCACGTGACCCAGCCGACCCTGTCCATGCGCCTGCGTGGCCTGGAGGAGGAGCTGGGTGTGGAGCTGGTGCGCCGCGGCCAGCGCTTCGAGGGCTTCACCGAGGCCGGTCAGCGCATCCTGGCCTGGGCACGTACCCTGATGGCCGCCCACGACGGCCTCTATGCCGAGGCCCAGGCCTTCCAGGGGCAATTGGTAGGTACCCTGAGGGTCGGCCTGGTGCCCCTGGCCAGCTTCGATCCCATGCCGCTGCTGCAGCACCTGCGCCAGCTGCACCCCAAGCTGCACTTCCAGCTGCAGGTGCTGAGCACCGAGCGCATTCTCGAGGCGGTGGCCAGCAATCGGCTGGAGCTGGGCATCTCCTACCTGGAGCATCTGGATCCGGCCCGCTTCGACAGCCTGACCCTGACCGAGACACGCATGGGGCTGCTCTACGACGAGCGCCATTTCACCTTCGACCAGGCCGCGCTGGACTGGCAGGCGGTGGCCGGGCTGCCCCTGGGCCTGCTGACCGGCGCCATGCATTTCCGTCAATCGGTGGACCACGGCTTTCGCAGCCTGGGGCTGACGCCGCAGCCGGTGCTGGAAACCGATGCCGTCTATCTGCTGTTGCAGGCCGTCAATGCCGGTCTGTGCTGCGCCGTGGTGCCCCTGGCCGGTGGCTTCGATCGTCTTACGCCCCATGCCCGGCTGATTCCCATCGACACGGCCCGCACCCTGGCGCCGCTGGGTTTGCTCATCCGGCGCACCGAACCCCGGTTGGCGGTGGCCGATGCCTGCTTCCAGGCCGTCAAGGCGCTTTATGCCGAGAGTGATAGATAGCGCTTATCAAGGCATTGGGGATAGCGATTAGACGCCCTGGGATATGCTGGTTAATCTTTGATCTGTGTCAAACCGCCGCAGGTCGTTTTTACCCATGTCCCAGGACTCGCCCGTTCCCGTCGCCTCGCTGCCCGCTGGCTATCTTTTCGCCGAGCTGGAGCAGCCTGCCGTGCGTGGCGAACAGCTCTTGGCCGAGGAGGTGGCGCTGGCCATCGCCTACAACGGCATCAGCCATGCGGTGATGATGGCGACGCCGGCCGACGTGGAAGACTACGTGGTCGGTTTCAGCCTCAGCGCGGGCATTGTCGATGCCATCGATGACATCTATGGCATCCAGGTGCGCCGGGTCGGTGAAGCCCTCAATGTCGACGTCGAGATCAGCAGCCGTACCTTCTGGGCGCTCAAGCAACAACGTCGGCAGCTGGCCGGTACCAGCGGTTGCGGCCTGTGCGGGGTCGAGGCACTGGAGCAGGCGCTGCCGCAGCTGGATCGCCTGCGCAAGGTGCCGCTGCCACCGGCCGCCCACTTGCACGACCTGCGCCAACGTATCGACGCCGCCCAGGATATCGGTCAGCGCAGTGGGGCGGTGCATGCCGCGCTGTTCGTCGACGGTCAGGGCGAACTGACCCTGTGCCGCGAAGACATTGGCCGTCACAACGCCCTGGACAAGCTCATCGGGGCCCTGCTGCGCCAGCGCCAGCCGGTACGCGAGGGCTGCGTGGTGGTCACCAGCCGCTGCAGTCTCGAACTCATCCACAAGGCGGTACGCGCCGGGCTCGCCACCCTCATCACCCTGTCGGCACCCACCGGGCTCGCCGTGGAATGGGCGCGTCGCCATCGCCTCAATCTGATCCACCTGCCGCATCGGTCGCCACCGCGGGTCTATGCCCCGGCGCCCGTTGCCCCTTGATCCCACGGGAATCGCCATGAACAAACCTCAGCAGTCCTTCAAACCCTATCAAGGCCCCGCCGCCGGCTGGGGCGCCCTGAAGAGCGTGGTGCACTTCTGGCTCGACAGCGGCAACGCCTTCAAGAATCTGCGTACGCTGCTCAAGACCAACCAAGACCACGGCTTCGACTGCCCGGGTTGTGCCTGGGGCGAGGCGCCGGAAAACGGCCTGGTGAAGTTCTGCGAGAACGGCGCCAAGGCGGTCAACTGGGAAGCCACCAAGCGCCGTGTCGATGCGGCCTTCTTTGCCCGCCACAGCGTGACCTCGCTGCAGGAGCAGAGCGACTACTGGCTCGAATACCAGGGCCGGCTGACCGAGCCGCTGCGCTATGACGCGGCCACCGATCGCTATGTGCCCATCGCCTGGGACGCGGCCTTCGCGCTCATCGCCAAGGAGCTCAAGGCCCTGGCCAGCCCCGACGAAGCCGAGTTCTACACCTCGGGTCGCGCCAGCAACGAGGCGGCCTTCCTCTACCAGCTGTTCGTGCGCGCCTACGGCACCAACAACTTCCCCGACTGCTCGAACATGTGCCACGAGGCCAGCGGCGTGGGCCTGGGTCGCAGTATCGGCGTCGGCAAGGGCACCGTGACCTATCACGACCTGGACGAGGCCGATGCCATCTTCGTCATCGGCCAGAACCCGGGCACCAACCACCCGCGCATGATCGAGACCCTGCGCAACGCGGTGAAGCGCGGTGCCCAGGTGGTCTGCTTCAACCCGCTCAAGGAGCGTGGCCTGGAGCGCTTCCAGCATCCGCAGAATCCGCTGGAGATGCTCACCAACGACTCGCGGCCGACCAACACCGCCTATTTCCGTCCGGCTCTGGGTGGTGACATGGCCGCACTGCGCGGCATCGCCAAGTACCTGCTGCAGTGGGAGCGCGAGGCTGCTGCCAAGGGCGCCAAGCGTATCTTCGATCATGAGTTCATCGCCGCCCATACCCTGGGCATGGACGACTACCTGGCTCAGGTCGATGCCACCTCCTGGGAGCTGATCGAGCGCCAGTCGGGGCTGTCGCTGCACGAGATCGAGCAGGCCGCGCGCATGTATGCCCGCGCCGAGAAGGTCATCATCTGCTGGGCCATGGGCATCACCCAGCACCGCCATTCCGTGGCCACGGTGCAGGAGATCGCCAACCTGCAGTTGCTCTGCGGCCAGATCGGCAAGCCTGGCGCCGGTCTCTGCCCGGTGCGCGGCCACAGCAACGTCCAGGGCGACCGCACCATGGGCATCGACGAGAAGGCTCCGGCCTGGCTCAGTGATGCCCTGGCCAAGCGCTTCGCCTTCGAACCGCCGCGCAATCGCGGTCACAACACCGTGGAGGCCATTGCCGCCATGGAGCAGGGCCAGGCCAAGGTGTTCATCGCCCTGGGCGGCAACTTCGCTCAGGCCACCCCGGACACTCCACGCACCCACAAGGCGCTGCGCAAGTGCCGGCTGACCGTGCACATCGCCACCAAGCTCAACCGCAGCCACCTGGTGACCGGTCAGCAGGCGCTGATCCTGCCCTGCCTGGGTCGCACCGAGATGGACGTGCAGAAGGGCGGCAAGCAGGCCATCACCGTGGAAGACAGCTTCAGCATGGTGCATGCCTCCGCCGGCATCCTGCGGCCGCTGTCGTCGCAGATGAAGTCCGAGCCGGCCATCGTCGCAGGTCTGGCCAAGGCCGTGCTGGGCAACCATCCGGTGGACTGGGAGTGGCTGATCGAGGACTACGACCGCATCCGCGACCTGATCGCCGACGTCATCCCCGGCTTCCAAGACTTCAATGCTCGCCTGGCCGCCCCCGGTGGTTTTTACCTGGGTAACAAGGCCGGGCGCCGGGAGTGGAACACTGCCACTGGCAAGGCTAATTTCGCCGCCAATGCACTGCTCCATGACCTGCTGCCGGACGCGGTCCGCCGCCAGGGCGTGAAGCCGGATCTGATCCTGCAGACCATGAGATCCCACGACCAGTACAACACCACCATCTACAGCCTGGATGACCGCTATCGCGGCGTGAAGGGCCAGCGCGACGTGGTCTTCGTCAACCAGGCCGATCTGGATCGGCTGGGCGTGGCCGCCGGCGAGAAGGTGGATCTGGTCGCCCTGTGGGACGACGGCATCGAGCGCCGCGTCCGCGGCTTCACCGCGCTGCCGTTCGACATCCCGGTTGGCCAGGCCGCCGGCTACTATCCAGAGACCAACCCGCTGGTGCCCCTGGAAAGCTATGGCGAGGGCAGCTTCACGCCCACTTCCAAGTTCGTCGCCATCAAGGTCGAGAAGGCCAGCGCCGGCAACCGCATCGCCTCGGTCGCCTGAGCCCTGGCAGACATGAAAAAAGCCGTCGCAAGACGGCTTTTTTCATGGCGCGACGATCACTGCAGGGTGAAGAGGACCTTCACCTTGTCGGTGACCGCGGCCTTGTCCACATAGCCGATGGCGTCGGCTTCGCCGGCCACCTGGGCGACCACGGCGGCGTCGCCGGCCAGGCTGGGCAGCGGCTGGCCCTTGCCGGTGAACACCAGGCCGGACCAGTAGGACTTCAGCTGGGCTTCGTTCTTGTTGGCGACCTTGGCATAGAAGGTCTCCTTGGTGGCCGACCAGTCCTTCTGGTCGACACCCTTGAGCGACTTATCCTTGCCCAGGAAGAGGTTGGCCACTTCATCCTGGCTGGGCGTCTTGGCAGCGGCCGGATTGACGATCACGGCGACCTCGGCGTTGACCAGGCTGGCGCTGATTAGCAGGGCGGCGCCGGTGAGCAGGCGGAGAGAACTCATGGGCGGATTCCTTAGAAGATGAAGTCGAGGCCGATGCTGATGATGTCGCCGTCGAAGTTGCGTGCCGGCGCGCCGAAGCGACCGCCGCTGCGGTCATAGACGGCATTGGCGATGGTTTCGCTGTCGGTGGTGACGAAGGCGCCGTTGTAGCCGCCCTGGGTGTCGACGCGCTTGTATTCGCTCTTGAGCACCAGGCTCGGCGTGATGTTGTAGTTCAGGCCATAGGTCCAGGAACTCTGGCGACCAGCGCGCTCTTCGTCCTGCTGGGCATAGGTGACATGGGCCAGGAAGTCGCCGAAGCGGCGGCCGGCCATCAGGTAGAAGGCATTGCTGCTGCCCTGGTTGTCACCCTCGATGACGCGGCGGGTCCATTCGTTGCTGGTTAGCCAGGTGCCGTTGTCGTACTGGTAGCCGAGGGAGGTGAACTTGCCCTTCTGCTCGTCCAGGGTCAGCAGCGGGTAGTGCAGGTCGATGCTGGACTCGGTGTAGGCCAGGCGCACGGTGCCGTAGTCGTTGGTCGCCAGGCTGACGTTGGCCGCGGCGATGCGCTTGTAGTCGATGTCGTAAAGGTCGTCGTTGATGAAGTAGTTGCGATTGACCGCCTGGCCCCCGCTCACCTGGAAGTTCAGGGTGCCAAAGGCCACCGGCAGACTCCAGAGGGCGTCGGCGCCTTCATAGTTGGAGACCTGCACCTGGCTGTAGACCTCGTCGGGCAGGCGCAGCCAGGGGTAGGTGATGCCCACGTCCAGGGTCTCGGAATACATGAACACCGGCGTGCGCAGGCGACCGGCGCGGAAGGTCAGGTTGTCAGTGGCGTGGAAGGCCAGATAGGCCCATTCCAGGTTGGCCTTCCACTGGTCCTGCTCGGCCTTCGCGGTGACCTGCACGGTGGCGTCCAGCTTGTCGGTCAAGCCGTACTGGAACTGACCGCCCAGCTTGCTCAACTGATCGCCGCGCCAGTGATCGTTGGTCTGGCCGTTGATGCCGAAGCTGCGGCCATCGTCTTCGCCGCCCAGGTGAGTGATGCCGGCGGTGCCGAAGCCGTTGAAACGGTAGTCACCCTGGTCGAGGGCGAGCGCGGATCCCGCGCAGGTTAAGGCCGCGCCGAAGGCGAGCAGACGTGCAAAAGCCATGGAAGTGCTCCTAGGTGGTTCTTGGTATAGGGATAGCTAGATGCGGAAGCGCGAGGTCGCCTGCCGCAGATCGGTGTCGACCACCACCAGTTGCTCGCCCATGCGGGCGGTGGCGGTGGTGCTGTCCGCACTGGACTGGGTATCGCTCTGCAGGCGCCGGGTGTCGCTGCTGATCGAATCGGAAAGGCTCAGCTGCTCGCCGGTGAGCAGGGCAATCTGAGCGTTGTAGTCGTTGATGCGCGCCACGGCCTGGGCGATGCCTTCGAGCATGGCGGTAGCGGCCTGGGAGCTGCTGGCGCTCACCTGGGCCTGGTTGTGGCTACCCTGCATGGCCTGCAGCACGCGCTGGGCGTTGCTCTGCAGGCGCTCGATGATCTGCTGGATCTCGGCAGTGGAGCGTGCGGTCTTCTGGGCCAGATTGCGCACCTCGTCGGCCACCACGGCGAAGCCGCGGCCCTGTTCACCGGCGCGTGCGGCCTCGATGGCGGCGTTGAGCGCCAGCAGATTGGTCTGCTCGGCGATGGACTTGATCACGTCCAGCACCAGGCCAACCTGGCGGGTCTCCTGTTCCAGCTGCTGCATGGATTCGGCCGATTGGCGCACGCTGTCGTCTAGTTCGCCGATGTTGCGCGACAGCTTGCCGATGCTGGTACGGGCGGCGGCGGATTGCTCGGCCGCGGCGGCGGCCTGGTCGGCGGCTTCGCGCGAGCGGTCGGCCACCTCATGCAGGTTGGTGTTCATGGTCTGGATGTCACGGCCGATGGATTCGGTGTGACCCTGCTGAGAGCGGGCGTTGTTCTCCACCGTCTGGGTGAGGTGATAGAGCTCGCCGGACACCTGGCCCAAAGGGTGGGCAGCGTCGACGATGGCCTTGATCGTACTCTGCAGCTGATCGAGAAAAACATTGAACAGTGCGGTCATTTGACCGATCTCGTCCCGTGAGCCGACCTGCAGGCGGCGGGTGAGGTCACCGTCGCCCTCGGCAATGGCGCGCAGCGAGGTGATGACCTCGCGCACGCTGCCAAGTACGCTACGGATAGTCAGCACGGCGGCTCCGGCCAGGATCACTACCAGCAGCAGGCTCAGCCAGATACCCACCCGAGTGGTATCGGCGTTCTGGCCGCGAGCCTGGGCCAAGGTCTGCTGGAAATCGGTATAGGCATGGGCGCGCAAGGTAGTACCCAATTGCTGGGCGGCGGCGAGATCTGAGGCCATGCGATCCAGGTTGGGACGCAGGGAATCGAAGGAGCCACTACCCTTGATCAACTGTTCGGAGGCGCTTAGGGCGTTGTCCACGTAACGATGGATGCCCGCGCGCCAACTGGAAATTTCTTCGTTGCGCGCCGAGGTCTGGCGAGTGAGGCCGGCCATTTCCTGAAGTCGGCTGTCGATGTCGTCGACCACCTTGCGGGCCTCGCCCAAAGTTTCCAGTTCACTGGCGGTCACAGCACTATTGAATAGCCCAGGCAGGCGAGAGAACTGGAAGAGTACGGCGTCGGCCTTTTCCAGCAGCGGATAGCTGTGATTCTCCAGCTGGTCGAGGCGTTGGTCATTGCCGGCCAGTTGGGCCGAGGTGTAGGCCACGTAGAGCAGCAGGCCTAGCAGGGCGGCAGCGGGCAGCAGCGACAGCTTGAGCGTGAGCGACAGGTTACGGAACATGTACACCTCGGGAAGCATGGGCAGTAGCAAGCATCGAGGTGCGGAGACGTTCCTTCGAAATGAAGACTCGCCAGTGGTCATATCCTGACCAATCACCACGTCCTGTTGGCATCGCGAGTAAGGATCAGCGAAGCCGTCACCATTTCGACGGCTCCAATGCAAACTTGAATGAGATAATCATTATTGCGATTAATGCCGATGAACGTTGCGAAAATACGTTCAGGCGGTCATTTACAGAAGGTTTAGACTGATTAGTCGTGCCATGACCTCACTGTTTTCCCAGATAGAGCACTGGCTTGCGGCAGATACCGAGCGCTTGCGCTTGCTTCGCGTCCTCGCCCATTTGCAGCTGCCCGATGCCTGGCTGGCGGCCGGCTTCGTGCGCAATCTGGTCTGGGATCAGCTGCACGGCTATACCATGCCGACACCACTGGTGGATCTGGATGTCATCTATTTCGATGTGACCGACTGCCGGCCCGAACGGGACAGGGCCATCGAGATGGCGCTGGCGGAGCGGGCGCCGGGGTGGCCCTGGTCGGTGCGCAACCAGGCTGCCATGCACCTTCGCAACGACGATGCACCCTATGCCAATAGCCTGGATGCCATGCGTTTCTGGGTCGAGGTGGAGTCCGCGCTGGCCGCGCGTTTCACCGAGACGGGCGAACTCGAGGTGGTCAGCCCCTTCGCCCAGGATGGGCTCTTCGCCTTGCACCTGACGCCGAATCCCTGGCGGCCCCGGCTCGACGCCTTTCGCCAGCGCCTGTCGAGCAAAGGCTGGCTGACGCGCTGGCCGCGCTTGCACGTGCAGAAGCCTGGGACTGCCGAGCGGGATTGATGGCAAACGCCGAAGCGGGTGGCGAACTGCTTCGGCGCTGGCGTCAGACCTTGAAGCGTGCGGTTAGCTCCTGCAGTTGCAGGCTCAGGCGGGCCAGCTCGGTACTGGAGCCGGCGGTTTCCTCGGTGGCGGCGGCGGTCTGGTCGGCGACCTCATGAACCTTGACCACGCTGCGACTGATGTTCTCACCCGCCGCGCTCTGCTGCTCGACGGCAGCCGCGATCTGCTCGTTCATGGCCTCGATTTCGCCCACCGCGCTACTGACACTGGCCAGTACCACGCCGGCTTGGCGGGTCAGGCCGACACTGTCGCCGGTCAACTGGATGTTGCGCTCCAGCGCCTCGCTCATCTTGTCGGTGCTGCCATGCAGGCTGGTGATCAGGCTGGCGATTTCATCAGTGGAAGAGCGGGTGCGCTGCGCCAGCCCGCGTACCTCGTCGGCCACCACGGCAAAGCCACGACCTGCCTCGCCGGCACGGGCCGCCTCGATGGCCGCATTGAGCGCCAGCAGATTGGTCTGTTCGGCGACAGCCTTGATCACGTCCAGCACGCCGCCGATGCGGTCGGCGTCCTGCTTGAGCAGCTCCATGGTCACCTGGGTACTGTCCACTTCCTGCGCCAAGGTTTCGATCTGGGTGGCGACCTGGTTGACCATCTCATCGCCTTCGCGAGTCTTGAGCGTGGCCTCGCGGGCGGTCATGGAGGCCTGCTCGGCATTGCGGGCCACCTCGCCAATGGTGGCGGTCATCTGCTGCATGGCGGTGGCGATCTGCTCGGTCTCCACCTTTTGCGCCGTGGCGCCCGCCCGCGTCTGCTGGGTGATGGCGGAGAGCTCTTCAGCGGCGCTGGCGACCTGGACGACGCCGTCTTTCTGCTCGCGGATAAGCTCGCGCAGATTGACGATCATGCGTTGCATGGCCGCCTGCAGGAGGCCGAGTTCGTCCTTGCGGTCGGCCTGGGTCTCGACGGTCAGGTCGCCCGCGGCGATCCGTTCCACGGTGCCGAGGGTCTGGCGCAGTGGCGTCACGATGGAGCGGGTGATGATCCAGGCGGCGACCAGGCTCAGCAGCACCGCCAGGAGCAGGCCGCCAAAGAGCATCAGCTTGGCATCGCGGATATCGCCGAGACGGAACTGGTTCTGCACCTGCTTCATCTCGTCGGCGGTCTTGAGCAGCGCCAGGATGCGCTGGTCCAGGCCGTCGTCGGCTTGTTCGAACTGCTTCTGAATGGTGAACAGCTGCTGTATCTGGCGCTGATACTGGTCGAAGAGTTCTGGCAGTCGCTGCAGGCTCGTGGTCGAGGCGCTGCTGGCCGGCAGAGCCTTGAGTACGGCACCGACCTTGCCCAGTGAGGTCTGCAGGGCTTCCTGCTGCGGGCCGGCGGATTTAAGCACATAGACGCGGAAGTCGATTCGCAGTTTTTGCAGGGCCGCCAGCAGGGACGAGAATTGCACGCCGCCATGGTCGATCTGGCTATCCAGCGCGCTGGAGGCGTCTTGAAGCTGCTTGTCTAGCGTATCGCCAGTCTCTCTTATGCTCTGGATGGTGGCATCGCGGTCCTGGGTCACCTTCAGCGTCTGCTGATAGAGGTCACGATATTCCTGGAGGGTTTGCTCGGTGCGGGCGAGCAGCGCCTGGCTCTGGGGGCGTCGAAACAGCGGGCGAGCTTCCTGCAGTTGCTTTTCGAGGGCGTCGATGGAGAGCTTCCAGCGATTGGCCTGCTCCGTTTCCGGCAGTAGGGCGAAGGCCCCGCGGGCATTGCGCATGTCGCGAGTGAGCAGGCCGATCTGGGTGAACTGCTCGATGAGATTGCCGCGCCGGCCCAAGGCCTGGATGCCAGACCAGCCTGCGTAGGCAATGGCCAGTGTGAGGATGATCAAGGCGGTGAAACCGGAAAAAAGCTTTGTACGAACACTCATGTTGTGCAACTGCATGGATGCTATTCCTGATGTTCGGAAAAATGTTCCGGAGCCAAGGGAAGGAAAAAGGGAAAGATCTTAAACCAGCTGGAAAGGCTCTGGGATGCGCATTTCCTGCTTCGAAGGAAATGCGCTAAATTGGTAAATCTATTTATGGAGTGCCCCTTCAAGCTCTGCTTGGGGGCTTGGCTGACCACCGTCTGCAAGAAAAGCCGTTTTGTTTCAGCTATAGCGATACTTGAGCACTATTTCGCGCAGTTGATAAAAGTAAGGAGCTAAAAGTTTATCCTTACTAATAGTCTGTCTTTATATGAAGAAAGTAGGTTAAATAATGTTTCTGAAAGAATGACTTGCCAGAGTGGGGTGTAAGAAGACCGCATACGGAGAGTGCCAAGGTCGATACAGGCTGCCGGAGCGGCGGAGAATGCGCAGTCCGTGGCGCGCTGGGTCGCAAGGGGGCGGGTCGAGCATGAGCGAGCCGGCACTCGGCGAACCCTGGAATGCCGCTAGACTCCATAGAAAGGTCATTCGCTTTCCCTCTCTGGCAAGGAATCCCCATGTCCACCACGGAGCGTCGCCGCGCCTTCCTTCAGCATCCGGGTTTTTCGCGGCTGTTCGCACCCGGTCGCCTGACCCTGGGCTTCCTGCTACCGCTGGAGGGCTATCCCGATGATCCCATGCCGACCCTGCGCGACCATGCGCGCCTGGCGCGGCTGGCCGACCAGTTGGGCTTCGCCGCGCTCTGGGCACGCGACGTGCCCTTCTATGATCCTGGTTTCAACGATGCCGGCCAGGTATTCGAACCCTTCACCTATCTCGGCTATCTGGCCGGCATCACCCAACACCTGACCCTGGCAACCGGCAGTGCCGTCATCACCCTGCGGCATCCCCTGCATCTGGCCAAGATGGCGGCCTCGGTCGATCAGTTGAGCGATGGTCGCCTGGTGTTGGGAGTAGCCTCCGGCGATCGCCCGGTGGAATACCCGGCGTTCGGCCTGGAAGGCGAGTTCGAGCGACGGGGCGAGCGCTTTCGCGATGCCTTTGAGATGTTCCGGCTGGCCGGCGAAACCAATTTTCCCCTGGGTGAATTCCGCCGTTTCGGCGATCTGCAGGGGCTGGCCGATCTGGTGCCCAAACCGGTGCACGGTCGTATCCCGGCGCTGGTGACCGGGCGCAGTCGGCAGACGGTGGACTGGATCGCCGCCAAGGCCGATGGCTGGTTCTATTACTTCGTGCCTGCCGAACATGTCCCGGCGCTGACGCGGGTCTGGCGCGAGGCGTTGAACGAAATCGGCGGGCGCGAATTGTTCAAGCCCTTCGCTCAGGGCCTGTTCTTCGAGCTGGCCAGTGATCCGGACCAGCCCCCGCGGCCCATCCATGCCGGCCTGTCCTGTGGGCGGCGAGCGCTGGTGGACTATCTCACCCAATTGCAGGAGGCGGGCGTCAATCACCTGGCGCTCAATCTGCGTCCCTCGCGCCGTCCGGCCAGCGAAGTCGTTCAGGAGCTGGGCGAGTTCGTGCTGCCGCACTTTCCTTCCCTGCAGTGAAAGGCCCGGCGCCCGTGTGAAGCCAGGTAACACTTGCCTGGCTAACGACTTTCCCAAGTCGTCATTCGAATGCGCGATTCCTCTGTGGCGGGGGTTCGACCAGGTCGCAACCCTTGGCCTGATCTCTGCATAGTTTTGCGATCTGTTACCTTGCCATTGGTGCAACCGGATCGACGGTAGAACCTGCTGGGTTGCACTTGGTTGCACTTTTCTTTCGAGCGGCGCTAAGCTGCGCCGAATTTCGATGCCTTCTTGCTTGAGGACCTGCGCATGGCCACCACTACCACCCTGGGCGTAAAGCTCGACGAAGCCACTCGCGATCGCCTCAAGGAAGCGGCTCGCCGTATCGATCGGACGCCCCATTGGCTGATCAAGCAGGCCATCTTCACCTATCTGGAAACCCTGGAAAGCGGTGCGACCCTGGCCGATCTGCAGGGCATCGCCCAGCGGCTGGCCGAGGGGGACAACGAGGCGGTGGAAGCCCTGGCCGATCCGGTCTATCAGCCCTTCTTGGAATTCGCCGAAAGCATCCTGCCGCAATCGGTTCTGCGCTCGGCCATCACCGCCGCCTATCGCCGCCCAGAAGAAGAGCTGTTGCCGCTGCTGCTGGAGCAGGCGCGCCTGCCCGCTGCCCAGGCCAAGGCCACCCACGAGCTGGCCCACCGCATCGCCGAAAAGCTTCGCAACGCCAAGGGTGCAACCGGGCGCTCCGGGATGGTGCAGAGTCTGCTCCGTGAGTTCTCACTGTCGTCCCAGGAAGGCGTGGCCCTGATGTGCCTGGCCGAGGCCCTGCTGCGCATTCCCGACAAGGGCACCCGCGATGCCCTGATCCGCGACAAGATCAGCACCGGCAACTGGCAGCCGCACCTGGGTAATAGCCCTTCGCTGTTCGTCAATGCCGCCACCTGGGGCCTGCTGCTGACCGGTCGCCTGGTCTCGACCCACAACGAAGCCGGCCTCACCAGTTCGCTCAACCGTCTCATTGGCAAGAGCGGCGAGCCGGTGATCCGCAAGGGCGTGGACATGGCCATGCGCCTGATGGGCGAGCAGTTCGTCACCGGCGAGACCATCGCCGAGGCCCTGGCCAACGCCAGCAAGTTCGAGGCGAAGGGCTTCCGCTACAGCTACGACATGCTGGGTGAAGCGGCCCTGACCGAAGCCGATGCCCGCCGCTACCTGGCCTCCTACGAGCAGGCCATCCATTCCATCGGCAAGGCTTCCCACGGTCGCGGCATCTATGAAGGCCCGGGCATCTCCATCAAGCTCTCGGCCCTGCACCCGCGCTACAGCCGCGCCCAGTACGACCGGGTGATGAGCGAGCTCTATCCGCGCCTGCTGGAGCTGACCCTGCTGGCCAAGCGCTACGACATCGGCCTGAACATCGATGCCGAGGAAGCCGATCGCCTGGAAATCTCCCTGGATCTGCTGGAGCGGCTGTCCTTCGAGCCGCAGCTGGCCGGCTGGAACGGCATCGGCTTCGTCATCCAGGCCTACCAGAAGCGCTGCCCGCTGGTGATCGACTATTTGATCGACCTGGCCCGCCGCAGCCGTCGCCGGCTGATGATCCGCCTGGTCAAGGGCGCCTACTGGGACAGCGAGATCAAGCGTGCCCAGATGGAAGGCCTGGAGGGCTATCCGGTCTATACCCGCAAGGTCTACACCGACGTGGCCTACCTGGCCTGTGCCCGCAAGCTGCTGGCGGCGCCGGAAGCCATCTATCCGCAATTCGCCACCCATAACGCCCACACCCTGGCGGCCATCTACCAAATGGGCGGCCAGAACTACTATCCCGGCCAGTACGAATTCCAGTGCCTGCACGGCATGGGCGAGCCGCTGTACGAGCAGGTGGTGGGCAGCATCAAAGACGGCAAGCTGGCGCGGCCGTGCCGTATCTATGCCCCGGTGGGCACCCACGAGACCCTGCTGGCCTATCTGGTCCGTCGCCTCCTGGAAAACGGCGCCAACACCTCTTTCGTCAACCGCATCGCCGACCATTCCATCTCCCTGGACGAGCTGGTAGCCGATCCGGTGGTGCAGATCGAGCAGCAGTCCACCAATGAAGGCGGCATCGGCCTGCCGCACCCGCGCATTCCCCATCCGAGTGCCCTGTACGGCGCCGAGCGCTGCAATTCCAGCGGCCTGGACCTGTCCAGCGAACACCGCCTGGGTTCCTTGTCAGCCGCGCTGCTGGCCAGTGGCAACACCGCCTGGGAAGCTCGGCCGCTGCTGGGTCGCGCCAGTGAGCCGTCGATTCCGCAGCCGGTGCTCAACCCGGCCGATCGCCGCGACCGCGTCGGTCAGGTGAGCAACGCCACCCGTGCCGATGTCGACATCGCCCTGGAAGAGGCCCTGGCCGCTGCACCCATCTGGCAATCCACCCCGCCCGAGCAACGCGCCGCTGCTCTGGATCGCGCCGCCGAGCTGATGGAAGCCCAGATCCAGCCGCTGATGGGCCTGCTGGTGCGCGAAGCCGGCAAGACCTACGCCAACGCCATCGCCGAGGTGCGCGAGGCGGTGGACTTCCTGCGCTACTACGCCGCCCTGGTGCGTCGCGACTTCGCCAACGACAGTCACCGCCCGCTGGGTCCGGTGGTCTGCATCAGCCCCTGGAACTTCCCCCTGGCCATCTTCAGTGGCCAGATCGCCGCGGCCCTGGCCGCTGGCAACACCGTGCTGGCCAAGCCGGCCGAGCAGACTCCGCTCATCGCCGCCCAGGCCGTGCGCCTCCTGCTGGAAGCCGGCATCCCCGAAGGCGTGCTGCAACTGCTGCCGGGTGAGGGTTCCACCATCGGCGCCGCCCTGGTCAACGATGTGCGGGTCAAGGGGGTGATGTTCACCGGTTCCACCGAAGTGGCCCAGATCCTGGCGCGCAACATCGCCGGGCGCCTGGACGCCCAGGGCCGACCGATCCCGCTGATCGCCGAGACTGGCGGCCAGAACGCCATGATCGTCGACTCCTCGGCGCTAGCCGAGCAGGTGGTGGCCGATGTGGTCGCCTCCGCCTTCGACAGCGCCGGTCAGCGCTGCTCGGCCCTGCGCGTGCTCTGCGTGCAGGACGACGTGGCCGACCGTGTGCTGGAGATGCTCAAGGGCGCCATGGCCGAATGCCGGCTGGGCAACCCGGAAAACCTGGCCATCGACATCGGTCCGGTGATCGATGGCGAGGCCAAGGCCACCATCGACAAGCATATCCAGACCCTGAGAGGTAAAGGTCGTCGGGTGCACCAGGGCGGGCGCGTGGAGGGCGATGCCATCCACCGTGGCACCTTCGTCATGCCCACCCTGATCGAGCTGGATAGCCTGGCCGAGCTGGGCCGCGAGGTCTTCGGTCCGGTGCTGCACGTGGTGCGCTACGCTCGCAAGGACCTGGACAAGGTCATCGACCAGATCAATGCCACCGGCTATGGCCTGACCTTCGGGGTGCATACCCGTATCGACGAGACCATCGCCAAGGTGGTAGAGCGCGCCCATGCCGGCAACCTCTACGTCAACCGCAACATGGTCGGCGCGGTGGTCGGGGTGCAGCCCTTCGGTGGCGAAGGCCTCTCGGGTACCGGTCCCAAGGCCGGTGGCCCGCTGTATCTCTACCGTCTGCTCAGCACTCGTCCGGATGGCGATCCCGCCGTGGCCCTGGCCAAGGGCAGCGCTGGCGAGACCGAATGGCAGGTGCGTGACGCCCTGCGCCAGCAGGCCGGCAATCCGCTGGGTGCCCTGCAGGACTGGGCCAAGCAGCAGGGCCTGGGCGAGTTGGAACAGGCCTGCCTGAGATTCGCCGAAGAGTCCCTAAGCGGCCTGACCCGCCTGCTGCCCGGCCCGACGGGCGAGCGCAACAGCTACAGCCTGCTGCCGCGCAGCCGGGTACTGTGCCTGGCGGCGGACGAAAGCGATCTGCTGCTACAGCTGGCGGCGGTCATGGCGGTGGGTAGCACCGCGCTGGTCGAGGAGGCGCACAAGGCTACCCTGAATCGCCTGCCGCAAGCCGTGCGGTCGCGGGTGCAGGCCACCGCCGACTGGCGCAAGGATGAGGTCGCCTTCGAGGCGGTCCTGCACCACGGTGACTCCGACCAGCTGCGCCAGATCTGCCAGCTGGTAGCCAAGCGCAACGGCCCCATCGTTGGCGTCCAGGGCCTGGCCCGCGGCGAGACCGCCATTCCGCTGGAGCGCCTGCTCATCGAGCGCGCCCTGAGCGTGAATACGGCAGCCGCCGGCGGCAATGCCAGTCTGATGACGATCGGATAAGAAGCATCGGGCTGCGAAAGCGCGTAGCCTGAGCGCGACGAAAAGCCCAGCACGTGAGTGCTGGGCTTTTTACTTTCCGGGCGGTCGCAGCCTTGTCCGTAGCACGGACAGCTCGTAGGTTGGGTTGAGCGCAGCGATGCCCAATAGTCAGCCTTGCCGTTGAGCTTCGACGGTGGAGCTGTCTCAGCTCGGTTACCCGTAGATTGGATCGAGCGTTGCAAAAAAGCCCAGCACTTCAATGCTGGGCTTTTCGTTTTCCGGAAGGTAGTGGTGTGGACCAGGCTTCAGCGTTTTCTACGCCTGGTTTGATCCACTTTCAGTACTGCGCCCCATACCCCTCCGGCTCCACCGGAAAGCCGCCATTCGCCGTGATCAGCTTGGTCAGGCGCACCGGAATGGCCTTGGCCGCCGGTACCTTGCTGCCTTCGGCATGGTGCCAGAGCGGGATCAGGGCGTTGCACTCGGGGTAGTAGCCGCCACAGGCGCCTTCTGGAATGTTGTAGGGCGTGACCCGCAGCGGGCCTACCTCGCGCCGCACGCCGTCATCGGCCACCGTCGACACCTGCACCTTGTCGCCCTCGGCCAGGCCCAGGCGTTCGATGTCGTTGTGATTCATGAAGAGCACCGCCCGGGTGCCCTTCACGCCGCGGAAACGATCGTGATAGCCGTAGATGGTGGTGTTGAACTGGTCGTTGCTGCGCAGCGTCATCAGGGTCAGGACGTCACGCCCGCTCGCGGGCATGTCTGGGTCTTCTTCCAGGCTGCGCGGCACGATGAGATTGGCCTTGCCGGTTTCGGTCTTCCACTCGCGCTTGGCCGCTGGCAGCGGGCGATGAAAGCCGCCTACCTCCCACATCCTGGCATTGAAGTCGTGGAAGATCTCCGGGAAGGATAGGGCGATCTCGTTACGGATAAGGCCATAGTCAGCGACCCAGGCATCCCAGGTGACCTTGGGGTTGTCCGGCAGGGTGGCCTTGGCCAGGCCAGCGACGATGGCCGGCTCGGACAGTAGTTCGCCCTCGGGCGGCTCGGCCACACCGCGCCAGCCGTGGATGCAGCCGGTGCTGTCCTCGGTGCTGTGAGCCTGCTCCACGCCATTCTGGCGATCGATTTCGGTACGCCCCAGGCAGGGCAGCAAATAGGCCTTGTCCGCTGGGACGAGGTGATTGCGATTGAGCTTGGTGGCGATTTGCACCGACAGGCGCAGGGTGCGCCAGGCTGGTTCCATCAGACTGGTCTCGGGAATGGCGCGCAGGAAGTTGCCGCCCAGGCCGATGAAGGCCTTTACCGAACCATCGAGGATGCCTTCGCAGGCCTCCACGGTATTGCGCCCCTTGTCCTGCGGTGGGGTGAAGCCGAAGCGCTCGCCGAGCTGCTCCAGTGGCGCCAGTTCCGGTTTCTCGGTGATGCCCACGGTGCGCTGACCCTGGACATTGGAATGGCCCCGCACCGGGCAGATGCCGGCGCCAGGCTTGCCGATGTTGCCGCGCATGAGCAGCAGATTGGCCAGCATCTGAATGGTTTCCACCCCGTAGCGATGCTGGGTCAGCCCCATGCCATAGATGCCAATGACTTTATGACAACGTCCGTAGACGGCAGCGGCCGCTTCCAGGGCACTGCGGGTGAGGCCTGACTGGCGCTCCAGTTGCGGCCATTCCTGGCGTTGCAGCCATTCGCAGAATTCGGCGAAGCCATGGCAGTGCTCGGCGATGAAGGCATGGTCGAGCACGGCGGGCTGGCCTTGCTCGCGGGCCTGGTCATCGGCGGTCAGCAGGGCCTTGCACATGCCGGTGAGTGCAGCGATGTCGCCACCCGGCTTGAGCTGGTGGTACTGGGTGCTGATCTGGGTGGGGTGATCGGTCAGCATCTCCACCGGCGACTGCGGATTGACGAAGGTCTCCAGACCACGCTCGCGCAAGGGATTGAAGGTGATGATGGGCGCGCCGCGTTTGCGCGCTTCCTGCAGGTCATGCAGCATCCGCGGGCTATTGCTGCCGGGATTCTGGCCAAAGAACAGCAGGCAGTCGGCCTGATCGAAATCGTTGAGGGTCACGGTGCCCACGGTCACGCCGATGCTCTTGGGCAGGGCCACCGAGGTGCTCTCGTGGCACATATTGGAACTGTCCGGCAGATTGTTGGTGCCGTACAGGCGGGCATAGAGCTGATAGAGGTAGGAGGTCTCCAGCGCCGCGCGACCCGAGGCGTAGAAGATCACCGAATCCGGATCCAGTGCCTTGAGCTCGGCGCCGATGTCGGCGAAGGCTTCAGCCCAGCTCACCGGCCGATAGCGGTCGCTCGCGGCGTCGTAACGCAGGGGGTGGGTCAGGCGTCCGACCTCTTCCAGATCGTAGTCGCGCCAGCCGCGCAGTTCGGTGAGGGAATGGCCGGCGAAGAATTCCGGTCCGCACCTCTTGCTGGTGACCTCCCAGGCCGTGGCCTTGGCGCCGTTCTCGCAGAATTCCAGTGGGTGGGGCTTGCCGGGCTTGGCCCAGGCACAACTCACGCAGGCGAAACCGCCATGCTTATTCTGCCGGGCCAGCAGGGCACCGGACTTGAGTGGCACTCGCTCGCGCAAGACGATCTCGGTCACCGAGCGCGCCGAGCCCCAGCCACCCGAGGGCGCGTCGTAGCGTTCAACCTTGGGTTTGCCGATCTTGCTCATGATGCGCCTCGTGTGACGGTCTGGCGATGTGCCTGTAGGTCATGGGACGGCGCGTCTGGCAGTAAGGTTCTGGCGGTCAGCCAGGCGGTGCAGCGAAGCCCAGCTGGCGCCAGCCTTCGTAGACGGCCACGGCCACGGTGTTGGACAGATTGAGGCTGCGCCGGTTGGGCAACATGGGCAGGCGCAGCCGTTGTTCGGGCGGCAGGGACTCCAGCACCTCGGCCGGCAGACCACGACTTTCCGGGCCGAACAGCAGGGCGTCGCCCGGCGCATAGGCGATCTCGGTGAAGGGATGGCTGGCCTTGGTGGTGAAGGCCAGCAGTCGCGGCGGCTGCAAATCTGCTATACAGGCCGCGAGGCTGGCATGGGTCCGCACGCTGGACCATTCGTGGTAGTCCAGGCCGGCGCGGCGCAATTTCTTGTCGTCCAGTGCGAAGCCCAGCGGCTCGATCAGATGCAGGCGGCAGCCAGTGATGGCGCACAGGCGAATGACGTTGCCGGTATTGGGCGGAATTTCCGGTTGGTAGAGGATGATGTCGAACATGAAGGGCAGGGCGCCTGGCAAAGCGCCTATGGTACTGCGCCGCCGACGCGGCGTCGCGAGCGGGACAGGGCGATGAGCCTCTGGCGCCGGCTGATCGACTGGCTGTTACGCGAACAGCGCGCCCGGCGGGACGAACTGGCGCGGGTGGAGGATCCCGAGCTGCTCAAGGCCGAATGGCGCAGCCAGCGCCAGCGCCTGACCCTCTGGCTGGCCTCGGCGGCCCTGGGCGCCGGATTGTTCGGCATGATCATCGGCCAACTGGTGTACCAGCGCACCCATCCCGATCCCTGGTCGGCCGAGGCCCGCCGCCCGGTCATCCTGGGGGTGGACAGTCGCCAGGAGGCCGGCCGCTTCGAATTGCTGATCACCGCCGATCGCTCGCTGTTCTATGAACGCTATCGCCCCGAGGGCGCCCTCAGCCTGCGCTTACCCCGGGCCCGCTGGGACGGTGGCGAACGCCAGGGACGGGTGGTGCGTCCGGGTGGCAGCTTTTCCTGGACGGTGCGCCAGGAGGGGCAGGACCTTAAGGTGTTGCTGGTAGGTGTCGGCGGCGCGCTGCAGGCCAGCGACCGGATCGTGGAAGAAGGCGAGGACTGGGTGCTTCACGTCGAGGTCCCGCTGACGCCCTGAAATGCCCCGTTATCAGGCAAAAGACTGGCTGTTTGCACCAGAGCGGAACGGGGTGGAGCGCCGGGGTGCCTTGACGCTTCGGCTGCCTTTGCCAGTCCCCTTGTCTTGGCTATAGAGCAGGAGGCGCTCTAACCTGGGGTTTGCAGCTTTTTGCAGGCGAAAAAAAGAGGCCATCACCGTGAGTGATGGCCTCAGGAAGAAAAGAGGGGATTCCCCAGCCTGCCTGTACCGAGGTCCCCAAAAGGGTAGTTACCTGAGGTATTGCAGGAGGTGTGCCAAGTTTTGGCTTGAGTAATTTTGGAGGATTCGTAGGTTGGGTTGAGGCGGCTCCATCGTCGAAGCCCAACAATGTGAAGCCAGTGCTAGGTGCTAGGTGCTAGGTGCTAGGTGCTAGGTGCTAGGTGCTAGGTGCTAGGTGCTAAGGCTTATTGGTGCCTTGGCTGTTTACCGAGTGTTGTGGGTGCCTCTTGTTTCGCCCACCCGGGCGACTCACTTTTTTCAGTCGCGGCTGCGCGTCCCGGACTGCGCGTCCCGGACAAAAGTAAGCAAAAACGCTTGCCCCGATCATCCGGTCCTCCGCTGCGCTCCGGGTAATTCGCTGCGCTCACCCTTCGGGCCAGCCTGCGGCTGTTACTCCACTTCGCTACGTTTCGCTCACGCCGGCGCCGTTCTGGGGTCGGTCCAGATGGGCCGTCCATGGCCCACTTGACCTCTCGCCGCATCCCTGCGGCTCGACCCACTCCACGACACTGGCGTTCACCCTTCTGAACGGGGCGAATCGCCAGCCTGAAAGTGTTGGTTGAAGAAGTACGAAGAGCTGTGACCCGTAGCGTGGACAACGGCAAAGCCTTGTCC
This sequence comes from Pseudomonas sp. VMV1, assembly GCF_056790235.1. Classification (NCBI taxonomy): domain Bacteria; kingdom Pseudomonadati; phylum Pseudomonadota; class Gammaproteobacteria; order Pseudomonadales; family Pseudomonadaceae; genus Pseudomonas; species Pseudomonas sp. VMV1. Next base: position 846,076 of record NZ_JBXGSE010000003.1, read on the forward strand.
ACAGGGATCGGCGTTACGCGCCAGTGGAAAACGCTGCGCGGTTTTCCACGCTACAGATACTGGAAATACCTAACTCTCAGGCTGGCGCCCGTCCCCGTCAGTGAGGTCGAGCATAGGTGTCGTGGAGGGGGATGCGAGGCAGGACGCCGAGCAAGGCGCGAGGGGCAGGAGGCCCCTTCGTGCCGTGCCCCTGGAGCGACGCCGGAGCGAGGGAAACGTAGCGAAGCGGAGTAACAGCCGCAGGCTGGCCCGAAGGGTGAGCGAAGCGAATCACCCGGAGCGCAGCGGAGGGCCGAAACGTGGGGTGTGCTTTCTTTTGCTTACTTTTCTTTGCACCGGGCGGCGATCCGCAAGCAAAGAAAAGTGAGTCGCCGGCCAGGCGAAACAAGAGCCATCAGCAAAACACGATAATCAGTGAGGGCAACCTAACCCTACCCTAAGCCAAAACAAAGCGTTGGGCTTCGCTATCGCTCAGCCCAACCTACGGCACGGTAGAGAGCCTCAGTCTTCCCCCTCCTCATCCGGCCCATCCACCTTCATGCCCAGCTCCTTGATCTTGCGGGTCAGGGTGTTGCGGCCCCAGCCGAGCAGCACGGCGGCGTCGCGGCGGCGGCCGGCGGTGTGCTTGAGGGCGGTCTCGATCATGATGCGTTCGAAGGCCGGCACGGCGTTGTCCAGCAGGCTGGATTGGCCGCGGGTGAGGGCCTGATCGGCCCACTGGCGCAGCGCCTGTTCCCAGTTGGCGGCGGGGGCGGCGTCCTGGGGCTGGTTGAGCAGCTCCGGTGGCAGGTCGTCGATCAGCACCTCGCGGCTGGAGGCCATCACCGTGATCCAGCGGCAGGTGTTCTCCAGCTGGCGCACGTTGCCCTGCCAGGGCAGCCCTTTCATGTATTCCTCGGTCTCGCTGCGCAGGGTCTTGGGTTCCACGGCCAGCTCCTGGGCGGCGCGGGCGAGGAAGTGGCGGGCGAGGGCGGGGATGTCCTCGCGGCGGTCGGCCAGGCGCGGGATGTGGATGCGGATGACATTGAGGCGGTGGAAGAGGTCTTCGCGGAACTTGCCCTCGCGCACCAGGCTTTCGAGATTCTGGTGGGTGGCGGCGATGATGCGGACGTCGACCTTGACCGGGGTATGGCCACCGACACGGTAGAACTCGCCATCGGCCAGCACGCGCAGCAGGCGGGTCTGGGTGTCGGCCGGCATGTCGCCGATCTCGTCGAGGAACAGGGTGCCGCCGTCGGCCTGTTCGAAACGGCCCCGGCGCTGGGCCGCGGCACCGGTGAAGGCCCCCTTCTCGTGGCCGAACAGCTCGGACTCCATCAGGTCCTTGGGAATGGCGGCCATGTTCAGGGCGATGAAGGGCGCGGTGGCACGCGGGCTGTGGCGGTGCAGAGCGTGGGCGACCAGCTCCTTGCCGGTACCGGATTCGCCATTGATCAGCACCGTGATGTTGGAGTGCGAGAGGCGGCCGATGGCGCGGAACACCTCCTGCATCGCCGGCGCCTCGCCGATGATCTCGGGGGTGCGGGTCAGGTGCTCCGGCTCGGCGAAGCCCTGTTGCTCCTGGGCATGCTGCCCGGCGCGCTTGACCAGGGCCACGGCCTCGTCGACGTCGAAGGGCTTGGGCAGGTATTCGAAGGCGCCGCCCTGGTAGGAAGCCACGGCGCTGTCCAGGTCGGAGTGGGCGGTCATGATGATGACCGGCAGCCGCGGGTGCATCTCGCGGATGCGCGACAGCAGGTCCAGGCCACTGGTCCCCGGCATGCGGATGTCCGAGATCACCACGTCCGGTTGCTGGCGACCGAGGCGGGTCATGACGCTATCGGCGCTGTCGAAGGCGACGGTGGTCATGCCTTCCTGTTGCAGGGCTTTTTCCAGGACCCAGCGGATGGAACGGTCGTCGTCGACGATCCAGACGGTCTCCTGACGGCTCATGCGTACTCCTCGTTATTCCAGCGGCAGGAAGATGCTGAAGGCGGTGTGGCCAGGATGGCTTTCACACTCGATCAGCCCCTGGTGCTGGGTGATGATGTTCTGGGTGATGGCGAGCCCGAGGCCGGTGCCGTCGGGGCGACCGCTGACCATGGGATAGAAGATGGTTTCCTGCAGGTCCTGGGGAATGCCCGGACCGTTGTCGATGATCTCCACCTTGCACACCAGGCGATGGCGGTGGTGGGCGATGGTGAACTGGCGCAGGGTACGGGTTCTCAGGGTCACCCGGCCCAGGCGCAGTTCGTTCTGCTGGGAGATGGCCTGCATGGCGTTGCGCACGATGTTGAGTACTGCCTGGATCATCTGCTCCCGATCGATCATCAGGTCGGGGATGCTCGGATCGTAGTCGCGTACCAGATTGATCAGCCCCTGGCTTTCCGCTTCCACCAGGCTGCAGACCCGTTCGAGCACCTCGTGGACGTTGGTGGTGGAAAGCTTCGGCAGCTTGTTGGAGCCGAGCATGCGGTCGACCAGATTCCGCAGCCGGTCCGCTTCCTCGATGATGACGTTGGTGTAGTCCTTGAGTGACTCTTCGGGCAGCTCGCGGGCCAGTAACTGGGCTGCGCCGCGGATGCCACCCAGGGGATTCTTGATCTCGTGGGCCAGGCCGCGCACTAGGAGCTTGGTGGTCTCCTGCTTGGAGAGCTGTGCCTCCTCCTTGGTGATGCGCAGCAGCCGATCGCGCGGATGGACTTCCAGCAGCAGCAGGGTGTTGTGGCGGTCCAAGATGGGGGTCACCGCATAGTCCACCGTGAGGCTGTTGCCCGAGGTGGAGACCAGCAGCGCCTCGCGCTTGGTGAAGGGGTGGGCATGATCGACCGCCTGCCGCAGCGCCTGCAGGGCCTCGGGCGACTCGGTGAACAACTCGCTGATGAACTGGCCGTGGCTGCGCTGGCCGCTGATGGCCAACAGCATCTCGGCCGCCGGATTCATGTACTCCAGACGCAGCTCCGCATCGAGCAGGATGACCGCGGTCGTGAGGTTGTCGAGCAGGAGCCGGTGGATGACGTCGGTAGGCATGAGGGGCCACAGCGCTATAGGGACGATAGGAAAATGCAAGAAGCAAACCAAGACGCCCCGAGTTAGGGCAGATGCCTGCAACGTGCACTAACAGCCGCCGCGCGGGCCGGTAGTCCCTGCAGGATTTGTATCAAGATGGTGCATGGACAAAAAGCGCACCAAAGAGGTGCGCTAGAGGAAAGGTAGCCAGGATTTCTTGGCTTCGGGCGGTTTCATGTCCAGCGGACATTCCGGACGTTTGCCCCAATCCTTGTCGGTGCAGGGATGGGCGCGGCGCTTCTGCTCCAGGGAGGGACGCCGCAGGTGAAAGGGCTGGGCCGGCGTACGCTCCAGCACATTGCCGTCGGCGGCGAGGATCTCCGCCACCAGGCTATGGGTGCCACGATCCAGGTTGTCCAGGGGAAACACCGGACTGCGCCCGACGCCGGCTTCCCTGTCATCCACCAACAGCCGGTAGCTGTGACCCGGCTGCAGCTCCGGCTCGCTGACCAGGCTGACGATGAGCTGCCCTTGCTGATCGATCACCGTGGCGTCGGGCTCGGGTACCAGGATGCGCAGCATCTGGTAGCGGAAGGGCGCGGCCTTGGGCGTCCTGGCCAGCGGCGCGGTGGGAGTCGGACTCAGCTTGCGGGTCGGCTGGCCCTGCTGGTTGAGGTTGTTGGGCGTGCTCAGTGGCACCGGCGTCGCCTTCACGCCCTTGGGCGGCTGATCGGTGTAGACCCGATTGCCTTCCTTGTCGACGTAGCTATAGACCGCCGCCTGGGCAGGCAGCAGCAGGCAGAGCAGCAACAAGGTCAGGAGCGAACGCATCAGCGGGCCGGGCTGTTGACGCTGATGCGCTGCACGGTAATGGTCTTCTCGGCACTGGTCTGGATCACCTCGCCATTGCCCGACAGCACCTGGGCGGCGAAGCGGTGCTCACCACGCTCCAGGTTGGCCACGCCGAAGCGGGTGCTCTGACCCGGGCTGCCATAGGGTGCGCCATCCACCAGCAGTTGCAGCGACTGCCCCGGGCCCAGGGCCGGCTCCACGGCCACGCCCACCGAGAAGGTACCGTTGTTGGCGCGGATGGCCTCATCGTCGGGCACATTGACCTCCAGGCGGTTGAAGGCCGGGCCTGCAGGTGTCGACGGCGTGGGGGCATTGGGGATGGGCGGCGCCGGCCGCGGATTGTCCACGGTATTGGTGGGCGCCACCTGCACGGGCTTGGCATTGGCCGAGGGCTGGTCGCTGAACACCGTGTTGCCTTCGGCATCCACCGACTTGTAGATCGCGGCCTGGGCGGAGCAGGCGAGGCAGAGCAGACAGCAGGCAAGCAGGCGAGGCATGGCAGGATCTCGGCCGGGCGATGGATACCAAGGGTAGCAGGCGCGCCGCGTGCGCCGGTAGGCAACTTGGCGTGCGTGGCGCTGCGTCGGTCGCGACGGCTTTTCGTGGCGCAAAGAAAAGGCCTCCCGAGGGAGGCCTTTCGCTTACCGCAGCGGGATCAGACGCTGTAGTACAGATCGTATTCCAGCGGGTGCACGAAGGTACGCACCTTGATCTCTTCCTCGGACTTCAGCTCGATGTAGGCATCGATGAACTCGTCGGTGAAGACGCCGCCCTTGGTCAGGAACGCACGACCGGCGTCCAGGGCTTCCAGGGCTTCCTTCAGGCTGCCGCAGACCTGCGGGATCTTCTTGCCTTCTTCCGGCGGCAGATCGTACAGGTTCTTGTCGGCGGCATCGCCGGGGTGGATCTTGTTCTGGATACCATCCAGGCCGGCCATCAGCAGGGCGGCGAAGCACAGGTAGGGGTTGGCAGCCGGATCCGGGAAGCGGGCTTCGATGCGGCGGGCTTTCGGGCTCGACACATAGGGGATACGGATGGAGGCGGAACGGTTACGGGCCGAGTAGGCCAGCATGACCGGTGCTTCGAAGCCGGGCACCAGACGCTTGTAGCTGTTGGTGGACGGGTTGGTGAAGCCGTTCAGCGCCTTGCCGTGCTTGATGATGCCGCCGATGAAGTACAGGGCGGTGTCGGACAGGCCGGCATAGCCTTCGCCAGCGAAGGTGTTCTTGCCATCCTTGGAGATGGACATGTGCACGTGCATGCCGGAGCCGTTGTCGCCGTACAGGGGCTTGGGCATGAAGGTGGCGGTCTTGCCGTAGGCATCGGCCACGTTGTGCACGACGTACTTCAGGGTCTGGGTCTCGTCGGCCTTCTTGACCAGGGTGTTGAACTGCACACCGATCTCGTTCTGGCCAGCGGTCGCCACTTCGTGGTGGTGAACTTCCACGACCAGGCCCATCTCTTCCAGGGCGTTGCACATGGCGGTACGGATTTCGTGGTCATGGTCGACCGGCGGCAGGGGGAAGTAGCCGCCCTTGACGCCCGGGCGGTGGCCCTTGTTGCCGGACTCGAAGTCGGCGTCGGTGTTCCAGGAGGCCTGCTCGGAGAAGATCTTGAACATGGAGCCGGAGATGTCCGACTTGAACTTCACTTCGTCGAAGATGAAGAACTCGGGCTCCGGGCCGACGAACACGGTGTCGCCGATGCCGGTGGACTTCAGGTACTCCTCGGCAGCACGGGCGATACCACGGGGGTCGCGCTCGTAGGGCTGCATGGTGGAGGGTTCGATGATGTCGCAGACCAGGATCAGGGTCGGCTCTTCGGTGAAGGGATCCAGAACGGCGGTGCTGTCGTCGGGCAGCAGGATCATGTCGGAGGCTTCGATGCCTTTCCAGCCGGCGATGGAGGAGCCGTCGAACATCTTGCCGTGGGCGAAGAAGTCTTCGTCCAGCGCGTCACGCGCCGGCATGGTGACGTGTTGCTGCTTGCCTTTGGTGTCGGTGAAGCGCAGGTCTACCCACTTCACGTCGTTTTCTTTGATCAGTTGAACAGCCTTCGACATGGTTTCCTCCAGAGGAATTTCAGCCGGGAGCGGTTGGCGGTACTCCCGGTATCAGCTGTGCCCTTGAGGGGCGCTCCCGTATTGCCTGGTCCATGACCGGCGTTCCACGAAAAGCGCCCTATGCTGGCCCAGGGGCGGCTGCCTCACAAGAGAGCAAGTTGTATGCCAGTGCCCCCAAATGGGCTGGAGGGCCTTCCTGGCGCCTCCCATGCCGTTTTCAGGCCAGTCGAGGCCGTATCATTGCACCAAAATAGTGCATCTAAATCCGTCCCTGCACTCAAATGGCGCCAGAGGTGATTTTGTCGGTTGAATTCGAGTGCTCGATGGTTTTCAGGTATGATATTCGCCCTTTTCTTTCGCGTTACCCGCCCCCCGTTTCCCGCTCATGAAGCTCATCATCAAGGTCTTTCCGGAAATCACCATCAAGAGTCGCCCGGTGCGCAAGAATTTCATTCGCCAGCTGGTGAAGAACATTCGTGTCGTGCTGCGCGATCTGGATCCGGATGTCCGCGTGGAGGGGGTCTGGGACAACATCTCGCTCGAGACCGCGATCAGCGAGCCACGGGTGCTGGCGGACATGAAGCAGCGCCTGGCCTGCACCCCTGGCATCGGCCAGTTCCTCGAGGTGCACGAGTATCCGCTGGGTGACTTCGAGACCATCCTTTCGCTGTGCGAGCGCCACTTCGGTGAGCGGGTACGCGGCAAGGTGTTCTCGGTACGCTGCAAGCGCGCCGGTCGACACGACTTTTCCTCGATGGACGTGGAGCGTTATGTCGGCGGCGGCCTGCGCGAGCGCTGCGGCGGCGCCGGCATCGCCCTGAAGAATCCCGAGGTGAACGTCCGCCTGGAGATTCGCGACCAGCAGCTGTTCATCATCGACGAGCATCACGAAGGCCTGGGCGGTTATCCGCTGGGCGCCCTGGAGCAGGTGCTGGTGCTGATGTCCGGCGGCTTCGACTCCACCGTGGCCGCCTACCAGATGATGAGACGCGGGATGGTCAGCCATTTCTGCTTCTTCAATCTCGGCGGGCGGGCCCACGAGCTGGGCGTGATGGAAGTGGCCCACTATCTCTGGGAGAAATACGGGCGCTCCCAGCGGGTGCTGTTCATCAGCGTGCCCTTCGAGGAAGTGGTGGGGCAGATCCTCACCCAGTGCGACGACAGCCACATGGGCGTGATCCTCAAGCGCATGATGCTGCGTGCGGCCAGTCGCATCGCCGAGCAGCTGCAGATCGAGGCGCTGGTGACCGGCGAAGCCGTCTCCCAGGTCTCCAGCCAGACCCTGACCAACCTGGCGGTGATCGACAAGGCCACCGATACCCTGGTGTTGCGTCCGCTGCTGGCCAGCCACAAGCAGGACATCATCGATACCGCCCAGCGCATCGGCACCGCCGACTTCGCCAAGCACATGCCCGAGTACTGCGGCATCATCTCGGTGAATCCCACCACCAAGGCCAAGGCCCTGCGGGTGGAGCACGAGGAAGGCAAGTTCGACATGGCGGTGCTCGACGCCGCGCTGGAGCGCGCCCGCTTCATCACCGTCGACAAGGTGATCGAGGAGCTGGGCAAGGACGTGCAGGTGGAAGAGGTGGACCAGCCGCTGCCCGGGCAGATCGTGGTGGACATTCGCCATCCCGACGCCCAGGAAGACCTGCCGCTGGAGCTGCCCGGCATCGAGGTGCAGACCATGCCGTTCTTCGCGCTGAACAGCCGTTTCAAGGAACTGGACGAGAATCGCCAGTACCTTCTCTATTGCGACCGCGGGGTGATGAGCCGGCTGCATGCCCATCACCTGCTCACCGAAGGGCACGCCAATGTGCGCGTTTATCGTCCGGCCTAAGCAGCCGGGCCTGTTGGGTGGCAGTATCCGCCACCGCCCTCCCGACCTCTCCTAGCCGCCGGCCACATACCGGTCGGCCGCGTTTCGCGCCTTTGCAATCTCCGGCTGTCAGCCTGCTGGCTGAAGCTCCTTCATTTCTATACCGAGAACACCACTGTGATCGAGAATCTACGCAACATCGCCATCATCGCGCACGTCGACCATGGCAAGACCACCCTCGTCGACAAGCTACTGCGCCTGTCCGGCACCCTGGACCGCAAAGAAGCGGAAAACGAGCGGGTGATGGACAGCAACGACCAGGAAAAGGAACGTGGCATCACCATCCTGGCCAAGAACACCGCGCTCAAGTGGAAGGACTACAACATCAACATCGTCGACACCCCCGGCCACGCCGACTTTGGTGGCGAGGTGGAGCGCGTGATGTCCATGGTCGACTCCGTGCTGCTGGTGGTCGACGCCCAGGACGGCCCCATGCCGCAGACCCGCTTCGTGACCCAGAAGGCCTTCAAGGCCGGCCTGCGTCCGATCGTGGTGGTCAACAAGATCGACCGTCCCGGCGCGCGTCCGGACTGGGTCATCGACCAGATCTTCGACCTGTTCGACAACCTCGGCGCCACCGATGAGCAGCTGGACTTCCCGATCGTCTACGCCAGTGCCCTGAACGGCATCGCCGGCATGGACCACGAGAAGATGGACGACAACATGGATGCCCTGTTCCAGGCCATCGTCGACCACGTTCCGGCCCCCCAGGTCGATCTGGACGGTCCCTTCCAGATGCAGATCTCCCAGCTGGACTACAACAGCTTCCTGGGCGTGATCGGCATCGGCCGTATCGCCCGTGGCCGCATCAAGGCCAACACCCCGGTCGTGGCCATCAGCGACGACGGCAGCAAGCGCAACGGTCGTATCCTCAAGATCATGGGCCACTCCGGCCTGCAGCGCGTGGAAGTGGCCGAAGCCGAAGCCGGCGACATCGTCTGCGTCTCGGGCATGGACGAGCTGTTCATCTCCGACACCCTGTGCGATCCGCAGAACGTCGAAGCCCGCCCGCCGCTGACCGTCGACCAGCCCACCGTGAGCATGACCTTCCAGGTCAACGACTCGCCCTTCGCCGGTCGTGAAGGCAAGTTCGTCACCAGCCGCAACATCAAGGACCGTCTGGACAAGGAGCTGCTGCACAACGTGGCCCTGCGCGTCGAGCCGGGCGAGTCGGCCGAGAAGTTCAAGGTCTCCGGCCGTGGCGAGCTGCACCTGTCGGTACTGATCGAGAACATGCGCCGCGAAGGCTTCGAGATGGCCGTGGGCCGTCCGGAAGTGGTGATCATCGAGAAGGACGGCGTGAAGCAGGAGCCCTACGAGAACGTCACCATCGACATCGAAGAGCAGCACCAGGGCTCGGTGATGGAGCAGATGGGTCTGCGCAAGGGCGATCTGACCAACATGATCCCCGACGGCAAGGGCCGTATCCGCCTGGAGTACACCATCCCGGCGCGTGGCCTGATCGGCTTCCGTAACAACTTCCTGACCCTGACCTCGGGCAGCGGCATCCTGACCTCGACCTTCAGCCACTACGGCCCGATCAAGGCCGGTGAAGTGAGCAACCGTCAGAACGGCGTGCTGGTCTCCATGGCCACCGGTACCGCGCTGACCTACTCGCTGGAAACCCTGCAGAGCCGCGGCAAGCTGTTCCTGGCTCCGGGCGACGAGATCTATGAAGGCCAGCTGTGCGGCATCAACAGCCGTGACAACGACCTGGTGCTCAACCCCACCAAGGGCAAGAAGCTGGACAACATGCGCGCCTCGGGCAAGGACGAAGTCATCGCCCTGGTGCCGCCGATCAAGTTCACCCTGGAACAGGCGCTGGAATTCATCGCCGACGACGAGCTGGTGGAAGTGACGCCCAAGTCCATCCGCCTGCGCAAGAAGTACCTGAACGAGAACGACCGCAAGCGCTTCGAGCGCTCCAAGGTCTGATCCCGCTCGGGTAGTACAGGAAAGCGCCTTCGGGCGCTTTTTTGTTGGCTGTTTTTCAGCAGGCGCCACGCGCGCAACCGGCGGCTCTGCTAGCTTTGGTCTCATGGCCGCGCCACTCCGGACGGCCCCCTTGCAGGATGCTGCCATGTTGAAAACCACCCTTGTCGCCACCCTGACGCTGGCGAGTCTCTTTGCGCTCGCCAATGCCCAAGCCGCCGGGTGCGGGACGCCCCGTAACGCCTTCGACACCGTCTACTGCGCGAGCACCCTGTTCGCCCAGAGCGACAAGTCGCTGAACCAGACCTATGGCGAACTGCGCAAGCAACTGCCGGCCGATCAGCAGGCGCTGCTCAAGCAGGGGCAACTCGCCTGGATCAAGCAGCGCGACAGCCAGTGCGCCCGCGAGGAGGCCGATGGCTACTTCGTCAACCTGGACTGCGCCGTCAGCCTGACCGAAAGCCGTGTGGAGACGCTCAAGGAGCGTCTGCGCGAGTGCGCCAGCACCGGCTGCGAAGCGGGCAAGCTGGGGCAGTGAGGTAGCTGGCGGGATAGGGATCTCGCCGTTCCTTCACCCCAACCCTCTCCCCGAGGGAGAGGGGGCTATACGAGCGGGCGCTCAGCGCCGTCGCCACGGAGAAAACCGTAGCGTGGAAAACGGTGCAGCGTTTTCCACTAGGGGCTCGCTGGCAAGGGACCCTCACCCCAACCCTCTCCCTGGGGGAGAGGGGCTATCCGAGCGGGCGCTCAGCGTCATCACCCCCATGAGTGCTGCCACTGGTTGATCAGCAGACTCGACAGTCATGGCGGGCCGCCCTAGTCGAACTATCGACACCCGTCTGGCATGCCGTCCAGACGGCATGAACGTCTTGCAAGTTTTTGTTCACACCCAGATACAACGTCACAAAAACCGTCTAGCGTGGGGCTACACGCCCTGACGCGTGCTCCGATAACAACAATCAAGGATGCAGGCATGACATCTTTCCTCAGGCAACGCCTGCCGCTGGCCATCGCCCTGGCGACGACGCTCGCGGCAACCGTGCAGGCGGCTCCCAATCCCTACAGTGGCTTCACCGTGTTTGGCGACAGCCTGCTGGACGCCGGGCAATTTCCCGATACCGGGGTCAATGGCGCCAGCCTCAGGTTCACCAATCGTGTCGGCCCCGGCTACAGCCCGGCGAGCGGCGCGGTGACCGGCCCGGTGTCCTCGATCCTGCTTGGCCAGCAGTTGGGCTTCGATGCCCGCACTCTGGACGCCTCGACCTCGGTGATCAATCGGCTGCTGGGGCTCAGCGACGGCGACAACTGGGCGGTGGGTGGCTACACCACGGCGCAGATCCGCGATTCGATCACCGCCGCCAACGGCTCGACGGTGGCGGTTGGCGGCCTGACCTTGCGCAGACGCGATGGCTATCTGCCCGGTCTTGCCAGCCAGGGGTTGAGCCTGGATCCCAACACCCTGTTCTATATCAGCGGTGGCGGTAACGACTTCCTCCAAGGGCTGGTCACCTCGCCGGCGACCGCCGCGGCTGCGGCCAATCGTCTGGGTGACGGCGTCGCTGCGTTGCAGCAGGCCGGGGCCCGCCATCTGGTGGTCTGGCTGCTGCCCGACATCGGCCAGACCCCGGCCCTGGCCGGTTCGCCGCAGCAGGCGGCCACTTCGGCCCTGAGCCGGGTCTACAACCAGGCCCTGGTGACGCGGCTGGCGGGCATCGACGCGGAGATCATCGGTCTCAACGTGCCACAACTGCTCGCCGAGGTGGTGGCGGAACCCGGACGCTATGGGCTGGCCACCGGGCAGAATCTCACCGGCACCTGCTTCAGTGGCGACAACTGCACCCGCAATACCACCTACGGGCTAGGCGCCGCCGCGGCCGATCCCAGCCAGCTGCTGTTCAACGATCGCGTGCACCCGACCATCACGGGGCAGCGGCTGATCGCCGACTACGCCTATTCGCTGCTGGCGGCGCCTTGGGAGGTCACCCTGCTGCCGGAGATGGCCCAGTCCACCCTGAGGGCGCACCAGGACGGCCTGCACCAGCGCTGGCTGGGCGACTGGCACGCCTGGCAGCCGGTGGGGCGCTGGCAGGGCTATGTGGATACCAGCGCGCGGCGGCTGGACGTCGACGACCAGCGCAGCACCGCCGGTGGCGATGGCAACGGCTACAGCCTGGACCTGGGCGGCAGCTATCGACTCAGTGAGGAATGGCGCCTCGGTGTCGCCGCCGGGGTCGCGCGGCAGCACCTGGAGCCCGGTGCGGCCGATTCCGACTATCGCCTGAACAGCTATCTGCTCAGCGCCTTCGCCCAGTATCAGGGCGAGCGCGTCTGGGGCGATCTCACCGCCACCGGTGGCCGCCTGGACTATGACGACCTGAGCCGGCGCTTCGCCCTCGGCCCGACCACGCGCAGCGAGCAGGGCGATACCGATGGTGATCTGCGTGCCCTCTCGGCGCGCCTGGGCTATGACCTGGCCGCGGCTGGCAGTCCCTGGCACCTGAGTCCCTACGTGAGCGCCGACTATGCCCGCGTCCAGGTGGATGGCTATCGCGAGCGCGGCAACGATGCCACGGCGCTGGAGTTCGACGACCAGTCGAGCACCTCGCGGCGCCTCGGGCTGGGCCTGCAGGGCCGCTGGCAACTCGCACCGGCCACGGCGCTGTTCGCCGATGTGGGCCGCGAACGGGAATTCGCCGACGGCACTCGCGATGTGACCATGCGCCTGAACAGCGTGCCGGGTCTGGACTACACCCTGGATGGCTACCAGCCGGACAGCGACCGTACGCGCCTGAGTCTGGGCGTGGTCCAGCGCCTGACCCCGGAGCTGACCCTGCGCGGCGGCTACAGCTATGCCGGCGCGGGTGATACCCACCAGCAGGGCGTAGGGCTGGGCCTGTCGCTGGATTTCTAAGCACGGGCCCAACCCGGGGATAGCCCGCCGACCTTGCGGCAGCGGGCTGCCCTTTAGCCCTAGACCGGGCTGGGATTGCCCAGTCGCTGGCGCTGCCATTCGCCTAGCTCGTCCAGTCGGCGCGGCGGGCAGACCAGAAAGCCCTGCAGGAGATCGCAGCCGGCCTGGTGCAGACAGAGCTGCTTCTGCTCGGTGTCCACGCCTTCGGCGATGACCTGGGCGTCGCGGGCATGGCAGAAGGCGATCAGCGCATCCAGGCTGGCCTGATTCCCGGGTTGGCTGAGGCGCTCGACGATCAGGCGGTCGAACTTGATGGTGTCGGCGGGATAGTCGGTGACCTGCTGGATGGAGGTGTAGCCCACGCCGAAGTCATCGATGGCCACGCGAAAGCCCTCGGCGCGCAGCTCGTGCAGCAGCCCCAGGGTGCGCTCGTTCAGCTCGGCGGCGAAGGTCTCGGTGAATTCCAGCTCCAGGTGGCCCGGATCGACGCCGTGGTGGCGCACCCGCTCGCGCAGGTAGGGCACGATATCGGCCTGGTCCAGCTGCGCGGACGACAGGTTGACGGACAGCACCAAGTCATTGCCCAGGATCTCCTGCAGGGCCGGATACTCACGGCAGGCCTGGTCCACGACCCAGCGGTCGATCCAGCGGAAATGTCCCTGGCGCTCGGCGATGGGAATGAATTCCGCGGGCGACACGGCGCCGAGGCGTGGCGAATTCCAGCGCAGCAGGGTTTCGGCGGAGCGTACCTGACCGGCACTGTCGACCGCCGGCATGTAGACCAGGTGAAACTCCTCGTCCGGGTTGAGGTGGCGCAGGTACTCGTCCAGCAGATCCTGGCGACGCTGGCGCGCAGCCAGCGCCGGAGTGAAATGCACCAGCCGATTGCCGCCTTCGCTCTTGGCCCGGTCCAGGGCCAGGGCGGCCTGGGCCAGCAGGTCGGCCAGGTCCAGCGGAGCCTCGGGCGCGGCCAGGCCGATGCTCAGGGTCACGGCATAGCGCCGCTCGCCGACCAGGGTACCGCTGTCGTAATTTCGTTGCAGTTCCTCACCGAGGGCGAGGGCATCGGTTGCCGCTGCCGATCCGCGCAGCAGGATGGCGAACTCATCGCCAGCCAGACGGGTGAAGACCACTTCGTTGCGCTCTTGATAGGCGGCGAGCAACTGCTGCGTCTGCCGGGCCATCGCCTGCAGCAATTCATCGCCTACTTCGTGGCCGAATCTGTCGTTCACCGACTTGAAATGGTCGAGCCCGAAATAGAGCAGGGCGATGGTACGGCCGTCCGGCTTTCCTGCCAGCCAGGACTCGCCCATGAGCTGGAAGTAGCGGCGGTTGCCGATCTGGGTCAGGACGTCGGTGCGCAGGGCCGTGCGCAGCTGCGCCAGGATGGCCAGGTTGTTGTCGTGCAGGCGCTTCATGTTGGCGCCCAGATGGCCGATCTCGCCCGGCTCGCGGCTGTCTTCGAGCGCCAGGCGCTGACCTTCCAGGACCTCGGTGAGCTGGCTGTCCAGGCGGGCGATGGGCAGGGTGATATGGCGGCGAATGAGGATCACCAGCACCAGGATGCAGGCCAAGGTCACCAGCAGCCCGCCGCTGAAATAGGCCACTGCCAGGCTGCGCAATTGCTCGTGCAGGTGCTGTGGGTCCGGACTCAGACGAACATAGAGGTCCGGTGCCAGGCGTTCGACGGCCGTGAATGCCGAAGTCCGTACGGGCGGCGTGCGAGAGAATTCCAGCGGTGCGCCATAGGTCTGTTCGAGGGTCCGCCGCAACGTTTCCAGCCGCTCCGGGCTGACCGCCAACTGCAGCGTCATCGCCAGGTCGCGCTGGCCAGGAAGAGGCGGCCCGGCCGTACTGGGCAGCAGCGCGGTCGTCGCCACCAGTAGCGACTGGCCCTGTTCGTCGATCAGGTAGTCGCGGCGTTCCAGGGGGCCGTCCGGTGCGCGCGCCAGGCGTTCGAGCAGCTGCCGCTGCCGGCTGCCCAACTGGGCGAAGGGATCGTCGCTGCGTTCGTAGTAGTAGGCCAGGCTCAGGTCCGGTCGGGCGATCGTCAGCGAGATGCGGCTGGGAGCATCGTTGCCGACCAGTCGCTGGACCGCCAGTTGCAGCTGGGTACCCAGGGCTTCGTTGCGATAGGGCACGTCGGTCTGCCGCAGGAAGTTGCCTAGCGCCGCGCTGTTGGCCAGGGCATAGAGCAGGTTGCGACTGAACTGATCGTACTCGCGATAGGTGGTTTCGAGCGCCGCCAGGTCGTGATTGACCCGGGAGCGTTCGAGCCCTATCACCGCCTCGCGCTGCACCGTGTAGCCCAGTCCCACCAGGGTCAGGCTGCAGAGCAGGGCGACCGGCAGGATCAGCAGCAGGACGCGCCTATTGAGATTCATGGCGACTCACCAGGGCACTGCCGATACGTTGCCGGGTCTGGAAGGTATCCGGCGGACCTTCGCGAAATAGCTGACTGTGGGCGAGGACGTCTTCGGGAGGAAACAGACTGGGATCCTGGCGCAGGTCCGCCGACAACAGGCGCGCGGCACTGGCGTTGGGCGTCCCCAGGTGCAGTTCCTCCGTGGCCAGCAGGGCGTTATGCGGCTCGTTGAGAAAGTCGATGAAGCGCTCGGCGGCAGCCTGATGTGGGGAATTGCTCGGCACCGCCAGGCAGTCCACCCAGAGCAGGCTACCCTCGCGGGGCGTGACGAAGCGCCAGGGCTGTCCGGGCGTGGTGGCATTGAGCAGGTGTTGATCGCCACTGTAGCCCAGCGCCAGGTCGATGAGGTCGCTGTAGGCCGGGTTGCGCAGGGCGCTGACCACGTACTGATAGGTAAGGACTGCCGGTGCCTGGGCCTTGAGCAGGGCGAAACTGCGTCTGAGCAGGTCGGGATCGCTGCTGTTGATCGCGCCCCCCAGGGTGATCAGGGGAGCGACCAGCAGGTCATCATGATCTTCGACCATGGCGATGTGGCCGCGCAGGGCGGGGGCGGGTTGCAGCAGTGATTGCCAGGAGTCTGGTGCCTTGGCCAGGCGATCACTGCGGTAGAGCAGCCCCAGGGTGCCCCATACGTAGGGTACGGCATAGTCGCCGCAGCTGTGACGCCAGCGCGGGTCGAGTTCTGCCAGGTGCGGCAGCCTGTGTGGCTCGATGCGCGTCAGCAGGCCGTCCTGGCCGAGGCGGGTGGCGCTGACTTCGTTGATGACCACCAGGTCGAGCGTGGCATCGCCGCGTGCCAGGGTGGCGTCGCGCACGTCGCTGCTGTCGAAATGGATCTCCTGCAGCGGCGGATGGCTCTTGGCCCAGCGCTGCAGCAGGGTATCGCTGAAATAGCCTTCCCAGGTATAGAGCCGCAAGGGCTCGGCAGCCGCCACGGGTGACGCAGGCAGACCGGTGAGCACCAGGCTGCAGAGGAACAGGCAGTAGCGCATGCGGACGACTCGGCGGCAAGGGCTGACTTCAATAGGAGGGGCCGAAGGACCCGGACGTTCACCCCAGGAAACGCAGGGCTTCTGCCAGTCTAGGAGGCCTGCCTGTATTCGCCAGCCAATGCGTCATCTATTGCACGCGCCAAGCGATGCGCCTCAGTTCTGCAAGGGGGCGACCCCGGCACGCTGGTGGGCGCGGGTCCAGGGCTTCTGCTCGTCGGCAAATTTCACCGCCAGGCGTTCCAGCACCCGTTGCGTCGGCGCGTTGGTGCCATGCAGCAACAGCAGCGGCAGGAGTAGCAGACTTGCACCCAGGGCTGCCTGGCGTGGCTTGAGATTGACCTCTTGGCCACGCAGCAGCCAGAGCAGACCGCCACTGGCGGCATAGCCGATGGGCAGGCCGGTCACCACTTCCGAGATCGAGTGATAGCCCAGCACCACCCGCGAGACCGCGATGAGCAGGGCGCAAGCGGCGCCGATGGCGGCCGCGGTCAGCCGTAGCGACGGTCGCGCCCGACTGGCCAGCAGCCAGCCAAGGATCGGCAGCACGCTGCCCACCAGCATGGAGTGGCCACTGAAGCCGGTGAAATCCAGGCGGGGAATGCCCAGGCCCCAGCCGAAGAAGGCGATCTTCGACAGGGCGACCGCGAGGCCGGCGGTACCAAACAGCAGCAGCCAGAACAACGCCGCTCGCGCGGACAGGCCGGCCAGCAGCCAGAGTGCGATCAGGACGGCGCAGGGAAGCATCACCGAAGAATCGCCGAAGTTGGTGATGAACAGCCACATGGATAAGCAGACTCCTGGAGAAGACGAGGCATTCTGACCACCAGATGCCCAGAGGTTGCATCGAGCATGCCAGCCTGTGGACTGGCGCAAGAAAGCGCTGGGATTCCGATGGCAGACCCAGAAAAAAGCCCCGGCACCAGCGGTGGCGGGGCTTTTTACCGGGAGGCGTCTTACAGGCCGGCAGCGGCGCGCAGAGCGGCGGCGCGGTCGGTACGTTCCCAGGTGAAGGTGGTGAAGGTGTCATCGCCCACGGTGATTTCCTGGGGATGGCGGCCGAAGTGACCGTAGGCCGCGGTGGCCTGGTACATCGGGTGGAGCAGGTCGAGCATGGTGGTGATGGCGTAGGGGCGCAGGTCGAAATGCTCGCGCACCAGCTGCACGATCTTCTCGTCGCTGATCTTGGCGGTACCGAAGGTGTTGATGGAGATGGAGGTGGGCTGAGCCACGCCGATGGCGTAGGACACCTGGATCTCGCAACGGTCCGCGAGGCCCGCGGCAACGATGTTCTTGGCCACGTAGCGCCCGGCGTAGGCGGCGCTGCGGTCGACCTTGGACGGGTCCTTGCCGGAGAAGGCGCCACCACCATGACGGGCCATGCCGCCGTAGCTGTCGACGATGATCTTGCGACCGGTCAGGCCGCAGTCGCCCACCGGGCCGCCAATGATGAACTGGCCGGTCGGGTTGATGTGGAACTGGGTGTCCTTGTGCAGCAGCTCGGCGGGGATGACGTGCTTGACGATCAGCTCCATCACGGCTTCGCGCAGGTCGGCGTACTTGACCTCGGGGTTGTGCTGGGTGGACAGCACGATGGCGTCGATGCCGACCACCTTGCCGCCTTCGTAGCGGCAGGTCACCTGGGACTTGGCGTCCGGACGCAGCCAGGGCAGCAGGCCCGACTTGCGTGCCTCGGCCTGGCGCTCCACCAGACGGTGGGAGAAGGTGATGGGCGCAGGCATCAGCACATCGGTTTCGTTGCAGGCATAGCCGAACATCAGGCCTTGGTCACCGGCGCCCTGGTCTTCCGGCTTGCTGCGATCGACGCCCTGGGCGATATCCACCGACTGCTTGCCGATGATGTTGACGATGCCGCAGGTGGCGCCGTCGAAGCCGACGTCCGAGCTGTCGTAGCCGATGTCGACGATGACGTCGCGCACCAGTTGCTCCAGGTCGACCCAGGCGGAGGTGGTGACCTCACCGGCGACGATGGCCACACCGGTCTTGACCAGGGTCTCGCAGGCCACGCGGGCGTGCTTGTCCTGGGTGATGATGGCGTCGAGCACGGCATCGGAGATCTGGTCGGCGATCTTGTCCGGATGGCCTTCGGACACGGACTCGGAGGTGAACAGGGAATATTCGCTCATCGAATGGTTCCTAAATTACCAAGGGGTAGGGGCCCGCAGGCCGGTCGAGACAGCAGTTTTCTTGCTGGACATGACGCCCTTGAGCGTCGGGTCCGCCCGCCACTGGCCAGTTGGCCTCATGACGGGGTGTTTCCCTGATCCGGGCGCGCGAACTGGCGCACCTGGATCTGAAAGCCATTGCGCAGGCCAAGGTAGAGGCTCTCGCCCGCCTGCAGGCCGGCCGCCTGGGCCCAGCGCGCCAGTTCGTCCTGGTCGAAGCCGAGCCAGAGATCGCCACAGGCTGCACGCGCCCAGGTCTGGTCGTGGGGGCAGAGGTCGGTGATCACCAGGCTGCCACCCGGCGCCACGCGCCGGGCCAGTTGCTGCAGGGCTTCCGCCGGTGCGGCCAGATGGTGCAGGACCATGTTGAGGACCACGCAGTCGGCCGCTGGCAGCGGCTCGGCGAGGGCGTCGGCCAGCTGCAAGTCGACATGGGCGAGGCCGTCGCGCTGGCAGCGCTGGCGCGCCAGTTCGAGCATGGCCGGGCTGTTGTCCACCGCCACCACCCGGGCGAAGCGCCGCGCCAGGTCTGGCAGGAAGGCGCCGTCGCCCGGGCCCACCTCCAGGGCGCAGCCGCGCGGATC
Source organism: Pseudomonas sp. VMV1 (assembly GCF_056790235.1). Taxonomy (NCBI): domain Bacteria; kingdom Pseudomonadati; phylum Pseudomonadota; class Gammaproteobacteria; order Pseudomonadales; family Pseudomonadaceae; genus Pseudomonas; species Pseudomonas sp. VMV1. The sequence goes on from NZ_JBXGSE010000003.1 coordinate 864,884, forward strand.
CAGGGCCAGGGCGTCCAGCAGGCTGAGCAGGCCGTCGCGATACTGCGGCAGACTGGCGATGAGGTCCTGCTGGGCCTGGAATTTTTCCGCCACCCGGGCGAAGAAATCGCGACTCACCGCGGCGCGCTGGGCATGCACCTCGCCGATGCGCGTCTGCACCGCACTGGGCAGGGCCAGGGCATCCACCTCTTCGAGCAGGGCGGCGTGTAGGGCGCCGCCCAGGCTGCCGGGGCGGGGCAGGGCGCGACGATAGAAGATGGCGTTGCCCTCGCGGCGAGTGGCCACCAGTTGGGCCTGGGCCAGCACCTTGAGATGGTGGCTGATGCCGGACTGGCCGGTGGCGAAGATCTGCGCCAGCTCCAGCACGCCAAAGGAGGCACTGTGCAGGGCGCGCAGGACATTCAGGCGCAGGGGATCGCCGCCGGCCTTGCACAGGGCGGCGAGGGTGTCACCTGGGTCTCGGCCGAGCGCCGGCACACGTAGCGGGGTCATAGGGGCGCTAGTCTAGAGACCCGCTCCTGGGCTCGCAAGAAAAGCATCAAAAAGTTTTGATACTTGTCCGGGGCATCGACTCGCGCATACGTCCGTAGATGTAGGTAAGATGCCGGGGCCGTTTGGCCGGCAGTCGTCACGGGCCTGCGGTAACGACCGCGAGACTCGCGCGTCCAACGTGCAGCCCCCTCCAGGAGCGCCACCCGGGTAGCCTCATGTCCGTCCAGCCAACATCCCCTTCCGCGCCTGCCGCTGGCACGCGCCTGGTGATCTGCGAGCACTGCGATTCGGTGCATCGCCTGGAGCCGCTCGCCGTCGGTGAGCGAGCGCATTGCCTGCGCTGCGGCGCCTTGCTCTATCGCGCCAGCCGCCTCGACATCCAGGGCCTGCTGGCCTTGGCAATCGCTGCGGCGGTGCTGTTCGTCATCGCCAACGTCGGCCCCATTTTGCAACTGAGCTTTCGCGGCCTGCACAGCGAGGCGACCCTGCTGGAGTCGGTGATCGCCATGAGTCGCGGCTTCGCCGGCCCCATGGCGCTGGTGGTGGCCATGACCCTGTTCGTGGTGCCGCTGCTGCAGATCCTGCTGCTGCTCTGGGTGCTCGGCTTCGCCCAGGCCGGACGTCGCGCTCCCGGTTTCGCCACGGCCATGGTGACCCTGCATTACCTGCGGCCCTGGAGCATGATCGAGGTCTTCGTGCTCGGCGCCCTGGTGGCGGTGATCAAGCTAGCCGGCCTGCTGCACGTGGTGGTGGGCCTGGGCCTGTTCGGCATGGTCGGACTGATGGTGGTCCTGCTGATCATCGCCAAGCGCGACCTGCACCCGCTGTGGGACGCCGTCGGAGCGCGCCAGCCATGAGTGCGCCCCCGCTGCCGCCACGTGCCGACGAGCTCGGCCTCTGCCTGTGCCATGTCTGCGGCAACGTCTGCACGGCGCCCCGTCGCCACAAGGCCGGCTGCCCGCGCTGCGGCTCGGCGCTGCACCGGCGCAAGCCGAATGTCTATGCCAAGACCTGGGCCTACCTGCTGGCCGCGCTCATCCTCTACATCCCGGCCAATACCCTGCCGGTGATGTTCACCGGTACCCTGGGCCGCGGCACGGAAAGCACCATCCTCGAAGGGGTGATCGAATTCTGGGAGAACGGTTCCTGGGGCGTTGCCCTGGTTATCTTCATCGCCAGCGTGGCGGTGCCCTCCATCAAGTTCCTGGTGCTCGGCACCCTGCTGGTGACCTGCCAGAGGCGCAGCGATTGGGCCACCGCCCAGCGCGCCCGGCTCTATCGCTTCGTCGAGCTGATCGGCTACTGGTCGATGCTCGACGTGATCGTGGTGGCCCTGGTCTCGGCGCTGGTGCATTTCGGTGCCCTGAGTTCGGCAGCGCCGCGCCTGGGCATCGTGTTCTTTGGTTTCGTGGTGGTGCTGACGATGCTCGCCGCGATGAGTTTCGATCCCCGCTTGATCTGGGATGCAGAGGTGAACGATGACGGACAGGCATGAACCCGACGCCCTGGCGCCTACCCCCGAGGTACGCCGCAGTCGCTGGAGCGTATCGCTGATCTGGCTGGTGCCCATCGTGGCGGCCTTGATCGGGCTGTCCATGGTGATCCACAGCTGGGCCTCGCGCGGACCGACCATCACGGTGACCTTTCTCACCGCCGAGGGCCTGGAAGCCGGCAAGACCCAGGTCAAGTACAAGAACGTGGTGATCGGCACCGTCAGCGACATCCAGCTGGCGCCGGATCGCAATCGGGTGATCACCACCATCGAGCTGGAGAAGTCCGCCGAGGGCTTCGCCACCAAGGACGCGCGCTTCTGGGTGGTGCGGCCGCGCTTCGGCGTGAATGGCGTCTCGGGGGTCGACACCCTGGTGTCGGGCGCCTTCATCGGGGCCGATATCGGCGACTCCACCGAATCCCATCGCGACTTCCGCGGCCTGGAGCAGCCGCCGGCGCTGATCCATGGCGCCTCGGGCAAGAGATTCATCGTCACCGCCGACGACATCGGCTCGCTGGACGTGGGCTCGCCGGTCTATTACCGGCGCATCCAGGTCGGCCGGGTGGTGTCCTTCCACCTCAACCCGGACGGCAAGGGCGTCAGCGCCCAGATCTTCGTCGATTCGCCCTACGACCGCTTCGTCACCGTCAATAGCCGCTTCTGGAACGCCAGCGGGGTCGACGTCTCGCTCAGTGCGTCCGGACTCAAGCTCAACACCCAGTCGCTGGCCACGGTGGTGGCGGGCGGCATCGCCTTCGTCACCCCGGAGTGGCCGAAGGATCCGGAGGCGGCCCAGGAAGACCAGGGCTTCACCCTGTTCGACGATCAGACCAGCGCCCTGGCACCACCGGACGGCGAGCCCATCTATGTGCGCATGAGATTCCAGCAGTCGCTGCGTGGCCTCGCCACCGGCGCGCCGGTGGAATTCCTCGGCATGAACGTGGGCCGGGTGGTCTCCCTGACCCCCGATTACGACGATGCCCAGGATCGCTTCTCGCTAATCGTCGGCGCCGTCATCTATCCCCAGCGATTGGGGGACGTCGGCAAGCGCATCGAGACCAAGGACCGCGATGGCAGGCTATTCGCCGGTTGGGTGGCCCGCGGCCTGCGCGCCCAGGCCCGTACCGGCAACCTGCTGACCGGTCAGCTGTACATCTCCGTCGACTTCGTGCCCAACGCGCCCAAGGTGGCCTTCGATCCCAAGGCCAAGCCGCTGTCGATCCCCACCGTCACCGGCAGTTTCGATCGCCTGCAGGAGCAGATGGCCGGCATCGTCAACAAGATCGACAAGATTCCCTTCGATTCCATCGGCAAGAATCTCGACACCAGCCTGGCGCAGCTCAGTGGCACTCTCAAGCAGCTCAACGCGGGCGTCCTGCCGCAGCTGACCACCACCCTGATGGGCGTGCAGCAGCTCACCGGCAGCGCCAGCCAGAGTCTGGGTGCCGACTCGCCGGTGCAGCAGAACCTGACCCAGACGCTCGAAGAGATGCAGCGCATGGCGCGCTCCCTGCGCGTGTTCGGCGACTACCTGGGCCGCCATCCGGAATCCCTGATCCGCGGCCTGGTGACCGATCCGCCGCCCAAGTTCGAGCCGGGCTCCCGCGATCCCGCCAAAGGAAAACTGCAATGAAGCGCCTGACCTGCCTGGCTCTGCCCCTGCTGCTGGCCGCCTGTTCGTCCAAGGCGCCGCTCAACTACCACACCCTCACCAGCGCCGCGGAGCCCGCTGCCAATGGTCACGCGGCCAGCTTTCGCTTCGCGCTACAGGGCGTCTCGGTCCCGCCGCAGGTGGATCAGCCGCAGCTGGTGATCCGCCAGGGCGAGGGCATCGCGCTGCTGGAAAACGAGCGCTGGATCGCCCCTCTGGCCGACGAGGTCCGCAGTGCGCTGTCCGCCGACCTGTCCCAGGACCTGGGCACCCTGGACCTGGGCGATGCCCCCCGTGGCAGCGGCGCACCGGTGCTGCGCATCAAGGTGGACCTGCAGCGCTTCGATTCGCAGCCCGGGCGTGGGGTCCAGCAGGACGCGCTCTGGACCCTGCGGTTGGCCGAGCCCGGGGGCGAGCGGGTGCTCACCTGCGGCAGCCGGATCAGCCAGCCCGCTGGCGGCTCCTATGTCGAGGTCGTCGCGGCGCATCGCCAGGCGCTGAGCGTCCTGGCCAAGCGCATCGAGCCGGTGGCGCGTGCCTTCGTAGCCGACGGCGATACGATCTGCCCGGCAGGCTGAGGCGACCGCGCCGATTGCTGGAAGTGCCCTGGCTGAGCGAAAATGGCCGCCCTTTCGCTCTGCCTCTGCCAGGAGACACCGCAATGCCCAGCCGTCGTGATCGAGCCAACGCCATCCGTGCCCTCAGCATGGATGCCGTGCAAAAGGCCAACAGTGGCCACCCCGGCGCCCCCATGGGTATGGCCGATATCGCCGAAGTGCTCTGGCACGATCAGCTCAAGCACAACCCTGGCAATCCCCAGTGGGCCGACCGTGACCGCTTCGTGCTGTCCAACGGCCACGGCTCCATGCTCATCTATTCGCTGCTGCACCTGTCCGGCTACGACCTGTCCATCGACGACCTGAAGAATTTCCGTCAACTGCACAGCAAGACCCCGGGCCACCCCGAGTACGGCTACGCCCCGGGCATCGAGACCACCACCGGTCCGCTGGGCCAGGGCATCGCCAACGCCGTGGGCTTCGCCCTGGCGGAAAAGGTCATGGCCGCCCAGTTCAACCGCGACGGCCACCAGATCGTCGACCACCATACCTACGCCTTCCTGGGCGATGGCTGCATGATGGAAGGCGTCTCCCACGAGGCCTGCTCCCTGGCCGGCACCCTGGGCCTGTCCAAGCTGATCGCCTTCTACGACGACAACGGCATCTCCATCGATGGCGAGGTCGAGGGCTGGTTCACCGACGACACCCCCAAGCGCTTCGAGAGCTATGGCTGGCAGGTGATCCGCAACGTCGACGGCCATGACGCCGACGAGATCCAGACCGCCCTGGACACCGCGCGCAAGAGCGACAAGCCCACCCTGATCTGCTGCAAGACCGTGATCGGCTACGGCGCCCCGCACAAGCAGGGCAAGGAAGAGTGCCACGGCGCCCCCCTGGGCAACGACGAGATCCAGGCCGCGCGCGAATTGCTCGGCTGGTCCCATGCGCCTTTCGAGATCCCCGCCGACATCTATGCCGAGTGGAGTGCCCGGGAGCGCGGCGCCGCCGCCGAGGCCGAGTGGAACGAGCGTTTCGCCGCCTACGCCCAGGCCCATCCGCAGCTCGCCGCCGAGTTCAAGCGCCGCATGGCCGGTGACCTGCCCGCCGATTTCGCCGAGCGCGCCGCCGCCTTCATCCAGGACGTCGCCAGCAAGGGCGAGACCATCGCCAGCCGCAAGGCCAGCCAGAACGCCCTGCAGTTCTTTGGTCCGCTGCTGCCCGAGTTGCTCGGCGGTTCCGCCGACCTGGCCGGCTCCAACCTGACCCTGTGGAAGGGCGCCAAGGGCGTCACCGCCGAAGACGCCAGCGGCAACTATGTCCACTACGGCGTGCGTGAATTCGGTATGAGCGCCATCATGAACGGCGTCGCCCTGCACGGCGGCCTGGTGCCCTACGGCGCCACCTTCCTGATGTTCATGGAATACGCCCGCAACGCGGTGCGCATGTCGGCGCTGATGAAGCAGCGGGTGCTCTATGTCTTCACCCACGACTCCATCGGCCTCGGCGAGGACGGCCCCACCCACCAGCCGGTGGAGCAGCTGGCCTCGCTGCGCTACACCCCCAACCTGGACACCTGGCGTCCGGCCGACGCGGTGGAATCCGCCATCGCCTGGACCTCGGCCCTGGAACGTCGCGACGGCCCCAGCGCGCTGATCTTCTCCCGCCAGAACCTGGTCCACAGCGTGCGCGACGAAGCCACCCTGGGCAACGCCGCTCGCGGCGGCTACGTGCTCAAGGACTGCGTGGGCGAACCCGAGCTGATCCTCATCGCCACCGGTTCCGAAGTGGGTCTGGCGGTGCAGGCCTATGACCGCCTGACCGCCGAAGGTCGCCAGGTGCGCGTGGTCTCCATGCCCAGCACCAGCGTCTTCGACCGCCAGAGCCCCGAGTACCGCCAGCAGGTCCTGCCGGTGGAAGTTGGCGCGCGCATCGCCATCGAGGCCGGCATTGCCGACTTCTGGTACAAGTACGTCGGTCTCGACGGTCGTATCATCGGCATGCACACCTACGGCGAATCCGCTCCGGCGGCGGCGCTCTTCGAGCACTTCGGCTTCACCCTGGACAACGTCCTGGCGGTCGCCGGCGAGTTGCTGGAAGACTAAGCGTGCCGCGGTAATACGAAAAGCCCCGCCTAGGCGGGGCTTTTTCATGCCTGACATTCAGCAGGCGCTCAGGGATTCACCCGAATGCTCGGCCCCACCAGCGTGACGCCCCCGGCATCCAGCTGGACGAAACTGCCGCCAGCCTTGAGCGTCAGGCGGGCGCCGGCTTCCAGGACGATCTTCTGTCCGCTTTGCAGCTGGATTTCGCTACCGGCTTCGACGAACAGGCCGCCATCCAGGCGCAGGTGCTGACTCTCGCTGACGTCCAGGTGGTCATCGGCGCGCACCTCGGTGCGGCGTTCGCCATGGGTGATGCGGTGCTCTTCGGCGTGGAAGGTGCTGTAGCTGTTGGCGCCGATCCGCTGATGGCGCTCGTGGCCAATCTCGCTGCGGTGGTCATGACCGATACGTTCGTCCCAGTCGCGTTGGGCATGGAGGTGGATTTCCTCCTGGCCCTGGCGATCCTCCAGGCGCAGTTCGTTGTAACCGTTGCCGCCCGGGCTGCTCAGGCTCTTGAAGGTGCTGCGGGTCCTGTCCCGGGGCAGCTCCAGCGGCGGTCGGTGTTCGGCGTGATGCAGGCAGCCGATCACCAGCGGCTGGTCGGGATCGCCTTCTAGAAAGCCCACCAGCACCTCCATGCCGATCCGCGGCACGGCCAGGGCGCCGTAGCCCGGCCCGGCCCAGCCGCTGGCGACGCGCAGCCAGCAGCTGCTGCGCTCATCCGCCTGGCCCTGGCGATCCCAGTGGAATTGCACCTTGACCCGGCCAAGGGCGTCGCAGTGGATCTCCTCGCCGGCCGGACCAGTCACCACGGCGGTCTGGGCGCCCAGCACGGTCGGTCTGGGATGACGGCGGGGCAGGCGAAAGGGCACCGTCGAGGGGAGGGCGACGAAGGTGTTGCGATAGCCCTGGCGCAAGCCATCCTCCACAGACGGGTTGGGCAGGCTTTCTTCCAGTACCTGGGGCTGGCGCCCCTGATGGTGGATCTCGGTCAGCAACCAGAGCTGGTTCCAGTCGCCATGGGGATGCTGCTCCAGCAGCAGGAAGTGACCACTCACCAGGCCTGCTCGATCGCTCGTGCCCTGCGCCTGGTGGGCGTCGAGCCTCAGGCTCTCCAGACGCCGTGCGCTCAGGCGCTTGCCGGTTTCGCGATCGATGAAACGACCGGGAAAGCCATAGTGTTCCAGGGCGGGTGGTGAAGTCGCGTCCGCCCGGCTTTCCAGGCGTAGCCGCGGCTGCAGAGGGTCGTGGTCACGCAGGGTGGTGGCGCTGCTACGGGTCTGCAGGCCGACCGCGAAATGGCTGATCACCGCTTCGTCCGCCACCAGCCCGCTGCCAGGCAGGTAGCGGGTGGCGCCGAGCCGTGGGAAACAGGTGGCATCATCGCCAAACACCAGCACATGGCCGTCGCGGCGCTGTTGATGGTGATAGTGCAGGCCCTCTTCTTCGCACAGCCGATTGAGAAAGGCGAGATCGCTTTCGCGGTATTGCACGCAGTAGTCGCGCGTTGGATAGACCGTCGGACCCAGGGCGAAGCGATAGTCGCCTTCGAGGATGCCGTGTTCCTGGAGCAACTGGGCGAGGATCTCGGGGACGCTGAGCCCCTGGAAGATGCGGGAATTGGTCCGGTGGGCGAGGTAGGCCAGGCGCGGCACCAGTTCGATGCGATAACGGGTCAGGCGGTGGCCGGAATCCCCCTGGGCGACGGCGGCGATCTGACCGTTGATACCCGCGTCCCCCGGGCCCAGGCCGAGAAAGGCGCGGCGATGCAGCAGCGATTCCAGCGGCCAGTCCGGTCGTTCGCTGACCAGCTCCAGCTGGAAGCGATAGGGCCTACCGATGGCCTCGGTGCCCTCAAAGGCGAGGATCTGGAAATCATGGGCGACGCCGTCCAGCGTCAGGGTGAACTGAGGGGTATCGGCTGGAGTGAACATCGGATCGCATCCTTGCGAATCGAAAACTCCCATGTGATCAGCCAGACTGCACAGGTTCAAGCTGCAAGAGGCGCATTCTAGAGCGATTTCACAGGCGAATTCTGGCGCAGTAGCGGGCTAGCCCAGGGCGAGGAGATCCTGCTGCGGTGGCAAGGCTCCTTCCAGTTCCAGCAAGAATTGCTTGGTCGGCAACCCCCCGCCAAAGCCGGTCAGGGCACCGGACGCCCCTATCACCCGGTGGCAGGGCAGCACGATGGGCAACGGATTGCGGCCGTTGGCGGCGCCCACCGCGCGCCGCGCCTGGGGTCGGCCGAGATGGCTGGCCAGTTGGCCGTAGCTCCAGGTCTGGCCGTGAGGGATCTCCGCCAGGGCCTGCCAGACCTCCAGCTGGAAGGGGGTGCCGAGCGGCGCCAGGGGCAGCTCGAAGCGCTGGCGTCGGCCGGCGAAATACTCGCCAAGTTGCGTGCGGGTCAGGGCCAGGATCGGATGGTCGGCGGCGACCCAGCTGCTGTCGCGCTTGGCCAGGTAGCGATTCTCGGGAAATTCCACCACGCGCAGACCGCTGTCGTCGGCGGCCAGGGTGAGAGGGCCGATGGGGCTGTCCAGCAGGCAATAGGCGATCATCAGGGCGACTCCTTGGCGAGACGGGTAGGGACGGGTTCGGCGGGAGTATCGGCGGGGGCCTTCCAGGTGGCCTCGCGCCAAACCTGCATCACCCCATAGGCGCGCCAGGGCCGCCAGGCTTCGGCACGGGCATACAGCGCCTTGGCGGTCAGGCGCTCGCCGGGCGGTGCCAGGCGTTTCTGCAGCACCAGGTCTTCCACCGGACAGGCATCGGGGTGGGCCAGGGCGCGCAGGGCGATGTACTGGGCGGTCCAGGGGCCGATGCCCTTGAGGGCGATCCAGCGCCGGGTGAAGTCGTCCAGGGTGCGTCCGGTGTCGAAGTCCACCTCGCCGGCGCGCAAGGCCCGGGCCACGGTGCCCAGGGTGCCGGCGCGGGCGCGGATCAGGCCGAGGCCGGTGAGGTCTTCCAGGGCGGCATCGGCCAGGGCCTCCACCGTGGGAAAGAAGTGGTGCAGGCCGGCTGGCGGGCGACTGGCCTCGTGGCCGGGCTCGCCCCAAGGCCGCCCGAAGCGCTGCACCACCCGGGCGGTCATGGTGGTGGCCGCCACCACGCTGACCTGCTGGCCGATGACGGCGCGCACGGCGATCTCGAAGCCGTCCCAACCACTGGGCAGGCGCAGGCCCGGCCGGCGCGCCACCAGCTCGGCCAGGGTCGGATCGACCGCCAGGCCCTGGGCAATGGCTTCCGGATCGGCATCCAGATCGAACATGCGGCGGATTCGTGCCACTGCCGCCTGCAGCTCGCCAGGCGCGGCGCCGTGCAGCTCCAGACGCAGCGCCGGCGTGTCGGCATCCCAGGCCGAGACGCGCAGCCAGCCCGGTTGTTCAGGCGTGCCGATCACCCGGGCATAGCTGCTGTCGTCCAGCACCTCGACGCCGGGCAGCGCATGACCGCGGAGAAAATCCAGCTGGGCGGCGAAGTCGTAGGGCGGACGATAGGCCAGACGCAGGACCAGCACTGGCGAAGGCGCGGCCTGACCCTTGCGCACCTGGCTGGGGGCCAGGCCGTAGGCGTCGCGAAAGGCGGTGTTGAAGCGTCTCAGACTGCCGAAGCCGGCGGCCAGGGCTACCTCGGTGATCGGCAGCCGGGTCTCGCTGAGCAATTGCTTGGCGAACAACAGTCGGCGGGTAGTGAGCACCGCCAGGGGTGCGGCGCCCAGGCGTTCGACGAACAGTCGCCGCAACTGGCGTTCGCTGAGGTCGAGCCGGGCGGCGAGAGCGGGAAGACCGCCTTCCTCTAGGCCTTCGTCCATCAGTCGCAGGGCGCGGGCCAGGGTGGCGTCGCCGCGTTGCCAGTGGCCGCCGGCGGGGGAGAGCTCGGGGCGGCACCTCAGGCAGGGGCGATAGCCGGCGGCTTCGGCGGCCGCGGCGCTGGGGTAGTAGCTGACGTTTTCCGGGCGCGGCGGTTGCGCCGGGCATACCGGTCGGCAATAGATGCCGGTGGTGAGCACCGCGGTATAGAACAGGCCGTCGAAACGCGGGTCCCGCGCGAGGCGGGCACGTTCGAAGGCGGGAATGTCGGGGAAGGCGTTCATGGCGGCAGGTTAGCACCGCCGGGTAGGGGTGACTGGCCGTTTTCGGACAGGACCGCTGAGGTAGAGATCTATCGCGGCCATGGCGGTCCGCCGATGCGGCCGCTCCTAAAGGAACGTCAAACTTCTGTAGGAGCGGCCCATGGCCGCGATCAGGCATCAGCGCCGTAGCCTGGAAAACGGGGCAGCCTTTTCCGCTGAGGACCTCGTCGCGAGGCGCGCCCTCACCCCAACCCTCTCCCAGAGGGAGAGGGAGTTTTCGGAGCAGGCTGCCGGCTCAACGCCTTAGCCTGGAAAACGGCGCAGCCTTTTCCGCAGAGGACTTCGTCGCGAGGGGCGCCCTCACCCCAACTCTCTCCCAAAGGGAGAGGGAGTTTTCGGAGCAGGCGGCCGGCTCAACGCCGTAGCGTGGAAAACGGCGCAGCCTTTTCCGCAGAGGACTTCGTCGTGAGGGGCGCCCTCACCCCAACTCTCTCCCAGAGGGAGAGGGAGTTTTCGGAGCAGGCGGCCGGCTCAACGCCGTAGCCTGAAAAACGGCGCAGCCTTTTCCGCTGAGGACTTCGTCGCGAGGGGCGCCCTCACCTCAGCCCTCTCCCAGGAAGGGGCTTGCTGGAGCAGCGAATTAGCTCAGAAATTCCAATCCTCGTCTTCGGTACTCACCGCCTTGCCGATGACATAGGACGAGCCCGAGCCGGAAAAGAAGTCGTGGTTCTCGTCGGCACTGGGCGACAGGGCGGCCAGGATCGCCGGGCTGACGTCGGTCATGCTGCTGGGGAACAGCGCTTCGAAGCCCAGGTTCATCAGCGCCTTGTTGGCGTTGTAGTGGAGAAATTTCTTCACGTCCTCGCTCCAGCCCACGCTGTCGTAGAGGTCCTCGGTGTAGGCCACCTCGTTGTCGTAGAGGTCCTGCAGGAGTTCGTAGGCGAAGTCCTTGACCTGCTGGCGGCGCTCCGGGCTTTCCTTGGCCAGGGCCTGCTGGAATTTGTAGCCGATGTAGTAGCCGTGCACTGCCTCGTCGCGAATGATCAGGCGGATCAGGTCGGCGGTGTTGGTCAGCTTGGCGCGGCTGGACCAGTACATCGGCAGATAGAAGCCCGAATAGAAGAGGAAGGATTCCAGAAAGACGCTGGCCACCTTGCGCAGCAGCGGGTCGTCCGCGTGGTAGCGCGCCAGGATCAGGTCGGCCTTGGTCTGCAGATAGGGATTCTCCTCGCTCCAGCGATAGGCCTCGTCCACATCCGGCGTCGAGCAGAGGGTAGAAAAGATCGAGCTGTAGGAGCGCGCATGCACCGCTTCCATGAAGCCGATGTTGGCGATCACCGCCTCTTCGTGGGGGGTGACGGCATCGGCCAGCAGGGTCGGGGCGCCCACGGCGTTCTGGATGGTGTCCAGCAGGGTCAGGCCGGTGAAGACGCGGATGGTCAGCTGCTGCTCCTTGGGCGTCAGGGTCGCCCAGGAGGGGATGTCGTTGGACAGCGGGATCTTTTCCGGCAGCCAGAAGTTGCCGGTCAGGCGGTTCCACACTTCCAGGTCCTTGTCGTCCTGGATACGGTTCCAGTTGATGGCGTTGATGCGATTCAGGCGCGGCGCGTTGACGGGTGCGTTCATGGCGATTTCCTCACAGGCTGCAGGACACGCAGCCCTGCACCTCGGTGCCTTCCAGGGCGGCCTGGCGCAGGCGTATGTAATAGAGCGTCTTGATGCCTTTCTTCCAGGCGTATATCTGCGCCCGGTTGATGTCGCGGGTGGTGGCGGTGTCGCGGAAGAACAGCGTCAGCGACAGCCCCTGGTCGACATGGCGGGTGGCCTCGGCATAGGTGTCGATGATCTTTTCCGGGCCGATCTCGTAGGCGTCCTGGTAATACTCCTGGTTGTCGTCGGCCAGGTAGGGCGCCGGGTAGTAGACGCGGCCCAGCTTGCCTTCCTTGCGGATCTCCACCTTGGCAACGATGGGGTGGATGCTCGAAGTGGAGTGGTTGATATAGGAGATCGACCCAGTGGGCGGGATGGCCTGGAGGTTGCGGTTGAACAGTCCGTGTTGCATCACCGAGGCCTTGAGTTCCTGCCAGTCGGCGCGGGTCGGCAGGCGGATGCCGGCCATCTCGAACAGCTCTGCCACCCGCGGGGTACGCGGGGTGAAGTCGCCCTCGGTGTACTGATCGAAGTACTCGCCACTGGCGTACTTGGAGTCGGCGAAACCCTGGAAGCTCTGGCCGCGTTCGATGGCCAGGCGATTGGAGGCGCGCACCGCGTGGTAGGTGACGGTGTAGAAGTACAGGTTGGTGAAATCCAGGCCTTCCGCCGAGCCGTAGTGGATGTGCTCGCGGGCCAGGTAGCCGTGCAGGTTCATCTGGCCCAGGCCGATGGCGTGGGAGGCGGCGTTGCCGGCGGCCACCGAGGGCACACAACGGATGTCGCTCATCTCCGAGACCGCGGTGAGACCGCGGATGGCGGTTTCCACGGTGCGGCCCAGGTCCGGTGAATCCATGGTGCGGGCGATGTTCAGGGAGCCCAGGTTGCAGGAGATGTCCTGGCCGATGTGCTCGTAGCCCAGGTCTTCGTCGAAACGGCTGGGGGTGTTGACCTGGAGGATCTCCGAGCAGAGGTTGCTCATGTTGATGCGCCCGGCGATGGGGTTGGCGCGGTTCACCGTGTCTTCGAACATCAGGTACGGGTAGCCGGACTCGAACTGGATCTCCGCCAGGGTCTGGAAGAATTCCCGGGCGTTGATCTTGCGCTTGCGGATGCGCGCATCGGCGACCATCTCCGCGTATTTCTCGCTGACGCTGATGTCGGCGAAGGGCACGCCATAGACCCGCTCCACGTCGTAGGGCGAGAAGAGGTACATGTCGGCATTGCGCTTGGCCAGCTCGAAGGTGATGTCGGGAATCACCACGCCGAGGGACAGGGTCTTGATGCGGATCTTCTCGTCGGCGTTCTCGCGCTTGGTATCGAGGAACCTGAGGATGTCCGGGTGGTGGGCATTGAGGTAGACGGCGCCGGCGCCCTGGCGTGAGCCCAGCTGGTTGGCGTAGGAGAAGGCGTCTTCCAGGAGCTTCATGATCGGGATGATGCCCGAGGACTGGTTCTCGATACGCTTGATCGGTGCCCCGACCTCGCGCACGTTGCTCAGCAGGAAGGCCACGCCGCCGCCACGCTTGGAGAGCTGCAGCGCCGAATTCACGGCGCGGCCAATGGACTCCATGTTGTCTTCGATGCGCAGGAGGAAGCAGGACACCAGCTCGCCGCGCTGGCGCTTGCCGGCGTTGAGAAAGGTCGGGGTGGCCGGCTGGAAGCGCCCGCTGATCATCTCGTCCACCAGGGACTCGGCCAACTGTTCGTCACCACGCGCCAGACTCAGGGCGACCATGCACACCCGATCCTCGTAGCGTTCCAGGTAGCGCTGGCCGTCGAAGGTCTTGAGGGTGTAGCTGGTGTAGTACTTGAAGGCGCCGAGAAAGCTCTGGAAACGGAATTTGTAGGCATAGGCGCGCTCGAACAGCGCCTTCACGAAGGCCGGGGCATACTGCTCCAGCACCGCCGCCTCGTAGTAGCCCTTGTCCACCAGATAGCCAAGTTTCTCGTCCAGGTTATGGAAGAACACCGTGTTCTGGTTGACGTGCTGCAGGAAGTATTGCCGCGCCGCCTGGCGGTCCTTGTCGAGCTGCAGCTCGCCATTGGAGCCATAGAGATTGAGCATGGCATTGAGTGCGTGATAGTCCGCGTCGCTGCCGGTCGGGGTCAGGCCTGACGTTGCCAAAAGTCGTTCACTCCCGTGCGCACCCGGTCGACGTCCTCCGTCGTGCCGAGCAATTCGAATTGGTAGAGCAGGGGCACCGCGCATTTCTGGGCGACGATGCGTCCACCCAGGCAGTAGCCCTCGCCGAAGTTGGTGTTGCCGGCGGCAATGACGCCGCGGATCAGGGCGCGATTGTGCGGATCGTTGAGAAAATGGATCACCGGCTTGGGCACCGCGCCCTTGCTGCCCCCGCCGCCATAGGTCGGTAGCACCAGGATGTAGGGCACGCAGGCCTTGAGCGGTTCGGCGGCGGGATCCTGAGGGATACGCCGCGCCGGCAGACCGAGTTTCTCGACGAATCTGTGGGTGTTCTCCGAGGTGCTGGAGAAATACAGCAGCTCACCCATGGCCCTAGCCTCAGGCCACCAGCTGACCGAGCTTGTCCGGGCGGAAACCGGCCCAGTGGTCATCACCGGCCACCACCACCGGCACCTGGCGATAGCCCAGGGACTCCACGGTCTGGCGCGCCTGGGCATCCTGCTCGATATCCACCACCTCATAGGTGATCCCCTGACGGTCCAGGGCGCGATAGGTGGCGTTGCACTGTACGCAGGCGGGCTTGCTGTAGATGGTGATGGTCATGGCTGACTCCTGTCCTTAGTGGGCGAACTCAAGGGAAAAAGCCTGGCGCCAGCCGGCGTTCGCCGTGGCGATGCGGCTCCTTTCCTTCGAGTGCGGCTTGGGCCTCAAGTTCGGTCCAGATACTACATATGGTGTTTTTTAATTTCTACAACACAACAAGTAGGGTTTTTGATCTAGGTCATGGCTCTGCTCTATCAGCCTTCGATGACCGTTTCTGCTAGGGCATCGCAGGCAGGCCGGTAGTCCGGCTTCCTTGGGAGCTACCTCTGCCCATTCACGGCAGACAGCGCTCCGACCCGGATACCGCAGGACGCCCAAGCCAGACCGCGGAATTTTTCTGCGTCTGCCAAGGAGGGCGCTTTTTTGTAGTGAGAAAGGCAGGTGGGCTACCCTGGCGACTCCCATTCGTCGTCGAACCGCCGCATAATCGGCCTTTCGCTTGCGCCCGAGTCCGTTCACGCATGAGTTCCGCTCGCTATCGCCTCGCTCTCAACGGCTACGGTCGTATCGGTCGTTGCGTGTTGCGTGCCCTGCACGAGCGGGGCACGACGACGGAGCTGAGCATCGTTGCCCTCAACGACCTGGCCGACCGGCCCAGCCTCGAATACCTGACCCGCTTCGATTCCACCCATGGCCGCTTTCCCGGCCGGGTAGCGCTGGACGGCGAGCGACTACGCATCGGCGACCAAGCCCTGGAGATCCGCCGCGAGGCCGAGCCCGAGCGGGTCGACTGGGCGGCGCTGGACGTCGATCTGGTGCTGGAATGCTCCGGTGCCTTCAGCACCCGCGTCGAGGCCGGGCGCTTTCTGGCCGCTGGCGCCCCGCGGGTGCTGTTCTCCCAGCCCATGGTCAGCGAGACCGACGTGGACGCCACCGTGGTCTACGGGGTCAACCAGCAGACCCTGCGCGGTGACGAGGCCCTGGTCTCGAATGCCTCCTGCACCACCAACTGCAGCGTCCCGGTGCTGAAACTTTTGCACGAGACCCTGGGTCTGGAGTACGTCTCCATCACCACGATTCACTCGGCCATGAACGACCAGCCTGTGATCGACGCCTACCATGCCGAAGATCTGCGGCGGACGCGTTCGGCGTTCCAGTCGATCATTCCGGTGGCGACCGGCCTGGCGCGAGGCATCGAGCGCCTGCTGCCGGAGCTCGGCGGGCGCATCCAGGCCCGCGCCGTGCGCGTGCCCACGGTCAACGTCTCCTGCCTGGACATCACCTGCATCGTCGGCCAGGACACCACCGCTCCAGCGCTCAACACCCTGTTGCGTGACGCCGCGCAGAGCGGCCCCCTGGCCGGGCTGATCGACTACACCGAGTTGCCCCACGCCTCCTGCGATTTCAACCACGATCCCCATTCCGCCATCGTCGATGGCAGCCAGACCCGCGTCTCCGGCCCCCGGCTGGTCAACCTGCTGGTCTGGTTCGACAACGAATGGGGCTTCGCCAACCGCATGCTCGACGTCGCCGGCCATTGGCTGCGCATCGCCAAGCCCACCTGAAACAAGCACAACTAAGGGATTGCCTGTATGTCCGTGTTGAAAATGAGCGACCTCGATCTGAAGGGTAAGCGCGTCCTGATTCGCGAAGACCTCAACGTTCCGGTGAAGGAAGGCCAGATCAAGAGCGATGCCCGTCTGGTCGCCGCCCTGCCCACCCTCAAGCTGGCCCTGGAAAAGGGTGCTGCGGTGATCGTCTGCTCGCACCTGGGCCGTCCCACCGAGGGCGAATTCAGCGAGGAAAACAGCCTGGCGCCGGTCGCTGCCTACCTGGGCAAGGCCCTGGGCCGTGAGGTGCCGCTGGTGAAAGATTACCTGGGCGGCGTCCAGGTCGAGCCGGGCCAGCTGGTGCTGCTGGAAAACGTGCGCTTCAACGTGGGCGAGAAGAAGAACGCCGACGAGCTGGCGAAGCAATACGCCGCCCTGTGCGACGTCTTCGTCATGGATGCCTTCGGCACCGCCCACCGCGCCGAGGGCTCGACCCACGGCGTGGCCAAGTTCGCCAAGGTCGCCGCGGCCGGTCCGCTGCTGGCCGGCGAGCTGGATGCCCTGGGCAAGGCGCTGGGCAATCCCGCCCGCCCGATGGCCGCCATCGTCGCCGGCTCCAAGGTCTCCACCAAGCTGGACGTGCTGAATTCCCTGGCGCAGATCTGCGACCAGCTGATCGTCGGCGGCGGCATCGCCAATACCTTCCTGGCCGCGGCCGGCTACAAGGTCGGCAAGTCGCTGTATGAAGCCGATCTGGTGGACACCGCCAAGGCCATCGCCGCCAAGGTCAGCGTGCCGCTGCCGGTGGACGTGGTGGTCGCCAAGGAATTCGCCGAGACCGCCGAAGCCGTCACCAAGTCGATCAACGACGTGGCCGACGACGACATGATCCTCGACATCGGCCCGGTCAGCGCCCAGCAGTTCGCCGACCTGTTGAAGTCGGCCAAGACCATCCTCTGGAACGGGCCGGTAGGCGTCTTCGAATTCGATCAGTTCGGCGAAGGCACCCGCACCCTGGCCCAGGCCATCGCCGACAGCGACGCCTTCTCCATTGCCGGCGGTGGCGACACCCTGGCCGCCATCGACAAGTACGGCATCGGTGAAAAGGTCTCCTATATCTCCACCGGTGGTGGCGCCTTCCTCGAATTCGTCGAGGGCAAGGTCCTGCCGGCCGTGGAAGTCCTCCAGCAACGCGCCCAGGAGTAATCGCCATGCGTACGCCGCTGCTCGTGTGTTCCGCTGTATTCGTGCTGGCCGGTTGTGCCGGCGGCAATGCCGACAAGGCCTGCGCGGTGTTCTCGCCGCCGCCGGTGTCCGCCGCTACCCCGACGGCACAGAACAACGAGCGCGTGGACACGCTCACCGGCAACGCCAACGCCGGTCGTCCCACCAGCGGCTGCGCCCAGTGAAGGGGCGTACGTTCGCCCTCGGTCTGCTGAGTCTCGCCCTGTTGGCCGGCTGTGCCGGCCGCGGTGCGCAGCAGACCGGCGGCTGGACGCACTGGGTCTGCGATTCCAAGGCGGCCTTCGACTGGCGCTATGTGGATCGCAGCCAGTCCATCGTCGACCTCAAGCTGGAAGGCGATGGCCTGATCCGTCATCTCAATCGCGAACCGGCCACCGATGGCCAGTCCTATACCGATGGGCTGGTGGCTTTCCATATTCGTGGCGACCAGGGACTTGTCTACTGGATCGCCAACAACGACCTCATCGGCCGTGGCTGCCGGACGCCTTGAAGCGGCGAATGTCAGCTGAACCGATTAATCCACAGCGGCCAGGGGTCGGCCGCTTGAACCCTGCCAGCCGCTCATGCAGGCTGGCGCCACCACCGCCTTTGTAGGGAGATAATCACCAATGGCACTCGTCAGCATGCGTCAGCTGCTGGATCACGCCGCCGAATTCGGCTATGGCGTCCCGGCCTTCAACGTCAACAACCTCGAGCAGATGCGCGCCATCATGGAAGCCGCCGACAAGACCGATTCGCCGGTCATCGTCCAGGCCTCCGCCGGTGCCCGCAAGTACGCCGGCGCTCCCTTCCTGCGTCACCTGATCCTGGCCGCGGTGGAAGAATTCCCGCACATCCCGGTGGTCATGCACCAGGACCACGGCACCACCCCCGACATCTGCCAGCGCTCCATCCAGCTGGGCTTCTCCTCGGTGATGATGGACGGCTCGCTGATGGCCGACGGCAAGACGCCGTCGGACTACGACTACAACGTGCGCGTCACTCAGCAGACCGTGGCCTTCGCCCATGCCTGTGGCGTGTCCGTGGAAGGTGAGCTGGGTTGCCTGGGCAGCCTGGAAACCGGCATGGCCGGTGAAGAAGACGGCGTGGGCGCCGAAGGTACCCTGGATCACAGCCAGCTGCTGACCGATCCGGAAGAGGCCGCCCAGTTCGTCAAGGCCACCAAGGTCGATGCCCTGGCCATCGCCATCGGCACCAGCCACGGCGCCTACAAGTTCACCAAGCCGCCGACCGGGGACACTCTGTCGATCCAGCGCATCAAGGAAATCCATGCGCGCATCCCGGACACCCATCTGGTCATGCACGGCTCCAGCTCGGTGCCCCAGGAGTGGCTGAAGATCATCAACGAGTACGGTGGCGACATCAAGGAAACCTACGGCGTGCCGGTCGAAGAGATCGTCGAAGGCATCAAGTACGGCGTCCGCAAGGTCAACATCGATACCGACCTGCGTCTGGCCTCCACCGGTGCCATCCGCGAGTTCATGGCCAAGAACCGTAGCGAGTTCGATCCGCGCAAGTACCTGGCCAAGACCGTGACCGCCATGCGCGAAGTCTGCATCGCCCGTTACGAAGCCTTCGGCACTGCCGGCCAGGCCTCCAAGATCAAGCCGATCTCCCTGGATGCCATGTTCGAGCGCTATGCCCGCGGCGAACTGGATCCCAAGGTCAACTGATCCCGGCTGTAGAAAAGGCCCCTTACGGGGCCTTTTTTTATGCCTGCTGAACGCTCGGGCGGGGCAGAGCTGCCATTCACCTGGCGCAGGCTGACGTGTGCGAGCAAGGCTGCAGGCGCACGGCCTTCGGATCCTGACCTGCTACCGTGCCGCTGCGGTCAGGACTTCTTCCATCCAGGCCACCATGGCTGCGCCGTCCATGCCCAGGCAGACGGTCATCGGCCGATTGCCGGACCAGCGCCCATCCTGGTAGACCCGACCTTCGGGCGCGAAAAAGGTCTGGCCTTCCGCCAGGCCCTCGGTACCGACGCTGAGGTGGCCGCGGGCGGTATGGAACAGCTCGGGTCGCCGCAGATAGGCGAGGGCGCAGCTGTCGTGGGGATGGCAGCCGTCGATGTCCTTCACGCTGCGGTAGAAGTCCGCATAGAAGTCATAGCTCCGGGCGAGTACCTCACCCAGAGCGCCCTGGCACGCGGCGATGCGTTGCAGGCGTGGCGGGTCGAGCACGGCGCGGTGGGTGGCATCCAGGCCGACCAGGGTCAGCGGCCAGGAAGCGGCGAACACCCGCGCCGCGGCATGGGGATCGGAAAAGATGTTGGCTTCCGCCACGGGCGTGACGTTGCCTGGCTCGACGATGGCGCCGCCCATCACCACGACCTCACGGACGCGATCGGCGACCGTGGGATCCAGCGCCAGGGCGAGGGCCAGGTTACCCAGCGGCCCGACCGCCACCAGGGTGATCTCACCCGGTCGCAGGCGGGTCTGCTCGATGATGAAACGCGCGGCGTCCAGGGCATGGGGCGTCTGGCTTGGCTCGGGGAGCTGCTGGTTGCCCAGGCCATCCTGGCCATGCACATGCAGGGCATGGTTGCCGGCCAGCTTGATCAGGGGTTCGGCGACACCCGCGGCGACGGGCGTGTCCCGTCCGGCCAGCTCGGTGAGCAGCAGGGCGTTGCGGGTCGCCGTGGCGACCGGCACGTTGCCAAAGGTCGTGGTCAGGCCGATCACCTCGAATTCGGGATCGGCAAACAGCAGGGCGATGGCCTGGGCGTCGTCCACGCCAGGATCGGTATCGAAGATGATGGGAAGGGACAAGAGGCTTTCTCCGGCTCAGATCTCTTCCCAGGCTAACCGAGTGACGCCGCCCCTTGCTAGCTGGGCAGGTCCAGCTCGCCCAGGGCATCGGGCTGATTGCGGAACGCCCGGGCGAAGATCTCTCGATTGCGGGCCATGAACAGGCCCAGGTCTTCACACTGCTTCTCGGCAAGACCGGGGACGGCCTTGTCCAGCACGCTGGCGAGCGACTCGGCCAGCTCCAACATTTTATCGTGACGATCGGCTTCGGCTTTATCCATGAACAGGCGCTCCGGATCTCGGCTGCTGCGATACAACACTTCGACGGCCATGCGTCACCTCGTATTCTGTATCTGGTTATATATACAGTAGTTGGCTTGCTGCAGGATTGCAAGGGCTACCGCTCGGCGGTCAGGACCTGGTCAGTCATGGCAATTTGCCAATCGTTCGACATTTCTGCATGTCTCTGGAATTGCATCGGGAAACTTAAGCGCGGAAGCTGGTCTCTGAGTCTGGACCAAACGGGCAGCTCTGCCCGCCTTTATCCGGATCACCTCCGGCTCACGGAACGAGACCGCTCAATGCACGCCTTCCCTATCCGTCTGCGTATTACTGCGCTTGGCCTGTCCCGGCCAATCGAGGTGCGGGCGTGAGTTCGACGCTTATCATCCTGGCCATCACCGTCGCCAGCTTCCTGCTGGGATTCCTGCGCGACCTGCTGATCGCCCGGCAATTCGGTGTGAGCTGGGAAGCCGACCTCATCTTTGTCGCGCTCATTCTGCCGGTGTTCTTCGAGAGCTTCTTCGGCCTCGCCTTGCGCGATGCCATGATTCCCTATCTGCAGCGCATCCGCGACAGGTGCAATGCCCAGTACGAGCAGGTCGGCCGCTGGCTGTACTGGCGCATCGGCCTGTTCGGCCTCCTGCTGTCGGTGATCGGCGTCCTCGCCAGTCCCTGGCTGATGCACGCCCTGGCGCCGGGCTGGAGCGATGAGCAGGTCGAGACGGGCAAGCTGGTCTTCGCCGTCGGTACCCTGCTGATCTGCGTCCAGGCCATCCTCTATTGCCAAGGCGCGCTGCTCAACCTGGATCGCATCTTCATCCTGCCGATGACTCGCACGCTGATGCTCAATCTGGGCGCCATCCTGGCCATCGTAATCCTGCAGCCGAGTGGTATCGCGCTGTTCACTGGCATGCTGCTGCCTCAGGTATTGCTGATCGTCATCCAGCATCGTCGCCTCGGCTATCTCAGCCAGCGTTCGGTGGCGATGGAAAAGCCCGAGGGCAGCCCCTTCGCGGTGACTTTCGCCCCCGTGTTGCTCGCCGCCGGCGCCCAGCAGGGCTGCATGCTGGCGGAGCGCTTCTTCGCCTCGCTGCTGGCGGAGGGCAACATCACCATGCTGTCCTTCTCCTACCGAATCGTGACCATTCCGCTCACGCTCTATGCGCTGTCCATCCTGGCCATGATTTTTCCCGAGCTGACCCGCAGCTGGAACGAGGGCAATGCCGACAAGTACGCCGCGCTGATGCGCAAGGCGCTGCTCGGCACCCTGCTGTTCCTGGTACCGGCCTCGGTGGTGCTGTTCAGCTATTCGGAACCGGTGGTCAAGGTCCTGCTGGAGCGCGGTGCCTTTGGCGCCGAGCAGAGTGCGGCGACCGCGACCCTGGTAGTGGCCTATGCCCTGGGTCTGCCCTGGATGGGGCTGGCCCTGCTGTGGGGCCGGGCCCTACTGTCGCAGCAGCGCGCCAAGACCTTCCTCTATGCCACCTTGGCCAGTTCCTTCATCACCGTGGCCCTGGATGCCTGTCTTTATCAGCCGTTCGGCGCCCAGGGTCTGGCCTATTCCTTTACCGCCGGGGCCTTCCTGCAGGCGCTGTTCATGGCCGTGGCGCTCTATCGTCATTCCCTCGCCGGTCTGCATCTGTCGCTGCTGCTGCGCTGGTTCAGCGCCGGCAGCGCGGTGGCCCTGCTGAGTTTCCTGTTGCCCAAGCCGGTCGGTCTGCTGGAGCTGATCGTCAGCATCAGCGTGGCGATGCTGGGCTTCCTGGTGCTGTTGCTGGTCCTGGGCGAACGTGACCTGTTCCGCCGTGGCTATTGGGCGCGCGGTAACGCAGTTACGAAGCGCGCAGAACCGACGAGTTGAACGGCCGTCGCTGGACGGCAAGGAAAAAGGTGGCGATCTGCAGCCATTGGTCGCTATCTGTTACGAAGTCATGAATTTTTGATTTGGCTTCGAGTCGCACGGAAAGATTGATCCCAGTCAAAGAATTTCTGATGGAAGCCGTTCTTCCATTTGTAAGAGATCGGACACGTAGTTGGGGTCGGCACTTTGCATGGTGGCTTTGCTCGCTACCGACATTCTCTTTGAAAGGAATCGATCCTATGTCCTCCCAATCCCCTGTCACCCGTATTGGCATCGTCGGTACCGGCATGATCTCGCGCTGCCTGGCTCGCCTCATCAGCCGCCACTATGACGACATGACCGTGACCCGCGTCCTGACCCGCCGGCCCATTGCCACGGTCACCGACTATCCCCTGACCGAAGCGCTCACCCAGTCGGTCACGGATCTCATCGATCATTGCGATCTGCTGGTGGAGTGCAGTGGCGACCCCTACCACGGTACCGAGATCATCGAACGTGCCTTCGAGGCAGGGATCAAGGTAGTCACCATCAATGCCGAGCTGCAGGTGACGACGGGTTCCTACCTGGCGGGCAAGGGATTCCTGACCGAGGCCGAGGGCGACCAGCCTGGTTCGCTGGCGGCGCTGCATGAAGAAGCCGTGCAGATGGGCTTCAAGCCGCTGGTCTACGGCAACATGAAGGGCTATCTGAACCACAACCCGACCCCGGAAGACATGGCCTACTGGTCCGCGCGCCAGGGCACCAGCGTCGACCAGACCACCTCCTTCACCGATGGCACCAAGGTGCAGATCGAGCAGGTGGTGGTGGGCAACAACTATGGCGCCACCATCACCCGTCAGGGTCTCGAAGGCCTGAACTCGACCAACCTGCAGGACAGCGCGAACATCCTGGCGCAGATGGCCGAGCAGTTGGGCACGCCCATCGTCGACTACGTGATCCCGAGTGGCTACTCGGCGGGTGGCGTCTTCGTGGTTGGTCGGCATGACGAAGACCAGGCCGGCGCCATCGAGTACTTCAAGCTGGGCAAGGGCCCGTACTATGTCCTGGTACGCCCCTTCCACCTCTGCTCCCTGGAAGTCGGCAAGACCCTGCGTCGCGTCATCGCCGGCGGCAAGATTCTGCTGAACAACTCCACCACGCCGACCCTGAGCGTGGCTGCGATCATGAAGAAGCCCATGGCGGCTGGCGACATCATCGAGCGCGGTATCGGCGGCTACAGCGTGCGCGGCGAAGCCGTGAAGATCGCCGAGTGCCCGGATCACCTGCCGATCGGACTGCTCAAGCACAGCGTGCTCAAGCGGGCGATGGAGCCCGGCCAGATCGTCACCTTCGACGATGTGGAACTGACGCCCAGCCGCGCCCTGGATATCGTGCTGCAACAGCATCGCGAGGCGATCCACCGCCAGCTGCTGGAAACCCAGCTCAGCGAGCCGGCCTGGAGCGCGGTCGCCGAAATGGCACCGGTGGCGGCGCTGCCCAAGGTGGCCGGTTCGGTCTTGTCCTGATTCCGGTAACGCAGGAAGAAAAGGGGCCCTAGGGCCCCTTTTTCATTGCTGGCCGGTGGCAGCTGCGCGTAGCCGGGCAACGGTCTCGGGGAGTTCGTCCATGTGGGCGATCAGCGCGGTCACGCCCAGTGCGCTCAGGGTGTCGCCGTGGCTCGGCGGAATATGGCTGGCGCCGGTGAAACCGATGACGCGCATCCCCGCGGCCAGGGCTGCCCGGACGCCCGTGGCGCTGTCTTCGATCACCAGGCAGCGCTCCGGCGCGACGCCCATGGTCTTGGCCGCGAGCAAATAGACATCGGGCGCCGGCTTGGGCTGCGGCACCATGTCGGCACTGAAGATGTGGCCCGCCACCCGCGCCACCAGATCGGCGCGCCTGACCGAGGATTCGACGCTGTGCCTGAGGCTGTTGGAGGCCACTGCCAGTGGCAGGTTGATGCTTTCCAGGGCACGCTTTACGCCGGGGATGGGCTCGACGCTGGTGGAAATCAGGGCTTCGGCCTCGGCGCGCAGGTCGCTGAACAGCGCCGGCGGCAGGGTGATGCCGAAGCGCTGCTCGACCAGGTTGAAGATGTCCCGGGTAGTCAGGCCGAAGGTGCCGTGCAGCAGGGCTTCCAGTTCGGCGCGTGGCGCATGGACGGCCAGGCCGTCGAGAACGACGCGTTCGGCGAGGATTTCGCTGTCGACCAGTACGCCATCGCAATCGCTGATCAGCAGTTCCACAGGGGTAACGTTCATCGGTATTCCTTGCTGGGGGATTTCAGGGCCTGGACGCCTTTCTGCCTTACGTGCCGGTTTCGACGAGCAGGCTGAAGCGAGGCCTTTCGAACGGGTATGCGAGAGGTGTTCGATGGGTCGAAAATCGGCGCTGTAGCACCCTTTTTACAAAACAAATTCGACCTCCGGAGGGTAATCGCTTTCCAGAAAAATATGGCGTAGAGTTCGAGAACTGTGTTTGCTTGGGTCGCCGTCGATCGTGACCTGAGGCGGTAGGCTCTTCGTCCACCCCTTGCTGCTCGATTCTTGTTACTCCTTGCAACTCAGTACCGGGCGTCTGGTCTATGCAACGCACTGCCGCGCCAGCATGTGTCAATAACAAACCCGTTATTCCAAGGAGCAACACCCGTCATGTCGAATCGTCAGAACGGCACCGTCAAGTGGTTCAACGAAACCAAAGGCTATGGCTTCATTACTCCCGAAAGCGGTCCGGACGTGTTCGTGCACTTCCGCGCCATCGAAGGCACTGGTTTCAAGACCCTGGCTGAAGGCCAGAAGGTCAGCTTCGAAGTCGTGCAAGGCCAGAAGGGCATGCAGGCAGAGCGCGTACAGGTCATCTGACACCTGACGTCGCCCGAAGCTCACGAATAACCCCGGCCTGGCCGGGGTTTTTCGTTTCTGGCGTACCGATCGGCGCGACCGGTCTCTCACTCCACGTTCTGCGCGCTCTTTTCCGGCTCCGTGGCCAATGGCTTGATCCGTCGACCGGTCTCGCGTGAGGCCTGCAGGAAGATCGCCGCCGCCAGCATCGACAGGGCGCCAACGCTGAGGAAGGTCGCCCGGAAGGCCGAGAGCACCTCGGTATCGCCATAGTCGTCCTGGAAACCGCCCAGCAGGGCGGCGGCGCAGGCGACGCCAAAGCTCATGGCCAGCTGCATTACCACCGACAGCAGGCTGTTGCCGCTGGCCGCCTGCTGGTCGTGCAGGTCGATGAGGGTGATGGTGTTCATGGCGGTGAACTGCATGGAGTTCACCGCGCCGAGGATACCCAGGTGGATGAGCAGCCAGACAAAGGGCGTGGAAGGGCCGATCAGGGCGAGGCTGGCGATGAGGCAGCCCAGCAGCAGGGTATTGCCCACCAGCAGGCGACGATAGCCGAGACGGCCGATCAGCGGGCCGGCGATGGGCTTGGCGAGCATCGCGGACAGGGCCAGGGGCATCATCAGCAGACCGGCCTGGGTTGGCGAATAGCCAAGGCCCACCTGGAACAGCAATGGGATGAGAAAGGGCAGGGCACCGCTGCCGAGGCGGGCGAAGAGGTTGCCGAAGATGCCCACCGCGAAGCTGCGGATGCGGAACAGCTCAGGCGAGAACAGCGGTTGATCGTGGTGCAGGGCGCGCAGCCAGTAGGCGACCATGCAAGCCATGCCACCCATCAGCAGCAGCACCACCCGCACATGGGGCAGGTGCAGTTCACCGAGACCTTCCAGGGCGATGCTGATCAGGATCATGGAGGTGCCGAAGAGCAGAAAGCCCAGACCGTCGAAGCGCTGGGGCAGAGGGCTGCGCAGGTCCGGCAGCAGGCGGCGGGTGGCCAGGCAGCCAAGGATCCCGACCGGCAGGTTGATCAGGAAGATCCAGTGCCAGGACACGGCTTCCACCAGCCAGCCACCCAGCGCCGGGCCCGCCAGGGGGCCGACCAGGCCGGGAATGGTGATGAAGCTGAGGATGCGCACCAGTTCGCTGCGGGGATAGACACGCAGGATCACCAGCCGCCCCACGGGCAGCATCAGCGAGCCTCCCAGTCCCTGGATCACCCGGGCGGCGATCAGCAGGTTGAGGCTGGGTGCCAGGGCGCAGAGCAGCGAGCCGAAAGTGAAGAGGGCGATGGCGGTGAAGAAGACGCGGCGACTGCCGAAGCGATCGGAGATCCAGCCCGAGGCGGGGATCAGCAGGGCGACGGTGAGCAGGTAGGCGATCACCACCCCCTGCATGCGCAGGGGATTCTCGCCGAGGTCGGCGGCCATGCGCGGCAGGGCGGTGTTGACGATGGTCGCGTCCAGCGACTGCATGAAGAAGGCGACGGCGATCAGCCAGGGAAGCCAGCGGGTCGTGGTGGTGTCCAGCGTCGGGGTGGGCATGAGAGATCCTTGTCGAGACAGCCGACTACCCGCACTCTGACTGTCTGCAGGCCGCAGGGTGCCCCGCTCGTTCAACGCGAGCGGGAATCTTGTAACGCCTCGATCCGCTGGTCCTTTTCTGCCCAGAGCTCGCTGACCCACTGCTGGAAGCCTGCGCGAAATTCCGCGTCTTCGCTGTAGTCGCCCGCCCAGCGCGCCGGATCCAGCGGTCGCGCGTGGATATCGATGATAACGCGTTTGACGCGGCCGCAGAGCAGGTCCCAGAAGCCGGGCACACGTCCGTCCGGATAGACCAGGGTGACGTCCAGCAGGGTGTCCAGCTGCTCGCCCATGGCCGCGAGGACGAAGGCCATGCCACCGGCCTTGGGTTTGAGCAGGTGCCGATAGGGCGAATCCTGTTCGGCATGTTTGGCGGCGGTGAAGCGGGTCCCTTCCAGGTAATTGACGATGGTCACCGGCTGGCGGCGGAATTTCTCGCAGGCACGGCGGGTGATGGCCAGGTCCGCGCCCTTGAGTTGCGGCCGCCGCGCCAGCTGTGCCCGGGTGTATCTCTTCATGAAGGGATAGTCGAGCGCCCACCAAGCCAGGCCCAGGAAGGGCACCCAGATGAGTTCCTTCTTCAGGAAGAACTTGAAGTAGGGCACCTTGCCATTGAAGGTCTCGATGAGCGCGGGGATGTCGACCCAAGACTGATGGTTGCAGATGACCAGGTAAGAGCGGTCACGCCTGAGCACTTCGGCGCCGCGGATATCCCAGACGGTCGGGGTCAGTCGGGCGAAGATGACTTTGTTTATTTCCGCCCAGGCTTCGGCAATGGCGGTGACCAATCGGGAGCAGACGTCGCGTAGCGCGACGTTGGGCAGCAGCTTG
Organism: Pseudomonas sp. VMV1; assembly: GCF_056790235.1. Lineage (NCBI taxonomy): Bacteria > Pseudomonadati > Pseudomonadota > Gammaproteobacteria > Pseudomonadales > Pseudomonadaceae > Pseudomonas > Pseudomonas sp. VMV1. The sequence goes on from NZ_JBXGSE010000003.1 coordinate 892,504, forward strand.
ATCAGGGCAAACACCATCAGCGGACCTATCATGACCAGGGTGTTCAGCAGAAGTAGCAGGGAGACGGCAATACCGGTCAGGAGGTGCATGGATTCTCTCGTCTAGAACTTGGGGCGATAGTCTTTAGCGTGCCATGGCAGTTTGCGATCATCTGCTTCCAAATGGCTGCTGCCGATAAGCTGCGAAGTGAACGCCATGCTCAAAAAGGTTACCAGTGCCGAAGTCTGCCTCGGCATGTACATCCACAGGTTCGAAGGCAGCTGGATCGACCATCCGTTCTGGAAGGCGCGCTTTCTGCTCCAGGAACAGCGCGACCTGCAGAAGATCCAGGACAGCGCCGTGACCGCCGTGTGGATCGATATCGCCAAGGGGCTGGATTGCCAGCCCAAGCCACCGATGCCCGTGGAGCCCGAAGCGATCCCCACGTCGGCTGCCGCGCGGCCCATCAGCACGGCCGACGCTACCGCCCCGGCCTCCGCGCCGGGTGCGGCCCTCAACTGCCCTCGGGAGTTGGCGCAGGCTTCCGCCGTGAGCGCCCATGCCAAGCAGGAGGTGGCGCGGCTGTTCCAGGACGTGCGCCTGGGGCAGGCCATCGAGCTGAGCGAAGTGGCGACCGTGGTCGAGCAGATATCGGCATCGGTGCTGCGGCATCCCACGGCGCTGATCAGCCTGACGCGACTGCGCACGGCCGACGAGTATACCTACATCCATTCCGTGTCGGTCTGCGCCCTGATGACGGCCGTGGCGCGGCAGATGGAGCTGCCGGCGGAGCAGGTATGGCTGGCCGGGCAGGCCGGTCTGCTGCACGACGTGGGCAAGATGCGCACGCCCCTTGAGGTGCTCAACAAGCCGGGCAAGCTGACCGATGCGGAATTCGCGGTGATGAGGCGGCACCCCGAAGAGGGCGTCGCCCTGCTGCGGCAGTGGGGCGCGGCGGCGGAAGTCATCGACGTCTGTCTGCACCATCACGAGAAATTCGATGGCAGCGGCTATCCCCGTGGTCTGGCCGGTACGCAGATCAGCCTGTTGTCGCGGATCGCGGCGGTCTGCGACGTCTACGACGCGGTGTCCTCGACGCGACCCTACAAGACGGCCTGGAGTCCGGCCGAAGCGATCCGGCGCATGGCGGAGTGGAAGGGGCATTTCGATCCCCAGGTGTTCCAGGCCTTCGTCAAGACCCTGGGCATCTATCCGATCGGCTCCCTGGTGCGGCTGAGCAACGAGCAACTGGCGGTGGTGGTCGAGCAGCATCCGGACAGCCTGTTGACGCCCCGGGTCCGGGTGTTCTTTTCCGCCCGCTCGCGCACCCCCCTACCGCAGCGCCTGCTGGACCTCGCCCGGCCCCCCGCCGACGAACGCATCGTGCGGCGGGAGGACCCGGAGGAGTGGGGCTTTCGCAATCTGGAGCGTCTCTGGCAGCAGGCCTAGCGCTGGTTCAGGGGCGCGTGGTCTGCAGCGACGGCCGCTCGCTGGTGCGGGCGTACCAGGCTGAGATCCGCGGGCAGTCGCTGCGCCAGGCAAAGGTGGGGATGCGGAAGTCCAGATAGCCGAGCAGGCAGGCCATGCCGAGGCTGGCCACGTCGAATTCGTCGTCCAGCTCGCTGATGGCCTCGCGCTCGAAGTAGTCCAGCGCCCGGGCGATCTTTTCCTGCTGGTTGTCCAGCCAGAGCTTCCATTGCATGCCCGGTGGGCGCATGAAGCTTTCGTAGCGGATCTGTACCGCGGCTTCCATCATGGCGTCGCACAGCGAGGCCAGGGTCAGGCGGCGCCAGCGCTCCGGGCCCTGACGCGGGATCAGCGGGGTGCGCTCGTGCAGGGTATCCAGGTAGTCGAGGATGACGCGACTGTCGTGCAGGCAGGTGCCATCGGCCAGGCGCAGGGCGGGAATCTTGCCGGCCGGATTGGTATCGAGCACGTCGCGATTGGGATTGAGTGGCGTCTGCTGGACGATTTCCACCTCGACCTGCTCGATCAGGTCCGTTTCGTGGAGCATCACCACGACTTTGCGACCGAAGGGCGAGGCGGGAGTGTGGTACAGGATCATGGACATGGGCCGGGCTCTCCAGGGTGCAGGACTGCATTCGCTTTTGACGAATCCCTTCACTGTAAGCCCTAGGCCGGCCCGGATAAAAGATGGCCTTGGTCGTAGGCGGCTGGTTCAGACCAGCCCAGGCAGCTCGATATGCACGCCCAGACCGCGTCCTTGCAGGCCTTCGCCCAGATGCAGAGTGCCACCATGGATTTCGACGATGCGCTTGACGATGGGCAGGCCCAGGCCGCTGCCGACGTTCTGACCGGCGCTCTCGCTGCGATAGAAGCGGGTGAAGATCATCGCCCGCTCTTCCGGGGTGACGCCGGGTCCGCTGTCGCAGACATCGATCCGAACCCGCCCGGGCACGTCCTCGACGACCCGCACCAGCACCTGGCCACCGCTCGGGGTGTAGCGGATGGCATTGCCGACCAGATTGGTGAGCAGCACCCCCAGCCAGGTGGGGATGCCGGACAGCCGGACCTCCTGATCCTCCAGGACCAGGTCGATGTTCTTGTCGATGGCCAGCGGTGCGAGTTCCGAGAGGGTATCCGCCGCCAGGCGTCCGAGGTGGACGGGAATGAACTGTTCCTGCAAGGCGCCACTGTCCAGGCGGGCCAGGAGCAGGATCTGCTCCATCAGCTGGCTGATGCGCTCGGCGCTGCGGCGCACCTGCACCAGGCCCCGGGCGTGGGCCTGGGGATCACTGGAACGCAGGGCCACCTGGGTGTGGGTCAGCAGGCTGGCCAAGGGCGTGCGAATTTCGTGGGCGGCGTCGCTGGTCAGCCGACGCTCGGCTTCCAGGGCACCGTCCAGGCGTTGCAGCAAGGCGTTGATCTCCTCGACCAGGACCGCGGCTTCCAAAGGTACGCGATTCAGCGGCAGCGGCTCCAGCCGCTGGGCGGAGCGCTGCTTGATCTGCGCGGCCAGTTGGCGCAGCGGATCGATCCCACGGGTGACGCCAAACCAGATGAGCGCGGCCAGCACCGGTAGGGCCAGAGCCAGGGGGAACAGCGAGCCGAGCAGCAGCAGGTTGGTGGCCCCGCGGCGATCGGCCAGGTTTTCGTAGATCCAGATGCGCCCGTCACCGCTGCTCAGGCGCAGCACGCGCCAGTGTTGCCCTTCGGCCAGCAGGCTGCTGAAGCCGGCCGGTTGATTGACCAGGCCGGCTGGCGGGGCCAGGGTGCCGAGGCGCTGGTCGCCGGCCTGCAGCAGATAGCCGAGGGCATTGCGCCGCTTGAACAGTGGCAGATCGGCGATGGCCGTGCGGCTGCGCTCCAGGGCGCGGGCCTCGGGCGGCAGGGTATGGTCATTGCCTTCGCCAAGGGTGGCCAGGTGCAGCGCCGCCGCGCCGAAGTCGAGCATGTCCTCGTCCGCCAGGCGATTCACCTGGCGCAGGACCAACTGATAGGTCACCAGGGCGGCGATCAGCCAGCAGGCGAAGATCCCGCACAGTAGCAGCGTCAGCAGGCGCCGCCGCAGCGAGATCGCCGGACCGTCGTTCACGGCGCCGGCCGCTCGGGCTGGTCGATGCCATAGCCGATGCCGCGCACGGTGCGGATCAGGCTGGTGCCGAGCTTGCGCCTGAGGTGATGGATATGGACCTCGATGGCGTTGCTCTCGACATCGCCATCCCAGCCGTAGAGGGCCTGCTCCAGGCGATTGCGCGAGAGCACCTTGCCCATGTTTTCCAGCAACAGGCGCAGCAGGGCGTATTCCCGTGGTGCCAGCTCGACGGGCTGGCCGGCCAGGGTCACCCGGTGGGTGGCCGGATCGACGCGCAGCTCATTGTGCTCCAGTTGCGGCAGCGCCCGACCGGCGCTGCGCCGGGTAAGGGCGCGCACGCGGGCGAGCAGTTCGTCGAGATCGAAGGGTTTGGTCAGGTAGTCGTCGGCGCCGGTGTCCAGGCCGGTGACCCGGTCGGTGACCTTGTCCCGAGCGGTGAGGATCAGCACCGGGGTGGCGTCGCCGCGCTTGCGCAGGCCGGCCAGGACCTCCAGTCCCGAGCGGCGGGGCAGGCCGATGTCGAGCACCACCAGGTCGAAGGGATCGGTCTCCAGCGCGGCCTGGGCGGCCTGGCCATCGGTCACCCAGTCGACGGTGTCGCCTTCCAGAGCCAGGCCGGCGCGGATGCCGTCGCCCAGCAGCATGTCGTCTTCGGCCAGCAGTATTCTCATCGGATTTTCCAAGGCGGTGGAGCGGTTGTACCGCTCCGGGCCTGCCACGGCAAGAGCGGTGACCATCCCCCAGGATGGTCAGGCTCAAGACTAGTCCAAGGCGCTTAAGGACGGATTAACAAAGGGGTAGCGCCTTAGCGTGGCGGTGCGCTGACCCGCCAGATCGTGTTGCCGACGTCGTCGGCCACCAGCAGACCGCCGCGACCGTCGTTGACCACCCCGACCGGGCGCCCCTGGGCCTCTTCCTTGGCGTTGAGGAAGCCGGTCAGCAGGTCGCGTGGTGGGCCGCTGGGCTTGCCGTCCCGGAAGGGCACGAAGATGACCTTGTAGCCGCTCTTGGGATCACGATTCCAGGAGCCATGCTGGCCGATGAACAGGCCCTGATGGAAAGCCTCGGGGAGCCGAGTGTCAGCACGGGCGAAGGCCAGTCCCAGGGAGGCGGTGTGGCTGCCCAGGGCGTAGTCGGGGGTAAGGGCCTTGGCCACCAGGTCCGGTCGTGGCGGTTGCACTCGGCTGTCCAGGTGCTGACCCCAGTAGCTGTAGGGCCAGCCATAGAAGCCGCCGTCGTGCACCGAGGTAGCGTAGTCGGGCACCAGATCGCTACCGATTTCGTCGCGCTCGTTGACCACCGTCCAGAGTTTGCCGGTGGTGGGCTCCCAGTCCAGGCCGTTGGGATTGCGCAGGCCGGTGGCGAACAGACGCTTCTGGCCCGAGGCGCGGTCCAGCTCCCAGATGGCGGCGCGCCCCTGCTCGATATCCAGGCCGTTCTCGCCGACGTTGCTGTTGGAGCCGACGGTGAGGTAGAGCTTCTGGCCATCGCGGCTGGCGATGACGTTCTTGGTCCAGTGGTGATTGATGCCGGCCGGCAGGTCGGTGACCTTGGTGCCCTGGCCTTCCAGGCGGGTGGCGCCGGGGCGATAGGTGAAGCGCACCAGGGCATCGGCGTTGGCGACATAGAAGTCCTCGCCCACCAGCGCCATGCCGAAGGGCGAATGGAGGTGCTCGGCGAAGAGGGTGCGGGTCTCGGCGACACCATCGCCGTCGGCATCACGCAGCAGGGTGATGCGATCGGCACTGGGCACCCCGGCGCCGGCTTTCTTCATGAACAGACCGGCGATCCAGCCTTTGATGCCGGGAAAGTCATCGCGCTTGGGGGCATTGCTTTCCGCCACCAGCACATCGCCATTGGGCAGTACATAGAGCCAGCGCGGATGGTCCAGGCCGCGGGCGAAGGCCTGGACCTGGGTGCCCGGCGCGGCGATGGGCTTGCCGCCCTCGGGCCAGCCGACCGCTGGCGCCACGTTGACTGTCGGCAGCAGGGTCTTGTGTGGCGCCGGCAGGGTCGGCGTCGGGCCATAGCCGGCGTCGCGTTGCAACTGGGCGGTCTCGCCGCAGCCGAGCAGGGTGGCGGTCACCAGGGCCAGGGCCAGGGTCAGGGTACGAGCAGGGTAGGGCGCGCTAAGGGGCATGGCAGGGCTCTCGCGGGGGCTCGCAGGGATAGAGCCCGGGGTCAGGAGAACGTTCCGGGCCAGGGGTAGTGGAGGCCTGCTGAGCCTCTGAAGTGATTAGGGTGGGCGGTTTGAAAAATGACTGTAGCCGCATTGTCGGTCTTTTTGGATGCTATCCGGGCTCTTCTGTCTTTTTCTGAATATAGAAAGTCCTGTTGATTCAAGGCGTTAGCTCCCTTGCGGAAAATACGGCTGCAAAGCGCCGGCAATCTGACGCGTATCGATCAGTAACTAATTGTTTTTGAAAGGAAATATTCACTCAAGCTGCAGGTGCCGACGCCGATAGCTGCCCCAACAATGACGACGAAGTCGCACCATGCGGCGCCGCAGAAGGACGCGGCCGCCTGAGCTCGCTCACGCCAGAACTCGCTAGGTTGCGGGGGCGGGGCGCATTTCTTTTCACAGGTGCAGTCATGCAATCCCTTACCCGGCGCTTGCGCCAGTTTTCCCTGCGTCTGGCCGGAACCCTGGCCCTGAGCAGCGCCCTCTTCGGTTCGGCCCAGGCGGTCGAACTGGTCGGTCTGAACTTTTCCGGTGCCGGCTTCGCCAGCCAGGTGCTGCCCGGCATCAACAACCGCAACTACATCTTTCCCAGCGAGCAGCACTTCAAGGACTGGAGCGCCAAGGGCATCAAGCTGGTGCGCTTTCCGATCATCTGGGAGCGTATCCAACCCAAGCTGAACTCAATGCTGGATCCGGACTATGGCGCGCTGGTCACCCAGACGCTCAATTACGCGCAGAAGTACGGCGTCAAGGTGATCCTCGACCTGCACAACTATGCGCGGTATCGCGGCGAAGTCATCGGCGCCGGCAAGGTCACCTACTTCAACTACTGGGATGTGACCTATCGCCTGGCCTTTCGCTTCGGCAAGCATCCGGCGCTCTACGGCTACGACATCATGAACGAGCCCCACGACGCCGTGGCCTTCTGGCCGACCGCCGCCCAGCATGGCATCAACGGCATCCGCACCATGGACAGCGTCCATCCCATCATCGTCGAGGGCAATGGCTGGTCCAGCGCCTCGCGCTGGCCACAGTGGAACGATCCGCTGCTGGCGCTCAAGGACCCGGCGGACAAGCTGATCTTTTCCGCCCACGTCTATTTCGACAACGACGGCGGTGGCCAGTATGCGAGCAAGGACATGAGCGGCTTCGATCCCATGGTCGGGGTGAATCGCGTCAAGCCCTTCGTCGACTGGTTGAAGAAGAACGGTAAGCAGGGCTACATCGGCGAATTCGGCGTACCCGATGACGATCCGCGTTGGCTGGTGGCCATGGACAACATGCTGGCCTATCTCAAGCAGCACTGCATCCCGGCCAGCTACTGGGCTGCCGGCCCGGGTTGGGGCAACTACAACCTGGCGGTGGAGCCCATCAATGGCGTGGATCGCCCCCAGTGGGCGACGCTGAAGAAGTACGTCGACAACAGCAGCTGCACACGAATCGGGCCCAATTAACCCAGCCAGCGATGGCGGTCCTCGGGGTCGGCAGGCTACCCTTGAGTTTTAACCGTGCCAGTCCCGAGGACCCCTCATGAGCCAGATTCCCGCCGACCTGCGTTATGCCGCCAGCCACGAATGGGCGCGCCTGGAAGCCGATGGTAGCGTTACCGTCGGCATTTCCGATCATGCCCAGGAGGCCTTGGGCGATGTGGTGTTCATCGAACTGCCGGAAGTCGGCAAGACCCTGGGCGCTGGCGAGCAGGCCGGGGTGGTGGAGTCGGTCAAGGCCGCGTCGGACATCTACGCTCCGGTGAGCGGTGAGGTCATCGCCATCAACGATGCCCTGGCCGACGCTCCCGAGCAGGTCAACGGCGAACCCTATGGTGCCTGGTTCTTCAAGCTCAAGCCGCAGGATCCGGCCGAGCTGGACAAGCTGCTCGATGCCGAAGGCTATCGCCAGGCCAGCGAAAGCTGAGGCGACAGCCTCACGCCCAGGCAACAGGCAAAAAAGAACCCCGCACGGCATGACCGGCGGGGTTCTTTTTTGCCTGGCCCTTATTGGGTCAGGATGCGCATGGCGAGATCGTTGTCGCTGGCCTGCAGGCCCGGCTCGGCGGCGCGCATGTCGCGCAGCGCGGCTTCCAGGTAGGGGCCACGGATCTGGCCGTTGCTGGCCAGGTAGGAGCTGGCGTCGTCCTGGGTGGCGGCAACGATCTTGTGGTCGTCACGGCTGGTGGTATAGAACGAGCCGGAGGTCGCCCCCAGGGTCGCGGCATGCCGCCAGAACCGCGCATCCGCATTGGCGGCGGTGGTCGCGGCCAGCAGCGGCAGACCGATCAGGGAAACCAGAGCAAGCTTCTTCAGGCGCATGGATGAGATCTCCTTCTTGAGGTCTCCTATAGAGAGCTCAGACGTCCGCCGAGTTCCAGGCCGCTGCATCAGCCTAGCGCTGGATCATGCTGTGGATACGTTCGGCCAGGGCGTCGATGTCGAACGGCTTGATCAGCATGTCCATGTTCTCGCCGAGGAATTCGCCGCGCACCTTGGCATTCTTGGCATAGCCGGTGATGAACAGCACCTTGAGCTCGGGTCGCCGACCACGGGCGATTTCGGCGAGCTGGCGCCCATTCATGCCGGGCAGGCCGACATCGCTGATGAGCAGATCCAGCCGCTGGCCGCTTTCGATGATCGGCAGGGCGCTGTCGGCGTCGCTTGCCTCCAGGGCGGTGTAGCCCAGTTCGGCGAGTACCTCCAGTACGATCATGCGCACCGCGTATTCGTCCTCTACCACCAGCACGGTCTGGCCGGCCTCGGCGCGGGGCGCGACCTTGGTCGTGGGCTTGTCGTCGTTCTCCGCGACCACCTCCGGGTGGCGGGGCAGGTAGAGGCTGATGGTGGTGCCCTGGCCCTGCTCGGTGTCGATGCGTGCGGTGCCGCCGGACTGCTTGACGAAGCCATAGATCATCGACAGGCCGAGCCCCGTGCCCTGGCCGGCCGGCTTGGTGGTGAAAAAGGGCTCGAAGGCCTTGGCCTTGACCTCCGGCGGCATGCCGGTGCCGGTGTCGGCCACGCTCAGGCGCACGTAGTCGCCCGGCGCCAGGGATTCGCGTGCGGCCGCCTCGCCATCCAGGCTGAGATTGGCGGTGGCGATGCACAGCTCGCCGCCCGCGGGCATGGCGTCGCGGCCGTTGATGACCAGGTTGAGCAGGGCGTTTTCCAACTGGTGGGTATCGCTGTGGGCGAGCCAGGCGACCGGCGCGAGATCCAGGCGCAAGGCGACGTTTTCGCCCACCGTGCGCACCAGCAGGTCCTGCAGCGAGGCGACCAGCTGGTGCACGTCCACCGGTTGCGGATCCAGGGTCTGGCGGCGGGCGAAGGCCAGTAGTCGGTGGGTCAGGGCAGCGGCGCGGTCGGCCGAATTCACCGCGGCGTTGATGTAACGATCCAGGTCCTGGGTGCGCCCATTGGCGATGCGCAAGCGGATCAGGTCCAGGGCCCCGACGATGCCGGTGAGCATGTTGTTGAAGTCGTGAGCGATACCGCCGGTGAGCTGGCCGATGGCTTCCATCTTCTGCGACTGGCGCAGGGCTTCCTCGGTGCGCTCGCGTTCGTAGATTTCCGCGATCAGCCGCGCATGGCTGCGCCCCAGTTCCTGGGTGCGTTCGGCGATGCGCTGCTCCAGCTGGTCAGTGGTCTGCCGCGCCTCGGTCACGTCCACGCCACAGCCCACCAGGCCGTGGAATTCTCCATCGAGCTCCAGCCGCGGCGTGCCTTCCAGGCGCAGCCAGCGCCACTCACCCTGGGCATTGCGCACCCGTACCTCGGCGCGCAGGGCACTGTGGGTGGCGATGGCCTGCTTGAAGGTCCCCTCGAAAGCCGGGCACTCGGTCTCCGGGAGCAGGGCGCTCCAGCCCTGGTCGTGCAGGTCGGCGTCGTGCAGGTCGAATTCGCTGGCGAAGCGCTGGTTGACGAATTGCAGCTGGCCGTCCGCATCGCAGGCCCAGATCAGCACCGGGGCGCTGTCGGCCATGAGCCGGAAGCGGCCCTCGCTCTCGCGCTGGGCGTCCTGGGAGCGCTGCCGGCAGATGGCCGACCAGAGCCGGTCGGTGACATCGCGCAGGAATTGCACCTCGCCTTCCGTCCATAACCGGGCGCGCTGGTCATGGGCGACGAACAGAGCCCGCAGGCGACCGTCCTCATAGAGCGGGATGTCCACCAGCGCCGCGATCTCCAGGTCGAGCAGACGCTGGGCATTGGCCTGGGCGCGCGGATCCTGGCTGACGTCGTCGATGACCAGGGGCGCCTCGCCTTCCTGGTTGCCCAGGCTGTCAGGGGCGAGCAGCGGATAGGCCAGGGCCTGATCGAGACTGCCATTGGGCGTCCACATCTGTTGTGGGACGAAGGCGCCCCGGCTTTCCTCCAGCCGCGCATAACCGACCCGGCGCAGGCCCAGGCGCGTGCCCACCAATTCCAGGGCGGCGGCCACTCCCGTGCTTTCCGGATCGCCTTCGCGCAACCGATCCCCCAGCTCGATGAGGGCATGCTGGCGGGCTTCGGCTTCACGTCGTTCCTCGATCTGGCGACGCAGCTGGCGATTGGTCTCGCTGATGCGATCGGCGTCATGGCGTTCGCGGGTGATGTCGCGGGCGATCCCCACCAGGCGGCGCTGACCGCCGGGCTCCAGGCGCTCGCGCCCGCGGATGCTGAGCCACACCGGCTCGCCCTGGCGCGGGCTGCGCACGCGAAAGGTCAGCCGCAGGTCGTAGGCATTGCCGCCGTCCTGGATGGCGGCGCTCACGTAGGCACGTACCCGTGGTGCATCCGCGGGGTGCAGGGCGCGCAGCAGGGCGCCGCCGCGCAGGGAGCAGCGGCCTTCGGCGGCGCCTACCAGATGGGCGAGCCGCGTATCCCAGCTGATCAGGTCGCGGTCGATGTCATAGTCCCAGACGCCCAGGTCGGCCACATCCATGGCCAGGGCGATGCGCTGCTCGGCCAGACGCAGGGCATCGGCGGCGGCGGTGCGCTCGATGACGATGCGGATACGTTCGGCCACCTCGCGCACCAGGGCCACATCGCCAATGGTCCAGTGACGGGGCGTGCCGGCATAGAGGAACAGCAGGCCGACCAGCTGTTCCTCGGCCAGCAGCGGCACCACCAGGCCGGCTCGGACGCCATGTTCGACCAGCTGGCTGCGCATCGCGCCCAGGCGCTCGTCCTGGGCGCTGTCTTCCACGCTGACGATGATGCCGCGGCGTAGCTCTTCCACTGCCGAGGTATGCCAGTGGCCCAGGCTGGGCAGGTTGAGGCGATGGGTGCGCCCCTGTTCGAGCCAGTCGCTGTCTATGGTCAGGCTACCGTCGTGACCAACGCGGGCATAGCCGATGCGCTGTACGGCCAGCAGATGGCCCAGGCTGTCGCCCAGCACCGAGGCGACCTGCCCCGTATTGGTCACGCCGTGCAGCAGGTCGCCCAGTTCGAGCAGGAAACGCTGGCGGTCATGGCTGCGGATACGCTCGCTGAGATCGACGAAGGTACAGATGGCGCCCTGGACCTTGCCGTCGCGCCAGAGCGGCTGGGCGCGCCATTCCACCGGTAGCAGGCTGCCGTCCTCGCGCAGCAGGGCGTCGGCGGAGAGGTGCAGGGTGGCACCTTCGCTGGCGGCGCGCTGCAGCGCCCGAGCGCCATCTTCGCTGCGCGCGGAGCTGAGCCGGGTGTCCAGGCGGTCGCCAAGGATGTCACGCTCCTCGGTCAATCCGAGCATCTGGCGGAAGGCGCGGTTGCACAGGGTCGCGCGGCCCTCGCGATCCAGGGCGCAGAAGCCTTCGTGGGTGGATTCCAGCAGCAGGTGGGCGAAGGCCTCGCTTTCGCGGAGCGCCGTTTCCGCCCGCTTGCGGCTGTCGATGTCCTGGGCCACGCCCACCCAGTGCTCGATCTCGCCGCTGGCGTTGGTGAAGGGCATGGTGCGGGTTTCGAACCAGCGATAGCGACCCTGGGCATCACGCAGCTGCAATTCCAGACTGCCGGCGACGCGCTGCTGGCGCACCTCACGCCAGCGCCGCAACAGGTGCGGGCGGTGGTCGGGGTGGATGGCATCGGCCCAGAGATCGGGATCGGCGACGGTGCTGGCGGGGCTCAGGCCGCTGTACTCGTACCAGTAGCGATTGGCGTATTCGAAGGTGCCATCGGGCCGGGCGAACCAGATGATCTGCGGGTTGACGTCCATCAGGGCGCGGTAGTGGGTCTCGTCGAGGGTACTGTGCCGCGTGGGCGAGGTCGCCGGCAGTCGGGCCTCGAACAGGCGCAGTACCTGGCGGGCAAGGCGTTCGAGGCCGGTCAGTCGCGCCGGGCTCAGGTCGCGCGGCTGCCAGTCCAGCACGCACAGGGTGCCGAGAAAGACGCCGTCGGCCGTGCGCAGCGGCGCACCGGCATAGAATCTCAGGCCCGCCGGATCGGTCACCAGGGGGTTGTCGACGAAGCGCGGATCCTGGCTGAGGTCCTCGATCTGCCGCGCCTCCTGGGCCGCATGCAGGTGTTGGCAGAAAGACAGGGCCAGGGGGATTTCCGCCACGCCCAGGCCGCGCTCGGCGATGAACAGCTGCTGCTGTTCGCCAAGCAGGTTGACCGCGGCGATGGGCGTCTCGCAAAGGGTCGCAGCCAGTTCCACCAGGTCGTCGAGGGCCGGTTCCGGCTGGCCATCGAGCAGGCCATAGGCCGCCAGGGCTTCCTGGCGACGATGGCACTGCTCGGCGTCCTCGGCATCCAGGGCCGTAGGGGTGACGACGGTTGTCTGCACGGCTGGCTATCCTTGTTCCGCTCGCGGGGCCTGGGCGCTAGGCGCTAACGTTCACTCTGGGGCGTGACGCGTAAGACTTCTTCCACGGTGGTCAAGCCGGCGGCGATCTTTTGCGCGCCGGACAGCCGCAGACTGCGCATGCCTTCCTTGAATGCCTGCCGCCGCAGGGCGGTGATATCGGTATCCGCCGTCACCAGTTCACGCAGACTATCGGAGAGGGTGAGGATTTCGTATACCCCGGCACGACCGCGATAGCCGGTGTCGCGACATTCCGGGCAGCCCACCGGGCGCATGGCCCCTGTGGGCAGCGGTGCGTTCCAGGGCTTGGTCAGCTCCTGCCAGGCGGCCGGGTCCAGCTCGATGGGCGTCTTGCAGGCCGGGCACAGGGTCCGTACCAGACGCTGGGCCATGACGCCCAGGACCGTGGCCCGGATCAGGTAGTAGGGCACGCCCAGCTCGATCAGGCGGCTCACCGAGCTGGGGGCGTCGTTGGTGTGCAGGGTGGAGAGCACCAGGTGGCCGGTCAGGGCCGCCTGGATGGCCATCTCGGCGGTTTCCAGGTCGCGGATCTCACCGATCATGATGATGTCCGGGTCCTGCCGCATCAGCGCCCGCACGCCACTGGCGAAGGTCACCTCGATGTTCGGCTGCACCTGCATCTGGTTGAAGGCGTCTTCCACCATCTCGATGGGGTCTTCGATGGTGCAGACGTTGACCTCGGGCGTGGCCAGTTGCTTGAGGGTGGTGTAGAGGGTGGTGGTCTTGCCCGAGCCGGTGGGCCCGGTGACCAGGATGATGCCGTTGGGTTGCCCGGTCATGTCGGCCCAGCGACGCAGGTCGTCGGCGGAGAAACCGAGCTGGTCGAAGCTCTTGAGCAGCACGTCCGGGTCGAAGATCCGCATCACCAGCTTTTCGCCGAACGCGGTGGGCATGGTCGACAGCCGCAGCTCCACTTCCTTCTCGCCGGCCATGCGCGTCTTGATCCGGCCATCCTGGGGCTTGCGCTTCTCGGCGACGTTCATGCGCCCGAGGTTCTTGATCCGGCTGACCACGGCCAGGGTGACCTGGGCGGGGAACTGGTAGACGGTGTGCAGCACGCCGTCGATGCGAAAGCGCACCGCCCCCTGCTCGCGCCGTGGCTCGACGTGAATATCGCTGGCGCGCTGCTGGAAGGCGTACTGGAACAGCCAGTCGACGATATTGACGATGTGGGCGTCGTTGGCATCCGGCTCGCCATCGGCGGCACCGAGATTGACCAGTTGCTCGAAGTTGCCGACGCCACTGCTCTTCTGCTCGACCGCCGAAGCGCCGGTGACCGAGCGGGCCAGGCGAAAGAACTCCTGGGTGTAGCGGGTGATGTCCGCGGGGCTGGCCACCACGCGCTTGATCGGCCGCTGCAGCACATGGGTGAGGTTGCTCTCCCAGCTGTGCACGAAGGGCTGGGCGCTGGCCACCGTCACCTCGTCCGGGCTCACCGCCACGGCCAGGATCTTGTTGCGCTGGGCGAAGGCATAGGACATCAGCGGGGTGACCGAGGCCACGTCCACCTTGAGCGGATCGATGCGGTAGAAAGGCTGCTTCGAATAGTCGGCCAGCCAGCGGGTCAGGCTGTCCAGATCCAGCTTGCGCCCCGGACGGCTGAGGTCGTCCACGCTCTGCGCCGCCAGGAACTCCAGCGGATGCTGCTGCGGATTGGCCGAGCCGCGGCGCAGAAGCAGGCACTGTTCGGCGGTCTGCTGGTCGATCCGCCGCTGGCTGACCAGCTCACGCAGGATATCGCCCAGGTCGAGCCAACGATCAGCGGAAGGGGAGGCTATGGCGGACATCTGGACTCCTTGAAAAGGTGGTCGCCTCGGATGATGCCCGGTCTCTGACCGGGAGCGACCTTCCTCTCGTAACCTCTAGGACGGTCGCCTCCTTCAGCATAGCGACTTTGTGCGACAGAATCGCTCGCGGCCTTGTGCCATCAGCCTAGACGGCAGGCGCGCCTCTGTCCTGCCGTCCGACGGCTCAGGCCAGGGCTTTCCAGGGTGCCAGCCCGTAAACCAGTCGGGCCTGTTCGGCCACCCCGGCGAGATCGCCATGGGCACTCAGTGGGGCCAGCTTGCCCAGTTCGCCATACAGGCGGTCGGCCTCGGGCAGGTCCAGGGCGCCACGCGCCAGGTGCAGCCAGACCTGCATCCGTTCCAGGCGCGGCAACTGCTGCTGGATCAGCTCGGGTTCGGTGATGGCGCGCAGCAGCGGCAGTTCGGCCGCCTCCTGGGCCAGCAGGCGGGGCAGCCATTGGCCCAGCGGCGTCACGCCCTGGCGCTCGCCGCGACCGGTACGACCCTGGATCCAGGCGCGCTCATGCAGCCAGCGCGCGGCACGCAGGGAGAACAGGCCCCAGCGTGGCTGTTCCAGTTCGGCGGCAAAGCGCTGCGGCGCCTGGCGGCGCGCTTCCTCGTCGTCCTGACCGATCACGGCCAGCGGACGCCAATCGGCGAGCAGCTCATCGAGGGCCTGGCGCAGGTCGCGACTGGTGGCGCGCGGCGCGGCCTGACCGAGGCTGCCGAGCAGCGCACGCAGATCGATCAGCTGGTGCACCCAGTCCACCAGCAGGCGCCAGTGACCGTTCCAGCGATACTGTTCGGCCAGGCGTTGACTGCCGGCCAGCAAATGCCAGCCCAGGCGGGCGACGGCTTCGTCCAGTGGCGTCTCGGCGTCCAGTTCCGGCGCGGACAGATAGAGGGTGTAGCTCGACGCATCGTGCAGGCGATAGCCGCGCTCGGCCTTGCTGATGTCGCAGGGCATCAGCGGCAGCTCGGCGGCCAGTTGCTCGGCCAGCTCCAGCAGGGTCGCCGGTTCGCCCTGACGCAGTTCCAGCTCGACCTCGGCGATGGCTTCGCGCTGTTCGCCCGCGCGCACCTCGCCCTGGTCCAGGGCCACCTCGATCACGGTACGGGTCTTGCCCCGGCCCCAGGCGATTTCCGCGGCGTCACGGACGAAGTCGGTGTCGAACACCGGCTGCAGGCGGCGTAGGTCCAGGTCGGCCAGCTCAGCGGGCCAGCAGCTGTCGTCGAACAGCGCGGTGTCCAGGGTGGCATCGGCCAACGGCCATTCCCATTCGTTGCGCTCGGACAGCCCGGCCAGGCTCTGGCCGCGGCTCTTGAGCGTCTGGATGTAGCGGTCGCCATCACGCCGCACGCGCAGGGCGACCTTGGCATGGGCCAGGTCGCGGGTATCGGTGTCGTAATAGCAGTTGGAGAGTTCGTGACGCTGCCAGCCTTCCTTGCAGCGCTTCTTCAGCAGCGGATGAGCGCGCAGGGCGTCGAGGGTGGCCGCACTGGCGCGCAGCTTGATTTCGGTTTCTTTGGCCATTGCAGGATCCTGGCGCCGGAAGAGAACGGTCCGGCTCCGTGCCGAGCGCGTCATGACGACGGACGGCGAGAACGTGGCCGCTAGTTTAGCCGGTCCACGCGTTCAAGGCCCATGAAGGTTTCATCGCCGGGCGGATGACGCCATGATGGGGTCGTGACCAGGAGGCCCCGCATGACTCTGCCCACGCTGAAAGCTCTGTTCGCCACCCTCATCGCCGAGAGTTCGGTGAGTTGCACCCAGCCGGCGCTGGACCAGTCCAACGCCGGGGTGGTCGCCCGCCTGGCGGACTGGTTCGGTGCCCTGGGCTTCGCCTGCGAGACCCAGGAGGTGGCGCCGGGCAAGTTCAATCTCATCGCCACCCTGGGCAGCGGTCCGGGCGGGCTGGTGCTGGCTGGCCATACCGACACCGTGCCCTACGACGAGGCCCTCTGGCAGGCCGATCCCTTGCGCCTGCGCGAAGCCGACGATCGCTGGTACGGGCTGGGCAGCTGCGACATGAAGGGCTTCTTCGCGCTGATCCTAGAAGCCGTGCGCGAGTTGGATCTGCGCCAACTGCGCCAGCCGCTGATCGTGCTGGCCACCTGCGATGAGGAATCCTCCATGGACGGCGCCCGGGTGCTGGCCGAGGCCGGACGCCCGCTGGGCCGCGCCGCGGTGATCGGCGAGCCGACCGGGCTGCGGCCGATTCGCCTGCACAAGGGCATTCTCATGGAGCGCATCGGCATCCTGGGTCAGAGTGGCCATTCCTCCGATCCGACACTGGGCCACAGCGCCCTGGACGCCATGCAGGCGGTGATGGGCGAGCTGCTCGACCTGCGCGCCCAGTGGCAGCGCGAGTACCGCAACCCGCTGTTCCTGGTGCCCCAGCCGACCCTCAACCTCGGCTGCATCCATGGCGGCGACAATCCCAACCGCATCTGCGGCCAGTGCGCCCTGGAATTCGACCTGCGCCCGCTGCCAGGCATGCAGCCGGAAGCTCTGCGCCAGGCCATCCGCGGGCGGCTCCTGCCGCTTGCCGAGCGCTTTGGAGTACAGATCGACTACCAGCCGCTGTTTCCCGCCGTGCCGCCCTTCGAGCAGCCGGCCGAGGCCGAGCTGGTGCGCCTGGCCGAGCGCCTCACCGGCCATACCGCCGACGCCGTGGCCTTCGCCACCGAGGCGCCCTATCTGCAGGCGATCACCCAGGAGGTGCTGGTGCTCGGCCCCGGCGACATCAGTTGCGCGCACCAGCCCGAGGAGCACCTGGCGCTGGCGCGGATCGCGCCTACCGTCAAGCTTCTGCAGCAACTGATCGGCCACTACTGCCTGGGCGAGATGGCGGCTGTCCGATGAACAGACCCGCGCGCCCGGCGTGACTTTTTGTAAACTCCAGGCGGTCTACTGACCCTGCCTGCCCATCCGCTCCCTGTCGAGGAACCTCCGTGCTGCGACGACGCTGAACGCCCTGCCTGCCCACGTTCACCCTCACGCCTATCCACCAAGGGTCTTCGTCTCGATGCACGAATACGTCAACTGGCTCCGCCACGCCTCGCCCTATATCAACGCCCACCGCGACGCCACCTTCGTCGTCATGCTGCCCGGTGACGGCGTCGCCCATCCTAACTTCGGCAACATCGTCCACGACCTGGTCCTGCTGCACAGCCTGGGCGTGCGCCTGGTGCTGGTGCACGGTTCGCGCCCGCAGATCGAATCGCGCCTGGCCGCCCGTGGCATCGAACCGCGCTTCTACAACGACCTGCGCATCACCGATGGTCCGACCCTGGAAGCGGTGATCGACGCGGTCGGCAGCCTGCGCAGCGCCATCGAGGCACGGCTGTCCATGGACATGGCCGCCTCGCCCATGCAGGGCTCGCGTCTGCGGGTGGCCAGCGGCAACCTGGTCACCGCGCGGCCGGTAGGAGTGCAGGACGGCGTCGACTTCCACCACACCGGTGAAGTCCGCCGCATCGACCGGCGTGGCATCGGCCGCCTGCTCGATGAACGCACCATCGTGCTGCTTTCGCCCCTGGGCTATTCCCCCACCGGCGAGACCTTCAACCTGGCCTGTGAGGACGTGGCCATGCGCGCCGCCATCGACCTGGGCGCCGACAAGCTGGTGCTCTACGGCGCCGAACCGGGCCTACTGGACGAGCATGGCGCCCTGATCCGCGAGATCGGTCCGCAGCAGATCCCCACCCATCTGGCGCGCCTGGGCAGCTCCTACCAGGCCGAATTGCTCGACGCCGCCGCCCAGGCCACCCGTGGTGGCGTGCGGCGCTGCCACATCGTCGGCTACGCCGAGGATGGCGCGCTGCTCACTGAGCTCTTCACCCGCGCTGGTAGCGGCACCCTGGTGGCTCAGGAACCCTTCGAGACCCTGCGCGAGGCGACCATCGCCGACGTCGGCGGCCTGATGGAGTTGATTCGTCCGCTGGAAGAGCAGGGCATCCTGGTCCGCCGCTCCCGCGAGGTGCTGGAGCGCGAGATCGAGCAATTCAGCATCGTCGAACGCGAAGGCCTGATCATCGCCTGCGCAGCGCTCTATCCCATCGCCGAATCAGCCGCGGGTGAGCTGGCCTGCCTGGCGGTGAATCCCGACTACCGCCACGGCGGCCGTGGCGACGCCCTGCTGGCGCGCATCGAACAGCGCGCCCGCGAGCGTGGCCTCGGCACCCTGTTCGTGCTCACCACCAAGACCGCCCACTGGTTCCGCGAACGCGGCTTCGAGCCGAGCGGCGTGGAGCGGCTGCCCGCCGCGCGGGCGTCGCTGTACAACTTCCAGCGCAATTCGAAGATCTTCGAGAAGAGCCTGTAGGCGAACGTGAGCGTAGGTTGGGCTGAGCGGAGCGAAGCCCAACGCTACCAAGCCGCTCGTCATCGCGGCCATGGGCCGCTCCTACACATTCTAGGCACACCTGTAGGAACGGCCCATGGCCGCGCTAGCTCCAGTCCGAACTGAAACCGCTCCAAGGCGCAGCTGGCACTTCCTGCATCGATATCGGAAGGCGCCCTCATCAACCATCGATTCGTCCGCTGGCGTCTGGAGACGTAGCGTGGAAAACCGCGCAGCGTTTTCCACTGGTGGGGCACCGCTGCTATCAGTGGACAAGGCTTAGCCGTTGTCCACGCTACGGGCTACGGGCTACGGGCTACGGGCTACGGGCTACGGGCTATTCACGGCTTTACAACCAGAATTTCCAGGTTGGCGAATCGCCCCGTTCAGAAGGGCGAACGCCAGTGTCGTGTAGGCCGACCCCGGAACGGCGCTGGCGTGAGCGCAACGTAGCGCAGCGAAGTAACAGCCGCAGGCTGGCCCGAAGGGCGAGCAACGCGAGTCACCCGGAGCGAAGCGTTGGGGCGGATGTCCGGGGCAAGCGTTTTTGCTTAACTTTTGTCCGGGACGCGTAGTCCGGGACGCGTAGTCAGGAGCACGCAGCCGCGACTGAAAAAAGTGAGTCGCCCGGGTGGGCGAAATAAGAGCTATCAGCAAAACACGCTAATCAGCCAGGGCAACCCCAAGCCAAACCCAGGTGTTGGGCTTCGCTCTCGCTCAACCCAACCTACATCCCCGCCCTGCACCCCGGGATAGGTCGCGTGGCAACCGCGCCACCTTGTCCACGCTACGTATTCACACCCCGATCGTCGCCAGAATGCTGGCCTGATAGGCCGCCACGAAGGTATCGAAATCCCCCTGGGGTGCCGCCTCGATCTCCGCCTGCTCGTCCAGCGACTGGCGTGCCATCTGGGCATAGCAGGCCTGCTCGCCTTCGCTCAGCGGGTGGCTGGCGAAATAGGCCGCATGGGCCTCGCTCTGGCGCAGGCCGAAGTCGGCAAAGCTTTCGCCGCGCTCACGCAGCTCCTGCAGCACCCGCGCCGAAGGGGTGAGGCGGACATCGGCCAGCTTCTGCCGCTGCACTGCCACCGCCTGGCGATGGGCATCGCCACCCAGGCTGGCATTCAGGGTCTCGGCGCAGCGTTCGATCTGGTCGAGCATCTCCGCCGCCCAGTCGATCATGGTCACCGAAGCGCCATGGCGTTGCAGGCGCAGGCCGGGCTTGCGGCCTTCACGCACCACGCTGGCGAAGTTGTCGGTGCATTCGCGGCACTCGCCGTTGAGCGGCGGGCTGCCTTCCAGGGCGCAATAGAGCAGGAAGGCGTCGAGGAACAGCGCAGCGGTGGTGTCGATGCCCAGTGGCAGGAAGGGATCGATGTCCAGGCAGCGCACCTCGATGTACTGCACGCCACGGGCCATCAGCGCCTGCACCGGCCGCTCGCCGCTGCGAGTGACGCGCTTCGGGCGGATGGTGGCGTAGTACTCGTTCTCGATCTGCAGGATGTTGGTGTTGAGCTGCACCCACTCGCCGTTCTGGTGGGTACCGATCTCCGCATAGGGCGGGTAGGGCGTGCCCACCGCGCGTCTCAGGCTCTCGGTGTAGGTGGTCAGGTCGTTGTAGTCCGGCGTCAGGCTGGCCTGGGCGTTGCTCTGGTAGCCCAGGTCGCTCATGCGCAGGCTGGTGGCATAGGGCAGGTAGAGGGTCCGCTCGTCGAGGGTCTGCAACTGGTGCGACCGTCCGCGCAGGAAGCCCACGTCCAGCGCTGGCGAAGCGCCGAACAGGTACATGAGCAGCCAGCTGTAGCGCCGGAAGTTGCGGATCAGGGCGATGTAGCGCGCCGACTGATGGTCACGGGCGTCGCTGGAATCGCCTTCGTGCTGACGCAGGAGTTCCCACGCCGGTTCCGGTAGCGAGAAGTTGTAGTGGATGCCGGCGATGCACTGCATGGTGCGGCTGTAGCGCAGGGCCAGGCCGCGGCGGTAGACGTGCTTGAGTCGACCGATGTTGGAGCTGCCGTAATCGGCGATGGGGATCTCGTCCTCGGCCGGCAGCGCGCAGGGCATGGAGCCGCTCCACAGGCGCTCGCCGTCGAGCTCGGCGACCGCGGCGCGGTGCACTCGATCCAGGGCCGCCAGCACCTCGGGCGTGCGGGTGCCGGTGGGGGTGATGAATTCCAGCAGGGCCTCGGAGTAGTCCGTGGTGATCTGCGGATGGGTCAGGGCCGATCCCAGGGCCTGCGGATGAGGGCGCCGGGACAGCTGGCCGTGGGCGTCCACCCGCAAGGTCTCGCGTTCGATACCGTGCAGGCATTCGGCCAGAAGGGTGGGATCAGCGCCGAGCAGGGCCAGGCGGCGGGACAGGATATCGCTCAAGTTGACTTCCTATGGCGGTACTCGCCCCGGACAGGGTAGAAGAAACCGACTGAAATGAGGGTTGCCGGCCAGGGCCGACGCGGGGGGCAGCAGTCACTGCTGCGGTCCGGGTTCAAGCCTCAGACCGCAACCCGCTCAGTTGTCTCCCAGCGTAGCTCAGGCAGCGGCAAAGGGCGATATGCGCCGCTTCGCTGCCGCCCAGGCTGGCCGGTCACAGACAGGCGAAGGTCGCCTGGGCCAGGGCGATCAATTTGTCGCCCTGATGCACCTGGGCTTCCAGTACGTGGGTCTTGCGGCCCGGATGGATCACCCGGGCGCGGCAGACCAGTTCGCCTTCGCTCACGCCACGCACGTAGTTGACCTTGCATTCCAGAGTCACGCTGCCGGGCTGGCCGTCGAACAGGCTGTGGCTGGCCTGGCCCAGGGCGGTGTCGATCAGCGAGAAGACGGCGCCACCATGCAGCTTGCCGTGCAGGTTGATGAGCTTGTCCTGCACGCTCATGCGTACCTCGGACTCGCCGGCCTCGGCCTTGTGGATCGTCATGCCCAGCAGGGTGCTGAAGGCGCTGTCCTTGCCTACGGGAGAACCACTCATGCTCATTTCCTCAGTTGCTTGGCATTGGCGAACAATGACGCCATGGCGTTGTTGGCCGGGGCCGATTGGGTCTGGCGCGGGGCGCCCTTGTCGGCGCGGGGCTTGCCGCCATTGCCGCGGGCCTGACCGCCGGGCTTGCCGTCGACCTTCTCGCCGGGCGTGTCGCCCATGCGCATGGACAGCCCCACGCGATTGCGCGGCACGTCCACCTCCATCACCTTGACCTTGACGATGTCGCCCGCCTTGACCACCTCGTAGGGATCCTTGACGAATTTCTCCGACAGGGCGCTGATGTGCACCAGGCCGTCCTGGTGCACGCCGATGTCGACGAAGGCACCGAAGTTGGTGACGTTGGTGATGACGCCTTCCAGCACCATGCCCGGTTTGAGATCGGAAAGCTTCTCGACGCCGTCCTGGAACACCGCGGTCTTGAACTCGGGACGCGGGTCGCGGCCGGGCTTGTCCAGTTCCTGGAGGATGTCGGTCACCGTCGGCAGGCCAAAGCTCTCGTCGGTGAATTTCTTCGGGTCCAGGCGCTTGAGGAAGGCCGAGTCGCCGATCAGCGAGCGGATATCGCGGCCGGTATCGGCGGCGATGCGCTGCACCAGCGGATAGGTTTCCGGGTGCACCGCCGAGGCATCCAGCGGATTGGCGCCGCTCATCACGCGCAGGAAGCCGGCGGCCTGCTCGAAGGTTTTCTCGCCCAGCCGCGGCACCTTCTTCAGCGCCTCGCGGGTGGCGAAGGCGCCGTTGGCGTCGCGGAATTGCACGATGTTCTGCGCCAGGGTGGCGTTGAGGCCGGAAATCCGCGCCAGCAGAGCTGCGGAGGCAGTGTTCACGTCCACGCCCACGGCGTTCACGCAGTCTTCCACCACGGCGTCCAGGCTGCGCGCCAGCTTGAGCTGAGAGACGTCGTGCTGATACTGGCCGACACCGATGGACTTGGGCTCGATCTTCACCAGCTCGGCCAACGGATCCTGCAGGCGCCGGGCGATGGACACGGCGCCGCGCAGGGAGACGTCCAGCTCCGGGAATTCCCGGGCGGCCAGTTCCGAGGCGGAATACACCGAGGCACCGGCTTCGCTGACCATCACCTTGGTCAAGCCCAGGCCCGGATACTTGCTGATCAGTTCGCCCGCCAGCTTGTCGCTCTCGCGGCTGGCAGTGCCGTTGCCGATGGCGATCAGGTCCACGCCGTGCTTGGTGCAGAGCACGCCGAGGGTGGCCAGGGTCTGGTCCCACTGATTGCGCGGCGCATGGGGATAGACCGTGTCGGTGGCCAGCAGCTTGCCGGTGGCATCCACCACCGCGACCTTGCACCCGGTGCGCAGGCCCGGGTCCAGCGCCAGGGTAGTGCGCGGACCGGCCGGCGCGGCCAGCAGCAGGTCGTGCAGGTTGCGGGCGAAGACCGCGATGGCCTCTTCCTCGGCCTTCTCGCGCAACTCGCCGAGCAGGTCGGTTTCCAGGGAGGTATAGAGCTTGACCTTCCAGGTCCAGCGCACCACCTCGGCCAGCCACCTGTCCGCGGCGCGGCCTTCGTTCTTCAGGCCGAAATGCGCGGCGATCAGCCCTTCGCAGGGATGGGCGATGCCCGGGCCTTCTTCACCGAGCTTGAGCGCGGCGCTGAGGATGCCTTCGTTGCGCCCACGGAAGATCGCCAGGGCACGGTGCGAGGGCACCGCCCGGAAGGCTTCGTCGTGCTCGAAATAGTCGCTGAACTTGGCGCCTTCGGTCTCCTTGCCGGGCACCAGGCGCGCGCTGAGAATGGCGTCCTGCTGCAGGACGCCGCGCAGTCGCGCCAGCAGGTCGGCGTCCTCGGCGAAGCGCTCCATGAGAATGTACTTGGCGCCTTCCAGCGCGGCCTTGACGTCTGCAACGCCCTTGTCCACATCCACGTAAGCGGCCGCTTCGGTCTCCGGGGTCAGCGTCGGGTCCTGCAGCAGGGCCTCCGCCAGCGGGCCGAGGCCGGCTTCCAGGGCGATCTGGCCCTTGGTGCGACGCTTCTGCTTGTAGGGCAGATAGAGGTCCTCCAGCCGCGTCTTGGTATCGGCCAGATTGATCTCGCGGGCCAGCTCGGGGGTCAGCTTGCCCTGCTCCTCGATGGAGGCCAGCACCGCGCGGCGGCGCTCCTCCAGCTCGCGCAGATAGCGCAGACGTTCTTCCAGATGACGCAACTGGGTGTCATCCAGGCTGCCGGTGACTTCCTTGCGATAACGGGCGATGAAGGGCACGGTGGACCCTTCGTCGAGCAGGGCCACGGCGGCGGCGACCTGTTGCGGGCGGGCGCCGAGCTCCTCGGCGATGCGGCTATTGATATCCATCGGGCTACCTGGCTGGCACAAGAAAAAGCGGGCCGCAGTATACCCGAGCCCGCCTGGCTGCCACGCCCTGCGCCAGCGTCACCGCCCAAGACCAGGCAAAATCTGCTAACAATGGCCCAACGCCGCGGTCGGATGGCCTACGGCATAATCCAGTGCTAGATCACAAGGAGATATTATGAGCACCCCTGCTGCCCCAGAAGGTGAAAAGATCCTGGTCGTCGATGACGACGCCCGGCTGCGCCGCCTCTTGGAGCGTTTTCTAGCCGAACAGGGTTACCGCGTGCGCACCGTCGAAAGCGCCGAACAGATGGACCGCCTGTTGGCGCGGGAAGTCTTCAACCTGGTCGTTCTCGACCTGATGATGCCCGGTGAAGACGGCTTGTCCGCCTGCGGCCGGCTGCGTGAGAGCGGCAACCGCATCCCCATCATCATGCTGACCGCCAAGGGCGACGAAGGCAGCCGGATCCAGGGTCTGGACCAGGGCGCCGACGACTACCTGGCCAAGCCCTTCAACCCGCTGGAGCTGGTGGCCCGGATCAAGGCCGTGCTGCGTCGCCAGGCCCCGGTGGTACCCGGCGCGCCCGCTGGTACCGACGAGATCGTGACCTTTGGTGACTACGCCCTGCACCTGGCTACCCGCGAGCTCAAGCGTGGCGAAGAGACCCACATGCTCACCACCGGCGAATTCGCCGTGCTCAAGGCGCTGGTCGATCACGCCCGTGAACCGCTGACCCGCGACAAGCTGATGAACCTGGCCCGTGGTCGCGAATGGGACGCCCTGGAGCGCTCCATCGACGTCCAGATCTCGCGCCTGCGCCGGATGATCGAGCCCGATCCGTCCAAGCCGCGCTATATCCAGACCGTCTGGGGCGTGGGTTACGTCTTCGTGCCGGATGGCGCCGGCAAGTAAGGCAGGTAGCGGGGGCATCGCGCCCCGGCTAGGGGGTGGCTCAGGCGAACAGGCCTTGATGCACGCCCACCAGCAGAAAGATCCCCAGTAGCGCGCGATAGATGATGAAGGGCCAGGTCGAGAAGCGTTCCAGAAAGCGCATCAGGCCCCAGATCGCCGCGAAGGCCGACAGGCTCGCCACCAGCAAGCCCACCAGCAGCAGCGACCAGGCTTCGACCGGGATGTGCGCGTGCCAGAGCACCACCAGTTCCTTGAGTCCGGCCAGGGCGATGGCCGGCAGGCCCAGCAGGAAGGAAAAGCGCGCGGCTTCCTCGCGGCGCAGATTGAGGAACATGGCGGCGGTCAGGGTCGAGCCGGAGCGGGACACGCCCGGAATCAACGCGCCGACCTGGGCGATCCCCACGATCAGGGCATCGCGCAGACGCATCTGCGAGATGTCTCTGTTGTGCCGGCAGATGCGCTCCGCCAGGGCCAGCAGGGCGGCCATGGCCAGGCAGGCGTAGCCGATGACGCTGAGGCCCCGCAGCGGCGAGCCGCAGGCGTTGAGCAGGGGCGCGAGCAGCAGGCCGGCGATGCAGATGGGAATGGTCGCCAGCACGATCATCACCGCCAGCAGGAAGTCCGGACTGTCGAAGTTGCGTTGCCGCACCGCGGCGAGGCTGCCCCGGGTCACACCACTGACATCGCGCCAGAAATAGCTGATCACCGCCGCCAGCGCCGCCATCTGCATGGCAGCGGAAAAGGCCGAGCCGGGATCGCGCCAGCCGAGCAGGGCGGGGACTACCCGCATGTGCGCCGTGGACGAAATGGGAAGCAGCTCGGTGATACCCTGCACGACGCCAAGAAAGGCGATCTGCGCGTAGCTGAGCGAGGCGAAGCCGATGTCCAGGCCGGTCTGGCAGATGTCGGACACGAGAGAACTCCAGGTTGAAGGGAAGAAATGGACGAGCAAATGTATCCGAATGTGTCCACGCCAGGTTGCCTATCTGGACCTTGCAATCCCAGAGGTTGTGATGGCTTTCGCGCCGTTTTGCGTGGAAAGTCTGGCCAATGAAGGCGCCCAGCTGGTTTCCCCAAAGTTTCTTCGCCCGCTCGCTGTGGATGGTTCTGCTCGCGGTGCTCTTCTCCAAGGCGCTGACCCTGGTCTATCTGCTGCTCAACGAGGACGTCCTGGTCGATCGTCAGTACAGCCATGGCGCGGCCCTGACGCTCAGGGCCTACTGGGCCACTCCGGAAGCCGAACGGCCACGCATCGCCCAGGCCGCCGGCCTGCGCTACGAATCACCCGAGACCGTGCCTGCGGGGGAATACCACTGGCCCTACAGCGAGATCTTCGAGCGCCAGATGAAGCAGGAGCTGGGCGAGGAGACCGAGGTGCGGGTGCGGGTCCAGCATGGTCCGGCAATGTGGGTGCTGGCGCCGTCCCTGGGACCGGACTGGATCAAGATCCCGCTCATGGCCCATCCCCTGCGCGGGCAGCACATCTGGAGCGTGCTTGGCTGGTTTTTCGCCATCGGCCTGCTGTCCACCGGCGCCGCCTGGGTCTTCGTCCGACAGCTCAACCAGCCGCTGCGGCGTCTGGTGCATGCGGCGCGCGAGCTGGGCAAGGGCCGCAGCGTACGCCTGCCGGAAACCGATGCGCCCAGCGAGATCCAGGACGTCTACCATGCCTTCAACCAGATGGCCGAGGACGTCGAACAGGCCGGACGCGAGCGCGAGCTGATGCTGGCCGGGGTGTCCCACGACCTGCGCACGCCGCTGACCCGGCTGCGCCTGGCGGTAGAGCTGATGCCACCGGCCGAGCGCGAAGAGGCCGAGGACATGATTCGCGACATCGAGGACATGAACGCCATCCTCGACCAGTTCCTCGCCTTCGTCCGTGATGGCCGTGACGAGCCGCAGGAGCTCACCAATATCAACGAGCTGGCCCGTCAGGTGGTGGCGCCCTACAACCAGGAAGAGGAGCGGGTACGGCTGATGCTGGACGTGCTGCCGCCCTTGCCGGTGCGGCGCATTTCCTTCAAGCGGCTGCTGACCAACCTGGTGGAAAACGCCCTGCGCCACGGCGGCGGTGGAGGCATCGAGGTGGTCGGACAGGTGGCGGGCTCAGCCACCGCGCCCTATGTCGCCCTGAGCGTGATGGATCGCGGCCCCGGCATCGATCCCAAGGACCTGCAGGACATCTTCAATCCCTTCACTCGCGGCAATCGCGCCCGCACCGTCAGCGGTTCCGGGCTGGGCTTGGCCATCGTCAAGCGCATCGCCGCCCAGCACGGCGGCAGTGCCGAACTGCGCAATCGCAAGGGAGGAGGGGTGGAGGCCCGGGTGCTGTTGCCCCTGGGCCTGCTGCTGCCGCGTAGCGCCAGCTGACACAGAATTGCGCTTCGGCAACCTGTAGGAGCGGCCGCATCGGCGGACCGCCACGGCCGCGATAGTGCGTAGGTTGGGCTGAGCGCAGCGAAGCCCAACACTCGGGAGCTGGCGCCTCAGCCCTTGCCCTTGGTTCGCGTCAGGCCCGGCTCGGCGTTCTTTTCCAGGTACTCGATGATGATCCCGGCCACGTCCTTGCCGGTGGTCTGCTCGATGCCTTCCAGGCCGGGCGAAGAGTTGACCTCCATCACCAGCGGCCCGTGATTGGATCTGAGGATGTCCACGCCGGCGACGCTCAGGCCCATGGCCCTGGCGGCGCGCAGGGCGGTCATGCGTTCCTCAGGGGTGATCTTGATCAGGCTGGCGGTCCCGCCACGGTGCAGGTTCGAGCGGAACTCCCCGGGCGCCGCCTGGCGCTTCATGGCGGCGATCACCTTGTCGCCGACCACGAAACAGCGGATATCCGCACCGCCTGCCTCGCGGATGTACTCCTGCACCATGATGTTCTGCTTGAGGCCCATGAAGGCCTCGATCACCGATTCGGCCGCCTTCTCGGTCTCGCAGAGCACCACGCCGATACCCTGGGTACCTTCCAGGACCTTGATCACCAGCGGAGCGCCGTTGACCATCCGGATCAGGTCGGGCACGTCATCCGGCGAATGGGCGAAGCCGGTCACCGGCAGGCCGATGCCCTTGCGCGAGAGCAGCTGCAGGGAGCGCAGCTTGTCGCGCGAACGGCTGATGGCCACGCTCTCGTTGAGCGGAAAGACCCCTTGCATCTCGAACTGGCGCAACACCGCGCAGCCATAGAAGGTCACCGAGGCACCGATGCGCGGGATGACCGCATCGAAGCCCTCCAGGGGTTTGCCACGGTAGTGGATCTGCGGCTTGTGGCTGGCGATGTTCATGTACGCGCGCAGGGTGTCCACCACGACCACTTCATGGCCTCGGCTGACCCCGGCCTCGACCAGGCGTCGGGTGGAATACAGATTGGGATTACGCGAGAGAACGGCGATTTTCATGGGGCACCGGAAGCCGGAGTGAGGGACAGCTGGGGTTTGTCTTGTGCATAGGAGACGGCCGGATTCACCAGCAGGCCACCATCGATCAACGCCTTGGAGCCGAGCAGCATGCGGTAGCGCATGCTCTTGCGACAGGCCAGGGTAAATTCCACCGGCCATTGGCATTCGCCCAAGGCCAGCAGGGTACGGATGACATAACGCGTCTGGGCGATGCCGTTGGAGCTGCGGATGGTCTTTTTCGCCACCAGGGGCGCCTCGCAGTGCCGATGCCGAGATTGGACCAGCGTCCCCAGGTGCACGGTGAATCTCACCCAGCGCTCCTTGCCGCGCATGAACGGCTGGACTTCCGTCGCGTGCAGCGCCGAGGTGCTGGCACCGGTATCTATCTTGGCTCTCAGGCCCACCACCCCCAATTCGGGGAGGGCCACCCACTCACTCAGGCCGATAATGACCGGTTCGGCGGAATTGCTCATCGCTGCTCCTTGAAATCAGTGGCCTCCGCCTAAATGTTGCGGATCGACGAGCTGTTTGAAGGCGGGCTTGGCGAACAGGTAGCCCTGCATCAGGTCGATGCCGAGGTCCCGGAGGCAGTCCCGTTCCGCAGTCGTTTCCACACCTTCGGCCACCACCTGGGTGCCCAGTTCGCGACACATGACGATCACGTTGCGCACGATGGTGCGGCGGACCTGATCCCGGTCGATGTCACGGATGAGCGCCATGTCGAGCTTGACCAGGTCCGGTTGAAATTCGGCCAGTAGGGTCAGGCCGGAATGGCCGGCCCCGAAGTCGTCGATGGCGGTCTTGAAGCCGAACTGCTGATACTCACGCAGGATATGCGTCAGATGATTGCTGGCCACGTGCTCGGTTTCCACCGTTTCGAAGATCAGGCGTTCCAGCGGAAAGCCATGCTCCCGGGCGGCGGCCAAGGTGCTGCGAATGCACAGCTCCGGGCGATAGACGGCATTGGGCAGAAAGTTGATCGACAAGCTCTCCTGCAGGCCCAGGGCGGCCGCGGTGGCGATGGCCTTGGTGCGGCAGAGCTGGTCGAAGCGATAGCGGTTGCTGTCGGTGACCTGGTTGAGCACCGACAGGGCGCCTTCGCCGGCAGGGCCGCGCACCAGCGCTTCGCGGGCAAAGACCGCGCCTTTGCCCAGATCCACGATGGGCTGATAGGCAAAGTCGAAGTCGAAGCCCAGGGGTTCCGACTGCTGGCAACCCGCGCAACGGGTCTGGCCGGTCAGGTCGGAAGGAAAGAATGTGGTCATGGCTCTCCAGAGGCACGCTTGCAGCGTCGGTCCGATGGTTTAGAGTTCTTGAGAAGAGTCTAAGACCCAACAGGGGACCTTTTATTCGATGTATGCAGTAGATCACACTGAAGAACGGATGCGCCTCGACAAATGGCTATGGGCCGCACGTTTTTTCAAGACCCGCGCGCTGGCCAAGGCTGCTCTCGAAGGCGGCAAGATCCAGTGCCGCGGCGAGCGCTGCAAGCCCAGCAAGGAGCCGCGCATCGGCGACGTCCTCACCATCCGTCAGGGCTATGACGAAAAGACCGTGGTGATCGTCGCCCTGTCGCAGAACCGCCGGGGAGCGCCCGAGGCCCAGCAGCTCTATACCGAGACGCCAGAAAGCATCAAGGCGCGCGAGCAGGCGGCGGCGGCGCGCAAGGCGGGCAATCTTGGCCTGCAGACCGATGGCCGTCCCACCAAGAAGCAGCGCCGGCAGATCCACCAGTTCCGCGAGTACGTCCATCCGTTCGACGACTGAGTCGTCGCCACTCGCTGGATCCTCTCAATGGCCAGGTCTGCCCGACGGGCCTGGACTGGGTCGCGAACGCCAAGGTTCGCGACCTTCCTCCTTATATAGGTAGTTCATGACTTCCCACGATTTCACCCAGCGCTTCCTGTTCGACGAAACCGATGTCCGTGGCGAGCTGGCCACCCTGGATCGCAGTTATGCCGAGGTGCTGGCCAAGCATCCCTATCCGGAGCCCGTGGCGCAGTTGCTCGGCGAGATGCTGGCCGCCGCCGCGCTGCTGTGCGGGACCCTGAAGTTCGAGGGTCTGCTCGTGCTCCAGGCGCGCTCCAGCGGACCCGTTCCGCTGCTCATGGTCGAATGCTCCAGCGAGCGCGAGGTACGCGGCATCGCTCGCTACGACGAGGCGGCGCTTACGGGGTCCGCCTCTCTTGGCGAACTCATGCCCGACGGCATCCTGGCCCTCACCATCGATCCCCGCCATGGTCAGCGCTATCAGGGCATCGTGCCGCTGGAGGGGGCGAATCTGGCCGAGTGCCTGTCCGGCTATTTCGCCACGTCCGAACAGCTGCCCACCCGCTTCTGGCTCAACGCCGATGGGCGACGTGCCCGTGGCCTGCTGCTCCAGCAACTGCCGCCGGCGCGAATCAAGGATGCCCAGGCGCGTCAGGACAGCTGGGAACACGTGGTCACCCTGGCCGATACCCTCACTGCCGAAGAACTGCTGGGCCTCGACAACGAGGTGATCCTGCATCGCCTGTTCCACGAGGAAACGGTGCGCCTGTTCGACGAGCAAGGGGTGGCGTTCAACTGCAGCTGTTCCCGTGATCGGGCAGCCAATGCGCTGGTCAGCATGGGCCGTTCGGAAGTCGAGACGCTGCTCGACGAACAGCAG
Organism: Pseudomonas sp. VMV1; assembly: GCF_056790235.1. Taxonomy (NCBI): domain Bacteria; kingdom Pseudomonadati; phylum Pseudomonadota; class Gammaproteobacteria; order Pseudomonadales; family Pseudomonadaceae; genus Pseudomonas; species Pseudomonas sp. VMV1. Next base: position 923,366 of record NZ_JBXGSE010000003.1, read on the forward strand.
GGAGAAATTCAGGTCGATTGTCAGTTTTGCAATGAGCAACAGGTGTTCGACGCCGCCGATATCGCACAGATTTTTGCGGGCGGTGGCACGCAAACCCCGGGAAATACCCGCCACTAGCCGTTGCAAATGCCCGAAGGCTTTCTGGCATAATCCCGCAACGTGTAGTTCTGCTGTGTAAGAGCTACAAGCATAAGGAAAGGCCCAGGGCCATGGGGAACGAAATGACGAAAGCCAACGTGTATACCGATATCAGCGTCGCGCAGTTAGTGGAAGAGTCCCTGCGACGTGGCGAAGGAGAGCTGGCCGCCAATGGCTCGCTGGTCGTCAAGACGGGGCATCGCACGGGGCGTTCGCCGGTTGATCGCTTTATTGTCGAGGAAGCCTCCACGCGCGCTGCCATTCACTGGGGGCCGATCAACCGGCCTTTCCCGGAGGAGAAGTTCGCGCCGCTGTGGGAGCGCGTCAGCGCCTACCTGGACGAGCGTGATCAATTCGTCTCCCACGTTCATGTAGGTGCTGATGTCGAGCACTACCTGCCCGTCGTCATGCGTACCGAGACGGCCTGGCACAACCTGTTCGGCCGTTGCCTGTTCATCAATCCGGCCGAATACAATCCCCAGTCCAAGCCGGCCTGGGAGATCATCAACGCGCCCGAGTTCGTTTGCGAGCCCGAGCGTGACGGCACCAACTCCGACGGGACCGTCATCATCAATTTCGCGGCACGCAAGGTGCTGATCGCCGGCATGCGCTATGCGGGCGAGATGAAGAAAGCCATGTTCTCCGTGCAGAACTTCCTGCTCCCGGAGAAGGACGTGCTGCCGATGCACTGCGCGGCCAACGTGGGCGAGGAGGGTGATGTCACCCTGTTCTTCGGCCTGTCCGGTACCGGTAAGACCACCCTGTCCGCCGACCAGAGCCGCTACCTCATCGGTGACGACGAGCATGGCTGGGGCGTAGGCACCGTCTTCAACATGGAAGGTGGCTGCTACGCCAAGTGCATCGACCTGTCCGAAAAGAACGAGCCGGTCATCTGGAAAGCCATCCAGTTCGGCGCCGTGCTGGAAAACGTGGTCCTGGATCCGCAGACCCGTCAGCCCAACTATGCCGATGACAGCCTGACCCAGAACAGTCGTGCAGCCTATCCGCGCGAGCTGATCGACAAGCGTGCCGAGCACAACCTGGGCGGCGAACCCAATGCGGTCATCTTCCTGACCTGCGACCTCACCGGTGTGCTGCCCCCGGTTTCCATCCTTAATAATGAGCAGGCGGCCTACCACTTCCTGTCCGGCTATACCGCCCTGGTCGGCTCGACCGAGATGGGCTCCGGCCCGGGCATCAAGTCGACCTTCTCCACCTGCTTCGGCGCGCCCTTCTTCCCGCGTCCGGCAGCCGAGTACGCCGATCTGCTGATCAAGCGTATCCAGGGCTTCGGCTCCAAGGTCTATCTGGTCAATACCGGCTGGACCGGTGGCGGCTACGGCGTGGGCAAGCGTTTCAACATCCCCACCACCCGTGCGGTGATCGCCGCCATCCAGAGTGGCGCCCTGATCGGTACCGAAACCCGCCACGTGCCGGTCATCAATCTCGACGTCCCGGTTGCCGTACCTGGCGTGGATACCGTCCTGCTCAACCCGCGCGATACCTGGCAGGAAGGCGAGGCCTATGATGCTGCGGCGCGCGAGCTGGCCGGCAAGTTCGTCGAGAACTTCAAGAAGTTCTCTGGCGTCTCCGAGGCCATCGTGGCGGCCGGCCCCCAGCTGTAATTCGGGGCTATCGTCTGCAGACAGAGGCCGCCGCTAGGGCGGCCTTTGTTTTTTAAGCTTTTTTTGCGGTTTGGGGTTGCGTAGTTCGCTGAGGTTGCATAAACTGCGCCCGCTTTCGCTGATAACGCTAACTAGCGAAGCGAAAGCGTTGATTGTTAAGGAGATTTTAAAAAGATCCTTGACAAGAGGAGGGCAGATGAAGAAAATGCCGCCTCACTTTGGAGGGGTTCCCGAGTGGCCAAAGGGATCAGACTGTAAATCTGACGTCGCAGACTTCGAAGGTTCGAATCCTTCCCCCTCCACCAGATTGCTAGAGCGCTTAGGCTCTGCGGGTATAGTTCAGTGGTAGAACCTCAGCCTTCCAAGCTGATGATGCGGGTTCGATTCCCGCTACCCGCTCCAGTTTGACTGGCAAATGTTTCGCTCATGTAGCTCAGTTGGTAGAGCACACCCTTGGTAAGGGTGAGGTCAGCGGTTCAAATCCGCTCATGAGCTCCATCTTAAAAGGCAGATATGAAAATATCTGCCTTTGTTTTAATGGCGGCATTGCTTTGCTCAATTCGTGAAGGGAGAGAGTGTCGATGGCTAAAGAAAAG
>NZ_JBXGSE010000030.1:0-2794 GCF_056790235.1 Pseudomonas sp. VMV1
AGACAAGCTGGCCAGCAGCTTCAAGGCGATGGTCACTCTGGCCTGCATTGATCGCTGTTGGCGCGTCGACTTTTCAGACAAACCCTAGTCATCGAGGCGAAGGAGCCCGAGCCTTTCAAATACGATCGTGAGCATGTGGTGATGCTGACGGACTGGACGGATGAAGATCCGGCTTCGCTGATGCGCACGCTGAAAAACAGTCCGACTACTACAACTTCCACAAGCGCACCGTTTGCGACTTCGTCAACGACGTAGCTGACAAGGGCTGGGCCGCGACGCTGGCGGATCGCAAGATGTGGGCTGAGATGAGCAACGACAAGTGTGGCGAGCTGCTCGGCCAGGAGCGCCGTCGCCGCTGGAGCACCGACCAGAAACTGGCAATTGTGCGCGGGAGCCTTGAGCCTGGGCAAAGCGTTTCCGTGGTGGCCCGACGCAACGGCATAAACGCCAACAAGCCGCTCCTGTGGCGCAAGCTGTACCAGGACGGAAGCCTTTCGGCCGTCAGTGCTGGCGAAGTAGTGGTACCGGCGTCGCGACTGACCGATGCGCTAAAGCAGATCCGCGAATTGCAGCGGATGCTGGGCAAGAAGACGATGGAAGCCGAAGTCCCAAAAGAGGGACAATACCACCAAATAGACTATGCAACTGCAGGGTTGCCAACCTCGGAGTCACGCCAGTCTGCATTCGCTCAGGATTACGGGCAAAGAGCTTTTCGACAGACCCCACAAACTCTCGAACTAGAGAGTCTTGACGCTCTGCGACATCGCGCATTTCTAGAGCGAACTCACAGCGATACAAAAATATAGTCATAATGCTACGCTCTGGGCCCGTCCGAACAAATCTCTCCATGTACTCAACACAAATATTGTAAAGTTTGAATAAGCAATCGATTTCATATTCGACACTTATATCATGCATTATCTCCTCGATTGGTATACGAATATGATTGAGCATTTCGCGGACCAGATGTGCCTTTTTACGGAAATGCCACTACAAAGCTCCAGGTGTGATACTGCCATCCCTAGCTGTCATCTCCAGTATGGTACGCGATACTCCATTAGAAAGGAAAAGCGATTCCGCGGAGTCCAAAATGCCCCGCTACTCTGATCAGGTTCTTCTTTGGTGCGACGCATAACTCATCCCACATCGAGCAATAAAGAAAAATTGATCAAAATTACGCCAAGTGACTACTACATCATCACCCATTAGCAAGTCTATAAAATTAATACATTGAAAATTCACTCAAAAACGCAGGAAATCACACCATTAGAGCATAAAAATCACCCACCCATTAACTCATTTAGTATATACCAAATCTACAACTTAAAGAAGTGAAGCAAGCTCCTAAAACACATTACAAATAACTATTAATCAGCTTATTCGCTCAAGCCTTCACCATTCTAAAATAACTCTCCTCGAATAAATCTATAGAAATAAGATTTTCGCTTCCCATTAGATTCTCATGCAATACTGCCTTCCAAAGAAAAAACGCACAGGTGACACTTGCGCCAGTGACGTCATTTCCACCCGCATCTTTACTGTAAAATTTTTTCAACAGATCAAGACACTTGAGTGATAACAAATTCTCCATCGAAAACATCTTCAAGAAAGTATGTGAAGAATCATTCTTGTAGTATATGAGTCGCGCCACTTTATTTTCATTACCACCCGACCTCGAATACACCATCAGTACTTCTTTCAATATCTCGAAAACAAAATCACTGCCCAGGCTCTGGCTGTAGCCGCTCAATCTATTATGCAAATAAACAATTGGGCCAGGTGTAACCGAGACTAAAGATTCAATGATCTGTTCTTTATTCTTAAAATGCCAGTAGATAGCGCCCCTGCTTATATTTGCACACTTAGCAATCATTTCCATATTTGTCGTTGCCACGCCTTTACCTACGAACAAGTTAAGCGCGCATTTCATTATGGATTGGCATGTCCTTTCCGCATCATCCTTCGTTTTTCTCATTTTGATTCGTCCGCCTATTCAAGCTTGTTGCTGAGTTTCGGCAACGCTACCAATGGGATAACTGCCCACGCAACGATAGATTTAATCTATTGATATCGATGAAGCTATAGCTATTCTTGGCTTCGATGGCAATCTTCCTCAGGTCTGCCTCAAACGATATTTTGGTTGCCTCCCAGTTTACAAACATTTTTGAATGTATGTATATTTTTAGGTGACATTGGTGTACTTATAGCTAGTGGTTTTGGCGCCTATGCTCCTTGGTTGAGGGGCAGTGGCTACCCTTTGGCGTCTATGGACTTTTGATATGCAGATCAAACCGGCGCATGCCTTTTTCGCTCCCGCCCTGCTGGCCGTGGCCCTGGCCCTGGGTGCCTGCGGCAAGCAGGACAACAAGGACCAGCAGCAGCAACAGCAACAGCAGCAGAAGCCCGCGGAGGTCGGGGTAGTGACGATGCAGCCTCGCACCGTCACCCTGACCGACGAATTGCCCGGGCGTACCTCCGCCTTCCGCATCGCCGAGGTGCGGCCGCAGGTGAGCGGCATCCTGCTCAAGCGCAGTTTCACCGAAGGGGCCGACATCAAGGCCGGCCAGCAGTTGTATCAGATCGATCCGCGCACCTACGAGGCCAACGTCAACTCCGCCAAGGCCTCCCTGGCCCAGGCCCAGGCGACCATGGCCTCCAACCGGCTCAAGGCCCAGCGCTATGGCGCCCTGGTCAAGGAGCAGGCGATCAGCAAGCAGGAAGCCGACGATGCGCTGTCCATGCAGCGGCAGAACGAAGCCCAGGTGGAATCGGCCAGGGCCGCCCTGCGCAACGC
>NZ_JBXGSE010000031.1:0-2781 GCF_056790235.1 Pseudomonas sp. VMV1
GTGCTGGCGGTCATATGCTTAACCTGTCGAGCTTCCGGATCGTTGTGGTTGAAGACAACGATACCCTTAGCAGTATTCTTGAAGACTTCTTTGCAGATCGCGGAGCAAAGGCCACCTATTTCGATAATGCGGATGATGCGTTGGTGGCTATTCTTAAAGAGGGCAAGCCCGACCTGCTCATCACCGATCAACTCTTGCCGGGGCAGCTCAAAGGAACCGATTTGGTCCAACTACTGCTCGGTCGATGGCCCGATCTGCCAACCGTCCTGACCACGGGATACGGCTACGAAATTGGGCGAGACCTACCGGCACAGGTGGTGTATTTGCAAAAGCCGTGGTTGCTTGACGCGCTCGAAAAGGCGATCGCTGACGCCTTTCGCTGACCTGTCTTGGATGCTTTCCAGATGTCGACTCCCGCCCTCACATGAATCTTCCCTTCTCTTTCGACCCTGAGGCAGCTTATGACTTGGTCCCCTTGGCGGGTGACCTTGGGCTGACGAGTCGAATCATCGCTGGAAGTCTGTTCATAGCCCGGCATGGCACGTTGGATCAGGTGAGGGCATGGGGTGAGATTAGGGAGCAAACGCTCTATCTAACCGGTACCGAGATCGTGATCGGCCAACTGCTGGGTGCCATCCTGACGCTTACCCGAACTCAGGCCACCTTCAAGCTGGTCCGGATCGCTGATGCCGCCGAGCGGTCATCAAGTCCTGCTTAATCATGCCGTTACAGCGGCACTAGGGTTCAAACCCATATCGTAGCCACTTAAGCAGGACATCCCATGGTCTGGTTCAACAACCTCGCGCTAGCGAAAAAACTCGCCATCGCTTTCGGCCTCTGCACCCTGATTACCCTTGGAATTGGTGCCGTGGGCATGAAGGGGATCGTGACACTCAATTCCCTACTGGACTCGGTGCTCAACAATAATCTTAGGTCAATCACACAGCTCAACGACGCCAAGAGCAACGTCATCGCTCACAACCGGGACCTCTTCCGCCTGATGTCGATGACCTACGGAGGCGCCCCTCAAAGTGAACGCGATCGCGTAGCGACGTCACTGCGTGCCAACCAGGGCGAGGTGGAAAAGCCGTTCTCCGCGTATCGCGCAACGCCACTGGAGGGCGATGAAAAAGCGGCAGGTGATGCGTTCGAGCAGGATTGGAAAAGTTATTTGGCGGGCGTGGACGCAGCCATAGGCCTGCTTAGAGCGAATGATGTTGCTGGGGCGTCTCGCGTGATCGACGAACAGGCCCAGCCCAGCTATCGCAAGACCATGGCGTCATTCAAAATCATGGTTGAATCCAACCAACGCCAAGGCCGCGAAGCAGGAGCCGCTGCGATCAGTACCTATCAAGGGGCATTTTGGCTCCTGGGTGGCGGCTTGGGGCTTGCCATACTCTGTGCGGTAGCACTGGGCATTGTCATTACACGTCTCATCGTCGCTCCGATCCGCGAGGCTGTTGCCAGCGCCGAACGCGTCGCTAAGGGCGACCTGACTCACCCCGTCCTCAGTAGCCGTTCCGATGAGGCTGGCCAACTGCTTCAGGCCCTAGGCTCCATGCAAAGCAGCCTGAAGAGTACTGTCCAGCAAATGGACAGCGCGGCGACACAATTGGCCGCGGCAGCTGAGGAACTTCATGCGGTTACCGAAGAGACGGCAAATGGTCAGCTTCGTCAGCATAGCGAAGTGCAGCAGGCCGCTACTGCCGTCAACGAGATGACCGCAGCCGTTGAAGAGGTGGCGCGCAATGCCGCTACCACCTCTGGCGCCTCGCAGCAGACGAGCCGTGAAACTCAGAATGGGCGTCACCAGGTACAGCAAGCGGCGCACTCCATGACCGAAATGGCCGGCGAGATCAATGACTCGACTCAAAAGGTGCAAACGCTAGAAACTCAGATCCGTGAGATCGGCCAGGTATTGGACGTCATTCGCGGTATTGCAGAACAAACGAACCTGCTGGCGCTCAATGCAGCTATCGAGGCCGCGCGGGCCGGCGAGCAAGGACGAGGTTTCGCTGTTGTAGCCGATGAAGTCAGGGCGCTTGCACATCGGACGCAAGGATCAACCGGTGAGATTGAGCGCATGATGAGCACTGTCCGCTCCAGCGCAGAGGAGGCGGTCAGTGCGATGCATAAAAGCAAAGCCTTGGCAGATGATACTCAACAGCGAGCTAACCAAGCGGGTGAGGCCCTGGATCGAATCGCCACCGGCGTCGCCGAAATCGAAGAACGCAATCTGGTCATCGCGAGCGCAGCTGAGGAGCAAGCTCAGGTCGCAAGAGAAGTGGATCGCAATCTAGTAAACATCCAGGATCTGGCCACCCAGACAGCGACTGGCGCGCAGCAGACAGCAGCATCCAGCCAAGAGCTTTCGCGTCTCGCCATTTCTTTTCAAGGTTTGGTGGCACAGTTCCGTTACTGACAGATCCATTGAGCTATCGTAAATAGACCAGCTGTATTTCACCATTGAGCGCTCTGGATTGAGCGCTTTTTTATATATTTGGGCTTTGGATCAGCTCGGTCGATGGAAAGGTTTATACAATCCAATGCCTTTCGAGCGCAGTAAAAAATTAAATAGCAGTAGCGTTATCACAATAGTGGTTCTTGTCTTTGCAACTATTATTATCGGTGCCTCACTCGTTACAGGGTTAATGGGCTTCTGGTAATGGTTGCACTTGCTCGGCGTTCAAGTACCAAGTTTGCGGTATGGCTGCCAGGGAAGTATTGATTGATTCAGATAAGTCATGGGGGCTAGTCGTTTTCTGTGGATGCGCACGGGAC
>NZ_JBXGSE010000032.1:0-2486 GCF_056790235.1 Pseudomonas sp. VMV1
GCTGCGCTCGATGAGTACAGGGGGCAAGGGCCATTGCCTGTTTGGGTACGCCCATTGCCTTCTTGGCAGCAGATCGCCTCGGATGCAGACAGCTCGTCCGTTTTTGATGAGGACGGAGAAGACGGTTGGGTAAGCACCGATGATCTCTGGGACGGCCAATACGCCTTAAATGTCCTAAAGAACGTTCCGGTGGGAGCTGTCATGGCGAGCTCGTATCGAGCGCATTATGTAGACGCCCTTGAGGCATTCGTCAGCTGGACGCTAGACACGATCAACCCGGTATGGCGAGCCGAGCGACGCAGGGCACGCGAGCGGGGCGACGGAAACCTCTATGAGTGGAAGGATCAGTTGGGACGGACGTTGGCAAGAGTTGTACCCCATCTTCCTGGCGACGAGACCTTGCGCAGGCTGCTACGGCCGATCCTTGCTCAGCCCGATGAGATTGCAATGCGGTTACTCGCCCCGCTCACTGTGTCGCTGGTTTGCAGTGAGGTTCTTGATGTGCTGGAGATTCGGGATGACACGTTACATTTGCTGCAGGTCGTGCTCGAGCGAACGCTAGAGAGCGATGACCTACGCCGCTCGCCGTATAACGATGGGCGCATCGGTGGATTCAACCTGCCGAATCTGATCAAGTCACTACTTTTTGTGATTGTGGAACACGCCTCTGGGGCTGCTCGCTTTGCCAACGGCAATTGGGACGACGTTCCCCGTGTCATGCCATTGATCGAACGCATGGTGCGTGCCGCTGGCTGGAACCCCTACGTAATGCACCAGTTCATTACGCTATGCGAGCGTTCCGGTGCTGCTTACCCGGTCGACGCGTTTGCTGACCAAGTTCTGTGTCAGATCGTTGAGGGACGCCTGCCCGCGGGCTGGAAGGGCAACTCGATACCGGCCGCGATCGCGGCTCTGGTTCAGTCCTATGCTGATCGCCTGCACCCTCTGCCTCCCCATCTGGCCCGTAAGCTGCTGCAGGTGCTTGATGCGCTGGTCGATCTTGGCGATCGCCGCAGCGCGGCCTTGCAGCAAAGCGAGTCGTTTCGCGGTGTGTGTCTCGCTGAGGCTTTGTGAATCTATCTATCACTTCATGGTGGATCGTTCGGAACTTCTTGCTCGCCATTTTCCTCGCTGAAGCAAGTAGGAGCTGCGGAGCATAGAAACCACCTTGAGATGCCCGCAGCAGTCGGGCCATCAACGCCACGGGATAGCGTCCGGCGAGCATCTCGATAGCGCCGCATAGGCGCCGTCTTGAGCGGCCGTTTCTGGCCGATTGTAGCCGGTGGCAACGGGCTGCAATCGGGGGCAAGTGGACAGGAAGGCCTGGAGCCTTTTAGAGCGAAGAGTTTCGCGAGACCATCAACCCGGCGAGCAGTATCAAGAGCATACCTAACCAGGTACTCACACTAGGGACCTCATTAAAGAACCAGTAGCCCCAAAAACAGGCAAAGATCAGATAGGCATAGTCGAACGTTCCTACTACCGCTGCCGGCGCTAGTTGATAAGCTCTAGCGGTTGCCGTATTGATCGCTACCAGCGCTATCGCGTAGCAGGTAATAAAGCCTACCTCATGCCAACCGAGAGGCTGCCAGGCAGAGAGTAGAAATGGAGCCTGAGCAGCACAATCACTACACCAAGCCGAGACAATCCCGCCGCCACAAGCGGCAACAAGGAACGCGACATTGAGCGCGAATGCCAAGACCAGAGGATGCTCCTCGCGGCAGTGCCGTCGCGTGACTACCATGGCGACTGCATAAAAAGCCGCCCCAAGCACCGGTAACAACACAGCTAAGGTGAACACGCCTGTGCCAGGGTGAAGCACTGTCGTCACGCCTACGAACCCCAGACACACAGCGGACCATCCCAGAGAAGTGAGGCGTTCACTGCCAAAGCAAGCCGCAAAGAGAGCGATGAACAGAGGCGTCGTGTAGATGGCCACGGCAGCTACAGATAGCGGTATCAGGGGCAGCGCTGAGTAGTAGGCAACCCACATCATCAACAGCAGCAGGCTTCTTACCGCGACCCAGCGTAGGGATAGCACCGCTACGTTTTTGGCTTTTATTCCAGTGACCAACCATGCGCCGAGTGTTGGCACGGAGATGAATGACACTCCAAGGAACAACTGCCAGATTGGCATACGGTGGCTAAGGTATTTTACAGAAGCATCCGCTAGGGAAAGCAGAAAGACTGCGCTAATGATCAGCGCAATTCCAAGGGAAATTCGATCGGCACTTGAGGCGCTTGCGCCAGCAGTTCGTTCGCCACCCATTTTCATTTTCCTTGCAGTGAGGCTCTATAAGCCTGGCGGGCCAGATCCGCAGGGTAATCGATGTTCGGTTCAATTCAGGCCGTAGTCAAATGGAGGGAGAGCCTCCTCAGGTCGTGGGACTGCTTTTGGCCGGTAGCTGCTCACCGCCAACGTCCGCTATGGGTTGTGGATTCATCCGGTCGACGCAACAGCGTGGTTAAAACACTCGGCGGGAGTC
>NZ_JBXGSE010000033.1:0-2070 GCF_056790235.1 Pseudomonas sp. VMV1
CCTGTCCTGGCGACAGCGTAAAGGTCAGCGGAAATCCCCGGGCATCACAGAGCAGATGGAGCTTGGTACCCAGCCCACCACGGCTACGGCCCAACGCATGATCTAGCGGTTCGTCTGGGCCCCCTTTTTTCCACCTCCCGAGGCGGCTCGTGTCGCGCGAATTGTGGTGGAATCGATCCTCCAGGTGTCCAGGTCCAGATAACCATCCTGGCGCAGTTTCAAGTGCAGACGCGCCAGGATGCGCTCGAAGGTACCGTCGTCGCGCCAGTGTCGGAAGCACTGGTAGACCGTCTTCCAGGGACCGTAGCGCCCGGGCAGGTCACGCCATTTGGCACCCGAGCACAGGATCCAGAAGAGACCATTGAGCATTTGCCTATCATCACGGCGTGGGCGCCCCATCCTCTGGGGAGGGGAAACGATGTCTTCGATCAACGCCCACTGCTGATTCGAAAGCTCGTAACGCCCAGTCATGCCTGTCTCCATTGCCATCACAAGAACAAGCTAACAAACACGACTTTTCAGACAAGCTCTAGGTTTACACAGCTAGGCATTAACACCTGCGATCAGTCATTTGCACGGCCATTGGCGCTCATAAACATGAAGCGTTTCCCAGTCATGCAAGACCAAGCCCCCGTCCCGGGGGCTTGGTCCGTTGCAGACAAAGACTCAGCAAGCGGTCTTTCTCCTATCAAATATTTACAGGGTCAAAAGCGTGTCCGAGCAGGTCATTAATACTTGAGGATGGAACAGGCCGTCCGAATAGATAGCCCTGAGCAAAGTCGCATCCATTGTCAGCCAGCCAGCTGATGACTTGCTCATGCTCTACGCCTTCGGCCGTCACCTTCATGTTCAAGCTCTTGCCAAGAGCAAGGATCGCCTGGACTATTTCGTTTTGGACAGCTTTGGTCGAGTCTAAAAACGATCGGTCAATCTTGATCTTGTCTATGGATAACTGGGTCAGATGATAAAGCCCTGAGTAGCCGGTGCCGAAGTCATCAAGAGAAATGCTCACCCCCATCACATGCAAGGCCGACAAACTACGCTGTGCACTGGGAAGGTCTGCGACGAAGGCACTTTCGGTAATTTCGATTTCGAGTCGTCTGAGAGGAAAACTCCCTTGGTCAGCGACGGTTCTGATCCATTCTGGGAAATCGGGATCCTCGATCATGGAAGAAGTCACGTTGATTGCCAAGATTATCGATTGTGGCCAGTCGCGTGCGTCAGCAAACGCCTGTATCAATAGGCTCTCAGTTAACGGTTTGATCAACTGCAACTTCTCAGTCAGACCTATAAATGTATCAGGCATGACCGTCCCCCGCGTAGGATGCTGCCAACGTGCCAGAATTTCGAAGCCATGCAAACTTTGCTCCGGCAGCTTGACGAAAGGTTGATAAAAAGGCTGGATCTGATTGCCCGCAATCGCTGCGCGTAGCTCCTGCTCCAAAAGCGCTTGTTCTCGCTGCTCAGCCTCAAAACTGGCTTTGAAGAAATTAAATTCGGCCCCTCCGTCCTGCTTGCTTCGGTACATTGCTATGTCTGCACGCGGTAAGAGCGACTCTGGTGTCGATCCGTCCACTGGAGCCACTGCGATACCCATGGATGCGGTGATTTGGATCGCTGGCCATCCATTAATGGGCCGTGAGATGCGTTGAAGCAAGTCTTCGGCCGCAACAGCTAGGTCGGCACGACTAAAATCCCCAGTGATCGTCACAGCAAATTCATCACCGCCTAGCCGAGCCAAAGCCACCTGCCGCCCTACAGTAACTTCCCGCAGACTTTCCGCGACAGCGCAGATGGCGGCATCGCCAGCAGCATGCCCGGCGCGATCATTTATACTTTTGAAGTTGTCGAGGTCGATCAGGAAGATAGCCGTGCTCTGCGGTTCCCGAAGCACATGCGTGAGGTGCTCACCGAAAGCGCGGCGATTGAGCAGTCCTGACAATGGGTCATAGCGGGCAAGGCCATCGCTATGCATCTGGGCTTCCAACAAGTCAACATAGCTGCGGCGCAACCGCCTAAGCAGGCGATGGACCAGTATGAGCGGAACAACCATAGCCAGCACTGCAAAAC
>NZ_JBXGSE010000034.1:0-1939 GCF_056790235.1 Pseudomonas sp. VMV1
GATGTGCGTGCTGTTCCAGGCCCCGACGGGCACGGATGGCAATTGCAGGTACGGTATAGCAAAGAGAGCCGGCATTTCCCTCTCCGTTCTAGGCGAGAACTGGTTCGAATCTTTCGATCACTGGATGCTCCTGGCAGATACGTACAGAGCATCGGAATTAGTAGATTAGCGTGAAATTCTAGAAGGACGCGCAGGCGGGTCGGCGCCACTGCTGTAGATGGCACAAGACGCTGCGGTAGCCAAGCTCGGCACCTACGCTCGGAAGGCGAGACCGCCATCCTTCCTGTACATAGGGGTGCAAGCTCCGCTATGTACTGAAGGCTATAGCGATCAGAAAGCGGCGGCTACTGCCCGCGTCCTGTCAGGCAGGGATGCCCAAAATCACATGAGAAGCTTTGAATACCGCCGTAGCGGCCACGCCAGGTTCCAGTTGCAGCTCATGCACCGCATCTCTCGTTACCACTGCGCAGATCTTGCTGCCACCCGCTGTGACGATGGTGACCTCAGCGTTCACGGCGCCATCGCTGACGGTCTCGACAGTACCAGCCAGGCAGTTGCGAGCGGACAGACGAACACCGCTAGCCTCAGTCAGCACCATTACCCAGGGAGCTTTCACCAGCGCGATAGCACGTGCCCCCTGTTCAAGACCCAACGATCTGACGCTTTCCATCGTCACTACGGCCACCAGCTCGGTGCCACCGGCCAGATCCAAGATCACTTCTGCGTTGACGGCGCCTTCGCGCACTTCCTTGACGTTACCTTCGAAGACATTACGGGCGCTAACTTTCATAAGGGGCTCTCGTCCAGGGAAGCTATTTTGAGGTCGACACTGTAGTAAGAAGCGCTATAGCCTTTCCACCCTAACGCCGCTGAAAGTCCTGCAAACCGGCATCAACCGACAAAATTTTTATCCATTAGAGAAATTATCAATGACCGATATGTCATCGCGCTTTGCTCTCACCCTTATCGGGGCTCTTTTGGCTAACTCTGCTTTGGCCGACGAAGTACCCGTTGCTGTCGCGGCGAACTTCTCTGCCCCACTCAAGGCCATAGGTGAAGCTTTTGAGAAAGACACAGGGCACCACCTAGTCATCTCCAGCGGCGCCACTGGACAGCTCTATTCGCAAATCAAGAACGGCGCGCCCTTCGAGGTGTTCCTCTCCGCTGACGATACGACTCCTGCCAAGCTTGAAGCTGAAGGGGATGCTGTCAAAGGTTCCCGCTTCACCTATGCCATTGGCACCCTCGCTCTGTGGTCTCCCAAAGCGGGATACGTCGATAAGGACGGCGCGATACTCAAGAAGAACTCCTACGCATACCTGTCCATTGCCAATCCCAAAACCGCTCCCTATGGCCTTGCTGCTACACAGACGCTGGACAAACTAGGATTGACCGAGACGGTCAAGAGCAAGCTGGTGGAAGGGCAGAACATTACCCAGGCCTATCAATTCCTCTCTACTGGGAATGCTGAGCTAGGTTTCGTTGCACTTTCTCAGATCTATCAGGATGGAAAGGTAAAGGAAGGTTCAGCGTGGATCGTTCCTGCAGAATTGTACGATCCTATTCGCCAAGATGCGGTACTACTCAACAAGGGTAAAGACCAACCCGCCGCTACAGCTCTGCTGAACTACCTGAAAGGCCCGCAAGCTGCCGCCGTCCTCAAGGCGTACGGCTACAGACACTAGGCTCTGTCTGAAAAGTCGACGCGCCAACAGCGATCGATGCAGGCCAGGGTGACCATCGCCTTGAAGCTGCTGGCCAGCTTGTCGAACCGGGTGCAGAGCCGACGTTTTTCCTTGAGCCAGCCGAACAGGCGTTCGATCGCATTACGCTGGCGGTACGTGGGTTGATCGAAGAGCCGAGGTAAGCCAGGGCGGGGCTTACGACGCATCTCGCGTCGGGCAATGACTAGTTGAATACCGACACGGTCGCAATAGCG
>NZ_JBXGSE010000035.1:0-1677 GCF_056790235.1 Pseudomonas sp. VMV1
AATCCGCGCCACGAACTTGTTGAAGGCCTCGGCCAGGGCGCCGAATTCGTCGCGAGCCTGTACCGGCAGGCGACGAGTCAGATCGCCCTCGCCTTCGGCGATGTCGTCCATGGCGCGGGTCAGGTCGTGCAGCGGGCGCAAGAGCACGCGGATCAGCAGGCCCAGCAACAGGATGATGGCGATCACCGCCACCAGGGTGGCGACGATGGCCAGGTTGCGCGCCTGGGTGACCGGGGCATAGGCCTTGGCCTGGTCGATGGACAGACCCAGGTACCACTTCACCGAGGGCAAACCGTTGACCGGGGTGAAACTCACCAGGCGCTCGTTGCCGTTCTGGGCGATGGCCTGCAGGCCGGGCTGCAGCGACAGGTTCTGCGCGGGGAAGACGTCCTTGAGCGTCTTGAGCACCTGCTCGGGATGGCTGCTGACCAGGATCTTGCCGTCGCCGTCGACCAGGAAGGCTTCACCCAGGCCGCCGACGTTGAGCGAAGTGATGATCTCCACCAGGGCTGAGAGGTTGAGGTCGCCGGCCACCACGCCGGCCAACTGGCCGTCACGCTGCAGCGGGGTGGCGATGGTCACGCCCAGCTGTCCGGAGGAAGCGAAGATATAGGGCGGAGTCAACACCGTGGTGCCGGCGGCGGTGGCGGCCGCGTACCAGGGGCGCTTGCGCGGATCATAGCCGGCTGGCAGGTTGCGCAGCGGTCGGGTGGTGTAGGTGCCGTCGACTTCGCCCAGGTAGGTGGAGTCGAAGTTGCCGGTATAGATCTTCTGATCCAGCAGGCCCACCAGCCCCTCGGGCGAGTGGTCGCGTGCCAGGGTCTGGGCCTCGCCTTCAATGAGCTTGACCCGTGTATCCAGCCAATAGGCAATGTTGCCAGCCGTGACCCGGCCGGTTTCCGCGAGGTTGGCGCTCAGGCTCTGGTCGATGGCCTGACGTTGCAGGTAGGCATTGAAGCCGGCCGAGGCAGCCAGCGCGGTGGTGATCACCAGTGCCGCGACCAGCAGGATCTTGTGGCTGAATTTCAGGTGTCGCTTCATACAGGTCTGCGTCCGTAGCGAGAGGAGCCAGGCCGGATTCAGGGCATGGCGGTCCCTCGTTATCGGGCACGTACGTTACGACTTGAGCGGAGCGGCACCCTCTTTTCAGCCTACCCGAGCTAGATGCGGAAGCCACCCACCAGCCGCTGCAGGCGACCGGCTTCGGCTTCCAGCGCGGTGCAGGCCGCCAGGGTGGCCTGGAGGTTGTCCACGCCCTGCTGGTTCAGCAAGTTGATCTCGCTGATGTCCATGTTCAGGGTCTCCACCACCGAGGTCTGTTCCTCGGTCGCAGTGGCCACCGACTGGTTCTGGCCGTCGATCTCGCCGATGCGCTCGGTCACGCTGCCCAGGCGTTCGCCGGCGCTCTTGGCCACCTGCATGCTATGGGCGCTCTGCCGCTGACTTTCCTGCATCAGGGCCACGGCATCGCGCGAGCCGGTCTGCAGTTCCTCGATCATCTGCTGGATCTGCTGCGCCGAACTCTGAGTACGGCTGGCCAGGGAACGCACCTCGTCGGCCACCACGGCAAAGCCACGACCAGCCTCACCGGCCCGAGCGGCTTCGATGGCGGCGTTGAGCGCCAGCAGGTTGGTCTGCTCGGAGATGCCGCGGATGACTTCGAGGATCTGGCCAATG
>NZ_JBXGSE010000037.1:0-1063 GCF_056790235.1 Pseudomonas sp. VMV1
GACCCGGAGATCTCTGAATGGGGAAACCCACCTAGCATAAGCTAGGTATCTTAACCTGAATCCATAGGGTTAAGAGGCGAACCAGGGGAACTGAAACATCTAAGTACCCTGAGGAAAAGAAATCAACCGAGATTCCCTTAGTAGTGGCGAGCGAACGGGGACCAGCCCTTAAGTTGATTTGAGAGTAGCGGAACGCTCTGGAAAGTGCGGCCATAGTGGGTGATAGCCCTGTACGCGAAACGCTCTTATCAATGAAATCGAGTAGGACGGGGCACGAGAAACCCTGTCTGAATATGGGGGGACCATCCTCCAAGGCTAAATACTCCTGACTGACCGATAGTGAACCAGTACCGTGAGGGAAAGGCGAAAAGAACCCCGGAGAGGGGAGTGAAATAGAACCTGAAACCGTATGCGTACAAGCAGTGGGAGCCCACTTTGTTGGGTGACTGCGTACCTTTTGTATAATGGGTCAGCGACTTATTTTCAGTGGCGAGCTTAACCGAATAGGGGAGGCGTAGCGAAAGCGAGTCTTAATAGGGCGTCTAGTCGCTGGGAATAGACCCGAAACCGGGCGATCTATCCATGAGCAGGTTGAAGGTTAGGTAACACTGACTGGAGGACCGAACCCACTTCCGTTGAAAAGGCAGGGGATGACTTGTGGATCGGAGTGAAAGGCTAATCAAGCTCGGAGATAGCTGGTTCTCCTCGAAAGCTATTTAGGTAGCGCCTCATGTATCACTCTGGGGGGTAGAGCACTGTTTCGGCTAGGGGGTCATCCCGACTTACCAAACCGATGCAAACTCCGAATACCCAGAAGTGCCGAGCATGGGAGACACACGGCGGGTGCTAACGTCCGTCGTGAAAAGGGAAACAACCCAGACCGTCAGCTAAGGTCCCAAAGTCCTGGTTAAGTGGTAAACGATGTGGGAAGGCTTAGACAGCTAGGAGGTTGGCTTAGAAGCAGCCACCCTTTAAAGAAAGCGTAATAGCTCACTAGTCGAGTCGGCCTGCGCGGAAGATGTAACGGGGCTCAAACCAGGCACCGAAGCTACGGGTATCACCT
>NZ_JBXGSE010000038.1:0-1009 GCF_056790235.1 Pseudomonas sp. VMV1
TGGTGATGCGGTAGAGGAGCGTTCTGTAAGCCTGTGAAGGTGAGTTGAGAAGCTTGCTGGAGGTATCAGAAGTGCGAATGCTGACATGAGTAACGACAATGCGAGTGAAAAACTCGCACGCCGAAAGACCAAGGGTTCCTGCGCAACGTTAATCGACGCAGGGTGAGTCGGTCCCTAAGGCGAGGCTGAAAGGCGTAGTCGATGGGAAACGGGTTAATATTCCCGTACTTCTAGTTACTGCGATGGGGGGACGGAGAAGGCTAGGCCAGCTTGGCGATGGTTGTCCAAGTTTAAGGTGGTAGGCTGACTGTTTAGGTAAATCCGGACAGTTAAGGCCGAGAACTGATGACGATCCTTCTTTTAGAAGGAGAAGTGGTTGATGCCATGCTTCCAGGAAAAGCCTCTAAGCTTCAGGTAACTAGGAACCGTACCCCAAACCGACACAGGTGGTCGGGTAGAGAATACCAAGGCGCTTGAGAGAACTCGGGTGAAGGAACTAGGCAAAATGGCACCGTAACTTCGGGAGAAGGTGCGCCGGTGAGGGTGAAGGGTTTACCCCGTAAGCTCATGCCGGTCGAAGATACCAGGCCGCTGCGACTGTTTATTAAAAACACAGCACTCTGCAAACACGAAAGTGGACGTATAGGGTGTGACGCCTGCCCGGTGCCGGAAGGTTAATTGATGGGGTTAGCGCAAGCGAAGCTCTTGATCGAAGCCCCGGTAAACGGCGGCCGTAACTATAACGGTCCTAAGGTAGCGAAATTCCTTGTCGGGTAAGTTCCGACCTGCACGAATGGCGTAACGATGGCGGCGCTGTCTCCACCCGAGACTCAGTGAAATTGAAATCGCTGTGAAGATGCAGTGTATCCGCGGCTAGACGGAAAGACCCCGTGAACCTTTACTGTAGCTTTGCACTGGACTTTGAGCTTGCTTGTGTAGGATAGGTGGGAGGCTTTGAAGCGTGGACGCCAGTCTGCGTGGAGCCATCCTTGAAATACCACCCTGGCAA
>NZ_JBXGSE010000039.1:0-857 GCF_056790235.1 Pseudomonas sp. VMV1
TAGGCCCGGGTAGCCTGAAAGTAGCTGAAGGTCGATTCGCTGCGGGTGAATGCCGGTGGGGTGAATGCTCTCACGGCCTGCCTGGCGTTCGAGAACACCGAGCGCGGCATCCGGGTCAATGCCACGGCGCCTGGCGGGACCCAGGCCCCACCGCGACGTATTCCACGCAATAACCAAGTACCCAGCGCCGACGAACAGCGCTGGTATCAGCAGATTGTTGAGCAGACTGAGGACAGCAGCTTGATGAAGCGCTACGGCACAGTTGATGAGCAGGCCGGCGCCATTCTATTTCTGGCCAGCGACGAAGCTTCCTATATCACCGGCGTGACCCTGCCAGTGGGAGGCGGCGATCTGGGTTGATGCCGCCACTATTCACCCAAGTCTTGCTCACAACAAAAATAAAATCATGAGAGAGGCGCTATGCGAAACTACGACGTCAATTCAATTATCGATTGTGCGCGATTCAGCGGTTTCCGCTGAAGGTGTAGGGCGCTATGCGCGCTATTATTGATTTTCGATGACGACCTATTCATCAATGGCGTGGTGTTGCCGGTGTTGATGACGGAGTAGGGGCTCACCCCCCTGCAGGCCGGTGCGTTGGGCAGCTACGCGCTGTTTGACATGATGTTCGGTGCCCTGCTGTTTGGCAGTCTGGCCGACAGAATCGGCCGCGAGAACGGCATCGCGATCTGTTTTGCCCTGTTCAGCGTCGCAACCGTGATCAATGGCTTGCCCAGCAACCCCACCGAATTTGGACTGTGCCGCTTCGTCGCTGGGCTTGGCTGCGGAGGCCTGCTGCCTAATGCGATGGCGTTGATGCACGAGTACGCACCAAAGAAAAATGCGCAGCACCCTAG
>NZ_JBXGSE010000004.1:0-415107 GCF_056790235.1 Pseudomonas sp. VMV1
AGTTTTGGCGGGAGTGCCAAGGGACTTGGGCGGAGGGGCCTGTAGGCGGAAGCTGGAAGGCCGGTAAGCCATGAGCTTGAGGCTGCCCTCACCCTAACCCTCTCCCGGGGGGAGAGGGGACCAGGAGCGGTGCGGCTGGGCGCTTGAGGGCTACCTGACAGCCAAGGTGCTGCTTGGGGCCTGCAAGAGCACAGACAGCCCGGCTACGCCGGGCTGTCGGGTTTGAAGCGCGCAGGACTGGCGTAGGTTGGCGCTAAGCGCAGCGAAGCCCAACAGGCGAACGCTGGCGCACTGAGCTTTGGAAGGCAAGCCTAGGCAGAGTGGCGAGGTGAGACCTCGATGTTGGGCTTCGCTAGGCTCAGCCCAACCTACGACAGCGTTACGAGAGCAAGAAAAAGCCCGGCAGACGCCGGGCTTTTTGCGTTCTGGAAGGGCTCAAGCGGGGTCGGGCAGGGCCAGGTCGCGTTTGGCGATGTACTTCCAGTCGGCTTCATCGATGTAGATGCCGCCGGGGCCGCTGCCGCCTTCGAGGTCGATGGCTACTTGGGCGCTGACCTGGGGTTTGACGCTGGCCAGGATGGGCACGAAGCCCAACTGTTGGCTGGTCTCGATCAGGGCCTGCTGGTTGCGTTCGTCGATGTCGGCGGCTTCGTCCAGGTAGTAGGGCAAGCGGATCTTGGCGGCCTGCTCCCGGTCCATCAGGTGCAGCAGCAGATACATGTTGGTCAGCGCCTTGATGGTCATGGTGGTGCCATTGGACGCGGCGCCGTCGATGTCGGTATGCAGGACCGGCTGACCACCCTGCTTGGTGATCTCGAAGGCCAGTTCGAAGAGGTCCTTGAGGCCGAGCTGGTTGCCGTTGGCGGCTACCAGGCGGGCCAGGTATTCCTTGGCGTCCTCGTTCTTCTGGTCCTGGCTGCTGTCCTGGGTGAGATCGAACACCGAGAGGGTTTCGCCCTCCTCGTACTGACCGGCGCTGTGGATGATCTGGTCGATGTGCTTGAGCGCCTCTTTGTTGGGCGCCAGGACGATGCGGAAGCTCTCCAGGTTGGAGACCTGCTTGCGGTTGATCTCGCGATTGAACAGCTGCAGCTGGTGTTCCAGGTTGTCGTAGTCGCTGCGGATGTTTCTCAGCGTCCGGGCGATGTCGGTGACGGCGGCGCGACGGGCCTTGGCCAGGGTCAGGGCTTCGTCCTGGCGATGGGCATAGGCATTGACCAGCAGCTGCAGGCGACGCTCGGGGTCTTCCTCGTTGTCGAACTTGGCTACGCCCTTGAGCCGCACCTGGGCATAGAGCGCCTCGATCTGGGTATCGGCGCGCTGCAGGGCCTGCCAGGTGTCCTGATAGTCGTTGAGCAACGGCAACAGGTTCTCCAGGGAATCGTCCACCGCTTCCATGAAGGGCGTGCCCTGGGGCAGGTCGGTGGGCAGCAGCTGCCGGCGGCGCAGGGCGTCGGCGAGGGTGCGGTCCTTGGCTTCCAGATCGGCCAGTTGCCGGCCGATCAGCTGCAGCTTGGCAGAGAGTTGCTGGACGCGTTCGGTGAAGGCGTCACCAGCGCGTCTCAGTTCGTCCTGGGCGGCTTCCAGCTGAGCCAGCTGTTCGAGCTTTTCATTTTCCTCGGCACTGAGGGTCTGGCAGCGGCGAAAGTCTTCGAGGGCCTTCTGGGCATCCAGGACCTGCTGGTAGAGGGCTTCGGCCTGGGCCTTGCTGGCCTGGCGATCGACGCTGACGCCCTGCTGGGCCTTGAGTTGCTTGAGTTCGCGCTCCAGGCGATCCTTCTGGTCGCGCAGAGCGGCACGATCGGCCAGGGCCTGCAGGGTGGGCGGCTCTATCCCCGAAAGGTCGAGGGACAGGCCCGGCAGTTCGAGGCGATCGCCCTGGAAACGCGCCAGGATGCCTTCGAAGGTCTTTACCCAGCTGCCGTCTTCGGCCAATTCGACGCCCTTGGCCCCCAGCGGCAGACTGAACAGCTGGCCATTGAACAGCCGCATCAGGCGATCGACGTCGGCCTGGCTGAATTCCTCGCGCAGGCGGGCGTAGCTGTTGTTGTCGGCGTGGTCGAGTTGCTGGCGTATGCCCTTGAGGCGCTGTTCCAGTTCGCGGACGCGCTGGTCGAGGTCTTCGCTACTGAACTGACGCGCCTGGGAGAGGGCACCGGCCAGCTCATCATGGGCGTCCTTGGCCGCCAGCAGCTGAGCCTCCAGAGGCGCGGTGGAGTCCACCAGGGCGAAGCGGTGCTTGAGCTGGGCCAGGTCGGCGAGCCAGCGTTGCAGGCTGCTGATCTCGCGCTCGCGGCGCATCAGCTCACTGGTGCCGTCGCGCTGGCTCTGCTGCAGGCCGTCCTGTTCCTGGCGGTAGTGCTCGGTCTGGGCCAGCAGCTCGTCGCGACGGTCGATCGCGTAGTGCTGCCAGGTGCCGAGCAGGCTGTCGAGCAGCGGCGAGAGACGGTGCAGCTTGCCCCTCAGGCGATCACGCTGTTCGACGCCATTGGCCAGGGCTTCCACCAGCGGGCCGGCGGCCACCAGGGACTGGTAATCCTGCTCCATGCGGCGCACGTCGCGGAAGGCTTCCTCGCAGGCGGCGATGTAGTCGACGCTGCCGGATCTCAGGCTGTGCTCGAAGGCGTCGAGAAACAGCTGCTTGAGCTTGGCCGCGGTGATCTCGCGCATGTGCAGCAGGTTGATGAACAGGGCGCGGAAGGTCTTGAGACTCTGTTCGCTGGTGGAGCGCAACGGGATCAGGGTCAGGTCCAGCGGAATGCTGGTGTGGCCGCCTACCAGCAGGCGGCGCAACTCCTCGGGTTTGACCTCGTAGGCCTTGAGGCCGGCACGCTCCAGGCTGGCGAAGAGCTCGCGCTGGCGCAGGCAGGCACCGTCACGTTGATAGTGGGCCAGGTCAAGCTCGCCGGCATAGGCGAAGAACTGGTGGCCGAAGCCTCCGCCCGGACCGCGACCGGCCACGCCGATGACGTGGGGACCATGGGCCAGGCGCAATTCGATGAGGATGTAGCTGGTGTCGGTGGCGAAGTAGAACTTGCGCGACTGCTCGTTGCTGTACTTGCCGAAGCTCATGTCGGAGAGCCGCGCCAGGATGGGGAATTGCAGGGCGTTGATCGAGGCGCTCTTGCCCAGGTTGTTGGCGCCATAGACCGACAGCGGCTGTTCCAGCGGGAAGAGGCCGAGGCTGTAGCCGGCGGTGTTGAGCAGGGCGAAGCGGCTGATGCCGTAGCGGATCATAGGTCGAACTCCCGTTCTGCGACGATGGCGCGGGCCAGGGCGGCCTCTTCGTCATCCTCGTCGGCGCTCTCCTCGGTGCTGTCCTCGTCGCCCGCAAGGGTCGGAGCCGGCAGCGGCAGATCGCTGGCATGCAGGCCGGCGGCCAGGTCGCGGTCCTGCTGCACGGTCAGGCAGACATCCAGGAAACGGTGCATGGGCGGCAGGAAGCGATAGGTCCCGTTGCTGTCCAGGGCGAAGCCCAGCTGGGTCAGGCGGCGCAGAATCTTTTCTTCCAGCTCTTCCTGGGTGGTGACCTCGGCCTGCAGGAAGAGGTCGCGGTACTTGTCCAGCAGGGCCGGCAGTTCGTGCCGACCCAGGGTGCCGCCGTCGAGCACGGCCAAGGGGTCGCGACCCTGGTCGGCCAGGTGCTCGACCAGGATGAAGGTGAACAGTGCCAGGCGCTGGGCGGTCTTGTTGACCTGGGCGCCCATTTGCTCGGGGACGAAATAGTAGAAGCCGCGTGGATCGCAGACCAGTTCGAAGCCGAGTGCGCGGAACAGGGCGCGGTACTGGTCCTGCAGCTGGCTGAGCTGGGCGTAGCTCTCGGGCTCGCTGCGGGACAGGTGATAGCCCTTGAACAGCTCGCGGAAGATGGGCGCGAGCTGGGTCATTTCGTTGAGATCAAGTTGCATGGGCATCGCTCGCGAGAGATCGGGCGGTCAGGGCGTAGGAGCACAGGCTGACGCGGTGTTCGAGGGTGTCGTAGTGGCGCCGATCCAGCCGCTGGCGCTGGAAGCGCGTATCCCGAGACAGGCGCGAGAACCAGTAGAGCAGCTCGTCGGTGTCGCCGGCCGGCTCCTGTTCCAGCAGCCAGGCCATGAGGTCGGGCAGCGGCAGGGCGTCCTGGCAGAGATCGAGCATCTCGCGGGCGGTACGGGGCGCGGCCGGGCGTTCGCTGTCACGCGGGCGACTGGTCTGGCTGGGGAAGCGCGCCGGCTTGGGCTCGAAGCGGGCCAGGGCGTAGACATAGCTTTCCACCTGGGCGGTGGTGCCGAGGAAGACGCTCTGTGGCCGGCTGAACAGCGGCAAGGAGGCCTGGGGCACGGCGTCGAGACCCTTGCGGCGAATGGTGGCCAGGGCCAGGGCGGCGCCGCGGGTCACGGCGTTGTGCCGGCGTGCCTCTTCGCGCAGCGGTAAGAGCAGTTCGCGCGCGCGTCTCAGGGCCAGCTGGGCGGCATTGTGCATCTCCAGGATGCGCGCCTGGGTGCGCAGTAGCAGGTCGTCGTCGATCAGGTGGCCAAGGCGCTGCTGTTCACCCAGTAGGTGCAGGAGGACCTGCTCGACGCGATGCACGCCGCGTTCGAAGGCGCCATCGGCGGCCACCAGCTGGATCATCGGCTCGACGTATTCATCCCAGGTGGCCAGCACCTCGGCATAGCGCTGGCGCAGGGGGATCTGGCGATCGCTGGTCTTGGCGCGCTCGGCGACACCTTCCAGGGCATGACCATCGTTGGCCAGCTTCTTGAGGACATCGCGCACGCGCATGTCGAGCAGACGCAGCTGGCGGACGAGGTCGGGGCCGTCGCGATTGTCGAAGGCTTCGCGGATGTGGCCGGCGAGGCGTTCCAGGTGGCGCAGGTAGGCTTCGATCTCCAGGCACAGGCCCAGCCGGTGTTCGCGCCTGAGATAGCCGAGGAAGTCGTGGATCTGGCCATTGAGCTCGAAGCGATTGGGACTCTTGGCCACCGGCACCAGGATGTCCAGGCGGATCCAGGTGTCGAGCAGGGCGGTGAGGTCGGCCGGCGTGCGTTCGGGCAGCTGTTCGGCCAGCCGGGCACGCAACTCGGCGAGGCCCAGGGTGCCGCTGTCGAAGTGGGCGCACAGCGGGTCGATGAGGTGCCAGTGTTCGGCGAGGGTACGCAGGACGCGTTTGGGGTCGATCATGGCGGGGACCGCACCAGACAAAAGCGCCATTGTACTCCAGACGCCAGAGCCTTCGGTGTGACCGCGGTGGGACCGATGGGCAGGGTGGCCTTTCGATCCAGGGCGATCCGGGCGACAATGCCGCCCCGCATAATTCCCACGCGTGTCCGAAGGATCCGCCCATGTCCGACCCCACCACTTCCGCCAGCCCCTCGCTTGCCGCCGAGGTGCGTCGTCGCGCCTATCTGCAGGCGTTGCAGCTGGATGTCTGGGTGCCGCGTACGGTGTTGCCCTTCGCGGCGCCTTCGCGGCCGGAAGCCCTGTGGGTCGAGGAACCGGAGGAGGCGCCCGTCGCCGCCCGGGTGGTACGCCCGGAGCCGGTGGCCAAGGCTGCGCCAGCCGCTGCAGTAGCCGAGGCACCGGCGGCGAATCGTCCGCGCATCGAGATCCCGCGACCCAGCGCAGTAAAGCCGGCTGCGGCCACGGTGGTCGAGGCGGAGCCGGAGCGCGCGCCTCCACCACCGCGCGAGCCGGCGCCTCGCTTCGCCCTGCAGCTGTTGCAGGCGGGGCGCTGCCTGTTGCTGCTCGAATTGCCGACTGGCGATACCCTGGGTTCACGCGATCCCGCCGCGCTGCTGCTCAAGGATCTGCTGCGCGCTGCCGGTCTGCCGGACACACCGCGGATCGTCAGCGAGGAGCCCATTCGCTGGCCGCTGCTCAACAGCGGTCAACTCGACCAGGGGCCGGCGGCGGCCTGCGAATTCGTGCAGAGCTTCGTCTCGGGGCATCAGGAGCGGCTGGGTGAAGGCCTGGGTCTCTGGCTGATCGGCGGCGCGGCGCGGCGCTGTAGCGGTGTCGAGGATATGCAGCTGACCGGCGTGGAGCAGGACACGGCCCTGGGACCGGCCTGGCTGGTACCGGGGCTGGACATTTTGATGGAGGAGCCGGCCGCCAAGGCCGCGCTCTGGCAAGCCATGCGCCCACTGCGGCGTCGCTGGATGGGACAGTAATGAACGATGCGGTGAGCTTTCGGCGGATGACCGAAGCCGATCTGAACACGGTCTTGAAGATCGAATATCAGGCCTTCAGCCATCCCTGGACCCGTGGCATCTTCCTGGATGCGCTCAAGTCCTACGACTGCTGGGTGATGCTGACGGGCGACCAGCAGGTCGGGCACGGGGTGATCAACGTCATCCTCGACGAAGCCCATCTGCTCAACATCACCATCAAGCCGGAAAGCCAGGGGCGCGGCCTAGGCCTGCGTCTGCTGGAGCATCTGCTGCAGGAAGCGCGCAAGGCCAAGGCCAACGAGTGCTTTCTAGAGGTACGCGCCAGCAATCAGTCGGCCTACCGGCTTTATGAGCGCTATGGTTTCAACGAGATCGGCCGCCGGCGGGACTATTATCCCGCGGTCGGCGGCCGGGAAGATGCGCTGGTAATGGCCTGTACGCTGCTCGACTAGGCCGTCAGCGGTTTCAGTGATCGGCGCGTTTTTCGTCCAGATCCAGGCTAGTGTCACCCGCGAGGTCTTCGTCGTTGGCGTCCAGATCAGCGTAGCGGGCGTCTCTCTGGGTTTCGGCTTCGTTGGGCTCGTCGGCTTCGCCGTCCCAGGCCTCGCCGTCCAGGGGATGGCTGCGACCGAGTTCGGCTTCGTCCTGGCCTGAGCCACCGCCGATGTCGCTGTCCTCGACCACGCTCAGCTCCTTGTCATTGGGCCAGGCATCGCCATAGTCGCTTGGCGAGCGGGCGCCGGTTTCGTCCAGCAGGGTTTCCGGGCTGGCGTCATCCATGGTGGGCTGGTGATCCAGGGTCTCACCACCCGTCATCCCGGCCTGGCGCACGCGTTCCTCGGGGAATTGCCCTGCGTAATCGCGTTCATCCATTTCGTCGCCGATGCGACCACCGCGCTCGTCCTTGCGATCGCTGAAGTCGAGTTCGCGCATGTCGCCCATGCGGTCCTGGATGTCGTCGATCTCTTCGGGGGTCTTGGTGATGTCGGGCTTGTTCATGGTGGTCTCCAAAGGCTGGGCTGCTAGAGCATCTCCCTGAATCGGACTACGCTCCGGCAAGGGGAATTCCTCGGTGCCGCCAGAAGGTGTGAACGAACCATACGGTGACCCGGCAGTCGTACCTTCCATGATTGACCTCGACAGCCTTACCTCATCGGGCCAGCCGCTGGCCTTCTTCTTCGATCTGGATGGCACCCTGGCAGAATTGCAGCCACGTCCGGAACAGGTTTTCATTCCCGCCGAAACCCTCGCCGCGCTCGAACAGCTGGCGCGCCACCATGGCGTCGCCGTGGTTTCCGGGCGCCCGCTGTCCGAGATCGACGGCTTCACGGCGCCGCTGCGGCTGGCCGCGGCGGGGGTGCATGGCGCCGAGTGGCGCGATCCCCAGGGCGAGACCCATCGGGTGACCCTGGACGCTGAGGTGCTGGCGCAGGTCGGTGCCCGTCTGGAAGCGGCCCTGGCCGAACATCCGGACCTGCTGCTCGAACGCAAGAGCGTGGCCTTTGCCCTGCATTATCGTCAGGCGCCGGAAAAGGAAGCGCTGGTGCGCGAGCTCGCCGAAGGCATCGCGGCCGATCATCCCGAATTCAAGTTGCAACCCGGCAAATGCGTCTTCGAACTCAAGCCCGCCGCGGCGAGCAAGGGCGAGGCCATTGCCCGTTTTCTCGAACTGGAACCCTTTGCCGGCTGCCTGCCGGTGTTTCTCGGTGACGATCGCACCGATGAAGAGGGGTTCGACGTCGTCAATGCGCGAGGCGGTCTGACCATCAAGGTGGGGGAAGGGGAGACGGTCGCCAAGACCCGCCTGCCTTCGGTGGAAGCGGTAGCCCTGTGGCTGCAACAGCTGAGCCGCGACCTCGCGCCACATTATAAGCAAGGAGATTAGGATGAGCCGTTTAGTGGTGGTATCGAATCGGGTAGCCCCGATCGAGGAGGGCAAGGCGACCGCGGGTGGTCTGGCGGTGGGCGTACTGGATGCTCTGCGCAAGTCGGGTGGCATCTGGTTCGGCTGGAACGGCGAGACGGTCAAGGAAAACGGGCCGGCCAAGACCCAGACCAAGGACAACATCGACTATGTGACCTTCGGTCTGACCAAGCGCGACTACGACCACTACTACCGCGGCTTTTCCAACGCCACCCTCTGGCCGATCTTCCACTACCGGATCGACCTCGCCCGCTACAACCGCGAAGAGTACGACGGCTATCGGCGGGTGAACATGGCGATGGCCGAGCGCCTGAAACCCTTGCTCAAGCCCGATGACATCATCTGGGTGCACGACTACCACCTGATCCCCTTCGCCGAAGCCTGCCGCATGCTGGGCATTCGCAACCGTATCGGCTTCTTCCTGCACATTCCCTTTCCGGCGCCGGAGATCCTCACCGCCATCCCGCCGCACAACGAATTGCTCAAGACCCTGTGCTTCTATGACCTGATCGGCTTCCAGACCGACACCGATCAGCTGGCCTTCCAGGACTACATCACCCGTGAGGTGCGTGGCGTGCTGGAGAAGGACGGCAGCCTGACCGCCTACGGTCATAACTTCCGCGTCGGCGTCTATCCCATCGGGGTGATGCCGGACGTGATCCAGAAGCAGGCGGAGTCCTATCGCACGCGCCGGCAGTTCATCTCGCGCAGCATCGAAGGCGTGCCCTACAAGACCATCGTTAGCGTCGACCGCCTCGACTATTCCAAGGGCCTGGTGGAGCGCTTTCAGGCCTTCGAAAAACTGCTGGAGCACTTCCCCGAGCACCACAGGGCCGTGCAGTTCGTGCAGATCGCGCCTTCGTCCCGTGCGGACGTGGTGTCCTACCAGAACATTCGCCGTCAGTTGGAGAGCCATGCCGGCCATATCAATGGCCACTTCTCCGAGCTGGACTGGACGCCGATCCGCTACCTGAACAAGAGCTATGACCGGCGCACGGTGATGGGGCTGTTCCGCTCGTCCGACGTGGGTCTGGTGACCCCGTTGCGCGACGGCATGAACTTGGTCGCCAAGGAGTACGTAGCCGCCCAGGATCCGGAGAATCCCGGTGTGCTGGTGCTGTCGCGCTTTGCCGGTGCGGCGCGGGAGCTCAATTCGGCGCTGATCGTGAACCCCTATGATCACGTCGGCATGGCCGAGGCGTTGGACCGGGCGCTGCGCATGTCGCTGGAAGAGCGCAAGTCGCGCTACGAGGACATGATGCGGGTGATCCGCAAGGCGGACCTGGCCTCCTGGCGCGACAACTTCCTGCGCGACCTGCGAGCCTTCAGCTCCAAGGCGCTGGTGCAGTCCATCGATACCCAGGATGTCGCCGACGAAGAGGCGGAGAGCAAGCAGAAGGTCGCTCTGTAAGCTTTTTGCGGTTTGATTGAGCCCGGCTTAGGTCGGGCTTTTTCATGGGGGCGAAAAAGCCGTCTTGAGCTGAGTCTTGGAATGGAGGGCGGGAAGTGGTGATGCCCTCACCCTAGCCCTCTCCCAGAGGGAGAGGGGATGAAGGGGCGGCATCAGCCCTGTAACCGCGTGCCTTGATCTGCTCGCGGTCAGGCTTTTTCAGGGCAGCGGAAAAATCCGGGCAATAAAAAAGGGCCAGCTTACGCTGACCCTTGGAAATAGGTGGTGGCTACGCAGGGACTTGAACCCCGGACCCCAGCATTATGAATGCTATGCTCTAACCAGCTGAGCTACGTAGCCATCCGAGGCGCGCATTATTGGCAAGCCGCCGGTGACTGTCAAGCTTTCAGGGAGAGAATTTTTTGGTTGTCGATCAATTGCTTGGCACCGCTATGACTTCCACGACGCAATATGCGTTGGAGAGATTCTGACTCTCTTGATGGCTGACGCCGCTTACCCTGTCGGCTTATTGCACTTCACCAGGTACACAAGAACCAACGGCGCTGTCGTAGCGCTATGCTGGCAAGGAAAGGAATGCCAGGGGAGGCTCCTTGGATGCTTCATGGCCTGGTGGTGTGGTGAGCCTCAGAACAAAGTCTGATGCGCACAAGGTGAGGCCGTAGGTGTACGGGGGCGGATCCCAATGGCGCAAGTCAGGTCAGCGGATCGGCGCAGGAGGAGCGCTGGGTCAGGCGCTAGTCTGGGGTAGGATGCAAGGACCTTTCTTCGCGAGGATATCCCTGCCTCCATGACCAAACTCTCCGGCGACGGCCTCACCCCGGTCCGGCGCATGAAGCTCATCGCGCTGCTACTGCTGTTCCTGGCGGCAGCGCTCTATTGCCTGGCCACTGCCCTCGAGGCCAGTCATCCGGCCTGGGGCTACGCCGCCGCCTTCGCCGAGGCGGCCATGGTCGGGGCCATCGCCGACTGGTTCGCGGTGACCGCGCTGTTCCGCCATCCGCTGGGCCTGCCGATTCCCCATACCGCCATCATTCCGCGTAACAAAGCCGGGGTCGGGCGCAAGCTGTCGGATTTCATCTGCCTGCATTTCCTCGCCACGCCCCAGGTGCTGGCCAAGCTGGAAGAGCTGGACGCCGCCACGCGCCTGGCGGGTTGGTTGCGCCAGCCGGATAACGCTGCTGCCGTGGCCAGTCAGGCCACCGGTGTCGCCCGCTATTCTCTGGAAGCCCTGCGCGAAGTACGGGTGCAGGCCTTCATCCGGCGGATGGCGGTGGAGCGGCTGCAGCGCCTGGATGTGGCGGCGCTGTCCGGCGAGCTGCTCGATATGCTGACCGCCGACAACCGTCACCAGGCGGTGCTCGACGAGGTGCTGCAGGAAATCGACCGGCTCTTGCAGGACGAGGAGACCCAGGCGCTGATCGCCCGCACCATCGGCGGCGAGCTGCGCACCCTCAAGTACCTGGGGCTGGACGAGCGGGTCGGGCGCTGGTCGGCGATCAAGGTGGTGCAGGCGGTATCGCGCCTGATCGGCGAGATCAGCCATGACCGCGAACACGAGTTGCGCCGGCATTTCGATGGCTATCTGGTCGGCTTCATCGAACGTCTCAAGCAGGACCCGGCCTTCCGCTTGCGCGGCGAGCAGCTGCGCGATCGGTTGCTTGCGCATCCGGCGCTGGCTGGCTATCTGCAAGAACTGTGGGATGAACTGGTGAACTGGCTGCAGGCGGATCTTGCCGCCCCGGATTCGCGCATCCGCCGCCGCCTGGGCCGACTGCTGGCCGAGCTGGGTGAAACCCTGAGTCGCGACGAGGCCATGCGCCGCTGGATCAACGAGCAGCTGATGGCGGTGGCGCCGCCCTTCATCGACCGCAATCGGCGCCGCATCGGCGATTACATCGCCGACCGGGTAGCGGCCTGGGACACCGGCGAGCTGGTCCAGCAGTTGGAGCAGAGTGTGGGCAAGGACCTGCAGTTCATCCGCATCAATGGCACCCTGGTGGGCGGCCTGGTGGGCTTGGTGCTGCATGCCCTGACGGTTTGGCTGGGGCCGGGGTAGGGTTTTCCAGCCTGATCGCGGCCATGGGCCGCTCCTACAGAAAATCACGCTTGGTAGGAGTGGCCCATGGCCGCGATGCTTCGAGTGCCAATAGCTCAATTCCGTTGCCGTACCCGTCCTCTCCTCTTGGATGTGAGCCGGGGAAAGGGTGTGCCCAAACCCCGCCTTTCAACGTGGAAAAGGCTGCGCCGTTTTCCACGCTACGGTTATCTGATGAGGTCATCCCCGCCACCCATCACCCCACCCGCACCCAGACAGCGGCACGCGGACTAATCCTGATAGTCACTGTCCCGAGCGCCCCATGTATCGAATCGGCTTCGCCTGCATGTACCGTCATCCCGAGCGCAGTCTGTCGCTCAAGGAACTGGAGCAGATCGAGCGGACCTTCAACACCCGCACCACCACCCTGCGCTGGCTGGGTAGCGTCGAGCGTGCCGTGGCCGAGGCCAAGTTGCTGGACGTGGTCACCCACAACCTGGATGCCCAGCTGAGATTCGTCGAGCATGTCGCCGACCGGCCGGAAAACCTGCGCATGCTGCGCCTGAGCAGCGATCTGCTGCCCTTCTACAGCCACCCTGAGTTCGCCTACTTCTACCGCTCCCAAGAGCTGCAGGGCTTGCTGGCCGACCGCTTTGGCCGCCTGGGCGAGCTGGCGCGTCGTCGTGATGTGCGACTGTCGCTGCACCCGGGGCAATTCTGCGTGCTCGGCTCGGACCGCCCCGAGGTCGTGGAAAACAGCCTGAAGGAGTTCGAATACCACGCCGACATGATCCGCCTGATGGGCTACGGCCAGAAATTCCAGGACTTCAAGTGCAACGTGCACATCGCCGGCCGCCTGGGCGTGCCTGGCATCCGCGCGATCTGGCCGCGTCTCTCCACCGAGGCACGCAACTGCATCACCTTCGAGAACGATGAAAAGACCTACGGTGTCGACGACTGCCTGCAGCTGGCCGATCTCGCCCCGGTAGTGCTGGACATCCACCACTGCTGGATCCACGAGGAAGCCTACATCGACCCCTGGGAGCCGCGCGTGGAGCGTATCCTCGACAGCTGGCGCGGGGTGCGTCCGGCCATGCACTACTCCCAGCCGCCGGAGGCCCTGATGGAAATGGGCGTCTCGCCCACCGAGCGGATCGACATCAAGTTCCTGCTGCAGCAGATCAGCAAGCGGGTGCTCTATGCCCATAGCGACATGATGTGGAACGACTGGTGCAACCGCTATGCCTGCCAGTTCCTCGACCGCTTCGACATCATGTTCGAGGCCAAGCACAAGAACGTCACGGTGCGGGATTTCTACGATCGCTACCTGGGCGGCAACGGCAGCCTACCGCCAGCGGATCATGGAATTCTTGCGGGCCAGGATGCCGCCAACCCGTAGCGTGGAAAACCGAGCAGCGTTTTCCACGGGTAGGCACTGACGCCACCAATGGACAAGGCTGCGCCGTTGTCCACGCTACGGGAGCTAGTACGTAGGTTGGCGCTGAGACGGCTCCATCGTCGAAGCCCAACGCAGAGGTTTAACCTTGGGCGCTGTTGGGCTTCGCTGCACTCAGCGCCAACCTACGGGCAGGGCTTCATTCGCAACATGCCGCAATGAGCCCATCAGGCGATAGGCCGGAAGACCCGCTTAACTCAAGGGTCATCCTTCTGAACCGACCGTCGCGAGGCCCGCCATGCCGACCCGTCGCCATTTCCTGCAGACCACCACCGCCCTGGTTGCCGCCGTGACCGCTGCGCCCTGGCTGTGGCATAGCGCCCAGGCCGCCGAGCCGTTGCTGACCCGCAAGATCCCTCGCACCGGCGAGGCCCTGCCGGTGGTGGGCCTGGGTACCTCGGGCAATCTCGATGTCGATCTGAGCGACGCCGCCCTGGCGCCCTTGCAAGAGGTGCTCAAGGCGTTGCTCGACGGTGGTGGCAGCCTGATCGACACTGCGCCCAGCTATGGCAATTCCGAGCGGGTGGCCGGCGAGCTGGTGAAGCGCGCCCAGGCCAGGGAGCAGGTCTTTCTCGCCACCAAGGTGTCGGCCACCGGTCGCCAACGCGGTGCTGCCCAGTTGGCTGCCAGCTTCAAGGCACTGCAGACCGATCGCCTGGATCTGGTCCAGGTGCACAACCTGCAGGACACCGCCACCCAGTTGGCGCTGCTGCGCGAACAGCAGCAGGCCGGCAAGGTGCGTTATGTCGGCGTCACCCACTATCGCGAAGCGGCGCTGGACGATCTGTTGGCCACGCTAAAAAAGGAGAAGGTCGACTTCGTACAGTTCAACTATTCGGTGGGGGAGCGTGAAGCGGAAAAGCACCTGCTGCCCTATTGCCGGGACCAGGGTATCGCCGTGCTGATCAATCGACCCTTCCAGCGCGGCAATCTGCTCTCCGGCACCCGAGGCAAGCCGCTGCCGCCGCTGGCCACTGAGCTGGGTGCCAGCAGCTGGGCGCAGCTGCTGCTCAAGTTCATCCTCGCCGACCCCGCCGTGACGGCCGTGATCCCGGCCACCAGCAATCCGCGCTACATGATCGACAACCTGCAGGCCGGCCGTGGTCGCCTGCCGGATGCGCGCCAGCGTGAGGCCATCGCCGGGCTGTTCGCCTAGATGAAGGACTGGCTCGGTCGCGTCCTCGACGCCCGCGCCGGCGAGTCGTCCGCTGCCCTGGCGGGCTTCGCATTGTTCCTCTGCCTGTTCGCCGGCTACTTCATGCTGCGGCCGATCCGCGAGGCCATGGGCATCGCCGGTGGGGTGGAGAATCTGCAGTGGCTGTTCACCGCCACCTTCCTGGTGATGCTGCTCGCCGTGCCGCTGTTCGCCTGGCTGAACTCGCGGGTGGCGCGGATCCGCTTCGTCGACTGGGTCTACGGCTTCTTCGCCCTCAACCTGCTGGGCTTCGCCGCCTGCTTCGCCAGCCTGGGCGACAACCTCTGGCTGGCGCGCACCTTCTATGTCTGGATCTCGGTCTACAACCTCTTCGTGGTCTCGGTGGCCTGGAGTCTGATGGCTGATGTCTTCGACGGCGCCCAGGCACGACGACTGTTCGCGTTCATTGCCGCCGGGGCCAGCGTCGGCGGGCTGCTTGGACCCGTGCTGGCCGCGGCCCTGGTGCCCTGGGTCGGTCAGGCGGGGCTGGCACTGCTGGCCGCCGCGCTGCTGCTCCTGGCCCTGACGCTCAAGGCCTATCTGATGGGCTGGCGCGAGACCCGTGGCGCCGGACGGCCGGGTGCGTTGCCGACCGAGAGTCCGCGGCGACCGGTGGCCGGCAATCCCTTCAGTGGCCTGACCCGGGTCCTGGCATCGCCCTATCTGCTGGCGGTGAGCGCCTTCGTCATCCTGCTGGCCACGGTCAGCACCTTTCTCTACTTTGAGCAGGCACGGCTGGTGGCCGAGCTGTTTCCCGACCGCGCTCGACAGGTGCAGGTGTTCGGCCTGCTGGATTTCGTGGTCCAGGTTGGTGCCCTGGCCAGCCAGGTGCTGATCACCGGCCGCCTGGCCCAGCGCCTCGGGGTGCGGGTGCTACTGGCCGGGGTGCCGCTGCTGATGTGTATCGGATTCCTGGGGCTGGCGCTGCTACCTACCTTTGCCATGCTGGCAGGGCTGATGATCGTCAGGCGCATCGGCGAATACGCCTTCATCCGCCCGGGCCGCGAGATGCTCTTCGCGCCGCTGGACGCCGAGACCCAGTACAAGGCCAAGAACTTCATCGATACCGTGGTCTATCGCGCCGGTGATGCCGCCAGTGGCTGGGCCAAGAGTCTGCTGGATCTGCTCGGCCACGGTGCCTGGCTGCCGGCTCTGGTGGGTGCTGGCTGCGCGGCGCTCTGGGCCGGGCTCGGCTTCTACCTCGGCCACCGCGCAGATCAGGCGGCCCAGGCGAGTGAAGCGGAGCGGCGCTGAATGCTGGCTGAATCGTTGTGGCCGGATACAAACCGGAATTCCAGGGCGTGGTCGATGGGGTGCTAAGGTGAGACCTTCTCTTCGCTGCTGAGCCTTCCATGTTCCGCTCCCGCGCCATGATGTACCTGGTCCTTTTCGTCCTGCACCTGTTCATCGGCATCAGCCTGATCGGCGATCTCGGCCTCGGCCTTGCCGGTCAGCTGCCGTTGTGGGCCTTGCTGATCCTGTCCTTCGTCCTGGTGCCCCTGGGGTTTCGCTCGCGGGACATGAATTCGCGCCTGCTGGCCTGGGCGGCGCTGATCGCCATGGGCGTGTTCTCCAGCCTGGCGGTGTTCAGCCTGCTGCGCGGTGTGATGGTGGCTTTTGCCAGCCTGATCGGCCAGCCGCTGGATGCCGCCTGGCGCGCCGGCAGCGCCTGGGTGGTGCTGGGCCTCGTGCTGCTGGTGGCGTTGCGTAGCGTCTACAACGCCCGGCGCACCGCCAAGGTCAAGGAAGTGGAGCTGGCCCTGCCGACGCTCCCCGCTGGCCTGGAAGGACTGCGCATCGTCCAGCTCAGCGACCTGCACATCGGCCCGACCATCAAGGCCGGCTACCTGCAGCGCATCGTCGAGCGGGTCAACGGCCTGGACGCCGACCTGGTGGCCATCACCGGCGATCTGGTGGACGGCAGCGTGGCCGAGTTGCGGCAGGAATTCCTGCCGCTGCAGCAGCTCAAGGCACGCCTGGGCACCTACGCCATCACCGGCAACCACGAGTACTACTCCGGTGCCGAGGCCTGGGTTCGGGCCTGGCGCGAGCAGGGGCTGACCCTGCTGATCGACGAGCACCGCGTGCTGCAGCACCAAGGCACGCCCTTCGTGTTGGCCGGCATCACCGACTATTCGGCACCGCTTTATGTGCCTAGCCACCGCAGCGACGCAGCGACCGCCTTCGCCGGTGCCCCGGAAAGGCTGTTCCGTCTGCTGCTGGCCCACCAGCCGCGCTCGGCGCCCAAGGCCGAGGCGGCCGGCGCCGACCTGCAGCTCTCCGGCCACACCCACGGTGGCCAGTTCTGGCCCTGGATGCACTTCGTGCGTCTGCAGCAACCCTGGGTAGCCGGCATCCATCGCCTGGGTCGGCTGACCGTCTACATCAGCCGCGGCACCGGCTACTGGGGCCCGCCACTGAGATTCGGCGCGCCGAGCGAGATCACCCTGATCAGGTTGCGGCGGGGGTAGCGGTAGACCAGGCCGCAATCAGCGCCCGCCTTGGCAAGAACCTCCGGTTAGACGCCTTACTGCCGCCCGAGGTGCCTGGCGGTTCTCCGAAGGGCGAGGGATGGCTGTTTGCCACTGCTTGCCCCTTGGAGTCGAATCCTTATCCTGACTCCATATTCACCCGGACGCCCCAGCGTCCAAGGACAATCTGCAACACGGATAAGGATGTATCGCCATGACGAGGACAGTGGCTTTCTTGCTGGTCCCCGAGGTGCTCATGCTGGATTTCTCCGGGCCGGTGGAGGTGTTTTCCATCGCCAATCGCTATCTGCCAGCGGCTGACCACTATCGCATTGTGACCATCGCTGCCGGGCGCCGGCGGACCCTGCGCTGTTCCAATGGCATGACGATACGCACGGATCTCACTACCCAGCAGCCGCCCGCCGCCTATGACCTGCTGCTGGTGCCCGGTGGCCCGGGAGCCTACCTGGAACCACACCCGGACATCGCCACCTGGTTGCGCCAGGTGCCCGAGCGCTGCAGGCGCTACGGGGCTGTCTGCACCGGCACCTTTCTGCTCGGCAGCGCCGGCCTGCTCGATGGCCGGCGGGTGACCACGCACTGGAATTATCGTGAGCGCCTGGCGCGGCGCTTTCCTCGGGCCCAGGTGACCGCCGACGACATCTACCTGAGCGATGGTCCGCTGCTGAGCTCGGCTGGGGTCACCGCTGGCATCGACCTGGCGCTGGCGTTGGTGGCCGAGGATCACGGCAAGGCAATCGCCCGGGAGGTGGCCAAGGTGCTGGTGGTGGTGACCCAGCGGCAGGGCAAGCAGGCCCAGTTCAGTCCGCTGTTCGACGAGCCCGAGGCGGCCACCGCCATCACCCGGGTGCAGCACCACATCGTGGCGAACATCGACCAGGCCTATTCGATCAGCCGGCTCGCCGAGCTGGCGACCATGGGCACCCGCAACTTCGCCCGGGTGTTCAAGCGCGACACCGGCATGACGCCGCTGGAGTTCGTCCTGCGGGCGCGCATCGATCACGCCCGTGGATTGCTGGAGACCAGTGACCTGCCTTTGAAAACGGTGGCCTTTCGCAGTGGCTTCGCCAGCGACAGGTGCATGCGCGCCGCTTTCCAGGGCCATCTGGGGCTGACGCCGGCTCAGTACCGCTACCAGTTCAGCTGAAATCGGCCACCGATGGCGGTATCACGCCCATCGATGGCAGCTTATGGCCGTAGATCGTCATACAACTGGCCTGGGCAGCGGCCAGAATGGTCGTACCTATCGGCAAGGAGAGGCGCATACCGTCGAGGGGCTGCGGAGCCTGGTGCCCCGCAGTCCCCGAGGCAAGGTGGCGCGACACGGTCATGCAAGAGCTCAAGTCCCTGGAAGACGCCAGTGCCTTCCGCTTCTGCGGCCTGGTCCTGGATACACGACGGCGCCTGCTGCTGGATGGCGAGCGTGTGCTGCCCCTCGGCGGACGGGCCCTGGATATCCTGCGGGTGCTGCTGCAACAACCTGGCGAGCTGGTCGGCAAGCAGACCCTGATGGCCCGGGTCTGGCCTGGCGCGGTCGTCGAGGACATCAATCTGCGGGTGCACATCTCGACCCTGCGCCGGGTGCTGCGCCCCTATAGCACCCAGGATCCCATCCTCAGCGCCCGGCATCGTGGCTACGGTTTCGCCCTGGCGGTAGAGCGCCTGAGCGAAGAAGACCTCACGCCGCTGGCCGAGACGCCGCTGCCCCTGACGCCCCTGGAGGGGCGCGAGACCAGCCTGGTCGAACTACGCCGCTTGCTCGCTCAACGCCGCCTGGTGTCGGTGGTGGGCACCGGCGGTGTCGGCAAGTCGCTGCTGGTCCAGCATCTGCTGCCTACATTGGCGGAGGGCTTCCCCGATGGGGTACAGAGTCTCGATCTCGCGGCCCTGGGCCACATGATGGCGCTGGTTGAGCGGCTCGCCAGTGACCTGGGACTCGCCAGTGGCAGTGGTCTGCCGGCGCTGCAGGAAGCCCTGGCCACGCGGCGCCTGCTGCTGGTGCTGGACAACGCCGAGCGGCTGGTCGAACCCGCGGCCTGGCTGGTGGAGAACCTGCTGCAAGGCTGTCCACAGCTCAGGGTGCTGGTCACCAGTCGCGAGGCCTTGCGCGTGGAGGGGGAGGCCGTGTTGCGTCTGGCACCGTTGCCGGTCGCGAATTCACCTTCGCGGCATCTGCGCGACGCCATGCGCGAGCCGGCTTTTCGGTTGTTCGTCCGGCGCGCCCGGGCGCGGCTGCCAGGGTTGCAACTGCGACCGACCGACGTGCAACTGGTGGGCGAGATCTGTCGTCGCAGCGAAGGTGTGCCCCTGGCGTTGGAGATCCTGGCCGAGCAGGTGGCGGCCCTGGGCCTGCACGGAGTACTGGCACAACTCGACGGCGGCTATTACCTGAGCGTAGCGGGGCGGCGTACTGCGGCGCAGCGCCAGCGCAGCCTCGGCGCCATGCTCGACTGGAGTCTGCACAGCCTGAGCGAATCCGAGTTCGGCGTGCTGGCGACCCTGGCCGAGGCCGGGGAGCATTTCAGTCGTCAAGAGGCCCTGCGGCTGGCGGCGCAGCGCGGGCTGGAGGAGGCCTTGTTCATCCCTCTCCTGGGGCAACTGGTGGACAAGTCGCTGATCCTGGTAGCAGGCAGTGGGGCGACCCTAGGCTACCGCCTGCTGGCCATGCTGCGCCTGCACCTGCGCCAGTTCCGCCAGCAACCGCCGCTCCAGGGCCTGCTGCTGCCAGGCCAGCGGCGGGATCCCGACGGCACGGGTGAATACCCGGCTCAGATGCGCCTGGTCGAAGAAGCCGCATTCCAAGGCGATCGCCGCCAGGGGTAATTCGCGCTTGGCGAGCAATTGCTGGGCGCGGTGGAGGCGCTGCTGGCGCAACCACTCCAGCGGAGCGAGCCCGGCGCTGAGCTTGAACTGGCGGGTGAAGTGACTGCGCGACAGACCGCAGACAGACGCGACCTGGCTGACGCTGATGCCGCGCTCCAGATGCTGCAGCAAGACTTCCTTGGCCAGCCGTTCCTGCCAGGCGGCCAAACCGACCAGTCGGGTACTGGATAGAGCCAGGGTGCTATCGACGGTCATGGACATGGCGCTCTCCCTATCAAACCAGCCGCGTGGCGCGCTGGCCTGGATGAGAATGATTCCCTGCAGTTGTCTGACGTGCGAGTTGGCTATCGTTAATTAGCGTTAAAACGGCAACGGTCTAGGCGCAATACTGTCGCGACGGGCCTGGTCGACTGTGCCGGCGAGCCAGCAGGTGCCAGCCCAGCAGGGCGAGGCCGAGCAGTCCGGCGAGCAGCAGGGGCGCCGGGCCATAGGCCTTGAGTGCGGCGAGCAAGGCCAGGATGTGTTGTTCGAACAGTCGCCCCAGGGCCAGGCCGGAGCCGATCCACAGGGTGGCGCCGCCCAGGTCATAGGCCAGGAAACGCCGCAAGGGCATGGCACTGGCGCCCGCGCTCAGGGTGGCGAGGGCCGCGGCGCCGGGGACGAACTTGGCGACCAGCAGCAGGCCGGGCAGGCGGGTGGCGGCAGGGACATGGTGGCCAGGCAGGTGGCGCAGCAGCCAGGCGCCATGGTGCCGACCGGCCCAGTACCAGAGCAGATCGGCCACGCCGGTGACCGCCACGCTGGCCAGCAGCGCCAGGAGCAACTCGGCTTCATCGGCCGCGGCGCCCATCACCAGTAAAGACGGATAGGCCGGTACCGGCAGGCCCAGCTGTTCGCCAAAGACGTTCAGCGTCAGCCAGAGGGTGGCGTTACCGGCCACCAGGGAAGTCAGGGCTTGGGTGCTCATGGCGCGTTCTCGACAAGGGGAGGCCGTGGGAGCGGCCTCCGGGCTTGGCGCCTGCTACGCGGGCGCAGGCAGGCTCAGGGCATTTGCGGCAGTTCGTTGGGCCGCAGATCGAACACCAGCACCTCGGCATCGGTCCCGTGGGCCAGCTGCAGCTCGCGCTCGCCGCGCAGCCTTGCGCCGTCACCGGCCTGCAGCAGGACGCCATTCAGCTCCAGGCTGCCGCGGGCGACGTGCACATAGGCATGGCGCTCGGGGGCCAGTTGCAGCGTGGCGCTTTCGCTGCCGTCGAACAGGCCGGCGTAGACCCGGGCGTCCTGACGCACTTCCAGCGAGCCCTCGGCGCCGTCCGGCGAGATGATCAGGGCCAGACGACCACGCTTGGCCTCGGCGCTGAAGTGCTGCTGCTGGTAGCGCGGTTCGGCGCGGCGCACGTTGGGCACGATCCAGATCTGCAGGAAATGCACACTCTCGCGCTCGGAGTGGTTGAACTCGCTGTGGCTGACGCCACTGCCGGCGCTCATCAGCTGGACGTCGCCCGGGCGGATCACCGAACCAGTTCCCAGGCTGTCCTGATGCTCCAGGGCGCCTTCGAGCACATAGGAGAAGATCTCCATGTCACGGTGCGGGTGCTCGCCGAAGCCCTGGCCCGCGGCCACGGTGTCGTCGTTGATCACCAGCAGGTCGGAAAAGCCCTGCTCCGCCGGATTGCGGTAGCTGGCGAAGGAGAAGGTGTGGAAGGACTTGAGCCAGCCGTGGTTGGCGGCGCCGCGATCGGAAGCTTTACGAATGGCCAGCATGATGAGGCTCCTTGTCTGAGTGGGGCGCGGTCTGTTCCGACGCCATGGAAGTCATCCTACTGTGGCGCCCCGGTTTGATTAACGAGCTGGGAGGAGAATGGTCGTCCTGTTCTGGTTGACGATACCTTCAGCCAAAGGGCGCCGTGCTGTTTACCGTGATCGTTACTCAAGGCGCGGACGGGCAGGCCAGAGCCGTACCGCCAGGGCCAGCAGGGCAGTCGCCAGCGCCAGGCCGGCGACGCCATTCCAGCCCATGCGGGCCAGCAGCAGACTGCCCAGCGCCGCGCCGCTGGCCATGCCAATGAACATGCCGGTAAAGAGCACCGCGTTGAGGCGACTGCGCGCCTCGGGTTCCAGGCCGTAGACCTGCGCCTGGTGGGCGATCAGGGTGGCCTGGACGCCGAGGTCGAAGACCACCGTCGCCAGCGCCAGGAGCACCAGACCGGCCACGCCCGGCAGCCAGGGCAGCAGGAGCAGGCTGGCAAAGGCCGTGGCCGCCAGGCCGATGCCCAGGCGCGTCACCCATTCCGAGCCATGGCGATCCGCCAGGCGGCCGGCCCAGGGGGCGGCCAGGGCACCGGCGGCACCGGCCAGGCCGAAGGCGCCGGCGGCGGCGCTGCCCAGCTGGAAGGGCCCGGCGTGCAGATAGAGGGCGAGGGTCGACCAGAAGGCGCTGAAGCCCACGGACAGCAGCCCTTGGGCCAGGGTCGCCCGGCGCAGGGCGGCATGCCGGCGCCAGAGGGCGCCCAGGGAGCCGAGCAGGGCCGGATAGCTGAGTCGGGTGGTGGCGGCGAAGGCGGGCAGGCCGCGCCAGACCGCCACGGCGATGGCGGCGATGCTCAGGGCGGCGAGCAGATAGACCGCGCGCCAGCCTAGCCACTCGCCCACCAGGCCGCTCACCACCCGCGACAGCAGGATGCCCAGCAGCAGGCCGGTCATCACCGTGCCGACGATACGGCCTCGCTCGGCCGGCGGCGCCAGGGTCGCGGCGGCGGGCACTAGGTCCTGGGCCACGGTGGCGGCCAGGCCGGTGACCAGGCTGGCCAGCAGCAG
This sequence comes from Pseudomonas sp. VMV1, assembly GCF_056790235.1. NCBI lineage: Bacteria > Pseudomonadati > Pseudomonadota > Gammaproteobacteria > Pseudomonadales > Pseudomonadaceae > Pseudomonas > Pseudomonas sp. VMV1. Next base: position 22,303 of record NZ_JBXGSE010000004.1, read on the forward strand.
CCCATGCAGCCCGGGCGCCAGGCTGGCACCGAGCAGCGCCAGCAACAGCACGGCCAGCTTGGCTAGGATGATGCGGCGGCGGTCGAAGCGATCACCCAAGGGCGCGAGTAGCAGCAGCCCCAGGGCATAGCCGAGCTGGGTGAGGGTGGGGATCAGCCCCACGTCGGCAGCGGGCGCGGGCAGGGCACTGGCCAGGGTGCCCAGCAGGGGCTGGCTGTAATAGAGGTTGGCCACGCTGAGGCCGGCGCCGGTGGCCAGCAGGCCGAGCAGGGCCGGGGACAGACTGCCGCGGTGAGGCGAGGTCTGGCTATGCGAGAGTGGAATGTCGGTCATGGCGATTCTCTGGGTGGGAAGACGATGAGCCCATTCTTCGCCAGAGTGGTCGCTGCTTGTAGCCGAACGCGGGGTACAGGGGGTATACGTAGGCCGTATGAACACCACCTTTACCCATGATCGGCTCGACTTGCTGGAAACCTTCGTGCGCATCGTCGAGGCCGGCAGCCTGTCGGCGGCTGCACGCCAGCTCGGCACCACCCAGCCCACCGTCAGCCGGCGCCTGCAGGCGCTGGAGTCCGCACTGCAGGTGCGCCTGGTGCAGCGCTCGACTCACGCCCTGCGCCTGACCGAGGATGGTCAGCGCTGCTACCGCCAGGCCCAGCAACTGCTCGGTGACTGGCAGGCCTTCGCCGCCGCCTTGCACGGTGCCCATGCCGAGCCCGAGGGGCGGCTGCGGGTGGTGATGCCCCATGCCTTCGGCCAGGAGCAGTTGCTCGATCCGCTGGAGACCTATCTACGGCGCTATCCGGGCATGCAAGTGGACTGGGTACTCAGCGACCGGGCGCCGAATTTCGTCGCGGATGGCGTCGACTGCGCCATCCGGGTGGGCGTGGTGGAGGACCCGGACACGGTGGCGGTGCGCCTGGGTGACGTCCAGCGCATCCTGGTGGCAGCGCCGGAACTGGCAGGAGCTCTTGCGGCACCCGAAGCGCTGACGGCGCTGCCCTGGATCGCCATGACGCAGTTCTACCAGACCGAACTGCGCCTGCAGCTTCGCGCCTCCGGCGAAAGCCGGCTCATCCCCTTGCGCCCGCGGCTGGCCACCGAGAGTCTCTTCGTCGCCCGTCATGCCGCGGTGCGTGGTCTGGGCTGCGCGGCGCTGTCGCACTGGATGGTGCGCGAGGACGTCGCCGCGGGACGCCTGGTGCACCTGCTGCCGGAATGGCAGGCCGCGCCCCTGCCAATCTATCTCATCTATCCCTACGCCCGGGTCTATCCAACGCGGCTGCGGCTGTTCCTCGACTTGGTGCGCGAAGCCTGTGCGCAGATGCTGGACGTGACAGCGCCCGCCTGACCGCAACGATCAGGCGGGCGCTTCGCAGCCAGCGGCGATCAGGCCAGATGGGCCAGACGTTTTGGTCGCCGGCCATCCAGGCTCAGAGCCCCGGCACCAAAGGCCGCTACCTGCAGCAGACCACCGGCGATGGCGATGTTCTTGAGGAAGTGGATCAGTTGGTTCTGATCGGCGAACTGGCTGTGGAACACCAGGGCGGTCACCAGGGTGAAGGCGGCCATGGCCAGGGCGACCGGGCGGGTGCGGTAGCCGATCAGCAGGAGGCTGGCGAGTCCCAGCTCCACCACCAGGGCGCCGAGGTAGGCGAGGTCCGGGAAGGGCAGGCCCATGGCGGCGATGTAGCCCTTGGTGGCTGCTGGGGCGAGCAGTTTGCCCACGCCGCTGAACAGGAAGAGGCTGGCGAGCAGCAGGCGGCCGGTGGTGGCGGTGAGGGCTTGGGTATTCATCGTTGACTGTCCTTTTCCAGGTCTGGCATCCGGCTTGGATGCGATGGGGCAAGCTTACTGTCCACTCGATTTCCGAATAAGTAGTAGTGGGGTGTTAAACAGTCACCCTCAGGTTGACTATCTTCCCGTTGCTGCAACCTGAATCCTTTCAGCTACACGCCACAGCACAGGCGTACAAAAACCAGCACAGACGTCCAAGGCCGTCCGCCGTCGTTCGGGCGAAAGTTCGCTCCATCGACGGCGCGAGGTCTCTCTCGCAGCCGACTCTTTCATCAGGGGGATGGGTCATGGGAAGCGTGAGGCTGGATCTGGGACTCCTGTTCCTGCGCCTGGGCGGCGCCGGGCTGCTCCTGGCGGTACACGGCCTGCCCAAGGCGCTGCACTTTCGCCAGCAGCTTGGCCTGATCGAAGACCCGCTGCACCTGGGCGCCTGGCCGACGCTGGGCTTCGCCGTCTTCGCCGAGGTGCTCTGTCCGTTGCTGATCGCCCTGGGTTGGGCGACGCGCCTGGCCTGCTTGCCGATCCTCGGGTTGCTGCTGATCGCCCTGCTGGTGGTGCACCCCGAGTGGTCTCTGGAGCAGGGGCAGTTCGGCTGGCTGCTGCTGGTGCTGTTCGGCACCCTGGCGCTCACCGGGCCCGGTCGCTATTCACTGGAAGCCCGGCTGGTCAGGCGTCACGCCGCTCAGGGTGGTTTCGCGAGGGCCCTGTCATGAGCGCCACACGCGGGCAGGACCTGCACCAGGCGCACAGTCGCATCGTCACCCTGGTGATCCGCCACCAGCCTCTGACCGACCAGCAGGACGCCTACCAGCGCTGGCTGCAGCGCGCGGTCACCGCTGCCCGTGAAGCCTGTGGCCATCTCGGTGTGGATGTCATCCCGCCGGCCGAGGAGGGCGCTGCCTTCACTACCCTGGTGCGCTTCGCCGACGTCGAGCGGCTGCAGGCCTGGCTGGCCTCACCAGAGCGCCAGGCCTTGATCGCCGAGGTGGCGCCGCTGTTGCACGGAGCCGATGCGCCCGAAGTGCATGCCGACGCCGAGTTCTGGTTCAACCCGCCGCGCCCCGGGGTGCGCCAGCCGCCGGCCTGGAAGCAGGCGGTGCTGACCTACCTGGTCATCGCCCCTCTGACCATGCTGATCCCGCCGCTGTGGCAGCCGCTGTTCGCGCGCTATCCCGTGCTGGCCGGCACTGTGCCGAGCAACCTGCTAATCACCCTGTGCATCGTGCCGCTGGTGGTGTTCCTGATCATGCCGAGGGTGAGCCGCCTGTGCGCGCCCTGGCTCAACGCCCGCTCGGGCGCCTTTTTCACTCCTTCCATCCACAGAGGCGAGCAGCCATGAGCACCTTCACCACCCGCGACGGCGTCGAGATCTATTTCAAGGACTGGGGCAGTGGCAAGCCCGTGCTGTTCAGCCACGGCTGGCCGCTGGACGCCGACATGTGGGAATACCAGATGCATCATCTGGCCAGCCACAGCTATCGCGCCATCGCCTTCGACCGGCGCGGTTTCGGGCGCTCCGGCCAGCCGTGGAATGGCTATGACTACGACACCTTCGCCGACGACATCAAGGAGCTGATCGAGCACCTGGATCTGCGCGACGTCACCCTGGTGGGCTTCTCCATGGGCGGTGGCGACGTCACCCGCTACCTGGCGCGCCACGGTTCGGCGCGGGTCGGCAAGCTGGCGCTGCTCGGCGCCGTCACCCCGCTGTTCGGGCAGAAGCCGGACTTCCCCCAGGGCGTCGACCAAGGCGTTTTCGACGGTATCCGTGGGGGTCTGCTGAAGGACCGCGCCCAGTTCCTGGCTGACTTCGCCCCGGTGTTCTATGGCACCAACCAGGGCCAGCAGGTCTCCGAAGGCGTTTTCACCCAGACCCTCAACATCGCCCTGCTGGCTTCGCTCAAGGGCACGGTCGACTGCGTCACCGCCTTCTCGGAAACCGACTTCCGTCCGGACATGGCCAAGATCGACGTACCGACCCTGGTGATCCACGGCGACGCCGACCAGGTGGTGCCCTTCGCGACCACCGGCAAGCTGGCCGCCGAGCTGATCCGCGGCGCCGAGCTCAAGGTGTACGCCGGCGCCCCCCACGGTTTCGCGGTGACTCACGCCGAGCAGCTGAACCGCGACCTGCTGGCCTTCGTCGCCGGCTGAGCCTTTCCGGGCGCCCTGCGCCCGGACTTCTGATCCTGGTCCCGGAGGCCACATGCAACACGCCGATCTGATCCTGCACAACGGCAAGCTCCACACCGTCGATCCCGAGCGCCCCGAGGCGACCGCGGTCGCCATCAAGGACGGCGTCTTTCTTGCCGTGGGTAGCGACAGCGATGTCATGGCGCATCGCGGCCCGGGCACCCAGGTGGTCGACCTGCGCGGTCGCCGCGCCATCCCGGGCCTCAACGACTCCCACCTGCACCTGATCCGCGGTGGCCTCAACTACAACCTGGAGCTGCGCTGGGAAGGCGTGCCCTCGCTGGCCGATGCCCTGCGCATGCTCAAGGACCAGGCCGAGCGTACCCCGGCGCCCCAATGGGTGCGGGTGGTGGGCGGCTGGAACGAATTCCAGTTCGCCGAGCGCCGTCTGCCGACTCTGGAGGAGCTCAACCAGGCTGCGCCGGACACCCCGGTGTTCATCCTGCACCTCTATGACCGGGCCCTGCTCAACCGCGCCGCCCTGCGTGTCGTGGGCTACACCAAGGACACGCCCAATCCGCCAGGCGGCGAGATCCAGCGCGACGCCCGGGGCGAGCCCACCGGCATGCTCATCGCCCGGCCCAACGCCATGATCCTCTACGCCACCCTGGCCAAGGGGCCCAAGCTGCCGTTGGAATACCAGGTCAACTCCACCCGCCAGTTCATGCGTGAGCTCAATCGTCTGGGCCTGACCAGCGCCATCGACGCCGGCGGCGGCTTCCAGAACTACCCGGACGACTACCAGGTCATCCAGGAGCTGGCCGATGCCGACCAGCTCACCGTACGCATCGCCTACAACCTCTTCACCCAGAGGCCCAAGGAAGAGCTGGCCGACTTCAGGAACTGGACCAGCAGCGTTACCCTGCACCAGGGCACCGACTTCCTGAGACACAACGGCGCCGGCGAGATGCTGGCCTTCTCAGCGGCCGATTTCGAGGACTTCCTCGAACCGCGCCCGGACCTGCCGTCCACCATGGAGGCCGATCTGGAGCCCGTGGTGCGCCACCTAGTGGAGCAACGCTGGCCGTTCCGCCTGCACGCCACCTACGACGAATCCATCTCGCGCATGCTCGACGTCTTCGAGCGGGTCAATCGCGACGTGCCCTTCAACGGGCTGCCCTGGTTCTTCGACCACGCCGAGACCATCAGTCCGCGCAACATCGAGCGGGTCAAGGCCCTCGGCGGCGGCATCGCCATCCAGGACCGCATGGCCTTCCAGGGCGAATACTTCGTCGACCGCTATGGTGCCAAGGCCGCCGAGCAGACCCCGCCGATCCAGCGGATGCTCGCCGAAGGCGTGCCGGTAGGGGCGGGGACCGATGCCACCCGCGTCTCCAGCTATAACCCCTGGACCTCACTGTACTGGATGGTCAGCGGCCGTACCGTCGGCGGCCTGGCGCTCTATCAGGAGGGCCTGCCGCGGGCCACCGCCCTGCAGCTGTTCACCCAGGGCAGTGCCTGGTTCTCCTCGGAACAGGGCAAGAAGGGCCAGTTGCGGGTGGGCCAGCTGGCCGACGTGGCAGTGCTCTCGGCGGACTTCTTCACCGTCGAGGAAGAGGCCATCAAGCACCTGGAGTCGGTGCTGACCGTGGTCGGCGGCCGCATCGTCCATGGTGCCGAGGAGTTCGATCGCCTCGGCCCGGCGCCCTTGCCGGTCACGCCGGACTGGTCGCCGGTGGTCAAGGTGCCCGGCCACTGGAAGCCCGGCGCACCCTTGCAGGCCGCCGTGCACCAGTGCGCCGGCGCCTGTTCCGTGCATGGCCACGGCCATGAGCGGGCGCGCCAGAGCCAGGTGCCGGTGAGCGACTTCAGTGGCTTCTGGGGCGCCTTCGGCTGCTCCTGCTTCAGCTTCTGAGGACCGCCACCATGACCGCCGCCGCCTTGAACCCCAACGCCGCCTCGCCCTGGCAGCCCCTGCGCCAGCGCACCTTCCGCTGGCTGTGGCTGGCCAGCATCGCGTCCAACATCGGTACCTGGATGCACGAAGTGGGTGCCGGCTGGCTGATGACCTCGCTGTCGGCCAGTCCCCTGGCGGTGGCCCTGGTCCAGGTGGCGGGAGCGTTGCCGATGTTCCTGCTGGCACTGCCGGCCGGTGCCCTGGCCGACATCGTCGACCGCCGCCGCTACCTGCTCGGCGTGCAGCTGTGGATGGCCACGGTGGCCCTGGCTCTGGCCGGGCTGACCCTGGCCGGCTGGATGACCGTACCGCTGCTCCTGGGGCTGACCCTGGCCATGGGCGTGGGCACGGCGCTGATGCTGCCGGCCTGGTCGGCGCTGACGCCCGAGCTGGTGGACAAGCGCGAGCTGCCGGCGGCCATCGCCCTGTCCAGCCTGGGCATGAACGTGGCCCGCGCCCTCGGCCCGGCCCTGGCGGGGGTGCTGGTCAGCCTGGCCGGTCCCTGGCTGACCTTCGCTCTTAACGCCGTTTCCTTCCTTGCCGTGATCGTCGCGCTCCTGACCTGGCGACGCCAACCTGCAGCCGCCGTGCTGCCCGCGGAGCGCCTCCTGGGCGCTGTCCGGGTCGGCCTCCGCTATGCCCGCAGCTCGCTCCATCTGCAGGTGGTGCTGGCCCGGACCGCCGCGTTTTTCCTCGGTGCCAGCGCCGGCATGGCCCTGCTGCCGCTGCTGGTGCGCCAGGCCTTGCAGGGCACCGCCCTGGATTTCGGCATCCTGCTCGGGTGCGTCGGCCTGGGCGCCATCGGCGGCGCCATGCTCCTGCCGCGGCTGCGCGAACGGCTGTCCAGTGACCTCCTGGTGGCGGGTGCCAGCGCGCTCTATGCCGGGGTGCTGCTGGGCCTGGCCTGGATTCGCGACTTCGCCTGGCTGCTGCCGGTCATGCTGGTCAGCGGCCTGGCCTGGATCGCCGTGCTCTCCAGCCTGCAGGTGGCGGCCCAGACCGCCGTGCCCGGCTGGGTGCGCGCCCGTGCCTTGGCCGTCTACATCCTGGTGTTCTTTGGCACCAGCGCCCTGGGCGGCTTGCTCTGGGGCGCCCTGGCCAGTCACTTCTCCCTGAGTCTGGCGCTGAGCGCGGCGGCCGGGGTGCTGCTGGCCGGGATCGGGCTGACCTGGCGCCTGCGTCTGCCGGTCACCCCGGCGGCCGATATCGCCCCCGCGCTGCACTGGCCGGCGCCGATCCTCGACGACTCCCTGGATCGCGAACGCGGCCCGGTGATGGTCACCCTGGAGTACGACATCGCCCCCGAACACGGCCCGGCCTTTCGCCAGGCGATGCAGGCGGTCGGCGCCATGCGCCGGCGCAACGGTGCCTTCTCCTGGGCCCTGCTGCAGGACAGCGCCGAACCACGCCGCTGGCAGGAATTCTTCTGCGATGAATCCTGGCTGGAGCACCTGCGCCACCACCACCGCGTCACCCAGGGCGAACAGCCCCTGGAAGCGGCGGCGCGGCAGTACCAGACCCCTGACGTACCCATCGCCATCCGTCATCTCCTGGGCGGCGCCTGACGCCGCCCTTCACCCCCAAGCACCACCACTCCCCCGAGGACTCCACCATGAGCAAGCCCTACAACCGTCTCGACAAGAACGATGCCGTCGTCCTGCTGATCGACCACCAGGCCGGTCTGATCTCGCTGGTTCAGGATTTCACCCCCAGCGACTTCAAGAACAACGTCCTGGCCCTGGCCAACAGCGCCAAGTTCTTCGGCCTGCCCACCATCCTCACCACCAGCTTCGAGCAGGGCCCCAACGGCCCGCTGGTGCCCGAGCTGGTCGAGCTGTTTCCCGAGGCCCCGTACATCGCCCGCCCCGGCCAGATCAATGCCTGGGACAACGATGACTTCGTTGCCGCCATCAAGGCCACCGGCCGCAAGCAGCTGATCATCGCCGGCGTGGTGACCGATGTCTGCGTGACCTTCCCGGCACTGGCGGCCATTGCCGAAGGCTTCGACGTCTTCGTGGTGACCGATGCCTCCGGCACCTTTGACAAGACCGTGCAGCAGGCTGCCTGGGCGCGCATGAGCGCCGCCGGCGTGCAACTGATGAACTGGTTCAGCGTGGCCTGCGAGCTGCACCGCGACTGGCGCAACGACATCGAAGGCCTGGGCGCGCTGCTGTCCAACCACATCCCCAACTACCGCAACCTGATGACCAGCTACGCCAAGCTGTCCGCCAAGTAAGGGGAACGATGGTCCGGCGCCTCCCTCGGCGCCGAACCATCCCTGCCAGACCTTCGCGGAGGGACGCCGTGAACCGTAACGACCTGCGCCGCATCGACCTGCACCTCTTGGTGGTGTTCGAAAGCCTGATGCACGAGCGCAATCTCACCCGCACCGCGGAAAAACTCTTTCTCGGCCAGCCGGCCATCAGCGCCGCCCTGGTGCGCCTGCGGCAATTCTTCGACGATCCGCTGCTGGTGCGCAGTGGCCGCGCCATGGAGCCTACGCCGCGCGCCCTGGCCATCCTCGCACGCCTGCAACCGGCCCTCGACGGCCTGTCCAATGCCCTCAGCGAGGTCGACGACTTCGATCCCGGCGCCAGCCGTGCGGTCTTTCGCCTGGGCATGTCCGACGATGTCGAGTGCGGCCTGCTGCCGCCGCTGCTGGCCCACCTGCGCGAGGTGGCGCCACACTGCGTGCTGGTGGTCCGCAACGCCAACTTCCTGCTGCTGCCCGGCCTGCTGGCCAGTGGCGAGGTGTCCCTGGGCATCAGCTACACCACCCAGCTGCCGGCCAACGCCAAGTGCCGCACCCTGAGGCACATCCGCGCCCTGGTGGTTCGCGCCGACGCCGATCCCGCGCCTCTGACCCTGGACGACTACTGCGCCCGGCCCCATGTGCTGGTGTCCATGTCCGGCGATCTTTGCGGCAACATCGACGACGATTTGGCGCGCCTCGGGCGCAGCCGCAAGGTAGCCCTAGGCGTGCCCCATTTCAACGGTCTCGGCGCCTTGCTGGCGGGCAGCGACCTGCTCGCCACAGTGCCCGACTATGCCGCCCAGGCGCTGGCCGCCAGTGGCAGTCTGCGCATCGAGGAACCGCCGTTTCCCATCGTTCCGGCGAAGCTGTCGCTGGTCTGGCGCGCCGCTCAAGACCTGGACCCAGGAGAGCGCTGGCTGCGCGGCGAGATCGTCAGATTCATGGGCGAGACGTCCTAGCGATTCGGGCTATCAGCGGCATCGATAAGCGCTATCCGCCGGTACGATTTATTGGCGAAGGGGTTGGCTTTCTAGGATGGCTGCATGTCTTCCGGAGCCCCTCCCATGAACCTCGTCACCTTCCGCAATGCCCTTCGCCTGCTGGCCTGCGCCGGCTTCCTTGCCCTGCTGGCCGGTTGCGCCAGTTCCCACAACGCCTATCTCAAGGACGGCCACACGGCCTACCTGGTGCAGTGCAACGGGGTGTTCGGCAGCTGGTCCGGCTGCGCCGGTGAAGCGGCCGCGCGCTGTCCCACCGGCAGCTACCAGGTCCTTGCCCGCAACCACCTCGATGGCGCCAGCGAAGCCCAGGCCGAGGCCAGTGTCGCCGGTCAGTCCTATCCAGTGCGCAATCTGCTGGTGCAGTGCCAGGGCGAACAACTGGCCTGGCGGGTGGGTACTTTCGTCCGCCGCATACCGGTGAGCGAAGGCTAGTCCACCAAGGCTTCTTCCAATACCCGCAAGAATTCCCGCGCCGCCGGTGTCGGCAGCGGCGACCAGATCGCATGGACGTTACGCTGCGGGGCATCGCTGATCGGCACCTGGGCCAGGCCCGCGAAGGTGATGGCGATACTGTGAGGCACCAGCCCGATCGCCAGCCCACGACGGACAAAGCGTTCCAGCAGCTGCATATTGCTCGTCTCGAAGCGCACGCGATGAGGCAGGCCCAGGGCGGCGAAGGCCTCATCGGTCTGCCGCCGCGCCCCGCTGCCGGCGGGCAGGTCCACCAACGGCAGATCCATCAGCTCATGCAGGGAGAGTCGCTCGCGTCTGGCCAGGACGTGCCCTGCCGGCAGCACCGCCACCAGCTCCTCGCTGAGCAGCAGACGGCTGGCCACCGCCTCCAGGGTCACCTGGCGGGACAGGCCGATCAGGGCGAAATCCAGTTGTCGCTCGCGCACCGCCGCCAGCAGCGTCTCGCTCTTGTCCTGGCGCAGCCGGATGTCCACCTGAGGATGACGGGCATGGAAGGTGGCCAGCAACTCGACGATATCCAGGCGGGGCACCGAGGAGATAAGGCCGACCGTCAGGGTGCCGCGAATGGTGCCGACCGCGGCGGCCACGTCCTGCTGCGCCCTTTCCACCGCCGCTAGCGCCTGACGGGCATGGACCAGCAGGGCCTCGCCCGCCGGGGTGACGAGTACCTGGCGCGGCAGGCGTTCGAACAGGGTGGCGCCCAACTCGGCCTCCAGCCGGGCGATCTGGTGGCTGAGCGCCGACTGCACCACGTGGCAGCGTTCGGCGGCCCGGGTGAAGTGGCGCTCCTCGGCCAGGGCGACGGCGAACTCCAACTGCTTGAGATTCATGAATTCTATCTTGAAATGAGATCAGGATTATCTTAACGATTCATTTAACCGATAGCTGTTGTTGTCCGATACTGACCGGCCTTTCCCTCCCCGGACCCTGCGGATGTCGACTCCCACGCCACCCCTCAGCCGCTGGCTGACCCTGCTCATGGCGGTCGCCACCGGCATCGCCGTGGCCAGCAACTACTACAACCAGCCGCTGCTGCACACCATCGCCCAGCGCTTCGACCTGAGCTACACCCAGGCCGGCAGCATCGTCACCACCGCCCAGCTCAGCTATGCCGCCGGTCTCCTGCTGCTGGTACCCCTGGGCGATCTGCTGGAGCGCCGCCAGCTGATCGTCACCATGAGCGTGATCGCCGCCGCTGGCCTGGCCCTGAGCGCCACCGCCACCAGCCTGACCTGGCTACTAGTGGGCACCGCCATGACCGGGCTCTTCTCGGTGGTGGCCCAGGTGCTGGTGCCCTTCGCCGCCACCCTGGCCGCGCCGGAGCAGCGGGGCAGGGCAGTGGGCACGGTGATGAGTGGCCTCATCCTCGGCATCCTGCTGGCCCGCACCGTGGCCGGCGCGCTCTCGTCCCTGGGCGACTGGCGTACCGTCTATGCCGTGGCGGCTGGCCTGATGCTGGCCACCGCCCTGGCCCTGCGTCTGGCACTGCCGCGTTATCAACAGTCGGCGGGCCTGAGCTATCCGCGCCTGCTGGGCTCGGTGTTCGTGCTCTTGCGCGACGAACCCCTGCACCGCCTGCGCACCCTGCTGGGCTGCCTGGGTTTCGCCGTCTTCGCGGTGTTCTGGACGCCCCTGGCCTTTCTGCTGGCCGCCGAGCCCTATGGCTTCAGCGATGGCGCCATCGGCCTGTTCGGTCTCGCCGGCGCGGTGGGCGCCCTGGCCGCCAGCCTGGCCGGGCGCATGGCCGACCAGGGCAAGGGTGGTCTCGCCACCAGTATCGGCCTGGCGGCCATGGTATTGGCCTGGCTGCCCCTGGCCCTCGCCCAGACGTCCTTGGCGGCGCTGCTGGTCGGCATCCTGGTGCTGGATCTCGCCGTGCAGCTCAGCCACGTCAGCAACCAGAACGTGGTCTACCGCCTCCGTCCGGAAGCCCGCAGCCGCCTCAACGCCGGCTACATGACCGGCTACTTCCTTGGCGGCTCCCTGGGCTCGCTGCTGTCGGCGCGGCTGTACGAGCACTTCGGCTGGACCGGCGTGAGCCTGGCCGGCTGCCTGCTGGCGGCCACGGCGCTGGCGGTCTGGTGCCTGTTCCTGCTGCGCCAGCGTCAGGCGCGGGCCTGAACGCTATCATCAGCACCGTCGATGATCGCTATCCCGCGGGACGATTTCTAGGCGTGGGGTGGGCTGGGGACAATAGGTCCACACCCACCCGACCCAGGTATTCGCCATGAAAGCCCTCACCGCTCTTTTCGCCGCCACCCTGCTCACCACCGCCGTCGCCCAATCCGCCCAGGCCGAGGAAAGCGCCCTGCGCCCCCTGGGTTCGCTGATCGAAAAGCATCAGCAGCAGGATCGCACCCTGGCTGAAAACGGCGCTGATCGCAGCCTGCAACCCTTGATCCAGCGTCAGCAGCAGCGCCTGGATGACCAACGCCTGGCGGCCGACGGCGCCGAACGGACCCTTCAGCAGTGGCCCCAGCGTCAGCCGATCCGCGGCACCGTGGCGTGAGTCGGCTGGACCGTCAGCCGGTCGCGCAGATAGTCCGAGAACAGCTGGACGATGCGCGCCGACTGGCGGTGCTGGGGATAGACCGCATAGACGGCTGCACTGGGCAGGGCGAAGTCTTCCAGCACCTGCACCAGTGCCCCTGAGGCCAGCGCCGCGCCGATGATGAAGGTCGGCAGCACCGCAATCCCCTGACCGGCGATGGCCGCATCCCTTACCACCTCTCCGTTGTTGGCCCTGAGCTGACCCTGCATGGACAGCGCCAGCGGCTTGCCCCCACGCTGGAAACGCCATTCCACCTGCCGGCCATGACCATAGAGCAGGCAGCTGTGTCCGGCCAGATCCTCCGGCTCCATCAGCGGCGGCGCCTGGCGCAGATAGTCCGGGCTGGCACAGGTCACCAGCTGCATCTCGGTCAGCCGCTTGGCGATCAGGCTGGAATCGGCCAGGGTGCCGATGCGGATCGACATGTCGTAGCCCTCGGCGAGCAGATCCACCGCCCGGTCATTGAGATCCAGTTCGAGGCGGATCTGCGGATAGGCCGAGAGGAAGTCCGGCAGCAGGGGGCTCAGGTGCAGGGTGCCAAAGGTCATGGGCGCGCTGACCCTCAGCACGCCCTGGGGCACGGTCCGCCGGCTGGACAACAGCTCCTCGGTGTCGTTGACGTCCTCGAGGATCTTTACCGCCCGCTCATAGAGCAGCATGCCCAGTTCGGTCGCCTGCAGGCGTCGTGTGGTGCGATTGAGCAGCCGCACCCCCAGACTTTCCTCCAGTGCCATGGTCCGCCGACTGACGAACTGCTTGGACAGCCCCAGCTTGTCGGCGGCGGCGGTGAAGCTGCCCTCGTTCAGGGTAGTGACGAACAGGCGCAGGTCTTCGAAGTTCATGGCGGCATCCAGGCAGCGGGCGGGCTTTCGCGGGCGATCGAGTGGCCGTCATTGTGCCAAATCCGTAAGCCCATGACCGTGGCGTCGCCCCCCTGCCATCAAAGCGATCGCCCAAAAGAAAACCCCCTCGCCACCTTGCGGTGAGGAGGGGGCCTTGGCGGTAGCCGTGACTCAGACGTTGAAGCGGAAGTGCATGACGTCACCGTCCTTGACGATGTACTCCTTGCCTTCCAGGCGCCACTTGCCGGCTTCCTTGGCGCCGTTCTCGCCCTTGAAGGCGATGAAGTCGTCATAGGCCACCACTTCGGCGCGGATGAAGCCCTTCTCGAAGTCGGTGTGAATGGCGGCGGCCGACTGGGGCGCGGTGGCGCCGACGCGGACGGTCCAGGCGCGCACTTCCTTCACCCCGGCGGTAAAGTAGGTCTGCAGGTTGAGCAGCTCGTAGCCGGCGCGGATCACCCGGTTCAGGCCCGGCTCTTCCATGCCCATGGACTCGAGGAACATCTGCTTTTCCTCGTCGTCGTCCAGTTCGGCGATCTCCGCCTCGATCTTGTTGCAGACCGGTACCACCACGGCGCCTTCTTCCTCGGCGATGGCGCGGACCACGTCCAGGTGCGGGTTGTTCTCGAAGCCGTCTTCAGCGACGTTGGCGATGTACATCACCGGCTTGCTGGTCAGCAGGTGGAAGCTGCGCACCAGGCGCTTCTGCTCGTCGTCCAGGCCCTTCAGCAGGCTACGGGCGGGCTTGCCGGCCTCGAAGTGGGGGATCAGCTTTTCCAGCAGGGCCTTTTGCGCCAGGGCTTCCTTGTCGCCGCCCTTGGCGTTGCGGGTGACGCGCTGCAGCTGCTTCTCGCAGCTGTCGAGGTCGGCGAAGATCAATTCCAGGTCGATCACCTCGATGTCCCGCTTGGGGTCGACCGAGTTCGACACGTGGATGACGTTCTCGTCTTCGAAGCAGCGCACCACGTGGGCGATGGCATCGGTCTCGCGGATGTTGGCGAGAAACTTGTTGCCCAGGCCTTCACCCTTGGAGGCGCCCGCCACCAGACCGGCGATGTCGACGAATTCCATGGTGGTGGGGATCACCCGCTCGGGCTTGACGATTTCCGCCAGGGCGTTCAGCCGCGCATCGGGCATGGGCACGATGCCGCTGTTGGGCTCGATGGTGCAGAAAGGGAAGTTTTCCGCCGCGATACCAGATTGGGTCAGGGCATTGAACAGGGTGGACTTGCCGACGTTGGGCAGGCCGACGATGCCGCAATTGAATCCCATGGTGTGTGTCCTCGCGGAAGAAAAGGAAGAGGGTAGGGTAGGTCAGGCCTTGCGGCTGTGCAGGCGTTGCATGGCGCGGGTCAGGTCACCGGCCAGCAGCTCCGGAACGACATCCAGGGCAGCGTCGATGCTGTTGTCGAGCAGCTCCTGCTCGCTGCGCGGCGCGCGGCCCAGCACGAAATTGGAGACCAGGCTGGCGTGGCCCGGATGGCCGATGCCCAGGCGCAGGCGCTGGAAACCGTTCTGATTGCCAAGCTGGGCGATGATGTCGCGCAGCCCGTTGTGGCCGCCATGGCCGCCGCCGGTCTTGAAGCGCGCGGTGCCGGGTGGCAGGTCGAGTTCGTCATGGGCCACCAGGATGGCCGCCAGCGGAATGCGGAAAAAGCCGGCGAGTGCCGCCACGGCCTGGCCGCTGCGGTTCATGTAGGTAGTGGGGATGAGCAGACGAACGTCGTTGCCCGCGTGGTGAAAGCGCCCCACGAGGCCGTGATACTTGCGCTCGACAGCCAGGCTCGCGCCTTGGGCGGCTGCCAGTCGCTCAACGAAAAGGGCCCCTGCATTGTGCCGGGTCTGGTCGTATTCAGGGCCTGGATTACCCAGGCCGACGATCAGTTGGACGGCAGTCATGTCAGGAGCCCTTCTCTTTCAGGCGTGCGAGAACTTACTCGGCAGCGCCTTCTTCGGCACCGTCAGCAGCTTCTTCACGGATGCGCGGCAGGTGGATGCTGGCAACCGGCAGATCGCTGCCGTGGGCCAGGGACACCAGCTCGACGCCAGCCGGGACATTCAGATCGCTCAGGTGAATGATCTGGTCCAGCTCGACCTTGGCCATGTCGACTTCGATGAATTCCGGCAGGTCTTTCGGCAGGCAGGAAACTTCGACTTCGTTGATGGTGTGCAGGATCTCGCCACCCTGTTGCTTCACGCCCACGGAGGATTCCTGGTTCATGAAGTGCAGCGGGACGTGAGCGGTCAGCTTCTGGTCAGCGATGACGCGCAGGAAGTCGGCGTGCATGACGTAGCCCTTGGAGGGGTGACGCTGCAGAGCCTTGACCAGTACGCTTTCGTTGCTGCCACCAACCTTCAGGGTGATGACGCTGGCGAAGGCAGCTTCGCTTTCCAGCATCTTGGCCAGGTCTTTGCCGACCAGGGTGATGGAAGTCGGGGCCTTGTCGCCACCGTAGATCACGGCAGGAACGTTACCGGCGTTACGACGCAGGCGGCGGCTCGCACCTTTCCCCAGGTCGGAACGCACTTCGGCATTCAGAGTGAAATCAACCATTGTGAATCTCCAGGATAAGGAATCGGCAGACCGAGACTTGCGACCAGTTCTACGGTCCTACCGACTAAAAAGCCCCGGTAGGCCATCACGACCTTCCGGGGCGCTTCCAGAGCGGCTGTTCCTTAACGGAACATCGCGCTGATGGATTCTTCGTTACTGATCCGGCGTACCGCCTCGGCCACCACCGGCGCGATGTCCAGCTGGCGGATACGGCTGCAGGCCTGAGCCGCGGCGGACAACGGGATGGTGTTGGTCACCACCAGTTCGTCCAGCACGGAGTTGTCGATGTTCTCGATGGCGCGACCCGACAGCACCGGGTGGGTGCAGTAGGCCAGCACCTTGGCGGCGCCGTGTTCCTTCAGGGCCTTGGCCGCGTGGCACAGGGTACCGGCGGTATCGACCATGTCGTCGACCAGCACGCAGGTGCGGTCCTGGATGTCACCGATGATGTGCATCACTTCCGACTGGTTGGCCTTGGGGCGACGCTTGTCGATGATCGCCAGGTCCACACCCAGGCTCTTGGCCACGGCACGCGCACGCACCACGCCGCCGATGTCCGGGGAGACGATCATCAGGTTTTCGAAACGCTGGTCTTCGATGTCATCCACAAGGGCGGGGGAGCCGTAGATGTTGTCCACGGGAATATCGAAGAAGCCCTGGATCTGGTCGGCGTGCAGGTCGACGGTGAGCACTCGATTGATGCCCACCACGGTCAGCATGTCGGCCACGACCTTGGCGCTGATGGCGACCCGCGCGGAACGCGGACGGCGATCCTGGCGCGCATAGCCGAAATAGGGGATGACTGCGGTGATACGAGTCGCCGAGGAGCGGCGGAAGGCATCGGCCATCACCACCAGTTCCATCAGGTTGTCGTTGGTCGGCTCGCAGGTGGGTTGGATGATGAAGACATCCTTGCCCCGTACGTTCTCGTTGATTTCGACGCTTATCTCGCCATCGGAGAATTTTCCGACGGAGACGTCACCGAGAGGGATGTGCAGCTGGCGCACGATGCGCCGTGCCAGATCGGGGTTGGCGTTCCCCGTGAAGACCATCATCTTGGACACGCTGCAGTTCCTGCGGCTTGAGGTGGGTCTTGGAAGGAAAATGGCAGGGGCGGCTGGATTCGAACCAACGCATGGCAGGATCAAAACCTGCTGCCTTACCGCTTGGCGACGCCCCTGTATCTTGCAGAGTACTAGCTGTACTCATTCTCTGGTCAGGCTTGCCAGCGCCCGGTGCAACATTGATGTGTTGCTGCCTTTGGCTACGAAGCCTGGAAGTGATGCTGGTAGCTGGCTAGCTACTGTATCAGCTTCGGTCTTATTTGGAAAGCTTCCAAATATGCAACCTCCAGTGCCGGTTAATCTAGCTGAAACAAATTTGTTTAGCAAGATCAAAGCGTTACGAATTTCTGGGTAACGCCTTTCGACCGTACTCTGGCAGTCGTTTCGACCTGACCACTTGAGAACGGCGCAAACTTTAATGGCGGGAGTGTCCCGTGTCAACAGCGGATCTGAAAAAATTTCTGCTGTACTTACAGAGACTTGCGGTACCGCCACGAGATACCAGGGTTCCGGCGGCGCGACGGGGGTGAGCTTTTCACCCACGCCCTCGGCGAAGGCGGCCTGGCCACGGACGAATACCGGCACGTCGGCGCCCAGGCGCAGCCCCAGAGCGGCCAGGTCATCGAGACTGGCGTCCAGGCCCCAGAGGTGATTCAGGCCGAGCAGGGTAGTGGCGGCATCCGAGCTGCCGCCACCGATGCCGCCGCCCATGGGCAGGCGCTTGGTCAGCCAGAGGTCGGCGCCCTGGCGGGTACCGCTTTCTTCCTGCAGCAGGCGAGCCGCGCGCAGGATGAGATTCTGTTCCGGGGCGACACCCGGCAGGCCGTCATGCAACTGCAATTCGCCGTCATCGCGTCCGGCAAAGCCCAGGTCGTCGCCCCAGTCGAGAAACTGAAACAGCGTCTGCAGTTCGTGATAACCATCCGGACGGCGGCCGAGGATATGCAGGAACAGATTGAGCTTGGCGGGCGCCGGCAGGGTGAAGGCGGGCGCCACGGTCATTTGCCCAGCTCGCGCGGCTGCCAGTTCTTCACCACCAGGATGACTTCCAGGTCCTTGCCGGTGAGCTTGAGGCGCTCGGGCAGGGTGTAGCCGTTCTGCTCGGTGTAACGGGTGTATTCGACGGTCCAGCCGTCCTGCACCAGGCGCGCCAGGTGGCTGTCGGCGTCCAGGGTCAGCTGGCTGCGGCTGTCCGGGGCCGGCAGGCCACGCACCCACCAGAGCAGGTGCGAGACCGGCAGGCGCCAGCCGAGCTGCTGTTCCAGCAGGGCCTCGGGGGAGTCGGCCTGATAGCTGCCCTGACCCGATACGTCGAGCGTGACGGCGCCCGGACGACCGGTGAGGCGGGTGGCGCCGCGACCCAGGGGGCCGGCCAGGCGAATGTCGTAGTAGTCCTGGCGCTGCAGCCAGAAAAGGGTGCCGCTGCCGGAGTCGCGCGGGGCGCGGATGCCGACCTTGCCGTCGATCTGCCAGCCATCGAGGGCGGAGATACGTTTTTTATGAGCTTGCCATTGGGCGGCGTTGCCCTGGCCTTCCACGGCCTCCTGGTGGGAGGTGCTGGCGCAACCGGCCAGCAGGGCGAGCAGGAGCAGGGTGAAGAGGGTACGCGCGCGGATCATCGGAGGGTTTCGCTTCCAGTCAGGCGTTTGAGGGTGTTGCGCAGGATGGCGTCATCGGCGTCGGCGTCGAGGCCCACGCGCCAGACCTTGCGCGCTTCGCTGTGCTTGCCCTGGGCCCAGAGCACCTCGCCCAGGTGGGCGGCCACTTCCGCGTCGGGAAAGCGTTCGTAGGCCTGGCGCAGATAGCGTTCGGCATCGGCCAGCTGGCCCTGGCGATAGCGGATCCAGCCCATGCTGTCGAGGATGGCCGGGTCGTCCGGGCTCAACTGATGCGCCTTGTCGATCAGCTGGCGCGCTTCGGCCAACCGGGGCGTGCGATCGGCCAGGGTGTAGCCGAGGGCATTGAGGGCCATGGCATTGTCGGGGTCGTGGGCGATGATGTAGCGCAGGTCGCTTTCCAACTGCCCGAGATCACCCCGCTTTTCCGCCAGCATGGAACGGACATAGAGCAGGTTGAGATCGTTGGGATACTGCTGCAGGGCCTGCTGCACGGCCTGGTCGGCGAGGGCTGTCTGGTCGGCACTGGCCAGGCCTTCGACTTCCAGCAGATAGAGCGGCACGGCGTATTCGCTCTGGCGCTTGCGGGCTTCGGCCAGGCGCTGGCGGGCCTCGGCGATGCGGCCGCTACCGAGCAGGATCTCCGTCTGGCGCTGCTGGGCAGCCAGGTAATCGGTACCTGGACCGACCTGGGTGTATTCGGCCAGCGCCTGCTCGGGCTGGTCCAGCTCCTCGTAGCTGCGCCCCAGATTGAGGTGCGCGGCGTCCACATGGCTGCCGCGGTCGATCAGTTCCTTGAGGTAGATCTGGGCTTCGCGCCAGGCCTGGGCTTCCAGGCAGACCAGCGCCAGGGAGAATCTCAGGTCGTCATCGTCCGGAAACTGGGCGACCAGTTCGGCGAATTCGCGCTTGGCCTGGTCCAGGCGATCCAATTCCACCAGCAGCCGGGCATGGGCCAGGCGCAGGCGGCGATCTTCCGGGTGCTGGCGGATGCCGGCTTCGAGCAGCGGCAGGGCCTCGGCGCTGCGGTCCTGGCTTTGCAGCAGGCGCGCGCGCAGGAGCAAAGGGGCCACTTCCCGCTTTGCCGCCGGATTGCGCTCCAGCAATTTCAGCGCGTCGTCAGCGCGGCCGTCCTGCTGCAGCAGCAGGGCCTTGCCGAACAGCAGCTGGCCGTTATGCGGATATTTGGCCAGCAGCCGATCGAAACTCTTAAGCAGGCCGGCGCGGGTGGTCTCGTCGGTTTCCGCCGCGGACAGGGCAAGGAAATCGAAGTGGGTGTCACCCTGGCCCTGGAGCACGCGCTCCATGTAGGCCATGGACTCGTCATAGCGACCGGCGCGGGCCAGCATGATGGCGGCGGCACGCTGGGCGTCCAGGTTGTCCGGGGCATTGCGGGCCCAGATCTGCGCGGTTTCCAGTGCCGGGGTATCGGCACCCAGGTACTCGGCGATGCGGAAGGCACGCTCGGCGACGCCCGGATCCTGGGTCGACTTGGCCTGCTCGACATAGTTGGTCAGGGCGATGTCGAACCGGTTGCGCTGCCCCGCCAGCTCGCCGACCAGCAGGTCATAGAGGGTGTCTTCGCGAAAGGAGCCGGCCGGTTGCGGCGTGCTCGTCTTGGCGGTGGGCGGCGGGATGGCGGCGGCGGGCGTCGGCTGACGGCCGAGGTTCTGGCAGCCGGCGAGCAGCAGGGCGGTCGTCAGCAGCGCAAGGTATCTGGTCATAGGGTCGGGGCGGCCTTTTTACAGTCGGTCCATCATGCCACAAGAGTCGCCGTGGCCGCGTCGCGCATGCGCAGCGGCCGGCCGAGAAGTGCGGTGGTCGAGGCTGTTGACGCCTTTTGTCCGGCAAGATTCATTTGCCCAGGCTATGACACCCATTGTCCGACGTCTCGTCGCTGCTGGTTGTCGCCACCGCGCGCCCATAGGACAATGTCCGGCTTTCCTATCCGTTCGACTGCTTGCGTCCATGGCCTTTCTCGCGCTCGGCATCAATCACAAGACCGCCTCGGTTGAGGTGCGCGAACGTGTGGCTTTCACTCCGGAGCAGACGGTCGAAGCCCTGCGCCAGCTGGAGCAGGCCACCCACAGTCGCGAAGCGGCGATTCTCTCCACCTGCAATCGCAGCGAACTCTATCTGGAGCTGGAGCCCAGTCTGGCGGAGGCCGTGCTGGCCTGGCTCGCCCAGTACCACCGGGTCCCCCTGGAAGATTTGCGCGCCAGCATCTATCTGCACCAGGACGAGGCCGCGGTACGGCACATGATGCGCGTGGCCGCGGGGCTGGACTCCATGGTACTGGGCGAACCGCAGATACTTGGTCAGCTCAAGTCGGCCTATGCCGTGGCGCGCGAGGCCGGTACCGTCGGTCCGCTGCTGGGGCGCCTGTTCCAGGCCACCTTCAACACCGCCAAGGCGGTACGCACCGACACCGCGATCGGTGAGAACCCGGTGTCGGTGGCCTTTGCCGCGGTCAGCCTGGCCAAGCAGATCTTCAGCGACCTCAGCCGCAGCCAGGCCCTGCTGATCGGCGCCGGCGAGACCATCACCCTGGTCGCCCGTCACCTCCATGAACAGGGCGTGCGGCGTATCGTCGTTGCCAACCGAACCCTGGAGCGCGCCAGCCATCTGGCGGAAGAATTCGGCGCCCATACCGTGCTCTTGGCCGACATTCCCGACGAACTGGTCAACAGCGACATCGTCATCAGCTCCACTGCCAGCCAGTTGCCGATCCTCGGCAAGGGCGCGGTGGAGCGGGCGCTCAAGCAGCGTCGCCACAAGCCCATCTTCATGGTCGATATCGCCGTGCCGCGCGACATCGAGCCGGAGGTGAGCGAGCTGGAAGACGTCTACCTCTATACGGTGGACGACCTCCACGAGGTGGTGGCGGAAAATCTCAAGAGTCGCCAGGGCGCCGCCCAGGCGGCCGAGAAGCTGGTGCTGGCCGGGGTCGAGGACTTCATGCAGCGGCTGCGCGAGCGCGCCGCGGTGGACGTGGTCCGCGCCTATCGCCAGCAGGGCGAGCAGATCCGTGATGACGAGCTGGCCCGCGCCCAGCGCCAGCTGGCCAATGGCGCCGATCCCCAGGAAGCCCTGGCGGCCCTGGCCCGCAGTCTCACCAACAAGCTGATGCACGCACCGAGCGTGCAGCTCAAGAAATTATCCGCCGAGGGGCGCGTCGACGCGCTGACCCTGGCTCAGGAACTCTTCGCCCTCGACGAGGGTTTGGACAAGACATGAAGACCTCTCTGTTGCACAAGCTCGACGGTCTGCAGGACCGCTTCGAGGAGCTGACCGCGCTGTTGGGCGACGCCGAAGTCATCAGCGACCAGACCCAGTTCCGTGCCTATTCCAAGGAATACGCCGAACTCGAGCCGGTCAGCCAGGCGTTCATCGAATACCGCAAGGTGCAGGGCGACCTGGAGGGCGCCCAGGCGCTGCTCAAGGACAATGATCCGGATCTGCGCGAGATGGCCGAGGAAGAGGTGACCAGCGCCAAGGCGCGGTTGCAGGAACTGGAAGACGAGCTGCAGCGCATGATGCTGCCGCGGGATCCCAACGACGGCCGCAACGTCTTCCTGGAAATCCGTGCCGGTACCGGTGGCGACGAGGCGGCGATCTTTGCCGGTGATCTGTTCCGCATGTATTCGCGCTATGCCGAGCGCCAGGGCTGGCGCCTCGAAGTGCTCTCGGAGAACGAGGGCGAGCACGGCGGCTTCAAGGAAGTCATCGCCCGGGTCGAAGGCGACAGCGTCTACGCCAAGCTCAAGTTCGAATCCGGTGCGCACCGGGTGCAGCGGGTACCGGAGACCGAGTCCCAAGGCCGCATCCACACCTCGGCCTGCACCGTGGCGGTGCTGCCCGAGCCCGACGAGCAGCAGGCCATCGAGATCAATCCGGCCGACCTGCGGGTCGACACCTATCGCTCCTCCGGCGCGGGCGGTCAGCACGTCAACAAGACCGACTCGGCCGTGCGCATCACCCACCTGCCCACCGGCATCGTGGTGGAATGCCAGGAAGAGCGCTCGCAGCACAAGAACCGCGCCAAGGCCATGGCCTGGCTGTCGGCCAAGCTCAACGACCAGCAGGATGCGGCGGCGCACAAGGAAATGTCCGACACCCGCCGGCTGCTGGTGGGGTCGGGTGACAGATCCGAGCGCATTCGCACCTACAACTTTCCCCAGGGCCGGGTGACCGATCACCGCATCAACCTGACCCTCTATTCCCTGGGCGAGGTGGTCAACGGTGATGTCCAGCAGGTCATAGATCCGCTGTTGCAGGAATACCAGGCCGACCAGCTGGCCGCACTGGGGGACTGACCCATGGCTACCATCGGCGCCCTGTTGCGCGAAAGCCAGCTACCGGACTCCCCCAGCGCCCGCCTCGACGTGGAGCTGCTGCTGGCCGCCGCCCTGGACAAGCCGCGCAGCTACCTGCGCACCTGGCCGGAAAAGCTGGTGCCGCGCGAGGCCCTGGCGCGCTTTCGGACCGACCTCGAGCGGCGCCAGCAAGGTGAGCCGGTGGCTTACATCCTTGGCCAGCAGGGCTTCTGGTCGCTGGATCTGGAAGTGAGCGCCGACACCCTGATTCCCCGGCCCGACACCGAGGTGCTGGTGGAGACCGCCCTGGCACTGCCACTGGCCGACGAGGTGCGGGTGCTGGATCTGGGCACCGGTACCGGCGCCATCGCCCTGGCCCTGGCTCATGAGCGGCCGCGCTGGCAGGTCAGCGGCGTGGATCGCATCCCGGCGGCGGTGGCCCTGGCCCAGCGCAATGCCGAGCGCCTGCGCCTGGGCAATGTCACCTTTCAGCAAAGTCACTGGTTCGTCGCCCTGAACGGGCAGCGCTTCGAGCTGATCGTCAGCAACCCCCCCTATATCGCCGGCAGCGATCGCCATCTGGAGGAGGGCGATGTGCGCTTCGAGCCGCGCAGCGCCCTGGTCGCCGGCGCCGATGGCCTGGACGATATCCGCGAGCTGATTGCGGCAGCGCCCGACCACCTGCATGCCGGTGGCTGGCTGTGGCTGGAACACGGTTTCGAGCAGGCCGGCGCGGTGCGGGAATTGCTGGCCCGCCAGGGCTTCACCGAGGTCGAGAGCCGCCATGATCTGGGCGGCCACGAGCGTATCAGCGGAGGCCGCTGGCCATGCTGAGCGATGGCGAACTGCTGCGTTACAGCCGGCAGATTCTGCTGGCCCAGGTCGATATCGCCGGACAATTGCGGCTGAAAGAAGCCAAGGTGCTCATCGTCGGCCTTGGCGGCCTGGGATCGCCGGTGGCGCTCTATCTGGCGGCAGCCGGCGTTGGTGAATTGCATCTGGCCGACTTTGATCGGGTCGACCTGAGCAATCTGCAACGCCAGGTACTGCACGATGAAACCCTGATCGGCCAGACCAAGGTGGATTCCGCGCTGCAGCGGCTGACGGCGCTCAATCCCGAGGTGCGCCTGGTGCCGCTGCGCGAGGCGCTGGACGCCGACAGCCTGGCGGCTCGAATCGCGGCGGTGGATCTGGTGCTGGACTGCTCGGACAACTTCACCACCCGAGCGGCGGTGAATGCTGCCTGCGTGGCCACGGGGCGTCCGCTGGTCAGCGGCGCGGCCATTCGCCTGGAAGGCCAACTCAGTGTCTTCGATCCACGCCGCGCTGACAGTCCCTGCTACCACTGCCTCTATGGCGAGGGCAGCGAAGCCGAACTCAGTTGCAGCGAGGCCGGGGTGCTCGGGCCCGTGGTAGGGCTGGTCGGCAGTCTGCAGGCGCTCGAAGCGCTCAAGCTGCTGGCCGGCTTCGGCGAACCCCTGATCGGTCGCCTGCTGCTGGTGGACGCGGCGGGCAGTCGCTTCCGTGAATTGCGGGTCAAGCGCGATCCGGGTTGCCCGGTGTGCGGCGCCCGTCATGGCTGACGAGGCACCGGTCGGGGTCTTCGACTCGGGCGTCGGTGGCCTGTCGGTGCTGGCGGAGATCAGGCGGCTATTGCCGGCGGAAACCCTGCATTACGTCGCCGATTGCGGCCATATCCCCTATGGCGAAAAGACTCCGGCCTTTATCCGTGAGCGCTGCCAGCTGATTGCGGCGCGACTGTATGAACAAGGGGCCAAGGCGCTGGTGGTGGCCTGCAATACCGCTACCGTGGCGGCGGTCGCCGATCTGCGCGAGCGCTATCCCCGGTGGCCCATCGTCGGCATGGAGCCGGCGGTAAAGCCCGCCGCGGCGGCCACCCGCAATGGTCGGGTCGGCGTCCTGGCGACCACGGGAACGTTGCAGAGCGCCAAGTTCGCCGCCTTGCTGGACAGATTCGCCCTGGGCATTCAGGTCCTGACCCAGCCCTGTCCGGGGCTGGTGGAGCAAGTCGAGCGTGGCGATCTGCTGGGCCCCGAGACCCGAAGGTTGCTGCAGGGTTTTCTCGAACCGCTGCTGGCGGCGGAGTGCGACACCCTGATCCTGGGCTGCACCCACTATCCCTTCCTGCGGCCCCTGCTGGCCGAGCTGGTGCCGCCAGAGGTCATCCTGGTGGACACCGGTGCCGCCGTGGCGCGCCGTCTGCAAAGTCTCCTTCTGCTGGAGGGGCGTCTGGCAAGCGGGCCGGCCGGGCCGACGCGCCTCTGGACTTCGGGCAGCCCCGCCGAGCTGAGGGCGGTGCTACCGCCGCTGTGGCCGGAAGGGGCCGTGGTACAGGCGTTCGTCTGACGTTTCCACATCCTTTTCACTCGCCAAAGCCCTGTTCAGCGACTAGCATTCAGCCCTGTAGGTAAAAAGTCGAAGCCTGTGAACCCCTTCACGACTTCGGGGTCAATGCTGGCGGTTAGAAAAAACTAGAAACATTCACAAGGGCACTCTTATGAACAAATTGCTTTCCTTCGCAGTAGCCACCGCGCTTTCGCTGGGTGGAGTGGCGTCGGTGCAGGCCGTGGAGCTCACTGGTGCGGTCGGGGCAACCAGCCAGAACGGCATGACCTATCGCATCGGGGCCGGCTGGAACTGGGACAAGAGCTGGTGGGAAAGCTCCACTGGCCGCCTGACCGGTTATTGGGACGCCGGTTACACCTACTGGGAAGGCGACAATGGCCGTTCTTCAGATCAGCATTCGCTGTCCTTCGCCCCGGTATTCGTCTACGAGTTCGGCCAGGGTCATGTGAAGCCCTTCGTCGAGGCCGGTATCGGCGTCGCCGTATTCTCCAGCACCAAGGTCGGCGAGCAGGACCTGGGGTCGGCCTTCAACTTCGAAGACCGCATCGGCCTGGGTCTGAAGATCGGCGATACCCAGCGCGTCGGTATCCGTGCGACTCACTATTCCAACGCCGGCATCAAGCAGCCCAACGATGGCATCGAGTCCTACGCGCTGTTCTACAGCCACACGCTCTGATTCCGAGCTGGTATGAAAAAAGCCGGACCTAGTCCGGCTTTTTCGTTTCCGCCTTGCGCGCCATGCCGCGGTAGGTGGCTAGCGCCCGTTGGCGGCTTTCGCCCAGATCCACCAGCGGTGGCAGATAGTGCTCCCCCGGGGTGTGCACGGCCTTGCCCCTCAGCCCGGCCAGCTCTGGCACCCAGGTGCGCACATAATCACCGCGTGTATCGATCTTCATGGCCTGGGTATGGGGATTGAACACCCGGAAGTAGGGCACCGAATCGGTACCCGTCGAGGCGCTCCACTGCCAGCCGCCATTGTTGGAGGCCAGGTCGCCGTCGATGAGATGACGCATGAACCAGCGCTCGCCCTCGCGCCAGTCGATCAGCAGATTCTTGCAGAGGAACATGGCGGTCAGCATGCGCAGGCGATTGTGCATCCAGCCCGTCTGCAGCAACTGACGCATGGCCGCATCGATGAGGGGAATGCCGGTGCGCCCCTGTTGCCAGGCGGCGAGGCCTTCGGGGTCATCACGCCAGGGCAGGGCGGCGAGGTCCCGATTGAAGGGTTGGTTGCGCGAAACCCAAGGATAGCCCACCAGGACATGGCGATAGAATTCGCGCCACAACAATTCGGTGATCCAGGTAGCCGCGCCCTGGCGACCGCCACTGAGCAGGCCGTCGTTGGCGTTGACCGCGGCCTGCAGGCACTGCCGTGGCGTCAGCACTCCTGCATTCAGATAGGCCGACAGCTGACTGGTACCCGGTTCGAACGGGATGTCCCGGGCCTGGTGATAGTCCTCCAGATCGTCCCGGATGAAGGCCTCCAGCCGCTGGAGCGCCGCCTCTTCACCCGCCGGCCACAGCTGTCGCACCTCGGGCGATGTCTCGGCGAAGCCGTCGACCCCGGTGGGCAGCTCATCCGCCTGAATGGTGGCGGCCTGCTGCCGGTCCGGCGCCGGCAGGGGCATCGGCAAGCCCGTTTCCAGGCGCGCAAGGCACGTCTTCCTGAATTGCCCGAAGACCTTGAAATAGCCACCGCTCTTGGTCAATACCGTACCGGGGGCGAACAGGGTCTGGTCCAGATAGCGGTGGGCAGTAAGGCCCGCCTCCTCGAACGCCTCAGCCACGGCGTCATCCCGGGCGGCTTCGTTCACCCCGTATTCGTCATTGAAATGCAGGTGTTCGAGACCCTGTTCCCTGGCCAGGTCGAGCAGCACCTGGGGCGCTTGCTCCCAGCGCTCCGCACGCCGGATCAGCAGAGGGATGCCCAGTGTCTTGAGCGTCTCGCGCAGCTTGGCGAGGTTGCGCAACCAGAAGTCGACCTTGACCGCGGCCTCGTCATGTTGCCGCCACTGGGCAGGACTCAGCAGAAAGACGGCGACGACCTGTCCCTGTTCAGCGGCAGCATGCAGGGCGGGATGATCATGGGTACGCAGGTCGGTACGAAACCAGACGAGCTGGCTCATGCATAGCGTTCCTGACGCAACAAGCCGGCACTCTGCAGGCGATCGAAGGCCTCACCCGGACCGCGTGCCGGTGCGGCATCGGCGGTAAGGGATTCACCCAGCGCGCCCAGGGTCAGGCAGGGACGGGCGTGGCGATTGGCAAAGGCCTGCAGCTGACGACGCAGCTCGCTGTCGGGGCGACTGTCGCGGCAAAGCACCAGTGCCCTGGGATCGAGCCGTTCGACCAGGCGATCCAGGTTGCTGACGGGAAGCGACCACTCGATGAGTTCGACGGGGCAGTCCGCTGCGCTGATCAGCCAGGCACAGAGCCAGAGCGAGACGTTCATCGGCGTATCGTCGAGATTGAGCAACACCAGCGGCGCCCCTCGCAGGTTGTGCTGGCTGTGATAGATCCGCGCACCCAGCTTGCTGCGCAGCCAGGATTGGAAGAACACCTGCTGCAGACGGCCATCATCGGTGGCCTGGCTGAGTCGCTCCAGCTCGCGCACCAGGGGCGATAGCAACTGGTCCAGCAGTACCCGAGGTGGATAGAGGGAAGCCGCGCGATTGTAGGCTTCGTCCAGGGCGCGCGAGGCGAGCCGGCCAGTGGCGTCCATCATCTCCTGGTGGATGCCCTGCCAGGGCGTGTCGCTGGGCACCACCGCCGGCCGCTGCTCATCGAGCAGGCCCTTGACCTGGCTGACCGCTACACCTCGGGCGATCCAGGCCAGGATCTGCTGCACCCGGACCACGTGGGCCTCGCTGTACAGCCGATGCCCCTTGGGTGTGCGCTTGGGGACCAGCAGGCCGTAACGCCGCTCCCAGGCTCTCAGGGTCACGGCGTTGACCCCGGTCCGTCGGGCAATTTCCCGGATGGGCAGCCAGCCCTCGTGCAAGGCCGATTGATAGTCCTGCTCTTCATCGCGTGGCGGTGAAGGCAAGGGGGTGGCGCTAGATGGCATTTCGCAGACTCAGACGTTCAGGGTGGGGTTGTAGATAGGCCTGCTCGTTCACATAACGATCCGGATGCTGGCGGAAGTGGTGCTTGAGCAAGGTCAGGGGCACCACCAGGGGGACGATGCCCTCATGGTATTGCTCGATCAGCTGCTGCATCTCCTGCTTCTCGCTGTCGCTCAGTGCGCGGCGCAGGTAACCGAAGAGATGGTAGAGCACATTGCAGTGGGTACCGCGGGTGGCACACTTCTTCAGTGCAGCCATCAGGCCGCTGAAATACTCCTGGCCCAATTCATCGAGATTACGCTGGCCGATGCTGCCCACCAGTTGCCCAAGGGCTCGTGCGCGATGAGCGTCATGGGCCATGAGCTGGTACTTGTAGCGCGAATGATAGGACAGCAGGGCCCGTGCCGTCAGACCCTGTTGCACCAGCTGCAGCCAGTGGGCATGGGCGAAGACCCGGGTGACGAAGTTTTCCCGCAGGACCGGATCGTTCAGGCGACCCGCCTCTTCGACTGGCAGGTCCGGTCGTAGACGCATGATGGCGGCGGCGAACAGGCCACGGCCGTCGGTTTCGCTGCCCTGGCCATTGGCGTGATAGACCTTGACCCGCTCCATGCCGCAAGAGGGTGACTTTTGCATGAAGATGAAGCCGGACAGGTCAGCGAGTTCGCCCGCCATCTTTTCGCCATAGGCAGTAAGGGCGGCGGTCACGTCCAGGCTCGGATCGAGCGTGCCCACGGCGCGTGGCGCCTGGGAGTCGCCGACCAGACGGATGGGTTCGCGCGGGGTGCCGAGGCCGATGGCCATCTCCGGGCAGACCCGGACGAAATCGAAGTGCTCGGCGAAGGTCTGGCTACAGAGCCGGGATTCCTTGTGTCCACCGTTGTAGCGGACTTCGTCACCCAGCAGGCAGGCACTGATACCCAGGCGCGGACGGGGCAGGCTGGAGGGAGAGGTATAAGGCATGGAGATCCCCTGTCGTGTATTTTCTTGTACAAGGTTTTTCTGTTTGTACAAGTTTCGTGCAACTTTCGACAGGGGCCTACACCAAAAGATTCGCCGCAGGTTACAAACGGCGTGCGCTTCGTCGCTTAATCCAAACTGCCCAGGAGTTGCTGCGCTGCCTCATGACCACTCAACCAGGCTCCTTCCACCCGACCGCTGGAGCACCAGTCGCCACAGACGAAGACGCCCATGTCGGGATCGGCCAAGGCGCCCCACTGGTGCGGCTGCGCCGGTCGGGCATAGAGCCAGCGATGCGCCAGGGTAAAGCTGGGGGCCGGCAGCGGGCAGCCGATCAGCTCGGCGAAGGCGCCATGCAGGCGTTCGATCACCTCCTCCTTGGAGGCATCGAGGTGCGCCTTGCTCCAGGCGCTGGTGGCGTGCAGCACCCAGGTGTCCAGGGTGGTGTCGCGCTCGGGCTTGCAGCGATTGCGTGCCAGCCAGTCCAGTTCGCTACCCTGCACGAAGCAGCCTTCCACCGGCGTCTGCAACGGCGTGGCGAAGGCCAGGGCCACCGACCAGGTCGGCTCCATGCTCACCCCCGCCACGGTCGCCGCCAGCTTGGGCACGCTGGACAGCAGGGCAGTGGCCTGGGGCGCCGGCATGGCGATGACGACCTGGGCGAAGGGACCGTGGGTCTCGCCGCTGGCATCCAGCAGGTGCCAGTGCTGGGCACCGCGAAAGACCTCGGTGATGCGGCAGTCGAAGCTGACTGGCAGATCGGCCAGCAGGTGACGGGTGATGGCGCTCATGCGCGGTACCCCGACCCAGCGGGGTTGTTCGTCCTGGGACGGACTCAGACGCCCTTCGCGGTACTGGTAGAGCACCGGATTCCATTCGGCCGCGCAGCCGGCCCGCCGCCACTCGTTGAGGGCGTCGATGAAGCGGCGGTCGCGTGCGGTGAAATACTGGGCACCCAGGTCGAGGGCGCCGGCCTCGCTTCTCTTGCTGGCCATGCGGCCGCCGCTGCCGCGGCTCTTGTCGAAGATCTGGACCTGCTGCCCGGCGCGAATCAGCGTTTGAGCAGCGGCAAGTCCGGCTATTCCTGCGCCAACGATGGCGATAGGGGCAGTCATGATGGACCTCGCTTGTCTGACGATGCGCCCTTGTCGAACGTTTGCGCGTGCAAGGGCTCTACGGCTACGACTGGCAACCGTTCTGGATCTTTCGACCCACGACCATACCAAACAATCCTCTTCCCTTCGTTCAGATGCATACGGGCGGCAGGGCAATACGAGAAGGAAGTGACGACATGCATATCCTGCTGACAGGTGGCACCGGACTGATCGGCCGCGCGCTGTGCCGCCAATGGGCCGCCGCCGGCCACCAGCTGACCGTCCTTAGCCGCGACCCCACCCGCGTGGCGCGCGAATGCGGGCCAGAGGTACGCGGCATCGCTCAACTGGAGGTGCTGGACGGCGAACACCTGGATGCGGTGGTCAACCTGGCCGGAGCGCCCATCGCCGACAAGCCCTGGACCCGTAGTCGCAAGGCCGAACTCTGGCGGAGTCGGATCGACACCACCGAGCGCCTGATCGAATGGCTGCGCGGGCGCAGCCAGAAGCCCAGGGTACTGCTGTCGGGCTCGGCCATCGGCTTCTATGGTGACAGTGGCGAGAAGCCGGTGAGTGAAGCCGACAGCGTGGCCGGCCCCGATTTCGCCGGTGAACTGTGCCTGGCCTGGGAGCAGGTGGCCAACGAGGCCGAGAAGCTGGGTATCCGCGTAGTCAATCTGCGCACCGGGCTGGTACTGGCGGCCGACGACGGCTTCCTGCTGCGGCTGTTGCCGCCGTTCCGCTTCGGGCTCGGCGCGCGCCTGGGCAGCGGACGTCAATGGATGCCCTGGATTCATTTACAGGATCAAATCGGGGCCATCGATTTTCTTCTCAACCGAAGCGATGCCCAAGGTCCTTATAATCTCTGTGCCCCCGAGCCAGTGCGCAACCGGGACTTCACCGAGGCGCTGGGACGGGCCTTGCGGCGCCCGGCGCGATTGCTGATTCCCGCCTTCGCCCTGCGCCTGATGGGAGAGCTGTCCATCCTGCTGCTGGGTGGTCAGCGCGCCCGTCCCGAGCGTCTGCTCGCGGACGGATACGTCTTTCGCTATCCCGAGCTGGACACGGCCCTGGCCGACCTGCTCGCTGCCAAGGATTCACGATGACTGCCAACGCTCTGCTGCTCGCCAACCTGGGTTCGCCCGACTCGCCCCACGTCCCCGACGTGAAGCGCTATCTGAACCAGTTCCTGATGGATCCCTACGTGGTCGATCTGCCCTGGCCACTGCGCCGGCTGCTGGTGTCGCTGGTGCTGATCAAGCGGCCAGCAGCGTCGGCCGAGGCCTATGAGTCGATCTGGTGGGACGACGGCTCGCCATTGATCGTGCTCAGCCGCCGCCTGCAGGAAGCCGTACGACCCCTCTGGCGCCATGGCCCGGTCGAGCTGTGCATGAGATACGGCGAGCCTTCGGTGGAGTCGGTGCTCAAGCGCCTGGCCAGCCAGGGCATCCGCGAGGTGACCTATGCGCCGCTCTATCCGCAATTCGCCGACAGCACCACTACCACCGCCATCGTCGAGGCACGGCGGGTGATCGAAGCCCACCAGCTGCCATTGACGCTGAAGATCCTGCCGCCTTTCTACGATCGCCCGGAATACCAGGCAGCGTTGGCGGCCAGTGTCGAGCCCTATCTCGAGGAGCCCTACGACCACCTGCTGCTGTCCTTCCATGGCCTGCCCGAGCGGCACATCCGCAAGCTGGTCAAGGATCGCACCCATGACCTGCGCGCACCCGACAGCAGCAAGGTCAGCACCAAGGCCCTGGCCGTCTGCTACCGCAGCCAGTGCCAGCGCACCGCCGAATTGGTGGCCAAGCGCCTGGGCATTCCCGACGGCAAGTGGTCGGTGTCCTTCCAGTCGCGGCTGGGCAAGGACAAGTGGATCGAGCCCTATACCGAAGCGCGGCTGGACGAGCTGGCCAAGGCGGGGGTCAAGCGGCTATTGGTGATGTGTCCGGCCTTCGTCGCCGACTGCATCGAAACGCTGGAGGAGATCGGCGATCGCGGCCGCGAACAGTTCATCGAAGCCGGCGGCCGAGAGCTGGTGCTGATTCCCTGCGTCAACGACGACCCGGCCTGGGCGCAGGCGCTGGTGGAACTGTGCGAGGAGGTGGCGGAGCTGCCACCGCAGCGCCTGGAGCAACCGCGGATGCCGGCCTAGACCGGCATCCGCCGCAGGGCCGTCAGAGCAGCGGGCGCTCCGGCGGTTCGGCGTCCTTCTTCC
The DNA here is from genome assembly GCF_056790235.1 of Pseudomonas sp. VMV1. Lineage (NCBI taxonomy): Bacteria > Pseudomonadati > Pseudomonadota > Gammaproteobacteria > Pseudomonadales > Pseudomonadaceae > Pseudomonas > Pseudomonas sp. VMV1. Next base: position 54,569 of record NZ_JBXGSE010000004.1, read on the forward strand.
AGGCGTTGTGCCCTGGCAGGACCAGGTTGAGGCCGATGGCGATCAGGCCGCACAGGGAGATGCCCTTGAGGCCGATCTCGCCGTTGCCGAAGACGATGCCGCCGATGCCGAACACCAGGGTCACGGACACGATCACCAGGTTGCGCGCCTCGGACAGATCCACCTGGTGGCGGATCAGGATGTTCAGGCCCACTACCGCGATGGAGCCGAACAGCAGGCAGAGAATGCCGCCCATGACCGGCACCGGAATGGTCTGCAGCGCCGCGCCGAACTTGCCGACGAACGCCAGCACCATGGCGAAGCCCGCCGCCCACAGCATGACCCGCGGATTATGGTTCTTGGTCAGCATCACCGCGCCGGTCACCTCGGCATAGGTGGTGTTGGGCGGACCGCCGAATAGGCCGGCGGAGGAGGTGGCCAGGCCGTCACCCAGCAGGGTGCGGTGCAGGCCGGGTTGCTTGAGGTAGTTCTGGCCGGTTACCCCGCCCACCGCGATCACCCCGCCGACGTGCTCGATGGCCGGCGCCAGGGCGACCGGGACCATGAACAGGATGGCACCCCAGTGGAATTCCGGCGCGACGAAGGCCGGGATCGCCAGCCAGGGCGCGGCGCCTATCCCCTCGGTATGGACGATGCCGAAGACGAAGGCCAGCGCATAGCCGACAAAGACGCCGGCGAGGATGGGCACCAGGCGGAACATGCCCTTGCCGTAGATGGCCACCAGCAGCGTGGTGACCAGCGCCGGCATGGAGATCATCATCGCCGTGGCATAGGGCACCAGCTGGGCACTGCCGTCACCGGCCTTGCCCATGGCCATGTTGGCTGCCACCGGCGACAGGCCCAGGCCGATGGAGATGATCACCGGGGCTATCACCACCGGCGGCAGCAGGCGATCGATGAAGCCCACGCCACGCACCTTCACCGCCAGGCCCAGGAAGGTGTAGACGAAGCCCGCCGCCACTACCCCACCCAGTACCGCCGGCAAGCCGAATTCAGCCTTGGCGGCGATGATCGGGGCGATGAAGGCGAAGCTCGACGCCAGGAACACCGGCACCTGGCGACCGGTGACCAGATGGAACAGCAGGGTGCCGAAGCCTGCGGTGAAGAGGGCGACGTTGGGGTCCATGCCGGTGATCAGCGGCATCAGCACCAGGGCGCCAAAGGCCACGAAGAGCATCTGGGCGCCAACCACGATCTCCCGCCAGAGCGGTTCCCGCGTAGTCACGCTCAGGCGTCCTTCTGCTTGGTGCCGAAGATCTTGTCACCGGCATCGCCCAGGCCCGGAAGGATGTAGCCATGCTCGTTGAGGCGCTCATCGATGGAGGCGGTGTAGAGGCGTACGTCCGGGTGAGCTTCCTCGACCGCGGTGATGCCTTCGGGCGCGGCCACCAGGACCAGGGCGCGAATTTCCTTGGCCCCCGCTTTCTTCAGCAGGTCGATGGTGGCGATCATGGAGCCGCCAGTGGCCAGCATGGGGTCGATGATCATGGCCATCCGCTGGTCCAGTTCACCCACCAGCTTTTCCAGGTAGGTATGGGCCTGCAGGGTGGATTCGTTGCGGGCAAGGCCCACCACGCTGACACGGGCGCTGGGGATCAGGCTGAGCACGCCGTCGAGCATGCCGATGCCGGCGCGCAGGATGGGCACCACGGTGACCTTCTTGCCAGAGATCTTTTCCACCTGCACGGTGCCGCACCAGCCTTCGATGTCCACCGTTTCCACCGGCAGATCCTTGGTCGCTTCATAGGTGAGCAGGGCGCCGACTTCCTGGGCCAACTCGCGGAAGTTCTTGGTGCTGATGTCGGCACGCCGCATCAGGCCGAGCTTGTGACGGATGAGCGGGTGGCGGATTTCGTGGACGGACATGGGATTCTCCAGAGACGGTAGGGCAGCGGATCGCCGTGAAAAGGGATGGCTTCGGTACGATCGGCAGCCCAAAGGCCTGCCGCAGGATAGGGCAGGCGATCGAAAAACCGCGGTACATTAAAGCATCCGGCCCGAGGTGGGCAGTACCCTGCGACAATAGTAGCCGCCTGGCGGCGCTTGAGATCGGTCCGCGGTGTCTGTACCTTTGCCGCCTTTTATCCGCGCCGTTGGTAAAGCAGGCGCCCCGTCCCCCGGAGAAGCCCCATGCCCGCCGATCTCGCCCACATCCGTCAGGTCATGCAGGAAGCCGATTGCCTCTATGACGAAGCCCAGGTCGAGGCAGCCATTGATCGGATCGCCGCGGCGATCACCACCGATCTCGCCGAGCGCAATCCGGTGGTCTTCTGCGTGATGAATGGCGGCCTGATCCTGACCGGCAAGCTGGCCACCCGGCTGAATTTCCCGCTGGAGATGTCCTACCTGCACGCCACCCGCTATCGCAACGAGACCACCGGCGGCGAGCTGTTCTGGAAGGCCAAGCCCGAGGTCTCCTTCATCGATCGCGATGTGCTGATCGTTGACGACATCTTCGACGAGGGCCATACCCTCAAGGCCATCATCGACTTCTGCCGCCACGCCGGTGCTCGCGAGGTCCATACCGCCGTGCTGATCGACAAGACCCACGACCGCAAGGTCAAGGGCCTGGAAGCGACCTATGTCGGCCTGCCTTGCATCGATCGCTACATCTTCGGCTACGGCATGGATTACAAGGGCTACTGGCGCAACGCCCCCGGCATCTATGCCGTGAAGGGGCTGTGACCGCCCGGCTGTTCGGCCAGGACCTGTTCGCCGACCTGCTCCGGCAGGCGGCGAACAGTCCGCGCAGGCGCGCCCATCACAGCCTGCATAGCATGGACGAGCCTTGCCACCGGCTGGTCGTCGGCATGTGCGAGGACAGCTACATCCCGCCCCATCGCCACCTGGACCCGCGCAAGGCCGAGAGTCTGCTGGTGCTGCAGGGTCGGTTGGGACTGCTGACCTTCAGTGAGGACGGGCAGGTACTGCTGCGCCGTGAACTGTCCCAGGCCGCCGGTTGCCCGGGCGTCGATCTCGCCCCTGGGCACTACCATGCGCTGGTCGCCTTGGGCGGCGACTGCCTGTTTTTCGAATGCAAGGCCGGGCCCTTCCTGCCCCTGGGTGAAGGCGAGCGCCCTGCCTGGGCGCCACTGGAAGGCGCGGCGGAAGCCGAGCGCTATCGCGCCTGGATGCGCGCACAATTCGATTGAACCTTCGACCGGTTTCGCGGTATTGCCTTGGTTTTGTCACTGGCGGGCGGGCGAAGGGCAGGGTTAGAATCGGCCCTCCTTTTCTCCAAAGAATCCCCCAGCACAGGTAGCCAAAGGATGCGTAAGGATAAAAAGCAGGTCATCGGTGAAGAGATCAGCGACGAGCAGATCAAGCTGTTCCTTGAGGTCGAGCCGGCGGACGATACCCCCGCGTCTCTGCACAAGCTGGTCAAGGCCTACCGCGGTCTGCGTCCGGACGACTTCGAGCGCTTCGTCGGCTTCTTCGTCGATGCCGGCTACGATCTCGATGCCCGCACGGCCCAGGGCGAAGACTTCATCGAACTGATTCGTAGCCATCGCCAGGCCGAACCCTATATCGACGCCTTGCGCGCCGCTCATGCCTGAGTAGCATCCTAAAAAACAAACCCCGCCAAGGCGGGGTTTGTTTTATCTGGTAGCAGGGCCGCCTGAGCGACCTTGAGCCGATCAGGCTTCGCGGTTGCGTGTCAGCAATGCGGGCTTCTCGCTACGCGGGCGGCTTGGCAGGTCTTCCAGCTGCTCCAGGGTCGGCAGGCGGTCGGCACGCGACGGCTTGTGCACGATCTTCGGCTGCGGCTTGTTCGACGTCCGCTCTTCCGAGGCATAGGCACGCGGCTCGCTCGGCGCGGCGTCATAAGGCCGGGCAGCTCGGGGCTGACCATTCTGACCACGACGCTTGCCGGGCTGCTGTTGTTGCTGGCTGCGAGGACCGCGTGCGGCGCCTTGACCCTGGCCTTGGCGGGGCTGACCTTGGGTACCGGTCGCGGTGGCGGGGCGCGGAGCACCGCCGCCGTTGCCACTGCGCGGGCCCTTGCGGCCCTTACCCTGGTAGGGGCTCACGTAGTCGACGCTATTGCCGAAGTTATCGTAGGCATCGTCCAGGAATTCTTCCGGATCACGATTGCGTGGCTGCTGGGCGACGGCCTGGCCGGGCTGAGCAGCAGCCTTGTCCTGGCCCGCGTCATCGCGATCACGGCGGTTGCGACGATTACGCGTGCGATTCTTGCGTTCGCCCTGGGGTTGGGCACCGGCCTGCTCACCAGTGGCGGGCTTGCCTTGCCCTTGATTCTGGCCCTGGCCTTCGCTGCGCGCCGGCTTGTCGGCCTTCTTCTGGCGATTTTGCTGCGGCTTGCCGCGAGGTTCGCGCGGGGCGCGCACTTCCGGCTGCTCCGGCGGAACGGACTGGGGATCGAAGCCCTGCATGTCACCGTCCGGGATGCTCTGCTTGGTCAGGCGCTCGATGGCCTTGAGCAGCTTCTCCTCGTCCGGCGCCACCAGCGAGATGGCCTCGCCATTGCGTCCGGCCCGGCCGGTACGGCCGATGCGGTGTACATAGTCTTCCTCGACATTGGGCAGCTCGAAGTTGACCACGTGGGGCAACTGATCGATGTCCAGGCCGCGGGCGGCGATGTCGGTGGCGACCAGCACGCGAATGTCGTTGCTCTTGAAGTCGGCCAGGGCCTTGGTGCGGGCGTTCTGGCTCTTGTTGCCATGGATCGGCGCGGCCGGCAGGCCATGCTTGTTCAGGTACTCGGCCAGGCGATTGGCGCCGTGCTTGGTACGGGTGAACACCAGCACCTGTTCCCAGGCGCCGAGGGTGATCAGGTGGGCGAGCAGGGCGCGCTTCTGATTGGCCGGAATGCGGAACAGCCGTTGCTCGATGCGCTCGACGGTGGTGTTCGGCGGGGTGACCTCGATCCGCTCGGGATCCTGCAGCAGCTTGCCGGCGAGGTCGGTGATGTCCTTGGAGAAGGTGGCCGAGAACAGCAGGTTCTGGCGCTTCGCTGGCAGGCGGGCCAGGACCTTCTTCACGTCATGGATAAAGCCCATGTCGAGCATGCGGTCAGCTTCGTCCAGCACCAGGACTTCGACGGCGGACAGGTCGACGCTCTGCTGACCGGCGAGGTCCAGCAGGCGACCCGGGCAGGCCACGAGAACGTCCACACCCTTGGCCAGGGCGGTAACCTGCGGCTTGAGGCCGACGCCACCGAAGACGCAAGCACTGCGCATGGGCAGGTCGCGGGCATAGACCCTGAAGCTTTCGTGGACCTGAGCCGCCAGTTCGCGAGTGGGGGTCAGGACCAGCACCCGCGGCTGCTTGGCGACATAGCCACGGCCATCGGGATGACCATTGGGAAACAGGCGCTCGAGCACCGGCAGCGCGAAGCCGCCGGTCTTGCCGGTACCAGTCTGGGCAGCCACCATCAGATCGCGACCCTGCAGGACGGCCGGGATGGCGCGTTGCTGAACAGGCGTGGGATTCGTATAGCCAGCGTCTTCCACGGCGCGGGCAAGGGCCTCGGAGAGACCGAGGGAAATGAAGGACATGCGGGGTTCCTGTCTCTGTCGGCGTCCCGCCGACGTGGGGGCGCGGTTGCGCTTCCGGTTGACGTCCGAAAGGTTTCAGACGTCTCGCCCACCCTCGTCATCCTGCGCTGGATGAAGAGTCGGGCGATGACCGGTAGCGGTAATCACGATTGGGTGAAGTCGCCGCCAGTTCGCGTGGCCGACTTCAAAAGCCGAGATTTCGCCAGATGGCGATGCAAGGCTCCGCTTGGTTCAGGGTATAGAAGTGCACACCGGGTGCCCCGCCTTCGAGCAGTCGCTCGCAGAGGGCGGTCATGACTTCTTCGCCAAAGGCCTGGATGCTCTGGGTGTCGTCACCGTAGGCTTCCAGTTGCTTCCGCAGCCAGCGAGGCAGTTCAGCGCCACAGGCATCGGAGAAGCGTGCCAACTTGCTGTAGTTGGTGATCGGCATGATGCCAGGGATCACCGGGGATTCGACTCCCAGTTTGCGGACACGTTCCACAAAATGGAAGTAGCAGTCGGCGTTGAAGAAGTACTGGGTGACCGCACGGTCGGCACCAGCCTCCATCTTGTACACGAAATTGCGCACGTCGTCCGTAAAGCTGCGTGCCTGCGGATGGGTTTCCGGATAGGCGGCGACTTCGATATGGAAATGATCGCCGGTTTCCTCACGGATGAAGGCGACCAGGTCACTGGCATAGCGCAGCTCGCCACCCCCGGACAGGCCCATGCCGGAGGGTAGGTCACCGCGCAGGGCGACGATGCGGTTGATGCCGGCTTCACGGTATTGCTGCAGCAGTTCGCGCAGCTTGGCCTTGCTGTCGCCGACGCAGGACAGGTGCGGCGCGGTCGGCACGCCGACCTCGTCGTTGAGCTGGCGCACGGTGCGATAGGTGCCGTCGCGGGTGGACCCGCCGGCGCCATAGGTGCAGGAGAAGAACTCCGGCCCGTAGCCTGCCAGCTGTCGCGCCGTGGCGATCAGCTTCTCATGGCCCGCTTCGGTCTTGCAGGGAAAGAATTCGAAACTCAGACTGGGTTTCACGGCGTCTCTCTCGTGAGCGGCCCCGCCCTTGCGGGCGGGGCTGGCCATCAGTAGCGGTAGCTGTCGGGCTTGAAGGGGCCTTCCTGGGTCACGCCGATGTACTTGGCCTGGGACTCGGTCAGACGGGTGACGACGCCACCGAAGCCCTTCACCATTTCCAGCGCAACCTCTTCGTCCAGCTTCTTGGGCAGGACCATGACGGTGACGTTGGCGGTCTTCTCGGCGACCGGCAGGTCGGCGAACTTCTCCTGGTACAGGTGAATCTGTGCCAGCACCTGGTTGGCGAAGGAGCCGTCCATGATGCGGCTGGGGTGACCGGTGGCGTTACCCAGGTTCACCAGACGGCCTTCGGCCAGCAGGATCAGGTAGTCGTCGTTGGCGGGATCGACGGTCAGGCCGGTGCGGTGGATCTTGTGCACCTGCGGCTTCACCTCTTCCCAGCCCCAGTGCTGGCGCATGAAGGCGGTGTCGATCTCGTTGTCGAAGTGACCGATGTTGCACACCAGGGCGCGCTTCTTCAGGGCCTTGAGCATGTTGGCGTCACAGACGTTGACGTTGCCGGTGGTGGTGACGATCAGGTCGATCTTGCCCAGCAGGGCGCGATCCACGGAGGCTTCGGTGCCGTCGTTCAGGCCGTCGACATAGGGCGAGACCAGCTCGTAGCCGTCCATGCAGGCCTGCATGGCGCAGATTGGGTCGACTTCCGAGACCTTGACGATCATGCCTTCCTGACGCAGCGAGGCCGCCGAGCCCTTGCCCACGTCACCGTAACCGATCACCAGTGCCTGCTTGCCGGACAGCAGGTGGTCGGTGGCGCGCTTGATGGCGTCGTTGAGGCTGTGGCGGCAGCCGTACTTGTTGTCGTTCTTGCTCTTGGTGACCGAGTCGTTGACGTTGATCGCCGGGACCTTGAGGGTACCGTCCTTGAGCATGTCCAGCAGGCGGTGCACGCCGGTGGTGGTCTCTTCGGTGATGCCGTGCACGCGCTCCAGCACCTGCGGGTACTTGTCGTGCAGGATCTGGGTCAGGTCACCGCCGTCGTCCAGCACCATGTTGGCGTCCCAGGGCTGGCCGTCCTTGAGGATGGTCTGCTCGATGCACCACTCGTATTCGGCTTCGGTCTCGCCCTTCCAGGCGAATACCGGGATGCCGGCCGCGGCGATGGCGGCAGCGGCCTGATCCTGGGTGGAGAAGATGTTGCAGCTGGACCAGCGCACTTCGGCGCCCAGGGCCACCAGGGTCTCGATGAGCACGGCGGTCTGGATGGTCATGTGGATGCAGCCGAGAATCTTGGCACCAGCCAGGGGTTGTTCACCGGCGTACTTGCGGCGCAGGCCCATCAGGGCAGGCATCTCGGATTCGGCGATGATGACTTCGCGACGACCCCAGTCGGCCAGGGAGATGTCGGCGACCTTGAAATCGTTAAAAGCGGCAGGCGTGAGGACAGCGCTCATTGAAGAGTCTCCATTCGTTAGGTGCGAATGGGCGCCGTTGATGCGTTCTGACAACGCTCCATTCGAGCCTGACAACGTCTGGCGTCATGCCCGCCGAGGGTCCCGCGCCAGGGGCGGGTCGGCTAGGATGGGATAACGCAGCGTGCTGCAGCGCCCCTCGAACGGAAGGCGGAGCGGCCTGTTGGCCGCGATGCGCGGGCAGTATAACGAGGATCGCGATAAACCCAAAGGGTGGCGCTCTGCCTCATGTCCACCGGAATCTCCCGCCCGCCCCCTGATCTGATGTCCCAACCCCCCTAGACCTTCAAGGAGCCCCGATGAACTTCCATACCCGCAAATGGGTGAAACCCGAGGACCTCAACGCCAATGGCACCCTGTTCGGCGGCAGCCTGCTGAAGTGGATCGACGAAGAGGCGGCGATCTACGCCATCGTGCAGCTGGAAAATCCCAAGGTGGTGACCAAGTACATCTCGGAGATCAACTTCATCAGCGCCTCGCGCCAGGGCGACATCATCGAGCTGGGCATCACCGCCACCGAGTTCGGCCGTACTTCCATCACCCTGAGATGCGAGGTGCGCAACAAGATCACCCGCAAGAGCATCCTCACCATCGACAAGATCGTCTTCGTCAACCTGGACGAGGACGGCAATCCGGCCCCGCACGGCAAGACCGAGATCACCTACGTCAAGGACAGGTTCAAGGATTCGCCTTGAGGCCCGTGCGAGTCACGTCCAGGCGGCGGCGCTCGGCCCAGTAGAGCAGCAGCTCGCGCAGCTGGGAGAGTTCGATGGGCTTGCCCATGTGCCCGTCCATGCCGGCCTCCTGGGCGCGATCCTTGTGCTCGGCGAGGATGTGGGCGGTCAGGGCCACCACCGGGGTACGGGAGCGGTGATTCTGCTGTTCCCAGGCTCGTAGCCGCCGCGTGGCACCGAAGCCGTCCAGCAGCGGCATCTCGCAATCCATCAGGATCAGGTCGTAGGTGTTCTGCTGGAGCTTTTCGAAGGCCTCCAGGCCGTTGCCCACGGTGTCGGGTTCCACCCCGAGCTTCTTGAGCATGCCGCGGATCACCTTGACCGAAATGCTGTTGTCCTCAGCCACCAGGACCCGGAAGTCGCCTGGTATGCCGCTCGGCTGCTCCTGAGGCTCGGGCTCGCTGACCCGCTGGCCGCGGCGCGACAGTTCGTCGGCCAGGGTGGCCCTGAGGGTATAGCCGGCCACGGGCTTGGCCAGCACCCGCTTGATGCCGGCGTTGCGGGCGATGACCTTGCTCGGTGCATTGCTCAGGCCGGTCAGCATGATCAGCAGCAGATCATGGTTGAGGTTCTCGTCTTCGTTGATACGTGCCGCCAGCTGCATGCCGGTCATGCCCGGCATCTGCTGGTCGAGCAGCACCACGTCGAAGTATTCCCGCAGGTGCGACTGGGTACGCAGCAGGGCCAGGGCCTCGCGCCCGGAGGCGGCGGTGACCGCCTGCATGCCCCAGGCGCTGCACTGCTGCTGCAGCACCTTGCGGCAGAGTTCGTTGTCGTCGACCACCAGTACCCGCACGTCCTGCAGCGGGTAGTCGCTGTCGCCGCGCGAGAGCACCAGGGCCTGAGCCGGGACGGGCAGGCTGATCCAGAAGCTGGAGCCGCCCTCGGCGTTGTTCTGGATGCCGAAGTCGCCCTGCATCAGCAGCACCAGCTGGCGGGCGATGATCAAGCCGAAATCCAGGCTCTCGGTGTCGCTGGTGAGGAAGTCGCGGCTGTCGAGGTGGGTGGAGAGCAGCTGCCGGCTCAGGGCGGCATCCAGCGGGGTGCCGCTGTCCTGTACCGAGATGCGCAGCCGCGGCGGCTGGCCGGTGGCCTCCTCCAGCGAGATCACCAGGAGGATCTCCCCCTCTTCGGTGCGCTGGAAGGCGTTTTCCAGGAGGTTGAGCAGGATCTGCCGCAGGCGCGTGGGATCGCCGATGAAGCGTCGCGGCACCTGGGGCTGGATGAAGCTGAGCAGTTCGACCCGGTGCTCTTCGGCGCGCGGCCGGAAGATGTCCAGGCAGTCATCGAGCAGGGCATTGAGGTCGAAGGTGACCTCTTCCAGCTCGATCTGGCCGCTTTCCAGGCGAGTGATGTCGATGATCTCGTTGATCAGGTTGAGCAGTTCGGCACCGGCGCTGTGGATGGTCTGCACATAGTCGCGCTGCTTGGCCGACAGCGCCGTGCCCTGCAACAGCTCGGTCATGCCCAGCACCCCGTTCATGGGCGTGCGAATTTCATGGCTGATGCGCGAGAGGAATTCGGCCTTGCCCTTGAGCTCCGCGTGGTTGGCAGCGCGATCGCGGGTCCGGGTGAAATGCTCCTCGCGCAGGTAGCGGCGGCGTTCTTCCAGGGCCAGGGTGAGCAGGATGCCACTGAACATGCAGCTGCTGATCAAGGCGCGGCCCAGCCAGATGGGCGCGTTGGCATAGCCGGCCAGGACCGGTAGCGCGAGCATGCCGGCGACCGCCAACAGGGCGCAGCTCACCACCAGCAGGCGCGCATAGCGGGCGCCCTGGTGCCTGCGTTCCAGGGCGATGCCCAGGCAAACGAGCAGAGCCAGCCCATTGATCGCCATCAGCCAGTCGCCAATGTAGACATCGCCGGCCACGAAGCGGACCGCGGCGCCTAGGCCCACCAGCACCAGCAGGGTACCAATCAGGCGGCGGCTCCAGAGCGGCAGGCGGCGCCAGCCAAAGAAGGCACCGATCAGGTTCAGGCCGGCGGCGCTGCAGCCCAGGACCGACAGATCGGTCAGCAGCGGCGCCTGGCTCTTGAAGGCGCCGAGCAGGAATTTGCTTAAGCCGAACAGGTTCAGCGCCACGCAGACCAGCATCACCAGCAGCAGAGTCAAAGCACTGGTGGCACGACTGCGGTGGTAGAGCAGTTGCACACCGTTGTACAGCGCCAGCATGGCCAAGCAGCCGAGCAGCACGCCGAACAGCACCAGGCGGTGCGTCACCTCGGCTTCGGCGCTGCTGCTGAGGGTCAGGGAGATGCGCATCGGCTGGGGCGATTCGAATCTCAGGAACAGATCCAGCGGCTGATCGCTCGCCGGAATCGGAAAGACGAAGTCGCGACTGATCTGCTGTGGATTGAGCAGAGGGCGCGACAAACCATCGCGAATCTCGCTGAGCAGCTGGTCGTCGCGGTAAGCGAAGAAATCCAGGTAGCCCACATTGGGCGAGACGATGCGCAGCAGGCGTTGCTGGGTGTCGGGCTGGATGCGGGTGTGCAACCAGAGTGCGCCTGGGCCAGCCGGGCGATGGGTCTTGGCCGCGGTCAGCGGCTTGAAGGCGGAGAGCCGGTCGCGGACCTCGTCGAGGGTGTATTCACCCGTGACGTCTTCGTATTGAGCCCAGCCGGCGTCCGGCGAATTCTCGGCCTGCACGGAGTTGGCCACCAGCAGCAACAGCAGCCAGCCGATCACAAAGCCTATGGCGATCCAGAGCCGGTGCACGAGAGTTCCCTTCGCGGATGCGGACGTCGAGTATAGATCAGCCCGTCACGTCTGTTGACGTAACAGTGTAACAGGCTGATCCCAGGGTGAGCTTCACTGTCGCTCGCGGGCGATGGCGCGGTAGCCGATGTCGCTGCGGTAGAAACAGCCATTCCAGGAGACTTCCTGGGCCAGGGCATAGGCATTCTGCTGGGCGGCGGATACCGTTTCGCCCAGCGCCGTGGCGCAAAGTACCCGACCGCCGGCCGTTACCACCTGACCATCGCGCAGCGCGGTACCGGCCTGGAACACCTTGCCCGGCAGGGTCGCGGCAGCATCGAGACCGGCGATGACATCACCCTTGGCGTAATCACCCGGGTACCCGCCCGCGGCGAGGACAATGCCCAGGCTCGGACGCGGATCCCAGCAGGCCTCGATCTTGTCGAGGGCCTCGGCCAGGGCGGCCTCCACCAGCAGCACCAGGCTGGACTGCAGGCGCAGCATCACCGGCTGGGTCTCGGGATCACCGAAACGGCAGTTGAATTCGATGACCTTGGGTGCACCGCTCTGATCGATCATCAGGCCGGCATAGAGGAAGCCGGTATAGACGTTGCCTTCACTGGCCATGCCGGCCACGGTGGGCTCGATGATCTCGCGCATGACCCGGGCGTGGACCTCGGGGGTGACGACCGGCGCGGGGGAGTAGGCGCCCATGCCGCCGGTATTGGGGCCGCTGTCGCCGTCGCCGACGCGCTTGTGGTCCTGGCTGGTGGCCATGGGCAGCACATTCTTGCCGTCGACCATGACGATGAAGCTGGCTTCCTCGCCGTCGAGGAACTCTTCGATCACCACCCGCGCACCGGCATCGCCGAAGGCATTGCCGGAAAGCATGTCCCGCACGGCTTCCTCGGCTTCGGCCAGGGTCATGGCGACGATCACGCCCTTGCCGGCAGCCAGGCCGTCGGCCTTGATCACGATGGGCGCACCCTGCTCGCGCAGATAGGCCAGGGCCGGCTCCACCTCGGTGAAGTTGGCATAGGCGGCGGTGGGGATCTGGTGCCGGGCCAGGAAGTCCTTGGTGAAGGCCTTGGAGCCTTCCAGCTGGGCAGCGCCGGCGGTGGGGCCGAAGCAGGGCAGGCCGCGGCTGCGGAACAGGTCGACCACCCCGGCCACCAGCGGCGCCTCGGGGCCGACGATGGTCAGCTCGACATGGGCGGCGGCGAAGTCGGCCAGTTGCTCCAGGGCCAGGACGTCGAGGGCGACGTTCTCGCACTTGGCCTCGGTGGCGGTGCCGGCGTTGCCAGGGGCGACGTAGACCTTGGTGACCCGCGTGTCCTGGGCGACTTTCCAGGCCAGGGCGTGTTCGCGGCCACCGCTACCGATGATGAGTACGTTCATGAAGCTTTCCTCTGGGCGGACCGCACGCAGCCGTCCACCCTTGACAGTGGGATCGACGGCCAGGGCGCAGGGCCCGGCCGTGGCGGACCTTAGTGGCGGAAGTGGCGCATGCCGGTGAAGACCATGGCGATGCCCGCTTCGTCCGCGGCGGCGATGACTTCGGCGTCGCGCATGGAGCCGCCCGGCTGGATCACCGCGGTGATGCCATTGGCCGCAGCGTTATCGATGCCGTCACGGAAGGGGAAGAAGGCGTCCGAGGCCATGACCGCACCCGCCACCGCCAAGCCGGCGTGCTCGGCCTTGATGGCGGCGATGCGCGCCGAGTTGACGCGGCTCATCTGGCCGGCGCCGATACCGACGGTCTGCTGGTCCTTGGCGTAGACGATGGCATTGGATTTGACGAACTTGGCCACCTTCCAGGCGAAGATCAGGTCCTGCAGTTCCTGCTCGCTGGGCGCGCGCTGGGTCACCACCTTGAGGTCGTCGGCGGTGATCATGGCGATGTCGCGGCTCTGCACCAGCAGACCACCATTGACGCGCTTGAGGTCCAGGCCGGGCTTGCGCTCGGCGGGCCACTCGCCGCACTCCAGCAGGCGGACGTTGGCCTTGGCCGCCACCACGTCGCGGGCTTCGGCGCTGACGCGCGGTGCGATGATCACCTCGACGAACTGGCGCTCGACGATGGCACGGGCGGTGTCGGCGTCCAGCTCGCGGTTGAAGGCGATGATGCCGCCAAAGGCCGACTCGCTGTCGGTGGCATAGGCCAGTTCATAGGCCTGGCGCAGGTCACCGGCCACGGCCACGCCGCAGGGGTTGGCGTGCTTGACGATGACGCAGGCCGGCTGGTCGTAGCTCTTCACGGTTTCCAGGGCAGCATCGGTGTCGGCGACATTGTTGAAGGACAGTTCCTTGCCCTGCAGCTGGGTGGCGGTCGCCACGCAGGCTTCGCTGGCGTGCTCGACATAGAAGGCCGCCTGCTGGTGCGGGTTCTCGCCGTATCTCATGTCCTGCGCCTTGATGAACTGGGCGCTGAAGGTGCGCGGGAAGGCGGCACGGCCTTCGGTGGACAGGGTCTCGGCCTGCTGGTCGATGCTGCCCAGGTAGTTGGCGATCATGCCGTCGTAGGCGGCGGTGTGTTCGAAGGCCTTGAGCGCGAGGTCGAAGCGCTGGGCGTAGGTCAGGCCGCCGGCCTTGAGGTCGTCGAGGATCGCCGCGTAGTCGCTGGCGTTGACCACGATGGCGACGTCCTTGTGGTTCTTGGCCGCGCTGCGGACCATGGTCGGACCGCCGATGTCGATGTTCTCGATGGCATCGGCCAGGCTGCAGCCGGGTTTGGCCACGGTGGCGGCGAAGGGATAGAGGTTGACCGCGACCAGGTCGATCGGGCGAATACCGTGTTCGCTCATGACCTCGTGGTCGACGCCGCGACGACCGAGGATGCCGCCGTGGATCTTCGGGTGCAGGGTCTTGACGCGGCCGTCCATCATTTCCGGGAAGCCGGTGTAGTCGGCGACTTCCAGCGCCGGGATGCCCTCGTCGCGCAAGAGCTTGTAGGTACCGCCGGTGGACAGGATTTCCACACCGATGGCCGCGAGTTCACGGGCGAAGTCGACGACGCCCGTCTTGTCGGACACGCTGATCAGCGCACGGCGGACGGGGAGGCGAGAGGTCTGGTCGGTCATGGTCATGTCCATCAGGAGGAGAAAGACCGCCGGTCAAGCCCTCTGGGCCGCCGGCGAGGAGGCGGATCAGAGCAGGTCGTACTGCTTGAGCTTCTTGCGCAGGGTGCCGCGATTGAGCCCGAGCATCTCCGACGCCTTGGTCTGGTTGCCCTTGACGTAATTCATCACGCTTTCGAGCAGGGGTGCTTCCACTTCGCAGAGCACCATGTTGTAGACGTCGGTCACCGGCTGCCCATCGAGATGGGCGAAGTAGCTGCGCAGCGCCTTTTCCACGCTGTCGCGCAGCGTCTGGCCCTCTTGCAGGGGGGCGGTCAGGTGCTGCTTGAGGTCGCCGTTGTCACTCACGGGCGCTGTTCCAGTCAAAGTCTCGGTCATCGAATTCATGCCACCTGCTTCCCTATCGGGGGCTGCGCGAAAAACGCGCGAATGCTGGCGTGCTGGGCTTGAGTGTCTTGTAGTCGGTTGAACTGGGCGCGCGATTCCGCTGCGCCCGGACGGTCGGCCAGGTACCAGCCGACGTGCTTGCGGGCGATGCGCACGCCCATTTCCGGGCCATAGAAGGCATGCAGGGCGTCCAGATGCTCCAGCAGGATGGCTTCCACCTCGGCATCGCTGGGCGCTGCCAGGTGTTCACCTGTCGCCAGGTAATGGGCGATCTCGCGAAAGATCCAGGGCCGGCCCTGGGCCGCGCGGCCGATCAGCAGGCCGTCGCAGCGGGTATGCTCGAGCACCGCCCGAGCCTTTTCCGGGCTGTCGATGTCGCCGTTGGCGAACACCGGGATGCCTACCGCCTGCTTGATGGCCGCGATGGTGTCGTACTCGGCGGCGCCGAGGAACCTATCGTCCCGGGTGCGGCCATGTACGGCCAGTGCCTGGATGCCGGCCGCCTCGGCCAGCTGCGCGATGCGCAGGCCGTTGCGATTCTCGGGATCCCAGCCGGTGCGGATCTTCAGGGTCACGGGTACATCCACCGCGGCCACCACGGCGGCGAGGATTTCGGCCACCAGGGCCTCGTCCTTCATCAGCGCGGAGCCGGCGGCCTTGTTGCAGACCTTTTTCGCCGGGCAGCCCATGTTGATGTCGATGATCTGGGCGCCCAGCTCGACATTGCGCTGCGCCGCCTCGGCCAGCATCGCCGGGTCGCCGCCGGCGATCTGCACCGAACGTGGCTCCTGCTCGCTGGCATGGATCAGGCGCAGCCGCGACTTGCGGCTGTCATAGAGACGCACGTCACTGGTCACCATTTCCGACACGGCCATGCCGGCGCCGAGCGCGAGGCACAGGCGGCGGAAGGGCAGGTCGGTGACCCCGGCCATGGGCGCGAGAATCAGCGAGTTGGGCAAGGTATAAGGGCCGATGCGTACCATCGACATATCTTTTTCCCTGGCGAATAGGCGCCTGTTCCGCCTGCGCCGGAAACCGGCCGCGGACAGGGGCTGCTGTGCTTGAAAAGGGTTGGGAATGATACCCGCTCGACGCCTCCGGATAAAGCGCGAGTTGGCTAGTTTATGAGCAATTCACCCCGGGCCTACTCTGGCGAGAAGAAGCTCAGACTATAGTTCACCGCCCGCGGACCAGGGTCGAGAATGTCCAGGGCGATGTGGATCGGCGTCTGCGGCGGCATCTCGTCCTGGCCCTTGAGTTCGCCGTTCAGGTACTCGCCCGGCTTGAAACGACGGCTCGCGAGCAGCTGGCCGTTGAGGTCGGCGAAGCGCAATTCGAGCAGCGGGAACGGCTGGGAGAAGGGCGCGCGGTTGTAGAGGATGGCATCAACGCGCAGGGCGCCGGAAAACTGCGGATGGCTGCGTACCACCAGGTTGCTGCTGCGGATCTGCTGGACATCGACCTTGGACGGCACCTTGCAGCCCAGGCCGGCGCAGGCCTGGACGAACAGCGGTCGATAGCTGTCCTGCCGCGCCAGTTCGTCGAAGTGGTAGTAGACATACTGACCAGCCAGCCCGAGCAGTGCCAGCAGGCAGAGCAGCGCCCACAGCAGGCGCCGGCCCCAGTGGGGGCGTTCCTGGCGACTGTCCAGCTGAAGCGGCTCGTCGTGCAGGTCGACCAGGGGGTCGTCCTGCCACTCCGGCTCGCTGCGAAGAGCGGTCGCCGACTTGGCCGGCAACGTCTCGTCTTCGGTATCGCGGTCGGCGCTGAGCGGCTCGGGCGTGGGCTCCTGCCAATCGTCCAGGCGGCCCAGGCCGGGCTCGGCCCGCTCGTCCTCGTCAGCCTCGACGGCGCCGAGTGCCGGCTCCTGGCGTTCGCGAGCGGGTGCGGTCAGGGGAGCGGGCGGCGGTGCCGGCGCGGGTTTCAGCGGCGCCGCCAGGGCCGCGGCAGGCCGTGGGCTGATGACGGGCTCAACGGGTTCGGGCTCCGGGGCCAGCTCTGGTTCTGGTTCTGGCTCGAAGGTCGATGCGGGCACCGACTCGGGTTCCGCGTCGAGCGAGAGATCGGATTCGGCCTGCAGCCTCAAGGGTTCCGGCTCCGGGTCGCGTGCAGTGGACAGCGCGCCGATCGACGGCAGTTCGAAGGCGTCCTCGTCTTCCTGGGAGCGACGAGCGGCCAGCCCTTGTGCCGGTGCGGGCTCTTCCCGCGGGGCTATCACGGCCGGTGGTGCTGCCGGCGCGACGGGCGTGCGGCGCTGCTCTTCCAGGGCGCTCAGGCGAGCGACCTCGGCATCCAGCTCCAGGTGGCTCAGGTCCAGTTCGTCGTGCGGCCAGGCAGCTTCGCTCGACGTCGGCGTGGGCTCGGCCATCGGGGCGGGTGCCACCGGAGCGGCTTCCGGCGCCGTCAGCGGCGCGGCCTGGTTGCTGGCATTGAACACTTCCAGGCAGACGCCACAGCGTACGTCGCCGTCCGCGGCGGCCAGGTGTTCCTGGGTGACGCGGAAGCGGGTATGGCAATGCGGGCACTGGGCGACGAGGGATTCGGTCATGGCGAGGCGACAGCCAGGGAATTTAAGCGCGCTAGTGTACCCGAAGGCCCTGGCGAAAGAAGGGCCTCTACCGGGCTGCCGGTTGAGCGGACCGCTAGAGGCGCAGGCGGTCAGCGGCGACGGGTGCCGCTGATGCGGACCCAGCCATCCAGGGTGGCGGTAGGTTCCAGGTCGAAGCAGCCGGCGTAGGCGGCACGCACGTCCTCGGCTTGCTCGGCGAGGATGCCGGAGAGGGCCAGGCGGCCACCGATGCGGGTCAGGCGGGTGATCTGCTCGGCCAGGCCGACCAATGGGCCGGCGAGGATGTTGGCCACCACCACGTCGGCCTGCTCGCCTGGCAGGTCGGCGGGGAGATAAAGAGGAAAACGCGCCGGGTCGATGCCATTGCGGTTGGCATTCTCCCGCGAGGCTTCCAGGGCCTGGACATCAATGTCGGTGCCCACCGCGCGCTCGGCGCCCAGCAGCAGGGCGGCAATGGCGAGGATGCCCGAGCCGCAGCCGAAATCCAGCACCTGGCGCCCCTCGACCGGCTCGCCGTCCAGCCATTGCAGGCACAGCGAGGTGGTGGGGTGGGTGCCGGTGCCGAAGGCCAGGCCCGGGTCGAGCAGCAGGTTGACCGCCGCCGGCTCCGGCGCCTCGTGCCAGCTGGGCACGATCCACAGCCGCTGGCCGAAGCGCATGGGCTGGAAGTTGTCCATCCAGCTGCGCTCCCATTCCTGGTCTTCCAGGCGCTCCACCTCGTAGACGAGGCCGTTGGCCAGGAGCTGCACGCGCTGTTCCAGCGCCTCGGCGTCGGTATCGCCTTCGAACAGCGCCAGCAGATGGGTCTGGGACCACAGCGGGGTGGTGCCGAGGTCCGGCTCGAAGATCGGCTGGTCCTCGGCGTCCATGAAGGTCACCGAGACGGCACCCAGTTCGAGCATGAGGTCTTCGTAGGTCTCCGCCTGGGCGGGGGTGAGGGCGAGGCGGACTTGCAGCCAGGACATGGTGGGCTACCTGAATCGGGTCAAAGCGGGGAGGGTAAATGAAAACGGGCTGCCCGAGGGCAGCCCGTTCGCTGAATCAAAGGTCGTCATGCGCTCAGTGGCGCATGCCGAGCTTCTTCTCCAGATAGTGGATGTTCACCGCGCCCTGGCCGAAGGCCTGGTCGCGGGTCAGCATCCGGTGCAGATCGGCGTTGGTCTTGATGCCGTCGACGATCAGCTCGTCCAAGGCGTTGCGCATCCGGGCCATGGCCTCTTCGCGCGTCTTGCCCCAGGTGATCAGCTTGGCGATCAGCGAATCGTAGTTCGGCGGAACCTTGTAGCCGCTGTACAGGTGCGAATCCACCCGTACGCCGTTGCCGCCCGGCGCATGGAAATGCTTGACCAGGCCCGGGGAGGGCATGAAGGTCTTGGGGTCTTCGGCGTTGATCCGGCACTCGATGGCGTGGCCGGTGATCTTGATGTCTTCCTGCTTGATCGACAGCGGGTTGCCAGCGGCGATGCTGAGCATCTCCTTGACGATGTCGACACCAGTGATCATCTCGGTCACCGGATGCTCCACCTGTACGCGGGTGTTCATCTCGATGAAGTAGAAGCGACCGTCTTCGTAGAGGAACTCGAAGGTACCCGCGCCACGGTAGCCGATGTCGATGCAGGCCTTGACGCAGCGCGCCAAGACTTCCTCACGGGCCTTTTCGTCGATCTGGGGCGCAGGCGCCTCTTCGATCACCTTCTGGTGACGACGCTGCAGCGAGCAGTCGCGATCGTAGAGGTGCACGGCGTTGCCCTGGCCGTCGGAGAGGACCTGGACTTCCACGTGACGCGGATTGCCGAGGAACTTCTCCATGTAGACCATGGAGTTGCCAAAGGCGGCGCCGGCTTCGGTCTGGGTCAGCTTGATCGACTTGATCAGCTCGGCCTCGTCCTCGACCACGCGCATGCCGCGACCACCACCGCCACCGGCGGCCTTGATGATCACCGGATAGCCGACTTCGCGGCCGATGCGCAGGCACTCGGCCTCGTCATCCGGCAGGGCGCCGTCGGAGCCCGGTACGGTGGGCACGCCGGCCTGCTTCATGGCGTTCTTGGCGGATACCTTGTCGCCCATCAGGCGAATCACGTCGGCGGTGGGGCCGACGAAGGCGAAACCGGACTGCTCCACCTGCTCGGCGAAGTCGGCGTTTTCGGCGAGAAAGCCGTAGCCGGGGTGGATGGCGGTGGCGCCGGTGACTTCCGCAGCACTGATGATGGCCGGGATGTTCAGGTAGGACAGGGGCGAGGGGGCCGGGCCGATGCACACCGATTCGTCGGCGAGGGACAGATGCATCAGTTCGCGGTCGGCGGTGGAGTGAACCGCCACCGTCTTGATGCCCAGCTCCTTGCAGGCACGCACCACGCGCAGGGCGATTTCCCCGCGGTTGGCGATCAGGACTTTTTCCAGCATCGTGGGCTCCACGGGCTTAGACAATGGTGAACAACGGCTGGTCGAATTCGACGGGCTGACCGTTCTCGACCAGCACCTGGCCGATGGTACCGCTGGCTTCGGCTTCGATGTGGTTCATCATCTTCATGGCTTCGACGATGCACAGGATGTCGCCTTTCTTCACCTGCTGGCCGACTTCGACGAAGGCCGGGGTGGTGGGCGAGGACGCGCGGTAGAAGGTGCCGACCATGGGCGAGCGAGCCACGTTACCGGTCAGTTGCGGAGCGGCGGCTTCGGTAGCCGGCGCAGCAGCGGCCGGAGCGGCAGCCGGAGCCGGCGCGGCGACCGGCGCGGGGGCGGCGGCGTAGACGGTCTGCATGCCCTGGTTGCGGCCGGTGTTGCGGCTGATGCGGACGGACTCTTCGCCTTCGCGGATTTCCAGCTCGTCGATACCGGACTCTTCCAGCAACTCGATCAGTTTCTTGACTTTACGGATGTCCATTGGCGTTGGCTCTCCCCTCGGGTTCAGGTGATGTTCTGGATATTGGGTCGCGCTCAGCCGCGGGCGGCGAGCTGTTCGCAGGCGGCTTCCAGCGCCAGGCGATAGCCACTG
Organism: Pseudomonas sp. VMV1; assembly: GCF_056790235.1. Classification (NCBI taxonomy): domain Bacteria; kingdom Pseudomonadati; phylum Pseudomonadota; class Gammaproteobacteria; order Pseudomonadales; family Pseudomonadaceae; genus Pseudomonas; species Pseudomonas sp. VMV1. Next base: position 75,044 of record NZ_JBXGSE010000004.1, read on the forward strand.
GCGCCGAGTCCGCAGATGACACCGACCGCCACATCGGAAAAATAGGAGTGGTGGCGGAAGGCTTCGCGCTTGTGCACGTTCGACAGGTGCACTTCGATGAATGGGATGCTCACCGCGAGCAAGGCGTCACGTAGGGCGACGCTGGTATGGGTGAAGGCGGCTGGATTGATCAGGATGAAATCCACCCCTTCGTCGCGCGCGGCGTGGATACGCTCGATCAGCAGGTGCTCGGCGTTGCTTTGCAGGTGGTCCAGGCGATGCCCTGCCGCGCTGGCGCGGGCTTCGAGATCGGCGTTGATCTGCGCCAGGGTGGTAGCCCCGTAGACGCCCGGCTCGCGGGTTCCCAGCAGATTCAGGTTGGGCCCGTGCAGTACCAGCAGATGCGCCATAGCCACTTGCCTCGCGATTTCGCAACCAGATTGGCCGCGGACTATGCCGCAACCTGAGGTGACTGTCCAGTCGCTAGACGTTTGCCGGAAATGCCAGCACGTTGGGCGAAATTCTTTTAATCGCTGGCGACAAGCCTTTTCACCTCGCCCAGTCGGGCAAGAAAGCCCGTGGCGTCGATTTCGCCGACGATGCGACCCTTTGCCTGTTCCTGGCCGTTGGCAGCATAGAACAGGATCGCGGGTGGGCCGAACAGGCCTCGCTGTTGCAGCCACTGCCGCTGTTCCCGGGTGCTTTGCGTCATATCGAAGCGGATCAGCTCGAAGTCCCTGAGTTGCGCCTGGACCTCGGGGTTGCCGAATACCTCGCGCTCGATGACCTTGCAGCTGATGCACCAGTCGGCGTAGACGTCCACCAGCACTGGGCGGCCTTGGCCGACGCTGGCAGCCAGGGCCGCCGGATCGCTCAGGCTACGCAGGCCATCCTCGCGTGCGACCACCGCCGGCCGGGCGGACTCGCCCAGGGGGCGCAGCGGATCGCTGGCACCACGCAGGGCCCCGATACCCGCCGCCACGCCGTATACCACCAGTGCCAGGCCGGCCAGTTGCAGCAGGCGTTGGCGAGGGGGCTTGGGTACGAATTCCAGCGCACCAAGAAACAGCCCGCCCCCGGCGGCCAGCAGGCCCCAGGCCGCCAGCGCCAGCGGCCCGGGCAGCAGCCGTTCGAGCAGCCATAGCGCCACGGCCAGCAGGAGCACTCCGAAGGCATTGCGCATGCCTACCAGCCAGCCCCCGCTACGCGGCAACAGGGCCCCACCGCCGGCAGCGATCAGAATCAGCGGGGTGCCCATGCCCAGGCCCAGGGCGAAGAGGGCCAGTCCGCCGCCGAGCCAGTCGGCGGTGCTGCTGATATAGAGCAGCAGTCCCGCCAGGGGCGCCGAGACGCAGGGCGAGACGATCAGGCTGGACAGCACGCCGAGGGTAGCCGCGCCGCCGAGGGAGCCGCCCCGGGTACCACTGGCCAGGTGCTCCAGGCGATCGCGCAGGACCGCCGGCAGGCGCAGCTCGAAAAGGCCGAACATGGCTAGGGCGAACAGCAGGAACAACAGGGCGAAGGGGACCAGCACCCAGGCCGACTGCAGTTGCGCCTGCAGGTTGAGGCTGGCGCCGAAGACTCCCATGAGCGCGCCCAGGGCGGCGAAACTCAGCGCCATGGGTATCACATAGGCCAGCGCCAGCAACAGGCCACGACCCGGGCGCGCCTTGCCGGCCAGGACCACGGCCGAGACGATGGGCAGCATTGGCAGTACGCAGGGGGTGAAGGTCAGGCCGAGGCCAGCCAGGAAGGCCAGCAGGATTCTTTTCCACCACCCCTGGTCGAGAACGGAGGCCTCACCCGCTGGGCTCGCGGCGGGCGAGGCCACGGGGCCGGTAATCTCGAGAGTGCGGGTTTCCGGTGGATAGCAAAGACCGCGATCGGCGCAGCCCTGGTAGGTGACCCTTATCCGACCGCCTCGGTTGGGCGCCAGGGGCAGGGGGATGTCGACGCCCGCGTGATAGACCTGGACGTCGCCGAACCATTCGTCGTGCTTGGGCTCACCGGGCGGTAGGACCACCGGCGCGGTCAGCAGGCCGGGGTCGGCGTCGAAGGCGAAGCGCTGGCGATAGAGGTAGTAGCCCTCGGCGATGGTGAAGCGCACCACGCTACGACCGTTGGCGTCGCGCCGCTGCTCCAGGCGAAAGGCCTGATCCACCGGCAGGAATTGCTGGCTGGGGCGCTGGCCGCCGAGGCCCAGGTCCGCCGCCGGTCGTGGCGCGTCGAACAGGCCGGCGGTGGCGGGCAGGGTCAGCAGCAGGGTGAGCAGGAACAGCAGGGCACGCATGGTCATCTCGATGATCGGCAGCGGCCGATCATAGCAGAGGCATCCGGCCCGCCAGACTAGCTCTGGCCGTACTGGCGCACGCAGTTGCGTCCGGCATGCTTGGCGGCGTAGAGGGCTTCGTCCGCCTGCTTGGCCAGCAGCGACATCTCCTGATCGGGCTGCAGCTGCGCCACGCCAGCGCTGAAGGTGCAGCTGAGTTCCTTGGGCGGCGCCGGGTAGTGGATCTCGGCGAAGCGCTGGCGGATCTCGTCGATCAGGCGGGTGGCGGTGGCCAGGTCGGTGTCGGGCAGGACGATGGCGAATTCCTCGCCGCCATAACGGCCGATGTGGTCGGACTTGCGCAGCCGCTGCTTGAGAAACAGCGCCAGACTCTTGATCACTCTATCGCCCATGGGGTGACCATAGTGGTCGTTGACCTGCTTGAAATGGTCGATGTCCAGCATGGCGAAGGTGATCGGCCGCTGGCTGCGCCGGGCGCGGAAGCAGGCGTCCTCCAGCAGCTGCAGGGTGTGGGTGTGGTTGTACAGGCCGGTAAGGCTGTCCTGGACGATGCGTGCCTGCAGGCTGCGCGCCCTGGCGGCGCGGGTGCGCACCGTGGCGATCAGGTGGCGCGGCTTGATCGGCTTGGTGAGGAAGTCGTCGCCCCCTTCGCTCATGGCGTCCAGCTGCTTGTCGAGGTCGTCCTCGGCCGACAGGTAGATGATGGGCACGCTGACGTAGCGCTCGTGCTGGCGGATGACCTTGGCCAGTTCGGTGCCGGTGCACTCGGGCATGTACATGTCGAGGATGATCAGGTCGGGTACGAATTCGGCCAGGTGCGCCATCACCGCGCCGGGCTGCATCAGGGTGCGGGTGACGATGCCGGCGCTGTTGAGCGCCATCTCCGTGGCCATGGCCTGGGCGCGGGAGTCGTCCACCACCAGGGCGCGGATCGGATCGTAGTAGACGGTGCGGGTGAGGGTCTCGATCTTTTCCAGCAGGCGCGCCGAGTCCAAGGTGCCGGTGTAGAACTCCTGGCCGCCGGCGCGCACCGCCGCCAGGCGAAAGGGGGTGTCGGCCTCCTGGTGGCTGTAGAACAGCACCGGCAGCTTGCGCTCGAGACCGTTCTGGGCCTCCAGGGCCAACCGGATGCCGACGCCCGGGCCACCGAAGTCCACGTCCATGACGATGACTGCCGGGTGGCGGCTGTCCATCATCGACCGGAAGTCGTCGGCGTTGTGGATGATCTGGATGGTGACGCCGAAGTATTCCATCTGCGGCGCCAGGCGCTCGGCGCGTTCGGTATCGAGCAGGGCGATGTAGATCGGCTTGCGCAGCGGTGGCAGGTTGGTGGTTTCGAGCTGATCGCCCTGGCGCAGGCCTGTGCGCGACAGGCTCTGCATGGCCTGGCTGAGTTCGGTGATGGCCTGGCTGTTGAGACGCCCGCGATTGGCGGCGACCTGGGCCAGGGTCCCGCCAATGGTCTCGGCGAGATCGGCATGCCCCTGCTGTTCGAAGCGCTTCGCGTATTGCAGGAGGCGGGCATTGGCGTCGCTCAGCTCGGCGAGGCTGCCACTCGTCCATTCGTCCCGTTGCAACCGCTGCCAGATCTCCAGCACCTGGCGCGACTGATGGATGACCCGCTGGGCGAAGTGCAGCTTGAGGCGGTCCCGGTTCGGATCATCTGGTTCGCTCACGAATTGTTCCGTCATTCTTGAGGTGGTGGCCCTATGCTACCAATTGAAACTTGGCAGGGTAGAGGCGATACCCTGGTTAGCGGCGGCTATGCCGCTTGCACGGACACTGTCTGTCGCTTCTGGAGTAGCGTCTGTCGCCTGTTACCCTAGTCTCGGAAGCGGCTGCGCACGCGCATCGTGTCCGCCTTGCCAGCGAGAGCCGCGCAACCGGCGCCGGCGGCAGGGGTCCAAGCGCCAACACCTTTGAAATCATTGCAAGGAATTGCCCATGCGGGAGTGGAACTTGAGATCGGGATGGCTCCGGCTGGTGGCAGTGCTGGTAGCGCTCTACCTGCTGGTCACCCTGGCGATAGGCTGGTACTGGAGTCGCGAGCCGGACTTCTTCCCGGTTCAGCAGCATGCCCAAGAGGCGGCTGCGGCCAGCGGTCGCAAACTGGTGCTCGGCTACACCACGGTCGAGACGCTCAAGCAGGTCGCCGGAACCCTGTTGGACAAGCCGGGCGGCTATCTCTCCAACGACATCTTCCCGCCCGGCCTGTGGCTGGATGACATGCCGTCCTGGGAATACGGCGTACTGGTGCAGACCCGCGACCTGGCCCGCGCCCTGCGCAAGGACTTCGCCCGCTCCCAGTCGCAGTCCACCGAAGACGTCGACCTGGCTCAGGCCGAGCCGCGCTTCAATTTCGACAACCACAGCTGGGCCATGCCCTCGTCGGAATCGGAATACCGCGCCGGCATCGCCTCCCTGGACCGCTACCTGGCGCGCCTGGGCGGCCAGAACACCCAGGGCCAGCAGGCTGCCTACTTCTATTCGCGCTCGGACAACCTGCGCAACTGGCTGGGTGACGTCGAGACCCGTCTGGGCTCGCTGTCCCAGCGGCTTTCCGCCAGCGTCGGTCGCGTACGCCTCGACGCCGAAGTGCGGCCGAACCAGGACATCCCCGCCGGCCAGGTGCCGGAGGTGCACGAACAGCGCGTCGAGACGCCTTGGCTGCAGATCGACAACGTCTTCTACGAGGCCCGCGGTCAGGCCTGGGCGCTGTCGCACATCCTGCGCGCCATCGAAGTGGACTTCGCCGATACCCTGGCCAAGAAGAACGCCACGGTGAACGTGCGCGAGATCATTCGTGAGCTGGAAGCGGCGCAGCAACCGGTCTGGAGTCCGATGATCCTCAACGGCAGCGGCTTCGGCATCCTGGCCAACCACTCGCTGGTGATCGCCAACTACATCTCCCGTGCCAACGCCGCCATCATCGACCTGCGCCAGCTGCTGGAACAGGGCTGATGACGATAGGGGCGCGCGAGGCGGCGCATCGTGCCGCCTCCGACCAGGAGATGGTGCTCTGGGTCGATCGCGACGATCGGATCCAGGGCCAGTTGCCGCGCGCCGAGTTGCGCGCACGCGGCTTGATCGGGCGCTGCACCTTCATCCTGCTGTTCAACGTCGCTGGTGAGCTGTGCGTGCACCGGCGGACCCTGAGCAAGGCGCTCTATCCGGGCTACTGGGACGTCGCCGCTGGCGGCATGGTGGCGCCGGGCGAGAGCTATGCGGAGTCGGCGGCGCGGGAGCTGGCCGAGGAGCTGGGCGTCAGCGGTATAGCGCTGCGCGAGCACGGCACCTTCTACTTTGAAGAGCCGGGCAATCGACTCTGGGGTGGAGTGTTCAGCACCTGCTGGAAGGGTCTGCTGCGCTTGCAGCCGGAAGAGGTGCTGGAAGCGCGCTTTCTCCTGCCTGCGATGATTCTCGACGAGGCACGGCGCCTGCCGTACTGTCCTGATTCCCTCGAAGCCCTGCGGCTGGTCCTCAGCCAAACGGATGTCGCATCCCTGCCTTAATTTCTCGCATTCGCGCCTTAGCATCCGGGGGCGATACTGCTACATTGCGCGGCCCCGGAATAGCGCGGCCCGTACTGGCTGGCGCTGCATCCAAGGTTTCCTCCAGGCGCCTGGCGCCTGAACCCGAACTGGGAGGACCACCCCTTGAGCAAGAAAGCCTCGTCCCTGTCGGACCTCAGCCGCCTGGTGTATTCCACCGACGTCGGCCGCATCCGTCCGGAAGAACCCCAGGCGCCGGTACCGGCCGGTGACGGCATCGCCCGGGTCCGGCGTGAAACCAAGGGGCGTGGCGGCAAGACGGTCACCACGGTCAGTGGCGTACCCCTGGGCGAGGAAGAGCTCAAGGACCTGGCCAGTGCGCTCAAGCGCCGCTGTGGGACGGGTGGGGCGCTCAAGGATGGCGTCATCGAGATCCAGGGTGACCATGTCGACCTGCTGCTCGGCGAACTCGAAAAGCGCGGCTTCAAGACCAAGCGCTCCGGCGGCTAGGCCAGGCCTTCCAGCCTCCGCGTACAACTTACCGCCCCTGGCGGCGGTCCATCCAAAGCAAGATTCCCTACAGGAGATTCCCGCGAATGTCCCCACGACGCACGCGCAAAGATGACGGCAGCCAGTGGACCGTGGCGGACAGCCGCAGCGTCTATGGTATTCGCCACTGGGGTGCCGGCTACTTCGCCATCAGCGATGCCGGCAACGTCGAGGTCCGGCCCCACGGCCCGGATGGCCAACCGATCGACCTGCACGTATTGGTCGGCCAGCTACGCGAAGCGGGGCTGTCGCTGCCGCTGCTGGTGCGTTTCCCCGACATTCTCCAGGGCCAGGTGCGTCACCTGACGGGCGCCTTCGATCGCAACATCGAGCGCCTCGACTACCAGGGCCGCTACACCGCCCTCTATCCGATCAAGGTCAACCAGCAGGAAGCGGTGGTGGAAAACATCATCGCCACCCGCGACGTCTCCATCGGCCTGGAAGCCGGCTCCAAGCCGGAGCTGATGGCGGTGCTGGCGCTGGCGCCCAAGGGCGGCACCATCGTCTGCAACGGCTACAAGGACCGCGAATTCATCCGTCTGGCGCTGATGGGGCAGAAGCTCGGTCATAGCGTCTTCATCGTCATCGAGAAGGAATCCGAGGTCCCGCTGGTGATCGAGGAGGCGGCCGAGCTCAAGGTCACGCCCCAGGTCGGCCTGCGGGTGCGACTGTCGTCCCTGGCGTCGAGCAAATGGGCCGATACCGGTGGCGAGAAGTCCAAGTTCGGCCTCTCCGCCGCCCAGCTGCTGTCGGTGATCGAGCGCTTCCGCGCCGCTGGCCTGGAGCAGGGTGTGCGCCTGCTGCACTTCCACATGGGATCGCAGATCGCCAACCTGGCCGACTATCGCCAGGGCTTCCGCGAGGCCATCCGCTATTACGCCGAGCTGCGCGCCCTGGGCCTGCCGCTGGATCACATCGACGTCGGCGGCGGCCTGGGCGTGGACTACGACGGCACCCATTCGCGCAACGCCAGCTCCATCAACTACGACATGGATGACTACGCCGGTACCGTGGTCGGCATGCTCAAGGAATTCTGCGACCAGCAGGAATTGCCGCATCCGAACATCTTCTCGGAAAGCGGCCGTGCCATGACCGCCCACCACGCCATGCTGGTGATGCAGGTCACCGACGTCGAGCGCCACAACGACAGCGTGCCGGCCAGCGAGCGCTTCGAAGGCAAGGCCGAGGTCGTGCAGTGGCTGGCCGAGCTGCTGGGCGATACCGATCCGGAAATGGTGACCGAGACCTACTGGCGCGCCACCCAGTACGTCAGCGAAGCCGCTGCCCAGTACGCCGCGGGCAGCCTCAGCCTGGGCGACAAGGCCCTGGCCGAACAGTGCTACTTCGCCATCTGCCGTCGCCTGTACAACCAGCTCAAGGCGCGTCAGCGTTCTCATCGCCAGGTGCTCGACGAGCTCAACGACAAGCTGGCCGACAAGTACATCTGCAACTTCTCGGTGTTCCAGAGCCTGCCGGACACCTGGGCCATCGACCAGATCCTGCCCATCGTGCCCCTGACCCGGCTCGACGAGGAGCCGGTGCGGCGCGCCGTGCTGCAGGACCTGACCTGTGACTCCGACGGCAAGATCAAGCAGTACGTGGACGAGCAGAGCATCGAGACCAGCCTGCCGGTGCACGAGGTGCGCGAGGGCGAGGACTACCTGCTGGCAGTGTTCCTGGTAGGTGCCTACCAGGAGATCCTCGGCGACATGCACAACCTGTTCGGCGACACCGACTCGGTGAACGTCTACCAGGACGCCGACGGCAGCGTGCGCCACGGTGGTATCGAGACCCACGACACCATCGAGGACATGCTCAGGTACGTGCACCTCTCGCCGGAAGAGCTGATGACCTACTACCGCGACAAGGTCGCCAGCGCCCGCCTCACCGCGCGCGAGCGCACCCAGTTCCTCGACGCCATGCGCCTGGGGTTGACCCGTTCCTCCTATCTCGCCAGCTGAGAAAGCGAACCCTGACGGTCGGGCGGGCTCTATAGCCTTGCCGTCAGGATGAAGGAGGCAGGTATGAAGTGGCGCATGGCGCTGTTGCTGGTGGGCAGCCTGATACTGGCCGGGTGCGGCAAGGTGACCCAGGAAAACTATTCTCGGCTCAAGGCCGGACAGACCAAGGCCGAGGTGGAGCAGATCCTGGGTGCGCCCACGGAATGCGCGGGCGCCCTGGGCGTCACCACCTGTACCTGGGGTGATCGCGGCTCCTTCATCAGTGTGCAGTATCTCAACGATAAGGTGGCGATGTTCGCCGGGCAGGGTCTGCGATGAAAACCTCTACCAAATTGTTGCTGTTGGCGGGTGCCGCCGGACTGCTCGCGGCCTGTGCCAGCGGTCCGCGTGAAGTCCCACCGCTCACCGCCGGCAATGTCGATCTGCAGCGTTATCAGGGACACTGGTACGAACTGGCGCGGCTGCCGATGTTCTTCCAGCGCAAGTGTGCCCAGTCCGAAGCCAATTACCACGTCATGTCCGATGGCTCGGTGGCGGTGTTCAATCGCTGCCGCACCCTGAACGGCAAGGTCCAGGAGGCTACCGGTACCGCCACCCCGATCAAACCGGGTATGACCGACCGCCTGGAGGTGCGCTTCGACACTTGGTTCAGTGGCGTCCTGCCCAATGTGGCCAAGGGGCCCTACTGGATCCTCTACGTCGACGACGACTACAAGACTGCCCTGGTCGGCAGTCCGGATCGCAAGTACCTCTGGTTGCTGGCCCGCAAGCCCGAGATCTCCGCGGCGCAGAGCGAGAAGCTGCTGCGCATCGCCCGCGAGAAGGGCTACAACCTCAATCGTCTGGTCTGGCGCGAGACCGACGCCCACATGCCCTAACCAGGAGGATCCGCTCGTGAAACTCTGGACCGACGCCTTTGCCGACAATGGTTTCATGCCTAAGCGCCACGAGTTCGACGTGGCCGACTTCGGCGCCCACGGCGAGAATATCTCGCCCGCCTTGCAGTGGTCCGATCTACCAGCCGATACCAAGAGCCTCGCGCTGACCGTCTATGATCCCGATGCCCCTACCGGTAGCGGTTTCTGGCACTGGGTCGTGGTCAACATCCCGGTCGGCACCCAGGGGCTGGCGGAAGACGCCGGTCGCGCCGATGGTTCGGGCCTGCCCGCAGGTGCGCTGCAACTGATCAACGACTATGGCACCCGCGGCTTTGGTGGCGCCGCGCCGCCCAAGGGCGACAAGCCGCACCGCTACATCTTCCAGCTGCATGCGCTCAAGGTCGAGCAGCTACCGGTGCCGGCCGAGGCGACCAATGCCGTCGGGCGCTTCATGCTCCACCTCAACCAGTTGGCCTCGGCGACCTATACCGGTCTCTACGAGATCAAATAGGCCAGGCGACGGGTGAGCTACAGCTCGTCCGTCGACGCTGCCAGCCGAACACCGGCAGCGCGCATCTCAGCCAGGAAGGTCTCGCCCTGGGTCTCGAAACCGGGCACCGAATGGCTGCAGTCGGTCAGCAGCACGAGGTCCTGGCGCCGGTTCGTCGGCCAGAATTCCAGCAGATCGCGCAGGGTGCTGGCCACGCAATGCGACAGGGCTTCGCCCGCCACCAGCAGCATGCCAGCCGCCTGTAGCCGGGCGATCAGCCTGGCGTCCACGGCGGTACCCGGGTCGGTTGGATCCACCACCTCCGCGCGTAGCGCTGAATAGTGCTCGGTGTGCGGGTTGCCACCCTTGGCGATGAAGTCCACCTGGCGACCCTGCGCTCGGCCCCAGGCATTGAGCGCCTGGTGGACATCCTCCTGCACCCCATGGCCCCAGCCGCCTACCAGGCAGTGTTCCGGCCAGATCACCAGTCGATAGCGGCCCCCCGCTTCCAGCGCCCGCACATAGGCCAGCCCGCGGGCGCGCTCGGCCGGATCCCGGGTCTGCCAGCGACCGCTGGCCACCTCGTCCGCGTCGATCTGGGTAAAGGGTGCCGGTGGTTGCCCGTTGGCATCCTGCCACCCATGCGGATGAGCGATGTGCAGCGGCTGGTGGGAATCCAGGGTCACATGCACCCCGGTGAGCCGGGGTCCAAGACGCCCGATCAGGGCGGCGACGCGTTGCAGTCCGGCCACGGCGCCAGGCACCGGCAGGGCGGCGCCCGGCAGGTCGCAGAAGTCGTTCTGCGGATCGATCAGCAACAACTGCAGCGTGGACTCGGACATGCGGGGGCTCCTTGGGCGACAGGCCGATGATGGTGCGGCCAGGCGCGGATGCGAGGCAAGCCCGAGCAGCGTGGAAACCAGGTAAGGTGCAGGTCTATGATGAAGAAGCCGACCCTGCCCTGCGGAGCGCGACATGCTGAATCTGTACCCGGAAATCAAGCCCTATGCCCGTCACGAGCTGGCCGTCGAAGCGCCCCATGTACTCTACGCCGATGAGAGCGGCTCGCCCGACGGCCTGCCGGTGCTGTTCCTCCATGGCGGGCCTGGTTCCGGCTGCGATCGCCTGAGTCGGCGCTTCTTCGATCCCAACCTCTATCGCATCGTCACCTTCGACCAGCGCGGCTGCGGTCGCTCCACGCCCTATGCCAGCCTGGAAAACAACACCACCTGGCACCTGGTCGAGGACATCGAGCGACTGCGTGAGCACCTGGGCATCGAGCAATGGGTGCTGTTCGGTGGCTCCTGGGGGTCGACCCTGGCCCTGGCCTATGCGCAGCGGCATCCCGAGCGCGTGCGGGCGCTGATCCTGCGCGGCATCTTTCTCGCGCGGCCGGTGGATCTGCAGTGGTTCTACCAGGAAGGTGCGAGCCGGCTGTTCCCCGACTTCTGGCAGGACTATCTGCACCCCATCGCCGAGGAGGAGCGTGGCAACCTCATCCAGGCCTACTATCGACGCCTGACCGGGCCGGACGAACTGGCGCAGATGTCCGCGGCGCGCGCCTGGTCCTGCTGGGAGGGGCGCACCGTGACCCTGAGGCCCAATCCCGACGTGCTGGAAAAATTCAGCGAGCATGCCCTGGCCATCGCCCGCATCGAATGCCACTACTTCGTCAACGACGCCTTCCTCGAGCCCGACCAGTTGCTGCGCGACATGCCGCGTATCGCCCATCTCCCGGCGGTGATCGTTCATGGCCGCTACGACATGGTTTGTCCCCTGGACAATGCCTGGGCCCTGCACCATGCCTGGCCCGGCAGCGAATTGCAGATCATCCGTGATGCCGGCCATGCGGCGAGCGAGCCTGGCATCTGTGACGCCCTAGTACGGGCGACCGATCAGATCGCCCGCCAGTTGCTCGATCTGCCCCAGGAGGCCGAGTGAAGGCGCTGCTGCAACGGGTCACTCGCGCCAGCGTGGAAGTGGAGGGGGAGACGATAGGCGCCATAGGTCCGGGCCTGCTGGTATTCGTCGGTATCGAGCCCGAGGATGACGAGGCGGCCTGTGGCCGGATGCTCAAGCGGTTGCTGGAGTATCGAGTGTTCGCCGACAGTGAGCAGCGCATGAATCTGTCCCTGCAGGATGTGGCGGGCGGTCTGCTGCTGGTCTCCCAGTTCACCCTGGCCGCCGACACCCGCAGCGGGCGACGGCCGAGCTTTTCCACTGCCGCCCCACCCGCCCAGGGCGAGCAGCTGTTCAACCACTTAGTGGCTCTCGCTCGCGATCTGCATCCCGCGGTGCAGACCGGTCGGTTCGGCGCCGACATGCAGGTTTCCCTGGTCAACGATGGACCAGTGACATTTTTATTGTCGATTTAGTGAGGGCGCCCCTTACAGCGCCCTGCCAAGTGTCTATGATTGCGCAGTTCGAGTTTGAACGGTCGTCCAACTGGGGAATCATTGGCCCCTGAGGGAGTCGGACCACTGCTTATCCGTTTCGCGACCACCTGTTGCCAAACGTATTCGTACGCTGATTTAGGAGGCTGCGTGTTATCTCATTCCAAAGTTAAACCGGGCAAACAGGGCTTCGCCCTTGTCGGGCTCTCCATCGCACTGGGCCTGTTCAGTGCCCAGGCCCTGGCCTTCAGCCTGGACGACGTGGCTGCCAAGGCTAAAGAGCTCTCCGGCCAGAAATTCGTCGCGCCCAAGAGCAACCTGCCCGCATCCTTCAGCGGCATGAAGTATGCCGATTATCAGCAGATCACCTTCAATCAGGACAAGGCCTACTGGAAGGACGCCAAGACGCCCTTCCGCCTCAACTTCTATCACGAGGGCATGCACTATAGCGTGCCGGTGAAGATCAACGAGGTCACCGCCAACAACGTCGAAGAGATCAAATACGATCCCTCGATGTTCAACTTTGGCAACCTGCAGATCGACCAGGCCCAACTCAAGGATCTCGGCTTCGCCGGTTTCAAGGTGCTCTATCCGCTGAACAAGGCGGACAAGCATGACGAGCTGATGACCATGCTCGGTGCCAGCTATTTCCGCGTGATCGGCAAGAACCAGGTCTATGGCCTGTCTGCCCGCGGTCTGGCCATCGACACGGCGTTGCCGTCCGGCGAGGAATTTCCCCGCTTCACCGAATTCTGGGTCGAACAACCCCAGTCGGATCGCCGCAACCTGGTGATCTATGCCCTGCTCGATTCGCCCCGGGCCACCGGTGCCTATCGCTTCGTGCTGACTCCTGGCAAGGACAGCACCGTCGATGTCGAAGCCAAGGTGTTCCTGCGCGACAACGTCAACAAGCTCGGCATCGCTCCGCTGACCAGCATGTACCTGTTCGGCCCCAATCAGCCGAGCGCCCAGGTCAACTACCGGCCCGCTCTGCACGACTCCAATGGCCTGGCCATCCATGCCGGCAATGGCGAGTGGCTGTGGCGCCCGCTGAACAACCCGCGTCGCCTGTCGGTCAGCACCTACACTATCGAGAATCCGCGCGGTTTCGGCTTGCTGCAACGCGGCCACGAGTTCTACAAGTACCAGGATCTGGACGAGCGCTACGACAAGCGCCCGAGCGGCTGGGTCGAGCCCAAGGGCGACTGGGGCAAGGGTCACGTCGAACTGGTGGAAATCCCCACGCCGGACGAGACCAACGACAACATCGTGGCCTTCTGGACACCGGATACGCTGCCTGAGAAGGGTCAGCCGATCGACGTCAGCTATCGCCTGCACTTCACCACCGACGAACCCAACCTGCATACCAAGGACCTGGCCTGGGTTTCCCAGACCCGCCTGTCCACCGGCGACGTGCGCCAGTCCAACCTGGTTCGTCAAACCGATGGCAGCCTGGCCTACGTCATCGACTTCGAAGGTCCGAACCTCGATGATCTGCCCGAGGATTCGCAGGTCGGCTCCCAGGTCAGCCTGGATGCCAACGGTGAACTGGTCGAGAACTCTGTGCGCTACAACCCGGTTACCAAAGGCTATCGCCTGACCTTGAGACTCAAGGTCAAGGATCAGACCAAGCCGGTGGAAATGCGCGCCAACCTCGCCCAGGGTGACAAACCGCTCAGCGAAACCTGGACTTACCAGCTACCTGCCAATGAATAACACCACCCGCGATACCTCGGTCGCCGCTGCTGGCGACTACCTCGAACACCTGCCGTTGCCCTCCGGGCAGCGGCAGGCGCTGGACCAGACGGCCGACGTCGAGTCGCTGCACCGGCAACTGGCCGGTGCCCGCGGCGAGGGCGCCCAGGGCGCCGACGCGGTGATCGCTTCCACCGAAGCGCGCCTCGCCGCCGGTTGGGACGACACCCTGGAAGACGGCGAACTGCTGGGCAGCGATGCTCAGGGCCGGGTTTTCATCAAGGCCACCCCGCCCATGACCCGGTCCATGATGGTGCCCGATCCCTGGCGCACCAACCCCGTGACCCGGAGCTGGAAGCGTCTGCTCGGCCGCAAGGACCACAGCCGCTGGCAGCCCGATCCCGAGGCCGATGCCCACGCGCATTGGCGCAAGGTGGGTTCCTTCCGCCGCTTCATCCTGTTGATCCTGATGCTGGCGCAGACCGGCATCGCGACCTGGTACATGAAGGCGGTACTGCCCTATCAGGGCTGGGCGCTGGTCGATCTTGGCGAGGTCTATCAACAGGGTTGGGGCGAATCCGTCCGCCAGGTCCTGCCCTATGTGGTGCAGACCAGCATCCTGCTGCTCTTCGCCCTGCTGTTCTGCTGGGTCTCCGCTGGTTTCTGGACCGCCCTGATGGGCTTCTGGCAGCTGCTCAGCGGTCGTGACAAGTACAGCATCTCCGCCAGCTCCACCGGGACCGAGCCGATCGATCCGCAGTCGCGTACCGCCCTGGTGATGCCCATCGCCAACGAGGACGTGCCGCGGGTCTTCGCCGGTCTGCGAGCGACCTACGAGTCGGTCCGTGCCAGTGGGGAGCTGGAGCACTTCGACTTCTTCATCCTCAGCGACAGCAACGATCCGGACAAATGCGTGGCCGAAGAGAAGGCCTGGCTGGAGCTGTGCCGTGAAGTCGGTGGCTTCGGGCATATCTTCTATCGCCGCCGTCGGCGTCGGGTGAAGCGCAAGAGCGGCAACATCGACGACTTTTGCCGTCGCTGGGGCAGCCAGTACAAGTACATGGTCGTGCTCGACGCCGATAGCGTGATGAGCGGCGAATGCCTGTCCAGTCTGGTCCGGCTGATGGAAGCCAATCCCCGTGCCGGCATCATCCAGACCGCGCCCAAGGCGTCCGGCATGGATACCCTGTACGCGCGCCTGCAGCAGTTCGCCACCCGGGTGTATGGTCCGCTGTTCACCGCCGGCCTGCACTTCTGGCAGCTGGGTGAATCCCACTACTGGGGCCACAACGCCATTATCCGGGTCAAGCCGTTCATCGATCACTGCGCCCTGGCTCCCTTGCCAGGCACGGGCTCGTTCGCCGGCGCCATCCTGTCCCACGACTTCGTCGAAGCGGCGCTGATGCGGCGTTCCGGCTGGGGCGTGTGGATCGCCTACGACCTGCCAGGCAGCTACGAAGAACTGCCGCCCAACCTGCTGGACGAACTCAAGCGCGACCGCCGCTGGTGCCATGGCAACCTGATGAACTTCCGGCTGTTCTTGGTCAAGGGCATGCACCCGGTGCACCGTGCGGTGTTCCTGACCGGGGTGATGTCCTACCTGTCGGCGCCGCTGTGGTTCCTCTTCCTGGTGCTGTCCACGGCCCTGCTGGCGATCCACAAGCTGCTGGAGCCCCAGTACTTCTTCCAGCCACGGCAGCTGTTCCCGGTCTGGCCCCAGTGGCACCCGGAGCAGGCCATCGCGCTGTTCTCCACCACCCTGATCCTGCTGTTCCTGCCCAAGCTGCTCAGCGTGGTGCTGATCATCGCCAAGGGCGCCAAGGAATTCGGCGGAGGTCTGCGGCTGTTCCTCTCCATGATGCTGGAGATGCTCTTCTCGGTGCTGCTGGCACCGGTGCGGATGCTGTTCCACACGGTGTTCGTGACCGCCGCCTTCCTCGGCTGGTCGGTGCAGTGGAATTCGCCCCAGCGTGACGACAACGACACGCCCTGGAGCGAAGCCTTCCGCCGTCATGGTTCGCAGATGCTGCTCGGCCTGATCTGGACCGCCGGCGTGGCCTGGCTCGACCCGCGCTTCCTCTGGTGGCTGTCGCCCATCGTGGTGTCGCTGATCCTCTCGGCTCCGGTATCGGTGATTTCCAGCCGTACCAACCTGGGTCTGGGCAGTCGCCGGCATCATCTGTTCCTGATCCCGGAAGAATACGCACCGCCGCGCGAGCTGGTGGCAACCGACGAGTACCTGCACCTGAACAACCGCAACGCCCTGACCAAGGGCTTCCTGCGCGCCACTGTCGATCCGGTGCTCAATGCCCTGGCCATCGGCATGGCCCGCGGTCGCCACGGCAAGGTGGTGGAGCCGGCCCGTCGGCTGCGCGAAGAGCGGGTGGCGCGAGTGTTGGCCGCCGGTCCCGAGAAGACCAAGGGCGACGACCAGTGGCGTCTGCTCAGCGATCCGGACGGCATGGCGCAACTGCACCTGCAGGTCTGGAAAGCCGAAGAGCACCGCAATTGGCGGGACGCCTACGCCACCCTGCGGCCGCGCTCCCACAGCGATTCGGCGGCGGATGCCGCGGCCAGTCCTGCCAGCCTGACCCCGCGGCCTGCCTCCTGAGGAGGCGCTCCGCGCATGAAAAAGCCCCGGTGTCGCAAGACGCCGGGGCTTTTTCATGTCCGTGATCGAGCTAGAACAGGCGGGCGAGCAGGGCGGGTACGGCGTTCTCGACGCGCAGGATGCGCTCACCGAGCTGTACGGGCGCCAGGCCGGCCTCCTGCAACTTCTCCACCTCGTAGGGTATCCAGCCACCCTCGGGACCGATCGCCAGCGTCACGGGCTCGTCGAGGGCACGAGGGCAGGCGGGATAGCTGCCCGGATGGCCGACCAGGCCGCGGGTGCCGGATGCCAGTGCGGGCAGGCGATCCTCGACGAAGGGCTTGAATCTCTTTTCGATCAGTACCTCCGGCAGCACCGTGTCCCGCGCCTGCTCCAGCCCGAGGCGCAATTGCTCCTCGATGGCCCGGGGTTCCAGGAACGGGGTCTGCCAGAAGCTCTTTTCCACCCGATAGCTGTTGAGCAGCACCAGGCGCGCGACACCCATGGCGGACACGGTCTGCAACACCCGGCGCAGCATCTTGGGGCGGGGCAGGGCGAGCAGCAGGGTGAGCGGCAGCTTGGCCGGTGGTGATTGGTCGAGGGTGACGTTGAGACAGGCCTGGCCGGCATCGAGGGACTCGATCTGGCCGGACCCCATCAGGCCATTCAGCAGGCCGACACGCATCCGATCGCCCGCGGCCGCCTGGTGGACCTCGCGCAGATGGGCGAGACGGCGCGGATCGCGCAGCACGACCCGGTCAGCGGCCGTGAAGTCGGCCGCTTCGAGCAGGATCAGATTCACGGGCGTTCGGCGGGCGGCTGGGCTTCGGGACTGGCGTCGTCATCGTTGACCGGGCGCTCGCGCTTCTGCACGAAGCGGCCGAACAGCAGGCCGATCTCGAACAGCAGCCACATGGGCACGGCCAGCATGGTCTGGGAGAAGACATCCGGTGGCGTGAGGATCATGCCGACCACGAAGCAGCCGATGATGACGTAGGGGCGGATCTTCTTCAGGTAGGTCACGTCGACCACGCCGATCCAGATCAGCAGCACGGTGGCCACGGGAATCTCGAAGGCGACGCCAAATGCGAAGAACAGCGTCAGGATGAAATCCAGATAGGCGTTCAGGTCCGGCATCATCATGGCGCCTTCCGGCGTGATGCTGCTGAAGAAGTGGAAGATGATTGGGAACACCAGGAAGTAGGCGAAGGCCATGCCGGCGTAGAACAGCACGATGCTGGAGATCAGCAGCGGGATGGCGACTTTCTTTTCATGGCGATACAACCCGGGTGCCACGAACCCCCAGACCTGATGCAGGATCACCGGCATGGCGATGAACAGCGACACCACCAGGGTCAGCTTGAAGGGCGCAAGAAAGGGCGAGGTGACGTCCGTGGAGATCATGGTCGCGCCTTCGGGCAGCACGCGGCGGATCGGCTCGGAAGCGAAGGCGTAGATCTTCTGGGCGAAGTAGAACAGCCCGAGAAAGATCAGAAAGGTCGCCAGTACGCATCTCAGGATGCGCGTACGCAATTCGGTCAGGTGCGAGACCAGGGGCATTTCCTGGTCATCATGTTCGGAAGGCTTGTCGCTCATGGTGCTCTTGGCGGCGTCTGGGGCGGATCCTGCGGGCGTTCGGCAACCACGTCCTGAGGCATGGGCGGGGCAGCGGCGGTAGGCGGCATCTGGGCTTCCGGGGCGGAAGCGGCAGGTTTGGGCCGGTTGTCGCGCTGTTCCATGGAAAGGATATGCTCGTTGCGCAGCTGCTGGCGAATTTCGTCAGCGCCGATCTCGCGCTCCACTTCCTGGCGGATGCTGTTGAAGCTGCGCCGCAGCCGACCGATCCACAAGCCTGCGGTGCGCGCCGCGCCTGGCAGGCGCTCCGGACCCAATACCAGCAGGGCGACGAACCCTACCAGCATCATTTCGGGAAAGCTGATTCCGAACATGAGAGGGCCTTAGTCCTTGCGCACCACCGGTTCTTCGACCTTGCGGTGCTCGGCGTCGAAGGTCTGGGGACGGCTCAGGGGGGCGTTCGGATTGGCCGTGCCGGTGGTCGACGGCTGCTCGGCCTTGTCGTCCTCGTCGGTATGCATGGCCTTGCGGAAGCCCTTGATGGCCTCGCCCACATCGGAGCCGAGGTGCTTCAGGCGTTTGGTGCCAAAGACGATCACCACGACGAGCAGGATGACGATCCAGTGTTTCCAGTCGAAGATACCCATGGTTTTTCCTCGTTGCGAAGCTTGGGGTCAGGATTGAGTGCGGGCGGCCTTTTCGGCATGCCCGGAGAGGCCGAAGCGGCGGTCCAGTTCGTCCAGCACGGCCTGGGGATGCTGGCCGAGGGCCGAAAGCATGATCAGGCTGTGGAACCAGAGGTCGGCGGTCTCGTAGATGACGTCGTCGTACTGCTGGCTGATGGCGGCGTCCTTGGCGGCGAGAATGGTCTCGACGCTTTCTTCGCCCACCTTTTCCAGGATCTTGTTCAGGCCCTTATGGTAGAGACTGGCCACATAGGAGGAGTCCGGGGCGGCCTGCTTGCGTTCTTCCAGCACCTGCGCCAGGCGCGCGAGGGTGTCAGTCATGGCCGTGGCCTCCGGCATAGATGGCACTGGGATCCTTGCGGACGGGGTCGACAGTCTCCCACTGGTCATCGCGCAGTACCCGATAGAAGCAGCTTTCCCGGCCGGTGTGGCAGGCGATGCCGCCCAGTTGCTCCACCTGCAGTACTACCACGTCGGCGTCGCAATCCAGACGCAGTTCCAGGACCCGCTGCACGTGGCCGGATTCCTCGCCCTTGCGCCATAGGCGGTTGCGCGAGCGCGACCAGTAGACCGCGCGGCCTTCGGCGGCGGTCAGGGCCAGGGATTCGCGGTTCATCCAGGCCATCATCAGGATACGCCCCGTGGCGGGGTCCTGGGCAATGGCCGGTACCAGGCCGTCGCTGTTCCAGTGGATCTCGTCTAACCAGTCGCTCATCGGTCTGTTCAGTACTTCGAATTTAGGATACCAGCCTCGCACAAGACGCAACGTGAATACAGCGGCAGGGCACCAGTGGCTGAGGGCGTGTATTTCGCCCGATAAAAGTGACAGGACGGTTACAGCTTAAGGAGTTCAGCGCCTGATCACCAGAACCAGGCCGCCGACCAGCATGGCCCAGGCCGGCCAGGCATGGGGCTGGGGTTCGAGCCCCAGCTGGGCTGCGCCGACCAGCATGACCGCGCCGATCACTCGGACGATCCAGTCGTCGCGGCGGCCTCCCCAGGGATTGGGCGGATCCTTGCGATGCGGCTGGGTGATGCGTTCCAGGGTATCGCGAGCCATCTGCGCCAGATGAGGAATCTGTTCCAGTTGCTGCTGAATGTTGCGGGCGACCTGCGGCGGGCTGAGCCGCTTGCGCATCCACTTTTCCAGATAGGGCTTGGCGGTGGACCAGAGATCCAGGTCCGGATAGAGCTGGCGACCCAGGCCTTCGATATTCAGCAGGGTCTTCTGCAAGAGCACCAGTTGCGGCTGGATCTCCATGTTGAAGCGTCGCGCCACCTGGAACAGCCGCAGCAGCAGCTGGCCGAAGGAGATGTCCTTGAGCGGCTTCTCGAAGATGGGCTCGCAGACGGTGCGGATGGCCCCTTCCAGCTCGTTGACCTGGGTGTTGGCAGGCACCCAGCCAGAGTCGATGTGCAACTGGGCGACCTTGCGGTAGTCGCGCTGGAAGAAGGCCCAGAGGTTGCGCGCCAGGTAGTCCTGGTCTTCGGGGGTCAGGCTGCCGATGATGCCGCAGTCCACGGCGATGTAGAGCGGATCCCAGGGCTTGGCGGTGCTGACGAAGATGTTGCCCGGGTGCATGTCGGCGTGAAAGAAGCTGTCACGAAACACCTGGGTGAAGAAGATCTCCACGCCGCGCTCGGCCAGCAGCTTGAAGTCGGTGCCCTGGTCGCGCAGGGCCGCCAGATCGGTCACCGGGATGCCGTAGATGCGCTCCATGACCAGTACCCGCTCGCGGCACCAGTCCCAGTACACCTGGGGCACATAGAGGCGCTCGGAACCTTCGAAGTTGCGTCTCAGCTGGCTGGAGTTGGCTGCTTCGCGCAAGAGGTCCAGCTCGTCGTAGATGGTCTTCTCGTAGTCGCTGACCACCTCCATCGGGTGCAGGCGACGCGCCTCCGCGGAGAGCTTTTCAGCGGTGCGGGCCAGCAGGAACAACCAGGCGATGTCCTGGCTGATGATGCCTTTGAGACCCGGCCGTACCACCTTGACCACCACTTCTTCGCCGGTGCGCAGCTGGGCGGCATGGACCTGGGCTACCGAGGCCGAGGCTAGCGGCTGGTGATCGAAGCGGGCGAAGGCTTGCTTGATGGGCATCCCGAGCTGGGCTTCGATGAGCGCCACGGCCTTTTCGGGCGGGAAGGGCGGTACCTTGTCCTGCAGGAACATCAGTTCGTCGGCGATATCCTCGGGCATGAGGTCGCGACGGGTGGAGAGGATCTGGCCGAACTTGATGAAGACCGGTCCCAGGCCTTCCAGCGCCAGGCGCAGCCGGGCACCGCGCGGTAGCGTCTTGCTCGGCCGCGGCAGCCAGCGCCAGGGCAGCACGTAGCGGGTAGCACGCAGGTACCAGGGCAGCGGCAGGGCGTAGACGATGTCGTCCAGCCGATAGCGGATGATGACGAAGAGGATCCGCAACAGGCGGTTGAGGGCAGCGAACAGCTTCATTCGTCGGGGTTATCCCTGGCGTTGCGGGCGGCGCCCAGGCGGGCAAGACGGGCGTCGAGACGGTCCACGTCCAGGCGCAGGGCATCGATCTCGGCGAAGCGGGCCTCGCCTTCGAGGCGCCCGACCAGTTGGCGGCTCTCCTCGTTCAGCCAGTTGGACAGCGTCATTTGCAAGCTGTCCCGGCTCTGTTCGCCAAGGACCTGCCCGCGACGGGCGAGATCGCCCAGCAGTGCGGCCGGAAGGGGGCCAAGCCAGCGACTGACCTCGTGCTGCCAGTCCAGCTCCAGCTTCTGCAGGATGTCGGCCAGTTCGATCAGCAGGGTGCTGTCACCTTCCAGGCGGACGTCCGGCTGGTGCAGGACCCGCTGCTTGTCGCGGGCCAGGGCCAGCTCGGCCAGACGCGTAGCCGGGGCCTTGAGGGTGCAGTCGATGTCCCCCTCGTGATGGGCGGCAAAGTGCAGGCCGTCACCCGCTGGCAGGATGTAGAGGCGCAGCGCGGGTTGCCGGGTCTGCACGGCGATCACCCGGCCGGTCAGGGCCGCCAGGCGTGGCAGCGCCACCAGATCGAGCGCCAGCAGTGGATTCAGACCGCGTTCCAGCGCGGCCAGCAACGCCTGGGTGACGAGGGCCATCAGGGCTTGATGCCGCGATGCAGGGCAACCACGCCGCCGGTCATGTTGTGGTAGGAGACCCGGGCGAAACCGGTCTCTTCCATCATGGCCTTGAGGGTCTGCTGGTCGGGATGCATGCGGATGGATTCGGCCAGGTAGCGGTAGCTCTCGGCATCGCCGGCCACCAGCTTGCCCATCAGTGGCAGGAAGCCGAAGGAGTAGGCGTCATAGGCCTTGGACACCAGCGGATTGGTGGGTTTGGAGAATTCCAGCACCAGCAGTCTGCCACCGGGCTTGAGCACACGCAGCATGGACGCCAGGGCCTGATCCTTGTGGGTGACGTTGCGCAGGCCGAAGGCGATGGTGATGCAATCGAAATGGTTGTCGGGGAAGGGCAGCTTCTCGGCATCCGCCTGGACGAAACGCACATTGCTGGCGACGCCCTGGTCGAGCAGGCGATCGCGACCGACCCGGAGCATGGAGTCATTGATGTCGGCGAGAACCACCTCGCCGGTGGGGCCGACCAGGCGGGCGAACTGCTTGGTCAGGTCGCCGGTACCCCCGGCGATGTCCAGCACCCGATTGCCGCGCCGCACGCCGGAGAGCTCGATGGTGAATCTCTTCCACAGCCGGTGGATGCCCGCCGACATCACGTCGTTCATCACATCGTACTTGGCGGCGACCGAGTGGAAGACTTCCGCGACCTTGTAAGCCTTCTGGCTCTCCGGAACGCTCTGGTAGCCGAAGTGGGTCTGGGATTCGGCCTCGGGGCCTTTGCGCGGATCGCTCATGGGGCTACACCTGGGACAGGGACAAGAGGGCATTCTAGCAGGCCGATCACCCGACTTGCCTGGCTAAAACCGGGGCTGACCGCTCGGTTCTCACGATTGGCGACGTGGCGGGCCCTCGCTATAGTCATGGCCCTTTATCCGGAGTTCCCCGATGTCCCAGATCACCATCGAACGCAGCCATTCGCTTGGCTTGGAAGGCGTTCGCCAGAAGGCCGATCAACTGGCCGAAAAACTCACGCGCGACTATGGGGTGGCCTGCGCCTGGGAGGGCGATACCCTGAGATTCACGCGCAGTGGCGTGGATGGGCGGATCGAAGTAGCGGAAGATAAGGTGCGGGTGCTGGCGACCCTGGGGATGATGTTCTCGATGCTCAGCGGCCAGATCGAGAAGGAGATAGAGCGCAAGTTGGACAAGGCCCTGGCAGCCTAGTCCGGGCTAGAGCATCAGCTTGACCGCGCTGACATGCGGGTCCCGCGTCTTGCCGGCGCGGGCCAGCTGCTCCAGGTAGTCAGCCCAGAGTTCGTCACGGCGACTGCCCAGTTCGTAGAGATAGTCCCAGCTGAACAGGCCGCTGTCGTGGCCATCGTCGAAGGTCAGCTTGATGGCGTAGCGCCCCGCTGCTTCCACGGCGGTGATGCCGACCTGCTGCTTGCCGAACTGCAGCACCGGATTACCATGTCCCTGCACCTCGGCCGAGGGCGAATGCACCCGCAGGAATTCGGCGGGCAGCTCGAAGGTTTCCGCGCCGTAGCTGACGCTGAGGGTCTTGGAGGCCTTGTGGAGCTGTATGGCGGTGGGGATACGCATGCTGAGGTTCTCTGGACGGCGATTCAGTCTTTGCTTGAGGCCAACGCGGCCCTGGCGGTCCGTCGATGTGGCCGCTTCTACCGGTCGCCGTAGGTTGGGCTGAGCACAGCGAAGCCCAACATGGGCGCAGGCAATGTTGGGCTTCGACTATAGAGCTGTCTCAACCCAACCTACGGTCTATTGCGGCCATGGCCGCGATCAACCAGGCATCAGGCCTACCGTCACAGTATATAGCGCGACAGGTCTTCGTCCTGGGCCAGTTCGCCCAAATGGCCGTTCACATAGGCCGCGTCGATGACGATGGGCTCGCCATTCTGCTGGCCAGCCAGGTCGGCGGCGCTGAAGGACACCTCTTCCAGCAGACGCTCCAGCAGGGTGTGCAGGCGACGAGCCCCGATGTTCTCGGTCTTCTCGTTGACCTGCCAGGCGATCTCGGCGATGCGGGTAATGCCATCGGCGGCGAATTCCACGTGCAGCCCCTCGGTCTTGAGCAATTCGCGATACTGCTCGGTGAGGGAGGCGTGCGGCTCGGTGAGGATCCGCTCGAAGTCCTGCGGGGTCAGCGCCTTGAGCTCGACGCGAATCGGCAGGCGACCCTGCAGCTCCGGTACCAGGTCGCTGGGCTTGGACAGGTGGAAGGCGCCCGAGGCGATGAACAGGATGTGGTCGGTCTTGACCATGCCCAGCTTGGTGTTGACGGTGCAGCCCTCGATCAGCGGCAGCAGGTCACGCTGCACCCCCTCGCGGGAAACATCGGCACCGCTGGTGTTGCCACGCTTGGCGACCTTGTCGATCTCGTCGATGAAGACGATGCCGTGCTGCTCGACGGCTTCCAGGGCGCGGCCCTTGAGTTCTTCCTCGTTGACCAGGCGGGCGGCTTCTTCATCACGCACCAGCTTGAGCGCTTCCTTGACCTTGAGCTTGCGCTGCTTGGTCTTGCCCTTGTGCATGCCGGCGAAGAGATTCTGCAGCTGGCTGGTCATCTCTTCCATGCCGGGCGGGGTCATGATTTCGACGCCGGCCGGCGTGTCAGCCACCTCGATGTCGATTTCCTTGTCGTCCAGCTGGCCTTCGCGCAGACGCTTGCGGAACAGCTGACGAGTGTTGCTATCGGTGGCGGTCGGCTGGGGTTCGTTGCTGAAGCCCACCGAAGGACGCGCCGGCGGCAGCAGGGCATCGAGGATGCGCTCTTCGGCAGCGTCTTCGGCGCGATGGCGGTTAAGCACCATCTCCTGTTCGCGCAGCATCTTCACGGCGGCGTCGGCGAGATCACGGATGATGGACTCGACGTCGCGGCCGACATAGCCGACCTCGGTGAACTTAGTCGCTTCCACCTTGAGGAAGGGCGCATTGGCCAGCTTGGCCAGGCGCCGGGCGATCTCGGTCTTGCCCACGCCGGTCGGGCCTATCATCAGGATGTTCTTGGGCGTGACCTCGGGGCGCAGCTCGGCGGGCAGCTGCATGCGCCGCCAGCGGTTGCGCAGGGCGATGGCCACGGCGCGCTTGGCGTCGTCCTGGCCGATGATATGGCGGTTGAGTTCGTGGACGATTTCGCGGGGGGTCATGGACATGGGCAGTCTCTAAACCGGATCACGCCTGAGGCGCGTCCAGCTCCTCGATGGTCAGGTTGCGGTTGGTGAACACGCAGATGTCACCGGCGATATTCAGGGAGGTCTCGGCGATCTCGCGGGCACTGAGGTCGGTGTGCAGGAGCAGAGCGCGGGCGGCGGCCTGGGCATAGGCACCCCCGGAACCCATGGCGATCAGGCCCTCCTCGGGTTCCACCACGTCGCCGTTGCCGGTGATGATCAGGGAAGCGTCCTTGTTGGCGACCGCCAGCATGGCTTCCAGGCGGCGCAGGGCACGGTCGGTGCGCCAGTCCTTGGCCAGCTCGACGGCGGCACGGACCAGATGGCCCTGATGCTTTTCGAGTTGCGCCTCGAAGCGCTCGAAGAGGGTGAAGGCGTCGGCGGTACCGCCGGCGAAACCGGCCAGCACCTCGCCCCGGTACAGCCGCCGGACTTTCTTGGCATTGCCTTTCATGACGGTGTTGCCCAGGGAAACCTGGCCGTCGCCGCCGATCACGACCTTGCCGTTGCGGCGTACAGAAACGATGGTGGTCAAGGGAATCTCTCCGCGTTGCTTGGGCCGTCGGCCCCGGTTACGCGGAGATATGGGGATGGCCGCGGCGCCCTTCAAGCGTCGCGGCGAGGGGATTCGGCAGGTGAGCGTCTGTTCACGGCCTCGCGAGCTAGAACCAAACAAGGCGAAAACGCTCGAGGAAGCGCGGTTTACGCGTGGTAAATGAGCATTCCGGCTGGACCGCCTAGGTGGGGCTGGCGATCCAGAGGGTTTTCAACGCCGTTTGGCCGGCACGTAGCAGGCCGTGGGCAGACTCCTAGTGACCGCGGCGTTGCTGCAGCAACAGATTCTTGAAGCCGCTGCCGGCGAGCTGCTTCTGTGCCTGGGTCAGCTGGTCACGATCGCTATAGGGACCGACCAGCACCCGATACCAGGTGTCGTCCTTGACCTTGCCCGATTCCACGCGCACGTCCTGGCCGAGCATGATGATCTGGGCGCGGACGCGGTCGGCATCGGCCTGGGTGCGGAAGGAGCCGGCCTGGAGGAAGAACAGGGTCACTGGCGGCTGGGCCTTGGTGGTCGCTTCCTTGGGCGGCGTCGCAGCGGGCTGGCCCGGAGCGGTACCTGGCGTGGTCGGGGTCGCGGTAGTCGGCTGGCCGGGCTGCGCCGGCGTCGCCGCGGCATCCGGCTTGGCCGGCTTGGCGGCTGGCGTGCGTGGCACGGCGTCCGGCGGCACGATCACCTCGGATTCGGGCAGCAGGGTATAGAAATCGTACTTGGGCTTGATCGGCGTAGGCGGCGTGCCTTCGGTCTTGCCGGCAGCGGCCGACTTGCCATTGCCCGCCGTGGCGGCCGGGCGACCTTCCTCCGGCTTGGCGCGCTGCACCGACTTGTTACCCGGTTCGAGCTTCATCAGGAATACGACGAAGGCGCCGATGGCCAGACCCGACGCGAGCCAGACCCAGCCGGGCAGGGGCTGTTTCTTGGGAGCCGAGGTGTTGCGACTGGCGCCGCGCTTGGGTGGGGCTTTCTTGGCCATCAGGCGGTGATCCGTCTCTTACATGCGTTCCAGGGTGTGCAGGCCGAGCAGTTCCAGACCCTGCTTGAGGGTGCGCCCGGTGAGGGCGGCCAGCCGCAGGCGGCTCTGGCGCAACTCGGGATCCTCGGCGGTCAGGATCGGGCAATTCTCGTAGAAGCTGGAGAACAGCCCGGCCAGGTCGTAGAGGTAGCTGCACAGCAGGTGGGGGGTGCCCTTGTCGGCGACGCTGGCAAGGATCTCGCCGAATTGCGCCAGACGGCCTCCGAGATCCTGCTCCTGGGGGGCATCCAGCTGGATGCTGCCGGCGGGTGCGGCCTGCTCGGCCTTGCGCAGTACGCTGGCGACCCGGGTGTAGGCGTACAGCAGATAGGGCGCGGTGTTGCCCTCGAAGCTGAGCATCTGCTCGAAGTTGAAGCTGTAGTCGCTGGTACGGTGCTTGGACAGGTCGGCGTACTTGACCGAGGCGATACCCACCACGCGGCCGATGTGGCGCAGTTCGTCTTCGCTGAAGGGGGCCTCGCCGCGCTCGGCGCGACCGGCATTGCGGTCCTTGACCAGCTGATAGGCGCGCTCCTCGGCTTCGTCGAGCAGGTCCACCAGCTTGACGGTGCCGCCGTCGCGGGTCTTGAAGGGGCGGCCATCGGCACCGTTCATGGTGCCGAAGCCCATGTGTTCGAGTTGCATGGCCGGATCGACGAAGCCGGCGCGGCGCGCCACCTCGAAGGCCATCTGGAAGTGCAGGGCCTGGCGCTGGTCGACGAAGTAGAGCGCGCGGTTGGCGTGCAGCTGGCGGCTGCGGTAGCGCATGGCGGCGAGGTCGGTGGTGGAATAGAGATAGCCGCCACCGGCCTTCTGCACGATCACCGGCAGGGGATTGCCCTCGGCGTTCTTGAATTCATCGAGGAAGACGCAACGGGCGCCATCGCTCTCGGTCAGCAGGCCGGCGGCGTCCAGATCGGCGACCACCTGGGCCAGGTCGTCGTTGTAGGCACTCTCCCCCTTGACGTCGGCCGGAGTCAGCTTGACGTTGAGGCGGTCATAGACCTCCTGGCAGTGGGACAGGGAGACGGCGTTGAATCGCTCCCAGAGGCGCAGGCAGTGGGCATCGCCCGCCTGCAGCGCCACCACCAGTTCGCGAGCACGGGCGGCGAACTCCGGCGAGGCGTCGAAGCGGCCCTTGGCCGCGCGGTAGAACACCTCAAGATCCGCCAGCTCGCCCTCGGCGGCCTGGGGTTGTTCTTCCATGTAGGCCAGCAGCATGCCGAACTGGGTACCCCAGTCACCCACGTGGTTCTGGCGGATCACCTCGTCGCCGAGGAACTCCAGCACCCGCGCCACCGCATCGCCGATGATGGTGGAGCGCAGGTGACCGACGTGCATCTCCTTGGCCAGGTTCGGCGAAGACAGGTCCACCACCACCCGCTGGCGCGGGCCACCCTTGTGCACGCCCAGCTGCGGATCGGCAAAGGCCGCATCCAGCCGCGCGGCCAGTTGCGCGTGATTCTGGAAGAAGTTGAGGAAGCCGGGGCCGGCGATCTCCACCTTGCTTACCGCCGGGTCGGCGGGGAGGGCGGCCAGCAGCTTCTCGGCCAGTTCGCGTGGCTTGGCGCGGGCCGGCTTGGCCAGCAGCAGGGCGACGTTGCTGGCGAAGTCGCCGTGGCTCTTGTCCTTGGTGTTCTCAACCTGGATGGCCGGCGCCACGTCGGCCGGCAGGGTGCCGTCGGCAATCAGGCGGTCGAGGGCGTGCTGGATGAGCTGGCGGATGCTGTCTTTCATGGTCATTGGCCTTCGGCGTGCGCCGAGCGCGCACTGCGATGAAAACCCGGCATTATCCGTGGCAAGCCCGGCCTTGCCAATGGTAAGCCAGTGCCACTAGAACAGATCGATGGGATCGACGTCCAGGGACCAGCGCACCTGGCGCGCTTCCGGCAGGCTTTCCAGTTGGGCCACCCAGATGCCCAGCAACCGGTGCAGGGGCGCGCGACTGCTGCTCTGCAGCAGCAACTGGGCCCTATGGCGACCGGCACGGCGTTCCATCGGCGCCGGTACCGGGCCGAGCAGCTCTACCTGGGGCAGGGCGAGATTGACCGCCAGGCCTTCCGCGACGTGATAGGCCGCCTCCAGGAAATTTTCCACCTGATCCTGGCGATGGGCATCGGCGCGCAGCAGTGCCAGATAGGCGAAGGGCGGCAGACCCGCGGCGCGGCGCTCCTGCAAGGCCTGGCGGGCGAAGGCTGGATAGCCTTCCTCGGCCAGCTGCACCATCAGCGGGTGATCGGCCAGGTGGGTCTGGATCAGTACCTGCCCGGGCTCCTCGGCGCGGCCCGCACGTCCGGCCACCTGGACGATCTGCTGCGCCATGCGCTCACTGGCGCGGAAGTCGGCGGAAAACAGCCCGCTGTCGGCATCGAGCACGGCCACCAGGGTCACCTTGGGGAAGTGGTGGCCCTTGGCGAGCATCTGGGTGCCGACCAGGATGCAGGGCACCCCGCTATGAATGGTGCGCAAGAGCTTGCCCAGGGCGTCCTTGCGCGCGGTGGTGTCGCGGTCGATGCGCAGCACCGGGATGTCCGGAAACAGCAGCTGCAGGCGTTCCTCGGCGCGCTCGGTGCCGGCGCCCACCGGACGCAGGTCGAGCTTGCCGCAGGAAGGGCAATGACGCGGCGGCGCCTGGCGGTGATCACAGTGATGGCAGCGCAGTTCACCGGAGCCGCGGTGGTAGGTCATGCGCGCATCGCAGCGCGGGCACTGGGCCAGCCAACCGCAGTCGTGGCAGAGCAGGGTAGGGGCGAAACCACGTCGATTGAGGAACACCAGCACCTGCTGCCCGCGCTCCAGGGTCGCGCCCATGGCCTTGAGCAATGGCTGGGACAGACCGCTATCCAGCGGGCGACTGCGCACGTCAAGGCGCTCGAAGCGTGGCGGCTGGGCGCCGCCGGCGCGCAGCGACAGGCGCAGATGGGCGTAGCGTCCCTGGTCGGCGTTGTGCAGGCTCTCCAGCGAAGGGGTGGCCGAGCCCAGCACCACCGGCAGATTCTCGAAGCGTGCGCGGACGACCGCCAGGTCACGGGCGTGGTATCTCAGGCCTTCCTGCTGTTTATAGGAGGCATCGTGTTCTTCGTCGACGATGATCAGCCCGGGGTGCTTGAGCGGGGTGAACAGCGCCGAGCGGGTGCCCACCACGATATCCAGTTCGCCGTCGCGGGCGGCCAGCCAGATGTCCATGCGCTCGCGATCGGTCAGCGCCGAGTGCAGCAGAGCGATGCGGGCATTGAAGCGTTGCTCGAAGCGGCCCAGGGTCTGGGGGCCCAGGTTGATCTCGGGGATCAGCAGCAGCGCCTGGCGTCCCGCTTCCAGGGTGGCCCGGATCAGCTGCAGATAGACCTCGGTCTTGCCGCTGCCGGTCACCCCCTCCAACAGATAGCAATGGAAGCCGCTGCCGCTGCGGATCGCTTCGTAGGCCAGCCGCTGCTCGCTGTTGAGCGGCAATTCGGCCTGGGCGAGCCAGGAGCCCTGGTGCCGGGTCGGCTGGTGGTAGCGGGTCTCCACCTGGACCAGGCCCTTGGCCTGCAGGAGATCGAGACTGTCCTTGACCAGGCCGAGCTGGCCGAGCAACTCGTGCAGCACGCCATGGGGGTGCTGGCGCAAGGTCTTGAGCGCCTCGCGCTGGCGCGGTGCCCGGGCCAGGCGCGGGTCTTCCGGGCGGGCGTCGGGCTGGGCGATCCAAAAGCGCTGTAGCCGGCGCTCCGCCGGCTCCCCCTGACGCAAAAGGGCAGGAAGTGCCCAGCTCAGAGTGTCGCCGAGGCTGTGCTGATAGTACTGGGCGGACCACTGGCAGAGTTCGAACAGCGCGCTCGGCAGCGGCGGGCGCTCGTCGAGCAGTTGCAGGGCCTTGCGCAGTTTGTCCGGCGGTACCTCGGTTTCCTGGGCGACCTCGATCAGTACCCCGACCACTTCGCGCCGGCCGAACGGCAACCGCAGTCGTACGCCCGGCCGCAACTGTTCCTCGGCCGCCCCCTTGGGCGGCAGGTAGTCGAACAGGCGGCGCAGTGGGGAAGGCAGCGCCAGGCGCAGGATCAGGGGCACGGCAAGGCTCGCAGGCGTAAAGCCCGATGGTAGCAGACAGGCGGTGTGGGGGTTGCTTGCACGTCCGATCTGCTCTGGTATGATTCGCAGCCCAAATCTGTGCGGTATCCGGCAATGGCGCCGGGTGGCGGCACAGCTAGACCCCGAGGATAGTTCCATGAAAGCTGATATCCATCCGCAGTACGATGCTATCGAAGCCACCTGCAGCTGCGGTAACGTCATCAAGACCCGCTCGACCCTGAGCAAGAACATTCACCTGGACGTCTGCTCCGAATGCCACCCGTTCTATACCGGCAAGCAGAAGGTCCTGGACGCTGGCGGTCGTATCGATCGCTTCAAGCAGCGCTTCGGCGTGTTTGGCAGCAGCAAGTAATGCGCTGCCGTCGACCATCTCCGTATGGCTCGACACTGAAAAAGGCGTCCCTCTGGGGCGCCTTTTTTATTGGTGCTCTTGTTGGCGCACCACTGGTTCTAGGGGCGGAGTGCCCGCTGCTGCCTGGTGGGCAGGAGGTCACGGTGCGCCAGGTAGTGGACGGCGATACCCTGCGCCTAGCCGATGGCCGCGCGGTGCGCCTGATCGGCGTCAATGCTCCGGAGTTGGGCAAGTCCGGCGGTACTCCTCAGCCCCATGCCGAAACCGCGCGCCGTCGCCTGCAGGAACTGGTCGCGGCCAATGACGAGCGCCTGCGCCTGGTGCCGGGCAGCGAAGAAACCGACCACTATGGCCGTACCCTGGCGCACCTCTATGATCGCCAGGACAGCAACCTGGAAGCCCGACTGATTGCCGAGGGGCTCGGTTACGCGGTGGCCATCGCCCCCAATACCCGGCTGGCCGCCTGTCAGGCCGCCGCGGAACGCCAGGCGCGCCGGGCGCGATTGGGCATCTGGAAACAGGATCCGACCATCGCCGCCACCCGCGTCGAAGAAGGGGGCTTCGCCGTAGTGCAGGGGCGCCTGCGGGAGGTCAAGCGCAACCGCGGCGGACTCTGGCTGCAGTTGGAAGGAGACCTGGTGGTCAATGTCCCCGATCGCTTCGTAGACGCCTTCGACGAGGTGCCGCTGCAGCAATGGATAGGTCGTGACCTCGAGGTGAGGGGCTGGATTTCCGACCGCAATCGCCGCAGGGAACCTGGCCGGGCGCGTTGGCAGATGACCCTGAACGACCCGCACATGCTGGGTTTGCGGGTTGAATCGTTTTAGCCGAAAGTCGTATTGCGATTGATTTCAGGCATATGGCCGATTGCTTGTGGCACCTTGAGTCTTTGCGTATTCTCGCCCGACCCAAGACCCACACCACGCGGATATACCAATAATGTCTGATCTCAAAACCGCCGCCCTCGAATACCACGCCCAGCCGCGCCCCGGCAAACTCAGCGTCGAGCTGACCAAGCCCACCGCCACCGCCCGCGACCTGTCCCTGGCCTACAGCCCGGGCGTCGCCGAGCCGGTCCGCGAGATCGGTCGCGATCCCGAACTGGCCTACCGTTACACCGGCAAGGGCAACCTGGTTGCCGTGATCTCCGACGGTACCGCCATCCTCGGCCTGGGCAACCTCGGCCCGCTGGCCTCCAAGCCGGTGATGGAAGGCAAGGGCGTGCTGTTCAAGCGCTTCGCCGGTGTGGACGTCTTCGACATCGAGGTGGATGCGGAGAGCCCCCAGGCCTTCATCGACACCGTCAAGCGCATCTCCATCACTTTTGGTGGCATCAACCTGGAAGACATCAAGGCGCCCGAGTGCTTCGAGATCGAGCGCGCCCTGATCGAGCAGTGCGACATCCCGGTCTTCCACGATGACCAGCACGGTACCGCTATCGTGACCGCTGCGGGCATGCTCAACGCCCTGGAAATCGCCGGCAAGCGCTTGGAAGATGCCAAGATCGTCTGCCTGGGCGCCGGTGCTGCAGCCATCTCCTGCATGCGTCTGCTGGTGAGCATGGGCGCCAAGGTCGAGAACATCTACATGATCGACCGTCAGGGCGTGGTCCACAGTGGCCGCAACGACCTGAACCAGTACAAGTCGGCCTTCGCCACCGAAACCAGCAAGCGCACCCTGGACGACGCCCTCGAAGGGGCCGACGTCTTCGTGGGTCTGTCCGGTCCGAATCTGCTGTCGGCCGAAGGCCTCAAGCGCATGGCGGCCAACCCCATCGTCTTTGCCTGCTCCAACCCGGATCCGGAAATCACCCCCGAGCTGGCCCACGCCACGCGCGATGACGTGATCATGGCGACCGGTCGTTCCGACTACCCGAACCAGGTGAACAACGTCCTGGGCTTCCCCTTCATCTTCCGTGGTGCCCTGGACGTCCGCGCCCGCGTCATCAACGAAGAGATGAAGATCGCCGCCGCCCTGGCCCTGCGCGACCTGGCCAAGCTGCCGGTGCCCAAGGAAGTGTGCGAGGCCTACAACGTCGAGAGCCTGAGCTTTGGTCGCGAGTACATCATTCCCAAGCCCATGGATGCGCGCCTGATCACCCTGGTATCCGATGCCGTGGCCAAGGCCGCCATCGAGACCGGCGTGGCCACGCTGCCCTATCCGGCGAACTACCCGCTGAAGTCGGTGGACGACGTCTTCGCCAAGTAAGTCTTGGCGCAATAAAAAACCCCGCCAAGGCGGGGTTTTTTATTCGGCTGGAGATCAGAAGATATCCATGGGCACGTTTTCGCTGGAGGGCAGCGGCGTACCCGGCGCCACGCCCGGCGGCAGCTCGTCCAGGCTCGGCGGGGTGTCCTCGCTCTTGAACAGCTCGAAATAGGCGTTGGGCGTACCGGGTGGCGCGGCGCGACCAGTAGTGGGGTCGACGCGGATGGAGACGATGCCGTCCGGCTCCTTGAGCTGATGCGGCGGCTTGTCCTTGAGCGCGGCACCCATGTATTTCATCCAGATCGGCAGGGCCACGGTGCCGCCGAATTCCTGGCGGCCCAGGGTCTCGGGCTGGTCGAAGCCGGACCATACCGTGGTCACGTAGTCGCCGTTGTAGCCAGAGAACCAGGTGTCCTTGGATTCGTTGGTGGTACCGGTCTTGCCGGCCAGGTCATTGCGACCCAGTTCCAGGGCCTTGCGTCCGGTACCGCGCTTGATCACGTCCTGCAGCATGCTGTTCATGATGAAGGCGTTGCGCGGGTCGATGACCTGGGGCGCGAACACGGGCGCCGGATTGGCCGGGTCGGCGGACGCGGTATCGGCGGCAGGTGTCACCTCGACGCCCGGCGCGGCCTTGGCCTGCTCCTGCTGGGGTACACGCGGCGGTGCGGCGCGATAGACCACCTTGCCATCGCGGTCGGTCACGTGGTCCACCACGTAGGGCGTCACCTTGTAGCCCTCGTTGGCGAACACCGACCAGCCAGTGGCCACCTCCAGCGGTGTCAGACCGGGTGTCCCAAGGGCCAGGGACAGGTTGCGCGGCAACTGGTCCCGCTCGAAGCCGAAGCGGCTGACATAGTCCAGTGCATAGTCGATGCCGATGGCCTGCAACACGCGAATGGACACCAGGTTGCGCGACCGGTAGAGCGCTTCACGCAGGCGGATGGGGCCGAGGAAAGTGTTGTTGTCGTTCTTCGGGCGCCAGGCTTCGTCGGGGTTCTCGTCCATGAAGACGATGGGGGCGTCGTTGACCAGGCTGGCCGCGGTGAAGCCTTTTTCCAGCGCCGCACTGTAGATGAACGGCTTGAAACTCGAGCCGGGCTGACGGCGGGCCTGGGTCGCGCGGTTGTAATTGCTCTGCTCGAAGGAGAAGCCGCCGATCAGGGCGCGAATGGCGCCATCCTGGGGGTCCAGCGATACCAGTGCGCTCTGCGCCTTGGGCACCTGCGAGAACTTCAGGCTGCCATCGTCCTGGCGCTCTACCCGGACCAGGTCGCCGACCTTGACCACGTCGGCCGGACCGTTCGGTCGCGGCCCCAGGCTGTTGGCGCTGAGGTAGGGACGGGCCCACTTCATCGACTCCCAGGCGACGGCCTCTTCCTTGCCGTCGCGGGTCAGCACGAGGATGCCACTCTTTTCCACCTGGGTGACGACGGCCGGATCCTGGCCGCCGACGATGCGCTGCTTCTGCAGCAGGGCACTCCATTCGGGCTGGCTGCGGTTGGGCCACTGGGCCTCGGGGCCACGGTAGCCATGGCGCTGATCGTAGTCGGTCAGGCCGTCACGCACCGCCTCGAAGGCGTCCGTCTGCAACCGGCTGTCGATGGTGGTGTAGACCTGATAGCCATCGGTATAGGCATCGCCGCCATAGCGACCGACCATTTCCGCCCGCGCCATCTCGGCGATGTAGGGGGCGTTGAGTTCGGGTACGGCGACGTGGTGATAGGCCTCGAGCGGCTCGGCGATCCCGGCCTGGTAGGCCGCCTGATCGATATAACCGAGCTTGAACATGCGTTCGAGAATCCAATTGCGTCTTTCCAGGCTACGCTCAGGATTAGCGACCGGGTTGTAACGCGACGGCGCCTTGGGCAGGCCGGCGATCATCGCCATCTGGGCGACGGTCAGGTCCTTGATGGATTTGCCGTAGTAGACCTGGGCGGCGGCCTCGATACCGTAGGCGCGGTTACCGAGGTAGATCTTGTTGACATAGAGCTCGAGGATCTCGTCCTTGGTCAGTTGGCGCTCGATTTGCAGTGCCAGGAGGATCTCGGTGAATTTGCGCGAGAAGCTGCGCTCGCTGGTCAGGAAGTAGTTCTTCGCGACCTGCATGGTAATGGTGCTACCGCCGGTCTGGATGTGTCCGGTCCTGACCAGCTGGCTCACCGCACGCGCCAGGCTCTTCACATCCACGCCATAGTGATTGGCGAAGTTGTCATCCTCGGCGGAGAGCAGGGCATGGATGAAGTTGGGCGGTATCTCGTTGAAACGCAGTGGCGAGCGGCGCATTTCCCCGAATTCGGCGATGAGCTTGCCGTCCGCGCTGTACACGCGCAGAGGGATCTGCAGTTGCACGTTACGCAGGGCATCGATGGACGGAAGGCTGGGGCTGAGGTAGAGGAAGGCACCGCTGAGACCCAGCAACAGGCTGCAGACCAGGGCGACCAACGACCACCAGAAAAACTTCAGAACACGCATCAAGAGACTTTTCGAATGGAAAGAAGGAAAGGGCGACAGGTGAAGGTCAGCCTACACGGCGTCGCCATTATAGGCGCGTTTGGCGGTTGGCCGCTATTTGCTCGGGTGTCAAGTCTGTTATCTAATGCCCGTCTACGGAATACCACCGTCGCTCATAGGGAACTGATGTGCTAGGGCTATTCAGAAAGAAGGCGAATACGCTGCTGGGTATCGACGTCAGTTCGACATCCGTGAAACTCATCGAGTTGAGCCGTGCAGGCGGTCGCTATCGGGTGGAAGCCTATGCGGTCGAACCCCTCCCGGCCAACGCCGTGGTCGAAAAGAACATCGCCGAACTCGAAGGCGTGGGCCTGGCCATCGGCCGGGTGCTGGTCAAGGCCCGCACTTCCGCGCGTAGCGCTGCCGTGGCTGTTTCCGGCTCGGCAGTGATCGCCAAGACCATCGAGATGGATGCCGGCCTGTCTGATGACGAGCTGGAAAACCAGATCAAGCTGGAAGCCGACCAGTACATTCCCTATCCGCTGGACGAGGTCGCCATCGACTTCGAGGTGCAGGGGCCGTCGCCGCGCAATGCCGAGCGCGTCGAGGTACTGCTGGCTGCCTGCCGGAAGGAAAACGTCGAGGTCCGCGAGGCGGCCCTGGCGCTGGCCGGCATTTCGGCCAAGGTGGTCGACGTCGAGGCCTATGCGCTGGAACGGGCCTACCAGCTACTGGCCAATCAGCTGGGCGGGCATGTCGACGACCTGACCGTGGCGGTGGTCGACATCGGCGCCACCATGACCACCCTGAGCGTGCTGCACAACGGCAAGACCATCTACACCCGCGAACAGCTGTTTGGCGGGCGCCAGCTTACCGAGGAGATTCAGCGTCGCTATGGTCTGTCGGTGGAAGAGGCCGGTCTGGCCAAGAAGCAGGGCGGGCTGCCGGACGACTATCAGAGCGAGGTGCTGACGCCTTTCCGCGAGGCCGTGGTACAGCAGGTGGCCCGTTCGCTGCAGTTTTTCTTCGCGGCTGGGCAATACAATGATGTGGACTACATCTTGCTTGCGGGTGGGACCGCGTCAATTTCCGGACTCGACCGCTTGATCCAGCAGAAAATCGGCACCCCCACCGTCCTGGCCAATCCCTTCGCCGACATGACCGTCAGCAACAAGGTCAATGCGGCGGCCCTGGCCGGCGATGCCCCGGCGCTGATGATCGCCTGCGGCCTGGCCATGAGGAGTTTCGACTAGATGGCCCGCATCAACCTCTTGCCCTGGCGGGAACAGCTGCGCGAAGAAAGGCGCAAGCAGTTCCTGGTGATCCTGGGCGGCATCTTCGTGCTCTCGTGCGGCGCCGTATTTCTCGGGGATCAATACCTGTCCGGCGAAATCGCCCGTCAGGAGGCCCGCAATGCCTTCATCCAGCAGAACATCGCCCAGCTCGACGTGCGCATCAAGGAAATCAGCGAACTCAAGACCCGCCGTCAGCAGCTGCTGGCGCGGATGAAGATCATCCAGGACCTGCAAGGCAATCGGCCGGTCATCGGTCATGTCTTCGACCAGCTGGTGCGGACGCTGCCGGACGGCGTGTATTTCCGCGAGCTGAAGATGCAGGGCGATACCCTGTCGATCAGTGGCGAGGCGGAATCCAACAACCGGGTCTCCAACCTGATGCGTAATCTTGACGCCTCCGACTGGTTCACGTCGCCAACGCTGATCGAGGTGAAGGCGACCACCGCCGGTGCGGTGGATCAGGCCAATACCTTCCAGCTCACCGTCAAGCAGACCCAGCCCGGTGCTCCGGCGACAGCCCCGCTCGCTAAGGGAGGCAAGCCATGAGTCTCGCCGATTCCCTGGCCAGCCTGCGCAAGGTCGACATCAACGAGCTCAGCCTGGAGAATCTCGGTTCCTGGCCCAAGCCGGTCAAGGTCATCGCCTGCCTGCTGATCGTGCTGGTGGTGCTGCTGCTTGGCTATCAGTTCCATCTCAGCGACATGCAGGCGCAGCTGGACAACCAGCGCACCCAGGAAGAAACCCTCAAGCAGCAGTACGCCAGCAAGGCCTTTCAGGCCGCCAATCTGGATGCCTACAAGCAGCAGATGGTCGAGATGGAGGAGTCCTTCGGGGCCCTGCTGCGGCAATTGCCCGGCGATACCGAGGTGCCGGCGCTGCTCGAGGACATCACCCGTACCGGTCTCGGTAGCGGCCTCGAGTTCGAGCAGATCAAGCTGCTGCCGGAAGTCACGCAGCAGTTCTATGTCGAGTTGCCGATCCAGATCACCGTGGTGGGCAACTATCATGACCTGGCGACCTTCGTCAGCAGCGTCTCCAGCCTGCCGCGCATCGTGACCCTGCACGACTTCGATCTCAAACCGGTGGATGACAAGAACGCTAACGGGGGCGGCTCGGTGTCGGGTACCGGCGGCAAGTTGCGCATGAACGTCCTGGCCAAGACCTACCGCTACAATGACAAGGGGCTCGGCAAATGAAGACGCCCCTGTTGCTCTGCCTGTTGACCAGCGTGCTGGTTGGCTGTGGTTCCAGCGATACCAGCGACCTGCAGGCGTTCATGGACGAAACCCGCGCCAAGCCGCGTGGGTCCATCGAGCCGCTGCCGCAATTTCGTGCCTACGAACCTTTCACCTATGCCGCCTCGGCGATGCGCAGCCCCTTCCAGGCACCGGTACGCATCGACCCCACGGTGCGCCAGCGCGGTACCGGCAACATCAAGCCGGACGTGAATCGGCCGAAGCAGTTTCTCGAAGGCTTCAACATCGAGACCTTCAGCATGGTGGGCATCCTGGCCAACGCCAGTGGCCGCTATGCGCTGGTCAACGGCGCCGGGGGCGTACATCGCGTCAAGGTGGGTGACTACCTGGGGCGTAATGACGGGCGCATCACCAAGATCACTGACGGTGAGATCGACGTGATCGAAATCGTCCCGGATGGCGAGGGTGGCTGGCTGGAACGGCCGCGCACCATCACCTTGAAGGAAAAGACTTAATGGGCGGGGCAAGTACAGTGAAGACGAATAGCGCAAGACGGCTGGGACTGGGATTGGCCTTGTTGCTGGGCAGCCTGGCCGGCCAGGCCCTGGCAGCCGATCTGCAGGCCTTGAACGTCGCCTCCCTGCCCGGGGATCGCATCGAGCTCAAGCTGACCTTCGATCAGCCGGTCCCGGTACCCAAGGGCTACACCATCGAGCAGCCGGCGCGGATCGCCCTGGACTTGCCGGGGGTGGCCAACAAGCTGGGCACCAAGAGCCGCGACCTGGGTAACGGCAATGCCCGTAGCGTGACGGTGGTAGAGGCGGGCAACCGGACCCGGCTGATCATCAACCTCACCAACCTGGCCAGCTACGACACCCGCGCCGATGGCCGCAACCTGTTCGTCACCATCGGTGGCACCGCCGGTCGTCAGGCAGCTACTGCCCAGGCCAACCTGACGCCGAATCTGCCGCGCGCCGCCGCTCCAGCCTCCGTGACCGCACCGGCGCCAGCGCCTCTGCCAGGCGCTGTCACCCGCACGCCGCTGCCGCCGACTCAGGCCACCTCCACCGTCGCCGCCATGACCGCGCCCCGCCCGCAGCTACGTGGCAAGGCGATCCGTCATATCGACTTCCAGCGTGGCCCCCAGGGTGAGGGCAACGTGGTCATCGACCTGAGCGAGACCGGCATCAACCCGGATATCCAGGAACAGGGCGGCAAGATCCGCCTGACCTTTGCCGGCACCCAGTTGCCGGAAGAGTTGCGGGTACGGCTGGACGTCAAGGACTTCGCCACTCCGGTGCAGTTCGTCAATGCCTCGGCCGACAGCAGTGGCGCGAGCATCGTCATCGAGCCTACCGGGACCTACGATTACCTGGCCTACCAGACCAATAACCGCCTGACCCTGAGCGTCAAGCCGCTCACCACCGAAGAGAAGGAAAAGCGCGCAGCCGATCGCTTCACCTACACCGGTGAAAAGCTGTCGCTGAATTTCCAGGACATTGATGTGCGCTCGGTGCTGCAGTTGATCGCCGACTTCACCAACCTCAACCTGGTGGCGAGCGACACCGTGCAGGGCAACATCACCCTGCGCCTGCAGAATGTGCCTTGGGATCAGGCGCTCGATCTGATTCTCAAGACCAAGGGGCTCGACAAACGCCAGATCGGCAATGTGCTGCTGGTGGCCCCGGCCGACGAGATCGCTGCCCGTGAACGCCAGGAGCTGGAGTCGCAGAAGCAGATCCAGCAGCTGGCGCCACTGCGCCGTGATCTGATCCAGGTCAACTACGCCAAGGCCGCCGATATCGCCAAGCTGTTCCAGTCGGTGACCAGTGCTGACAAGACCGCCGACGAGCGCGGCTCCATCTCGGTGGACGAGCGCACCAACAGCATCATCGCCTACCAGACCCAGAATCGCCTGGATGAACTGCGCCGTATCGTCTCGCAGCTGGATATCCCGGTGCGCCAGGTGATGATCGAGGCGCGCCTGGTGGAAGCCAACGTCGACTACAGCAAGCAGCTGGGCGTGCGCTGGGGGGGTAACTCCACGTCGGGCAACTTCGCCGTCTACGGCAAGGATGGCGCCACAACCGTCGATACCACCACGCGCCAGGCTTACCTTCCTGGGACCAGCACCATCGGTAACTTCACAGCCGCCAGCGGTGTGGCCCCGACGCCCTTCGTGGATATGGGTGTCGCCGGTAGCACCTCGGGCATCGGCATCGGCTTCATGGCCGGCGGCCATATGCTCGACCTGCAGCTGTCCGCCCTGCAGTCCAGCGGCAATGGCGAGATCATCTCCCAGCCCAAGGTGGTCACCTCGGACAAGGAGACCGCGAAGATCCTGCGCGGTACCGAGATTCCCTATCAGGAAGCCAGTTCCAGTGGCGCGACCAGCACCAGCTTCAAGCAGGCAGCCCTGTCGCTGGAGGTCACGCCGCAGATCACGCCGGACAATCGCATCATCATGGAGGTCAAGGTCAACAAGGATGCGCCTGACTACCAAAACGCCTTGAATGGTGTGCCGCCGATCAGCAAGAACGAGGTCAATGCCAAGGTGCTGGTGAGCGATGGCGAGACCATCGTGCTGGGCGGGGTGTTCTCCAATACCCAGACCAAGTCCACCACCAAGGTGCCGATGCTGGGCGATATTCCTTATGTCGGCCGGTTGTTCCGCCGGGATTCGGTCACGGACAGCAAAGTCGAGCTGCTGATCTTCCTCACGCCGCGTATCATGAACAACCAGGCGATAGCGGTTGGTCGATGACATAAGTGCGTAATCTGTTTCTCGTAGGACCGATGGGCTCGGGCAAGAGCACCATCGGTCGGCTCCTGGCGAAGGAATTGCGGCTGCCGTTCAAGGATTCCGACAA
Organism: Pseudomonas sp. VMV1; assembly: GCF_056790235.1. Taxonomy (NCBI): domain Bacteria; kingdom Pseudomonadati; phylum Pseudomonadota; class Gammaproteobacteria; order Pseudomonadales; family Pseudomonadaceae; genus Pseudomonas; species Pseudomonas sp. VMV1. The sequence goes on from NZ_JBXGSE010000004.1 coordinate 115,883, forward strand.
GGTAATCGAAGAGCGCACCGGTGCCGACATCCCCTGGATCTTCGATGTGGAAGGCGAGCAGGGCTTTCGCGAGCGTGAACACGCCGCGATCGCCGAGCTATGCGCGGAGAACGGTCTGGTGATGGCCACCGGGGGCGGCGCCGTGCTGCGCGAAGACAATCGCCAGGCACTCAAGCATGGCGGGCGGGTCATCTATCTGCATGCCTCCATCGAGCAGCAGATCGAGCGGACCTCGCGGGACCGCAATCGGCCGCTGCTGCAGACCGCCGATCCCGCGGCCGTATTGCGCAATCTCATGGCCATGCGCGATCCGCTGTATCGCGAGATCGCCGACATCATCATCGAGACCGACGAGCGGCCACCGCGGCTGGTGGTGTTGCAGATACTCGACCGTCTGAAAGCCCTGGCACCACATTAAAGCCGCGGGCGTTCTGCGCTATGCTAGGCGCCCTTTGAATCAAGGTGATGGCATGCGGACTCTTCACGTCGAGCTCGGTGAGCGCAGCTACCCGATCTACATCGGCCAGGGCCTTCTGGATCGACCGGAATGCTTCCTACCCCATCTCGCCGGACGCAAGGTGGCGATCGTCACCAATGACACCATCGCGCCGCTTTATCTGGAGCGCCTGCTGCGCACCCTTGGCGATCGGCAGGTCAGCGCCATCGTGCTGCCCGACGGCGAGGCGCACAAGAACTGGGAAACCCTGCAGCTGATCTTCGATGGTCTGTTGCAGGATCGCCATGACCGCAAGACCACCCTCATCGCCCTGGGCGGCGGGGTGATCGGCGACATGGGCGGCTTCGCCGCGGCCTGCTATCAGCGTGGGGTAGATTTCATCCAGGTACCCACCACGCTCCTGTCCCAGGTGGATTCCTCGGTGGGCGGCAAGACCGGCATCAACCACCCGTTGGGCAAGAACATGGTCGGCGCCTTCTATCAGCCGAAGGCGGTAATCATCGACACCGACAGCCTGGCGACCCTGCCGGCGCGCGAGCTGTCGGCTGGCCTGGCAGAGGTCATCAAGTATGGCCTGATCTGTGACGAACCCTTTCTCGGCTGGCTCGAAGAGCACGTCGAGGCGCTGCTGGCACTGGATCAGACCGCGCTCACCGAAGCCATCGAGCGCTCCTGCGCGGCCAAGGCCCAGGTGGTGGGCAGCGACGAGCGCGAGTCGGGCCTGCGGGCGATCCTCAACCTCGGCCATACCTTCGGGCATGCCATCGAGACCCACCAGGGCTATGGCGTCTGGCTGCATGGCGAGGCGGTCTCCGCCGGCATGGTGATGGCGCTGCAGATGTCGCTGCTGCTGGGCTGGTTGATTCCTGCGCAGCGTGACCGGGCGATCCGCCTGCTGGTCAAGGCCAAGCTGCCCGTGGTGCCCCCGGCCGATATGCAGCCGGCCGATTTCGAACGCCTCATGGCGGTGGACAAGAAGGTCCTGGACGGACAACTACGGCTGGTGCTGCTCAGTGATCTGGGCCAAGCCGTGGTGACCGCTGACTTCGCCCGCGACATTCTCGAGCAGACGCTGCGTACCGATTACCAAGCGCTGACCGCCCAGTAAGGAGAACAAGAGAGTCCCATGTCCAATCTGCATGCCGACGAAGCCTTTCTCGGTCACTATCAGTTCACTCACGACCCGTTCGCTGCCCGCGTTCCCGGTTTCAAATTCTTTCCGGCGCAGCGCAAGCCGGTACTTGGCCAGTTGCATCACCTGGCTCGCTACAGCCAGCTCCTGCTGGTGGTCAGTGGTCCCGAGGGCAGTGGCAAGACCTTGCTGCGCCAGGCGCTGGCGGCCAGCACCAAGAAGGAAGCCGTGCATTGCGTGGTGATTTCCGCGCAGAACGGCGGCGACGTCCGCACCGTGCTGGCCCAGGTCGCCAAGGGCGTGGGCGCTGACAGCCAGACGCCGGCGGCCATTCTCGAACAGGCTGCGGAAGTGCGCCTGGCGGGGCAGGAGGTCTACATCCTGGTGGACGATGCCGAGGCGCTGGCGACCCCCGCGCTGGAAGCCCTGCTGGAGTTGGCTGGCGGCACCGAAAAGGAGCGCCTGCACGTCTTCCTGTTTGGCGAGGCGGAAGTGGTGATGCGCCTGGAGGATATCGCTCAGGGCGAAGAGCGCTATCACGCTATCGAATTGCTGCCCTACAGCGAAAGCGAAGCCGAAGAGTATCTGGCCCAGCGCCTGGAAGGTGCCGGTCAGGGGCTGGAGATCTTCACCGACGAGCAGCTCGCGACCATTCACGAGCGCTCCGGTGGCTGGCCCGGTCGCCTTAACGAAGAGGCTCGGGATGTCCTGGTGGCGGGGATGAGCGCCCGTCGCAAGAAGGCGGCTGCGCCAGCGAAAGGATCGCGCAACCTGCTGGCAGCCCTGCCGCGCAAGCATCTGATCATCCTGGGCGTTGTGGTGGTGGCGGTAGGTGCCGCGGCCCTGTCGCTCAAGGGTGGCAAGAGCGAAGCACCGACCACCGCGAACGAGCAGAACCTGCCCCTGGGCGGCCAGAGCACGGCCGGCACCAGCCGGGATGCCCAGGGCGCGCCCATCCAGTTCGACGGTTCCTCCAAGCCGCTTCCCCTGCCGCTGGTGGGTGATTCGCAACCGGTCATTCGCGAGCCGTTGGCGGAAGCAGCGGGTGGTCGCCAGGCTGGAACCGCGGCGGGCAACGACATGGAAGCCGGCGGAGTGCCGCCTACCGTGAGCACCGAGGCCCCGCCCGTGAGCGATGAGGACGAGCTGCCCAGCCGTACCCCGGCCCGCTCCTCCGCGCCCAGCGCCCCAGCGGTGACCGCGCCGGCTCCCCGGCATACGGCGCCTGCCGCGCCGACTCCGGCACCGACCAAGCCAGCCCCGGCCGCGGCGCCTGCCCATTCGGCTGGCACGGCGGCAGGTTGGTATGGCAGCCAGTCGGGCAGCAAGTACGCTCTGCAGGTAGTGGGCACCAGTACCGAGAAGGCAGCGCAGGACTTCATCGCCCGCCAGACCGACAGTGGCAGCTTTCACTACTTCAAGAAAAGCTACCAGGGCAAGGCGCTCTATGTAGTGACCTACGGCAGCTTCGCCAACCGTGCGGCAGCCGAGGCAGCGGCCAAGCAGTTGCCGGCCAAGGTGCAGGCCAGCAAGCCCTGGCCACGGACCTTCGCCAGCATCCAGCAGGATATCGCCACCAGCCGTTGATTCTTGCCTGCCACGAAATAAAGCCCTGGCGCTATCACGAGAGTGACGCCGGGGCTTTCTATTTTGCGTCATGGAATTTTCATCAGGTGTCATCAGTGTTTGTCGAAGGCGTTTTTTTCGCTACACTGGTCAGCCTTTGACTGTCCGAAAAAAGTTCAAATAAGCGGACAGTTTTGTGATGCCTTCGCAATAACCTGATTGCCGGTGAGAGCGCTATGAAAGCAGGCCTGTTCAATCCCGATAGCTTCAAGGACAACTGCGGCTTCGGCCTGATCGCCCATATGCAGGGCGAGCCCAGCCACGACCTGCTGGAAACGGCCATCGAAGCCCTGACCTGCATGACCCACCGGGGCGGTATCAACGCGGACGGCAAGACCGGCGACGGTTGCGGTCTGCTCATGCAGAAGCCGGATGCCTTCCTGCGCGCCATCGCCCAGGAGCAGTTCGGCGTCGACTTGCCCGAGCAATATGCCGCGGGCGTGGTGTTCTTCAACCAGGACGAAGCCCGTGCCGAACAGGCTCGTGCCAACATGAACCTGGAGATCGAGGCCGCTGGCCTGACCCTGGTCGGTTGGCGCAAGGTACCCATCGATACTTCCGTGCTTGGTGAACTCGCTCTGGCGCGACTGCCGCGCATCGAGCAGGTGTTCGTCGCCGGTCCCGGTCTCGACGACCAGCAGTTCGCCGTCAAGCTGTTCTCCGCCCGCCGCCGTTCCTCGGTGCGCAATGCCGAGGACGCCGAACACTACATCTGCAGCCTGTCGTCCCGGGTCATCGTCTACAAGGGCCTGATGATGCCGGCGGACCTCGCTGCCTTCTATCCGGACCTCGGCGATCCGCGCCTGGCTACCGCCATCTGTGTATTCCACCAGCGCTTCTCCACCAACACCCTGCCGAAGTGGCCGCTGGCGCAGCCCTTCCGCTATCTCGCCCACAACGGCGAGATCAACACCATCACCGGCAACCGCAACTGGGCCCAGGCGCGGCGGACCAAGTTCGTCAACGAACTGATCCCGGATCTCGACCAGCTCGGTCCGCTGGTCAATCGCGTCGGGTCCGACTCCTCCAGCATGGACAATATGCTGGAGCTGCTGGTGACCGGCGGCATGGACCTGTTCCGCGCCGTGCGCATGATCATTCCGCCGGCCTGGCAAAACGTCGAGACCATGGACGCCGATCTGCGCGCCTTCTACGAATTCAACTCCATGCACATGGAGCCCTGGGACGGTCCGGCCGGCGTGGTGCTGACCGAAGGTCGCTATGCGGTCTGCCTGCTCGATCGCAACGGCCTGCGTCCGGCGCGCTGGGTGACCACCAAGAACGGCTACATCACCCTGGCCTCGGAAGTGGGCGTCTGGAACTATCAGCCCGACGACGTCATCGCCAAGGGCCGGGTCGGCCCGGGCCAGATACTGGCCGTGGACACCGAGACCGGTGAGGTGCTGCAGACCGACGATATCGACAATCGCCTCAAGGCGCGTCATCCCTACAAGCAGTGGCTGCGCAAGAACGCCATGCGCATCCAGGCGACCCTGGACGACAACGATCACGGTTCGGCCTTCTACGACCAGGATCAGTTGCGCCAGTACATGAAGATGTTCCAGGTCACCTTCGAGGAGCGTGACCAGGTTCTGCGCCCGCTGGGCGAGCAGGGTCAGGAAGCCGTGGGTTCCATGGGCGACGACACCCCCATGGCGGTCCTGTCGCGGCGTATCCGTTCGCCCTATGATTACTTTCGCCAGCAGTTCGCCCAGGTCACCAACCCGCCGATCGACCCGCTGCGCGAGTCCATCGTCATGTCCCTGGAGACCTGCCTGGGTGCCGAGCGCAATGTCTTCGAGGAAACCGCCGAGCACGCCGATCGCGCCATCCTGAGCAGCCCGGTGGTCTCGCCAGCCAAGTGGCGGACCATCCTCAACATGCCCAAGCCTGGCTTCGAGCATGTCAAGATCGACCTCAACTACCCCGAGTCCATGGGCCTCGAGGCGGCGCTGCGCAACATCGTCGAGCAGGCCGAGGAGGCCGTGCGTGCCGGCAAGGTGCTGCTGGTGCTAACCGACCGCCACATCGAGCCGGGCAAGCTGCCGGTGCATGCGGTGCTGGCCACCGGCGCCGTGCATCACCACCTGGTCAACCTGGGCCTGCGTACCAGCAGCAACATCCTGGTGGAGACCGCCACCGCCCGTGATCCGCACCACTTCGCCGTGCTGCTGGGCTTTGGCGCCACCGCGGTCTATCCGTTCCTGGCCTATGAGGTGCTGGGCGATCTGATCCGCACCGGCGAGGTGTTGGGCGACCTCTACGAGGTGTTCAAGTACTACCGCAAGGGCATCACCAAAGGCCTGCTCAAGGTGATCTCCAAGATGGGCATCTCCACCGTCGCCTCCTATCGCGGCGCCCAGCTGTTCGAGGCCGTGGGCCTGGCGGACGAGGTCACCGACCTCTGCTTCCCCGGTGTCACCAGCCGCATCAAGGGCGCGCGCTTCGTCGACCTGGAAGCCGAGCAGAAACTGCTGGCCGGGGAAGCCTGGAACAACCGCAAGCCGATCCAGCCGGGTGGCCTGCTCAAGTTCGTCTATGGCGGCGAGTACCACGCCTACAACCCGGATGTGGTCAACCTGCTGCAGGCCGCCGTGCAACAGGGCGACTATGCCAAGTTCCGCGAATACACCGCGCTGGTGGACCAGCGTCCGGTGGCGATGATCCGCGACCTGCTCAAGGTCAAGACCAGTGACCAGCCCCTGGCGCTGGACGAGATCGAGCCGCTGGCCAACATCTTCACCCGCTTCGATGCGGCCGGCATCTCCCTGGGCGCCCTGTCGCCAGAGGCCCACGAGGCCCTGGCCGAGGCCATGAACCGCCTGGGTGGACGCTCCAACTCCGGTGAGGGCGGCGAGGATCCGGCGCGCTACGGCACCATCAAGAGCTCCAAGATCAAGCAGGTGGCCACCGGCCGCTTCGGCGTCACTCCCGAGTACCTGGTCAATGCAGAGGTCCTGCAGATCAAGGTGGCCCAGGGCGCCAAGCCGGGCGAGGGCGGTCAGCTCCCCGGTGGCAAGGTCAACGGCCTGATCGCCAAGCTGCGCTATGCGGTACCTGGCGTGACGCTGATCTCGCCGCCGCCGCACCACGACATCTATTCCATCGAGGACCTGTCGCAGCTGATCTTCGACCTCAAGCAGGTCAACCCCAAGGCGCTGGTATCGGTCAAGCTGGTGTCCGAGCCTGGCGTAGGTACCGTGGCCGCCGGTGTGGCCAAGGCCTATGCCGACCTCATCACCATCTCCGGCTACGACGGCGGTACCGGTGCTTCGCCGGTGACCTCCATCAAGTACGCCGGCTCGCCCTGGGAATTGGGCCTGGCCGAGGCGCACCAGACCCTGCGCGGTAACGATCTGCGCGGCAAGGTACGGGTGCAGACCGACGGCGGCCTGAAGACCGGCCTGGACGTGATCAAGGCGGCCATCCTCGGCGCCGAGAGCTTTGGCTTCGGCACCGCACCGATGATCGCCCTGGGTTGCAAATACCTGCGCATCTGCCACCTGAACAACTGCGCCACTGGTGTCGCCACCCAGAACGACCGACTGCGCAAGGAGCACTTCATCGGCACGGTGGAAATGGTGATGAATTTCTTCACCTTCATCGCCGAGGAGACCCGCGAATGGCTGGCCAAGCTGGGCGTACGCAGCCTGGGCGAGCTGATCGGCCGTACCGACCTGCTGGAAATCCTGCCGGGCGAGACCGCCAAGCAACAGCACCTGGACCTCACCCCGCTGCTGGGTAGCGACCACATCCCGGCGGAGAAGCCGCAATACTGCCAGGTGGAAAAGAACCCGCCGTTCGACCAGGGTCTGCTGGCCGAGGAAATGGTGCGTCTGTCCCTGCCGGGTATCGAGCAGCTCGAAGGCGGTGAATTCAGCCTCAGCATCGGCAACTGCGACCGCTCCATCGGGGCCCGCGTCTCCGGCGAAATCGCCCGGCGCCACGGCAACCAGGGCATGGTCAAGGCACCGGTGACCTTCCGCTTCAAGGGCACCGCCGGCCAGAGCTTTGGCGTCTGGAACGCCGGTGGCCTGCATCTGTATCTGGAAGGCGACGCCAACGACTACGTGGGCAAGGGCATGACCGGCGGCAAGCTGGTCATCACCCCGCCCCAGGGCGCAGGCTTCAAGAGCCAGGAGTCGGCCATCATCGGCAACACCTGCCTCTACGGCGCCACCGGCGGCAAGCTGTTCGCCGCTGGCACCGCTGGTGAGCGCTTCGGGGTACGCAACTCCGGAGCCCACACCGTGGTGGAAGGCACCGGTGACCACTGCTGCGAATACATGACCGGTGGTTTCGTCTGCGTCCTGGGCAAGACCGGCTACAACTTCGGCTCGGGCATGACTGGCGGCTTCGCCTATGTGCTGGACCTAGACAACGGCTTCTATGACCGGGTCAACCACGAACTGGTGGAAATCCAGCGCATCAACAGCGAGGCCATGGAGGCTTATCGCAGCCATCTGGAAGGGGTACTGGCCGAATACGTGCGCGAGACCGGCAGTGCCTGGGGCAGCCATCTCCATGAGAACCTGGACGACTACCTGCGCAAGTTCTGGCTGGTGAAGCCCAAGGCCGCGAGCCTGGCTTCGCTGCTGGTCAGCACCCGCGCCCGTCCTGAATAACGACTTCGATGCCGGCTCCCTCAGGCGCCGGTTTCACCGTGATAGCTCGTGGCGCCCATCTGAAGGGGCGTCGCTTCAAGAGGTTTGGAAATGGCTGAACGTCTGAACAACGACTTCCAGTTCATCGAGGTCGGTCGCAAGGATCCGAAGAAGAAGCTGCTGCGCCAGCGCAAGAAGGAATTCGTCGAGATCCACGATCCCTTCAAGCCGCAGCAGGCCGCCGAGCAGGCGCACCGCTGCCTGGGTTGCGGCAACCCCTATTGCGAATGGAAGTGCCCAGTGCACAACTTCATTCCCAACTGGCTCAAGCTGGTGTCCGAAGGCAATATCCTGGCGGCGGCGGAGTTGGCGCACCAGACCAACACCCTGCCCGAGGTCTGTGGTCGCGTCTGCCCGCAGGATCGTCTCTGCGAGGGTGCCTGCACCCTCAACGACGGCTTTGGCGCGGTGACCATCGGCTCGGTGGAGAAGTACATCACCGACACCGCCTTCGCCATGGGCTGGCGTCCGGACATGTCCAAGGTCAAGCCTACCGGCAAGCGTGTCGCCGTGATCGGCGCCGGTCCGGCCGGGCTCGGCTGCGCCGACATCCTGGTGCGTAACGGTGTGACCCCGGTGGTGTTCGACAAGCATCCCGAGATCGGTGGCCTGCTGACCTTCGGCATCCCCGAATTCAAGCTGGAAAAGACCGTGCTCAGTCGCCGTCGCGAAGTCTTCGGCGGCATGGGCGTGGAATTCCGCCTGAACACCGAAGTGGGCAAGGACGTGCCCATGGATCAGCTGCTCGAGGAATTCGATGCGGTCTTCCTGGGCATGGGCACCTACACCTACATGAAGGGTGGCTTCCCCGGCGAAGACTTGCCTGGCGTGCACGACGCCCTGGATTTCCTGGTGGCCAACGTCAATCGCAACCTGGGCTTCGAAAAGGATGCGGCCGACTTCGTCGACATGAAGGGCAAGCGCGTGGTGGTCCTGGGGGGTGGTGACACCGCCATGGACTGCAACCGCACCTCCATCCGCCAGGGCGCCAAGAGCGTGACCTGCGCCTATCGCCGCGACGCCGCCAACATGCCCGGCTCGCGCAAGGAAGTGAAGAACGCCAAGGAAGAAGGCGTGAAGTTCCTCTTCAATCGCCAGCCCATCGCCATCATCGGCGAGGACAAGGTGGAAGGCGTCAAGGTGGTGGAGACCCGTCTGGGTGAGCCGGACGCCCGTGGCCGCCGCAGCCCCGAGCCGATCCCCGGCTCCGAGGAGATCCTGCCGGCCGATGCAGTGGTCATCGCCTTTGGTTTCCGCCCAAGTCCCGCGCCCTGGTTCGAGCAGTTCAACATCGACCTCGACAGCCAGGGCCGCGTCGTCGCGCCGGGGCTGCACGAGTTCAAGCACCAGACCAGCAACCCGAAGATCTTTGCCGGTGGCGACATGGTGCGTGGCTCCGACCTGGTGGTGACCGCCATCTTCGAAGGCCGCAACGCCGCCGAGGGCATCCTCGACTACCTGGGCGTCTGAGCCCAGTCCGCTGGACAGGAGCCGACCGGTGCAAGCCGGTCGGCTTTTTTATGCCTGAAGGATTATCGTGCCCATGGGGTGCTCCTACAGGACATCCTGATCCTATAGGAGGGGCCGCACCGCTACGTAGGGTGGAAAACCGCGCAGCGATTTCCACGCGGCTGCCATTTCGCGAAGACAACTACCACCCCATCACCCCGATAGACAAAAGGCACGCCCCCCTGCCGTGCCTTTTGCCAGCCGCTTTGCGACAATGCCGGCACTTTTGCTGCCGGATGTCGCCATGACTGCCCTGAAGAACGACCGTTTCCTGCGTGCCCTGCTCAAGCAGCCGGTGGACGTCACCCCGGTGTGGATGATGCGCCAGGCCGGGCGCTACCTGCCCGAATACCGCGCCAGCCGGGCCCGCGCCGGTGACTTCATGAGCCTGTGCAAGAACCCGCAATTCGCCTGCGAGGTGACCCTGCAGCCGCTGGAGCGCTATCCCCTGGATGCGGCCATCCTCTTCTCCGACATCCTCACCATCCCCGATGCCATGGGCCAGGGGCTCTACTTCGAGACCGGCGAGGGCCCGCGCTTTCGCAAGGTGATCGATACCCCGGCGGACATCGAAGCCTTGCCGATTCCCGATGCCGAATCCGACCTGGGCTACGTGATGGACGCCGTGCGCACCATCCGCACGGCGCTGGACGGCCGGGTACCCCTGATCGGCTTTTCCGGCAGCCCCTGGACCCTCGCCACCTACATGATCGAAGGCGGCTCCAGCAAGGATTTCCGCAAGGCCAAGGCCATGCTCTACGACACTCCCGAGGCCATGCACCTGCTGCTGGACAAGCTGGCCCAGGCGGTCACCGCCTACCTCAACGGCCAGATCCGCGCCGGTGCTCAGGCGGTGCAGATCTTCGATACCTGGGGCGGCAACCTGTCCGCCGCGGCCTACCAGGAATTTTCCCTGGCCTATATGCGCAAGATCGTGGCCGGTCTGATCCGTGAGCATGAAGGACGGCGCGTGCCGGTGATCCTCTTCACCAAGAATGGCGGTCTCTGGCTGGAAAGCCTGGCCGACAGCGGTGCCGAGGCCTTGGGCCTGGACTGGACCTGCGACATCGGCGAGGCGCGCCGTCGCGTCGGCGGCAAGGTCGCGCTGCAGGGCAACATGGACCCGAGCGTGCTCTATGCCAAGCCGGCGGCCATCCGTGCCGAGGTGGGGCGCATCCTGGAAAGCTACGGCCAGGGCAGCGGTCACGTCTTCAATTTGGGTCACGGCATCACTCCCGAGGTGGACCCGGCCCATGCCGGCGCCTTTATCGAAGCCGTGCACGAGTTGTCGGGACGCTACCACCAGGGCTGACTGTGCCGGGATCGGCGTGCCCGCTCCCAAGTCGAACGAGCGGGTAGCGGCCGGTTGCGGCATAGTCGGGGTTTCCCGATGGAGCGCCGCTATGGCCCAGATGACCCCGGAAGAGCTGCAGCAACTGGCCGAGGAGGTGCTCGCGGCCCAGGGTTTCAGTCAACCGCAGAGCGCGGCCATCGCCGCCATGATGGTGGCCGGTCAGCGCGATGACTGTGCCTCCCACGGCATCTACCGACTGCTGGGCATCGTCAAGACGCTGAAGGCCGGCAAGGTGGTGCCGGATGCCGTTCCCCGCGTCGAGGATGTGGCACCGGCCATCGTCCGGGTCGATGCCGGGGGTGGCTTCTCGCCGCTGGCCTTTCACGCCGGTCTGCCACTGCTCGATGCCAAGGCGCGCACCTGCGGCCTGGCGGCCCTGGCGATCAACAACTGCGTGCATTTCTCGGCGCTCTGGGTGGAAATGGAAGCCCTTACCGCCCGCGGCCTGGTGGCTCTGGCGTGCAATCCCACCCAGGCCTATGTCGCGCCGGCGGGTGGGCGGCGGCCGCTGTTCGGCACCAATCCCATCGCCTTCGGCTGGCCACGGCCGGAAGGGCAGCCCTTCGTCTTCGACTTCGCCACCAGTGCGGTGGCTCGCGGCGAAATCGAATTGCATCGTCGCGCCGGCCAGGCCCTGCCCGAGGGCTGGGGAGTGGATGCCGAGGGCGCCCCGAGCAACGATGCCCGCACCGTGCTGGAGGAGGGCGCCATGCTGACCTTTGGTGGCCACAAGGGCTCGGCGCTGTCGGCCATGATCGAGTTGCTCGCCGGACCGCTGATCGGCGATCTCACCAGTCCGGAGTCCTCGGCCTTCGACGCCGGAGCGGGCGGACTGCCCTATCACGGCGAGCTCATCCTGGCCTTCGATCCCCAGCGGTTTCTCGGCGCGGCGGTTGCCGACTATCAGCAGCGTGCCGAACAGCTGTTCGCCGGCATCGAGGCCCAGGGCGCCCGCTTGCCTTCGCAGCGGCGCTATGCGGCGCGCGATCTTAATACCACCCGTGGCTGGTTGGAGGTGCCGGACGAAATGCTCGCCGAGGTGCGGGCGCTGCTGCCCGGCTGATCCAGGGCGCGATTCGCATCACCTGGCGGAGACTGCGACAACGCGGTCTCTGAACCCCATGCCAGACGCAGGGTCCACGACTGGCCCCCCCCTTCGTGCCAGCCCTGGGTCTTCATGTACGCCGACGACACCGATCGCCCCCATCACCGCGGCCTGCTGCTGCTGAGCATCACCCTCATGGTGCTGGTGTACTTTCTCGACAATCTCTCCATCGCCCTGGCCAACCGCTATGTCTACGGCGGCCTGGGCATCGACCCGCGCAGCTACAGCCTGGCAACCGCCTGCTACAGTGCCGCCGTCATCGTCACCAGCGCCCCGCACCAGTGGTTCGCCCAGCGCCTGGGCTATCGCAACCTGATCTTCACCGCCGTCGGCATCCACCTGGTCGGCCAGGTGTGCTGCCTGGTCGCGAGCGATCTGCCGACCTTCATCGTCGGTCGGGTGCTGATGGGTGCCGGCGCCGCCACCTTCTTTGCCGGGGCCCGGGTACTGGTGCAGATGTATTTCTCCGGTCCCCAGTTGCCGACCGGCATTCGTGCCTTTGCCTCGGGCGTGCCCCTGGGGGGTGCGCTGGCCTCCTTTACCACCGCGGAATTGCTGGAAGGCCATCAGTGGCGCGCCATCTTCTTGGTGCCGGCGCTGGCCTGCGGGCTGGTGGCGCTAGGCGCCTGGCTGTCGCTTCCCCGGCGCTCCCATCCGCTGGAGAATTCCGGCGCCCCCTCGCTGCTGTCCATGGTGCTGCTGGCCGGTGGCAGCCTGCTGCTGACCACCACCACCCAGCGGCTGGCCTTCGACTTCTTCAGCGACGGCCTGTGGCTGGCGCTGGAGCTGCTGTTGGGAGTCGCCATCCTCGGGCTGTACGTCTATTACGAGCGAGGCCTCGCGCGGCCGACCCTGGACTTCAAGCACGCCATCACCCCCGGCTTTCTCGCCGGCATGCTGTTCATGATGCTCAACTACTTCCTGCTCGGGGCCTACAACTTCATCATCCCCCAGTACGTGGTCAACGGCCTGCAGCTGCCGGTCTATACCGCCGGTGGGGTCATGGCGCTCGGTTGGCTGTGCGGTCTGGCGCCCCTGCTGATGATCACCTCGGTGCGGCTGCGCGAGCGCTTTCCCTGGGGCGGCTTTCGCAAGTACCTGGTGGCGGGCTATCTGCTGCTGGCCGGCTACGGCTTCTGGATGGTGCGGCAGCACGCCGACGTGCCCCTCTATCAGCAACTGGTGCCGGGTCTGATGATGCATGGCACCTACCTGATCGGCACCTTCGCGGTGATCATCATGTACACCTTCATGCGCGTCGAACCGGCCTATTTCAGCCAGGCCTACCAGATCAAGAACATGACCCAGCAGTTGGTGATGCCCATGGGCATCGTCCTGTCCAACGTCTTCCTGCAATGGCGCGACGCCTTCCATGCCTCGGTGCTCAGCGCCTCGGTCAATCCTTACGCCCAGACCTACCAGGCCTATGAGGAACGCTATCGGCAGGCCACCGGTGCCGATAGCGCCCTGACGCAGATCTCCAGCCTGGTCACCCGCCAGAGCCAGGTGCTGGGCTATCTCGACTATTTCTGGCTGGTTGGCTGGATCGGTCTGGCGCTGGCGGTCTACATGGCCGTGCAGCGGCATTTTCGCTAGCGCGCGACGATTGCCTGCCTTTAAGCCGATGTTCAGCTAGCGGCCACCATAATGCGGGCTTTTGCAGGCCTCGCCGTTCCCCCGGACCCTGCGCCGGTCGGCCGCGCCCCGGTCGGTCCGGAGCTTGCATTGCTGGGCTGTCGGGCTTTGTGGAACAATGCGGGCAACGATATTTTTCAAGGGTGGCAGCCGTGATCGACGCTGATGGTTTTCGCCCCAATGTCGGCATCATTCTCGCCAACGATGCCGGCCAAGTACTGTGGGCCCGCCGGATCAACCAGGATGCCTGGCAGTTTCCCCAGGGTGGGATCGATGACCGGGAAACGCCCGAGGAGGCGCTGTACCGGGAGCTGAACGAAGAAGTGGGGCTGAGCCCCGAGGATGTCCGTATCCTGGCCTGTACCCGGGGCTGGCTGAGGTATCGACTGCCGCAGCGTATGGTGCGTACCCACAGCCGTCCGCTGTGCATCGGCCAGAAGCAGAAGTGGTTTCTGTTGCGTCTGACCGCGGAAGAGCAGCGGGTGCGGATGGATGTGACGGGCAAGCCTGAATTCGATGGCTGGCGCTGGGTAAGCTACTGGTACCCGCTGGGCCAGGTGGTGACCTTCAAGCGTGAGGTCTATCGGCGGGCGCTCAAGGAGTTGGCACCCCGCTTGCTGGCCTGATTACCGGTACGGCCGGTGCGAAAGTGGTGAGGAGAAGCTGTGGTCATGCAGGATGAACGACACGTGATGCACGCCGGCGGCTCCGCCGGGCGTCGGCTGCGGAGGCGCTAGATGCTTGCAGTTCTGCGCAAGATCGTCCAGGAGGTCAATGCCGCCAAGGATCTGGGGTCGGCACTGTCCATCATCGTGCAGCGCGTCCGCGCGGCCATGCAGTCGCAGGTCTGCTCCGTCTATCTGCTGGATCCGGATACCAATCGTTTCGTGCTGATGGCCACCGAAGGCCTGAACAAGAAATCCATCGGCCGGGTCAGCATGGCGCCCAACGAAGGCCTGGTCGGCCTGGTCGGGACGCGTGAAGAGCCGCTCAACCTCGAAGACGCCGCCAGCCACCCGCGCTTCCGCTATTTCGCTGAAACCGGTGAGGAACGTTATGCGTCCTTCCTCGGCGCACCCATCATTCACCACCGACGCGTCATGGGCGTGCTGGTGGTGCAGCAGAAGGAACGTCGTCAGTTCGACGAGGGCGAGGAAGCCTTCCTGGTCACCATGAGCGCCCAGCTGTCCGGGGTGATCGCCCATGCCGAGGCCACCGGGACCATCCGCGGTCTGGATCGGCAGGGCAAGGGTATCCAGGAAGCGCGCTTCGTCGGCATTCCCGGCTCGCCCGGGGTCGGCGTCGGCAAGGCGGTGGTGGTCCTGCCGCCAGCCGACCTGGAAGTGGTCCCCGACAAGACCGTGACCGACATCGACGCCGAGCTGCAGCTGTTCCGCACCGCGCTGGAAGGCGTACGGGCGGACATGAAGGCGCTCTCCAAGCGGCTGTCCACCCAGCTGCGCAAGGAAGAGCAGGCGCTGTTCGACGTCTACCTGATGATGCTCGACGACGCCGCCCTCGGTAACGAGGTGACCACCATCATCAAGAGTGGCCAGTGGGCCCAGGGCGCCCTGCGCCAGGTGGTGATGGAGCACGTCCAGCGCTTCGAGCTGATGGACGACGCCTATCTGCGCGAACGGGCCGCCGATGTGCGGGACCTGGGCCGCCGGCTGCTCGCCTATCTGCAACAGGCGCACCAGGCTTGCCTGATCTATCCGGAAAACACCATCCTGGTCAGCGAGGAACTCTCGCCGGCCATGCTGGGCGAGGTGCCCGAGGGGCGTCTGGTCGGCCTGATCTCGGTACTGGGTTCGGGCAACTCCCACGTGGCTATCCTGGCGCGCGCCATGGGCGTGCCCACCGTCATGGGCGCAGTGGACCTGCCGTATTCCAAGGTGGACGGCATCGACCTCATCGTCGATGGCTACCACGGCGAGATCTTCACCAACCCCTCGCCGACGCTGATCAAGCAGTATGGCGACGTAGTCGAGGAGGAGCGCCAGCTGACCCAGGGCCTCGACGCCTTGCGCAGTCTGCCCTGCGAGACCCTCGACGGCCATCGCATGCCGCTGTGGGTCAACACCGGCCTGATGGCCGACGTGGCCCGTGCCCAGCAACGCGGGGCCGAAGGAGTCGGGCTGTATCGCACCGAAGTCCCCTTCATGGTCAACGAGCGTTTTCCCAGCGAGAAAGAGCAGCTCTCGATCTACCGTGAGCAGCTGGCCGCCTTCCATCCGGCGCCGGTGACCATGCGCACCCTGGATGTCGGCGGTGACAAGGCGCTGTCCTATTTCCCGATCAAGGAAGACAACCCCTTCCTCGGCTGGCGCGGTATCCGCGTCACCCTGGATCATCCGGAAATCTTCCTGGTACAGACCCGCGCCATGCTCAAGGCCAGCGAGGGGCTGAACAACCTGCGCATCATGCTGCCGATGATCTCCGGTGTGCACGAGGTGGAGGAATCCCAGCACCTCTTGCACCGCGCCTGGTGCGAAGTACGCGACGAAGGCGTCGACATTCCCATGCCCCCCGTGGGTGTCATGGTCGAGGTGCCCTCGGCGGTCTACCAGGCCCGCGATCTGGCGCGCCAGGTGGACTTCATCTCGGTGGGCTCCAACGACCTGACCCAGTACCTGCTGGCGGTGGACCGTAACAATCCGCGGGTGGCCGATCTCTACGACTACTTCCACCCTGCGGTGCTGCAGGCGTTGCAACAGGTGGTCGATGGCGCCCATGCCGAAGGAGTGCCGGTGAGCATCTGCGGCGAAATGGCTGGCGATCCGGCGGCGGCGGTGCTGCTCATGGGCATGGGCTTCGACACCCTGTCGATGAACGCCACCAACCTG
This sequence comes from Pseudomonas sp. VMV1, assembly GCF_056790235.1. NCBI lineage: Bacteria > Pseudomonadati > Pseudomonadota > Gammaproteobacteria > Pseudomonadales > Pseudomonadaceae > Pseudomonas > Pseudomonas sp. VMV1. The sequence goes on from NZ_JBXGSE010000004.1 coordinate 132,211, forward strand.
CCCAAGGTGAAATGGCTGCTGCGCCAGGTCACCCTGGAGAAGGCCCGGGAGCTGGTGCAGCAGATGCGCCAGATCGACAACCCCCAGGTCATCCACAGCGCCTTGCATCTGGCCTTGCGTAACCTCGGACTGGGCCGGGTGATCAACCCGGCGGCCAGCGTCCAGAGCTGAGCGTGCCCGGCGGGAAGGCCGCTTTCCGCCGGGCAGGCAGCGGCGTACCATGCCGCCTCCTGCGCCCGAGGTGATGATGGATCTCTTGCTCTTCCTGGTGCCTGGCGTCTGCGCCGGGTTGCTGGCCGGTCTGATCAGAGGCAATGGCGGCCTGATCATCATGCCGGTGCTGGCCTACCGTTCTACCGCCACCGCACTCGATCCGCACATCCCTGCCCACCTGGCGGTGGGGACCTCGCTGGCCACCAGCGTCTCCACTTCGCTCCCTTTCGTCTGCACCCATCATCAGCTCGGCGCCGTGTACTGGCGGCTGTTCGCTCGGATGCCCCTGGGCAGCGTCTTCGGTAGCGCCCTGGATGGGCTGAGCGCCGCGGCTGCTCAAGCGTCCATTCGCCTTGCTATCTGGCGTCGGCCTCAATTTTCTACTCTGATCCCTGTCAAGGAGGCACCATGCTGCCGTATCCGCAAATAGACCCGGTGGCCCTGTCGCTGGGGCCGCTGAAGATCCACTGGTACGGCCTCATGTACCTGGTGGGCATCGGCGGTGCCTGGTGGCTGGCCAAGCGCCGGCTCAATCGCTTCGATCCGCGCTGGACCAGCGAAACCCTGTCGGATCTGGTGTTCTGGGTGGCGCTGGGGGTCATCGCCGGGGGACGGCTCGGCTATGTGCTCTTCTACAATCTGGCGGAGTACATCGCCAATCCGACGCTGATCTTCGAGGTCTGGAAGGGCGGCATGTCCTTCCACGGCGGTCTGCTCGGGGTGATCCTGGCGGTCTGGTGGTTCGGCAAGCGCCACAACAAGGGCTTCTTCGAGCTGATGGACTTCATCGCGCCACTGGTGCCCATTGGCCTGGGTGCCGGTCGCATCGGCAATTTCATCAACGCCGAACTCTGGGGCAAGCCTACCGATGTGCCCTGGGCGATGATCTTCCCGCCCTACAGCGACCCGGCTCAGTTGCCGCGCCATCCCTCGCAGCTCTACCAGTTCGCCCTGGAAGGCGTGGCGCTGTTCGTGATCCTCTGGCTGTACTCGCGCAAGCCGCGGCCGACCATGGCCGTGTCCGGCCTGTTCGTACTCTGCTACGGCATCTTCCGCTTCATCGTCGAATTCGTGCGGGTGCCCGATGCCCAGCTCGGCTATCTGGCCTGGGGCTGGCTGACCATGGGCCAGGTGCTCTGCGTGCCCATGGTGCTGGGCGGTATCGCACTTATGGTCTACGCCTACCGCCGTGCGCCGCAGCCGGTCGTCCGCGCCGAATGACGTCTGGGGACCGCTCGCATGACAAGTGCGGGCGGCCTGTTATAGTTCAGGGACGACCATCACAACCGCGCAAGGGATCAGCCGTATGAATCCGTTCCGTAGCCTGGCTGCCGTGCTGGCGCTGGCCTTGACGATGCAGGTCCTGCCGGCGCAGGCGCAGCAGGCTCAGGGTGACGTCACCGAGTATCAGACCGCCGACCAGGCATTTGGTGAAGCCCAGGCTCCCGCCGCCTTTTCCATGATCGGTGATCTCTTGATCGCACGGCCACTGCTGATCGCCGCCACCGTGATCGGGGCGGGGGTTTTCGTGGTCAGCCTGCCATTCACCGCCGCGGGCGGTAACATCGGCAAGGCCGGCAAGGCCCTGGTGGTCGAGCCGGGCAAGGCGGCCTTCGTGCGCTGCCTCGGCTGCACCCAGAGCGGGTACGGTCGTACCGAATAGGCCCTGGTGCCAGGCCTGGCTGCTTAAGCTTGGCCGCTGATCTTCAGATACTTGTCGTGCAGCTGCTCCTTGGTCTCGACGTGGTTTTCGTCGAGAGGGATGCAGTCCACCGGGCAGACCTGCTGGCATTGGGGTTCGTCGTAGTGCCCCACGCACTCGGTGCACAGGTTCGGATCGATCACGTAGATCTCCGCGCCTTGGGAAATGGCGCCGTTCGGGCACTCGGGCTCGCACACGTCGCAGTTGATGCAATCGTCGGTAATGATGAGGGACATCGTCGGCTCCTCGCCACGCGAACGCGCAGCGATCCAAAAGTCAGGCGCGCATTTTGCCCCATCCGCGCGCCGGCTGCACCCGACAGTCCTTGGGGTTAATCAGCTTGCCGGCGCAAAACGCTCCAGCAGTGCCTGATGCACGGTGGGATGGACGAACTTGGTCACGTCGCCACCGAGGGCCGCGATCTCGCGCACCAGGGTGGAGGACAGGTAGGAATAGTGTTCCGAGGGGGTCAGGAACATGCTTTCCGCCTGGGGCGCCAGTACCCGGTTCATGTTGGCCAGCTGGAATTCGAACTCGAAGTCCGACACCGCGCGCAGGCCGCGCAGGATGATGGTCGCCTTCTGCTGTTCCACCAGATTGGCCAGCAGGCAGCTGAAGCCGATCACCTCGACATTGGGCAGGTGCGCGGTTACCGCCTTGGCCAGCGCTACCCGCCGCTCCAGCGGAAACAGGGGGTTCTTCTTGGGGCTGGCGGCTACTGCCACCACGACTTCGTCGAACAGCCGCGAGGCGCGCTCCACCAGATCGCCATGGCCCTTGGTGATGGGGTCGAAGGTGCCGGGGTATAGCACTCGGTTCATGACGCTGTCCTGGGGGCAAAGCTATTGGGGCTTGGATGGTAGCTCAGGGGCGGGGTGAGGCCAAGGCGACAGGGGGCGGGATCGCCGACCCGTGGGCGTTTATCGGCCGGATGGCGAGGTCTGCTGGCTGACCAGCCAGTCGGGAATGCGTCTTTCCAGATAGTAATCGGGGTGGCGGAAGGTGCCGCCGATGAAACCCACGTGTCCGCCATGGGGCAGGCGCTCGAACAGGGTGCCGGGCGCCAGTTCGGCGCGTGCTGGCAAGGCGTCGGTGCCGATGAAGGGGTCGTCCTCGGCCTGGATCAGCAGGGTGGGGATGCGGATACCACTCAGGTAGTAGCGGCTGGAAGCCTGGCGGTAATAGTCCTGGGCATCGCGAAAGCCGTGCAGCGGCGCGGTGTATTTGTCGTCGAAATCCCAGAAGGTCTTGAGCCCTTCGGGCGGCCCCAGGCGCGCGAGGATCTCGTGCTGCTCGGGGTGGCGCTCGTGATCGAACAGCGCCTGCTTGTCGCGCACGTAGCGCGCCAGTTCACGGATGAAGTGCCGCTGATAGATACGCGAGAAGCCGATGCCGATGCGATCGGCGCAGAGGTCCAGGCGAAAGGGCACCGAGACCGCCGCCGCGGCCCTCAGTCCGCTTTGCGCGCCGTGTTCGCCCAGGTATTTGAGTAGGACATTGCCGCCCAGGGAGAAGCCCACGGCATACAGCGGTGCGTCCGGGCGGCTGATCTGCAGGTGGCGGACCACCGCCGCCAGGTCGTCGCTGACGCCGGAGTGATAGCCGCGCGGCAGGCGGTTGGGCTCGCCGGAGCAGCCACGCCAGTTGAGGCCGACGGTGGCCCAGCCGCGGGCGGCGAGGGCGAATTGCAGCCCGAGCACATAGTGGGAGCCGGAGCTGCCGGTGAGGCCATGGGCGATCAGCACCAGCGGCGCCCGTGGGTCCTCGGCGTGGTACCAGTCCAGATCCAGGAAGTCGCCATCCTCCAGCCACAGCCGTTCGCGAGGTCGGGTGATGGGCGGCAGACGCCGCCACAACGAGCCCCAGAGGGTCTGCAGGTGTGGGCCGGGTAGCCAGCGTGCCGGCCGAAAGGGTGCGCCGCTCACGCCTGGCGGTGCCAGAGGGCGTAGTGGACGTTGCCGGTCTTCTTTTCGCGGTGCAGCTGCCAGGTCGCGGGCAGGGTCAGCCGGGAGGGCTGGGTTTCGCTCTCGGTGTAGATCCAGGCGTCCGCGGTGAGCCAGCCCTGGATTTCCAGCGCCGCGCAGGCCGGCTCCAGCAGGTCCTTGCCAAAGGGCGGGTCGAGAAACACCAGGTCGAAAGGCGTCTCCACCGGCTTGGCCAGTGCCTGGAGGGCATCGGTCTGGCGTACCTCGGCGTGCGCGCAGCCCAGGGTCTGCAGATGACCGCGCAGGGCATTGACCGCCTGGGCGTTGAGGTCGAAGGCCAGGGCCTGACCGGCGCCGCGGGAGAGGGCTTCCAGCAGCAGCGCGCCGCTGCCGGCGAAGGGGTCCAGGACTCGGGCGCCTGGCGTCACCACGGCCAGCCAGTTGAACAGGGTCTCGCGCACCCGATCCGGGGTGGGCCTCAGGCCCAGGGCATCGGGAAAGGCGAAGCGCCGGCTGCGCCAGTCGCCACCGATGATGCGCAGTTGGTTGGCGGGCTTCTGGGCCATGCTAGTGCTCCGGAACGCCGCTGGGCGGCAAGATGGGAAGGGGGCGGGGCGGCGGCAGCGGTTGCTGGGCGACCCGGGGGCCGGCGGTGACCACCACGAAGTTGGCCGGATCCAGGTGACGCTGCAGGGCGGCATGCACCTGGGCTACCGTCAGGCTGCGGACCTGCTGGAGGAAGTCGTCCAGGTAGCTGCTGGGCAAGTCATAGAAGCCGATATTGCCCAGCTGGGCGACGATGGCGCCGTTGCTGGCATTGGTCAGCGGAAAGCTGCCTTCGATCTGCCGCTTGGCGCGGTCCAGTTCGGCCTGGGTCGGACCCTGGGCCAGATAGTCGCGCAGCAGGTCGCGGACCAAGGCCAGAGCGGCATCGCCCAGTTCGGCGCGGGTCTGCAGACCAATGGTGAAGGGGCCCGGCTGGCGCATCGGTGTAAAGCCCGAGCTGACGCCATAGGTGAGGCCACGGCGTTCACGCAATTCGGTCATCAGGCGACTGCCGAAACCGCCGCCACCAAGGATCTGGTTGCCGACGAACAGGGCGGCGTAGTCGGGATCACGGCGGGTGATGCCGAGCTGGCCGAGCAGCAGACGGGTCTGCTGGGCCGGGACCTCCAGCGCCACTTGTGCCGGTACGGCGGGAACAGGCGCGGGCAGTGGCGGCAGCGCCGGGCCGCGGGGCAGGGCACGCGACAGCTGGGCGGCGATCCGTTCGGCCCGGGCGCGATCCAGATCGCCGGTGATGGCGATCACGGCATTGCCGGCGGCATAGGCCCGGCCATGGAAGGCCTGCAGGCTGGCGGCATCGAGGCATGCCAGGCTGGCTGCCGTACCGAGCGGTGAGTGGGCATAGGGGTGGCTGCCATAGAGGTGCTGCTGCAGGGCCTCGCCGGCAAGGCTCGCCGGTTCACGGCGACTGGCGGCGATCAGGGTCAGCAGCTGGTCGCGGATGCGCTGGATGGCCTCGGCAGGAAAGGTCGGGCGGCCGACCACGTCGGCGAGCAGTGCCAGGGCTGGCTCGCTGTGGGCGGGATCGGCAAGGGTGCGCAGGCCGGCCACGGCCTGGTCGCGATAGGCGCCGTTGCTGAAGTCGGCGCCCAGGCGCTCGAAGCCATCGGCGATGGCGCCGGCATCGCGTCCCGGGGTGCCTTCGTTGAGCAGGCCGTTGGTCAGCATGGCGAGGCCTGGGCTGGCGCCGTCCCGGCTGCTGCCGGCGGCAAAGATCAGGCGCACATCGAACATCGGCAATTCCGGCGCCGGCACGAACAGCACTTGGGCGCCCTCGGCGGTACGCCAGCGCTGGATATCCAGCTGGCGGCCCAGGGGCGGTGCCGCCTTGAGGGTCTTCAGGCTATCCACGGCGGGATAGGCGCGCGCCAGGTCGCCGACCGGCGAAGGGGCCTGGCAGCCCGCGAGCAGGCACAGCGAAAGGCTGAGCAGGCGTTTCATCGACGGGCCTCCGCGGCGGGTTCGGGACGCAGCTGACCCAGGGTCAGGCGCTCGCGGGTGAAGTAGGTGCGGGCCACCCGGCGGAGGTCATCGGGGGTGACCTTGCCCAGCTCATCGAGCAGCAGATCCCCCTGGCGCCAGCCGAGGCCGACGCTTTCCAGCTGGCCGATGCTGCTGGCCTGGGCGGTGATGGAGTCGCGGCCATAGACCAGCCCGGCCACCAGCAGGGCACGGACCCGTGCCACCTCCTCGGCGCTGGGTGGCTCGCGCTTGAGAGTGTCCAACTGGTCCCAGAAGGCCGCTTCCAGCTGCTCGAGGGTCTTGCCGCGCTGGGTATTGGGCATGCCGCTGAGCAGGAACAGACTGTCGCCGCGGGTGTAGGCGCCATAGGCGGCGCGCACGCTGCTGGCCACTTCCTGCCCCCGTTCGAGGCGACTGGGCAGACGTGCGCCCGAGCCGCCGCTGAGCAGGGCGGCAAGCAGTTGCAGGGCATAGGCGTCGCGCGGCTGGGTGGCGGTGGCCAGGCTGGGCACGTTGAAGCCCATCAGCAGACTGGGTACCTCGCGGGCCTGCAAGGCCAGGCGGCGCTCACCTGGCGCAGGCAGTTCCAGCGGACGCCTGGGTGCGGGCAGATCGCTGCGGGGGATGGCGCCGAACCATCGTTGCACCTCGGCGCGGATCACCGCAGGTTCGACATCGCCCACCACCACCAGGGTGGCGTTATTGGGCGCATACCAGGTGTGGTACCAGCGTCTGAGGTCGTCCACGGTCAGGCGCTGCAGGTCCTGGGGCCAGCCGATGGTGGGGTTGCGATAGCCGCTGGCAGGGTAGGCCGCCGCCTTGAAGCGCTCGAAGGACAGTGCCTCCGGGCGGTCATCGGTGCGCAGCCGGCGTTCTTCCTTGATCACTTCCAGTTCCCGGGTGACCTCGTCGGGCGCCAGGAGCAGATGAGCCATGCGATCGGCTTCCAGCTCCAGGGCGACCGGCAGGCGGTCGCGGGCAAGCAGCTGGTAGTAGACGGTGTAGTCGTCGGTGGTGAAGGCGTTTTCCTCGGCGCCCAGGTCGCGCAGCAGGTGCGAGGCCTCGCCCGCGTCCAGCTTGCGACTGCCCTTGAACATCAGGTGTTCCAGGGCATGGGAGAGCCCGGTCGCGCCGGGCGCCTCCAGGCTCGAACCCACGCGATACCAGAGCTGCACCACGGCGACCGGTGCCCGATGATCTTCGCGGACCACCAGCTTCAGGCCATTGTCGAGGGTGAACTCCTCGGTGCGCTGCTGGCTGGCAGCCGCGAGGGCGAGGGTAGGAAGCAGGCCGAGCAGGGCGACCAGGGTGGTCCGACGGGAGCGGGAGGCGGGCATTGCGAGAGCAGGCCTTGTAGCGCGGTAGGGGACGAAGCGGCTGCGTCCTGGGGACGGTCGCGCGTTTTTCGCCGACGGGGAGGTCTTCCGCCCGGCAGGCTGCTAGGATACGCATCCCTTTTCCCGACGGCCATGCCTGACGGTCGAGCGCCGCCTGGCGGAGCTCCCGCAGCCTGATCGTCCGTTCGATACAGAGCCCCGCATGTTTGGATCCGACGACAAGAAGTCTCCCCCCACGGAGAAGAAAGGCCTGTTCGGCTGGTTCCGCAAGAAGACCGCCGAACCCGTAGAAACGCCTGCCGAAGTGCCCGTAGCCACGCCGGAAGAGCGCTTGCCCGAGCCGGTGCAGCATCCGGAGCCAGTGCCCGAGCCGCCTGAGGCGATTCCCTCGATGTCACCGGTACCGGTGGCCGAAGAGGAGGCGCCGTCGCCGGTCGCCCTGACGGCGCTGGTCGAGCCCCTGGTGGCCGATCCCATCGTGCCGCCGGTCGAACTAGAGCCGTTCGTGGAGCCTGAGCCGGTCGCCGAGCCCGCCCCGGCACCAATTGCACCAATTGCACCAATTGCACCAGTTGCACCCGTCACGCCGCTGCCTCCGGTTGTTCCGGAGCCCGTCGCAGAGCCCGCATCTGCGCCAGTCGTGCCCGCTGCCCCGTTGCCCCCGGTTCCCGAACCGGTCGTGGCTTCTGAACCCGAGCCGGAGCCCGAGCCTGCTCCGCACGTGGTCGCGGCAGCCGCCGAACCGGCCAAGCTGGGTTTCTTCGCCCGCCTGCGCCAGGGCTTGTCCAAGACCAGTGCCAGCCTCGGCGAAGGCATGGCCAGCCTGTTCCTTGGCAAGAAGGCTATCGACGACGACCTGCTCGAAGAGCTGGAGACGCGTCTGCTGACCGCCGACGTCGGCGTCGAGGCCACCGGCGTCATCATGCGCAACCTGACGCAAAAGGTGGCGCGCAAGCAGCTGGCCGACAGCGAGGCGCTGTACCAGGCCCTGCAGCAGGAGCTTACCGAGATGCTGCTGCCGGTGGAGCAGCCGCTGGTGATCGATACCTCGCACAAGCCCTACGTCATCCTGGTGGTCGGCGTGAACGGCGCCGGCAAGACCACCACCATCGGCAAGCTGGCCAAGCGCCTGCAGAACGAAGGCAAGAAGGTCATGCTGGCCGCTGGCGACACCTTCCGCGCGGCCGCCGTGGAGCAGCTGCAGGTCTGGGGCGAGCGCAACCGCATCCCGGTGATCGCCCAGCACACCGGCGCCGACTCCGCCTCGGTGATCTTCGACGCCGTGCAAGCCGCCAAGGCCCGGGGCGTCGATGTGCTGATCGCCGACACCGCCGGCCGCCTGCACACCAAGGACAACCTCATGGAAGAGCTGCGCAAGGTACGCCGGGTGATCGGCAAGCTGGATGAGGCAGCGCCCCACGAGACCTTGCTGGTGCTGGATGCCGGTACCGGCCAGAACGCCCTCAACCAGGCCAAGCAGTTCCACAATGCGGTCCCCCTGACCGGTCTGGCGCTGACCAAGCTCGACGGCACCGCCAAGGGCGGGGTGATCTTCGCCCTGGCCAAGCAGAGCGCCCTGCCGATCCGCTATGTCGGCGTCGGCGAAGGCATCGACGACCTGCGGCCCTTCGAGGCGCGTCCCTTCGTCCAGGCCCTGTTCGCGGAGCGTGGCGTCTCATGATCCAGTTCGACCGCGTCTCCAAGCGCTATCCCAACGGTCACGTCGGCCTGCAGGAGCTGAGCTTCCGTGCCGAACGCGGCGAGATCCTCTTCGTCACCGGTCACTCCGGCGCCGGCAAGAGCACCCTGATGCGGCTGATCCTGGCCATGGAGCGCCCCACCGGTGGCAAGCTGACCCTGGCCGGCCAGGACATCTCGCGCATCACCAATGCGCAGATTCCCTTCCTGCGGCGGCAGATCGGCGTGGTCTTCCAGAATCACCAGCTGCTGTACGACCGCACCGTGTTCGACAACGTCGCCCTGCCGCTGCAGATCCTTGGGCTGTCCAAGCCCGAGATCGCCAAGCGTGTGGCCGCCGCCCTGGAGCGGGTCAGCCTCAAGGACAAGCTCGACGACTATCCGGCCGAGCTGTCCACCGGCCAGCAGCAACGGGTCGGCATCGCCCGTGCCGTGGTGCATCGCCCGGCCCTGCTGCTCGCCGATGAACCCACCGGCAACCTCGATCCGCGCCTGGCTTCGGAAATCATGGGTGTCTTCGAAGACATCAACAGCCTGGGCACCACGGTACTGATCGCCAGCCACGACCATGCCCTCATCGCCCGCCTGCACCATCGCATGCTGACCCTGCAGCGCGGCCGCCTGATCGGCGACGAAGAGGAGAGCCAGCCATGAGCGCCACTGAACTACCCCGTGGCCAGGAACAGGGCGGCAAGCCCCAGCGTCCGCAGCGCCAGGCCCCGAAGAAACCCAAGAGTGACTGGCGCAGCCCGCTGCACGCCTACCTCGAAGCCCACCGCACCGGCCTGAGGGACAGCCTCAGGCGCATGGTGCAGCAGCCCATAGGCACCTTTCTCACCTGCCTGGTGATGGGCATCGCCCTGGCGCTGCCCATGGGCGTGTCGCTGCTGCTGAAGAACGTCGAGCGCCTGGGTGGCTCCTGGCAGCGCGCGGCACAGATCTCGGTCTTCCTCGACCTGCGCACCGGTCAGGACCAGGCCGAGGTGCTGATGAGTCAGATCAAGGTCCTGCCCGATGTGGCCGAGGCCCGTTGGATCAGTCCGGACGATGCCTTGAAGGAATTGCAGCAGGACGCCGGCCTTGGCGAGGCGCTGCGCGAATTGCCGCAGAACCCGCTGCCTGGCGTCATCGCGGTGACGCCCAAGGAAGTCGACAAGAGCCGCCTCGACATGCTGCGCAGTCAGCTGGCCGAAATGAACGGCGTGCAGCAGGTGCAGCTGGACATGCAGTGGGTCGAGCGTCTCACCGCCATCCTCAAGCTGGGCGAGCGCTTCGTCTTCGGCCTGACCGTGGTGCTGGTGATCGCCCTGTTGTTGGTGATCGGCAATACCATCCGCCTGGCCATCGAGAATCGCCGTACCGAGATCGAGGTGGTCAAGCTGGTGGGTGGCACCGACGGCTACGTGCGCCGGCCCTTCCTCTACATGGGCGCGTTGTTCGGCCTGGGCGCCGGCATCGCCGCCTGGGCGCTGCTGGTGTTTGGCCTCAATTGGCTCAACGCCGCGGTGCTGGATCTGGCCGGCCTCTATGGCAGCGATTTCGCCTTGGGCAGCGTTGCCGTCGAAGACGGGCTACAGTTGCTGATCGGCGCCGTGCTGCTCGGCTACATAGGCGCCTGGTTGGCCGTCGCCCGCCATCTGCGCGAGCTCGCTCCACGCTGACGAACGACTGTTTCCGACATCTCCGGAAACGGTCTAAACCCCTGATGAGACAGGCCTTTCAGGGCGGTCTTCAGCTGGGGTTAAGGGAACCTCGGCTAGTCTGGCGCTGTCCAAAAAATCAGTGTTAGACTGTCCAGTGCTTAGTGAATCGGAGGATTCGCATGACCACTTCGTTGCAACCTGTTCCTACATTGGTTCCCGGCGCCAGCCTGGAAGCCTATGTGCATTCGGTGAACAGCATTCCGCTGCTCACTCCGGAGCGGGAGCGTGAACTGGCCGAGCGCCTCTTCTACAAGGAAGACGTCGAGGCCGCCCGCCAGTTGGTGCTCGCGCATCTGCGTTTCGTGGTGCATATCGCCAAGAGCTATTCTGGCTATGGGCTGGCTCAGGCCGACCTGATCCAGGAAGGCAATGTCGGCCTGATGAAGGCCGTGAAACGCTTCAATCCCGAAATGGGTGTACGCCTGGTGTCCTTTGCCGTGCATTGGATCAAGGCCGAAATCCATGAATTCATCCTGCGCAACTGGCGCATCGTCAAGGTGGCCACCACCAAGGCGCAGCGCAAGCTGTTCTTCAACCTGCGCAGCCAGAAGAAGCGGCTGGCCTGGCTGAACAACGACGAGGTCCATCGCGTGGCCGAAACCCTGGGCGTCGAACCCCGGGAAGTGCGCGAGATGGAAAGCCGCCTGACCGGTCAGGACATGGCCTTCGATCCGGCTAGCGATGCCGACGACGACGCGGCCTATCAGTCGCCGGCCCAGTATCTGGAAGACAGCCGTTACGATCCGGCCCGTCAGTTGGAGGAAGCCGACTGGACCGACAGCTCCACGGCCAATCTGCACGAGGCCCTGGAACGCCTGGACGATCGCAGCCGCGACATCCTCTACCAGCGCTGGCTGGCCGAGGAAAAGGCGACGCTGCATGAGTTGGCGGCCAAGTACAACGTTTCGGCGGAGCGTATCCGCCAGCTGGAAAAGAACGCGATGAACAAGCTCAAGGGCAACATCGCTGCCTGATCCGCGCCTTGCTCGAAGAACCGCACCTCAGGGTGCGGTTTTTTTATGTCTGAGAGAAAAGCCGTCGCGGCTATCGCGGTTCGTCGAAGCAGCCAAGTTTGCCGGCCCCACGCTGCTGTAGGAGCGGCCCATGGCCGCGATAAACCGCAGGTAGGGTGGAAAGTCGCGCAACTTTTCTTGCGCCGGTTCGAGAGGGCGCGATCGTCTAGCTCTGTTACCAGCTACATCATGATCGCGGCCATGGGCCGCTCCTGCAGGTGCTGGTGAATCCGTAGGAGCGGCCCATGGCCGCGATAAATCGCAGGTAGGGTGGAAAGTGGCGCAGCTTTTCATGTGCCGGTTCGAGAGGCGCGATTACCTAACTTCGTCACGAGCTACGCCATGATCGCGGCCATGGGCCGCTCCTACAGGTGCTGGTGAATCCGTAGGAGCGGCCCATGGCCGCAATAAATCGCAGGTAGGGTGGAAAGTCGCGCAACTTTTCTTGCGCCGGTTCGAGAGGGCGCGATCGTCTAGCTCTGTTACCAGCTACATCATGATCGCGGCCATGGGCCGCTCCTACAGGTGCTGGTGAATCCGTAGGAGCGGCCCATGGCCGCGATTAAACGCAGGTAGATGGAAAGCTGCTCAGCGTTTTCCAGGCGTGAGCGTCAGCGTTACCTAGGCAGCTCGCTGGGGCCAGGTATCCCGCTGGAAAAGGCGGCGCCGTCTTCCACCCTGCGGCGCCTGGCGCTACTGCCCGGTCATCCGCCGCAGGTAGTCGCTGCCGCCCAGCTGGCGCTCCTGCTGGCGGATCCAGGCGGCGCGTTCGGCGACGTAGGCGCTCGGACGACTCGGGCTCCATTCGCGTGGATTGGGCAGCACGGCGGCCAGCAAGCTGGCCTGGCGGTCGGACAGGTAGGGCGCGCCTATGCCGAAATGGTGGCGGGCCGCAGCCTCGGCGCCAAAGACGCCATCGTCCCATTCCACGCTGTTGAGATAGACCTCGAGGATGCGCTGCTTGGACCAGAAGGTCTCCAGCAGCACGGTGAACCAGGCTTCGAAGGCCTTGCGCAGGTAGCTGCGCCCGCTCCAGAGAAAGAGATTCTTGGCGGTCTGCTGGCTGATGGTGCTGGCGCCGCGCAGGGAGCCGCCGGCCTCGTTGTGGCTGAAGGCCTGGCGGATCGCCGCCATGTCGAACCCCCAGTGCTCGGCGAAGTGCTGGTCTTCACCCGCGATCACCGCCATCTTGAGATCGTCCGGCAGCTCCTTCCAGGGGCGCCAGTCGCGCTGCAGGTCGATGGGCTTGCCGTCGATCCAGGAGTCGACCTTGCGCTCGACCATCAGCATGCTGCCCGGTGGGGGCACCCAGCGCAGGACCAGCACCAGGGCGGTACTGAGGACGGCGAACCAGAGGGCGATACGCAGGAGACGGCGGAGGAGGGTGAGCAGCATCGGCTTGGTCTTTGGCGGTTAGCGGGCCATTATAACCAGCGCTTCTCTTCCATCGCCCGGTAAAACCCATGTTGCGTCTCTTCCTGCTGTTCGCCGCCCTGGCCGGCTTCACCGGCGTCGGGCTCGGAGCCTTCGCTGCCCACGGTCTCAAGGGGCGACTGTCCGCCGACTACCTGGCCGTGTTCCAGACCGGCGTGCTCTACCAGCTCATCCATGCCCTGGCGCTGTTCGGCGTCGCCCTGTTGTCGCTGCACTTCCAGGGCCGGCTGGTGGCCTGGGCGGGTGGCTTCTTCATCGCCGGTATCCTGCTGTTTTCCGGCAGTCTGTATCTGCTGACGCTGACCGGCGTGTCGCGGCTGGGGATCATCACCCCCTTTGGCGGGTTGTGCTTTCTCGCGGGCTGGGCCTGCCTGGCCATACTGGCCTGGCGCCTGAGCAGCCTCTAACCGAGCGCTGGCCGTCGTTCCAGGCCCGGCGCCGCTGCAATGAACGCGCGACCGGCGTAGAATGCCGGCTCACCCCGCGACGATGCCTTTGCCATGCAGATCCTGTTGAACGGCGAATCCCTTGAATTGCCGGACGGTGCCACCGTCGCCGACCTGCTCGTGCGTCTCGACTTGACCGGACGGCGGGTAGCGGTGGAGCGCAACCTCGACATCGTGCCGCGCAGCCAGCACGCCACCACCGCTCTGGTGGACGGCGACCGGCTGGAAGTGGTCCACGCCATCGGCGGCGGCTAGCCGCGAAAGAGGAATCCAGATGAAAGACACTCCCTTGACCCTGGCCGGGCGCACCTATGAGTCGCGCCTGCTGGTCGGCACCGGCAAGTACCGTGATCTCGAAGAGACCCGGCTGGCCATCGAGGCCTCCGGTGCCGAGATCGTCACCGTGGCGGTGCGCCGCACCAACATCGGCCAGAATCCCGGCGAGCCCAACCTGCTCGACGTGATCTCGCCCGAGCGCTACACCATCCTGCCCAACACCGCCGGCTGCTACGACGCGGTGGAAGCGGTGCGCACCTGCCGCCTGGCCCGAGAGCTGCTCGACGGCCACAACCTGGTCAAGCTGGAAGTCCTGGCCGACCAGAAGACCCTGTTCCCCAACGTCATCGAGACCCTCAAGGCGGCCGAGACCCTGGTGGCCGACGGCTTCGACGTCATGGTCTACACCAGCGACGACCCCATCGTCGCCCGCCAGCTGGAAGCCATCGGCTGTATCGCCGTCATGCCGCTGGCCGGTCTGATCGGCTCGGGTCTGGGCATCTGCAATCCCTACAACCTGCGCATCATCCTCGAGGAGGCCAAGGTGCCGGTGCTGGTGGATGCCGGGGTGGGTACCGCCTCCGACGCCACCATCGCCATGGAGCTGGGTTGCGAAGCCGTGCTGATGAACAGCGCCATTGCCCACGCCCGCGAGCCGGTGCTGATGGCCGAAGCCATGAAGCACGCCATCGTCGCCGGCCGCCTGGCCTATCTGGCCGGGCGCATGCCGCGCAAGCTCTATGCGACCGCGTCCTCGCCGCTGGATGGCCTGGTCAACTAAGGCCTGGAGCTATCCTCCATGCGCCCGGCCCCTGCCGGGCGTCTCTTTTTCTCACTATCGATAATGCCATGACCGATCATCAAGACGACCAGACCCCCGACCGCCCCCTGCGCACCATCAAGAGCTTCGTGATGCGCGCAGGCCGCATGACCGAAGGCCAGCAACGTGGCCTTGACCAGGGTTGGCCGCGGTTCGGTCTGGACCTGGCCGACGGCCTCCAGGATTTCGACCAGGTGTTCGGGCGTCAGGCACCGCGCACCTTCGAAATCGGCTTCGGCATGGGCCATTCCACCCTGGAAATGGCGGCCGCCGCACCTGAGCAGGATTTCATCGGCGTCGAGGTGCATCGTCCGGGCGTCGGTGCGCTGCTTAACGGGGCCATGACCCAGGGCCTGACCAATCTGCGGGTCTACAGCTGCGATGCGCTGGAAGTGCTGCGCCAGGGTGTGGCCGATGCCAGTCTGGACCGGGTGCTGCTGTTCTTTCCCGATCCCTGGCACAAGAGTCGCCATCACAAGCGTCGGATCGTCCAGCCGGCCTTCGCCGAGCTGGTGCGGCAGAAGCTCAAGATTGGCGGGGTGCTGCACATGGCCACGGATTGGCAGGCCTATGCCGAACACATGCTCGAGATCATGAACGCTGCCCCTGGTTTCCGTAACCTTGGCGACGCCTCGGGCTACGTGCCACGACCTGAGGAGAGACCCATCACCAAGTTCGAACGCCGTGGCGAACGACTGGGGCACGGTGTCTGGGATTTGAAGTTCGCACGCCTCGACTGACCGCGTGTCGCTGATGAGCAGTGGTTGAGCCGTCGACAGGCTCTTGGCATGATGGCGTTTTGCCTTGATGGGCCCAGCCTGTCGTAATGTGCATGGACAAGCGAGATGTCAGTCGATAAGCACGAGCTGCCAGGGCTTGGGCGGTGATCCGCCCGTCGGACGGCACGCTGGCCGAAATGGACGCCCTGCGCCAGCTAGAGGTCGAGCGAAGCGCCCGCCAGCGTACCGAGCGCTCGCTGAACCTGATGGCCTCGGCTTTCGCGCTGTGCCGCGATGCCATGGCCGTGCTGAGCGAAAGTGGCCAGATCATCGAGGCCAACGAGGCGCTGTGCAGACTGATGCTCAGTGCTGGCAAGAGTGTGTCCGGTCAGTACCTGTCGCATTACATCAAGCTGCCGGAGGCGGCCATCCAGGCCTTCGAGCGCCATGGCTATGCGCTGTCCGAGGCCAGTTTCCATGTCTCGGCCAAGCGTGCGACGCCGATGGAGATCAGCCTCAGTCGTTTCGCCGGCGAAGGCGGAGCCGAGGGCTATGTCATCGCTAGCCTGCGTGACATCACCGAGCGCAAGCGTGCCGAGCAGGCGCTGGAGCGTCTGGCGCTGAGCGATGGCCTGACCCAGCTGCCCAACCGTTCCGGTTTCTATCGCCGTTTCGAAGACTGCCTGCGCGGCCTGGCGCCGGACCGTAGCCTGGCCGTGCTGTTCATTGACGTGGATGGGTTTAAGGAGGTCAACGACTCCCTGGGCCACGAGACGGGTGATGAGCTACTCAAAACCCTGGGCGCCTCTTTGCAGGACAGTCTGGGGGAGGGCGAACTCCTGGCGCGTTGGGGTGGCGATGAATTCGTCGCCGCCGTCGCGGTGGACGGTCGCAGTCAGGCCCGCCAGATTGCCGAGCGTCTGTTGCAGGTGGTCGGCCGGCCGCAACGTATCACCGAGCACGATATCCGGGTATCCGCCAGCATAGGCCTGAGCTTGAGCCCCGAGGACGGGCAGAACGCCGAGACCCTGCTCAGCAATGCCGATGCCGCCATGTACGCGGCCAAGAGCGCCGGCAAGAGCCGGGCACGCTTCTACGATCCGGAATTCACCGCCGAGGCGTTGCGCAAGGTCACGCTGCTGGCCCACCTGCATGCCGCCATCGAGGCGGAAGAAATCAAGTTCGTCCTGCAACCCAAGTTCGATGCCCAGCGGCGCCTGGTCAGTGCCGAGCTGCTGGCGCGCTGGGAGTGTCCCGGCGTGGGGGTGGTGCTGCCCAGCGTCTTCGTTGCCCTGGCCGAGCAGAATGGCATGGCGTCTTCCCTGGGCCGCCTGGCGATCCGGCGTGCTGCTGCCTATGCGCGTGACTTGCAGCTGGCGGGGGTGAACATTCCGGTGGCGGTGAACATCTCCGCACGTCAGGTGGCGGATGACGAGCTGGGCCTGGTGCTGGAGCGCGCCTGCACCGAGTTTGGCGTGCGGCCGCGGGCCCTGGAGCTGGAGGTGACCGAGTCGGTGTTCCTGCAGCGCGGCACGCCGGAACGGCGCCTAGGCCGGCTGCGCGACCAGGGCTTCCGCGTGGCCATGGATGACTTCGGTACCGGTTACTCGTCGCTGAGCTATCTGCACCGGCTATCGTTCGACACCATCAAGATCGACCGTAGCTTCCTGCTGTCGGTGGATCGTGACGCGCGCTCGCGGCAATTGCTGGCCGGTATCGTCAGCCTGTGCCGGGCGCTCAACATGCAGATCGTCGCCGAGGGCGTGGAGACCCAGGCGCAGTTCGAACTGCTCAAGAGCCTGGGCGTGGATACCTTTCAGGGCTTCCTGCTCGGCCGACCACAGTCGCTGGAAAGTCTGCTGCTGCTGGCTGGCGCCACGGACTATGCGCCGGTGCTCTATTAGCCTCTGCGCTCGGCCAGCACGCCCAGCAGGCAGACGCCGATCAGCAGCACGGGGGCCAGGGCGTAGTTGTTGAACTGCGCGAGCCCCTTGACCACCCAGGGCGTCAGGAAGGTCATGGCAGCGCCATAGAGGGCCAGGCTCGCCAGGGCGAAGGCCGGGATTCGGATGGCGGTCGGCAGGCTGCCCAGGCGGGCCTGGATGAAGCCATTGACCTGGCTGCCGAACAGCACCAGCAGGGTAGCGGTGACCGCCAGGGCCACCTCGTCCAGGTGGCTGCGGCTCCAGCGGGAGAGGTCGGCGATATGGTCGAGCACGAAGTCCAAGGCAGAGCTCCTCGTCAGTCAGGTAGAAAGGATTGCAAGAGGTCGTTCAGGAACAGTTGGCCGCGGGCGGTGGGACGCAGACGTTCCGCGTCCTCCGCCAGCAGGCCGGTCCGCCGTGCCGCCGCCAGCGCGGGCGCCAGGCTGTCCAGCGACTGGCCGGTCCGTTGCGGATACCAGGCGGCGGGTACCCCGTCCACCAGGCGCAGGGCGTTCATCATGAAATCGAAGGGCAGGTCGGCCGGTTCCAGTCGCTTCGCACCGGCCTGGAAAGCCCTGGCCGGATCGAGATAGTCCCTGGGCAGACGGGTCTTCCAGGTACGCATCAGGCTGCCATCCGGCGCGCTGAGCTTGGCGTGGGCACCAGCGCCGATGCCGAGGAAGTCGCCAAAGCCCCAATAGTTGAGATTGTGCCGCGCCTGGCGCCCGGGTTGGGCATAGGCGGAGGTCTCGTACTGCTGGTAGCCGGCGGCCGCCAGGCGCGCCTGGCCGGCTTCCTGGATGTCCCAGAGGGTGTCGTCTTCGGGCAGCTCGGGCGGCTGGCTCCAGAACACCGTATTGGGCTCCATGGTCAGCTGGTACCAGGACAGGTGCGTGGGCGCCAGGGCGATGGCCTGATCGAGATCGCCGAGGGCATCGGCGACGCTCTGCTCCGGCAGGCCGTGCATGAGATCCAGGTTGAAATTGTCGAAGCCGGCGGCGCGGGCCCGGTCGGCGGCGCGGATGGCTTCGTCGCGCCCATGGATGCGCCCCAGGGCCTTGAGCTTGGCGTCCTGGAAGCTCTGGATGCCGATGGACAGCCGATTGATGCCCAGCCCGCGATAGGCGACGAACTTGGCCTGCTCGAAGGTGCCGGGATTGGCCTCCAGGGTGATCTCGATGTCCGGCGCGAAGGCCAGCCGCCGGGCCACGCCCTCCAGCAGTCGGCCCAGGGCGTCAGCGGAAAACAGACTGGGGGTGCCGCCCCCGAAGAAGATCGAGGTCAGCGGCCGGCCATGGACGTGGATCAGGTCGTTATCCAGATCCGCCAGCAGGGCGTCGACGTACTCCGCTTCCGGTAGCGTCGGGCCAGCGGCATGGGAGTTGAAGTCGCAATAGGGGCACTTGCGCACGCACCAGGGGATATGGACGTAGAGCGCCAGTGGCGGCAAGGCGAAGGTATCGGTCACAGCTGGAGCCGTTGCTTGAGCTGGGCCATGGCGCGGGCGCGATGGCTGCGCTGGTTCTTTTCCGCCGGGGCCAGTTCGGCCGCGGAGACCGTTTCGCCGTCGGGCTGGAACAGCGGATCGTAGCCGAAGCCGTGTTCGCCCTGGGCCGCGTGCAGGATACGGCCAGGCCAGAGACCTTCACAGAGGATCGGCAGCGGGTCGTCGGCGTGGCGCACCAGGGCCAGTACGCAGACGAACTGGGCGGTGCGCTCGGCGTCGGGAATGTCACGCAGGGCGTCGAGCAGCTTGGCATTGTTGGCCGCGTCGCCCTGGCCATCGGCGTAGCGCGCGGAATAGATACCGGGAGCGCCGCCGAGGGCGTCGACCGCCAGCCCCGAATCGTCGGCCAGGGCCGGCAGGCCGGACAGACGCGCTGCGTTGCGCGCCTTGAGGATGGCATTCTCGACAAAGGACAGGCCGGTTTCCTCGGGCTCCACCTGACTGAACTCACCCACCGAGCGCACCCGCACCCGGTCGCCGAGCATGGCCTGGAGTTCCTTGAGCTTGCCGGCGTTGTGGCTGGCGAGGACCAGTTCGGTAAGGTCGGACATGAGGGCACCGTGTCACGTTTGGAAGGGCGGCGTATTGTACGCGAAGCCACGCCCAGGCTGGGCGCGCCACCCATGCCTTACGTCATATGGCGACGTGATGCTCGTGCAGGCGAGGGGCGCTGACCCGGTAGATGCCGATCTCGCCGAGCAGATTGGGCCACAGCCGGCTGGCCCAGCCATGGCGATGCAGCCGGTCCACGGCGAGGCGATCCAGTACCCGGGCGCGCTGTTCGCGGCAGAGGCGCTCGAAGTCCTCGAAGGTGCAGAAGTGGATGTTCGGCGTGTTGTACCAGGTGTAGGGCAGGAAGTCCGAGACCGGCATCCGCCCCTTGCCCCCCAGGTACAGCCGGCAACGCCAGTGGCCGAAATTGGGAAAGGTGATGATGCACTGGCGCCCGACCCTGAGCATCTCCTGGAGGATGCGGTCAGGGTACTGCATGGCCTGCAGCGACTGGGTCATCACCACCACGTCGAAGCTGTCGCTGGCGAAGTTGGCCAGGCCGCCGTCGAGGTCCTGCTCGATGACGTTGACGTCCTTGAGCAGGCATTCGGCGATCTTGTCCGGGTCGATCTCCAGGCCGTAGCCGGTGACCTGCTTGTGATCACGCAGCCAGGCAAGCAACTCGCCGGTGCCGCAACCGAGGTCGAGGACCCGGCTGCCAGCGGGGATCCATTCCTGAATGATGTCCAGATCGGCGCGCACGGCAGCTATACCTCGATGCGGGTCATGTAGTGGGAGAAGGCCTGCAGATAGCGCGGGATGGGAATGAGGAAGGCGTCATGGCCCTGGGGTGCGTCGACCTCCAGGTAGCTGACGTCCTTGCGCGCGGCCATCAGGGCGTTGACGATCTCCTTGGAACGCGCCGGCGAGAAGCGCCAGTCGGTGGTGAAGGAGACGATCAGGAAGCGCGCCTGCACCCCGGCCAGGGTCTTGGCCAGGTCGCCGCCGTGGGCGTGGGCCGGATCGAAGTAGTCCAGCGCCTTGGTCATCAGCAGGTAGGTATTGGCGTCGAAGCGGCCGGAGAATTCCTCGCCCTGGTAGCGCAGGTAGCTCTCCACCTGGAATTCGACGCTGTGGAAGTCGTAGTTGAGCTGGTCGGTCTTGAGTTCGCGACCGAATTTCGCGCCCATGGCCTCGTCGGACAGGTAGGTGATGTGGCCGACCATGCGCGCCAGCATCAGGCCGCGCTTGGGGATCACGCCCTTTTCCTGGAAGTGGCCGGCATGGAAGTCCGGGTCCGAGAGGATGGCCTGGCGCGCCACCTCGTTGAAGGCGATGTTTTCTGCCGACAGCTTGGACGCCGAGGCGATGGCCAGGCAGTGGCGGATGCGCTCGGGATAGCTGATGGTCCACTGCAGCGCCTGCATGCCGCCCAGGCTACCGCCGATCACCGCTGCCCACTGCCCGATACCCAGGCGATCGGCCAGCCGCGCCTGGCTGTTGACCCAGTCCTCCACGGTGAGCACCGGGAAGTCCGCGCCATAGGCCCGACCGGTCTCGGGATTGGGGCTGCTCGGGCCGGTGGAGCCGTTGCAACCGCCCAGGTTGTTGAGGGCGACCACGAAGAACTTGCGGGTGTCGATGGGCTTGCCGGGGCCGATGCAACTGTCCCACCAGCCGGGCTTGCGGTCGTCGAGGCTGTGGTAGCCGGCCGCGTGATGGTGACCGGAGAGCGCGTGGCAGATCAGTACGGCATTGCTGCGGTTGGCGTTGAGCTCGCCATAGGTCTCGACCATCAGGTCGTAGGCCGGCAGGGTGCGGCCACAGGCCAGGGCCAGGGGCTCGCTGAAGTGCAGCAGCTCGGGGGTGACCAGGCCGACGGAATCTTCGGGAATGACGCTGGGCATTGACGGCTCGTCCGGGGCGGGGTTCGCCAGTCTAAAGAGCGTCGCCAGGAGCGGCAAGGGCAGGCACGGCGCGGCGGTCAAGGACCGCGCCATGGGTGTCCGGCAGGGCTAGCCGACCCGCGCCAGCGGCAGCGCGACCACGTTGTCGTGGCGCTGGGAGGGCGCCGGCCGGCTGATCTGCTTGAGCATGTCGCTGACCTCGCTGAGCTGGCGATGCAGAACGTCCTCGTGCACCTGCAGCCGCCGCACCTGCTCCTGGCTGTTGAGGTTCTGCTGGGTCAGCTGCTTGAGCGCCAGCATGCTGGTTTCCAGCAGCTGCTTCTGCTCGCGGGTGTGCTGGACCAGCGGGGTCAGGGCGCCGTCGTTCCAGCGCAGCACCTGGGCATGGGCGCCTTCCTGCAGCGCCTGGACCTCCTGGGCCACCGTGGCGAAGAAGCGACGGGCCAGGGCGCTCTGCTCGGTGAGCAGGGTCTTGACCTGGCGCTGCACCTCCTCGGTCTTGAGTTGCAGCTGGCGCAACTCGCGGACATAGGGGCGGATGCGCAACCGCGGCGCTTCCAGCGGATGCAGGGGGTTCTCCGCATTGTGCCGCTGGTAGACCGCGCCAAGCACCTTGTTGGCCCGGTCCGCCTCGTTGTCCAGGGCCAGCAGGTCATGCTCGACCACGCGGAAGAAGCGGGCGATGGACTGGTTGATGCCGACGGTGGTCAGGCTGCTGCGGAATTCTCGGCGGGCGGTTTCCAGATGGGCGTCCAGGCGATCGGTGGCGACCAGGTCGGTCAGCAGCTTGCGCTGGCCGGCTAGCATGTTCTGGGTGGTGCGCAGGTCCAGCAGGCGGCGGTGGTACAGGTCGTACTCCTGGCGCGTACGGGCGGTCTGCAATTCCAGTCCGGCGCCGGGCAGTTCTTCGTCGGCCAGTTGCGCATACTGCGCACGAATGGCTTCCAGCCGCTGCTCGATGAGCGTCCGGCTGGCACCCAGCAGACCACTGGCCTGCTGCACGATGCGCTGCTGCAGGAGACGCTCGCGGGCGCCGACGATGCGTTCGGCGAGCAGCTGTTCGAGGCTGTCCAGCTGGCTGCGCGCCAGCAGTTCCAGGTCGCCACGGACCTTGCCCAGCAGTGCCTGCTTGGCCGACAGCGGCAGGATGTGATCGGCCGGCAGCGCCAGTTGCCGGGCGCTGGCCTGGCGAACGTTTTCCAGGGACTGGGCGACATGGGCGACGCCGCCGAGGTCGTCCCAGAGGCTGTCGATCTTGTTCATCACCGCGAACAGGCGCTCGGGGGCATCACCCAGGGAGGGCTTGACGCACTGCTCCCAGAGCGCCAGGTCCGATGCGGTTACCCCGGTGTCGGCACCGATGAGAAAGAGCACGGCCTGGGCATGGGGCAGCAGCGACAGGGTCAGCTCGGGTTCGGCGCCCAGGGCGTTGAGGCCGGGGGTATCGAGGATGCGCAGGCCCTGGCGCAGCAAGGGATGATCGATGCTGATGAGGGCATGGCGCCAGGCCGGGACGCTGACCAGGCCGGCGTCATCGATCTGCTCCAGTTGTTCTGGATCGAAACCCAGCTGCACGGCAGTGGCGGTTTCCACCTCGCGCGTCTCGGTGACCTTGGCCAGCAGGGTGGCCATGGCGTCCGGGTGGCGGTCATCCAGGGCGAAACGCTGCCAGGCCTCGGGCGCCTGGCGCCAGGCGCCCAGGCTGCGCTCGTCCAGACGGCTGTCGATGGGCAGCAGCTGCAGATAGGGGCCGTCGGCCTGGGCGTCGAAAAAGATCTCGGTGGGGCACATGGTGGTGCGCCCGGCCTGGGACGGCAGCATGCGCTGACCGTAGTCGGCGAAGAAGAGGGCGTTGATCAGCTCGGTCTTGCCGCGGGAGAACTCACCGGCGAAGGCCAGGGTGATGCCATCGGTTTGCAGTTCGCTCTGACAGCTGGCCAGGGCGGCGTCCAGGGCAGGGGAGGCCAGACGATTACGCTGCAACCAGTCGCGGTAGCGGCCCAATTGGGTATCGAGTTCGGCTTTCCACGTGGCATAGGCATCGACGTGGCGGAACAAGCGTTCCATAGGGGACTTCCTTGACCTGAACAGCAAAGGCTGGACGGTGCCCCAGCGTCCAGCGGGACGTCAATGCCGCCTCCGCCACGACGCGGCAGGCGGTCGTGGCGGGTGCGCGAGTGGTGCGTCAGAGGAAAGGGGCGAGGATCTGCGGCATGCCGGTGGCCGCGGCCAGTTGGCCGATGACGAAGCGGTCCAGCAGGTTGATCACGATGAAGGCGAAGATCGGCGACAGATCCAACCCACCCAGGTTCGGCAGCAGGCGGCGGAAGGGCGCCAGCAGCGGCTCGCAGATCTGGTTGACCAGCTCGGCGGCGGGGTTGTGGGTCTGGGGCGCGACCCAGGAGAGGATGACGCTGACGATCAGGGCAAAGAAGAACACCTTGAGGAACAGCGACGCCACGCCCAGCAGGGCCCAGATCAGCAGGGCGGGGAACAGACCGCCGATGCTGGCGCCGAGCAGCACCACCACGACCATCATCAGCGCCAGCTGGACCAGGATCGCCAGCACCAGGGCCGCCAGATCGACGCCACCGAAGCCGGGAATGATGCGCCGCACGGGCTTGAGCAGCGGCTGGGTGGCGCGCACGGTGAATTGCGACAGCGGATTGTAGAAGTCGGCCCGGACCAGCTGCAGGATGAAGCGTAGCAGGATGATCAGCAGATAGAGGCTGCCAAGGGTCTGGATGACGTAGACGAGAGCTTGGGCGAAAGCGGACATGGATACTCCTTATCGATCCGGCAACTGGGCCAGTTCCGCAGCCCGGTCGGCCGCGGCGGTGAGGGCTTCTTCCACCAGGTCCTCGAAGGCCCCGGCTTGGAAGGTTTCGATGGCGCGTTCGGTGGTGCCCTTGGGCGACATCACCGAGCGACGCAATTGTTCGGGGCTGCGCTCGCCCTGGCAGGCCATGGCGGCGGCGCCGCGGGCGGTGTGCAGGGTCAGCTGTTCGGCCACCGCGGCCGGCAGGCCGAGCTTGGTGCCGGCCTGGGTCATGGCTTCCATCAGCAGGAAGAAATAGGCCGGACCGCTGCCGGAAACGGCGGTGACCGCGTCCAGTTGCTGTTCTTCGTCGACCCAGAGGGCCAGGCCGACCGCGGCGAGTATTTCCTGGGCACGGTCGCGTTGCTCCGGGCTGACCTGCTCATTGGCGAACAGGCCGCTGGCACCCAGGCGCAGCTGCGAGGGCACGTTGGGCATGCAGCGCACCAGCGGCCGCTCGCCCAGCCAGCGCGTCAGGCTGGCGCAGGTGATGCCGGCCGCGACCGAGACGATCAGCTGCTCCGGACGCAGGTGAGGAGCCAGTTCCTGGCAGACCTCGCCCATTACCTGGGGCTTCACGCCCAGCACCACCACGTCGGCGTTGTCGAGCACAGCGCTGTTGCTGGCCTCGACGCGGATGCCGTGGTCCCGGGCCAGCGCCTCGCGCTTGGCCGGGTTGCGATTGCTGGCGCTGAGCTGCCGGGCCGGCACGCCCTGGGCGAGCAGCCCGCCGATGATGGCACCGGCCATGTTGCCGGCACCGATGAAGGCGATGCGGGTATCGTTCATCGAGACTTCCTAGGTTGAAGAGGCGGCGGCGCCATAGTCGCGGGCGCCGAAGAGAGCGGTACCGATGCGGACCCAGGTGGCGCCCTCGGCGATGGCGGCTTCCAGATCCTGGCTCATGCCCATGGACAGGGTGTCCAGGCCCAGGTTCAGCGCCTCGCCCAGGGTGCGCAGCCGGGCGAAGGCGGCGCGCTGGCTGGCAGGGTCGTCGGTGGGTTCGGGAATGGCCATCAGGCCACGCAGACGCAGGTTGGGCAACTGG
Organism: Pseudomonas sp. VMV1; assembly: GCF_056790235.1. NCBI lineage: Bacteria > Pseudomonadati > Pseudomonadota > Gammaproteobacteria > Pseudomonadales > Pseudomonadaceae > Pseudomonas > Pseudomonas sp. VMV1. The sequence goes on from NZ_JBXGSE010000004.1 coordinate 157,222, forward strand.
CTCACCGCGGTGGCCAACGCTGGAAGTTCGTCGGGGTGGCAGCCGGACTTGCTGGCTTCGCCGCTGACGTTGACCTGCAGGCAGATGTTCAGTGGCCCGCGCTCGGGCGGACGCTGTTCGGCCAGGCGCTGGGCGATCTTCAGGCGATCCACCGAATGCACCCAGTCGAAGTGGCTGGCGATGGCACGGGTCTTGTTGGACTGGATGGGACCGATGAAATGCCACACCAGTGGCAGGTCGGCCAGCTCCAGTTGCTTGTCCAGCGCCTCCTGCAGATAGTTCTCGCCGAAGTCGCGCAGGCCGGCGCCAGCGGCCTCCCGCAGCGCCGCGGCGGGCTTGGTCTTGCTCACCGCCAGCAGGCCGACGGTCGCGGGATCGCGGCCTGCCGTCCGGCTGGCGGCGGCGATGCGTTCGAGTACGGTTGCGCTATTCTCGGCTATCGTGGACATTCAGCCCCTGCTTGCGTCGGCGCACCCGGCAGGCCTTGGCGTACCGGATGAAGGAGTGGCGGTGACCAGGTCAGACCGCCAGTGCTGCGCGGCATTCTACCTGCTTGCTCGACATCTGGGAGTCCCATGGATATCACCGAATTGCTGGCCTTTTCCGCGCGGCAAGGCGCCTCCGACCTGCACCTGTCCGCCGGCCTGCCGCCGATGATCCGCGTCGATGGCGACGTGCGCCGCATCAATCTGCCGGCCTTCGAGCACAAGCAGGTGCACGCGCTGATCTACGACATCATGAACGACAAGCAGCGCAAGGACTTCGAGGAATTCCTGGAGACCGACTTCTCCTTCGAGGTGCCGGGCGTGGCGCGCTTCCGGGTCAACGCCTTCAATCAGAATCGTGGCGCTGGCGCGGTGTTCCGGACCATCCCTTCCAAGGTGCTGAGCATGGAAGAGCTGGGCATGGGCGAGGTGTTCAAGAAGATCACCGACGTGCCGCGCGGGCTGGTGCTGGTGACCGGACCGACCGGTTCGGGCAAGTCCACCACTCTCGCGGCCATGCTCGACTACCTCAACAACACCAAGTACCACCACATCCTCACCATCGAGGATCCCATCGAGTTCGTCCACGAGTCCAAGAAGTGCCTGGTCAACCAGCGCGAGGTGCATCGCGACACCCTGGGCTTTTCCGAAGCCCTGCGCTCGGCGCTGCGCGAGGACCCGGACATCATCCTGGTGGGCGAGCTGCGCGACCTGGAAACCATCCGCCTGGCACTGACCGCGGCCGAGACCGGGCACCTGGTGTTCGGCACCCTGCACACCACCTCGGCGGCCAAGACCATCGATCGGGTGGTGGACGTCTTTCCGGCGGAAGAGAAATCCATGGTGCGTTCCATGTTGTCCGAATCCCTACAGGCGGTGGTCTCCCAGACCCTGCTCAAGAAGGTCGGCGGCGGTCGGGTAGCCGCTCACGAGATCATGATCGGCACCCCGGCCATCCGTAACCTGATCCGCGAGGACAAGGTGGCGCAGATGTATTCCTCGATCCAGACCGGTGGCGGTCTGGGCATGCAGACCCTGGACATGTGCCTCAAGGCGCTCCTGGCCAAGGGGCTGATCAGCCGCGACGCGGCCCGCGAGAAGGCCAAGACGCCGGAGAACTTCTGATGGATTTCGACAGGTTCCTGCAGCTGATGGTGGACAAGGGGGCATCCGACCTCTTCATCACCACCGGCGTGCCCCCTTCGATGAAGATCAATGGGCGCATGACGCCGGTCACCAAGGATTCGCTGTCTCCCGAGCAGTGCCGGGCCCTGGTGCTGGGGGTGATGACCGACGAGCAGCGGCAGGAATTCCAGCAGAAGCGCGAGTGCAACTTCGCCATCAGCGCCCGGGGCATCGGTCGCTTCCGGGTCAGTGCCTTCTACCAGCGCAATCTGGTGGGCATGGTGCTGCGCCGCATCGAGGTCAACATTCCCACGGTCGAGCAGCTGCGCCTGCCGGAGATCATCAAGAAGCTGGCCATGACCAAGCGCGGCCTGGTGATCTTCGTTGGCGCCACCGGCACCGGCAAGTCCACCTCGCTGGCGGCCATGATCGGCCATCGCAACAAGAACTCGGCGGGGCACATCATCTCCATCGAGGATCCCATCGAGTACATCCACCAGCACCAGGGCTGCATCGTCACCCAGCGCGAGGTAGGGATCGACACCGAGTCCTTCGAGGTGGCGTTGAAGAACACCCTGCGCCAGGCGCCTGACGTGATCATGATCGGCGAGATCCGCAGTCGGGACACCATGGAGCATGCCCTGGCCTTCGCCGAGACCGGCCACCTGTGCCTGGCCACCCTGCACGCCAACAACGCCAACCAGGCGCTGGATCGCATCATCCACTTCTTTCCGGCCGATCGACACAGCCAGACCTGGATGGACCTGTCGCTCAACCTCAAGGGCATCGTCGCCCAGCAGTTGGTGCCGACCATCGATGGTCAGGGGCGCCGCGCGGTGATCGAGGTGCTGCTCAACACCCCGCTGGCCACCGACCTGATCCGCAAGGGCGAGGTGCACGAACTCAAGGCGCTGATGAAGAAGTCCGGCGAACTGGGCATGCAGACCTTCGACCAGTCGCTCTACAGCCTCTATCGCGACGGCGAGATCAGCTACGAAGCGGCCCTGGCCCACGCCGATTCCGCCAACGACCTGCGGCTGATGATCAAGCTGGGGTCGGAGACGGATGCCGATCACCTCAATCAGACCACCCGCAATCTCTCGGTGGACATGGGCGACGACCCACCCAGGCGCTTCCGCTAGCTCTCGCCGTCGGCTGCCAGGGTCCTGGCCTCGCGCAGGGCAGCGACCAGGGCCTTGCGTGCCTGCTCCTGCTGCCCTGCGTCCGGGGTGCGCAGGATGTAGGACGGATGGTAGGTGGCGATGATCCAGCGCTCGTCCAGCCGCAGGGGCCGACCCATGAATTGCGCCAGGCCCCGTGGCTTGCGCTTGAGCAGGGCTTCCAGGGCCGTCGAACCCAGAGCCACCACTACCGTCGGCTGGATGTCGCGCAGCTCCTGCTCCAGCCAGTAGCGGCAGGGGGCGATTTCCGGTCCTGGGGTGACGTGCTTGCGTCTCCGGCCCTGGGGAATCCACTTGAAGTGCTTGACCGCATTGGTGAGGAATACCTGGCTGCGGTCGAGACCTGCCTCGGCCAGTGCCGCCATCAGCACCTGCCCGGCCGGCCCGACGAAGGGGCGACCCGCCAGGTCTTCCTGGTCGCCGGGCTGTTCCCCCAGCAGCAGGATGCGCGCCGTGCGTGGGCCTTCGCCGGCCACCGGCTGGGTGGCCTTCTCCCAGAGTTCGCAGCGGCGGCATTCGTCGAGGGTGGTGGGCAGCGGTCGCTCCGGCTGGGCGCGTTCCGCGGCGATCAATACCTCGCGACCGCCCTGACGACCCACGGCCTCGGCCTGGGCCAGGCGCTGGGCGCCGGCTCGGGCCTCGCTAAGCAGTGCCGGGATAAGCGGCCCTTCCGGCAGATCCTTCCAGAAGCGCGCCGGCATGTTTCCCCTCAGGGTGCGCGGATTGGCCCGTGCTGGATTGAAGGTGCTGCGGTAATAGGCGCGCCAGAGTTCGTCACCAGCGTTGCGGTCATCGTCCTCCGGCGTCTGGCGGGCCAGTTGCTGCAGCTCGGCGGGGCAGGGCTCCACCAGTTGCAGCGCCTGGCCATCCCAGAGCGCGGCGGCCTCCGGGGTCGCGATCAGCCAGCTGCTATTGCCCATGCGGTCGCAGAAATGCGGCGCCGCCAGGGCCAGGACGTCGTGGGCGGGCTGATGCCAGGCCACCCAGGCCGGCGGACCGGCGCTTTCCGCACGCGGGCGGAATCTGAGGAAGGCATGCACGTGGTGGATCTCGCGGCGGATCGCCTTGACCCGACGCTGTAGTTCGCTGCCGTCTTCATCGCCGGCCAGCATGGCCGCGCGCTCGCCCTGGGCGACCCGCCAGAGCACCTGATAGAGCAGTGCCCAGCGATCGTCACTGCGAAAGCAGGCGGCGTAGGTCAGGGCCTCGGCCAGTTGCGGCGGGATGCGCACGGCGCCACTGGGTGGCGTCGCCACCGCCTCGACCGGTTCGTCGAACAGGTCGCCCAGGCCACGGCTCTCCTGCCAGCTCACCAGAGCAGGCGCGATACCGGCCTGAAGCAGCCGGCGTGCCTCCTGGCGCCAGCCGGCGAAGGTGCCGTCGAAATCGACCCTGTGCATCTAGAGCAGGGCGAGCTGGGCGGGCGGTTCGGCCAGCTGCCGACGCAGGTCGAGGGATTCGGCCAGCCGCGGTTGCGGCCGGTAGTCCTGGGTGATGATGAAGGGGCGCGCCTTCTCCACGCTGCATTTCAGGCGGATCAGATCGGCGTAGCGGATGCGCCGTTCGCGTCTGAGTTCCACCAGGCGCTTGGCCGAGAGCACACCGATACCGGGTACCCGGGCGATCAGTGCCTGGTCGGCGCGATTCAGATCCAGCGGGAAGATGGCGCGATTGTGTAGCGCCCAGGCGAGTTTGGGATCAACGTCCAGCGGTAGCTGGCCGTCTTCGGTGGGCAGCTCTTCCGCCTGGAAGCCGTAGCCGCGCATGAGGAAGTCGGCCTGGTACAGGCGGTGCTCACGCAGCAGGGGCGGCGGTTGCAGTGGCACCGTGCCCGGGCTTTCCGGAATCGGACTGAAGGCCGAGTAGTAGACGCGCTTCAAGCGATAGGCGCCATAGAGTGTCTGGGCGGTATCGAGAATGGTGCGGTCGTCGGTGGCGTCGGCGCCCACGATCATCTGGGTGCTCTGGCCAGCCGGTGCGAAGCGCGGCGCCTTGGCTTCGGCCTCGGCTTCCTCCAGGCCCAGGCGGATGTTGCCCATAGTCTTGCGGATGCTGCTGCCGTTCTTTTCCGGCGCCAGCTTGATCAGGCTGCTCTCGGTGGGCAGTTCGATGTTCACCGACAAACGATCGGCGTAGAGACCGGCCTGGGCAATGATCTCGGGATCGGCGTCGGGAATGGTCTTGAGATGGATGTAGCCGCGGAACTGGTGCTGCTCGCGCAGCAGCTGGGCCACCCGGGTCATCTGCTCCATGGTGTAGTTGGAGGAGCGGATGATGCCGGAGCTGAGGAACAGCCCGCTGATGACGTTGCGCCGATAGAAATCGAGGGTCAGCTGCACCACTTCCTCGGGCGTGAAGCGCGCCCGCGGGACGTTGCTGCTGCGGCGATTGACGCAGTACTGGCAGTCGTACTGGCAGAAGTTGGTCAGCAGCACCTTGAGCAGCGCCACGCAGCGCCCGTCGGGGGTGAAGCTGTGACAGATGCCCATGCCGTCAGTCGAGCCCAGGCCGTCCTTGCCCTTCGAGCTGCGCTTGGGCGCACCGCTGCTGGCGCAGGACACGTCGTACTTGGCGGCATCGGCGAGAATGATCAGCTTGTCGGCGAGCTCCATCGAGATCTCCTGTACTGTGATTGCATACAGTATCCAGGAAGCGGAGCGTCGTTCAATGGCTTTGCGCCGGGCGGCGCCGAGTGGAGCGACACTCCGCCGAGCGGTAGCAGCCCGGCGGAGCGAGGGGAGGGATCAGGACTTGCGGGTACGCTTGGTACGCGGCTTGTCCGCGACGGGACTGGTTTCCGCCGCCAGGGTGGGCTGCTGCAACACACGCTTGGCCGACGCGAACCTTTTGGTCCAGTAGGGCTTGCTCAGGTGATCGACCCGCACGCTTTCGCCGCTGCGCGGGGCATGGACGAAGCGATCGTTGCCCAGGTAGATGGCGACGTGGTCGATGCCGCTGCGCTGACCGGTCTTGAAGAACACCAGGTCACCAGCCTTGAGGTCGCCACGGGCGACCTTGGGCCCCTTGAGCTGGGACAGCTCACGGGAGGTACGCGGCAGCTTGACGTTGTGCACGTCACGGTAGACGTAGTTCACCAGGCCGCTGCAATCCAGGCCGTTCTGCGGATTGGTCCCGCCGTAGCGATAGGGGGTACCGACCAGGTCCATCGCACGGGTCGCAACCTGGGCGCCGACGTTGCGGGTGGCGGCCTGAGCGGTGGCCTGTTTGCGGTGCATAGCACTGGTGGCCCGGGCTGCGCGCTTGGCGCGGGCCGCGGAAGCCGCCTGGGTATGGTCCACGGCGGCAACGTGCCGAGTCGCGGCCTTGCGAGCCGGAGTGGCGGCTACATGCCGAGCGGCGGTCTTAGGAGCTGAAGCGGCGGTGACATGCCGGGCTGCGACCTTATGGACCGGAGCGGCAGTGCGCGCTGCAGAGTTCTCTTTCGCTTGTACTGCCGCGGGCAGCACAAGACAGGCGGAGAGCCATGTCAGAAGAAATAGACGCATTGTCGTAGGGGTGTCTGAAGATCGAAGCGAGGGATTCTATACCAACCCTGTGGATATTTTGTGCACCTCTCATCAAGAAATTATGTAATTTTTAGAGGAAAGTGAGGTCCCTAAAGCGCCAACCAGTGAGACTCCCTGGGCATTCATCCAGTTTTCGACATAAAGTCATGGTGAAGGTAAGGGTGTAGGTAAGGTGGGTCTTTTCCGTCAGTCGCGAGGTCGTAGACATGCAGTATCAGGACACCCATAGCAAGGTCATGGGCTATCTGCTGTGGATTTTCGGGTTTCTCGGCGCGCATCGCTTCTACTATGGCAAACCGGTCACCGGCACCCTCTGGTTCTGCACCCTGGGCCTGCTGGGCATCGGCTGGCTGATTGATCTCTTCCTGATCCCCGCCATGGATCGCGAGGCGGACCTGCGCTTCCAGTCCGGTTCGCTGAACTACAGCCTGGGCTGGATCCTGCTGACCTTCCTGGGCATCTTCGGCGTGCACCGCCTCTATATGGGCAAATGGATCACTGCCATCCTCTATTTCTTTACCGCCGGTTTCTTCCTGCTTGGCGTGCTCTACGACTTCTGGACGCTCAATTCGCAGATTTCCGAAGAGAATCGTCGACGGCTGGTGCGCTAAGACCGGCTGAGAGGCAAAGAAAAGGGGCTCCGCGGAGCCCCTTTTCTATTCAGGCGCCGCGCTGGTAGGTCGCGCGCCCCCCTACCAGGGTGCGTTCGATGCGGCCGGGCAGGGTGAGGCCCTGGAAGGGGCAATTGCGGCCACGGGAGAGCCAGGGCGTAGCGGCCTGGGCGGTCGGCTGCTGGGCGAACAGCACCAGGTCCGCCGGCAGCCCCTTGGCCAGACGACCCGCCTCGAGGCGCAGGGCCTGGGCCGGGCCGCTGGTCAGGCGTGCCAGGAGGGTCGGCAGATCCAGCAGGCCGTCCGCCACCAGGGTCAGGGCCAATGGCAGGAGCAATTCGACGCTGCTGATGCCTGGTTCGGTGGCGGCGAAGGGCGCCAGCTTGGCGTCCGCCTCATGTGGCTGATGATGGCTGGAAATGGCGCCGATCACGCCGTCACGCACCCCGGCACGCAAGGCGTCGCGGTCACGGGCGGTCCGCAGCGGCGGTTTGACGTGATAGAGGCTGGAAAAGCCCTGCAGGGCTTCATCGGTGAGCAGCAGCTGGTAGAGCGCCACGTCGGCGGTCACCGGCAGGCCACGTGCCTGGGCTGCGGCGATCATCTCCACCGCGCGCGCGCTGGTCAGCTGGCCGAAGTGGGCGCGCACGCCGCTCTGCTCCACCAGCAGCAGGTCGCGGGACAGGGCGATGGTTTCCGCCGTCTCCGGAATTCCGGTGAGACCCAGGAAGCTGGCGGTGGGGCCTTCGTGGGCCAGGCCGCCCTCGGCCAGATCGGCGTCCAGGGCAGTAAAGACCACGGTGAGATCGAAGGTGGCGGCGTATTCCAGGGCCCGCCGCTGTACCCGCAGGTTTTCGAAGCGCTGCAGGCCGTTGGTGAAGGCGACGCAGCCGGCATCGCGCAGCGCCATCAGTTCGGAGAGCTGCTCGCCACCCAGGCCCTTGGTCAGGGCACCGATGGGGTGAACCCGGGCATGATCGGCGGTACGCGCTCGGTCGAGGATGAGTTCGGCCACCGCAGTGGTGTCCAGCACCGGGCGGGTGGTCGGCGGACAGCACAGGCTGGTGACGCCACCGGCCGCGGCGGCGCGGGTCTCGCTGTCGACGTTGCCCTTGCGGGTCAGGCCCGGCTCGCACAGGGCGACGTCCAGGTCGACCAGGCCGGGTGCCAGGATGAGGTCGCTGGCGTCCAGCTGCTCGGCGGCCTGGAAGCCCTGGGGCGCCTCGCCGATGGCCAGGATGCGGCCCTCGTCGACATGGACGTCGCTGATCTGGTCGAGGCCAGAGGCCGGGTCGATCACCCGGGCGTTGCGGATGCTCAGGCTCACTGCGCATTCTCCTGTAGCTGACGCTGGGCCGTCTGCCCGCTCATGGTCATCGACAGCACCGCCATGCGGACCGCGATGCCGTAGGTGACCTGATTCAGGATGACCGACTGCTCGCCATCGGCGACCGCCGATTCGATCTCCACGCCGCGATTGATCGGCCCCGGGTGCATGACGATGGCGTCGGGTTTGGCACGGGCCAGGCGCTGGCGGGTCAGGCCGAACAGCCGGTAGTACTCGCCCTCGCTGGGCAAGAGGCCGCCCTGCATGCGTTCGCGCTGCAGACGCAGCATGATCACCACGTCTACCCCTTCCAGGCCCTCGGCCAGATCGGTGCAGGTGCGCACGCCATAGAGGTCTTCCAGGCCGACCGGCAGCAGGGTGCGCGGCGCGACCACGCGGATGTCGCGGCAGCCCAGGGTACGCAGCGCCAGCATGTCGGAGCGGGCCACCCGCGAGTGCAGGATGTCGCCGACGATGGCTACCGACAGGTTGGCGAAGTCGCCCTTGTGCCGGCGGATGGTCAGCATGTCGAGCATGCCCTGGGTGGGGTGGGCATGGCGGCCGTCGCCGCCGTTGATGATGGCGACATCGGGGCAGACGTGTTCGGCGATGAAGTGGGCCGCGCCGGAATCGGCATGGCGCACCACGAACATGTCGGCGGCCATGGCCTCCAGGTTGCGCAGGGTGTCGAACAGCGTCTCACCCTTGCTGGTTGAGGAGGTGGAGACATTGAGGGTGATGACGTCCGCCGACAGCCGCTTGGCCGCCAGCTCGAAGGTGGTACGGGTGCGGGTCGAGTTCTCGAAGAAGACGTTGCACACCGTCTTGCCGCGCAGCAGCGGCACCTTCTTCACCGCCCGGGCGCCGACTTCCAGAAAGGAGTCGGCGGTATCGAGCAATTCGGTGAGGAGTTCGGCGGGCAGGTCATCGAGCGAAAGGAAATGGCGCAATTGGCCCTGGGCGTTGAGTTGCAGCGAACGCGTAGCGTCGGTCATGGCAGCGAATCCAGGTCAGGCGGCGGGGACGTCGCGGTATTCGAGGGCGAGCGGCGTGGGGCCGGTCAGCTTGACGCGCTGGGTGGCGGCGAGCGTCAGGGTGGCGCCCACCACGTCGGGCTGGATCGGCAATTCGCGGGCATTGACGTCCAGCAGGCAGACCAGGGTCACACTGGCCGGGCGGCCATAGTCGAAGAGTTCGTTGAGCGCCGCGCGCACGGTGCGACCGCTCATCAGGACATCGTCCACCAGCACCAGGTGCCGACCGTCGACCTCGAAGGGCAGGGCCGAAGGGCGCACCTGGGGATGCAGGCCCTTCTGGGTGAAGTCGTCCCGGTAGAAGGACACGTCCAGGCTGCCCAGCGGGGTGTCCAGGCCGAGTTCGGCCAGCAGAGCCTCGGCGACCCATAGGCCGCCGGTGTGGATGCCGACGAAGCCGGGATCGGTGATGCCACGACGATCCAGCGACAGGCGCAGGTCGGCGGCCAGCCGTGGCAGAAGCTCGGCGGGAGAGGGCAGGTGCATGGCTACTCCGATTGCGGGCGCGCGGCCCGTTCCAGTTGTTGGGTCAGCCAGCCTTCCAGGAAGAGGGCGGCGGCAAGGGCGTCCACCGGGCGTTCGCGATAGCCGTCGCGCTGACCGCCCTGCAGGCGCTCGCCCTTGGCGGCGTAGGTGGTGAGGCGTTCGTCATGGGTATGCACGGGCAATCCGTAGCGACCCTGCAGGCGGCGGGCGAAACGTTCGGCGCGCTCGCTCATCTCGCTGGGCGTGCCGTCCATGTTCAGCGGCAGGCCGACCACCAGCGCAGTGGGGCGCCATTCGTCCAGCAGGCGCTGGATCTGCTGCCAGTCGGGCACGCCGTTCTGTGCCTTCAGGGTGAGCAGTTCGCGGGCCTGGCCGGTGACGGCCTGGCCGACGGCGACGCCGATCTGCCGGGTGCCGTAGTCGAAGCCCAGATAGAGACCGCTGGGCGCGCTCATGCATGACCCGCCTGGCGAGAGAGCAGGCGCAGGTCGACGCCCAGCAGGGCGGCCGCTGCGCCCAGACGCTGGTCGCTGGGCGTCTCGAACAGCAGGGCGCTGGTGGCCGGGGTGGTGAGCCAGAGATTGGCCGCCAGCTCTTCTTCGAGCTGGCCGGGACCCCAGCCGCTGTAGCCCAGGGTGATCAGGTGGCGCGCCGGGCCGGTGCCGTCGGAAATGGCGAACAGCACGTCTGGCGACGTGGTCAGGCTCAGTTCCTCGAGCTCCAGGGTGTTCTGGAAGGTGGGGCCGGCATCGTGCAGCACGAATCCGCGGTCGTTCTGCACAGGGCCGCCGGAATAGAGGGCGATGCTGGCGTCGTCCGGGGTGGCCGGTATGTCGGGGCGCAGCTGTTCGAGCAGGTCGTCCAGATGCAGGCCGTTGGGGCGGTTGATCACCAGGCCCATGGCGCCATCGGGGCCGTGGTCGACGAGGTAGATCACCGTTTCGGCGAAATTGGGATCGTCCATCTGCGGCATGGCGATCAGGAGTTGGTGCTGTAGGGTGGTGCTGGAGGTCGGCTTCATGACCGGCAAGTTTCCCGGTTGCGCGGTCCGGCTTCAAGTACAACGGCGCGTCGGGCTATTGGCTGGACAGGCGGTCGCCGCGCTCGAAGCGCCAGGTACGGATGATCTCCAGCCGGTCGATGTCGGTCAGATCGCCACTGAAGGGGGCAAAGGGCGCCGCCAGCCGGACGATGCGCAAGGCGGCCTGGTCCAGCACCGGACGCCCCGAGGACTCCAGCACCTGGACCTCGTAGAGCGAGCCGTCCTTGTTGATGGCCACCAGCAGCCGCAGGCTGCCATAGAGCCGGTCGCGCTTGGCCTGCTCGGGGTAGTTGAGGTTGCCGATACGCTCGATCTTGCGCCGCCATTCTTCCTTGTAGCGGGCGCCCTTGTCCTTTTGCGTCGAGGCGGCGTTGATCCGCCAGATTTTCGGGCGCTTGGCGTATTGCTGGCGCTCCTCGGCGAGCTGGGCTTCCAGGCTGGCGAGTTCGGCGGCCTGGCTGTCGGCCTCGGGACTGGGGGCGTCACGCTGTTCCCGCTCGGGCGTCTCGCGACTGGGCTCGGCCTTGGTCGGCCGAGAGGCGCGGGTGGTCACCGCGGCCTTGGGTGCCTGGGCTCGATCCGCCGCGGGCGGGCGGGCAGGCGGTGCGGCCTGGCGGATCTCGCTGTCATGGAAGGGCGCCTGCACCGGGGTACTCGGCGCGGCTGCCTTGTCCAGGGTGCCACTGCCCTGCTGGTTTTCCTGGGCGAGAAAATCGGCTTGCTTGGGCGCCTCGTCGCTCTTGAAGCTGGCCAGCGTCACCTCCAGGGTGCGGCTGATCTGGGTAGGTTCGGGCAGCGAGAAGCCGACGCCGAGGATCAGCACGACATGCAGCAGGGTCGCGATGAGCAGCGTGAAGCCCAGGCGGTCGGCGGGACGGACCTGGGGAGCGGGGGACGGGGCGGTGCTGGGCATTGACTGGGTCGGCAAGGGCAGAGGACGCGCGGCAGGGCTGGCGCCAGTCTGCGGATTGTGTCCGCGGTTGTCCATGCCGCCGCGGGCGGCATGGACGTTCGCCTCAGCTCGCGCGTTTCTGCGCGATGACATCCATGAGGCGTTCGGCGATACGGGTATCGTAGGCCGCATCGATCTCGCGGATGCAGGTCGGGCTGGTGACATTGATCTCGGTGAGGTGCTCGCCGATCACGTCCAGGCCGACGAAGAGCAGGCCGCGCTTGCACAGCTCCGGCCCTACCGTGGTGGCGATCTCGCGATCCCGCGCCGACAGTGGCTGGGCGACGCCGCGGCCGCCGGCAGCCAGGTTGCCGCGGGTTTCGCCCTGCGCCGGAATGCGCGCCAGGCAGTAGTCCACCGGTTCGCCGTCGATCATCAGGATGCGCTTATCACCGTCCTTGATGCCCGGCAGGTAGCGCTGGGCGATGATCTGCTGGGTGCCGTGGGCGGTGAGGGTCTCCAGGATCACCGAGAGATTGGGATCGCCCTCCCGGTGGCGGAACACCGAGCTGCCGCCCATGCCGTCGAGCGGCTTGAGAATGACGTCACCATGGGTACGCGCGAATTCGCGGATGATGTCGGCGCGGCGGCTGACCAGGGTCGGCGGGGCCAGTTCGGGAAACAGGGTGGCGAAGAACTTCTCGTTGCAGTCGCGCAGGCTGGCGGGACGGTTGACCACCAGGGTGCCGCTACGCTCGGCCTGCTCCAGCAGGTAGGTGGCATAGACAAATTCGTTGTCGAAGGGCGGATCCTTGCGCATCAGGATGACGTCCAGGTCGCGCAGGGGCAGATCGACGCCTTCGCCAAAGGCGAACCAGCGTTCCGGATCCTGGAACACGTCCAGCTGTCGACCGCGGCCGCGGGCTTCGCCATCGACCTGGTACAGGTCCTGCATCTCGAAGTAGTGCAGTGTCCAGCCGCGGGCCTTGGCCGCCCACAGCATGGCCATGGAGCTATCCTTTTTATAGGAGATGCGTTCGATGGGATCCATGACGATCCCCAGGCGGATACTCATTGACGCTAGACCTCGGTTTTACGTGGGCAAGGCGTCAGAATAGCCCTTCGATCCCCTCCAGTGCCAATGCTTGCGCGATCGTCGTGGCGGGCGGGCCGGTGGTCCGCCGCAAGGGGATCTGCGTGGTACGTCACGGTATTGTGTGCTACAAAGAGGCGCCGCCAAAGTGCCCGGATCGACATCATTCACGTTTCATCGACGATGAGCTGGTAGCTTGAACATGGAACAGTATTCGGAAGGGCTCAAGGTCATGGTGATCGACGATTCGAAGACGATTCGTCGCACCGCCGAGACCCTGCTCAAGAAGGTTGGCTGCGAGGTCATCACCGCCATCGATGGATTCGATGCGCTTGCCAAGATCGCCGATAGTCATCCCCACATTATTTTCGTGGACATCATGATGCCGCGACTGGATGGCTATCAGACCTGCGCACTGATCAAGAACAACAGCGCGTTCCGCGCGACCCCCGTCATCATGCTGTCCTCCCGTGACGGGCTCTTCGACAAGGCCAAGGGCCGCATCGTCGGCTCTGACCAGTACCTCACCAAACCTTTCAGCAAAGAAGAGCTGATCGGTGCGATCAAGACCCACGTCCCCAGCTTCACTCCGCTCGAACAAGCGTCCTGAGTGTCCTGAGGCGGGCGATTCAATCTAGTAGGAAATTTTCATGGCTCGAATTCTGATCGTCGACGACTCTCCCACCGAGATGTACAAGCTCACCGCCATGCTGGAAAAGCATGGGCATCAGGTGCTCAAGGCCGAGAACGGCGCCGATGGCGTCGCCCTGGCGCGCCAGGAGAAGCCGGATGCGGTCCTGATGGATATCGTCATGCCCGGTCTCAACGGCTTCCAGGCCACCCGACAGCTGACCAAGGATGCCGAGACCAGCCACATTCCAGTGGTCATCGTCACCACCAAGGACCAGGAAACCGACAAGGTCTGGGGCAAGCGTCAAGGCGCCAAGGACTACCTCACCAAGCCCATCGACGAAGACACCCTGCTGCGCACCCTGGCGGGTGTCCTGCAAGGCTGAGGCCTCACGTCCGTTTCTCGCGGCAGCGCCCCAATCGGCAGGGAATCCTATGAGCGACGCCACCACGCCCTACGAACTCTTGCGGCTGATCGATCTGCGCTGCCGCGAACGGGCTGCGGGCCTACCGGCGCAGCAGGAAAACCAGCGGAGCTGGAGCGGCATCGGCTTTCGCCTTGGGGAACTGCGCTTCGTGATTCCCATGGGCGAGGTCAGCGAGATCCTGCCCGAGCCACGCTTCACCGCACTACCCGGCGTCAAGCCATGGCTCAAGGGCGTGGCCAATGTGCGCGGTCGGCTGTTGCCGATTGCCGACCTGGGGCAATTTCTCGGCGTGAAGGTCCAGGCGCTGCGCAAACAGCGGCGCATCCTGATCGTCGACCATGGTGACCTCTTCGTCGGATTGGCGGTTGACGAAGTCCTGGGCATGCAGCATTTCGACATCGAGGCCTATCGCGAGCACGCCGACAGCGTGCCAGCGGGTCTGCACTTCTTTCTGGAAGGCGTCTTCCAACGCGACGTGCCGTGGCTGGTCTGCAGCCCGCGCGCCTTGGTCGAGCATCCCGAATTCAAGGACGTCGCGGCCTGAGCCACTAGGCGCAGCGGCGCGACGTACCGGGTCTGGGTCGGGATGGCAGGAGCTGTCGCCGACGGTTGGGGGTAGGGCGACGAACACCGACTTCAAGCGAAGCGATGCGTCGACCGACAAGGATAGAACTAAAGGAACCAAGGTCCAGGCGGGGGCCGCTGATGAACAAACTCAATACCGGGAAGCTCAACGCGTGGGTCGCGGGCATGTTCGTGGTGCTGATCGTCGCGATCGTGCTGCTGTTCGCCAACTTCGCGTACCTGGGCACCCAGACCAACTACGACAACCAGTACCAGGGCCAGGCCACCGAGCTGCGCATCCTCTCGCAGCAGCTGGCCAAGAGCGCCAGTGAGGCCGCCACCGGCAAGGCCGGGGCCTTCAAGGACCTGCGCCAGGCGCGTGCCGAGTTCGAGCGCCGCCTGAACATCCTGCGCAGTGGTGATCCGCAGACCGGTTTGCCGCCCTCGCCCGCGATCCTCGGTCCGCGGCTGGACACCTTGCAGGCGCAGTGGGACATCCAGCGCAAGCAGGTCGACAGCATGCTCGGCAGCGAACAGACCGTGCTGTCTCTGCACCAGCTGTCCGGCGCCCTGGCCGATACCATTCCCCAGCTGCAGGTCGAGAACGAGGAGATCGTCGATATCCTGATCGAGCGCGGCGCGCCCGCCAGTCAGGTGGTGGTGGCCCAGCGTCAGGCGCTGCTCGCCGAGCGGATCCTCAGTGCCATCAACAAGATCCTCACGGGTGACGAGGCCGCGGTACAGGCCGCCGACAGCTTTGGTCGCGACGCCAGCCTCTATGGACGGGTGCTCAAGGCCATGCGCGAGGGTAACGCTTCCATGGGCATCGCCAAGATCACCGATCCCGAAGCGGTCGGCCGGTTGAACGAAGCCAACAAGCTGTTCGAATTCGTCGCCGGCAACGTCGACGAGATCCTCGCCACCTCGCCCGAACTGTTGCAGGTCCGCTCCGCCGTGGGCCAGATCTACAGTGGTTCTCAGGCGCTGCTCGGTTCC
Organism: Pseudomonas sp. VMV1; assembly: GCF_056790235.1. Classification (NCBI taxonomy): domain Bacteria; kingdom Pseudomonadati; phylum Pseudomonadota; class Gammaproteobacteria; order Pseudomonadales; family Pseudomonadaceae; genus Pseudomonas; species Pseudomonas sp. VMV1. The sequence goes on from NZ_JBXGSE010000004.1 coordinate 172,643, forward strand.
GCTTCGGAGCTCGGCGCCGGTTACGCCGCGCTGGCCCAAAGTCGCAAGATCAACACCGTGGGCAGCTATCTGCTGGTGTTCATCGCCCTCGGCGCCATCCTCTGCATCGGCTACATCCTGGTCCGCGACACCCGCCGCCGGCTGGCCGAGACCGACGAGAAGAACCAACGCAACCAGACCGCCATTCTGCGTCTGCTGGACGAGATCGCCGACCTGGCCGATGGTGACCTGACCGTGCAGGCCACGGTGACCGAGGATTTCACCGGCGCCATCGCCGACTCCATCAACTACTCCATCGACCAGCTGCGCGAACTGGTGGAAACCATCAACCAGACCGCCGTGCAGGTGGCCGCCGCCGCCCAGGAATCCCAGGACACCGCCACCGTGCTGGCCGAGGCCTCGGAACACCAGGCCCAGGAAATCGCCGGGGCTTCCGCGGCCATCAACGAAATGGCCGTGTCCATCGACCAGGTATCCACCAACGCCTCGGAATCCACCGCGGTGGCGGAGCGCTCCGTGGCCATCGCCAACAAGGGCAACCAGGTGGTGCACAACACCATCATCGGCATGGACAACATCCGCGAGCAGATCCAGGACACCGCCAAGCGGATCAAGCGCCTGGGTGAATCCTCCCAGGAGATCGGCGACATCGTCGGCCTGATCAACGACATCGCCGACCAGACCAACATCCTGGCACTGAACGCCGCCATCCAGGCTTCCATGGCCGGTGACGCCGGCCGTGGTTTCGCCGTGGTCGCCGACGAGGTCCAGCGCCTCGCCGAACGCTCGTCCGGCGCCACCAAGCAGATCGAGGCGCTGGTCAAGGCGATCCAGACCGATACCAACGAGGCGGTCATCTCCATGGAGCAGACCACCTCGGAAGTGGTCCGCGGCGCCGCCCTGGCCCAGGACGCCGGGGTGGCCCTGGAAGAGATCGAAAAGGTCTCCCAGAGCCTGGCCGGCCTGATCCAGAACATCTCCAACGCCGCTCGCCAGCAGTCGTCGTCCGCCAGCCATATCTCCAGCACCATGAACGTGATTCAGGAGATCACCTCGCAGACCTCGACCGGTACTACCGCCACCGCGCGCAGCATCGGCGAACTCGCCAAGCTGGCCAGCGAGATGCGGCGTTCGGTATCGGGCTTCAATCTGCCGAACGAACAGCCGTTGAGCTGAGTACAACGGCCATATCGCGGTGTGGCGAGGGGGAGATGGCGTGAGGGAGTCGAGTTGGGCGTTGCGCCGTGCTCCCGAGCTGCCGGATGCGGACTTCGAACGCTGGCGCCAGTTGCTCGAAACGCGCGCCGGAATGGTGCTGGACGAACGCCAGCGCGGTTTTCTGCAGATCCAGCTGGCTGCACGCATGCGCGAGCTGGAGATCGCCGACTACGACGGCTACTACCGTACCGTCTGCGCAGGGGTCAGTGGCCGGATCGAATGGGTCCGACTGCTGGATCGGCTGACCATCCAGGCGACCCGCTTCTTTCGTCATCCACCGTCCTTCGCCCTGCTGGAAGCCTATGTGAATGAGTTCGCCCGGACCGGGGAGGGCAGGAGCCTGACCCTGTGGAGTCTGGGTTGCGCCAGTGGAGAGGAAGCGTTTTCGATGGCCATCAGCACCGCCGAGGTCTTGTCCCGGCAGGAGCAGCCCCTGACGTTCGCGCTGACCGGTACGGATATCAGCAGCGAGGCCCTGCGCCAGGCGCGGCAGGGCACCTATAGTTTGCAGCGGCTGGCCGGGGTGCCGGCCGCCCTGCGCGAGCGCTATTTTCACGCCCGCGAGGACGGCAGCTTCGAGATCTGCTCCCGCTTGGCGGAGCGGCTGTGCTTCGCCCGGCTCAATGTGCTGGAACTGGGCCAGGCCCCCTTGCAGGGACTCAATGTCATTTTTTGTCAGAACTTGCTGATTTATTTCCGCCGCTGGCTGCGTCGAGATCTGCTCAACCAGCTGGTCCAGCGGCTTGCACCGGGTGGTTTGTTGGTCCTGGGTGTCGGTGAGGTGAGCAATTGGAGCCATCCGCAACTGATACCCGTCGATCATCCCGAAGTCCTGGCGTTTACCCGCCAGGTGGAACGCCCGGTATGACAGGAGCCGAAATGATCGATCGACACGACTACGTAGCCCTCGAGTGGGTCAAGGGAGAGATCGCCGAAACCTTGCAGCAGGCCCGCAAGGCGCTCGAGGCGTTCGTCGACAACCCACACGACCGTAGCCGCCTGGGGTTTTGCCGGACCTATGTGCACCAGGTCTATGGCACCTTGCAGATGGTGGAGTTCTACGGTGCCGCGCTGCTTGCCGAAGAGATGGAGCTGCTCCTGCAGGCGCTCCACGAAGAGCGGGTAGGCAGTTCGGACGAGGCACTGGAAGTGCTGATGCAGGCCATCCTGCAGGTCCCGCCCTATCTGGATCGGGTCCTGGAGGCCCGTCGCGATCTGCCGCTGGCCATCCTGCCGTTGCTCAACGACCTGCGTTCGGCCCGTGGCGAAAAGCTGCTGTCGGAAACCAGCCTGTTCTCGCCGGATCTGTCGGCCACGCCGCTGTCGCTGAGCGACGACGAGCTGGCCGACCGCGCCTCGCCGGACTGGCTGCCGCGCCTGCGCAAGCTGCGCCAGGCCCTGCAGGGGGCCCAGGTCGGCCTGTTCCGCGACCGTGACGTCCAGTTGCACCTGGATTACTTGCTGCGCGTTTTCGAGCACCTGGATCAGCTCTGCGCCGGCTCACCCTTTGGCGCCCTCTGGCCGGTGGCGGCCGGGCTGACCGAATTGATGCAGGCCGGCGAGCTGGACAACAGCAGTTCGATCCGCGGGCTGTTGCGACAACTCGATCGGGAGCTGAAGCGGCTCATCAGCGATGGCGTGGCGACCCTCAACCAGCCAGCGCCGGCCGATCTGCTGAAGAACCTGCTGTTCTATCTGGCCAAGGCGCCGGTGCAGAGTCCGCGCATCGCCGCGCTCAAGGCCCGCTATCGCCTCGACGAAGCGCTGCCGGACGCCGAGTTGGTGGGCGTCGAACGTTCGCGCATCGTTGGCCCGGATCGCGAGGCCATGCGTTCGGTGGTGACCGCGCTCTGTGAAGAACTGGTGCAGATCAAGGACAGCCTGGATCTGTTCGTGCGCAGTGATCGCCAGCAGGCCGCCAGCCTGCGCAGCCAGCTGGCGCCGCTCAAGCAGATCGCCGATACCCTGGCGGTGCTGGGCTTCGGTCAGCCGCGCAAGGTGGTGCTGGAACAGCACGAAGCCGTCGCCGAACTGGCCGATGGCGCGCGTGAGGCCAGTGACGCCGCCCTGATGGACATCGCTGGCGCGCTGCTCTACGTCGAGGCGACCCTGGCCGGTATGGTCAGCGGCAACGAGGTGGGCGATGCCGAGGAAAGCCGGCTGCCGACCACCGATATCGACCAGTTGCACCGGGTGGTGGTGCGCGAGGCGCGCAATGGCCTGGAGCAGTCCAAGGATGCCATCATCGAATTCATCGCCTCCCAGTGGAACCATGACCACCTGGAGCCGGTACCCCTGCTGCTGACCCAGGTCCGTGGTGGCCTGGCGATGATTCCGCTGGAGCGGGCCGCCGCCCAGGTGCAGGCGGCCAACGACTACATCGGCCAGCAGCTGCTGGGCAAGCAGGCCGTACCCGACTGGCAGAGTCTGGATACCTTGGCCGACGCCATCACCAGCGTCGAGTACTACCTGGAGCGCCTGGCGGAAGATCCGTCCACGCCCCACGACATGATTCTCGACATCGCCGACGAGAGCCTCATCGCCCTCGGCTATCCGCCCAAGGCGGCTAGCGAAGGCGACGCGGTGGAGGTGCCCTTGGCGCCCAGCGCGGTCGAGCCGCCCTTTGAGTCCATGGACGAGGAGCCGGTGCCTGAGGAGTCGCTGGAGCTCACGGCCTTGCCGGTCGAGGAGCCCGACGACGCAGGGGAAAGTGCCCTGTACGGGACCGAACCCACCGTCGAGGACGAGTCCCCGACCTTCGATCTCCAGGCTGACGCCGAGACGACGGCAGATGCCAGCGATGACGCCTTACCCGCCGCGCTGGAGGCTGCCGACGAAGAACCCGAAGAGCGGCTGGCGGCTAGCGAGCTGGACAGCCGGACGCCCGTGACCACCGATGCGGAGGCGATCGCCGAGGTGCTGGCCGCACCGGTCGACCCCATCAATCCGCCCGCGGCGCAGGTGCCGAAGGCGCTGTTGCCCCCTGCGGACGATGCCGAACCGGTCGAGGAAGAACTGCGCGAGGTCTTTATCGAGGAGGCCGGCGAGGTCCAGGCGGAGCTCGAGCGCTGGTTGCCGACCTGGCTGGCCGATCCCGAGCAGCGCACCGCGCTGAGCGAATTGCGGCGCAATTTCCATACGCTCAAGGGCAGCGGCCGCATGGTCCAGGCGCTGGTCATCGGCGAACTGGCCTGGGCACTGGAGAATCTGCTCAATCGCCGGTTGGATCATAGCGTCGATCACGGTCCCGCCTTGCAGGCGGTGGTCGAGCAGACCTGTGCGCTGCTGCCGGAGCTGGTCGAGGAATACGCCGAAGATCGGCAGCGGCAGCGTGACGACGTCGACTGGCTGGCCCACGCCGCCCACGCCTTTGCACGCAACGAAGCCCTGCCCGAACGTATGCCGGCCCCTGTCGAGACCTTGGTCGAAGCGGAGCTGCCGCCGATGGAGGTCGTCGATCAGGCCCCTTCCTCCGGCGCGGGTGGCGAAGCCGATACCCAGTTGCTGGACATCTTTCGCACCGAGGCCCAGGCCCATCTGGAGACGGTGCGGCGTTTCCTGGAGCAGGCCGACGCGGGCCATCCCCAGCCGGTTTCCGACAATCTCCTGCGCGCCCTGCATACCCTCAAGGGCAGTGCCCATATGGCGGGCAGTTCGCCGCTGGCCGAGTTGGCCTCGGCGCTGGAAAGCCTGGCCAAGGAATACAAGCTCGTCCATGTCCCCTTCGCCGAGCCGGAATGCGCCTTGCTCGCCCAGGGTGCGGAATTGCTGGAACAGCGACTCGCCGAGCTCGACGAAGCGTCACTGGCCGCACCGCTGGCCGGTTCGGCGGCGCTGATCGAGCAATGCGAGACGCTGCTGGAGCAATTGAATCCCCAGTTACCGGTTCCGGAAGCACCCTTGCCGGAGCAGCGCGACGTGCTGCGCCTGGCCGATTTCCTGATGCCGGCGATGGAGCTGCTGCTGGAGGCCGACGAAAGTCTGGGCGCTTGGCGCACCCAGGGCGAGCGGGCGGCCTGCCCGGATCTGCTGGCCGAGCGCCTGAACACCTTCGCCGATGGCGCGGCCCGGGTCGGGCTGATCGATGTGGAGCAACTGGCCGAGGCGCTGCAGGTGGTCTATGCAGCGGTGGCGAGCGGTTCCTTGCCGGCCGACGAGGCCTTCTTCCGTGAGGCCGAAGAGGCGCAGGAAGCCCTGATCAGCATGCTCAACCAGCTGGCCGGCGGTATGCGCGCGACCCCGGCTGAAGAGCGTATCCAGGGCCTGCGTGCGCTGCTGGCGGGCATCCTGGCCGGACTACCCATGGCGGCGAGCACCCTGTTGGCCGAGCCGGAGCCCGAAGCCCTTTTCGATCCGGAAGTGGCCACTCCAGTGGCCCCCGACCTTGCGCTTGACGTCGATCTGCCAGTCGAAGCCGAAGCCGAAGCCGATCCCGAGACACTGAACGAGCCTCAGGAGGCGCTGCCACCTGCAGCGGACGGCTCCAGCGAAGCCCAGCCGGAGCTCGCAAGCGGGGCAGACGAGTCAGCGCCCGTCGATGCGGTCGATCCGGAAATGCAGCTGATCTTCCTCGAAGAGGCCCAGGACCTGCTGGACAGCGCCGATCGGGCGTTGGAGCGCTGGCTGGTCGAGCCTCAGCAGAGCTTCCACCTCGGCACCCTGCAGCGCGATCTGCATACCCTCAAGGGCGGCGCCCATCTTGCCGGGGTCGTGCCCGTCGCGTGCCTGGCCACGGAACTGGACGCCATCTACGAAGGCCTGCTCGACGGTCGTCTCGCTGGCGGTGCCGAACTGGCCGCGCCTCTGCGTGACGCCCATGGCTGCCTGGCCGCGCAACTGGAAGAGCTGGCGGCGGGTGAGCCGATCAGTGAGCATGCCGATCAAGTCGAACGCCTCCAGCGCATCCGCATGGGGCATCTCGATGACCTGGCAGAAACGACCGAAACCGAGTCGGAGCGCCTTCTGGGCGAGCCTGATCTCGCCGCCGAATTGGGCGAGCCGGCAGCGGATGCCACGCCAGACGACGAGTCCCAGGCCGCGGTGTCGATGCCCGAGGCCGTCGCGCCAGGCATGGACGAAGGTCCGGACGCCGAGTTGCTGGCCATCTATATCGAAGAAAGTCGCGACCTGCTCGACAGCATGGCGACCTCGTTACGTACCTGGGAATCCGAGCCGCGCAACAGCCTGGAACTGGAATCCCTGTTGCGCGACCTGCACACCTTGAAGGGTGGGGCTCGCCTGGCTGAGGTGGATGCCATCGGCGATCTCGCCCATGGCCTGGAAGCCTTCTATGAGGGATTGGCGCGAGGGCGAATCAAGCCAGGTGCCGAGCTGGGCGGTCTGCTGCACCGCTGCCACGACCGACTGCACCAGCAACTCGAAACCCTGGCCCAGGGGCAGTCCCCGGCGGCAGCCGAGGACCTTGTCGAGGCCCTGCGTGACTACCGCGGAGAGTCGCAGGCGGCAGGTGAAACCCCGACCGCTCTGGTGACGCCCGCGCCGATCTTCGATGAAGATACCGACGCGGAAATCCTCGAGATCTTCATCGAGGAAGCCCAGGACCTGTTGGCCAGCATGGATGAAGCGCTGGCCCGCTGGCCGGCCGCACCCGAGGCGGCGGTAGACGAATTGCTGCGCTGCCTGCACACCCTCAAGGGCGGCGCGCGCCTGGCCGGTCTCCATGGGCTGGGTGAGCAAGCCCACGCCCTGGAGCAGCAGCTGGCCGAATTGAGGTCGCTGGCGGTAGGACTGGGTGAGGGCGATCGCGAGCGCGTCCATGACCTGGCGACCCAGGGGGTCGACGAGCTGCAAGTCGCGGTGGCCCAGTTGTCGCTGCCCGCGCCGGCTCAACCAACCGCGCCAGAGACACAGGAAGCGGCCGTCCAGACCGAACAGGACATCCAGGGGCTTGAGGACCTCCCGCTGGAGACGGACAGCGCCACCCGTGCGGAATCCGCCAGCACCGGTGCCGAGGGCGAGGTAGAACTGCCGGCGGAAAACGCGGCGGTGGCGCCAGTCATGGTGGCGGACGCGGCGCCTGCGGCAGCCGTTGCCCCGCTGCCTTTCGTCCAGCGCCTGCAGCAGGTCCGCCAGCAGGCGGCGCAGCGGCGTTCCTCCCAGGAGCTGGTGCGGGTGCCGGCCGCGTTGCTGGAACAGCTGGTCAACCTGGCCGGCGAGACCTCGATCTTCCGCGGCCGCGTCGAGCAGCAGGTCAATGACATCGGCACCACCCTGGGTGAGATGGAAGCCACCATCGAGCGGGTGCGCGATCAGCTGCGCCGGCTGGATACCGAGACCCAGGCACAGATCATCAGCCGTCACCATGAGGACGTGGATCGCGCCGGCTACGAAGATTTCGATCCCCTGGAGCTGGACCGCTATTCCCAGCTGCAGCAGCTGTCCCGGGCGCTGTTCGAGTCGGCTTCCGACCTGCTGGACCTGAAGAACACCCTGGGCCAGCGCAACAGAGACGCCGAAACCCTGCTGCTGCAGCAGGCGCGGGTCAACACCGAGCTGCAGGAAAGCCTCATGCAGACGCGCATGGTGCCCTTCGAGCGCATGGTGCCGCGCCTGCACCGGGTGGTCCGCCAGGTCAGCGGCGAGCTGGACAAGCCGGTCGAACTCAGGGTCGACAACGCCGAAGGCGAGCTGGACCGCACGGTGCTGGAGCGGATCATTCCGCCGCTGGAGCACATGCTGCGCAACGCCATCGACCATGGCGTCGAGGACGCCGCCGGGCGCCAGCGCGCCGGCAAGCCGGCCGAGGGCGTCATCAGTCTGGATCTGCGTCGCGAAGGCGGCGACATCATCCTGACCCTGGCGGACGACGGTCGTGGCATCGACCTGGATGCGGTTCGTCGCAAGGCCATCGAACGCGGCCTGATGACGGAAGACGCGGAACTCTCCGAGACGGAAGTGCTGCAGTTCATCCTCGAATCCGGTTTCTCCACGGCGCCGACCGTGACCCAGATTTCCGGGCGCGGCGTGGGCATGGACGTGGTGCACCAGGAGGTGAAGCAGCTCGGCGGCAGCATGGACATCCATAGCGTGCCGGGGGCGGGAACGCGCTTCACCATTCGCCTGCCATTCACCGTGTCGGTGAACCGGGCGCTCATGGTGCACGCCGGCGACGACCTCTACGCCGTGCCACTCAACACCATCGAGGGCATCGTGCGGGTGACCGCGGCCGACCTCGAGCGCTATTACCGCCCGGGGGCAGGGACCTTCGAATACGGCGGCCAGCATTATGACCTGCGCTATCTCGGCCATCTGCTCGGCAATGGCCAGCAGCCCAAGCTGAGCGGCCAGAGCCTGCCGCTACCGGTGGTGCTGGTGCGTGCCGCGGAATACGCCGTGGCCGTGCAGGTGGATGCGGTGGCCGGCTCGCGCGAAATCGTGGTGAAGAGCCTCGGGCCGCAGTTCGCCGGGGTACCCGGCCTGTCCGGCGCCACCCTGCTGGGTGACGGCCGCGTGGTAGTGATTCTCGACCTGCTGGCCATGATCCGTAGTCGGCGCCTGTCCGGTGAAGACCTGCCGCGCCCGAGTCCGACCCCGGCGATCCTGCCGGAGAACGCCCGGCCGCCCCTGGTCATGGTGGTGGACGATTCGATCACCGTGCGCAAGGTCACCAGCCGCCTGCTGGAACGCCATGGCATGGAGGTCTTCACCGCCAAGGACGGGGTGGACGCCATCGCCCAGCTACAGGAGCGCCAGCCGGACATCCTCCTGCTGGACATCGAGATGCCTCGCATGGACGGCTTCGAGGTGGCGACCCTGGTCCGCCACGACGCGAACCTCAAGGATCTGCCCATCGTGATGATCACCTCCCGTACCGGGGAAAAGCACCGCGACCGGGCCCTGAGCCTGGGCGTGAACGAATACCTGGGCAAGCCCTATCAGGAAAGCGAACTCCTGGCCCATATCCATCGGTTGGTCGGGGATCATGACTGAAACACACAATGCCCGCGTCGCCATCCTGGCTGACAGTCCGCTGCAGCGCCATGTGCTGCAGCAGGTGCTGGCCGACAATGGTTATCACGTCGTCCTCAACAGCGATCCGGAGCGCTTCGACGAAGCGACCTGGGCCACGGTCGCGACCGATCTGTGGCTGATCGACCTCAGCCAGACGGAGGAGTCGTCACTGGTGGACGCGCTGCTGGATGGCGCCGAGGTGCCCATCCTGTTCGGCGAAGGCCAGGCGCCCGAGCGCTTCACCGATCCCTTCGCCCAATGGGAAAAGCGCCTGATCGGCAAGCTCAAGCGTCTGATCGGCGATCCGGTGGCCGCGGTCGGCCCGGCGTTGGAGACGCTGCTGCAGGATCAGCCGCGACCCCCGCGCCTGGCCCTGCCCGAGCCCCTGGCCAACTTGCCGCTGCCGGCGGGCGATCCCGCACCTGAGGTCTGGTTGCTGGCGGCGTCCCTGGGTGGTCCGGCGGCGGTGAAGGCCTTTCTCGATGCCCTGCCCGGCGGTCTGCCGGTTGGCTTCCTCTATGCCCAGCACATCGGCGACGGCTTTGCCGCCAACCTGCTGCGCGCGGTGGGCCGCCACAGTCAGTGGCACATCCAGAACGTGCGTCCGGGGGAGCCGGTGCGCTGCGGCGAGGTGGTGGTGGTGCCGACCCAGCAGGAGCTCACCTTCCGCGCCAACAGCGCCCTGGACATCGTCGAGCGTGCCTGGCCCGAGCCCTATACGCCGTCGATCAGCCAGATGATGCTCAACCTGGCGCAACACTTCGGTACGCGCTGCGGCGTCATCGTCTTCAGCGGCATGGGTAACGACGGTACCGCGTCCGCGCCCTATGTACGGCGTCGCGGTGGCACCCTCTGGACGCAATCGGCGAGCACCTGCATCGCCCCGAGCATGCCGGAAAGCCTGCGCGAATCGGGTCTTGCGACCTTTACCGCCGATCCCCGTGGCCTGGCCGAAGCCCTGGTGGCTCGCCTGGCCGAGCAGCGAAGCTAAAGGAATTCCCGATGTCGACCACCACACCCGGCGCCGAACACCTGACCGGTCTGCTGCTGACCCTGGCCGATCGCACCCTGCTGCTGCCCAATGCGGCGGTGGCCGAACTGGTGCCATGCCGCGAGATTCGCCCCTTGCCGGTGCAGCCGGAGTGGTGCCTGGGTCAGGTGGCCTGGCGTGATCTGCGTCTGCCGCTGATCAGCTTCGAGGCATTGTCCAGTGGCAGTGCTGCGCAATTCGATGGCGACCGCCACGCACGGGTAGCCATCCTCAACGCCCTGGGGGGGCGCGACCGGGTACGTTTCCTCGCCCTGCTGATTCGGAGCATTCCGCGCTCCCTGCGCATCACCCCGGAACTGGACGCCGCCAAGGTGCCCCTGGCAGCCCTGGAGTTGGGCGCCGTGGCCTACGAAGGCGGCACGGCGCGTATCCCCGATCTGATCGGGGTGGAAGAGCGGCTGGCCGCTGCTGGCGTGTTCTAGTCCTGCCGGGTAAGGCGCATCCCGCCGTTTTCATCCGGGCTGACAGTGACTCTGCGGTAATCCGCCAGGGTCGGCAGGCCCAGCTCCAGTGGCTCGCGATGGGTGGCGGTGATGGCCACCGCATCGGCGCCGGCCGCCTTGGCGGCGGCGAAGCCGGCATGGGCATCCTCGAACACCAGGCAATCACCGATTTCCACCCCCAGCTTGCGCGCCCCGGCCAGGAAACAGTCGGGCGCCGGTTTGCCCTGGGTGACGTCTTCGGAACAGATCATCACCGGCGGCAGGGCCATGCCCGCGGCGGCGAGCCGGACTTCGGCCAGGCGGCGTGATGCCGAGGTGACCAGGGCCCAGCTGCCGGCTGGCAGGCTGGCAAGAAAGGCCGCGGCACCAGGGATTTCCTGGATGTCGGCGACATCGGCGATCTCCAGTTCGGTGATGGCGCGGGTCTCGGCCTCGATGTCGGCGCCGGCGGGCGCGAAGCGCTTCACCGTCTCCACCGCGCGCACGCCGTGCATGACTGCCAGGACGTCCGCCGGGTCGAGGCCGTGGCCGCGTGCCCAGGTGCTCCAGGCACGTTCGGCGGAGGCCACGCTGGTGAGCAGGGTGCCGTCCATGTCGAACAGGAAGGCGGCGTAGGGGCGAGAGGGCAGGGTCATCCAGGGCTCCAAGAACTATCCGTAGGAAAGGGGGCAGGCCGCCGCAGCGGCCCGTCAGGCCGGTCAGGGGGTTTGGAAATCACCCCAGAGTTGCTGGGCGACGCTCAGGGCCACCACCGGGGCGGTCTCGGTGCGCAGCACCCGCGGGCCCAGGCGCGCCGGCTGGAAACCGGCAGCGCGGGCGGCCGTGACTTCGGCATCGCTCAGGCCGCCTTCGGGGCCGATCAATAGCGCCAGACGGGCGGGGCGGGCATGGCTCTCCAGCGGCTCGGCAACCGGGTGCAAGACCAGCTTGAGATCGGCGTCCAGCCCGGCCTGCCAGTCAGCCAGCAGTTGCGGCGGATGGATCAGGGGCACGCTGGAGCGACCACACTGTTCACAGGCGCTGATGGCCACCTGGCGCCAGTGCTGCAGGCGCTTGTCGGCGCGTTCGTCCTTGAGGCGCACCTCGCAGCGTTCGCTGACCAGCGGGGTGATCTCGGCCACGCCCAGTTCGGTGGCCTTCTGGATCGCCCAGTCCATGCGCTCGCCGCGGGACAGGCCCTGGCCGAGGTGGATCTGCAGGGGCGAATCCGGCTGGCCGGGCAGCGCTTCGGTGAGTTCGACGCTGAGGGTCTTCTTGCCCACCTCGACGACCTGGCCGAGGTACTCCTGGCCGCTGCCGTCGAACAGTTGCACGGCATCCCCCGGCGCCAGGCGCAGCACGCGGCCCAGGTAGTGGGCCTGGGCCTCGGGCAGGTCCAGGCGGCCGAGGGCCAGGGGCAGGTCGAGGTGGCAGCGGGTGAGACGCATGGCGGACTCCAGATCAGCCGGGATCGCGGTGGTTGGGGTGCAGGTCGCTCAGGGCGACACTGACCGAGGTACGGGTGGCGAGGTCGATGCCCTGGGTCGCTACCTCGGCGAGGAAATCGATCTGCTCGGGGGTGATGACATAGGGCGGCAGGAAGTAGACCACGTTGCCCAGCGGCCGTAACAGGGCGCCGCGGAAGAGGGCGTGCTGATAGACCGCAAGGCCGCGTCTTTCCTGCCAGGGGTAGGGCGTGCGGCGGGCCTTGTCGGCGGTCATCTCGATGGCCAGGGCCATGCCGGTCTGGCGCACTTCGCCAACGTGGGGATGATCGACCAGGTGGGCCGTGGCCTCGGCCATGCGCCGCGCCAGCGGCTTGTTGGCTTCGATGACGTCGTCCTGTTCGAAGATGTCCAGGGTCGCCAGGGCGGCGGCGCAGGCCAGCGGATTGCCAGTGTAGCTGTGCGAGTGCAGGAAGGCGCGCAGGGTGTCGTAGTCGTCGTAGAAGGCCTGGTAGACGGCGTCGGTGGTCAGGCAGGCGGCCAGCGGCAGGTAGCCGCCGGTGAGGGCCTTGGACAGGCAGAGGAAGTCCGGACGGATGCCAGCCTGTTCGCAGGCGAACATCGTACCGGTGCGGCCGAAGCCCACGGCGATCTCGTCATGGATCAGGTGCACGCCATAGCGGTCGCAGGCCTCGCGCAAGAGGCGCAGATAGACCGGGTGGTACATGCGCATGCCGGTGGCGCCCTGGATCAGCGGCTCGACGATGACCGCGGCGACACTGGCGTGGTGCTCGGCCAGGGTGCGCTCCATGTGCGCGAACATCTGCCGTGAATGCTCTTCCCAGCCCATGCCCTCGGGACGCAGGTAGCAGTCCGGGCTCGGCACCTTGAGGGTGTCGAGCAACAGGCCCTGGTAGGTCTCGGTGAACAGCGCCACGTCACCCACCGACATGGCTGCCACCGTCTCGCCGTGGTAGCTGTTGGTCAGGGTGACGAAGCGGCGCTTTTCCGGCTGCCCCACGTTGCGCCAGTAGTGATAGCTCATCTTCAGCGCCACCTCGATGCACGAGGAGCCGTTGTCGGCATAGAACACCCGGTCGAGACCGGCCGGGGTCAGGGCGACCAGGCGCTCGGACAGCTCGATCACCGGCTGATGGCTGAAGCCGGCGAGGATGACGTGCTCCAGCTGGTCGACCTGGGCCTTGATGCGTTCGTTGATGCGCGGGTTGGCGTGGCCGAAGACGTTGACCCACCAGGAGCTGACGGCATCCAGGTAGCGGTTGCCGTCGAAGTCCTCCAGCCAGACACCTTCGCCGCGGCGGATCGGGATCACCGGCAGCTGCTCGTGATCCTTCATCTGGGTGCAGGGGTGCCAGAGCACCTCCAGGTCACGGCGCATCCAGTCGTGATTGGTCATTGGCGGTCTCCTGGCGGCGGGCCCGGCGATAAAAAGGGGGCGCAAGCCTAAGCCAGGGCGCGCGACGGGAGCAAGGCGCGGGCCGATTGCCGGTCGTGGCGGCAGCTAGTGGCCCCGTGGCCGCTGGCGTATGCTGCGCCACCGCTGTTCCCCGGTCCCAGGAGTCTAGAAAAGATGTCGTCGCGTTGGACAGGTTTTACCGTCTGCTTGGCAGCCGGCGTATTCGCTACCAGCCTGAGCGCAGGCGCCGCCGAGAAGGCGCATAAGGAGACGCACAAGGCGCCGGAAAAGGCCGCCGCTGCGCCCGTCGCGCCCAGTGGTCCCTCGGTGATCGTGGTCGGCGCCGGCATGGCCGGGCTGGCCTCGGCCTATGAACTGCAGCAGGCGGGTTGGAACGTGACCCTGCTGGAAGCCGGCCCGCGGGTTGGTGGCCGCTCCGGTCTCGCCTCCAGCGAGTGGATCGGCGACACCAAGGCCCAGCCGCTGCTCAACCACTACCTGGATACCTTCAAGCTCAAGACCGTGGACGCGCCGTCCTTCGTGCGCACCCCGGGCTACCTGATCGAAGGCCAGTACTATTCCCAGGACGACCTGGCGCAGAAGATGCCGGCCGTGGCCGATGCCCTGAAGCGCGTCGACAAGTCCCTGGACGATCTGGCCGCCGCCATCAGCGATCCGCTGCAGCCGACCGCCACCCCGACCCTGCACGCCCTCGACCAGATCAACGCCGCCACCTGGCTGGACAAGCAGAACCTGCCGCCAGTGGCGCGCCAGCTGATCAACCAGCGCATCCGCGTCCGCTACGACGAGCCCTCGCGTCTGTCGCTGCTCTATCTGGCCCAGCAGACCCGCGTCTATCGCGGCGTCGACGACAAGGACCTCCGCGCCTCCCGTCTGCCCGGTGGCAGCGAGGTGCTGGCCCAGGCCTTCGTCAAGCAGATCAAGACGATCAAGACTGACAATAAGGTCTCCAGCATCGTCCAGGACAAGGACGGCGTCGTGGTCAAGGCCGGTACCACCGGCTACAAGGCCGACTATGTGGTGATGGCGGTGCCGCTGCGCGCCCTTGGCCAGGTGCAGATGACGCCGGCGCTGGATGCTACCCAGCAGGCGGCGATCAAGGGCACCACCTATGGCTGGCGCGACCAGATCCTGCTTAAGTTCAAGACCCCGGTGTGGGACAGCAAGTCGCGCATGAGCGGCGAAATCTACAGCGACCAGGGCCTGGGCATGCTGTGGGTGGAGCCGGACGTGAAGGGCGGCGCCAATGTGCTGGTCAACCTGGCCGGTGACAGCGCACGCCTGGTGCAGGCCTTTGGCGACAAGCAGATGGTCGACCAGGTGCTGATCCGCTTCCATGCCTTCTATCCCAAGGCGCGCGGGGCCTTCTCCGGCTACGAAGTCCGTCGCTACAGCCGCGATCCGGGCCTGGGCGGCGCCTATCTGGCCTATGGTCCGGGCCAGATCACTCGCTACTGGCGGCTGTGGGAAAAGCCGGCCGGCCGGGTGATCTTCGCTGGCGAGCACACCGACCCGCTGCATCCGGGCACCCTGGAAGGCGCCCTGGCCAGCGGTCAGCGCGCCGCCGGCCAGGTCCGCGACCTCAAGGCCGGCAAGGCCGTGGTGCCGGTCGTGGCCAGTGCCAAGACCGCCGCCCAACCGGCCGCCGCGCCCAAGGCCGGCGACGCCGCGCCGGCCAAGGCCAGTGGCGAGCACGGCTTCTTCTGGAAGCTGTTCCACTGGTCGTTCTGATCGCGACCTGAGCCCGGACGCTGCCGCTGCGCAGCGTCTGGGCCGGACCGGACGAGGCGCTCGCGCGCCCTCCGATCCATCGAATCCTTCGATATTGATTCGACACTTTTTCCGCTTTCCATCGATACGTTTGCGGCTAGGCTTAGGCAAAGCTTTTTCAGGAGAGAAAAGCGATGCACTGGCGCAACGACGGCCTTCGCTACGGTCTGGTAAGTCTGGTTCTGCATTGGGTCATGGCCCTGGCGATCATCGCCATGTTCGCCTCCGGTCTGTGGATGCGGACCCTGGACTACTACGACACCTGGTACCACACCGCCCCCGAGCTGCATAAGAGCGCCGGCATCCTCTTGCTGATCGCCCTGGTGCTGCGCCTGCTCTGGCGCCTGGTCAGCCCGCCGCCGCCGGTGGAAGGCAGCCCCCTGGTGCGCCGCGCCGCGGGTGCCGGGCACTTCCTGCTCTATGGACTGATGCTCACCGTGATGGTGGCCGGCTACCTGATTTCCACCGCCGATGGCGTGGCCATCGATGTCTTTGGCTGGTTCAAGGTCCCGGCGACTCTGAGTGGTCTGCCGGAGCAGGCCGACACCGCTGGCAAGATCCATCTCTGGTTCGCCTGGACGCTGATCGTCCTGGCCGGCCTGCACGTGGTGGCCGCCCTCAAGCACCACTTCGTCGACCGCGACGGCACCCTGGTCCGCATGCTCGGCCGGGTCCATACCCCGCACTGATCGCCTTTCCCACCACCACATGGAGCTCCATCCAATGCTGAAGAAAACCGTTGCCGCCCTGGCCCTGGGTACCGCTCTGCTGGGCGCTGGCCAGGCCATGGCCGCCGATTACAAGATCGACAAGCAGGGCCAGCACGCCTTCATCCAGTTCCGTATCCAGCACCTGGGCTACAGCTGGCTGTACGGCACCTTCAAGGACTTCGACGGCAACTTCAGCTTCGATGCCAAGGATCCCTCCGCCGACAAGGTCAAGGTGACCATCAACACCGACAGCGTCGACACCAACCACGCCGAGCGTGACAAGCACCTGCGCAGCGCCGACTTCCTCAACGTCGCCGCCCATCCCCAGGCCAGCTTCGAATCCACCAAGGTCACCCCCACCGGCGACGGCACCGCCGACGTCACCGGCAACCTGACCCTGAACGGCGTGACCAAGCCGGTCACCATCAAGGCCCACTTCATGGGCGAGGGCAAGGACCCGTGGGGTGGCTACCGCGCCGGCTTCGAGGGCACCACCACCCTCAAGCTCAAGGATTTCAACATCCAGAAGGACCTTGGTCCCAAGTCCCAGGAAGTGGAATTCATGCTGTCCTTCGAAGGCGTGCGCCAGTAACGGGACGCCCTCAGGTTGTAACCAAAAATGCCGGATTCGTCCGGCATTTTTGTGGCTGGTCGTTTTTGGCGATGGAGTGGACGCCAGGGAAATTTCCCGGCAGAACTCGGCTCCTGCCTCATGGTCTGCTACCGAGGTCGTCGCACGGGCCCGGTTTTGTCAGCATGGCCTTTTTCACGAGCGTCGGAGCATCCGGCGAGATACCCGAGCATGGCACTTGGGTTATTTACAAACAGTCGTGAACGTAAGTATATTTGTCTGATAATAATTCCTATGCTCGAGCCGGTGCGGATCCACAAGGCGCGCTGCGCATGCTCATTTCCCAGCTTTCAAGGACTTTTGATATGCAGATCAAGCCGGCGCATGCCTTTTTCGCTCCCGCCCTGCTGGCCGTAGCCTTGGCCCTGGGTGCCTGCGGCAAGCAGGACAACAAGGACCAGCAGCAACAGCAGCAGAAGCCCGCGGAAGTCGGGGTGGTGACGATGGAACCTCGCACCGTGACCCTGACCGATGAACTTCCCGGGCGTACCGCCGCCTTCCGCATCGCCGAGGTCCGTCCCCAGGTGAGCGGCATCCTGCTCAAGCGCTATTTCACCGAAGGCGCCGACGTGAAGGCCGGCACCCAGCTCTATCAGATCGATCCGCGCACCTACGAGGCCAATGTCAATTCCGCCAAGGCCTCCCTGGCCCAGGCGCAGGCCACGCTCGCCTCCAACCGGCTCAAGGCCCAGCGCTATGGCGCCCTGGTCAAGGAGCAGGCGATCAGCAAGCAGGAAGCCGACGATGCGCTGTCCATGCAGCGGCAGAACGAAGCCCAGGTGGAATCGGCCAGGGCCGCCCTGCGCAACGCTGAGATCAACCTGGCCTACACCAAGGTCGCCGCGCCCATCTCCGGCCGCATCGGTCGCTCGATGATGACCGAAGGCGCCCTGGTCACCGCCGACCAGACCACCGCCCTGACCAGCATCACCCAGCTGGACCCCATCTATGTCGACGTGACCCAGTCCGCCACCGACCTCTTGCGCCTGCGTCGCGAGCTGGACAGCGGTCAGCTGCAGAAGGTGCAGGGCGAGAACGCCGCCGAGGTCAAGCTGATGCTGGAGGACGGTAGCGCCTATAGCCGTCCCGGCAAGCTCAAGTTCGCCGAGGTGTCGGTGGATCAGGGCACCGGCTCGGTGACCATCCGCGCCGAATTCCCCAACCCCGACAAGCTGCTGCTGCCCGGCATGTTCGTGCGTGCCCAGCTGCAGTCCGGAGTGCGCCAGAACGCCCTGCTGGTACCGCAACAGGGCGTGACCCGCAACCTCAAGGGCCAGCCCACCGCCATGGTGGTCAACGGCGAGGGCAAGGTCGAGCAACGAGTACTCAAGACCGAGCGTACCGTCGGTTCCGACTGGCTGGTCACCGATGGCCTCAAGGCCGGTGACAAGGTCATCACCGAGGGCCTGCAAAAGATCAAACCGGGTGCCACCGTCACCGCCAAGCCGGCGAGCAACATCGCCTCCGCCGAGCAGAAGCCGGCGGGTCAGGGTCAGTAAGGGGAGCGCCCGATGTCCAAGTTCTTCATCGACCGGCCCATTTTCGCCTGGGTAATCGCCCTGGTGATCATGCTCGCCGGCATCCTGTCGATCCTCAATCTGCCGATCAACCAGTACCCGAACATCGCCGCACCGGCGGTCTCGATCCAGGTGTCCTATCCGGGCGCCTCGGCGCAGACGGTGCAGGACACCGTGGTCCAGGTCATCGAACAGCAGATGAACGGGATCGACAACCTCAGGTACATCTCCTCGGAGTCCAACTCCGACGGCAGCATGACCATCATCGTGACCTTCAACCAGGGCACCAACCCCGATATCGCGCAGGTCCAGGTGCAGAACAAGCTGCAGCTGGCGACGCCGCTCCTGCCGCAGGAAGTCCAGCAGCAGGGCATGCGCGTCGCCAAGTACCAGCGCAACTTCATGATGGTGGTGGGCCTGGTGTCCATGGATGGCTCCCTGACCAAGGAAGACCTGTCCAACTACATCGTCTCCAACATGCGTGATCCCATCGCCCGGACCACCGGTGTCGGTGACTTCCAGGTGTTTGGCGCCCAGTACGCCATGCGCATCTGGCTCGATCCGCAGAAGCTGGTGAAGTACCAGCTCACCCCGGTCGATGTCAGCGCCGCCATCCAGAGCCAGAACGTGCAGATCGCCTCCGGTCAGCTCGGTGGCCTGCCGGCGGTGCCGGGACAGCAGCTCAACGCCACTATCATCGGCAAGACCCGTCTGACCAGCGTCGAGGAATTCGGCAAGATCTTCCTCAAGGTGGACCAGAGCGGGGCCCAGGTCCGGCTGCGCGATGTGGCGCGGGTGGAACTGGGCGGCGAGAACTACTCCATCGATGCCCAGTTCGACGGCAAGCCGGCGTCCGGCATGGCCCTGCGTCTGGCCACCGGGGCCAACGCCCTGGACACCGCCAAGGCGGTCCACGCCACCATCGACCGTCTCAAGCCGTTCATGCCCCCGGGCATGGAAGTGGTCTATCCCTATGACACCACCCCAGTGGTGACCGCCTCCATCCACGAGGTGGTCAAGACCCTGGGCGAGGCGATCCTGCTGGTGTTCCTGGTGATGTTCCTGTTCCTGCAGAACTTCCGGGCCACCCTGATTCCCACCATCGCCGTGCCCGTGGTCCTGTTGGGCACCTTCGCGGTGCTGCTGGCCGCCGGTTTCACCATCAACATCCTGACCATGTTCGGCATGGTGCTCGCCATCGGCTTGCTGGTGGACGACGCCATCGTGGTGGTGGAAAACGTCGAGCGGGTGATGGCCGAGGAGGGCCTTTCGCCCAAGGAGGCGACGCGCAAGTCCATGGGCCAGATCCAAGGCGCCCTGGTGGGTATCGCCATGGTGCTGTCGGCGGTGTTCGTGCCCATGGCCTTCTTTGGTGGCTCCACCGGGGTGATCTATCGCCAGTTCTCCATCACCATCGTCTCCTCGATGGTGCTGTCGGTGCTGGTGGCCCTGATCCTGACGCCGGCGCTGTGCGCCACCCTGCTCAAGCCGGTCAAGCAGGGGCACCACGAGAAGCGCGGTTTCTTCGGCTGGTTCAACCGCAAGTTCGAAAACGGTCAGCACCGTTACGAGCGCAGCGTGGCCGCCGTGATCCGCCACAAGGTGCCCTTCCTGCTGCTCTATGTGCTGATCGTCGGCGTCATGGTGTTCCTGTTCACCCGTATCCAGTCGTCCTTCCTGCCGGAAGAGGACCAGGGCGTGATCTTCGCCCAGGTCACCACGCCGCCGGGCTCCACTGCCGAGCGGACGCAAAAGGTGCTCGACACCATGCGCGAGATGATGATGAAGAACGACTCGAGCGCGGTCAGCTCGATGTTCACCGTCAACGGCTTCAACTTCGCGGGTCGCGGCCAGAGTTCGGGTCTGGCCTTCATCCAGCTCAAGCCCTGGGAAGAGCGCCCGGATGCGCGCGACGGTGCCAGCGCCGTGGCCGGTCGGGCCATGGGCTACCTGTCGGGCATCAAGGACGCCATCGTCTACGCCATCGTGCCGCCGGCGGTACTGGAGCTGGGTAACGCCACCGGCTTCGACTTCTATCTGCAGGACCAGGGCGGCATCGGTCACGAGGCGCTCATGGCCGCCCGTAACCAGCTGCTCGGCATGGCCGCGCAGAATTCCAAGCTGATGCAGACCCGTCCCAACGGCCTCAACGACGAGCCGCAATTCAAGCTCATCGTCGACGACGAGAAGGTGCGGGCCCTGGGCCTGTCGCAGAGCGACGTCAACCAGACCCTGTCCATCGGCTGGGCCTCCAGCTACGTCAACGACTTCATCGACCGCGGTCGGGTGAAGAAGGTGTACCTGCAGGGCGAAGCCAGCGCGCGGATGAACCCCGAGGACTTCAACAAGTGGTACGTGCGCAACGGCTCAGGTGAGATGGTGCCGGTGTCGGCCTTCGCCCGCGGCGAATGGATCTACGGGTCGCCCAAGCTGGAGCGCTACAACGGCATCTCCTCGCTGGAGATCCTCGGTTCCGCCGCGCCTGGCTACAGCACCGGTGACGCCATGGCCGAGATCGAGCGCATGGCCAAGGACCTGCCGCAGGGCGTGGGCATCGCCTGGACCGGTCTGTCCTACGAGGAACGGCTGTCCGGCTCCCAGGCGCCGGCGCTCTATGCGCTGTCGCTGCTGGTGGTGTTCCTTTGCCTCGCGGCGCTGTACGAGAGCTGGTCGATCCCGATCGCGGTCATCCTGGTGGTGCCGCTGGGGGTGGTGGGGGCCTTGCTGGCTACCTACTTCCGTGGCCTGGCCAACGACGTCTTCTTCCAGGTCGGTCTGTTGACGACCATTGGCCTGGCGGCGAAGAACGCCATCCTGATCGTGGAATTCGCCAAGGAGCTGCACGAGGGCGGCAAGAACATCGTCGATGCGGCGGTGGAAGCCTCGCGCATGCGCCTGCGGCCCATCATCATGACCTCCATGGCCTTCATCCTGGGCGTGGTGCCCCTGGCGATCTCCTCGGGCGCCAGCTCCGGCAGCCAGCACGCAGTCGGTACCGGCGTGATCGGCGGCATGCTCACCGCCACGGTCCTGGCGATCTTCTGGATTCCCATGTTCTACGTGGTGGTCAGCAGCCTGTTCAAGGACAAGGCCAGCAAGGACCAGGAAGCCCATGGCAAGGAAGGACACTGATATGAAGAAGTCTGTCTTGGCAGTGGTGGTGGGCATGCTGGCCGTCTCCGGCTGCAGCCTGATCCCCGATTACCAGCGGCCCAATGCACCAGTGGAGAATGCCTGGCCCCACGGCCAGGCCTACGATGCCCTCACGGTCAATCGCGACCAGCAGGCGGCGGACATCGGCTGGCGCGATTTCTATCGCGACCCGGCGCTGCAGCGGCTGATCCAGCTGTCGCTGGACAACAACCGCGACCTGCGCCAGGCCGCCCTGAACGTGCGGCTGTACCAGGCGCAGTACCGCGTGCAGCGTGCCGAGCTGTTTCCCGATATCGGTGTCAGCGGCACCGGTACCCGTTCCCGTCAGCCGGAAGACCTAAGCCAGGTCTCCGCCATCCGCGAACTGCTCGCCGGCAACAGTGCCAACGGCGCGGGCGGCGGGGGGGGTGGCAGCATCAGCAGCCAGTACAGCGTGACCCTGGGCTTCACCTCCTATGAGCTGGACCTGTTCGGCCGCCTGCGCAGCCTCAGCGAGCAGGCGCTGCTCAACTACTTCGCCACCAGCGAAGGGCGCCGCAGCACCCAGATCTCGCTGGTGTCCGAAGTGGCCAATGCCTACTACGCCTGGCTCACCGACCAGCGCATGCTGCAGGTGACCCGCGAGACCCTCGCCGCCTACCAGCGCTCCTACGACCTGACCCGGCAGACCGTCGAGAACGGCGTGGCCAGCGGCCTGGACCTGCGTCAGGCGCGTACCGCCCTGGAAGGAGCGCGGGCGAATCTGGCGCAGTACACCCGCCAGGTGGCTCAGGATCGCAACGCCCTGACTCTGCTGCTGGGCACCTCGATCCCGGCGGACCTGCCACAAGGCAAGGGCCTGGATGGCAAGGACCTGCTCGCCGACCTGCCGGCCAACCTGCCGTCGGATCTCTTGCAGAAGCGTCCGGACATCCTCCAGTCCGAGCTGCAACTGCGCGCCGCCAATGCCAACATCGGCGCGGCCCGGGCGGCCTTCTTCCCGCGCATCAGCCTGACCGCCCAGGGCGGCACGGCCAGCCGGGATCTCAATGGCCTGTTCGACGCCGGCTCCGGCTACTGGACCTTCTCGCCGAGCATCAACATCCCGATCTTTACCGCCGGCAGCCTCAAGGCCAGCCTGGATGCGGCCAAGATCCAGAAGGACATCAACGTCGCCACCTACGAGAAGGCGATCCAGACCGCCTTCCGCGAAGTGGCCGATGCCCTGGCGGCGAAGGGCACCTACGACGACCAGCTGCAGGCCCAGCAGGACCTGGTGCAGGCCAGCCAGGAGTACTACGACCTGGCCAACCTGCGCTATCGCCAGGGCATCGACAACTACCTCACGGTACTCGACGCCCAGCGCTCGCTGTACAGCGCCCAGCAGCAGCTGATCACCGACCGACTCAACCAGCTCAACAGCGAGGTCACCCTGTACAAGGCCCTCGGCGGTGGCTGGCTGGAACGCAGCCAGACCCGGCCGCCGCTGGCCGCCAAGCCATAACCCCTGGTCTGAGCGACGCCGGCCCCGTGCCGGCGTTTCTTTGTCCGGAGGCCCGGTCTATCGACGCCGGTGAGGGGCTGGGTATACTGCCCCCTGTCCCTTTCTTCCGGAGTCTCTGCATGCGCTATCGCCTGTTGCTCGGCCTGCTCGCCGCCACTGGTCTGACCCTGGTCGGTTGTGCCAGCAGCCCCCAGCAATTGAGTCCGCAACCCCAGATCACCGCGCCCATCGCCCCGGTCGGCCAGGGCCAGCCGGTCTCGGTCCGGGTGGTCGACGGGCGTTCCTCCTTTACCCTGGGCACCCGCGGCGGTCTCTATCCCGACACCAGTGTGGTGGTAGTGCAGACCCAGGACGTGATTCCCAAGCTGCAGGCGGAAGCCGAGAAGGCCGTGCGCCAGATGGGCTTCACCCCGTCACCCAATGCCGGCCCGGGTGCGCCCCAGCTGACCCTGACCCTGGCCGAACTGAACTACCAGTCGCCCAAGGAGCTGTACGTCACCGCGTCCGACGTCGCCGCGGCCTTCCAGGTCGAGGTGCGCAACAGCCAGCGCGGCTACAAGGGCCGCTATGGTGCCAGCCTCAACCAGCGCTTTGGCATGGCCCCCAATGCCGAGGCCAACACCAAGCTGGTCAGCGATGTCCTGAGCGATGCCCTGACTCGGGTGTTCAAGGATCCGACGGTGGTGCAGGTGCTCAGCGGCCACTGAGCCGCGACCGTCCACAAAAAAGCCCGGCTCGTGCCGGGCTTTTTCATGAGCGCGCGTGGGCTATTCCAGACCGGCCAGGACGCGGTACTTGTTCAGCACCGGCTGGGCGTACTGGCGCACCAGCTGGGCGCGGTGGTCCGCCGGGCATTCGGCCAGGCGTCTTTCCCACTCGGCACGGGCGACCTCGATCTCCTCGGCCGGAAACAGGGCGTCCACGGCGGGTACGGCCAGCTCCGCATCGCGGCCATCCCAGGCGGCATAGGCCAGATAGCTGGCAGGAAACAGCCGGTAGTTGCCGAGGATCTGCCGATCCATCTCCTGGGCCAACGCCTTGGCATCCTCGAACTCGCCACTGACCGGCTCGCCGAAGGCCACGTGCACCCGCCCCTTGTAGCCGGTGATGCCCAGCGCGATGCTGACGTCATCCTCGCCCGGCGCCTTGGTATAGCCGCCGGTGGTGGCGCGGATGTGCAGTTCGCGAGCCTTGGCCTGGTCGCAGGGATCGAATTCGTAGCTGATGGATACCGGCACGATGTTGAGCGCCTTGACCAGTTCGGCGAAGGGCTCGTCCTTGCAGCTCATGTGGAACATCTTGAGGATGGCCGAATCGGTGCGGTCGTCGCCGTCCTTGGCTCGGCCCTCGGCCTGGGCGATCCAGATGGACTGGCCGTCCTGGCGGATCGAATGATTGATGTAGGCGGACAGGTTCTGGTACGCCGCCAGCTTTTCGCGCCGGCCGCTGATGGAGCGGTGCACGATGAAGCTCTTGTTCAGCCGCATCAGGTCGCTGACGAAGGGCTTCTGCAGGAGGTTGTCGCCGATGGCGATGCGCGGCGTTGGCAGACCGGCGTGGTAGACGGCATAGTTGACGAAGGCCGGGTCCATCACGATGTCGCGGTGGTTGGCCAGGAACAGGTAGGCGCGGCCGCTGCGCAGCTGGTCGATGCCCGAGTAGGTGACGCCGTCCGAGGCCTTCTCGATGGCGCGATCCACATAGGGTTCGAGCTTGTCCTGCAGCGCCGCGACGCTCTGGATACCACTCAGTTCCTGGCGCAGGCGCGTGCGCAGCAGGGGGCGCACTACCCAGCCGAGTCCCTTGGACAGGCGCGGGAACCGGTAGCCGGCAAGGATGCCGATGAAGTGGTCGTCGTCGATCAGGCGGGCCAGAACCCCGGGGACTTCCGCGTCGTTATAGGGTCGAATGGCTTCGAACTCGCCCATGGTGTTCTCTTGTAGAAATTCCGGCGGCCATAGTAGTGGGCGTGGCGCCAGATGCAAGCGCCAGGGGCCGGATGGGCGGCAGGTTGGCGGTCAAGGAGTACAGGCAGATGCTGGAAAGCCAGGAATACGATTGCCCTTATTGCGGCGAACCGGGCGAGGTGGTGCTCGACCTCAGCGGCGGTGATCAGGACTACTACGAAGACTGCGAAGTCTGCTGCCGACCGATCCGCTTCGGGCTGCACACCGACGGCGAGGACTGGAATCTCGAGGTTCGGCGGGAGGATGACTGATGCGCCGCATCTATGAGCCGGGGTCGCTGCACGAGGGCGAACTGCTCCTGGCCGTGCTCGCCAGCGAGGGCATCAGTGGTTTCCTCGCCGGTCGCCATCTGCTCGGAGGCATCGGTGACCTGCCGGCGGTGGGGCTGCTCGGTCTGCTGGTCGAGGACGAGGAAGCCCAGCGCGCGCAGGCACTGATCGCCGCGTACAATGCCGCCACGCCCCTGCCGGGAGAGGATCCCTCCCCCGAGCAGGGCATCCTCATCTGTTGAAAGGTTTTCATGTCCGGACGCTACGCCCTGTTCCGCTGGCCCACCGAATTCGCCGCGCTGCCGGGGTTGCCTGAACGGCATCCGCCGCGCTGGAACATCTCCCCCCATCAGCAGGTGCTGCTGCAGCGGCGCACGGAGGAGGGCGAGCGTCTCGACAGTGGCCGCTGGGGACTGACGCCCCCCTGGCTCACCGATCTTTCCCGCACCCCCACCCATGCCCGTGCTGAAAGCCTGGCTACCCAGCCGATGTTTCGCGAGGCCTTTCGCCTGCGGCGCTGCCTGCTGCCGGCCAATGGCTTCTATGAGTGGCGCGGCAACCACCGCAAGCGACCCTACTGGATGCTCAATGGCGAGCCGCTGGCCTGGTTCGCCGCGCTCTGGGAGGCCTATCCGGCCGGCGATCAGCTCTGGCTGTCGGTGGCCATGGTCACCCAGCCGGCCGGCCCGCTGCGCCGCCCCATTCTGCTCGACGAGGCGGGCCGTGCCCTCTGGCAGGATCCGGAAAGCTCTCCCGAGGCCCTGCAGGAAGTGCTGGCGACCGGCGGCATGCCGCTGCGCGAGCGGGTGCTGGCGGACATCGTCAACCGGCCCGAGGTGGATGGGCCGGAGTGTTTGACGCCGCTGTAGTCAGACCTTGAAGCGCGCCGCCAACTGGTGCTGTCGCTCGGCCAGTTCGCTCAGATGACCGCCGGCACGTGAAGCCTGATCCGCCTGGTCGTGTACGCCATTGGCCGCCTGGCCGATGTTGACCACGTTGCGGTTGATGTCCTCGGCCACGGCGCTCTGTTCCTCGGCCGCGCTGGCGATCTGCAGATTCATCTCGGTGATCTCGCCGACAGCCGCGAGAATGACCTCCAGAGCCCGGCTGGCGGCCTGGGTCTGTTCCACCTGATTGTCGGTCTGGGCATGACTGTCCTGCATCAGCGCCACGGCATCGCGGGTGCCGCTCTGCAAGCGCTGGATCATGCTCTGAATCTCTCCAGTGGCGATTTGGGTCTTTTGCGCCAGGGTACGTACCTCGTCGGCCACCACGGCGAAGCCGCGGCCCTGTTCGCCAGCCCGGGCCGCCTCGATGGCCGCGTTGAGCGCCAGCAGGTTGGTCTGTTCGGCGATACCGTTGATGGTGGTGAGGATGGAGCCGATATTCTCGCTGTCGTCCGCCACCAAGCGTACCTGAGTCACGGCACGCTCGATTTCCTCGGCCAGCCTGGTGCAGTCACGAACGTTCTGCTGGACCACGCGCTGGCCTTCGCCGACCGCCTTGTCGGCCTGGGTGGCGGCTTGAGCGGCGCGGCCGGCATTGCTGGCGACGTCCTGGGCGGTAGCCGTCATCTCCTGCATGGCGGTGGCCACCTGATCGATTTCCTGCAGCTGACGCTGGACGCCGTCGCGGGTGCGTTGGGCGATGTCGGTGGTCTGGCTGGCAGCCGCGTTCACGTCGCCAACCGAGTGCACCAGCTGACCGATAAGGTGCTGCAGGGAGCCGAGGAAGGCATTGAAGCCAGTCGCGATGGCGCCAAGTTCGTCCCGGCGATTGACCGTCAGCCGCTGGGTCAGGTCCCCATCGCCCTTGGCGATGTCGTCGAGCATGGCCACCATCTGCCGCAGGGGTCGGGCGATACGCAGGCTGATGAGCCAGAGCAGCAGCAGGCCGCCGCCGGCTACCAGCAGGCCCACCAGCAGCATGCCGATCATGTCGGTGCGGCGTTGCTCGCCGAGGGCCTGTTGCAGGAGCTGCAGGTCGCTGAGCACCGCGGCACGGGGCAGCTGCAGGATCAGTGTCCAGGTGGTGGCATCGCTGCCCAGGCGCAGGGGTAGATACACCTGGTAGAGGTCGTGCTGGCTGTCGAAGCGGCGGGTCACGCCGTCGCCGAGTTGCGCCAGGCCCTGGGCGGCGTCGCCGAGAATCTGTGTGGCCGGCTCGCCAAGTGCCTTGGGATCCCGGGTATAGGCCACCAGGGTGCCGCGGTTGGCGACCAGTGCCATGCTGCCGGCGCCGTCGTAGAGTCCGGCATTGGCCTGCTTGAGCTGTTCCTGGATGAAGGCCAGGGACAGATCGGCGCCGACCACGCCCTTGAAAGCGCCCTTGACCAGGATGGGCACATTGAAGGAGGACATCAGGATCTTCTGCCCATTCATCTCGTAGGGTGCCGGGTCGACGATGCAGGGTTTGAGACGCTGCCGCGGGCAGAGATAGTACTCACCCTCGCGGACCCCGGTAGGCAGGATGGTCTGGCTCTCCATGGTCGGTCCCAGCGGCTCCACCTTCAGCCCGCCCTCGGGCGTGCGATACCACCAGGGCATGAAGCGACCCGTGGCGTCATAGCCGGCTTCGCTGCGTCCGACGTACTGGGCATCTGCGCCGTCGAAGGCATTGGGCTCCCAGCCCGCATAGACATCGAGCAGTTCGGGATTGTCGAGCAGGGTTTCCTGAAGCAGGTTGGAGAGGCCGTCGCGGTCGATCTTCAGGTGTCGTTCGGCACTGCTGTCGGCCTGGGCATTGAGCTGGGCGATGCCGCGGGCGACGGTGAGCGGCAGATCCAGCTTCTGCATCAGGTTGCCGGCGATCGCCTGGGCCTGGGCGTCCAGTCGGGCCTGGACGGCACGTTCGGCAAGCTGGGCGGTATGGGTGTCGACCAGACTCTGGGTACGCATGCCGGCAAAGAGCACATAACCGACGAGCGCCATGACGACGGCCAGGATGCAGCTCCCCGAGAGCAGCGTGATGGTCGTACGAACTGAGCGGAAAGACATCGAGAGCACTCCAGTGCTTGGGTGGCGCCAGGCTATCGGCAGTGCACCGCTCCCCCTTTAGGGTTTTGGCCGGGTAGCCCTGCCGACGAACGCCAAGGTGTCGAGGGGGCCGGGTGGTGACCCGGCCTTGACCCCAGCCCTCGCCCAAGGGGAGAGGGGCACGAGGGTCGCGCTGCTAGACGCGGAAACGTCCCGCCAGCTGGCGTTGCTGCTCGGCCAGCTCGCGCAGCTGCTGGCCGGCACGCGAGGCGCTGTCGGCTTCGCCGTGAACCGCCTGGGCGCTCTGGCCGATGTTGACCACGTTGCGATTGATGTCTTCGGCCACCGCGCTTTGCTCTTCCGCCGCGCTGGCGATCTGCAGGTTCATGGTGGTGATCTCGCTCACGGCCGCCAGGATGGTGTCCAGGGCGCGACGGGTGGCCTCGGTCTGGGCGACCTGCGTGCTGGTCTGGGCACCGCTGCTTTGCATCACCGTCACCGCCTCGCGGGTGCCCTGCTGCAGGCGCTGGATCATCGCCTGGATCTCGCCAGTGGCGACCTGGGTCTTCTGTGCCAGGTTGCGCACCTCGTCGGCCACCACCGCGAAGCCACGGCCCTGTTCGCCGGCCCGGGCCGCCTCGATGGCGGCGTTGAGCGCCAGCAGATTGGTCTGCTCGGCGATGCCGTTGATGGTGGTGAGGATGGAGCCGATGTTCTCGCTGTCCTCGGCGACCCGGCGGACCTGGTCCACCGCGCGTTCGATCTCCTGGGCGAGAGCGGTACTGCTGGCGACGTTCTGCTGCACCAGCCGCTGACCTTCGTTGACCGCGCCATCCGCCTCGGTGGCGGCGCGCGCCGCGCGACCGGCATTGCCGGCCACGTCCTGCGCGGTAGCGGTCATCTCCTGCATGGCGGTCGCCAGCTGGTCGATCTCCTGCAACTGCCGCTCCACGCCGTCGCGGGTGCGCTGGGCGATATGGGAGGTGTGGTCGGCCGCCGTGGCCACCTCGCCCACCGAGCGGACCAGCTGGCCGATGAGGTTCTGCAGCGACGCCAGGAAGCTGTTGAAGCCGCCGGCCATGGCCCCAACCTCGTCACGGCGATCAGTGGCGAGGCGCTGCGTCAGGTCGCCATCGCCCTGGCCGATGGCGTCGAGCATGGCGACCATCTGCCGCAGCGGACGGGCAATGCGCAGGCTGATCAACCAGAGCACCAACAGGCCGGCGCCGGCGACCGCCAGGCCCACCAGCAGCATGCCGATCACGTCCTGGTGTCTCTGCGTGCCCAGGGTTTCCTTGAGGCTGTAGAGATCGGCCAGCACCGCTTCGCGGGGCAGCTCGATGATCAGTGTCCAGACCTGACGGTCGTCGCCGGTGAAGCGCAGCGGCAGATAGACCTGGTAGCGCTCGCTTTTGGCATCAAAACGGCGCGTGACGCCCTCGCCAAGGTCCTTGAGACCGGCCAGGGTTGCGCCCAGCACCGGTTCGGCCGGCTTGCCCAGCTGGGCGGCGTCGGCAGTGTAGGCGACCAGGGTGCCCTTGCCGGCCACCAGGGCCATGCGCCCCACGCCGCCATAGAGACGGCCATTGGCCTTGACCAGCTGGCGCTGGATGAAGTCCAGTGGCACGTCGGCGCCGACCACGCCCTTGAAGGCGCCACCGACCAGGATGGGTACGTTGAAGGAGGCGATCAGCACCTGTTGTTCGTTGACGGTATCGGGCATGGGGTCGAGCACGCAGGTGGTACGGGACTCCCGCGGGCAGAGGTAGTACTCGCCTTCGCGCACGCCCGACGGCAGCCGGGTCTGGCTTTCCACGGTCGGGCCGATCGGCTCCACCGTCACGTCGCCATCGAGGGTCTTGTGCCACCAGGGGGTGAAGCGGCCCTGCTCATCGTAACCGGCCGCGGCGTCGCCGCGATGGCGCTCGTCCTGGCCATCGATGGCATTAGGCTCCCAGACGGTATAGAGGCTGAGCAGGCCGGGCTGGCGCTTGAGGGTCTGGCCCAGCAGCCGGACCAGACTCTGGCGATCCAGGTCGACCTGTTGGTCGCCACCGCTGCCCATGGCCACGTTGAGCTGCGCCAGCTGGTTGGCGAGTTGCAGGGGGACGTCCAGCTGGCGCTGCAGCTGGTTGCCCACGGCTTCGGCTTCCGCGGTCAGCTGGGCCTCCGCGGCATTGGCGGCCAGGGCCTCGGTATGGGTATCGACCAGCGTGCGGGTCCGCTGACCGGCGAGCAGGGTATAGGCGATCAGGGCGATCACCACCACCAGGATGCAGGCGCCGGCCAGCAGGGTGATAGAGGTGCGGATGGATCTGGAACTCATCGGGGACTCCGGAGGGCATTCAATGCCGTGGCTATCGGCGGCGCTGACGATCCATTGAGGCCTCCGGTCGCCTGCGTACGAACGTTGCCGCGCGTGACGCCCCTCTCTATGCTGTATCCGCCTCGATACCTGGAGATTCCCATGCGCCGTGTTCTTCCCCTCGCGGGCCTGTCCTTGAGCCTGCTACTGGTCGCCTGCCAGACCGTCAACACCACCTCGGGTGGCGCGGTCGGGGTGCAGCGCAAGCAGTACATGTTCAGCATGCTGTCCGAGCAGCAGGTCAACCAGATGTACGCCCAGTCCTATGCCAAGACGGTCAGCGAAGCCAAGTCCGCCGGCAAGCTGGCCAATGACAGCGCCGACGGCAAGCGCGTCGCCGCCATCGCCAAGCGCCTGATCCCGCAGACCACGGCCTTCCGCCCGGACGCGGTGAACTGGGACTGGCAGGTCAACCTGGTGCAGAGCGACGAGCTCAACGCCAACTGCGGCCCGGGCGGCAAGATCTTCGTCTACAGCGGCCTCATCGATCAGCTCAAGCTGACCGACGACGAACTGGCGGCGGTGATGGGCCACGAGATCGCCCACGCCCTGCGCGAGCACAGCCGCGAGCAGATGTCGCGGGCCTATGCCATCCAGATGGGCGAGAACCTCGGCGGCGCCCTGCTGGGTGTCGGCCAGGGCGGCATGCAACTGGCCGACCAGGTGTCCCAGGTGGCCCTGACCCTGCCGTTCAGCCGTGGCAACGAGAACGAGGCCGACCTCATTGGCCTGGAGCTCTCGGCCCGCGCCGGCTACAACCCCAACGCCGCCATCACCCTCTGGCAGAAGATGGCCCAAGCCAGCCAGGGCAAGCAGCCGGCGGAATTCCTCAGCACCCACCCGTCCGACGCCAACCGCACCAAGGCGCTGCAGGCGGCGATTCCCAAGGTGATGCCGTTGTATGAGGCGGCGAAGAAGGGGTGAGGTTTTGGCTAGGGGTGGCGGTTTCCCTCACCCCAACCCTCTCCCAAGGGGAGAGGGTGCTGGTTGGGTACTACGGGGGTAAAATTGCCGCGGTTCGGCCGCGCCTGTTGGGCTTCGACGATGGAGCCGTCTCAACCCAACCTACGGATGCCGCGTAGGTTGGGGCGAGCACAGCGAAGCCCAACAGCGTTACCGCCGCCGCGCGCTATAGACCTTGAAGCCGTCCCGCTCGGCCAGGGTTCGGCAGTTGCCGAAGGCAGCCTCGATCAATGGGGGATAGCGCAGAAAGCTGTTGGCCACCAGGCGCAGCTCGCCGCCGGGGCGCAGATGGTGTACCGCATCGGCCAGCAGGGTCTCGGTGGTGCGATAGTCGGTCTTCACGCCACTGTGGAAGGGCGGATTGCTGACGATGGCGGCGAGCCCGGTGGGCGCCGCGGCGATGCCGTCACCCGCGATCACCGTTCCAGTCAGGCCGTTGGCCGCCAGGGTCTGACGACTGCTGGCGACGGCGAAGGCGTCCACGTCCAGCAGATGCAAGGTGCTGGCGGGATAGCGGCGGGCCAGGGTGGCGCCGACCACGCCCGCGCCGCAGCCGAAGTCGAGCACCGCACCTTCGGGCAAGCCATCCAGTTGCTCCAGCAGCAGCGCCGTGCCCACGTCCAGCCGCCCATGGCTGAACACCCCCGGCAGGCTGAAGATCTCAAGTTCCACCCCGGCCCGGGCCAGCTGCTGGCGTTGCAGCCAGGCGTCCGGACGCGGGTCGGCCTCGGTATGCGGGCCTTGCACCACCCACAGTTGGCAGTGACGAGCACTGTCGAGCTTGCTGGCCTTGCCGAAGGCACCCAGCTGGCGCGCGGCGCGTTCGATACCGGCCTTCTTTTCGCCGACCAGATAGAGGCTGCCGTCGGCCGGCAGGCAGCGAGCCAGGGCGGTGAGCAGGAAGTCGGTGGCCTCGCGGGACTTGGGCAGGAACAGCACGGCGCCAGCGAAGTCGCCCGGGGGCGGTTCGATGCCTAGAAGAGAGCGTTCCGGATAGCGCCGGGCCAGTTGCTCGGCCTCGCCGGCGTGCCAACTCCAGCCACTGGCCGCGGGCAGGGCGCCGAGCAGGTCGTCAGCCGGTAGCCCCGCCAGCAGCAGGGGGCCGCCGAAGCGCTCGGGATGACGGAGGAGGACTTCGCTGCGCGGATCCATGGGGCTACCTGGCGAAAAAAGCGCGAACTTTAGCAGACCACTCGCTGCGGTGTGCCGGTGAAATGGCCTTCGGCATTGGCGGCGAGCTGGCCGATGATCCGCTGGCGCGCCTCGCGACTGCCCCAGGCGTTGTGCGGGGTGACGATCAGTCGCGGAATGTCGCTGGCCAGCAGCGGATTGCCGTCGCGCGGGGGCTCCACGCTGAGCACGTCGCTGGCGGCGCCGGCCAGGTGGCCGCGTCTCAGGCAATCGGCCAGGGCCTGTTCGTCGACGATGCCGCCGCGTGCGGTGTTGACCAGGAAGGCCGTGGATTTCATCGCCGCCAGTTCCGCCGCACCAATCAGGCCGCGGGTCTGCTCGGTCAGCGGGCAGTGCATCGTCAGGGCGTCCACCTGGGGCAGCAGTTCGGCCAGCGGCAGGCTGCCAGGGCGCGCCGGACGGCCGGGCAACTGACCCACCAGGGTCTGCATGCCGAAGGCCTCGGCCAGGCGCTTCACCGCGCTGCCTAACTCGCCCAGGCCGAGCAGGCCAAGGGTCTTGCCCTCCAGCTCGACGATGGGGTGATCGAGCAGGCAGAACTGGCTGGCGGTCTGCCAGCGCCCAGCACGGATATCCGCTTGGTAGTCCGGCAAGCGGGTGGCCAGGGCCAGTAGCAGCGCCAGGGTGTGCTGGGCGACCGAGGCGGTGCCGTAGCCCTGGCAGTTGCAGACGCGCACGCCCTGGGCGCGCGCGGCTTCCAGGTCGATGTTGTTGGTACCGGTGGCGCTCACCAGCACCAGTTTCAATTCCGGGCAGGCGGCCAGGGTCTGGGCGTCCAGCACCACCTTGTTGACGATGGCGACCTGGGCGCCGGCCAGTCGCGCGGTGATCTCGTCCGAGGCGGTGGCGGGGTACAGCTCCAGCTCGTCGAACACCGCACGCAGCGGCGCCGGGTCCAGATCGCCCAGGTCAAGGGAGGCATAGTCGAGGAACACGGCGCGAGCGGGCATGACGACTCCAGCGGAGAAGGGAAGGAGGTCCGAGCCTAGCAGCCGCGGGTCGTCCAGGAAAACCGCCCGGTTGCGGCTGGAGTATGCTGGTGTGATGAATTATCTCGCTCACCTGCACCTGGGCGGCCCCAGCCGCGAAGACCGTCTTGGCAGTCTCTATGGCGATTTCGTCAAGGGTTCGGCGGACGCCTGGCCAACCGGGATCGCCGCCGGCATCCGGCTGCATCGGCGCATCGACGTCTACACCGATGACCACCCCCTGGTGATCCGGGCCAAGGCCCGGCTGCCCGCGGCGCGACGGCGAGTGTCCGGTCTGCTGGTGGACGTCTTCTTCGATCACTGTCTGGCGCGCCTCTGGCCCGACTACGCCGATCAGCCGCTGCCGAGCTTTGTCGCGGATTGCTACCAGACCCTGCTGGACGAGCCGGAACTGCCGCCGCGACTGGCCTCCATCGCCCCGCTGATGGCGCGCCAGGACTGGCTGGGCAGCTACACGGACTTCGCCGTGCTGGAACGGGTGGTAGAAGGCATGGCGCGGCGGCTGTCGCGTCCGGAGCTGCTGGCCGGAGCCTTCGCCGAGCTGGACGCCGCCTACGACGGACTGCTGGCAGACTTTCGCGACTTCTATCCGCAGCTGCAGGCCTTTGCCGCTGCCGAGCGCGCGGCGCGCGTTTCCAGTTGAATCCCGAGGCGGGCGGCGATGCCCGCCTGGCATTCACCTGCCAGTACCTGACGCGGCCGGCCCTGGGGTTGGATCGGCGGCAGCAGTTCGATCCTCAGGGTGGTACCGCCGTTGTCCAGCAGCCGCAGCAGGTGGCTGACCAGATCGTCCTCGCCGATGAAGGCGGCCGTCTGGTCGCGCGTGCCATGGCGCCAATAGCTCAGGGCGACGGGTTGCAGCGGCGTGCTGGTGGCGATGGCCGGACTCAACAGCCGGCCATGAAAGGTTCGGAGTCCGCTGCCATCGGTGGTGGTGCCCTCGGGAAAGAGCGCCAGCGACAAGCCCTGGGTCAGCCGCGTGGTCAGGGCCTCGCCGAGGGCATCACCGCGCTTGGCGCCACGGCGGATGAACAGGGTACCGGCCTGGCGTGTCAGCCAGCCGGCAAAGGGCCAGTCCGCCACCTCGGCCTTGGACAGGAAACTCAGTGGTCTTAGGCTGCCGAGGCCGACGATGTCCAGCCAGGACACATGATTGGCCAGCCAGAGATAGGTGCCGCGCGGCACCTGGCCACTCACCTCCAAGCGTAGCCGCAGCGCCTGGGCCAGCGCCTGGAAGAAACACCGCGTCAGCCGCTGGCGCAGCATCAGGCAGGGCCGGCCACTGAGGGCGGATGCCAGCGCCACCGTCAGGGCGAACAACGCCCCGAGCAGCAGCGCAGCCAGGACCGGCATGAGGCGCAGGGCGAGGCGCAGTCGCCTCATACCGCGGCCTTGAAGTGGCGGGCATAGCGCGGGCAGAGGTCTTCGCGCTTGAGCAGGATGAAGACGTCGGCCACGCCGAATTCCGGATCCCAGCAGGGTGCACCGCAGACCTGGGCGCCCAGGCGCAGATAGGCCTTGAGCAGGGGCGGCAGTTGCACCACCAGGTTGTCCGGCACGGCGACGAAGGGCAGTGGCCGCCGCGGCGTGGCGCGGATCGCCGGGGTGCGCTCGTCCCGCGCAGCCTGGCGCAGCAGGGCAGCGGCCTGCAGGCCACCGTCGGCCATGGGCACGCTGGCGCAGCCCATCAGGTAGCGGTAGTCGCCGCAGGCCATGATCTCGGCCAGTTCCGCCCACAGCAGGGCGATGGCCGCGCCGGTGCGATGCCCGGGCGCCACGCAGGTGCGGCCGATTTCCAGCAGCGGGCCCTGCAGGGTGTCCAGACCCTCCAGCTGGAATTCGCTTTCGCTGTAGAGGCTACCCAGGTGCTCGCGCCGACGGCCGTCGAGCAGGCGCGTGGTGGCGATCAGCTCGCCGTTGCGCAGGTCACGCACCCCCAGATGCAGGCAGTGGGCATCGAAGGCATCCTGGTCGAGATTGTCGGCGAAATGCACGCCGTAGGTACTGCCGAAGACCGAGGCCCGCAGGCGCTGGGCGGCGCGGATGTCCGCGGCGGTCGACAGGCGTTCGGCGCGCAGCGCGGGTGGAGCGGACACTGGAATCGGCATGGCAGGGCTCCGGCAGTGGGTATGCAGCAAACCCTAGGTAGCCGGGATGACAGCCCCGTGAAGCGGCCATGGCGATTGCGTGACGAGCGGTCGAACACCGTTGCAGGGGCGCCCTCCAGATGCCTCCGGGCGCCAGGGGACTGACCGAACGCATTCGCAATTGCTAAGTTGGACGCGTAGACTGATGCGTCATCCTAAATTTTTCCCAGCATGAAGGTTCTGGCCATGCAGATCGCGGCGAACACGGCAGTATCCATCGACTACACCCTGACCAACGACGCCGGCGAAGTCATCGACAGCTCCGCTGGTGGTGCTCCGCTGGTGTACCTGCAAGGCGCAGGCAACATCATTCCGGGTCTGGAGCGTGCTCTGTCCGGCAAGCAGGCCGGTGACGAGCTGAAAGTGGCCATCGAGCCGGAAGACGCCTATGGCGAATACACTCCGGAGCTGGTCGCCACCCTGGGCAAGGAAATGTTCGAAGGTGTGGACGAGCTGGAAGTGGGCATGCAGTTCCATGCCTCCGGCCCGGACGGCGCCATGCAGATCGTCACCGTGCGTGACATCGACGGCGACCAGGTCACCGTTGACGGCAACCATCCCCTGGCCGGCCAGCGCCTGAACTTCGATGTGAAGGTGGTCAACGTGCGTGCCGCCAGCGACGAAGAAATCGCCCATGGTCACATCCATGGCGAAGGTGGTCACCAGCACTAAGCCTGGCAACAGGCTCCTACAACGCCCGTGTCCGGCCTTGCCGGCACGGGCGTTGTCGTTTCTGGAGTCCGTGAAGGGCGGCCCTCACCCCAACCCTCTCCCAGGGGGCCGGTTTGTTGGTGTGGGCGGGACGTGTCGTAGGTTGGGTTGAGGCGGCTCCGTCGCCGAAGCCCAACAGCTGGAAACTGTAGTATCCGGCATGGTGGTCCGGAATTGTTGGGCTTCGCTGCGCTCAACCCAACCTACGCGGAGGATAGCCGTAGGTTGGGTTGAGGTGGCCTTATCGCCGAAGCCCAACGATCGGGAGTTAGGGGTGTTGGGCTTCGCTGCGCTCAACCCAACCTACGTGGAGGATAGCCGTAGGTTGGGTTGAGGCGGCTCCGTCGCCGAAGCCCAACGATCGGGAGTTGGGGTGTTGGGCTTCGCTGCGCTCAACCCAACCTCCGTGGAGGATAGCCGTAGGTTGGGTTGAGGTGGCCTTATCGCCGAAGCCCAACGATCCGGGCGATCAAGAGCGCACCACTAATGCCTTGTCGCCCCCTTCACGCACCCAGAACAGCGTCGCCCCGGCCACGGCGGCAGGCATGAACAGGGCGTTCAGGCCGGGCACCAGCAGCGCCAGGTAGGTCACGCCGCCAAAGCCCAGGCAGCGCAGGCGGCGGGTACGCAGCCAGGCGAGCATGCTGCGGAAATCCAGCTTGTGGTTGTCGGCGGGGAAGTCGATGTACTGCACCGCCATCATCCAGACGCCGAACAGGATCCACAGCGGCGCGGCGATCAGGTTGAGGCCGGGGATGAAGGTCAACACCAGCAGCCCCAGGGCGCGTGGCAGGTAGTAGCCCAGCTTGCGCACTTCACGCTGCAAGGTGCGCGGCACCATGGTGACCAACTCGGTGAGATTGAAGGATGGGAAATCATCCTGCCCGCGCACCAGCACCTCGACCTTTTCCGCGAGAAAGCCGTTGAAGGGCGCCGCCAC
Source organism: Pseudomonas sp. VMV1 (assembly GCF_056790235.1). Taxonomy (NCBI): domain Bacteria; kingdom Pseudomonadati; phylum Pseudomonadota; class Gammaproteobacteria; order Pseudomonadales; family Pseudomonadaceae; genus Pseudomonas; species Pseudomonas sp. VMV1. The sequence goes on from NZ_JBXGSE010000004.1 coordinate 209,969, forward strand.
CAGATTGGCCAGCATCGTGAAGGTGAAGAAGATGATCGCCAGCAGCAAGAGCACGAACAGCGGCCAGAGCAGCCATTCGACGAATCCGGCCCAGGCGGGCAGGCTCGGCATCAGTTGGTCCAGCCAGCCCTCGAAGCCCCGTACGGCGAAGGTGAGGATGGCGGCGTAGAGCAGCAGATTGATGGTGAGCGGGATGACCACGAAGCGGCGCATGCCGCGGCGGGTCACCAGGCGCAGGCCTTCGGCGAAGTAGGCGGAGCCGGACAGGGGAGCGACAGCCATGAACATTCCTGACGAGTGGCGGGAAGGCACAGCTTACCTTAGGGCGCCATTGGCGAAGCGGTCGACATAGGCGCGCCCTATGGTCTGGATTTAGAATGCTCGCTTCTATGGAAGGGCCATGCCCGTTAGGCTGAGCCCATCCTTGGACCCGGTGTCCGCCCGTCGACACCGGTCGCGCCCTCGCCAGGAGCGATGAGCGCTGCGGAACGGCTCCGCACGAACACCGGCCGGTGCGCCCCAGCGGCGCACGGGCCACTTTACTCTTTGGTCTGCCGGAGACCCCGGCAGGGAGAATGTCATGTCTGAAGCCAGCACCACGCGCCATTCGCGTCTCATCATCCTTGGTTCCGGTCCAGCCGGTTACACGGCCGCGGTCTATGCCGCTCGTGCCAACCTCAAGCCGCTGCTGATCACCGGCATGCAGATGGGCGGCCAGCTGACCACCACCACCGAGGTCGACAACTGGCCTGGCGATCCTCATGACCTGACCGGTCCGGCACTGATGGAGCGGATGCGCGAGCACGCCGAGCGCTTCGAGACCGAGATCGTCTTCGACCATATCAATGCCGTGGACTTCGGTGGCAAGCCCTATACCCTCAAGGGTGACAGTGCCACCTACACCTGCGATGCCCTGATCATCGCCACCGGCGCCAGCGCCCGCTACCTGGGTCTGGCCAGCGAAGAAGCCTTCATGGGCAAGGGCGTATCCGCCTGCGCCACCTGCGACGGCTTCTTCTATCGCAATCGCGAGGTGGCGGTGGTCGGCGGCGGCAACACCGCGGTCGAGGAGGCGCTGTACCTGGCCAACATCGCCAGCAAGGTCACCCTGATCCACCGCCGCGAGACCTTCCGCGCCGAGAAGATCCTGCAGGACAAGCTGCGCGCCCGGGTTGCCGAAGGCAAGATGGCGCTCAAGCTCAACGCCAGCGTCGACGAAGTGTTGGGTGACAACATGGGCGTCACCGGGGTGCGCCTGAAGAACAACGACGGCAGCACCGAGGAGTTGCAGGTGGCCGGTCTGTTCGTCGCCATCGGCCATACGCCCAATACCGCGCTGTTCGAAGGCCAGCTGGACAGCCACGACGGCTACCTGGTGGTGAAGGGCGGTCGCGAGGCCAATGCCACCGCCACCAACGTGCCGGGTGTGTTCGCCGCCGGTGACGTGGCCGACCACACCTACCGCCAGGCCATCACCTCGGCCGGTGCCGGCTGCATGGCCGCCCTGGACGCCGAGCGCTACCTGGATGGGCTGGGTGATCTGCAGGTCCTTTAAGGCCTGATTGTCGCCTGACAACGAAAAACCCCGGCATTGGCCGGGGTTTTTCGTTTCCGGGGTCTTCCGCCCTGCGGCAAGAACAGGCTTGGCTGCCTTGACGATCTTTCTGGAAGTGCAACGAGCCCCGGCCGATTGGTCGGGGCTCGTTGTTTGGGGCTTTCCCTCACCCCGACCCTCTCCCCGGGGGAGAGAGGAGGCGTGCATCTTACTTGCCGTACACCGGCAGGCGGGCGCAGACGGCCTTGACCTTCTCGCGCACGGCGTCGATCACCGACTCGTCGCCCATGTTGCCGAGGATGTCGCAGATCCAGCCGGCCAGTTCACGGCACTCGGCTTCCTGGAAACCACGGGTGGTGACGGCCGGGGTGCCGATACGCAGACCGGAGGTGACGAAGGGCGAGCGCGGATCGTTGGGCACCGAGTTCTTGTTCACGGTGATGAAGGCGCGACCCAGGGCGGCGTCCGCGTCCTTGCCGGTGATTTCCTGCTTGATCAGGCTGAGCAGGAACAGGTGGTTGTCGGTGCCACCGGAGACCACGTCGAAGCCGCGCTCGATGAAGACACTGGCCATGGCCTGGGCGTTCTTGATCACCTGCTGCTGGTAGGTCTTGAACTCGGGCTGCAGGGCTTCCTTGAAGCACACCGCCTTGCCGGCGATGACGTGCATCAGCGGACCGCCCTGGGCGCCGGGGAAGACCGCCGAGTTGAGCTTCTTCTCGATGGCTTCGTTGGCCTTGGCCAGGATCAGGCCGCCGCGCGGGCCGCGCAGGGTCTTGTGGGTGGTGCTGGTGACCACGTCGGCGAAGGGCACCGGGTTGGGGTAGACACCGGCGGCGACCAGGCCGGCGAAGTGGGCCATGTCGACGAACAGGTAGGCACCCACGGCATCGGCGATGGCGCGGAAGCGGGCGAAGTCCAGCACCTGGGAGTAGGCGGAGTAGCCGGCGACGATGACCTTGGGCTTGTGCTCCTGGGCCAGGCGCTCGACCTCGGCATAGTCGATCAGGCCTTGCTCGTCGATGCCGTACTGGACGGCGTTGTACAGCTTGCCGGAGGAGGACACGGTGGCGCCGTGGGTCAGGTGGCCGCCGTGAGCCAGGCTCATGCCCAGGATGGTGTCACCGGCTTCGATCAGCGCCAGGTACACGGCCGAGTTGGCCTGGGAACCGGAGTGCGGCTGGACGTTGGCGTAGTCGGCGCCGAACAGCTGCTTGGCGCGATCGATGGCCAGTTGCTCGACCACGTCGACGTATTCGCAACCGCCGTAGTAGCGCTTGTGGGGATAGCCTTCGGCGTACTTGTTGGTAAGCACCGAACCCTGGGCTTCCATGACCGCCGGGCTGGTGTAGTTTTCCGAAGCGATCAGCTCGATGTGATCTTCCTGACGCTGGGCTTCCTGCTGCATGGCGGCATACAGGTCGGCGTCGAAGCGGGCGAGGGTGGTTTCACGGCTGAACATGGCGGCAGGGTCCCCTGAGGCATGGCGAAGAGCGAGCCCGGTCGGGCTCGCGAGGGGCAACATTCTACCCCATCGCGGGAACTCAGAGGTATGAGCGCCGGTCATGCAGCGCCGCTATCGGTCTCATGTCAGGACGGGGAACAGACCCTGGTGCTCCAGGCGCTGGCGCAACTGCTCCGGCGGCAGCGGGCGATCGAACAGGTAGCCCTGGACCTCGTCGCAACCATGGGTGCAGAGGAAATCCAGCTGCGCGGTTTCCTCTACCCCCTCGGCGATCACCGAGAGATTGAGGCTGTGGGCCATGGCGATGATGGCCCGGGCGATCTGGGCGTCCTGCTCGCCATGGGGCAGGCCGTCGACGAAGCTGCGATCGATCTTGAGGATGTCGATGGGGAACTGCTTGAGGTAGTTGAGCGACGAGTAGCCGGTACCGAAGTCGTCCACCGCGATGCACAGCCCCAGCCCCTTGAGTTCGCCGAGCAGCTGTAGGGCCTCGCCGACGTCGCGCATCAGGATGCTTTCGGTCAGCTCCAGCTCCAGGCAGGCCGGCGCCAGGCCGGTCTCGGCGAGGATCTGGGCGATGCGCTGGCCGAGCTGGCCGTCGCCGAACTGGCGGGCGGACAGGTTCACCGAGACCTTGGGGATACGCACCTTGGCCGCGTGCCACTCGCGCATCTGCCGGCAGGCCTCGCGGATCACCCAGTCACCTACCTGGACCACCAGGCCGATCTCTTCCAGCACCGGAATGAATTCCGTTGGCGGAACGTTGCCGCGCACCGGGTGCTCCCAGCGCAGCAGGGCCTCGACCCCGGTCAGGCGGCGGGTATCGCAGCGATACTGCGGCTGGTAGTGCAGGCGGAATTCGCCCTGCAACAGGGCGTGGCGCAGGTCGGCCTCCAGTTCCAGGCGCTCCAGGGCGCGGGCGTTCATCTCGGCTTGGTAGAACTGGAAGTTGTTCTTGCCCATCTCCTTGGCGTGGTACATGGCGGTGTCGGCGTTCTTCATCAGCTGGCTGAGTTCCTGGCCATCCTGGGGCGACAGGGCGATGCCGATGCTGGCGGAAACGAAGAATTCGCGGCCTTCGAGAATGAAGGCCTCGGACAGCTGGGCGAGGATCTGCTCGCCGACACGGATCGCCTGGGCGAGGGCCGTTTCGCGGGTCTCCAGGCCCGACAGCAGCAGGGTGAATTCGTCGCCGCCCATGCGCGCCACGCTGTCCTCGGTGCCGACGCAGGCGGTCAGGCGCATGGCCACCTCCTTGAGCAGGCGGTCGCCGGCGGCGTGGCCGAGGCTGTCGTTGATCGGCTTGAAGCGATCCAGGTCGAGGAACATCAGCACCACCCAACTCTCGTTGTGGCGGCTTTGCTGCAGGGCGTTGTGCAGGCGGTCCTGAAACAGGGTGCGGTTGGGCAGCAGGGTCAGGGCGTCGTAGTAGGCCAGGCGGTGGATACGCCTTTCGCTGGCCTTGCGTTCGCTGATGTCGACGAAGAAGCAGACGTAGCTCATCAGGTCACCGTCGTCGTCGCGGATGGCGGTGATGCCGACCCAGGAGGGATAGGGCTCGTTGTCCTGGCGGCGCTGCCAGAGTTCGCCTTCCCAGCTTTCCTCGGTGCGCAGTTGCTGCATCACGTGCTGCAGCTGGTTGGCCTCCTGCTTGTCGGCGCAGAGCATCATTGGCTGCTGGTCGAACACCTCTTCGGGGCTGAAGCCGGTGATGCGGGTGAAGGTGCGGTTGACCCGCACGATGTAGCCGGCCGGGTCGGTGACCAGGATGGCGCCGGCCGAGTGATCGAACACCGTGGCCGCCATGCGCATGTCCTTGTCCGTACGACGCTGGGCGGAGATGTCGCGGCAGATGCCGAGCAGGCCGGCGAAGCGCTCGTGGTCGTCCCACAGCGGCTTGAGGCGCAGCTCGATCTGCAGGGTATGACCCTGGGCGTGCAGGCAGTCGAGCGCCAGCGGCGCGAAGCGCTCGCGGCGCAGTTCGGCCAGGGCGCGGGGGTCGTCCAGGCTGCGCAGCAGCCGCTGCAGGGTCCGGCGGACCTCCTGCAGCTGACGCGAGTGGACCACCAGCTCGGCCAGGGTGCGCTGTTGCAACTCGGCGAGCGGATAGCCGAGCAGCTCCTCGACCGAGGGGCTGAGGTAGTTAAGCACCAGCTGGGCATCGGTGGTGAAGATGACGTCGCTGATGCTTTCCGCCAGCTGGCGGTAGCGATTCTCGCTGTCGCGCAGGCGATCGCTGGCGCGCACCATGTCGGTGACGTCCAGGGCCAGCCCGACCACGCTGGCGGCGGTGCCGTCCGGGCGGCTGGCAAGACGCTGCTCGCGCACGTCGAACCAGCGCCAGCCACCGTTGCGGTGCTGCCAGCGCAAGAGGCTGCTGCAGGGGCGATCGGAGAGCGTGGGCCGCATGCTCACTACCCGGGCATGCAGTTCGACGTCGTCCGGGTGCAGGCGCGCAGGGCCGAGGCTGACGAAGGCTTCCGGCGGATAGCCGAGCTTGCGTGCCAGCGAATGGCTCTCGTAGGTGAGTTCGCCGCTGGTCACGTCATAGGTATAGAGGGTGTCGGGAATGGCGCTGATCAGGTTGGACCAGAAGGCGTCGCGTTCGAGCAGGCGCAATTCGCCAAGCTTGCGCTGGGTGATGTCGTTGAGGCTGAGCAGGGTGGCGTCGAGGTGCTGGGGATCGGCCGGCAGGTGCATGCTCAGCCAGAGATGACGCTCGCCCTCGGTGGTGCTGATGCGGGTCTCCAGTTCCAGCACCTGCTGGCCGGAGAGCAGGCCGGCCAGCAGGCGGTAGCGCTTGCCGCCGACCTGGACACGGGACTCGCCCACCAGCCGGTCCCAGGCCTGGTCGAGGTGGTCGATGCCGAGCATTTCCAGGGCGCGCTGGTTGATCTCGGTGATGCGCACCTGACGGCCCAGGGCATCCAGCGCCTCGGGCTGGCGGGCGAACAGCTCCGCCAGTTGTTCGGGCCGCTCCAGGCCCAGGGCGGTCATGCAGGGCTGCACGGCGCTCAGGTCCACTACGCAGATGCCGGTGTGCACCCCGTTGAAGATGTTCTCGTAGCGCTGGCGGGTGGTCTGGATGGTTTCCAGGTTGCGCTGCTGTTCGGTGACGTCGCGCAGCACCCAGACGAAGCTGTCCTGGGTCTGGGTGCGGTCGCGCAGCACGCGCACGCTGGACTGGCTGTCCGCCAGGGCATGGCAGCTGACCGCGAAGCGGCGCGGCTGGGTCGCCACCCGGAGGGTGATGAGGGCGCCGCCGTCCCGCTCGGCCGGCGTCAGGGCAACCAGCTGGGGTAGCAGACTGGCGAGGAAATATTGCTGGGCGTCGTCCGCGGCGATGCCCAGCAGGCGGGCGGCGGTGGCGTTGACATAGACCAGGCGACCGTCGGCCTGGGTCATGCAGACGAATTCCTCGATACCGTTCAGTGCCGTGCTCGCCAGGCGCAGGCTGCGTCGCGAGGCCAGGGTCAGGGCCCGCAGACCCTGCTCTTCGCGCAGGAGCAGATAGATCAGGATGGCGGTCACCAGGCCGGACAGGCTGAACAGCAGCAGCCGGCCCGAGGAGGCCTCCAGCAGCGACTCCGACGGCGTCTCGGCGGGATAGGCGCCCACCACCTGCCAATCGCTGTAGGCCAGCGGCTGGATCACCTCGCCGGCGGTGGCGGCGGTCGCGCCACTGTGGAACAGCAGGGTGCCACGGGTGCGATCCTCCAGGCGCCAGTCGAGGCCCGTGGGCACGCGGGTCGAACGCCAGAGCGGTTCGAGGCGCGGGGCGCTGGTCAGCACCCACCAGCCCTGCTGCAACTCCGGATCGCCGGCCAGCAGGACATAGAGGGGCGCGGTGGTAGCCGCGGCGTTGTAGCCATAGCTGAAGTCAGCCTGGCCGCTGCGTGCGATCAACTGCTGGATGAAGGCGGCATCCGCGGAGTCGTCCAGCCGCGCGGTGCGCAAGGCGGCATTGGCCGGCAACCAGCGCACCTGCTGCAGACCGGGAAAGAAATCCTTGAGGCTGAGCAGCAGATTGGGTGCCAGCGGCAGGGTGGGGTCCAGCGACCAGCGCAGGGTGCTGCGCACCGCCTGGGCCTTGAGCGCCAGGCCGAATTCGAGGGTGTTGGCCAGTTGCCGGGTCAGGCCTTCCAGCTGTTGGCGGCGCAGGGCTTCACGCTCGGCCATGCTGGCGAAGGCCTGCCAGAACATCAGCGCGAGCATGGCCACCAGCGACAGGATCAGCAGGCCGCGGGTCAGGCGTCGCGAGGAGGGGGCGACCGGCTCTTCCGGCAGCGTGGAGGGCGGGCTGTTCACGACGGACTGCGTTCCTGCAGAGGCGATGGCCATTCGACTGCGCCCGGTTCCGCGGGGCAGGGATGGCCTATGATAAGGGGCCGGACGGTCTCTCCGCCGGTTTTTTCCAGGTGTCTACCGCGTGCGCTTTCGTCGCCCGGGGTTTCGACAGCGTTCGCCGCTGACGCCATACTGTGTCCCCTGTTTTTCATTCCGGTCCCAAGGTTCCCTCATGGCTCAATACGTCTACACCATGCATCGGGTCGGCAAGGTCGTGCCGCCCAAGCGTGAAATCCTCAAGAACATCTCCCTGTCGTTCTTTCCCGGCGCCAAGATCGGCGTGCTCGGTCTGAACGGTGCGGGCAAGTCGACGCTGCTGCGCATCATGGCCGGCGTCGATACCGAGATCGAAGGTGAAGCGCGTCCGATGGCCGGTATCAATGTGGGTTATCTGCCGCAGGAGCCGAAACTTGATCCCGAGCAGACGGTTCGTGACGTAGTCGAGGAAGCGGTCGGCCAGATCAAGCAGGCCCAGGCCCGTCTGGACGAGGTCTATGCCGCCTACGCCGAGCCGGACGCCGACTTCGACGCCCTGGCCGCCGAGCAGGCCAAGCTGGAGGCCATCCTCCAGGCCGCCGATGGCCATAACCTGGATCGTCAGCTGGAAGTCGCCGCCGATGCCCTGCGCCTGCCGGCGTGGGACGCCAAGGTTGGCGTGCTCTCCGGTGGCGAGAAGCGCCGCGTGGCGCTGTGCCGCCTGCTGCTGTCGGCCCCCGACATGCTGCTGCTGGACGAACCCACCAACCACCTGGACGCCGACTCGGTGGCCTGGCTGGAGCACTTCCTGCACGACTTCCCCGGCACCGTGGTGGCCATCACCCACGACCGCTACTTCCTCGACAATGTCGCCGGCTGGATCCTGGAGCTGGACCGTGGCCAGGGCATCCCCTTCGAGGGCAATTACTCTGGCTGGCTGGAATCCAAGGCCGCGCGCCTGACCCAGGAAGCCAAGCAGGAGGCGGCCCACGCCAAGGCCATGAAGGCTGAACTGGAATGGGTGCGCTCCGGCGCCAAGGCCCGCCAGTCCAAGTCCAAGGCCCGTCTGCAGCGCTTCGAGGAAATGCAGTCCCAGGAATTCCAGAAGCGCAGCGAGACCAACGAGATCTACATCCCTGCCGGCCAGCGGCTGGGCGACAAGGTCATCGAGTTCAAGAACGTCAGCAAGGGCTATGGCGATCGCCTGCTGATCGACGACCTGAGCTTCGTGGTGCCCAAGGGCGCCATCGTCGGCGTGATCGGCGGCAACGGTGCCGGCAAGTCGACCCTGTTCCGCATGATCATGGGCAAGGAGCAGCCGGACTCGGGCACCATCGAGATCGGCGACACCGTGCAACTGGCCAGCGTCGACCAGAGCCGCGAGAACCTGTCCGACACCAAGACCGTGTGGGAGCAGGTCTCCGACGGCTCCGACGTGATCAAGATCGGCAACTACGAGGTGCCTTCGCGCAGCTACGTCGGCCGCTTCAACTTCAAGGGCGCCGACCAGCAGAAGTTCGTCAAGGACCTCTCCGGCGGTGAGCGCGGGCGCCTGCACCTGGCGCTGACCCTCAAGCAGGGCGGCAACGTGCTGCTGCTGGACGAACCCTCCAACGACCTGGACGTGGAAACCCTGCGCGCCCTGGAAGACGCCCTGCTGGACTTCCCCGGCGCGGCCATCGTGATCTCCCACGACCGCTGGTTCCTCGACCGCATCGCCACCCACATCCTCTCCTACGAGGACGACTCCAACGTGGTGTTCTTCGAAGGCAACTACACCGAGTACGAAGCCGATCGTAAGAAGCGCCTGGGTGAGGCCGCGGCCCAGCCCAAGCGGGTCAAGTACAAGAAGCTGGCGTAAGCGTCCGCCGAAACGCCGCTGGGGAAACCCAGCGGCGTTTTCTTTTGTCTCGTTGCTGCGGGAGGCCGGAGCGCGGTTTTCAGCGCCGCCAGCCTCCCGCCGACCCCCTGATGGAGAGAAGCCCGATGATCGCTACTCGCTCCCGCCTGCTGCTGGCCCTGGTCGCCGGCGCCCTGGCTACCCCCGTCCTGGCCGACGAGGTCCAGGTGGCCGTGGCCGCCAATTTCAGCGCGCCGCTCAAGGCCATCGGCGAAAGATTCACCCAGGACACCGGCCACCATCTGCTGATCTCCAGCGGTGCCACTGGCCAGCTCTATACCCAGATCAAAAACGGCGCGCCCTTCGCGGTCTTCCTGTCCGCCGACGACAGCACCCCGGCCAAGCTGGAGGCCGAAGGTGCGGCGGTCAAGGGGTCACGCTTCACCTATGCCATCGGCACCCTGGCGCTCTGGTCGCCCAAGGCGGGCTATGTGGACGGGGAGGGCGCGGTACTCAAGCAGAACACGTTCCGCCACCTGGCCGTGGCCAATCCCAAGACCGCGCCCTATGGCCTGGCTGCCACCCAGACCCTGGCCAAGCTGGGGCTGACCGAGGCGGTCGCGGCCAAGCGGGTCGAAGGCCAGAACATCACCCAGGCCTACCAGTTCGTCGCCACCGGCAATGCCGAGCTCGGCTTCGTCGCCCTGTCGCAGATCTATCAGGACGGCCAGGTGAAGGAGGGCTCGGCCTGGATCGTGCCGGCCGCGCTCTACGAGCCGATTCGCCAGGACGCGGTGCTGCTGGAAAGGGGTAAGGACCAGGCAGCGGCCAAGGCACTGCTGGCCTATCTCAAGGGGCCCCAGGCGGCCGCGGTGCTCAAGGCCTACGGCTACCGGCAGTGATCCCATGACCCTGACCGCGGCGGACTGGGCGGCGATCCGCCTGACCCTGGAGCTGGCCAGTGTGACCACGCTGCTGCTGCTGGTGCTGGGCACGCCCCTCGCCTGGTGGCTGGCGCGTACTCGGTCCTGGCTCAAGGGCCCCCTCGGCGCCCTGGTGGCCTTGCCGCTGGTGTTGCCCCCCACGGTGATCGGCTTCTATCTGCTGCTGGCCATGGGGCCGGAAGGCTGGGTCGGGCAGCTCACCGAAGCGCTGGGCCTGGGCCGGCTGCCCTTCACCTTCGCCGGACTGGTGGTGGGCTCGCTGTTCTATTCGCTGCCCTTCGTGGTGCAGCCGCTGCAGAACGCCTTCGAGGCCATCGGTCCGCGCCCCCTGGAGGCGGCGGCCACCTTGAGAGCCAGTCCCCTGGACACCTTCTTCCATGTCGTCCTGCCGTTGGCGCGGCCGGGCTTCATCACCGCCGCCATCCTCGGCTTCGCCCATACCGTGGGCGAATTCGGCGTGGTGCTGATGATCGGCGGCAACGTGCCCGGGCGCACCCAGGTCGTCTCCACCCAGATCTTCAATCATGTGGAAGCCATGGAATATCCCCAGGCGCATCTCCTGGCCGGCGGCATGCTGGTCTTCTCCTTCGTGATCCTCCTGTTGCTCTATGGGCGCCGCGGGCGGTCGGCCTGGACATGAGTCTGGCGGCGAGATTCGAACTCTCGCACCCTGGCTTCGCCCTGGATGTGGACCTCGCGCTGCCTGGCAGCGGTGTCACCGCGCTGTTCGGGCCTTCGGGCTCGGGCAAGACCTCCTGCCTGAGGTGCGTGGCCGGCCTGGAACGTGGCGCCCGCGGGCGCCTGGTGGTGGCCGGCGAGACCTGGCAGGACAGCGAGCATGGGCTGTTCCTGCCGCCGCACCGGCGTGCCCTGGGTTATGTCTTCCAGGATGCCAATCTGTTCGAACACCTGGACGTGCGCCGCAACCTGCTGTTCGGCTGGCAGCGGGTCGCGCCGGGCGAGCGGCGTCTGGCACTGGAACAGGTCGTCGAGCTGCTGGGCATCGCGGGGCTCCTGACCCGAATGCCGGCACGCCTTTCCGGTGGCGAGCGCCAGCGGGTCGGTATCGCCCGGGCGCTGCTGACCAGTCCGCGTCTCCTGCTCATGGACGAACCCCTGGCGGCGCTGGACGCCGAGCGCAAGGCCGAGATCCTGCCCTATCTGGAGCGCCTGACCCGGGAGCTGGCGCTGCCGATCCTTTACGTCAGCCATGCCCCCGACGAGGTGGCGCGGCTGGCCGATCACCTGGTGCTGCTGGAGCAGGGACGGGTGCTGGCCAGCGGGCCGACCAGCGCGGTGCTGGCGCGCCTCGACCTGCCCATCGCCCTGGCCGAGGACGCAGGGGTGGTGCTGGAGGGGCGGGTACTGGGCCATGATCCGGACTACGGCCTGCTTAGTCTGGGCCTGCCGGGCGAGCAGCGCGTGCTGCTCGCCCATGCGCCGCTGCCGCCTGGCCAGGCGCTGCGCATCAAGGTGCTGGCGCGAGATGTCAGCCTGAGCCTGGAACGCCAGCACAGCAGCATCCTCAATGTGCTGCCCGCGACCGTCGCGGAGATCGCCCCGACCCGCTCGCCCGCCCAGGTGCTCTTGCGCCTGGACCTGGGTGGTACGGCGCTGCTGGCGCGGATCACCCGCTACTCGCTGGAACGCCTGTCGCTGCAGCCAGGCAGCCAGGTCTGGGCGCAGTTGAAGTCGGTGGCCGTATTAGCCTGAAGCTGCCGCAGGCCTGAGCCGCTCCAGCAGAAAATCCACCAATACCCGTACCGCTGCCGGCAGCTGCCGATCCGGCGGGTAGAGCAGCCAGGCGGTGCCCTGGTAGGGACCAAGGTATTGCCAGTCGGGCAGTACCCGCAGCAGCCGGCCTTCGGTCAGGGCGGCCTCAGCCGCGAAGGCCGGCAGGCAGGCGATGCCGAGGTCGGCAAGGGTGGCCTCCAGGCGCACGCCGCTGTGGTTGCAGGCCAGGCGGCCGCGAACCGTCACGCTTTCCACCCGGTCGCCACGGCGCAGTTGCCAACGCTGGTCGCCGGGGGTTTCGCCCAGGTAGAGACACTCGTGTTCGGCCAGCGCCTGGGGCTGCTGCGGCAGGCCGTGGCGCCGGAGATAGGTGGGGCTGGCGCAGAGCGCGAAGTCCATCTCGCGCAGCGGTCGGGCGACAAAGCCGGCGGGGGGCTGTTCGGTGATGCGCACCAGCAGATCCTGGTCGTCGGCGATGGGGTCCAGCGGGCGGTCGTCCAGGCGCAGTTGCAGATCCACGTCCGGATAGCGCTGGAAGAACTCCGGCAGCAGTGGGGCGATCAGCCGGTAGCCGACCGCCTTGGGCATCGCCAGGCGGACCTGGCCGCGGGGCTCCTCGCGGTGCTGCAGGCCACTGTCCAGCGCCGCGCCGGCGGCGGTCAGCAGCTGGCGGCAGTGGCCAAGCACCTCGCGCCCGGCCTCGCTTAGCCGCAGCTGGCGGGTGGTGCGCTGCAGCAGGCGTACCCCCAGTTCCCGCTCCAGCCGCGCGACCTGGCGACTGACCGCCGAAGGCGTAGCGTCCAGCAGCCGGGCGGCGGCGGTGAAGCTGCCGGTCTCCACCACCTTGGCGAAGGCGACCATGCAGGGCAACAGGGGAAGAGCGCGCAGGAGATCCATGCCGATATCCGCAGGAAGCAATGGGGTTGGAAATGCTGGCATTGCTTCCCTGGGGGAACAAGAGCTATGCGTGGCGACTGGCTTATGGTGATCACTGCCAGCGTGCACACTGGCAGCCGAATGTACGGAGACGCTGTCATGACGCAACGCCCCACCTTCGGCCTCGCCGAAGGCCTGCTGCTCGCCACCGCCCTGGTCTGGGGCACCAGCTACGCCGTGGTCAAGGACGCCGTGATGCTTTATCCGGTGCTTGGCTACCTGGCGCTGCGCTTCTGTCTCACCGCACTACTGCTGGCGCCCACCCTGAGGGGCGCGGGCCGGCGGGCCTGGCGACCGGGGGTGCCGACCGGCCTGCTGCTGCTGACGATCTTTCTCAGCGAGACCTTTGGCGTGGCCCTGACCAGCGCCAGCAACGCCGCCTTTCTCATCAGCCTCTGCGTGGCCCTGACGCCCTTTGCCGAGTGGTGGCTGCTCGGCCAGCGACCCGAGGCCCGCGCCCTGGGCGCTGCGGGTCTGGCAGTGGTGGGCGCCGGCCTGCTGACCCGCGGGGTGACCCTGAGCTTCAACCTGGGCGACGGTCTGATCCTGCTGGCAGCCGTGTTGCGGGCGATCAACGTCTGCGTGGTGCGTCGCCGGTTGAGTCGTGCCACCGCTCCGGTGCCGGCCCTGGCCCTGACCGCCGTGCAGACCGGCGTGGTGGGCCTGGCCTGCCTGCTGCTGTTCGCCCTGGGGCCGGGGCTGGCGCCGCTGCCCCTGCAGCCGGGCTTCTGGTTCGCCACCGGCTATCTGGTGCTGTTCTGCACCCTGGGCGCCTTTCTCGCCCAGAACTACGCCTTGGGCCGCGCCAGCGCCACCCGCGTCGCCCTGCTGATGGGTGCCGAACCCTTGTTCGGCGCGCTGTTCGCCAGCTTCTGGCTGGATGAGCGCCTGGGCCTCTGGGGTTGGCTGGGCGGCCTGCTGATCGTCATCGCCTCGCTATGGGGGACGTTGCCGCGGCGGACGCCAGACCGTTCGGCGCCGGCTATTCGAACACGATCCGCGGAAAATAGAAGCTGACCACCCAGTTGGGCACGTCGACGATCTCGCTGATGCGTAGGTCGCCACACACTGAACAGAGCAGATAGGCCTGCTCCGCCGGCAGGTTGCGGCTGCGCCCGAGCCACTCGATGGCGCCGCTCACGGCCTGGCGGGCGGCCGCCATGAGGTCGGGTCCGATCCCGGTGAACACCTCGTAACCGGCGCCGTCGAGGTGGCGGGTCACCGGGCCGGGAGTACTGAAGCGCGGCATGGCCAGCGGTTGCTGCTTGATCAGTTCGAAGGTGGCGGTGGCCGCCATGGCCGTCTCGATGGCGGTGCCGCAGACCTCGCCATCGCCCTGGGCGGCATGGGTGTCGCCAATGGAAAACAGCGCCCCCGCCACTTCCACTGGCAGGTAGAGAGTGGTGCCGGCGGCCAGGTCGCGGATGTCCAGGTTGCCGCCCACCCGTCGCGGCGGTACTACTGAATGCAGCCCCGGCTCAGCCGGGGCCACCCCCAGGGTGCCGGCGAAGGGCTTGAGCGGGACCCGCGCCAGCTCGCCGAAGGCGGCGGGCGCCTGGCCTGAGCTGTCGTAGTGCCAGAGCTGCAGCACCGGCGCGGGAAACTGATCGGCGAGCAGGCCGAAGCCGGGGATGTTGGCCGTCCAGCCAAAGCCGCTGGGGGTGAAGCTGTCCAGCGTCACCTTGAGGACGTCGCCCGGTTCGGCACCCTCGATCCATAGCGGTCCGCAGACCGGGTTGACCCGCTCGAAGGGCAGGGTAGCGATGTCGGCGGCGCTGGAGTGGGCATGGAAGTGGCCATCCGCCGCATCGCGGCAGGCGAAGCTTACCGTCTCGCCCGGCGCGACCTCCAGCGCCGGAGTGAGGCTGTGATCCCAGCCGCAGTGGCAGTGCTGACTGTGCAGGGTCTTGATCATCTGAAGCCTCCGCGGGCAGGTGATGCTTAGTGGACGGCGTCGTTGGCCTTGAATTCCGTGGTCCGGCCGCTGAGCGTGAGGAAGGCCAGCACGGCCAGTCCCAGCAGCATCCAGCAGCTGCCGCCGACCTTGGCGTAGACGTCGGCGTTGAACAGCACATAGGCCAGCACGATGAAGCCGAGCAGCGGGACCAGCCCATGCAGCAGCGGGCGCCCGGCGCCGCGGTGATGCCAGGCCACTGCCACATGCAGGAGCAGGAAGGCGGTCAGCGCACCGAAGTTGCACATGGATGCGAGCAGATTGATCTGACCGACAAAGAACAGGCCCAGTCCCAGGCTCAGTGCTGCCACCAGCAGGATGGCGCGTTGGGGCACTCGGGTCACCGGATGGATCTGGCGCAGGAACTGCGGCAGTTGGCGGTCACGGGCCATGGCGAACAGCAGCCGGGAGGTGGCGGCCTGGGCCACCAGGGCATTGGCGATGGCAGAGCCGATGGCTACCGCCAGGGCGATCACCACCTGCAGCCAGGGCCCGGCGATCAGCCGACCGATCTCGTAGAAGGCGTTGTTGGAGGCATCGGCGTCAGGGTACTGGACCAGGTTGGGTTGCAGCAGGGCGGCCAGCCAGGTCTGCACCATGAACAGCACGGCCACCAAGGCCAGGGCCAGCAGGGTGGTGCGGCCCACCACGCGGCTGCCGCCACGGGTCTCCTCCGACAGGGTGGAGATGGCATCGAAGCCGAGGAAGGACAGCACCGCCACCGACAGGGCACTGAAGATCAGCGGCAGGGAGAACTCCTCGGGGTTGTACAGCGGCTTCATGGTCCATTCGGCGCCGTTGACCCCACGGCTGATGGCCAGCGAGGCCAGCACCACGAACACCAGCAGCACTGCCAGCTGGCCATAGAGGAACAGGCGGTTGGCGCGGGCGGTGGTCTCGATGCCGCGCAGATTGACCAGGGTGTTGAGGGCGACGAAGAAAACGATCCACAGCGGCTGGGGAATCGCCGGGATGACATTGGCCATGGCGTTGGCGCCGATCACATAGAGCAGGGTGGGCACCAGCAGGTAGTCGAGCAGAATGGCCCAGCCCGCGAGAAAGCCCAGCGCCGGATGCAGGCCACGACCGACGTAGGCATAGACCGAGCCGGCCACCGGAAAGGCGCGCGACATCTGCTGATAGCTGACGGCGGTGAACAGCATGGCGACGAAGCCGATCAGGTAGGTGAGGGGCACCATGCCGTGGCTGGCGTCGAATACTCCGCCAAAGATGGAAAAGGGTGCGATGGGCACCATGAACACCAGACCGTAGATCAGCAGGTCCTTCAGCCCGAGCTGGCGCTTGAGCTCCTGGGTGTAGCCGAAGCGAGCGAGGTCGGCGCTGTCGCCGGACGGAGCGTGCTGAGTCATGGGGGCTTCCTCGAAGGGGCGGGGGTAAACTCGACTCTAGGCCAGGGGCGGCGACGGCCCCATCCACAAAAGTGCTAGGTTTGCAGGAAACCCGCGATGACTGGCAGAGCCTTTGCTTCGCGTTCCCTATCGTGATCCAGGGAGGAGCTTCAAGATGCATGCCGATCTGTTCGCCGTCAGTAGCCGACTCGCCGGGTTGCCCACGCTCGACGCCTGTCTGGATACCGTCCAGGACGTCGCCGAGCGTCTGGGCTGCAAGGCGCTGATCTACGACTACGCACCGGTTCCGCTCAGTCATGACGGGGTACTCATCACGCCGTCGGTGTTCAAGGTGCGCAACACCCCGGCGGACATGCAGGCCTTCTGGTGCGAGCGCGGCTACTACCAAATCGATCCCGTGCAACAGTGCGCCAGCCGCCGCGCGGCGCCCTTCGTCTGGTCGTTTCGCAGCGAAACCCGCAGCGCGCTTCGCGAGTACCTGGGTGACAGTCATCGGCCGGTCACCTGTTATGTGCGCGACAGTGGCCTCGCCACCGGGGTAACAGTGCCGCTGCACCTTCCCGGCGGCGCCTTCGCCACCCTGACCGGCATCCTCGATGCCGATGCCCGCGATGCCGAGGCCACCGGCGAAGCCTGCCTGAGTGCCTTCCTGGTGCTGGCCCATGCCTTCCAGGCCCGCGCCGATGAACTGCTCGCGCCCGCCGAGCGATGCTGCGGCCAGATCCGCCTGACGCCACGGGAGCGCGAATGCCTCCAGTATTCAGCCAAGGGGCTGACCGCCAAGCGCATCGCCGCGACGCTCCATCGCTCCACTGCCACGGTCAACCTGCACCTCAATTCCGCCGCCCGTAAATTGGGTGCGCGCAATCGGGTGGAGGCGGTGGTGCGTGGCCTGCACTATCGGCTGGTGGAGGTATGAGCGAGTTGGCCAGATCCGTGGGGCGATCGACCTTGCGACGATGACACGCCACCCGGACACTGGGGCCTCACCTGCCTAGGAGTGTCCCATGAGCGCTGCCCGTCCCCCCGTACCGCCTTTCACCCTGGAATCCGCCCGGCAGAAGGTTCGCGCCGCCGAAGACGGCTGGAACAGCCGCGATCCGGCCAAGGTGGCGCTGGCCTATACCGTCGACAGCCGCTGGCGTAACCGTTCCGAATTCCTCCAGGGGGGCGCCGCCATCGAGGCCTTTCTCACCCGCAAGTGGCAGCGCGAGCAGGAGTACCGGCTGATCAAGGAGCTCTGGGCCCATGACGGGGCGCGCATCGCCGTGCGCTTCGCCTACGAATGGCAGGACGAAAACGGCCAGTGGTATCGCTCCTATGGCAACGAGAACTGGCAGTTCGACGACCAGGGCCTGATGGCCGAGCGTCACGCCAGCATCAACGACCTGCCGATCAGCGAAACCGAGCGGCTGTTTCTCTGGCCCCAGGGCCGGCGGCCGGATGACCACCCGGGCTTGAGCGACCTGGGGCTCTGACTGGCAGCGGGTGGCTATCCCGGACGGGGCTGGGTCCTGTACAAGGACCTCTGGCCGCCAGGACCCGCTGACGATGCACTACCGCAACCTGCTCCGCCGCCTCGATCTGGTTTCGCTGCAACTGCTGCTGGCGGTGCACGAGGAGGGCACCCTGACCCGCGCCGCCGAGCGCGAGATGATCGCCCTGTCCGCCGCCAGCAAGCGCCTGCACGACCTGGAGCGCTCGCTCGACATCGAGCTCTTCGAGCGCAACGCCAAGGGCATGACCCTGACCCCGGTCGGCGAGACACTGCTCTACTACGCCAAGCGCATCCTCGCCGACGTCGAGCGCATCAGCATCGACGTCGGTGAGCACCTGCAGGGGGTGCGCGGCTACGTGCGGATGATGGCCAACATCTCCGCCATCATCGAATTCCTGCCCGAGGATCTGCAGGCCTTCGCGGTCGGCCATCCCCAGGTCAAGGTCAGCCTGGACGAGCGACCCAGCGCCGGCGTGGTGAAGGGCGTGCTGGAAGGCGCCGCCGACCTGGGCATCTGCTCCTCGGACACCGACACCCGTGGCCTGCTGGCCGTGCCCTACCGGCAGGACACCCTGGTGGTGGTGATGCGCCCGGATCATCGCCTGGCCGCGCAATCGCGGCTGGCCTTCGCCGAGACCCTGGACGACGACCACGTCGGCCTGCACGCCGACAGCTTCATCAACCTGCGTACCAAGGCGGCCGCACGCAGCCATGGCAAGGCCTTGCGGCTGCGCATCCACGTGCCCGGCTTCGATGCCGTATGCCGCATGGTGCAGGCCGGCTTCGGCCTGGGGGTTCTGCCGCTGCAGGCCTTCGAACTCATCGGTCGGCCGCTCGGACTGGTGGCCGCCGCCCTGGAGGATGACTGGGCGCAACGCAGCCTGGCGCTGGTAGTGCGCGACGTGGACTCCCTGTCACCGGTCAGCCGGTTGCTCTACGACCACCTGCTGCAGGTCTGAATCCAGGCCTTCGTGTTTCACGAAGGCCTGTTGCCGAAAGACGTTTATCCCCGGCTGACCGATTGTCCTAGCATCGGTGCATTCCAATAACAACGAGGCTAGTCCGCATGACGGCTCTTACCGGACTGCGTGTCATCGAGATCGGCACGCTCATCGCCGCCCCCTTCGCCGCGCGCCTGCTGGCCGAATTCGGCGCCGAGGTGATCAAGATCGAAGCCCTGGACAAGGGCGATCCCCTGCGCAAGTGGCGCAAGCTGCACGAGGGCACCTCGCTGTGGTGGTACCTGCAGTCGCGCAACAAGAAGTCCCTGGCGCTGAATCTCCGCTCCGCCGAGGGCGTGGCCCTGGTCAAGCAGCTGGTCGAGGGCGCCGACGTGCTCATCGAGAATCTGCGCCCGGGTGCCCTGGAAAAGCTGGGTCTCGGCTGGGACGTCCTGCACGCCCTCAACCCCAAGCTCACCCTGGTGCGCATCTCCGGCTACGGCCAGACCGGCCCCTATCGCGATAGACCCGGCTTCGGCGCCATCGGCGAGGCCATGGGCGGCATCCGCTATACCACCGGTACTCCAGGTACGCCGCCGGCACGGGTCGGGGTCAGCCTGGGCGATTCCCTGGCCTCCATGCACGCGGTGATCGGCGCGCTGATGTCGGTGCTGCGGGTCAAGACCGGCCAGGGCGACGGCCAGGTGGTCGATGTCTCCCTGGTCGAGAGCGTGTTCAACGTGATGGAGAGCCTGGTGCCGGAGTACTCCATGCTCGGCCATGTGCGCGAGCGCACCGGCGGGGCGCTGCCGGGCATCGCACCGTCCAATACCTATCCCACCCGTGATGGCGCCTATGTGGTGGTCGCCGGCAATAGCGATCCGATCTTCGTGCGGCTGATGCAGGCCATCGGCCGGCCGGATCTCGCCGAGCGGGCGGACCTGGCGCAGAACGATGGGCGTGCCCGCCACAGCGAGCTGATCGACGACGCCATCGCCGCCTGGACCGGCAGCCTGGGGATCGACGAGGTGCTGGCGGTGCTGGAGGGCGCCGAGGTGCCGGCCGGGCGCATCTATTCCGCCGCCGACATCGTCGCCGATCCCCACTACCAGGCGCGAGACATGCTGCTGGACACCACCTTGCCCGATGGAGCCACCCTGAAGATGCCGGGCATAGTGCCCAAGCTGTCGGCAACGCCGGGCCAGGTGAACTGGCAGGGTCCGACCCTCGGCCAGCACACCGATACCTTGCTGACCGACCTGGGGCTGAGCGAGGCGGACATCCAGCGGCTCAAGAAGGATGGGGTGGTGCAATGAGTGCCGAGCGCCTGATCGTCCAGGAAGTGGCGCCGCGTGATGGCTTGCAGATCGAGCCGAGCTGGGTGGAAACCGCTGACAAGATCGCCCTGATCGACCAGCTGTCTGGCCTGGGCTTCTCGCGGATCGAAGCCGGCTCCTTCGTCTCGCCCAAGGCCGTGCCCATGCTGCGCGATGGTGAGGCGGTGTTTCAGGGCATCGCCCGCCGGCCCGGGGTGACCTATGTCGCCCTGGTGCCCAATCTCAAGGGTGCCCAGCGCGCCCTGGCAGCGGGTGCCGATGAATTGAATCTGGTGCTCTCCGCCAGCCAGACCCACAACCAGGCCAACATGCGCATGAGTTGCGAGCAGTCGCTGGCCAGCTTCGCCGAGGTGGTGCAGCTGGCCAAGGGGCAGGCGGTCTCGCTCAACGGCACGGTGGCGACCACCTTTGGTTGCCCGTTCGAGGGGCGCATCGACGAAGGCTGGGTGTTCGAACTGGTGCAGCGCTACCTGGCGCTGGGCATGACCGGCATCACCCTCGCCGACACCACCGGCATGGCCAATCCACGGCAGGTCGCGCGGATCGTCCGTCAGGTGCTGGAATTGATCCCGGCGTCCGCCCTGACCCTGCATTTCCACAATACCCGCGGCCTGGGCCTGAGCAACGTGCTGGCCGCCTACGAGGCCGGCGCCCGTCGTTTCGACGCCGCCCTCGGCGGGCTCGGCGGCTGTCCCTTCGCGCCTGGCGCGTCCGGCAACATCTGCACCGAGGACCTGGTGAATCTCTGCATGGAAATCGGGGTGGAGACCGGCATCGATCTGGAGCAACTGATCGCGCTGTCGCGTACCTTGCCGGCGCTGCTCGGCCACGACACCCCTGGCCAGGTGGCCAAGGCCGGGCGCAACTGCGACCTGCATCCGCCGCCTGCGGCGAGTGGCTAACCCCCGCCCACCCTTCGTTCGCCCTGACTACAACAACAAAGGAGCGCCAGCCTGGCCGCTCCCGGGAGATCGCTATGCATCCGTCCGCCACCCCCGCCGCCGTCGCGGCCGCTGAACACACCCTGGTCCGCAAGGTCGCCTGGCGGCTCATGCCGCTGATCATGGTCTGCTACCTGTTCGCCTTCTTCGACCGCATCAACATCAGCTTCGCCAAGTTCCAGCTGCAGGCCGACCTGTCACTGAGCAACACCGCCTACGGCCTGGGCGCGGGACTCTTCGTGGTCGGCTATGTGCTGTTCGAGGTGCCCAGCAACATGATGCTGTACAAGGTCGGCGCACGGCGCTGGATCGCCCGCATCATGATTTCCTGGGGCATCGCCACGGCGCTGATGATGTTCGTCACCGCCGAATGGCAGTTCTATGTGCTGCGCTTCCTGATCGGCGCCATGGAAGCCGGCTTCGCCCCGGGCATCCTCTACTACCTGACGCTCTGGTTTCCGCAGAGCTACCGCGGCCGCATCACCTCGACGCTGTTTCTGGCCTCGGCCTTTGCCGGGCTGATCGGCGCCCCGGTCTCGGGACTGATCCTCGGCCAGCTGGACGGCCTGCTCGGTATGCGCGGCTGGCACTGGCTGTTCCTGCTCGGCGGCCTGCCCTGCGTGCTGCTGGGCGTGCTGGTGTTGCGCCTGCTGCACGACCGCATCAGTGATGCGCCCTGGCTCAGCGGCGAGGAAAAGACCTTTCTGGCCAGCCGCATCGCCCGCCATGAAAACAACGCCCACGGCTCGCTGCTGGCGGCGATCCGGCTGCCGGGTTTCCTGCTGCTCGGGCTGATCTACTTCCTGATCCAGGTCGCCTCCTACGGCCTCAACTTCTGGGCGCCGCAGCTGATCCGCAGTGCGGGCACCGAGAGTCCCACCATCATCGGGCTATTGACCGCCGTGCCCTATGTCTTCGGCGCCATCAGCATGGTGGTGGTGGGGCGGTTGTCGGACGCCAGCGGCGAGCGGCGCAAGTTCGTCTGCGGCCTGGTGATCGCCGGGGCATTGGGATTCTTCAGCGCAGGCCTCTTCGCTGACCACACCACCCTGCTGATCCTCTCCCTGGCGCTGATGGGCGCCGGCATCATCGCCTCCATTCCGGCCTTCTGGGCGCTGCCGCCGAAACTGCTCGCCGGCGCGGGAGCCGGTGCCGCGGGCGGTATCGCCCTGATCAACACCCTGGGACAGTTCGGCGGCATCGTCAGCCCGGTGATGGTGGGCTACATCAAGGACGTGACCGGCAGCACCACCCCGGCGCTCTATCTCATCGGCTGTACCAGCCTGCTGGCCGCCGGCCTGCTGTTCTGGGCACTGCCGCAGAGCCTGCGGACTTCGGACCGGGTGGGTGCCCGGACGCCAGAACCCGCACCGGTCGAGGACGTCGCGCTGCTGGGGGACAAGCGTCCCCTCAACTCCTGAGGCTAGCGGTCCGGCGCGCGCCAGCGCCGGACCAGCCTGAGCACCAACACGAAGAACACCGGCACGAAGACCAGCGCCAGGGTAGCGCTGAGCATGCCGCCGATCACCCCGGTGCCCACCGCCTGCTGGCTGGCCGAGCTGGCGCCGGTGGCCAGGGCCAGCGGTACCACGCCGAGGATGAACGCCAGCGAGGTCATGACGATGGGCCGCAGACGTAGCCGGGCGGCACGGCAGGTGGCCTCGTACAGGTCCATGCCGCCGTCGTGCAGGCTCTTGGCGAACTCGATGAGCAGGATGGCGTTCTTCGCGGTGAGACCTATCACCGTGATCAGGCCGACCTTGAAGAAGACGTCGTTGGGCATGCCTCTCAGGGTCACCGCCAGCACCGCGCCGAGCACCCCCAGGGGCACCACCAGCAGCACCGCGGTGGGAATCGACCAGCTCTCGTAAAGGGCGGCGAGGCAGAGGAACACCACCAGCAGCGACAGCCCCAGCAGCACTGGCGCCTGGCCGGCGGAGAGGCGTTCCTGCAGCGACAGTGCCGTCCACTCCAGGGCGAAGCCCCGCGGCAGCTCCGTGGCCAGGCGCTCCAGTTCGGCCATGGCCTCGCCGGTGGTGTGACCGGGCAGCGGCTCGCCGGACAGGCTGATGGCCGGATAGCCGTTGTAGCGCGACAGCTGCGCCGCACCCTGGGTCCAGTCGGCGCTGACGAAGGCGGAGAGCGGCACCATGCGGCCACGCTCATTGCGCACCTCCAGCCGCAGCAGGTCGTCCACCTGGCTGCGGGTGCCCAGTTCGGCCTGGACGATCACCTGCTGCATCCGTCCGCGATTGGGAAAGTCGTTGACGTAGCTGGAGCCCAGGGCGGTACCCAGCGTCTCGCCGAGGGCGGCGAAACTTACCCCCAGGGCAGCGGCCTGGCGGCGATCCACGACCAGTTGCACCTGGGCACTGTCGGCCAGGGCCGTCTCGCGCACATAGGCGATGATCGGATTGCCGGCGAGCTTCTCCTGCAGTTGGTCCCGCGCCGCCTTGAGCGCCGCCTGGCCGCGATTGGACCGGTCCTGCAGGCGCACCTCGAAACCGCTGGAGGTACCCAGGCCTTCCACCGGCGGCGGCAGCACGGCGAAGCCCTGGGCCTCGCTCTCGCCGGCCAGGGCGGCATTGGCGCGCTCGGCGATGGCCGCGGCGGAATCCGCTGAGCCGCGGGCGGACCAGTCCTTGAGGGTGGTGAAGGCCAGGGCGGCGTTCTGGCCGCTGCCGGAAAAGCTGAAGCCGAGCAGGACGAGATCGTTGGCCACGCCTGGCTCCTCGGCGTAATGGCGCTCCAGGCGCTCGATCACCTTGAGGGTGCGCTCCTGGGTGGCCCCGGGCGGCAGCTGGATGTCGGTGATCAGATAGCCCTGATCCTCGGTGGGCAGGAAGGCGCCGGGCAGACGGCCATAGAGCGCCACCAGCCCCATCAGCAGGGCGGCGAACAGCACGAGGTTCGGCAGCAGTCGGCGGATGGCACGGGCCACCCAGCCTTCGAAGCTGCCGGTCAGCCGCTCGAAGCCGCGGTTGAAGGCGCCAAAGACGCCACCGCGTGCGTGGGCATCCCGGGCAATCGGCTTGAGCAGGGTGGCGCACAGCGCCGGGGTCAGGCTCAGGGCGAGAAAGGCGGAGAAGAGGATGGCCACCGCCATGGACGCCGAGAATTGGCGATAGATGACGCCGACCGAGCCGCTCATGAAGGCCATGGGCACGAAGACCGCGGTGAGCACCAGGGTGATGCCGACGATGGCGCCGGAGATCTCGCCCATGGCCTTGCGGGTGGCGGCGCGTGGGTCGAGGCCCTCGCTGGCCATCAGTCGCTCGACGTTCTCCACCACTACGATGGCGTCGTCCACCAAGATGCCGATGGCCAGCACCATGCCGAACAGGGTCAGCACATTGATCGAATAGCCCAGTGCCAGGAGCACGGCGCAGGTGCCCAGCAGCGCCACCGGCACCACCAGGGTCGGGATCAGGGTGTAGCGCAGATTCTGCAGGAACAGGTACATCACCGCGAAGACCAGCGCCATGGCCTCCAGCAGGGTATGGATGACCTGGGTGATGGAGATCTTGACGAAGGGCGCCGTGTCGTAGGGGATGTCGTATTTCATCCCGGGTGGAAAATACTGGGACAGCTCGGCCAGCTTGGCGCGCACCGCCTGGGCGGTGGCCAGGGCGTTGGCGGTGGGTGCCAGCTGCACCCCGACCGCCACCGAAGGCTTGCCGTCCAGCCGCGTGCCGAAGTTGTAGCTCTGGCTGCCCACCTCGACCCGGGCCACGTCGCCCAGGGTCACGCTGGAACCGTCGGCCCCGGCACGCAGGAGGATGCCGGCAAACTCTGTAGGATCGCTGAGCTGGCCCTTGATCAGCACCGGTGCGGTCAGTTCCTGGCCAGCGGGGGCAGGCAGTTCGCCAAGGCTGCCGGCCGCTACCTGGACGTTCTGCTCGGCGATGGCCCGGGTCACGTCCGCCGGGGTCAGGCCGAAGGCCACCAGCCGACTGGGATCGAGCCAGACGCGCAGGGCGTGCTCGGCCCCGAACAGCTGGGCCTTGCCCACGCCGTCCAGGCGGCGCAGCTCGTTGACCACGTTGCGTGCCAGGTAGTCGCTCAGGGCGGTGGTGTCGAGGCGCTCATCGGTCGCGGAGAGGGTGACGAACATGAGGTAGCCGGCCGAGGTTTCCTCGATCTGGATGCCCTGCTGGGTGACCGCCCGCGGCAGGCGCGGCTCCACTACCTTGAGGCGATTCTGGATGTCCACCTTGGCCAGCTCCGGATCGGTGCCGGGCTGGAAGGTCACGGTCAGGGTGGCGCTGCCCTGGCTGCTGCTGGAGGAGAAATAGAGCAGGTGATTGACGCCATTGAGCTCCTGCTCGACAAGGCTGACCACGCTCTCGTCCAGGGTCTGCGGCGAGGCGCCCGGATAGGTCAGGTACAGCTCGATCTGCGGCGGCGCCACAGTGGGGTACTGGGCCACCGGCAACTGGGGGATGGCCAGCAGCCCGGCGAGCAGGATGAACAGCGCCACCACCCAGGCGAACACCGGGCGGTCGATGAAGAAGTTGGCCATCAGCGCACCTCCGCCGCGGCGGCCTGGGCTTCTTCGGGCTCCACCACCAGTCCCGGCTGGGCCTGTTGCAGGCCCGAGAGCAGTACCCGCTCACCGGCGGCGAGGCCGGACTCCACCACCCAGCGGCCTTCGACCACCGGGCCCAGGCGTATCTCGCGCAGGGCCACCCGGTTCTGGGCGTCCACCACCCAGACCTGGGCCCCGCCGTCGACGCTGCGCTGCACCGCCCGCTGTGCCACGCTCAGGCCCTGGTCGATGCGTGCCTGCTCCAGGCGCACCCGCACGAAGCTGCCAGGCAGGAGGTCGTGCCGCGGATTGGGAAACCGGCTGCGCAGGGTGATCTGCCCGCTGTTGGTGTCCACCGCGAGATCGGCGAACAGCAGGCGGCCTTCTTCGGGATAGGGGCTGCCGTCCTCCTGCAACAGGGTCACCCGCGCCTGATCCGGCGCCACCTGCTGTAGCCGGCCGTCCCGCAGCGCATCGCGCAGGGCCTTGAGCTGGCGGG
The DNA here is from genome assembly GCF_056790235.1 of Pseudomonas sp. VMV1. Lineage (NCBI taxonomy): Bacteria > Pseudomonadati > Pseudomonadota > Gammaproteobacteria > Pseudomonadales > Pseudomonadaceae > Pseudomonas > Pseudomonas sp. VMV1. The sequence continues at coordinate 235,834 of NZ_JBXGSE010000004.1, forward strand.
TCGACTGGGTGACATCGGCATGGATGGGGTCCAGCTGCTGGATGATCGCCAGCGGCGTGGCGTCGCCCTGGCCGACCAGGGCGCCCTCGGTGACCAGCGCCTTGCCGATGCGCCCGGTGATGGGTGCGGTGACCGTGGCGTAGCCCAGGTTCAGCCGTGCCCGCTTGAGCGCCGCCTGGGCGGCTGCCACCTCGGCCTCGGCCTGCAGGCTGGCACCGCGGGCGTTGTCCTGCTCCTGGCGGCTGATCGCCTCGCTCTCGACCAAGGCCGCGTAGCGTTCGGCCAGGCGCCGCGCCTGGAAGGCACTGGCCTCGGCCTTGCGCAGGGCGGCGGCGGCACTGTCCACCTCGGCCTGCAAGGGCGCCGGGTCGATGCGGAACAGCACGTCACCGGCCTTGACCTCACTGCCTTCGCGAAACACCCGCTGCAGCACGATACCGGCGACTCGCGCCCGCACCTCCGCGGTCCGCGGCGCCACCAGGCGGCCAGTGAGTTCGCTGGCGATGGCCAGGGGCATGGTCCGCAGCCTCTCCACCTGCACCCTGGGCGCGGGCGGGGCGGCGGCTTCCTCGGCCGGACGGTCGCAGGCGGTGAGGAGCAGACAGAGCAGCACGAGGCTGCCAAGGGCAGGGCGGGTCAGGGACATCGGGACTTCCTCCAGGAGAGCGCCATGGTAGGCGGCGCGCGCTCGCGGTCCTGTAAACGTCTGTAGCGCTCTTGTGAAAGAGTGTTAAGGCAGGCGCCGGCCGGCCCGCTGCTCGGCTATGCTCGGGCTTTCCCCGCGTGAAGACCTGCCGTGATCCCCTTGCTTATCGTCGAAGACGACGCCGCCCTGGCCGAGCTCATCGCCACCTATCTGGGCCGCCAGGGCTATGCCGTGACCGTCATCGGTCGCGGCGACGAGGCCCTGGCCGCGGTGCGGCGGCTGCGCCCGCAGCTGGTAGTGCTCGACGTCATGCTGCCCGGGCTGGACGGCCTGCAGGTCTGCCGTCAGCTGCGCGCCGCCCAGCCCGGTCTGCCGATCCTGATGCTCACCGCCCTGGACGACAGCCACGATCAGGTGCTGGGGCTGGAGATCGGCGCCGACGACTACGTCAGCAAGCCCTGCGAACCGCGAGTGCTGCTGGCGCGCATCCGCACCCTGCTGCGCCGCTGCCAGCTGGGTGACACGTCCCAGGACGACGGCCTGGTCATTGGCCAACTGCGGCTGCTGCCAGGCGAACGCCAGGTCTGGTGGCGGGACCAATTGGTGGAGCTGTCGTCCACCGAATTCAACCTGCTGGCGATCCTCATGGACCATGCCGGCGAGGTGCTCAGTCGTGACCAGCTGATCCAGCAGCTGCGCGGCATCGAATTCAACGGTGTCGACCGCTCGGTGGACGTGGCCATCTCCAAGTTGCGCCGCCGCTTCGAGGAACATCCCGGCGAAGCCCGGCGGATCAAGACTGTCTGGGGCAAGGGCTATCTCCTCAGCCGCGCCGAGTGGGATTAGCGTGGTGTCTCGAACGTCAACTGCACGATGTTGGCGGCACTTCTTGTTTCAGGGCGTCGTTGCCACTTCTTGCCATTGCCCTGCTATGGCGAGGAGTGGCGCCTGGCCCATCCGGAGCGCCGAACCGAGCGAAACCACTCGCCAATTCTTGCGAACTTCTGAGGCGCCACACTAGATGTTCAAGATCCTCGTCCGGCTCTACCTCATCCTGCTGGTGACCTACGGCGCCGCCAGCTACCTGGTGCCCGAGGCGCTGCTCAAAGTGTTCGACGAGCGTTACAGCCGCTATACCCTGGAGCAGCTGCACGGCCCACTCAGCCTGGTACAGCGCGCCTTCGCCACCACGCCGGTGGAACGCTGGCCGGCGTTGCGAGACGAACTGGCCACGGAGCTGGCGCCCATCAGCCTGCGCCTGGTCGCACCTGATGATCCGGCCCTCACCCCGGAGGAGCGCACGGCCCTGGCCGCTGGCAAGCGGCGGGTGCGGCTGGGTGACTATGGCGAACCCAGCGCGGCCCTGGTCCCACTGTCGGGCGAACGCCTGCTGTGGATCGGCATTCCCGAGGCGCCCACCGACATCGCCCTGACCTATTGGGCGATGAACGCCCTGATCGGCGCCGCCTTGCTGATCTGTCTCTATGTCTGGCTGCGCCCGCACTGGCGCGACCTGGAACGGCTGCGGCGTACCGCGGCACGGCTGGGCAAGGGCCATCTCGGCGAGCGTACGGCCATCTCGCCACGCTCGGACATCGGCGAGCTGGCGCGGGCCTTCGATGACATGGCTCAGGAGCTGGAGGCGCTGATCGTCCAGCAGCGCGACCTGCTCAACGCCGTCTCCCACGAATTGCGCACGCCCTTATCGCGTCTGGAATTCGGCCTGGCGCTGCTGCAGGCCGATCCGCTGCCGGCCGAGACCCAGCGGCAGCTGGAGCAACTGGTCCGCCACGTCCGCGAACTGGATGCCCTGGTCGACGAACTGCTGTCCTTCGCCCGGCTGCAGAGCAGCCAGCAGCCCCCCGAGCGCCTGAGCCTGGACCTGAGCGCCTTTCTCGACAGCGTGCTGGCCGACTTCACCGAAGAACAGGAACGCCGCGGCGTCGAGGTGCACCTGGAATTCGCCGCCGCCCCGGCCCGCGCCGAACTGGCACCGCGCCTCACGGCGCGCGCCCTGCAGAATCTGCTGGGCAATGCCTTGCGCTATTGCCAGCGCGAGGTCTGGGTGACGGTTCGCGGTGAGGGCCATGAGCTGCTGATCGCGGTCGAGGACGACGGTGAAGGTATTCCGGCAAGCGATCGCGAGCGGGTCTTCGAGCCCTTCTACCGGCTGGATCGCAGTCGTGATCGCGCCACCGGCGGCTTCGGCCTGGGCCTGGCCATCAGCCGTCGCGCGGTGGAAAACCAGGGCGGTCGCCTGGACCTGGCCGCCGGCACGCGGGGCGGTGCCCGCTTCGAGATCCGTCTGCCTCTGCCGCCGCGCGCGGGGCTCGCCTGAGGGCGCCGCGGCCCCTACACTGGCGCCCCCGTCCGCTTCGGAATCGCTATGCCAGAGCCCTTCGATCGCCATCAGCTGCAGCCTCTGCTCGACCGCATCGCCGCCGCCGCGCCGCACCATTTCGGCGAAGGCAAGGTGGCCGACTACATCCCGGCCCTGGCCGAGGTGGAGCCGGATCACTTCGGCATCGCCGTCTGCGATGTCAACGGCCAGGTCTGGCGTGCCGGAGCGGCTGACACGGCCTTTTCCATCCAGTCCATCTCCAAGGTGCTCAACCTGGTGATCGCCATGCAGCGCCTGGACGAGCCGGACATCTGGACCCGCGTCGGCCGCGAACCCTCCGGCCATGCCTTCAACTCCATGGCCCAGCTGGAAGAAGAGAAGGGCGTGCCGCGCAATCCCTTCATCAATGCCGGTGCCGTGTTGGTCTGCGAACTGCTGGTGTCCCGCATCATGTCGATCCACTGGATGATGCGCGAACAGGCGCGGCGCCTGGCCGGCAATCCGGCGATCAACTTCGACGACCGGGTAGCCCGTTCGGAGATGGACCACAAGGCGCGCAACGCCGCCCTGGCCTATCTGATGAAGGCCTACGGCAACCTCACCAGCGAGGTGGACGACGTCCTCGACGTCTATTTCCACGGCTGCGCCCTGGCCATGAGCTGCGTCGACGTAGCCCGCGCCTTCGCCTTCCTCGCCAACGGTGGGGTCAACCCCCAGGACGGCCAGCCGGTGGTGACACCCCAGCAGACTCGGCAGCTCAATGCCCTGCTGCTGACCTGCGGCCTCTACGACGCCGCGGGCGACTTCGCCTGGCGCGTCGGCCTGCCGGGCAAGAGCGGGGTAGGGGGCGGCATCGTCGCCATCGTGCCGGGGCAGATGAGCATCTGCGTCTGGTCCCCGCGGCTGGACAGCTACGGCAACTCGGTGGCCGGCCTGCGTGCGCTCGAAAGCCTGGTGGAAGGCCTGGGGGTCGCGCCGCTGGGCTGAGGGGCCTAGTAGGCCATGGACAGGCTGAGCGTCACCTGGGGCACCACGCTGTCGGTTTCCCCCTCCGGACCGCTCAGGTCGCGCAGGGCGCCGTCACGGTATAGCGCCAGGGTCTCGGCGCGGGCGCTCCAGCGCGTCTCGCCCCAACGGAACGGTTGCTCCAGGGCCAGGCCGGTGCGGGCATAGAGCCGGTCGCCGGAAGCTGGTCCGTAGAAGCCATTCCAGCCTACTCCGAGCGCACTAGGGAAACTCAGGCGCAGACCGCCAGAGGTGAGATCCATGCCGGGTTCAAGGCTGCCCTGGGTATAGAAGCCACCGTCGCCCTGGGTGCGGGTAGTGACCGCCAGCCCTGGTCGCCAGGCGCCCAGGCCCGACTCGGCCTGGTACGCCAGGGTCAGGCTGGCCTCCTGGGTAGTGGCGGCGACATCGTTGGGGCTGCTCTTGACCGTATAGACGAAGCCGACCCTTAGACCTTCCGCCGGCGACACCACCAGGCCGAGCAGGTTGTTGCTCTCGTACCAGCGTCTCGGGCTGACCCGCTCGTCAGCCGATGGGGTGTGAAAGCCGTTGCTGCTGCTGAACACCAACCAGGCATCGGCTGCGCCATCGGCACCCTGGTGCAGATCCAAGGCGAAGCCAGCCTGAACATGCAGGGGGATGCGGTCGAGACTGGCCGCATCGTCGTCATAGTTGCCGCGGGAGAAATCGCCATTGCGGGCATCCACCCCCAGTTGCGGGTGGAAGCGCCCGGAGGTCTCGCTAACCTCCACGCTGCTCAGCGCGGCGTCTTCGCTGTCGAGGGAGGGCACGCTACGCGGCGCGGCGGTGGCATCCAGGGCCAGAAAGCCCGCCAGCAGACAGAAACAACGCAGGGGCGAGGGGGATGGCATGGCGGGCGACTCCGGGGACACGGGGCGCTCCGGGCGTGGCGCCATGGGGCATGGGACCGGACCGTCCCAGAGCGGGTTCCGGGGTCTACAGCACCGGCGAGAACACCCGCGCTACCCGCATGGCTACCCGCCGCCAGCGGCGCAGGGCTACGTTGTCCTCGGGCGTGAGTTCGCGAGAGCGGCTGAAGTCGTGCTCCAGCATCTTGCGCACCTCCCAGGCGAAGGGGACGTCCATCACCATCACCATGACCTCGAAGTTAAGGCGGAAGGACCGATTGTCCAGGTTCGCGCTACCCACCGCGGCGACGTCCTCGTCGATCAGCACCACCTTCTGGTGCAGGAAGCCAGGGCCGTAGCGAAACACCCGCACTCCCGCATGCACCGCCTCGAAGGCATAGAGGTAGGAGGCGGCATAGACCACCTTGTGATCCGGCCGCGAGGGCAGCAGGATGCGCACGTCCACTCCGCGCAGGGCGGCCAGGCGCAGGGCCGCCGACACGGCTTCGTCGGGGATGAAGTAGGGGGTGGTGATCCAGATGCGATGACGCGCCGAATGGATGGCCTCGACGAAGAACAGAGAGCAGGTCTCCTGGTCATCCGCCGGCCCGCTGGGCACCACCTGGCACAGCACCCCGCCTTCTTCGTAGCGTTCCGGCAGCAGCAGGGTGGGCAATCGGCGGGTCACCCAGTACCAGTCCTGGGCGAAGGTCTCCTGCAGGGTGGCCAGGGCGGGGCCACGCAGCTCCAGGTGGGTGTCGCGCCAGGGCGCCAGGGGTGGCTTGAGCCCCATGTATTCGTCGCCGACATTGAGGCCGCCGGTGAAGCCCACCTCGCCATCCACCACCACGATCTTGCGGTGGTTGCGGAAGTTGACCTGGAATCGGTTGATCAGTCCGCGGCGGTTGCTGAAGCCCTTTACCTCGCAACCGGCTTCGCGCAGCGTTTCCACATAGGTTCGCGGCAAGGCATGGCTGCCGATGGCGTCGTAGAGCAGATAGACCTTAACCCCGGCGCGGGCACGGTCGAGCAGGGTGTTCTGCAAGGCCAGGCCGAGGGCGTCGTCATGGATGATGAAGAACTGCACCAGCACCACCTTCTGCGCGCCGCGGATGGCACCGAGGATGGCGGCGAAGGTTTCCTCACCGTTGATCAGCAACCGCACCTGATTGTTGGCCACGCAGGGGGTGCCGGTGAGGGCGGTCATGGCCCGGAGCTTGCGATTGGCCGCGCTGCACTGCTGGGCGGCCATGGCCTCGGCGATCCAGGGCCGCCAGTCCAGTTCGGCGGCCTGGCGCGCCATCTCCTCGTCGGCCTGGCGCCGCGCCTTCACATAGCTGTCGAAGCGTCGCCGGCCAAACACCAGGTAGGGAATCAGGCTGAGGAAGGGCATGAACACCAGTGCCATGGCCCAGGCCATGGCGCCCTGGGCAGTGCGCACCGTGACGATGGCATGCACCGCCGCGCTGATGCCGATCAGTTCGAGGACCAGGGCGACGTAGTGGAGATCGAGGGGCAGGGAAGGCACGCGGGCAGCTCTCGCTCCTGGGTGGATGTCAGAGAGGTTGGACCGCCCTCAGCACCACGAATTTCGGCGTGGCCGCGATCTGTTCGACGCGCTTGAACAGTCGCTTGAGCTTGACGTGGTAACCCAGGTGGCGATTGCCCACCAGCCAGAGTTCGCCCTGCTCGCTCAGCGCCGCCCGTGCCTGCTGGAACATGCGCCAGGCAAGGAAGTCGCCCACCACCTGCTGCTGGTGGAAGGGCGGATTGCACAGGATCAGGTCCAGCGAGCGCGGTGGCTGTCCGGCCAGCCCATCGGCGGCGAGGATGGCGGCTGGCCGCTCGGGGAAGGCCGCCGTCCAGTTCTCCCGTGCCGACTGCACCGCCATGTAGGACTCGTCCACCAGGGTGAACCGCGCCTCGGGATTGGCCAGGGCACAGGCCAGGGCCAGCACGCCGTTGCCGCAGCCCAGATCGGCCACCCGGGCCTGGCCCAGGCCCTGGGGCAGGTGCGGCAGGAAGGCGCGGGTGCCGATGTCCAGGCCTTCGCGGCAGAAGACATTGGCATGGTTGACCAGGGTCAGCGGTGGTGCGTCCAGCCGATAGCGACTGGGATAGGGCGAGGCCACTGCCGGCCGCGACTCGGGCGTGGCAAATAGCAGTCGGGCTTTCTTCACCGCCAGCGAAGCCTGCACCGGGCCGATATGCCGCTCCAGCAGGTCGCCGGCGGCGCGGGGCAGGTGCTTGAGCATGCCAGCGGCGATCACCCGCGCACCGGGCGCCAGCTGGCCGTGCAGGCGGATCAGTTGTTCCTCCAGCAACGCCAGGGTCTTGGGCACCCGCAGCAGCACCAGGTCGAAGGGACCGCTGGTCGCCTCACTGGCCGGAACGAAGGTCACGGCATCGGCGGCGAGGCCGTTGCGCGCCAGATTCGCCGCCAGCGCCAGGGCCGCCAGGTGCGAATCGCCACTGGAGGTGACCCGGGCATGGGCGGCGAGGCTGGCGGCTAGGGCGCCGAAGCCGTCGTTGAGCACCAGCACCCGGGCGGCGGGGTCCAGGCCGTGCTCGGCGACCTGCTGCAGGAGGTACTCGTCGGCGGCGTCGAAGGCCTGCAGGGGATCGTCACGGCGCGGTGGCTGACGGTCAAGTTCGAGGGTGGCGAAGGGCGAGACGAGAGAAGGCATGGTTTCTGTCGGTGTTTATCGGCGGCCCAGTGCGGGACAATGGCGCAAAGATCCTTTTTACGATCTGCTGCGCGTCGGTCAAACGGCGTTGAAAATGGCCTGGGTCGCCAGCCCGGTCGGAATGCTCATTTACCACTCGTAAACGCGAGCACGAGACCGGTCCGCTTCCTCAGCCATTTTCGCGGGGCCGCCTAGGCCTTGTTTGGCTCTAGCTCGCGAGATCGTAAACAGGCTCTAAGCAATCGGGAAAAAGAGGCCAGTATGACCGCCACCGAAGACAAGTTCACCCGCGAGACGATCACCGCCGTCTGGCCCTGGAGCGACAACCTCTTCAGCCTGAGGACCACGCGTGACTCGCGCTATCGCTTTCGCGCCGGCCAGTTCGCCCGGCTGGGCGTGCGCAAGGCCGATGGCGACATCGTCTGGCGCGCCTACTCCATGGTCTCGGCACCTCATGATGAATTCCTCGAATTCTTTTCCATCGTGGTGCCTGGCGGCGCCTTCACCAGCGAGCTGAGCCGCCTGCGCGAGGGCGACGAGCTGCTGGTGGAAAAGCAGCCCTATGGCTATCTCACCCTGGAGCGCTTCGGCGGCGGGCGCGATCTCTGGCTGCTGGCCACCGGTACCGGTCTCGCGCCCTTCCTGTCGATGCTGCAGGAGCCCGATACCTGGGAGCGCTTCGAGCGCATCGTGCTGGTCTACAGCGTGCGCGAGGCCCGCGACCTGGCCTACCAAGACGTCATCAACGGCTACGGCCAGGTGGAACACCTCGAAGGCCTTACCGACCGCCTGGTCTATGTGCCCGTGGTGACCCGCGAAGACCATCCGGGTGCGCTGCGTGGCCGCATCACCACCCTGATCGAGAACGGCGAGCTGGAGCGCGCCGCCGGCGTCACGCTGTCGCCCGAGCACTCGCGGATCCTCATCTGCGGCAATCCGGAGATGGTCGATGAGACCCGTCAGCTGCTCAAGACCCGTGATCTGCAGCTGGCCCTGAGCCGCCGGCCCGGTCAGGTGGCCGTGGAAAACTACTGGTAATTGTGGGGCTACAGGGGCGTCTTTACGTTTTCTTCACAATTGGAAAAGGTTGGGCCTTTAGCTTTGGGCCCGCCTTGCTCTAGGATCGGAAATTCCAAGGCTACCTTTCGAGTTCCGATGAGCAGTGACAGATCCGAGCCGCCCCCGGCCCCCTGGCCGGGTGCGGCTGACACCCCCTCCCGCTTTCTTTCCTCCGTGGCCGTTCGGCCCGCTCATACGGAGGTCCGCTGCTGATGGAATGGATCGCCGATCCCACCGCCTGGTTGGGCCTGCTCACCCTGATCGTCCTGGAAATCGTCCTGGGCATCGACAACCTGGTCTTTATCGCCATCCTCGCCGACAAGCTGCCGCCCGCGCAGCGTGACAAGGCGCGGGTCATCGGCCTGTCACTGGCGCTGATCATGCGCCTGGGCCTGCTGGCCAGCATCTCCTGGATGGTGACCCTCACCGAACCGCTGTTCGAGGTGTTCGGCAAGGCCTTCTCCGGCCGCGACCTCATCATGCTGTTCGGCGGTATCTTCCTGTTGTTCAAGGCCACCACCGAGCTGCACGAACGCATCGAGGGCCACACCCACAAGACCGGCGGCAATCGCGCCTATGCCGCCTTCTGGCCGGTCGTGGCGCAGATCGTGGTGCTCGACGCCGTGTTCTCGCTGGACGCCGTCATCACCGCCGTGGGCATGGTCGAGCACCTGAGCGTGATGATGATCGCCGTGATCATCTCCATCGGCCTGATGCTGGTGGCGAGCAAGCCGCTGACCGCCTTCGTCAACGCCCACCCCACGGTGATCATGCTGTGCCTGGGCTTCCTGATGATGATCGGCCTGAGCCTGACCGCCGAGGGCCTGGGCTTCCACATTCCCAAGGGCTATCTCTACGCCGCCATCGGCTTCTCGATCCTCATCGAGATAGCCAACCAGGTGGTGCGCTGGAAGCGCAAGCGGCAGATGCACGAGCGTCTCGGCATGCGGGCGCGCACCTCCCAGGCCGTACTGCGCCTGCTGGGTGGTCGCCTGCGCGAAGACGAGGTGGATGAAGACATCGCCGAACTGCTGGATGGCGAGAAGGGGGAGAGTCCGGTCTTCGATCGGCGCGAGCGCCTGATGATCAGCGGCGTGCTGCAACTGGGCGAGCGTCCGGTGCGTGCGGTGATGACCGCCCGCGCCGACGTCGACATCCTCGATGCCGACGCCCCGCCGGAACGGCTGCACGAGCAACTGCTGGCCTCGGCCCACTCGCGCCTGCCGCTGGTGGTCAACGGCAACATCGATGAACCCCTGGGCTACGTGCACAAGAAGGAGCTGTTCGCCGACATCCTCCAGGGCCAGTCGCCTGACCTGCGCGCCCGGGTGCGGATGCCTATCCATCTGCCGGCCCAGGCCACGGTGCTGGGCGCCCTGGAACAGCTACGCGCGGCATCCACCCACGTGGCCTTCGTGGTCAACGAGTTCGGTGGCTTCGAAGGTCTGCTGACCCTGACCGACATCCTCGAGGCCATCGCCGGCGAATTGCCGGACGCCAGCGAGGACAGCCTGCCGGAGCTAGAGAAGGTGGAGAACGGCTATCGCGCCAGCGGCGGCCTGAATCTGCATCCCCTGGCTCAGCGCACCGGTTTCCAGATCCCGGAAAACGAGGACTACCAGACCCTGGGGGGATTGGTGGTGGACCTGTTGGGGCGCTTGCCGATGGCAGGTGACCGTCTGGAGTACCAGGGCTGGCAGTTGACGGTGGAATCGGTCAAGGATCGGCGGATCGGCTGGATCCGCCTGGAGCGACCCGCCTCCTAGCGAGGCGGGATCTGGCAAGGTTCTACTGCGGGGTGATCGGCGGTTCCTGCTTGACGACGGGAGCCGCGGGCGCCTGGCTGTTCTGCTCTTTCAGCAGATCACGGATCTCGGTCAGCAGCACCTGGTCCTTGGTAGGGCCCGAGGGGGCGGCGTCCTGATGCAGGCGCAGGCGATTGAGCACCTTGATCGCCATGAAGATGGCGAAGGCGATGATCACGAAGTCGAAGATGGTCTGCAGGAACTTGCCATAGGCGATCACCACCGCCGGCTGGTCGCCTATGGCCGCTCTCAGCGTGATCGCCAGCTGCGAGAAGTCCACGCCTCCCAGCAGCAGGCCCAGCGGCGGCGTGATGATATCGGCCACGAAGGACGACACGATCTTGCCGAAGGCAGCGCCCAGGATGATGCCGACCGCCAGGTCGACCACATTGCCTCGCATGGCGAACTTCTTGAACTCGGCGATGATACTCATGCTGTACTCCTTTGGATGGTTTCGAAGAGACGATAGCCGATTGTGATCGCTTCGCTCGGGTTTGGAACCTCAGGGACGGTCTTCAGGTTCCCCAGGCGCGGCAAATCGCTCGGAAAGAGGCAACTGGTCGTGGCTGTCGCACTTTGTCGAAGGCCTCGGGTCCACCCTGTAAGACGATGGCTACGGCCTTCGCGCTTCAAACCCACTGCGCCCAAGGAGCCTCTGATGGTTGCCAAACACGACCTGCACAAAGACTTTCCCGAGTACGCCGAACAGCTGGACAGTCGTCCGCAGTCCGATCCGGATTTCGCCAAGCTGCTGGAGGACTACCAGAAGCTCGATCAGCAGATCCTCGCTCTGGAAGAGGTGGAGGAATCCAGTGGCGATGAAGATCTGGGTCGTCTGCGTCGGGAACGTGTCCTGCTCAAGGACAAAATTGCCCAGCAGCTGAAATACCCGTCCTAGCCGGCCCGGGCTCTGCCTGCCGCGTCGAGCCGCGCTCGGCGCGATTGGCAAGGGCTGTCGACGTTGCCATCATGGCCTCCCTCAGGAGAGGGCCGATGACAGACGAAGTGGCGATGTACCAACAATGGCACCTGTGGATCACCGAAGCGGCCGTGGAAGACCAACGCCGCCGGGTGCAACGGGAATTCGCTGAATACAGCCGACTGCTCGCCTGTCTGCAGCATCTCGAACAGGAGCGCTGGCAGCAGGCGTTGCCGGTCTGGCTCCGGGGTGATTCGGGCCTGATCTCGACGCTCAAACACTAGTGTCAGAGCCCTTTGTCGGAGAGCTGGATGACATTTTGCTGAACGACGAGCGGCGCCTGGCGGTCAATGGGATACCCCAAAGGAATTTCGCGGGGTGAGCGAGGTTAATCCGGCCTACCTGGCCCTCTCAACGAGGATGTCCCCATGAAGCGTACCGCCCTGATCGCCCTGATGATGTTCGCCACCGCACCCGTGTTCGCCCAGGATCTCTGTACGGTTCAGCTGCAGAAGCTGGACGATGCCAGCAAAATGAAGACCAATATGATCGGGCCGGGCAGTTCCCAGGCCAAACAGATCGCCGAATTCCGCAAGAACGCCATGGCCGCTCAAAAGGCCGGCGACGAGAAGACCTGCATCGCTCAGGCCAACCAGGCCCTGACCATGCTGCGTCAGCCAGGTGGCGAGGGCAACTAGTCCTCGAGGCCGTAAATCCCAGAGGCGCGCTTCGCGAGAAGCGCGCCTTTTTACTGTCTATGCATCCAGTCGTGGTATGCTGGGAAACTCTTTCCTTCTCGACTGGAGAACCCGCCATGGCCAAGGCCAAGCGTCTCTACGGCTGCACCGAGTGTGGCGCCACCTTTCCCAAGTGGGCGGGCCAGTGCGGCGAGTGCGGTGCCTGGAATACCCTGGTGGAAACCGTCGTCGAGACCTCCGCCGTACCCTCCGGTCGCGCCGGCTGGGCTGGAGCCCAGGCGACCATCAAGACCCTGGCCGAGGTCAGCGTCGAGGAAACCCCGCGCTTCACCACCGACTCCACCGAACTCGACCGCGTACTGGGTGGCGGTCTGGTGGATGGCTCCGTGGTGCTGATCGGCGGCGATCCGGGCATCGGCAAATCCACCATCCTGCTGCAGACCCTCTGCCACCTGGCTGCGCGCATGCCGGCGCTCTATGTCACCGGCGAGGAGTCCCAGCAGCAGGTGGCGATGCGCGCCCGGCGTCTGGGCCTGCCGGAAGACAAGCTCAAGGTCATGACCGAGACCTGCATCGAGACCATCGTCGCCACCGCGCGCCAGGAAAAGCCGCGGGTCATGGTGATCGACTCCATCCAGACCATCTTCACCGAGCAGCTGCAGTCCGCACCCGGCGGGGTGGCCCAGGTGCGCGAGAGCGCGGCGCTGCTGGTGCGCTTCGCCAAGCAGACCGGTACCGCCATCTTCCTGGTCGGCCACGTCACCAAGGAAGGCGCCCTGGCTGGCCCCCGGGTGCTGGAGCACATGGTCGACACCGTGCTCTATTTCGAGGGTGAGTCCGACGGGCGCCTGCGCATGCTGCGGGCGGTCAAGAATCGCTTTGGCGCGGTCAACGAGCTGGGCGTGTTCGGCATGACCGACAAGGGCCTCAAGGAGGTTTCCAACCCCTCGGCGATCTTTCTCAATCGCGCTCAGGAGGCCGTGGCCGGCAGCGTGGTCATGGCGACGTGGGAGGGTTCGCGGCCCATGCTGGTGGAGGTGCAGGCGCTGGTGGACACCAGCCACCTGGCCAATCCGCGGCGGGTCACCGTGGGCCTGGACCAGAATCGCCTGGCCATGCTGCTGGCCGTGCTGCACCGTCATGGCAGCATTCCTACCTACGACCAGGACGTCTTCATCAACGTGGTCGGCGGGGTCAAGGTACTGGAGACGGCGGTGGACCTGGCGCTGATGTCGGCGGTGATCTCCAGTCTGAGGGACCGCGCCCTGCCGCATGATCTGCTGGTGTTCGGCGAGATCGGCCTGTCCGGCGAGATCCGGCCGGTGCCCAGTGGCCAGGAGCGCCTCAAGGAGGCTGCCAAGCACGGTTTCAAGCGCGCCATCGTGCCCAAGGGCAATGCGCCCAAGGATCCGCCGCCCGGTCTGCAGGTGGTGGCGGTGACCCGGCTGGAGCAGGCGCTGGATGCGCTGTTCGAATAGCCTGGAGCGGCTTTTGTAATATTTTTTAAAACTCTGGGCGGGCGAGGGTGGTCTATCAGGCGCTTCCACGACCCTGGATACCCGCCATGCCTCGTCTGCTCTCCTTGTCCGTACTCATCGCCGGCCTTGTCTCCAGTGCCCTGGCCCAGGCTTCCGATCCCAATGGCACCGCCCCGGCCAGTCTGGAAGTGGATCAGCTCGAATGGCAACACGCCGATGAAGGCAGCGTCTTCAACTGGGACCTGGAAGGTTGGGCCTTTGGCGGCGGCGCCAATCGCCTGGATTTCCGCAGCCAGGGCGAACGCACCAATGGCCACACCGAGCAGGCCGAGGTGCAGGCGCTCTGGGGCCATGTCCTGACCCAGGGCTGGGGCACCGTCGCCGGTATCCGCCAGGATTTCAAACCGGGTTCGCCACAGACCTGGGCTGCCCTGGGTATCCAGGAGCACGATCCCGAGGATCTCGACGTCGAGATCACCGCCTTCATCGGCGAGAACAACCAGACGGCGTTGCGCCTGGAAGCCGAATACGACTGGGCGCTGACCCAGCGGCTCATCCTGCAGCCTCACACCGAACTCAACTTCTATGGCCGCAACGACGAGTCACGCGGCCAGGGCGCGGGCTTCGCCGAAAGCGAAGCCGGGCTGCGCCTGAGATACCAGGTGACGCCGGAAGTGGCGCCCTATGTCGGGGTGTCCTGGAATGCCACCCATGGCAACACTGCCGCCATGGCGCGGGAAGAGGGTGAAGACACCCACGATGCCCGGCTGGTGGTGGGTCTGCATCTGGAGTTCTAACAGTAAGGTCGAGAAGACGAACCTTCCCGCGGGTTGACGCTGAGCGCAGCGAAGCCCAACGCCGTCAACCTGGTGAAAAAGGCTGTGCCGTTTTCCACCGGCTTCACTGATCGCGGCCTTGGTGGTCCGCTGCGACCGCTCCTACAGGTCCAGCTACTCCGGTAGGAGCGGCCCATGGCCGCGATCAAATTGACCTACCACTCCCCCAGCGCCGCCAACTCGCGCTCCAGCAGGGTCTCGTCACCAAGGTTCAGCTCCACTAGCCGCCGTAGGTGGCTGATGGAATCCAGGTCGATCTGCCGGCAGGCGAAGGCCAGCTGTTCCGGGGTTTCCCGCACCAGCTCCACATCCATGCTCACCTGGGTCTCGTCGTTGAGCAGGACGCGCAGCTGATAGTCCGCGCTCGACTGGGCGGACCAGTCGGCGGGTCGCGCCAGCAGCACGCCCTTGAGCGAGATGTCGTCCACGGGCGCTGCCCACTGGCGCTCACCCTGGTGCAACTGCGCGGGGGCATCGAAGGTGAAGCGGGTAAAGCGGCGACGCTCGTTGGTGTCGTTCATGGAAGGCTTCCTGAGGTTTCCTGATCACTGTAGACGACAGCCGTCGTCCCGTATCGACTTCTCCTGCGAGGGTAGCGGTCTCGGCCCGGCGGAGCCAGAACGAGACGGCTCATTGGTCGCCTGGGTGCGAGCAGCGGCCTTTTGGTCAGGCTTTGGAGGCGTCCTCGGGGCGCCAGCCGTACTCGCGCGCATGGCGGACCAGATCCGCCGGCTTCTGGATGTCCAGCTTGCGGCGGATGCTCAGGCGGTGGGTCTCCACCGTGCGCACGCTGAGGTTCAGTTGCTGGGCCATGGTCTTGTTGTTGAGCCCCTGGGCCATCAGCAGCAGCACCTGGCGCTCGCGCGGGGTGAGTTCGCCTTCGCTGGCGCCGCCTTCACCCAGGCGGGCGGCGATGGCGCTGCTGTAGAAGCGTCCGCCCACCGCCAGTGCCTCGACCGCGGCGATGATCTCTTCGGAAGGGGCATCCTTGAGTACGTAGCCGGCCGCGCCCACCCGCAGCGAGGTACTGACGTATTCACGATTGTCGTACATGCTCAGGATCAGCACCCGGGCGCGCGGTGCCCGCGCGGCGATCTGGGCGGTCAGCTCCAGGCCGTTGATGTCCTTGAGGCCGATGTCCACCAGCAGGATGTCGGGGTCGAGGCGCGCCAGCAGGTCGAGGGCCTCCGCGCCGCTGCTGGCTTCGCCGACCACGGCGAAGCGCTCGATGGTGCCCAGCAACGCCCGCACCCCGGCGCGGACCAGGGCATGATCGTCGACCAGGACGATACGGATCGGCGTCATGTCAGGCTCTCCTCGTCGGCGGCAAGGTCCGAGCGTAGCAGAACCACGTCCAGGGTCGTGCCGCCGGGGCCGGACTGGATGGCGCAGCGGCCGCCGAAGAGCTCCACCCGTTCGCGGATGTTGCGCAGGCCGATGCCGCCGCTGAGACGTTCCACCTGGCCGGTGTCGAAGCCGCGACCGTCGTCGTGCACGGTCAGGCAGATCCAGCGACCGCGCCGTTGCAGATCGATCACCACGTGCCGCGCCGCGGCGTGGCGTTCGATATTGGTCAAGGCCTCCTGGACGATGCGAAACAGGGCGACGTCCATGTCGCCGCCGGCGGGGCTGTCATCCAGGGTCTGCCGGTAATCCACCGCCAGGCCGCTGCGTTGGCGAAATTCCTCCACCAACTGGCCGAGGGCGGCCGGCAGGCCAAGGGTATCCAGCAGCGAGGGATGCAGGTCGTGGGAGATACGGCGGATCTCGCCGATGGCCGCGGCCAGGCGCTGGGTGCCCTCACGCAGGGTCTCACCGGCGCTGGGCTTGCTCGCGTCCAGTTCGCGGCTGGCCAATTCGAACTGGAACTTGATGGACACCAGCAACTGGCTGATACCGTCGTGCAGCTCGCGTGACAGCCGCGAGCGCTCTTCCTCCTGGGAGGTGATGAGACGCTGGGTCAGCTGCTTGAGCTTGCGATCGGCCTGGCGGTGCTCGCTGACGTTGAGCGTCAGGCCGCCGGCGAACACCAGCAATACCGCCACCAGCGCCACCGCGGCGCTGGCCAGCAGGGTGGTGCGGATACCGGCGGCCACGTCGTGGCGCACCTGGGCGAGGGCCGCGTCGACGTCGTCCAGGTAGAGGCCGGTGCCCAGCACCCAGCCCCAGCGCTGCAGCTGGGTCACGTAGGCGAGTTTCGCCGCCATCTGGCCGGTGGAGGGCTTCTGCCAGCCGTAGCGCTGGAAGCCATCGCCCGTGCGGGCGCTTTTGAACAGCGCCTGGATCACCAGCAGACCATTGCCATCGGTGAGCTGCCAGAGGTCCTGACCGACCAACTCGGGCTGGCGCGGATGCATGAGATTGCGTCCGTGCTGGTCGTAGACGAAGAAGTAGCCGTCGCTGCCGAAATTCAGGCTGGCCAGCAGCGCCAGTACCTTGGCCTTGGTTTCCTCGTCGTCACGGCCGCTGCCGTACAACGGCTGGATGGCGCTGACGCCCATCTCCACATAGTTGCGCAGCTCGGTCTTCTTGCTGTTGAGGATGCTGTGTTCGAGCAGATGTGCCTGCTGCTCGCCCAGGCGCTGACTCTGTTCCAGCACCACCAGGCAGACCGCTGCCACTGCCAGCAGCAGGGGCAGGAGACCGAGGGCGACCATCTTGTATTTGAGCTGCATCGGGACCTGTCTGGGGCGGGTGTCTACGTAGAACTACGTAGCGGGCCTTGGGTAGTTCTGCGAATTTCGCTGTCGCGTCGCGCCGCCGATAGTAATATGGCTCCGCTGTGGGCTCTCACAATAACAAGTATCGTCGCGGCCACTGGCGCGCGGCAGGAGAACAAGCATGACCCGAATGGCCAGCCATCTAGCCTGGTTCGCCGTTGCTGTACTGGGCGCCTTCGCGCTGGGTACCGTGGCGCTGAGTCGAGGCGAAGCGATCAACGCCCTCTGGATCGTGGTCGCCGCCGTGGCGATCTACCTCGTTGCCTATCGTTACTACAGCCTGTTCATCGCCACCAAGGTGATGGGGCTCGATGCCAAGCGTGCCACGCCTGCCGTCCTCAACAACGACGGCCTGGACTACGTGCCCACCAACAAGCACATCCTCTTCGGCCACCACTTCGCCGCCATCGCCGGTGCCGGTCCGCTGGTCGGCCCGGTGCTCGCCGCCCAGATGGGCTACCTGCCCGGCACCCTCTGGCTGATCGCCGGGGTGGTCTTCGCCGGTGCGGTGCAGGACTTCGTGGTCCTGTTCCTCTCCACCCGCCGCAATGGCCGCTCCCTGGGCGACATGGTGCGCGAGGAGATGGGACGCATCCCCGGTACCATCGCGCTGTTCGGCTGCTTCCTGATCATGATCATCATCCTCGCAGTGCTGGCGCTGATCGTGGTCAAGGCCCTGGCCGAGAGCCCCTGGGGCATGTTCACGGTGATCGCCACCCTGCCGATCGCCATGTTCATGGGCGTCTACATGAGATACATCCGCCCCGGTCGCATCGGCGAGATCTCGCTGATCGGCGTGGTGCTGCTGCTGGCCTCCATCTGGGCCGGTGGCCTGGTCGCCGCCGATCCGGTCTGGGGCCCGGCCTTCACCTTCACCGGCATACAGATCACCTGGATGCTGATCGGCTACGGCTTCGTCGCCGCCGTGTTGCCGGTCTGGCTGGTACTGGCCCCGCGTGACTACCTGTCCACCTTCCTCAAGATCGGCACCATCATCGCCCTGGCCATCGGTATCCTGGTGACCATGCCGATGCTCAAGATGCCGGCCCTGACCCAGTTCGTCGACGGTACCGGCCCGGTCTGGAAGGGCACCCTGTTCCCCTTCCTGTTCATCACCATCGCCTGCGGCGCGGTGTCCGGCTTCCATGCCCTGATCAGCTCGGGCACCACGCCCAAGCTGATCGCCAAGGAAACCCATGCCCGCTACATCGGCTACGGCGCCATGCTGATGGAGTCCTTCGTCGCCATCATGGCCATGGTCGCCGCCTCGGTGATCGAGCCGGGCGTCTACTTCGCCATGAACAGTCCGGCCGCCGTGGTCGGCGCCGACGTGGTGTCGGTGGCCGCCAAGATCAGCACCTGGGGCTTCGTGGTGACGCCTGAGATGCTGCAGGCCACCGCCACCGAGATCGGTGAGCACACCATCCTGGCGCGTGCCGGTGGTGCGCCGACCCTGGCGGTGGGCATCGCCCAGATCATGCACAACGTGCTGCCGGGCGAGAACACCATGGCCTTCTGGTACCACTTCGCGATCCTGTTCGAGGCGCTGTTCATCCTCACCGCGGTGGACGCCGGTACCCGTGCCGGGCGCTTCATGCTGCAGGATTTGCTGGGCAGTTTCGTGCCATCCCTGAAGCGGACCGACTCCTGGACTGCCAACGTCATCGGTACCGCCGGTTGCGTCGCCCTCTGGGGCTGGCTGCTGTACCAGGGCGTGGTCGATCCGCTGGGCGGCATCAACACCCTCTGGCCGCTGTTCGGTATCTCCAACCAGATGCTCGCCGGTATCGCCCTGATGCTGGGCTCCGTGGTCCTGATCAAGATGAAGCGCCAGCGCTATGTCTGGGTCACCCTGGTGCCAGCCGTCTGGCTGCTGATCTGCACCACCACCGCCAGCCTGATCAAGCTGTTCGATTCGAATCCGGCGGTCGGCTTCCTGGCCCTGGCCAAGAAGTACAGCACCGCCATGGACCAAGGCCAGGTGATCGCCCCGGCCAAGAGCATGGAGCAGATGCAGCACATCGTCTTCAACGCCTACACCAACGCCACCCTGTCGGTACTGTTCCTGGTGGTGGTGATGAGCATTCTGTTCTTTTCCATCAAGGTCGGTCGCGCCGCCCTGGCCAAGCCCGAGCGCAGCGATCGCGAAACCCCCTTCCAGCCGGTAGCGGGTTCCTAAAGGAGCACTCTCATGTTCAATGACCTGGGTCGCATGGGCAAATACCTCGGGCAGGCCGCCAAGATGCTGGTGGGCATGCCCGACTACGACACCTATGTCGAGCACATGCGTGGCAAGCATCCTGATCAGCCGGTGATGAGCTACGAAGCCTTCTTCCGCGAACGCCAGGAAGCGCGCTACGGTGGCGGCAAGTCCGGCGCCATCCGCTGCTGCTGACCATGGGTCACCCAAGGCCGGGCTCCATGCCCGGCCTCTTTCTGTCTGGAGTTTCCATGCGTGAACCTATTCCCGTCACCGTCCTGACCGGCTTTCTCGGTGCCGGCAAGACCACCCTGCTCAAGCACATCCTGCAGGCCGAGCACGGTCTCAAGATCGCCGTGATCGAAAACGAATTCAGTGCCCTGGACGTCGATGGCGAACTGCTCGAAGACGCCGGCGCGGTACAACTGATGAAGGTGGCCAACGGCTGTGTCTGCTGCACCGGCAGCAAGGACCTGGCCTATGCCCTGACCGTGCTATTGGAGCGGCTGGACAGCGGAGAGCTGGATTTCGAGCGTCTGGTGGTGGAGTGCACGGGCCTCGCCGATCCCGGTCCGGTGGCCCAGACCTTCTTCACCGACGACCTCTTGCGCGAACGCTATCTGCTCGACGGGGTACTCACCCTGGTGGACGCCGTCCATGCCAGCGAGCAACTGAGCGATCCGCTGTTGCAGGCGCAGATCGGGTTCGCCGATCGCCTGCTGCTGACCAAGCTCGACCTGGCCGAACCGGCCGCCGTCGAGGCGCTGGAGAACCGCCTGCAGCGCATCAACCGTCGCGCGCCGATCCGCCATGTCGATCATGGCCGGATCGAGTTGGCCGAGCTGCTGGATATCCGCGGCTTCAACCTGCACGACGAAGACCTGACGCCGCCCACGCTGTTCCGGCCGCTGCGACCGGTGTCGGAAGCCGTCAGTCTCACCGAGCGCATCCAGTCCATTGCCATCCGTGAGGCGCGCCCCTACGACCAGGACAAGATCGGCAAGGTCATGGAGATGCTGCTCGACACCCTCGGCTGCGACCTGCTGCGCTACAAGGGGCTGCTGAACATCGCCGGCGAGGATCGCCGCCTGCTGTTCCAGGGCGTACAGCAGATCTATGCCGCCGACTGGGAGCGTGACTGGCTGGCGGACGAGGAGCGCGAGAGTCGCGTCGTGCTGATCGGCATGGATCTGCCGGAAGACCGCATCCGCGCGGCCTTCGACCGGGCGGTGGCCAAGGAGTAGGACCTATTCCGCAGGCTGGCCGGTACGACTGGCCAGCCGCTCCAGGGCGGCCTTGAGCTTGGGATCGCGGATCCCGGCCGCGACCTCGCGCAGGCTGTCGGCGCCCACCTGGCTGACCTGCCGCACGGGACGGGCCCGGGTGGCGACGCCAGGGCTCGGCTGCATCTTGAACTGCACCCGCATGAGGCCGGCGAATTCCGGCGCCTGCTGCAATAGCCTGAGCAGGCGCCGCTGCTGATAACGCAGTCGTGTTGCCCAGTGGGCATCGTTGACTACCAGCAGCAGGGTACCCTCGCGCCAGCTGGCCACCCGGCAGTGGGGGCGAGCGGCCGGTTGCAACTGCTCTTCCAGCAACTGTTGCAGACGCCCCAGTCGCTCGGCCTCGCGAAACAGCGCCTTGAGCGGTTTGGCCTGGCGCAGCAGGGCAGCGGGAGCGACGGCAGGAAGCGGGCGAAAGGCCATGCGCAGGACTCGCGATGGGCGAAGAGAGGACGCCGATGGTAACAGATCGCTCTGGCGTCCTGGCGGCTGGTGCCCCGTCGTTCTTTCCTCATCGGCATTTCCGAGTAGAATGCCCGATTACCATTGCGGGACACCGCGGGCTTCAACCCCCGCGCCTAGGCGTCTGGCCAGGCTCTGTAGAGGCCTTGCCGCCCGTTTCGCTCCTCTCATTCCAGCGGAAGAATTCCAGTCGATATGTTTGCGCCTTTGTTGAAGAAATTCTTTGGAAGCAAGAACGAACGAGATGTCAAACGCCTAGGCAAGGTCGTGGTGGCCACCAATGCGTTCGAATCCCAGATTGCCTCCTTGAGCGACGAGCAACTGCGCGCCAAGACCGAGGAATTCAAGCAGCGCGTAGCCAAGGGCGAGTCCCTCGATGCGCTGATGCCCGAAGCCTTCGCCGTGGTCCGCGAGGCGGGTAAGCGCGTCATGGGCATGCGCCACTTCGATGTCCAGCTTATCGGCGGTGCCGCACTGCACGAAGGCAAGATCGCCGAGATGCGTACCGGTGAGGGCAAGACCCTGGTGGGAACCCTGCCGGTCTACCTCAACGCGCTGTCCGGCAAGGGCGTACACGTGGTCACGGTGAACGACTACCTGGCCCGCCGCGACGCCAACTGGATGCGGCCCTTGTATGAGTTCCTCGGGCTGTCGGTAGGTATCATCCTGCCGTTCCAGCCGCCGGAGGAGAAACGTGCCGCCTACGCCTCGGATATCACCTACGGCACCAACAACGAGTTCGGCTTCGACTACCTGCGCGACAACATGGCCTTCAGCATGGCCGAGAAGTACCAGCGCGAGCTGAACTTTGCGGTGGTCGACGAGGTGGACTCCATCCTCATCGACGAAGCCCGGACCCCGCTGATCATCTCCGGCCAGGCCGAAGACAGCTCCGAGCTCTATCAGAAGATCAACCTGCTGATTCCGCGCCTGCAACAGCACATCGAGGAAGAGGAAGGCAATCCGACCCAGGTCGGTCACTACACCATCGATGAAAAGACCCGCCAGGTGGAAATCACCGAGCTGGGTCACCAGTTCATCGAGGAAATGCTCACCGAAACCGGTCTGCTGGCCGAAGGCGAGAGCCTCTACTCCGCGCACAACCTGGGCCTCCTGACCCACGTGTTCGCTGGCCTGCGTGCCCACACCCTGTTCCATCGCAACGTCGAGTACATCGTCCAGCAGGACCAGGTGCTGCTGATCGACGAGCACACCGGCCGTACCATGCCGGGCCGCCGTCTTTCCGAAGGCCTGCACCAGGCCATCGAGGCCAAGGAAGGACTGCCGATCCAGCCCGAGAGCCAGACCCTGGCCTCGACCACCTTCCAGAACTACTTCCGCCTCTACAACAAGCTCGGTGGCATGACCGGCACCGCCGATACCGAGGCCTTCGAGTTCCGCCAGATCTACAACCTCGACGTGCTGGTGATCCCGACCCACCGCGAGGTCGCCCGTAAGGACTTCAACGACCTGGTCTACCTGACCCAGGCCGAGAAGTACCAGGCGATCATCGAGGACGTGAAGCAGTGCCAGGCCGAAGGCCGTCCGGTGCTGGTGGGTACCGCCTCCATCGAGAGCTCCGAGTACGTCGACCAGCTGCTGACCCAGGCCGGCATCGAGCACAAGGTGCTCAACGCCAAGTACCACGAGCGCGAAGCCGAGATCATCGCCCAGGCCGGTCGTCCGGGCGCCGTGACCATCGCCACCAACATGGCCGGTCGCGGTACCGACATCCTGCTCGGCGGCAACTGGGAAGTCGAAGTCGCGGCCCTGGAAAATCCCACCGAGGAGCAGATCGCCGCGATCAAGGCCGCCTGGCAGGCACGTCACAAGCAGGTCATCGATGCTGGCGGCCTGCACGTGATCGCCTCCGAGCGCCACGAATCCCGCCGGATCGACAACCAGCTGCGTGGCCGTGCCGGTCGCCAGGGCGACCCGGGTTCCAGCCGCTTCTACCTGTCGCTGGAAGACAGCCTGATGCGCATCTTCGCCTCCGACCGGGTGAAGAATTTCATGAAGGCCCTGGGGATGCAGGGCGGCGAGGCCATCGAGCATCGCATGGTCACCAACGCCATCGAAAAGGCGCAGCGCAAGGTCGAAGGCCGCAACTTCGATATCCGCAAGCAGCTGCTGGAATACGATGACGTGGCCAACGAGCAGCGCAAGGTGATCTATCACATGCGCGACACCTTGCTGGCCAACGAAGACGTCGGCGACACCATCAAGGGTTTCCGCGAGGAAACCCTGACCCAGGTGATCAACGAGCATATCCCGCCGCAGTCGTTGCCCGAGCAGTGGGACGTGCCCGGTCTGGAAGCCGAGATCTACAGTGTCTTCGGCCTGCAACTGCCCATCGGTCAGTGGCTGGACGAGGATGACAAGCTGTACGAGGACACCCTGCGGGTGAAGATCCTCGACCAGCTCGAAGCCGCCTACCTGGAAAAGGAAGACATGGCCGGTCGCGAGGCCCTGCGCAACTTCGAGAAGCAGATGCTGCTGCGGGTGGTCGACGACCTCTGGAAGGACCACCTCACCACCATGGATCACCTGCGTCACGGCATCCATCTGCGCGGCTACGCCCAGAAGAACCCCAAGCAGGAATACAAGCGCGAGTCCTTCAACCTGTTCCAGGAGCTGTTGGAAAGTATCAAGCGCGACACCATTCGCGTGCTGTCCCACGTTCAGGTCCGCCGCGAAGATCCGGCCGAGGAAGAGGAGCGCATGCGCCGCGAGGCCGAGGCCCTGGCCGAGCGCATGGAGTTCCAGCATGCCGAGGCGCCTTCGCTGGTCGACCCCGAGGTGATCGAGGACGAGCAGGGCGAGGATACCGTGGTGCCCTTGCAGCCCCAGCGCAACGATCAGAAGATCGGGCGCAACGAGCCGTGCCCCTGTGGGTCCGGCAAGAAGTACAAGCAGTGCCACGGCAAACTCGACTAAGGTTTTGCCGAAACGGCCGAGGCGACGGCAACCTGTCGGCATAGCCGCCGACAGGTTGTAAACTCTCGCTAGGCTGTCTGCGCCCCTTGCCCAGGCTGGGCGAAGCGGGTGCTGGAATCCCGATTTCCACGCCGCGACCGGTTTTCCGCTCGCGGCGTTTCCTTTTCTTCCACTGGAGTTTTCCCATGGCTGTCGGTCTCGGTCCGCTCTCCACGCTGCACCCGGTTCCCGGTTTCGAACTCGGTATCGCCTCCGCCGGCATCAAGCGTCCCGGGCGCAAGGATGTGGTGGTGATGCGTTGCGCCGAAGGCTCCAGCGTGGCCGGTGTCTTCACCCTCAATGCCTTCTGCGCGGCGCCGGTGATCATCGCCCGGCAGCGTTTCACCGGTCCGGTACGCTATCTGCTGACCAACACCGGCAACGCCAACGCCGGTACCGGTCAGCCTGGCCTGGCAGCGGCCGAACGCACTACCAAGACCCTGGCGACCCTGGCCAGCGTGGGCGAGGAGGCGGTACTGCCGTTCTCCACCGGCGTGATTGGCGAGCCGCTGCCCGTGGAGAAGATCGAAGCCGCGCTGCCGGCCGCCCTGGCCGATCTGGCCGAGGACAACTGGGCCGCCGCCGCCAGCGGCATCATGACTACCGATACCCTGCCCAAGGGCGCCAGTCGGCAGTTCCAGGTGGACGGCACCACCGTCACCGTGACCGGCATCAGCAAGGGCGCCGGCATGATCAGGCCGAACATGGCCACTATGCTCGGCTACGTGGCTACCGACGCCAAGGTCGCGCGGGGCCTGTTGCAGGACCTGCTGGCCGATGCCGCCAACCGCTCCTTCAACCGCATTACCATCGACGGCGACACCTCCACCAACGACTGCTGCATGCTGGTGGCTACCGGTCGCGCGGCCATGGCGGAAATCGCCCAGCCCAGCGGTGAAGCCTTCGAGCAGCTGCGCGACGCGGTCTTCTCGGTGTTCGCCGAACTGGCCCAGGCCATCGTGCGCGATGGCGAGGGTGCCACCAAGTTCGTCACCGTGCAGGTCAATGGCGGTGCCAACGCCCAGGAATGCCTGGACGTCGGCTATGCCGTCGCCCATTCGCCGCTGATCAAGACCGCGCTGTTCGCCTCCGATCCCAATTGGGGCCGCATCCTGGCCGCCGTTGGCCGGGCTGGAGTGCCGAGCCTCGACGTCAGCCTGATCGACGTCTTCCTCGGGGATGTCCAGATCTGCCAGCAGGGCGGTCGTGCGGCCACCTACACCGAAGCGCAGGGCGCGCGGGTCATGGGCCAGGCGGAGATCGAGATCCGTATCGAGTTGGGCCGTGGCAGCCATGCCGAGACCATCTGGACCACCGACCTGTCCCACGACTATGTGAAGATCAACGCCGAGTACCGTACCTGACGGCTACCCGGCGCTTCGGCGTCCGCCGTCTGGCGGGCGCCTGCGCGCGGTCCGCCGGGGCCGCATCGTTCCGAGGAATTCCCGCATGTCCCAGCTGCAACTCGTGATCGGCAACAAGAATTTCTCCTCCTGGTCGCTACGGGCCTGGCTGGCCATGGAGCTCAGTGGTGCTGCCTATGAAGAGCTGCCGGTTCCGCTCTATGCGCCCAACAGCCGCGCCTTGCTCAAGGCCCAGTCGCCGACCGGCAAGGTGCCCGTGCTCAAGCTGGAAGAGGGCACCATCTGGGACTCCCTGGCCATCGTCGAGTATCTCGCCGAGACCTATCCCGACGCCGGGCTATGGCCCGTGGATACCCTGGCGCGCGCCCATGCCCGAGCCCTGTGCGCCGAGATGCACAGTGGCTTCCTCGCCCTGCGCCGCGAGCTGCCCATGGACCTGCGTCGTCGGCAGCGGCTGAAGTCCACCACGGCCGAGGCGGTGGAAGACATCCAGCGCATCCAGCGCCTGTGGCGCGAATGCCGCGAGCGCTATGGCCAGCAGGGCCCCTATCTGTTTGGTACGCCGACCATCGCCGATGCCTTCTATGCGCCGGTGGCGAGTCGCTTCCATAGCTACGGGGTGGAGCTGTCCGCCGAAGCGGCCGCCTATGTCGAAACCATCTACGCCTGGCCGGCCTTTCAGCGCTGGCTGGCGGAGGCAGAAACGGAGGAGCAGAGCGCATGACTCGTCTGCACGTCGTCGCGGCGGTGATCCGCGATCCCCAGGGGCAGATCCTTATCGCCCAGCGCCCGGCGCACAAGCACCAGGGTGGACTCTGGGAGTTTCCCGGAGGCAAGGTCGAGGCTGGTGAAGCCCCGGCCGTGGCGCTCGAGCGCGAGCTGGCCGAGGAGCTGGGCATCAGGGTGACAGCGGCCCGCCCGCTGTTGCAGGTCCGCCACGACTATCCCGACCAAGCGGTGCTGCTGGACGTCTGGCAGGTGGACGCCTTCACCGGCGAGGCCCATGGCGCCGAGGGCCAGCCGCTCGCCTGGGTCGCCCCGCGCGCGCTGCTCGACTATGACTTCCCTGCGGCCAACCGGCCCATCGTCCAGGCCGCGCGCCTACCGGAGCGCTACCTCATCACCCCCGGCGAGTTGACCACCGCGGAATTGCTCAATGGCCTGCACCGGGCGCTGGACAGTGGCATCCGCCTGGTCCAGCTGCGTACGCCGGACAACTTCGATCCCCAGTACCGCGACCTGGCTGGCGACGTCCAGGGGCTCTGCACCGGTCGCGCCCAGCTGATGCTCAAAGGCCCGCTGGAATGGTTGGGGGATTTCCCCGCCGCCGGCTGGCACCTGACCGCCGAACAGTTGCGTCGCTATGCGCCCAATGGCCGACCCTTTCCGGAACAGCGCCTGCTGGCAGCTTCCTGCCACGACGCCGAAGAGCTGGCCCTGGCCCAGCAGATGGGCGTGGATTTCGTCACCCTGTCGCCGGTGATGCCTACCACCAGCCATCCCGGCGCTCCGACCCTGGGCTGGGTCAAGGCCCAGCAACTGCTGGCCGACTGCAATCTGCCAGCCTATCTGTTGGGTGGTCTCGGCGAGGATGACCTCAGCGGTGCCTGGCAGGCCGGCGCCCAGGGCGTGGCGGCGATCCGGGCGTTCTGGCCCACCCCGGCGCAGGTTGAGCCGTAGGTTGGCGCTGAGCGCAGCGAAGCCCAACACGGTGGCCCGTGCTCGTGGCTGTTGGGCTTCGACGATGGAACCGTCTCAGTCCAACCTACAATTCCTGACGTAGGTTGGCGCTGAGCGCAGCGAAGCCCAACAGGGTGGTCCGTGCCCATGACTGTTGGGCTTCGACGATAGAACCGTCTCAGCCCAACCTACGGTTGATGCCTGGACGTTAGGGGCATCACTGCCATGGCGGTCCGCCGATGCGGTCGCTCCTACAGGTTCAGACATCACTGTAGGAGCGGCCCATGGCCGCGATAAACCTGAATCCCCATGAAAAAGCCCGCCAATCGGCGGGCTTTTCTTGTCGGCGGGAAAAATTACAGCCGTGGATAGTCGATGTAGCCTACCGGGCCCTTGCTGTAGAAGGTATCCGGATGCGGCTCATTGAGCGGGGCATCCTGCTCCAGGCGTTGCGGCAGGTCCGGGTTGGCGATGAAGGGCACGCCGAAAGCCACGGCATCGGCCTTGCCCTCGTCCAGCCAGGCGTTGGCCTTGTCCTTGTCGAACTTCTCGTTGGCGATATAGACGCCGCCGAAGGCTGCCTTGAGCTCCGGGCCGAGGCTGTCGCTGCCCGCCGCTTCGCGGATGCAGATGAAGGCCACCTGGCGCTTGCCCAGTTCGCGGGCCACGTAGCCGAAGGTGGCAGCGGGATCGCTGTCACCCATGGTGTGCATGTCTCCGCGGGTGGACAGGTGCATGCCGACGCGATCGGCGCCCCAGACGTCGATGCAGGCATCGGTTACCTCCAGCAGCAGCCGGGCACGATTCTCGATGGAGCCGCCGTAGGCATCGTTACGCTGGTTGGTGTCGCTCTGCAGGAACTGGTCGAGCAGGTAGCCATTGGCACCATGAACCTCGACGCCATCGAAGCCGGCGCGCTTGGCGTTTTCGGCGCCACGGCGGTAGGCGGCGACGATACCCGGGATTTCCTCGGTTTCCAGCGCCCGTGGGGTGACGTAGTCACGCTTGGGACGCAGCAGGCTGACGTGGCCCTGGGCGGCGATGGCGCTCGGTGCCACCGGGAGTTCGCCATTGAGGTAGCGGGGATCGGAGATACGGCCAACGTGCCAGAGTTGCAGGACGATACGGCCGCCGGCCTTGTGCACGGCGGTGGTTATGCGTTGCCAGCCGGCCACCTGCGCATCGGACCAGATGCCGGGGGTGTCGGGGTAGCCCACGCCCATGGGATCCACTGAGGTGGCTTCGGTGATGATCAGGCCCGCCGAGGCGCGTTGCACATAGTATTCGACCATCAGGTCGCCCGGGACCCGGCCTGGCTCGGCACGGCAGCGGGTGAGGGGCGCCATGATGACGCGGTTGGGCAGTTCCAGGGCGCCGATCTTGATCGGCTCGAACAGCTGAGTCATGGCTAGCTCTCTTGATTAGCTGGCGGTCGCCAGGCCGCTCTTGCGAGCCTGGCTGGCGGTCAGCAGGGTGGCGATTAGGGCCAGCAGGGCGAGCCCGCTGGCGGCGAGGGGTACCGCGGTAAGACCCAGGCCGTGATCGATCACCAGGCCGCCGACCCAGGCACCGAGGGCATTGCCCACGTTGAAGGCACCGATGTTGAGGGTCGAGACCAGGTTTGGTGCGTCCTTGCCGAAGGTGACCACGTTGATCTGCAGGGCGGGGACCGCGGCGAAGGCAGCGGCGGCCCAGAGGAAGAGGGTGATTTCGGCCGGCAGGAAGGCGTGGCCGGTCCAGCGCAGGGCGGCGGAGGTCAGCGCCAGGGCGATGAAGATGCCCACCAGGCTGGTAGCCAGGCGCCAGTCGGCCAGCCGGCCCCCGATGAAGTTGCCCAGGGTGAGGCCCAGGCCGATCAGCAGCAGGGTACCGGTCACGCCGCGGGGCGAGACGCCGGTGACTTCCTGCAGCAGGGGCGCCACATAGGTGAAGAGGGCGAACATGGAGGCGGCAAAGAACACCGTCATCGACAGCGCC
This sequence comes from Pseudomonas sp. VMV1, assembly GCF_056790235.1. Lineage (NCBI taxonomy): Bacteria > Pseudomonadati > Pseudomonadota > Gammaproteobacteria > Pseudomonadales > Pseudomonadaceae > Pseudomonas > Pseudomonas sp. VMV1. The sequence goes on from NZ_JBXGSE010000004.1 coordinate 264,839, forward strand.
AACCAGAAGCCCAGGCCGCGCAGGGCGAGCAACTCCCGACGCAAATCGGCGCGTGGCTGGTTGCGATCGGCTGGCAGGACCCGCCAGAGGCCGATCAGGGCGACCACGCCGATGGCTGCCACCGCCCAGAAGGTCGAGCGCCAGCCAGCGGCCTGACCTAGGGCGGTGCCCAGGGGCACGCCCAGCACATTGGCTAGGGTCAGGCCGGTGAACATCAGGGCCACCGCCGAAGCGCGGCGATTCTCGGGAACCAGGCTCGCCGCCACGACGGCGCCGATACCGAAGAAGGCGCCATGGCACAAGGCAGTGACCACCCGAGCCAGCATCAGCATGTTGTAGCCGCTGGCCACCGCGCAGAGCAGGTTGCCGACGATGAAGATGCCCATCAGGGCGAGCAGGGCACGCTTGCGCGGCCAGTGGGCGGTGGCCAGTGCCATGAAGGGGGCGCCGACGGCCACGCCCAGGGCATAGCCGGTGACCAGCCAGCCGGCGCTGGGAATGGACACGCCTAGGTCGGCGGCGACGTTGGGCAGGAGCCCCATGATGACGAATTCGGTGGTGCCGATGGCGAAAGCGCTCAGCGCCAGCACGATGAGAGAAGCGGGCATGAAGATTCCTTGCAGACTAGAGGTCGCGGGCGAGGCGTTGCAGGAAGGCCTGGATGGCGGCCTCGTCGCGTTGGTAGAACACCCATTGGCCGATTCGCCGCGTGGTGACCAGCCCGGCCCGGGTCAGCACCGCCAGATGCGCCGACACCGTGGACTGCGACAGCCCGGCTCGGGCCTCGATCTGGCCGGCACAGACGCCCGTGCCCAGGTCGTGTTCCTGATGCGGGAAGTACTGCTGGGGATCACGCAGCCAGCCTAGGATCTGGCGGCGCAAGGGATTGGCCAGGGCTTTGAGGATCTCGTCCATCGCGGTCGTATCGTCATATTGGGTTGTTACGAACCTTAGATCGTAAAAAATCGATGTGCAAGCTATCGATATTTGATTTCTTCAATCGCTTGGTTAGAGCCTTGCTATTGCGATAAGTGTCCGGGCGTACCGCTTCGTTCAGTTGCGATTCAGATCACGCAGCTAGAATCGCAAGGTGCGGCCCTGTCCGCCGCAATGGATTTTCAAGGAGTAAAGACATGGCGCTGCCCACTCGTATGCTTCTCGCCAGCCTGGCCTTGGCCACCCTGGCGGGATGCGCATCCCCCAATCCCTACGAAAACCAGGGTCAGGCCAGCGGTGGCACTTCCAATACCGCCAAGTACGGTGGCCTGGGTGCCCTGGCCGGGGCGGTCGCCGGTGCCGCCATCGATCACAATCACCGGGGCAAGGGCGCGCTAATCGGTGCCGCTGCCGTGGGCGCGGCCGCCGCCGGCTATGGCTACTATGCCGATCGCCAGGAAGCCGAACTGCGTCGGCAGATGGAAAATACCGGTGTCGAGGTGCAGCGCCAGGGCGACGACATCAAGCTGATCATGCCGGGCAACATCACCTTCGCTACCGATTCCGCCGATATCGCCAATAGCTTCTACAAGCCGCTGAACGATCTGGCCAATTCCTTCAAGCAGTTCGATCAGAACAGCATCGAGATCGTCGGCTACACCGACAGCACCGGCAGCCGTGCCCACAACGTCGAGTTGTCCCAGCGGCGGGCGCAAAACGTCGCCGGCTACCTGACCGCTCAGGGCGTGCCCGCGGCCCGGCTGAGCACCCGCGGCGCCGGTCCCGACGCGCCCATCGCCAGCAACGCCACCGCCGATGGTCGCGCGCAGAATCGCCGCGTCGAGGTCAATCTGCGTCCGCTTCCCGGCGCGACTGGCGCCCCCGCCCAGTAGCGACCGCTTGTCGTCCGCGACCCGCAGTTTCCGCGCCCTGGTGAAGGGTTGCGGAAACTGCTTTTTCATTTTGCGCTCTGATAGACGTCGCGAAGGCTTCCTCCTGTCAAATTGCAGGCGGCAGGCGCCTGTCCGGCTGCTACGCTAGTAGGGTTAGAGCGACACATCGCATAACGGACACGAAGGGAAGGGGTAGCCAGCCGCTTATGGCTGCTGCACGGCGGCAGAAGCCGCGGGGAGAAAGGCTTGATGGAGTGCCCGTTGCCGCAGACAGAGCAAGGCCCGGTATTGCTGGTGGTGGACGACCGCCAGGAGAACCTGTTCGCCATGCAGGCTGTGCTGGAGGTCGGAAATTGGCGGGTGATCACAGCCGCCTCGGGTGAGCGCGCCCTGCAATACCTGCTGGACGAAACCGTCGACCTGGTGCTGCTCGACGTCCAGATGCCGATCATGGATGGCTTCGAGGTGGCGCGCATCATGCGCAGCAACCTGCGCACCCGTTTCACCCCGATCATCTTCGTCTCCGCCGAAGCCCACTCCTACGAATCGGTGCTGCGTGGCTATGCCACCGGTGCGGTCGACTACCTGCTCAAACCGGTCGATCCCAACATCCTCCGGCACAAGGTGCGCTCGCTGCTCGATCACGAGCGCAATCGCCGCGAACTGCTGCAGGCCACCCAGCAGCTGGAGCTGGCCAAGTCCTTCAGCGATTCGCTGCTCGACAATGCCGCCGAGGGTATCCTCACCGTCAACGAACAGGGGCGGGTGACCTTCGCCAATGCCGCCATCGCACGCATGCTCAGATGCAGCGTCAGCGATCTGGTGCACGCCAACTTTCTCGATTTCCTCGAAGGCGGCAGCGGCCTGGACGACTGGCAGACCTCGCCCTTCATGGAGCACTACGACCGCCGCGAGACCTATCGCCTGCATGATGCGCGCCTGCGGACCAACCGCGGCGACAGCCTGCCGGTGGCGCTGTCCTGCGCGCCGCTGCCACGCATGCAGCGCGCCATGGTCATCATCGCGCTGGACATGTCGCGCATGCGCGAGCTGCAGGACCAGCTCGAATCCCAGGCCGTCACCGATGCCCTGACCGGGCTGCTCAACCGCCGTGGCTTCAACCAGACGCTGGAAGCGGCGCTGGCGCGCAGTGGTCGCAACGGCAAGCGCATGGCCGTGCTCTACATCGACCTCGACGGCTTCAAGCGCATCAACGATTCCCTCGGCCACGAAGCGGGTGACCGGGTGCTGTGCATCGTCGCCGAGCAGCTCAAGAGCTGCATGCGGCCCTACGACATCCTGGCGCGCATGGGTGGCGACGAATTCACCGCCCTGCTCGATTCCCTGGAGCATCCCGAGGATGCCGCCCGGGTCGCCGAGAAGCTGCTGGAGCTGTTGGCCACGGTGCATCGCATCGACGGCATGGAAGTCAGTCTGGGCGCCAGCATCGGCATCGCCAGCTATCCCGATTGCGGCCATACCGTGGACGGCCTGCTGCGCTCGGCCGACATCGCCATGTACGAGGCCAAACGCGGTGGACGCCAGCAGTACCGCTTCTTCTCACCGGAAATGAATGGCCGTGCCCGCTCACGACTGATGCTCGAAGAGAGCGTGCGCAATGCCATCGACAACAAGGATTTCGTCCTCGCCTACCAGCCGCAGGTCTATCTGCGCGATGGTCGCCTGCGCGGCTTCGAGGCGCTGCTGCGCTGGGAGCACACGGTGGCCGGCAAGGTCTCGCCCAGCGTCTTCATCCCGCTGCTGGAAGAGACCCGGCTGATCAATCGCATCGGCGACTGGATCTTCCGCGAAGGCGCGACCAAGCTGCAGTCCCTGCAGGAGATCTATGGCGACGAGCTGCTGCTGAGCATCAACCTCAGCCCGGTGCAATTCGGCATGCCGCAACTGGCGGAAAGCCTGCGCCAGATCATCGAGACTCACCATCTGCGGCCCGAGCAGATGGAAATCGAGGTGACCGAGTCGGCGCTGATGCACGACATCGACTACACCCGGGCGCAGCTGTCGCAATTGCGTGCCCTCGGCGTGCGCATCGCGGTGGACGACTTCGGTACCGGCTATTCCTCACTGGCCTACCTGCGTCACTTCGAGCTGGACACCCTCAAGATCGATCAGCTGTTCATCGCCAACATGCTGGACTCCTCGCGTGATGCTGCCATCGTCAGCACCATCCTCGAACTGGGTCGCAACCTGGATCTGGAAGTTATCGCCGAAGGCGTGGAGACCCTGGAGCAGCGCGACTGGCTAATCGAGCACGGCTGCGAAATCATGCAGGGCTTCCTGGTCTCGCGGCCACTGAGCGCCGAGGTGACCGGACGTTTCCCCCAGCAGGTGGACTGGACCGCGCGACGACCCGAGCCAACGCTCTAGGATGCGCTGATACTCTGCTCCGACCGGTGCCCGTCCATCGGGCCCGGGGGCCTAGCCATGCCCCATCCAGAGCTTGCCGAGGTGCGCCGACCAAGGCCCGGTTAGCCAAACCGCGAACCTCACTGAACGAACCCACGCGCGTGCCTTCTTATGCAATGGCCACAGGCACGGAGTAGGAAGCATGCGGGGCGCCGTCTTTCCATGGCGGGAAAACAACAGGTTCGAATTGCTGGTGGACGGCGGTCGGTTCTTTCCGGCCATGCTCGAATCCATTGCTGGCGCCAGTCGCCAGATCGATGTCGAACTCTATCTGGTGGAAGCCGGGAGCTGCTCCGAACAGCTGCTCGTGGCGCTGACCGAGGCGGCCCGCCGGGGCGTCGCGGTGCGCTGCCTGTTCGATGGCTTCGGCACCCTGCGGATGGACGCCGGCTTGCGCCGCCAGCTGGAGGAAGCGGGCGCCGAACTGCGCCTCTTCAATCCCGTGCGCTTCGGCCACGGCCTGCACAATCTGCACCGCGATCATCGCAAGATCTTTATCATCGACGGCGAAGAAGCCTTTGTCGGTGGCAGCGGCGCGACCGATGACTTCTGGGATCCGGCCAAGAGCGACTGCAACTGGCACGAGGTGATGGTGCGCATCCAGGGGCCACTGGTGGAAGACTGGCTGGCACTGTTCGAGCGGCAATGGGAGGCGGTCGGTCGCCGTCGCGCCTGGAAGCCGCGTCCGCGCCGCGGCCGCGAACGCCCACCACCACCACCGGCCGCCCAGGAAGGGCAGGGCCGGGTGGCCTATGCCGATGCCCGCCAGCACCGCGATATCCTCCAGGCGCTGATTCGTGCCCTGGTAGGGGGCCGCGAGCGCATCTGGTTCGCCACTCCCTATTTCCTGCCGACCTGGCGCGTGCGCTGGGCGTTACGGCGCGCCGCACGCCGCGGCGCCGACGTACGCCTGTTGCTCACCGGCCGGCATACCGACAACCCGCCGGTACGTTTCGCCGGGCAGCGCTACTACCGCAGCCTGTTGCGCGCCGGTGTGCGCATCTACGAATACCAGCCCAGGTTCATCCACGCCAAGATGGTGCTGGTGGACAACTGGGTCAGCGTCGGTTCCTGCAACTTCGATCACTGGAATCTGAGATTCAATCTGGAAGCCAACGTCGAAGCGGTCGATCGCGGCCTGAGCCAGGCGGTGGCGGCCAGCTTCGTCAAGGATTTCGCCCAGAGTCGCGAGATCACCCTTGAGTTCTGGCGCAGTCGTCCCTGGTGGCGGCGCGCCCGCGAATGGCTATGGGGCTCGCTGGATCGTTTGGTGATTGGTGTACTGGGGCGCGGTTAGCAGCCCCAGATGTCAGGTGCGGGTAACATAATCGATCCGGTGCGGTAGGCCGGACCCATCGTCCCGCGGACGAGGCCAGACGAGTAACGCCTTAGTGCAGAATTTAGATAAACACCGCTTCATTGGTCTGGAGTGGCTCAGGTTCCTGATGGGGTTCTATGTGGTCGTCTACCACACCATCCATTTCTATCCCGAGCGCAAGACCATTCCCCTGCTGGACGAAATCACCAGCATGGGTTTCTTCGCCACCAGCACCTTCTTCGTGCTCTCCGGTTTTCTGCTCGCCCATGTCTATTGTGGTCGCGGCAGCCTGCGTGAGCCGGCGCGCAGCTTCTGGGTCAAGAGATTCGCCAACCTCTATCCGATCCACATCTTTGCCCTGCTGCTGGCGATGGCGGTGGTGACCTGGATCGGCGACCTCGGCATACCGCCAGGCGCGGCCACGGCCAGCATTCGTTTCGTGGTGTTCGACACCAACGAGCCCCTGGCGCGCACCAACCCCGAGTTGTTCCAGCACTTCATGAGCAATGGCGAGCTGGCCTTCAACGCCGTGTTGCAGCTGTTCATGCTGCAGGCCTGGAATCCCTATTACCTGACCTTCAACGCGCCGCTCTGGTCGATCTCCGCACTGTTCTTCTTTTACCTCACCTTTCCCAAGCTGGCCCCGCGCCTGATGACCAGCGAGCGGCCCTGGCAGCTGTTGCTGCTGGTATGGGTGCTCTACCTGATCCCGCCGCTGCTGGTGATCGCCAACCAGAACTACGGCATGCCCTTCACCGGTCTCCTGCAGCGGGTACCGCTGTTCCGTCTGCCCGAGTTTCTCGCTGGCATCCTTCTGTACGCGATCTTCCGGCGCCAGTACCAGCGCGGCTGGACGCTGTCGGAGCGGCAGCGGGTGCTGTTGGCGAGCTACCTGATCCTGAGCTTCGCCATGGGGACTGCGCTGTTCACCCATGGGCCCAAGTTCTGGTATTTCCTCTTCCACAACGGCCTGTTCCTGCCGTCGCAGCTGATCCTGGTCTACCTGGCCGCCCTGGCAAGGGAGCCTGCCAGTGAACTCATCCGCCATTGGTCGCCCCGGCTGGGGGCCGCGTCACTGTCCATGTTCGCCCTACATGTACCCCTGTCGGGCATCTACATGACCCTGGAACAGCTGATCGGTGGGAATCTCAAGGCGTGCCTGAGCGGCAATCGCGAGGTCTGCATCGCCGCGGCGGGGGCCTATACCAATTCCATCGTCTGGTATTGGCTGTTCCTGTTGGCGGTGGTGGTACTTTGCGTACTGTTCCAAGAGCGGCTGGTGGTGCCGACCCGCAAGCGCATCCTCGCGGTGCTACTGCCACGGCTGGCGCCGCAGCAGAAGCCACCTGTGCAAGGCTAGCGGCGAAAACCTTCGGCCATGACGAAGAAGCGGGCGTTCAGCGCCGCCAGCGGCTCGCGTAGCTGCTCCAGCTGATCGGCCGCGCCGAATACCTCGAAGCGTTCCAGCGTCGCGATGGCCTGGGCCTGTTCCAGCAGATCGCCGACGTTGTCCAGGTGAGCGAGCAGCGCCTGGGCGTCGCGATAGCCTTCACGGCAACGCGCCGTGGCGCCGTCGTAGCAGAAGCCGTAGTAGAGGCAGCCGGGTTCGCTCTGGGTGCGCTGCAGCATGGCCTCGCCCAGGCGCTTGAACGCCTCGACCTGATCAGGCTGGATGGCGAAGACGGGGGCCAGGCTGCAGACGGAATCGCTGGGAAGGGTGGGCATGGGAGCTCCAGGGGGCAGGGATCGTCTTCATGCGACCCCTGCGCGCGGACAGTGCTCCCGCCAGCTGACGGACGTCAGCCGCCGACCTGGGCGATCCAGTCGTTGAGATTGTAGTAATTGGTGACCCGCGCCACCTTGCCGTCGCGGATCTCGAAGAAGGCGCCGGCTGGCAACTGGTAGGTCTGGCCGTTGGCAGCGGGCAGCCCTTCATCGCTGGCCAGGTATTCACCGTGGACGACGAACTCGGCGGCAGCGCGCCGGCCGTTGGGTTCGCTCATCACGACCAGATCGGTCAGCCGCTCGCGATAGCAGCGATTCATGTGCGCCATGAAGATGGCGAAGGCGGCCTTGCCCACCTGCCGCTCGCCCTGATTGATGTCGTGGACCACGTCCTCGGTGAGCAGGTCGAGGAAACGCTCCATGTCGCCAGCATTGAAGGCGGCATAGTAGGCGTCGATGAGATCGGTCGTTAGCATGGCGGCTCCTGTCGTTGATGAAAAAACGGCGTTGCCGACGCATGGTAGGGTGCCTGGACAACGCCGACATAGCCATTCACGTCTCCTGCTTAACCAGAAGAGTCCATGGACATCCAACTTCTTCACGGCGCCGCCATCGCTCCGCTGATTCCCGAGCTCGCGGCACTGCGCATCGCGGTCTTTCGTGAGTTTCCCTACCTCTACGACGGCACCCTGGACTACGAGTCCCGCTATCTGCAGACCTACGCCAAGGCGCCAGACAGCCTCTGCGTGCTGGTCCGCGATGCCGGCCGGGTAGTGGGCGCTGCCACCGCCCTGCCGCTGGTGGACGAGACCCTGGAATTCCAGCAGCCCTTTCTCGCCCATGGCTGGCCACTAGAGCGGATTTACTATTTCGGTGAGTCCCTGCTGCTACCGGCCTACCGCGGCCAGGGACTCGGCCGGCGCTTCTTCGCCGAGCGCGAGGCCCGCGCACGGCAGCTGGGGCGCTTCGCCTGGTGTGCCTTTTGCGCCGTGCAGCGCCCGGACGACCATCCGCGCTGTCCGGTGGAGTATCGACCCTTGCACGGTCTTTGGCGTGGCGAGGGCTTCGTCGAGCATCCGGAGTTGCTGGCCCACTACCTCTGGCAGGATCTCGACGAGACTGCCGAATCGCCCAAGCCCATGACCTTCTGGCTCAAGGAGTTGCCATGATCCGCCTCGCCGCCTGCCAATACGCCATCGACCTGCTGGAGTCCTGGGATGCCTATGTCGTGCACCTGACCGACCTCTGTGAGGAGGCCGCAGCCGAAGGCAGTCAGCTGCTGCTATTACCCGAATACGCCGGCCTGGTGCTCAGCGGCCAGCTGCCGCCCGACGAGCGCAGCGACCTGCAGGGCTCCATTGCCGGCATCCAGCCACTGATTCCGGCTTGGCGCGACCTCTGTGAAAGCCTGGCGCGTCGGCTGCGGCTGTACCTGTTGCCCGGTTCGCTTCCCGTCCTCGATAGCGACGGCCAATACCGCAATCGCGCCTGGCTGTTCGGTCCCGAGGGCTGCCTGGGCCATCAGGACAAGCTGATGATGACCCGCTTCGAGCGGGAAGAGTGGAACATCTCCAGCGGCCGCGAAGGCTTGCGAGTATTCGATACGGCCCTGGGGCGTCTTGGCATCCTGATCTGCTACGACAGCGAATTTCCGCTGCTGGCCCGCCACCTGGCCGAAGCGGGAGCTGATCTGCTCCTGGTGCCGAGTTGCACCGATACCGCCGCCGGTTTCCACCGGGTACGTGTCGGCGCCCAGGCCCGGGCGCTGGAAAATCAGCTGGCGGTGCTGCAGGCGCCGACGGTGGGCTTGGCGCCCTGGTCGCCGGCGCTGGACGAAAACGTCGGCCGCGCCGGACTCTTCGTCCCGCCGGATCGCGGCATGCCGGCCGACGGGGTGGTCGCCCAAAGCAGCGAGCTCTGTCCCGCCCTCAGTCAGTGGCTGTATGCCGATCTCGATCTGGAGGAGGTGCGACGGGTCAGGTCCCACGGCCAGGTATTCATCCGGCGCGATTGGCCGGACCAGTCGCGGGCATTGCAGCCCCGCCCCTGAATGAAAAAGCCCAGCACTGGGCTGGGCTTTTTCGTCGGGCGGCGCTTAGATCTCGACGGCGAGGCTGTCGGCAATCTTCTTCTGCCACACCTGCGGACCGGTGATGTGCACCGACTCGCCACGGGTGTCGACGGCCACGGTCACCGGCATGTCCTTGACCTCGAACTCGTAGATGGCTTCCATCCCCAGTTCCGGGAAGGCCAGCACCTGGGAGCCCTTGATGGCCTGGGCCACCAGGTAGGCGGCGCCACCGACGGCCATCAGGTACACCGCCTTGTGGTCCTTGATCGCCTCGATGGCGATGGGGCCGCGTTCGGACTTGCCGATCATGCCCAGCAGACCGGTCTGGTCGAGGATCTGGCGGGTGAACTTGTCCATGCGGGTGGCCGTGGTGGGACCGGCCGGCCCCACCACCTCGTCGCCTACCGGATCGACCGGGCCGACGTAGTAGATGAAGCGGCCCTTGAGGTCCACCGGCAGCGGCTCGCCCTTGTTGAGCATGTCGACCATGCGCTTGTGGGCGGCGTCGCGACCGGTGAGCATCTTGCCGTTGAGCAGGACGGTCTCGCCCGGTTGCCAGCTCTGTACTTCTTCCGGGGTCAGGGTGTCGAGGTCGACGCGACGAGCGCTCGGGCCGGCTTCCCAGACGATTTCCGGATAGGCGTCCAGTGGCGGGGCTTCCAGCGCTGCGGGGCCGGAGCCGTCGAGCACGAAGTGGGCGTGGCGGGTGGCGGCGCAGTTGGGGATCATGCACACCGGCAGGGAGGCGGCGTGGGTCGGGTAATCCTTGATCTTGACGTCCAGCACCGTGGTCAGGCCGCCCAGGCCCTGGGCGCCGATGCCCAGCTGGTTGACCTTGTCGAAGATCTCCAGGCGCAACTCTTCCAGACGATTCTGCGGGCCGCGGGCCTTCAGCTCATGGATGTCGATCTCGTCCATCAGCGATTCCTTGGCCAGCACCGCGGCCTTCTCGGCGGTGCCGCCGATGCCGATGCCCAGCATGCCTGGCGGACACCAGCCGGCGCCCATGGTCGGTACGGTCTTGAGCACCCAGTCGACGATGGAATCGGACGGGTTGAGCATGGCCATCTTCGACTTGTTCTCGGAGCCGCCGCCCTTGGCCGCGACATCGATCTCCACGGTGTTGCCGGGGACGATCTGGTAGTGGATCACCGCCGGGGTGTTGTCTTTGGTGTTCCGGCGAGCACCGGCCGGGTCGGCCAGGATCGAGGCGCGCAGGACGTTTTCCGGCAGGTTGTAGGCGCGACGGACGCCTTCGTTGATCATCTCGTCCAGGCTCAGGGTGGCGCCGTCCCAACGCACGTCCATGCCAACCTTGGCGAACACGGTGACGATGCCGGTGTCCTGGCAGATCGGACGGTGGCCGGTGGCGCACATCCGCGAGTTGATCAAAATCTGGGCGATGGAGTCGCGCGCGGCGGCGGATTCTTCGCGCAGATAGGCCTCGTGCATGGCCTGGATGAAGTCGACGGGGTGGTAATAGGAGATGAACTGCAGGGCGTCGGCAACGCTCTGGATCAGGTCATCCTGCTTGATCACGGTCATGTACGCGCTCCTCTTGGCGGTTTCTTGCGTCTCGGCCACGGGCGGTGGCGAGACGGGCGCGCAATTCGGGTCGCACGGACCGGGCCGCGAAGGGGCCCGATCGGAGGGGTGGCCTGGACACACTGAGAGAGGCCCACCCGGCCGGGCGGCCGACCCGAGAGCGGCGCGGCAGTATAGCCTTTAAGGGGCCGTACGGCACGCCGCCTGGGACGGCAGCGGGCGATCAGCGCTCAGCGGCGCTCCAGAGCCGCCGGATTGACCAGGTCGGTCGGCTGCTTGCCTTCGAGGGCCGCGATCAGGTTGTCCACCGCCCGCTCCGCCATGGCAAAGCGCGTTTCGTGGGTGGCCGAGCCAATGTGCGGCAGGGTCACCACGTTGGGCAGCTCGAACAGTGGCGAGGCGTCCAGGGGCTCGCGGGTATAGACGTCAAGGCCCGCGCCGCGGATCTGGCCACTGCGTAGGGCCTCGATCAGCGCCGGCTCGTCGATGACCGGGCCGCGCGCCAGATTGATCAGGATGGCGCTGGATTTCATCAGCCCCAATTCGCGTGCACCTATGAGTCCTTCGGTAGCCGCCGACAGAGGCACCACCAGGCAGACGAAGTCGGCCTCGCGGAGCAGGTCGTCCAGCTCGCGGCGCTGGGCATCCATCTGCTCTTCCAGCTCGGGTTTGGCACTGTTGGCGGTGTAGAGGATCGGCATGTCGAAGCCGAAATGGCCGCGCTTGGCGATGGCCGCGCCAATGCGGCCGGCGCCGACGATGCCCAGGGTACGGCCATGGATATCGGTGCCGAAGTGCTCTTCACCGATGCCCTTGCGCCAGAGACCGGCCTTGACGAAGGCATCCAGCTCCGGCACCCGCCGGGCGGCACTCATCAGCAGGGTGAAGCCCAGGTCGGCAGTGGTGTCGGTGAGCACGTCCGGGGTATTGGTGAGCAGGATGCCCCGCTTGGTCAGGTAGTCCACATCGTAGCTGTCGTAGCCAACTGACACGCTGGCGATGGCTTCCAGGGTGGTGGCCATTTCCAGCTCCTTCTCACCCAGCTTGCGGCTGGCGCCGATCAGGCCCTGGGCCTTGGCGGCGGAGGCAGCGAAGAGGTCGACGTTGGCACTGAAGGGAATCACCTCGACCGTGAAGTGCTGGCGCAGACGCTCCACCAGCTCTTCGGGCAGGCGGTTGAAGACCATTACGTGCTTCTTGCTCATCGATACCTCGGCGTGTGGAAAAGGGGTTAGGCCAGACCCGCCGCCGCGAAACGCGGTAGCGCAGGATGCTGGTCCAGCAGCGGCGCCAGGCCCTCGCGGGTAGGCTCCTGATTGAAGTCCAGCCCCAGGGCCTCGCGGTGGATGCCGGTGGCGGCCAACCAGAGACAATCGATCTCCGCGGCCACCGCACCCGGCACATCGGTCACCAGGGAGTCGCCGACGAACAGCAGGCGCTTGGCGCCACGCGTGGCCAGTTCCTCTGCAGCGCAGCGGAAGGCATAGGGATCGGGCTTGCCGTACCAGGTGACCTCGCCACCCAGGGCGGCGAAGCGATCGGCCAGCTTGCCGGCCGCATAGAAGGGTAGACCCCCGGACACCACGTTACGATCCGGGTTGGCGCAGAGAAAAGGCTTGTCCAGGGCAGTCGCCAAGGGTGCGAAGCGGGTCTCCAGCTCGTCTTCCGGAAAGCTGCCGACGCCGAGGATGATGGCTGCCTGGTCGATCTCCTCGACGAAGCGCTCGCGGATCTCCGCGGGCCAGCCCGCCTGGCCGGTTCCAGGGCCGGACAGGTAGATGCCGCCCTCGCGGAATTTCGCATCCTGCAGGAAGGCATCGATGGCCAACTGGCCCGAGGTGGTGATACCGGCGAATAGTTCGCGTGGCACGCCCAGCTTGCCCAGTTCCTCGACCATGCCGGCGGCGTCGCGGGAGGCGTTGCTGAGGAACCATACCGGCTTGCCCTCGGCCGCGCGGCGCTCCAGCCACGCACGGGCGCCGGGAAAGGTCTCGTAGCCGTCGATCAGCACGCCCCAGAGGTCGAGGATGAAGCCGTCGTAGGCGGCCAGCGCCTCGTCCAGTTGATCGAGGCGGAGCAGGGTGGGAGAGGTCATGCAACGGATCCGATGGCGAAAAAGAGAAACGACAAGCCTAACCGGTTTGCCGAGCGATTGCCGAAAACGCAGACACCGGCCTTGGCCGGTGTCTGGGGATTGCCGTGAGGCGGGGCTTAGCGGGTGGACGCCTTGCCTGCCTTGGCGACTTCCAGGGCCTGGGTGTCGACGCGGCCGTAGATGTCTTCGAAGCGAACGATGTCGTCCTCGCCCAGGTAGCCACCGGACTGCACTTCGATCAGCTCCAGCGGTACCTTGCCGGGGTTGGCCAGGCGGTGCACGGAGGTCATCGGCAGGTAGGTGGACTGGTTCTCGGTCAGCAGGAAGACCTTGTCGTCACAGGTGACTTCGGCGGTACCGGACACCACGATCCAGTGCTCGGCGCGGTGGTGGTGCATCTGCAGCGACAGCTGGGCGCCCGGCTTGACGGTGATGCGCTTGACCTGGAAACGCTGGCCCATGTCGATGGAGTCGTAGGAACCCCAGGGACGGAAGACTTCCTGGTGCGCCTTGACCTCGTTGCGGTTCTGCTTCTCGAGGGCGTTGACCAGCTTCTTGACGTCCTGAACCTTGTCCTTGTGGGCGATCATGACCGCGTCCTTGGTTTCCACCACGACCACGTTTTCCAGACCGACCAGGGTCACCAGCTTGCCGTTGCCATGCACCAGGCAGTTGCGGCTGTCATGCAGGACGACGTCGCCCTTGATGACGTTGCCATTGCTGTCCTTGGCATGGACGTCCCACAGCGCGGACCAGGAACCGACATCGTTCCAGCCGGCGCTCATGGGCACCACGCAGGCGCGGGTAGTCTTTTCCATGACGGCGTAGTCGATGGAATTGTCCGGGCAGACGGCAAAGGTGGCGGCATCGATGCTGATGTTGATGCCGTCGATGCTGCTGCGCTCCAGCGCCAGCAGGCAGGTGTCATAGATGTCGGTGTCGTGCTTCTTCAGCTCTTCCAGGAAACGGCTGGCGCGGAACAGGAAGATGCCGCTGTTCCAGCAGTAGTCGCCGGAGGCCACGTATTCGGTGGCGGTGACGGCGTCAGGCTTCTCGACGAAGCGCTCGACGTGGGCCACGCCCTGGGGCAGACCCTCGTTGGAGCCGGTCTTGATGTAGCCGTAGCCGGTCTCGGGCGCGGTGGCCGGGATACCGAACAGCACCATCTCGCCACGCTCGGCGGCGGCGGCGGCCTGTTGCAGGGCGGCCTTGAACTGGGCTTCGTCCTCGATCACGTGATCGGCGGGCAGCACCAGCATCAGGTCGTCCTTGCCGTCAGCGACCAGCTGCATGGCAGCGATGGCCACGGCCGGCGCGGTGTTGCGACCGAAGGGCTCCATGATCAGGGCCTGGGGCTTGCACTCGACGGCCTTGAGCTGCTCTTCCACCAGATAGCGGTGTTCGGCGTTGCAGACGATGATGGGGCAAGCGATGCTGCCCTCGCAGCCCAGGCGATTGATGGTCTCCTGGAACATGGTCTGTTCGCTGGTCAGAGCCAGGAACTGCTTGGGGTAGAGCTTGCGCGAGAGGGGCCAGAGTCGCGAGCCGCTACCACCGGACAGGATGACGGGAATCATGGGCGTTACTCCTTCAGCGTCTGCTGATTTTGTGGCCGCTGTCCCTGAGGTCGGGACGAAGCGTCCGTGCTTCGAAAGATCAACCGGCCGAATGGTCGACCGGTACAAATTGAACGTGCGGACTGATTGCCATTGGCCATCATGGCCTAGGGCAAGGACCAGACAAAGACAGAATCAAACGAAAGTGGTTCTCAGCGAAGTTTCCTTTTTCCGGAAACACAGCGGTTTTGAGATGTCCGGCAACTTTTCGTGCCTGGAACGCCACCGCTGCACGGCTGAAACCTTTTTATTGGAGGGAGATGACAGTCTTTCACGGATATAGGTCATCGAGTGTGACCCTTTAGCCAGTTCGGCAGCGCCAAACCCGGGCCGGGCTGCCACTTGTCGATTTGCCAGCTTATTCAAGCGGGGTATCCCGCAGGAATACTAGCTTGTCAGCTGTAGATCGCTCCGTCGAGTAGCGATAGCCCTGATCGTCGAAATCCCGCAGGTCATCCACCAGGGTGATGCGTTGCTTGATCACATGCCGTGCCATCAGGCCCCGTGCCTTCTTGGCATAAAAGCTGATGATCTTGTAGTCGCCATTCTTGAGGTCGCGAAATTCCACATCGACGACCCGGGCCTGCAGGCGAGCGCGGCGCACCGCGCTGAAATACTCGTTCGAGGCCAGATTCAGCAGGACGTCATCGCCCTGGGCCGCGAGGTCCGCCTTGAGCCAGTCACTGATACGGTCGCCCCAGAAGGCATAGAGGTCCTTGCCGCGCGGATTGGCGAACCTGGTGCCCATCTCCAGGCGATAAGGCTGCATCAGATCCAGCGGACGCAACAGGCCATAGAGTCCGGACAGCATGCGCAAGTGGCGCTGGGCGAAGTCGAAGTCGTCTTCCTGAAAGTCTTCGGCGGCAAGGCCCGTATAGACGTCGCCCTTGAACGCCAGCAGCGCCTGCTTGGCATTGTCCGGCGTGAAGTCCGGGGTCCAGCTGCCGAAGCGGGCGACGTTGAGGGTGGCGATCTTGTCGGACACGCCCATGAGCTGAGCGACCTCAGCCGGTGCGAGCGTCTTGAGTCCGTCGATCAGCTCGCGGGAGTGGTCCAGGTATTGCGGCAGGGTATGGCGGGACGTGCTCGGCGGTGTGCTGTAGTCCAGCGTCTTGGCAGGTGAAATCACCATCAGCATCGGCTTGGCTCCTCTTGGCGAGGCGCCATTCTAGAAGCCTCCGTCGCCGGGCTCCAGTGGGCCTTGCCCATGGGATCGATAGGTATTGACCACGGCCGCGGAGCGACGTTGCCTGGCCGGATGGCAAGATCGACGGGGCCGTGAAAAAAATCGGACGCGGCCAAAAAAAGCTTTTGTGCCCAAGGGCTTTTGCGTTATTACCGAAGTGTCCGTCGCATCTCCCGGGTCCCGTGCCCTCATGTTGGCCGGTCCGTGAACCCGTTGCTGGAGCGACGGCACCTTTCGCCGCGGAGCGTCTGCTGACGCTCCGTCGACTGGCTTGCGAGTCAAGCGTTTCTGACGAGGTGACCGAGTATGGATGATCACGGACGTTCCCGCCCCACCCAGCCCACCCTCTATGTGCTCGACACCAACGTACTGATCCACGACCCCAACGCGCTGCTCAATTTCGAAGAGCATCACGTCGCCATTCCCATGACGGTCCTGGAGGAACTCGACAAGCTCAAGACCGGCAAGCACAACGTTGCCGCCGAGTGCCGGCAGGCGATCCGCCTGATCGACAGTGTCCTCGCCGAATCCTCGCCCGAGGACGTCGAGCGGGGCGTACCCATTCCCCGCGGCAAGGGCGAGGCCAAGGGGCGACTGTCCATTCTCATGAGCCGCCGTGCCGGCCCCATGGCCTGCCTGCCCGACGACATCAACGACAACCGCATCATCAACCAGCTCGTCGAATTGCGTACCCAGCATCCCCAGGAGCGGGTGGTGCTAGTCACCAAGGACATCAACATGCGCCTCAAGGCGCGTGGCTGTGGCATCGCCGCGGAGGACTACCAGACCGACCAGCTGCTCGACGACGTCTCCCTGCTATCCCAGGGTTATCACAATCTACCCGGGTCCTTCTGGGACAACGTGAGCAAGGTGGAAAGTCGCCAGGAGCTGGGCCGGGTCTGGCACCGGGTGCAGCTGTCCGCCGAGTTGCCGCCGTTCAACGTCAACGATTTCGTGCTCGACGAGCAGGGTTTCGTTGGCTGGGTCAAGGCGGTACGCGACGGTGAGGTCATCCTGCTGGACATGCATCAGGAGCCGTTGATGCATCAGGAGGCCTGGGGCCTCAAGCCGCGGGACATCTATCAGGCATTGGCACTGTTCGCCCTGCTGGAGCCGGACATCCACCTGGTCAACCTGACCGGTGCCGCGGGTTCGGGCAAGACCATCCTGGCGTTGGCCGCGGCCATCGAACAGACCATGGTCACCAAGAGATACCGGCGGATCATCGCCACCCGCAGCGTCCAGGGCCTGGACGAGGACATCGGCTTTCTGCCCGGCACCGAGGCCGAGAAGATGGAGCCCTGGCTGGGTGCCATCACCGACAACCTCGAAGCCCTGCACATGGATGACCACAACCCCCACGGCAGCGTGGACTACATCCTCAGCAAGGTGCCGCTGCAATTCAAATCCCTGAACTACATCCGTGGTCGCAGCTTCCAGCAGAGCCTGATCCTCATCGACGAATGCCAGAACCTCACCCCGCACCAGATGAAGACCATCATCACCCGCGCCGGTAGCGGCTCCAAGGTGATCTGCCTGGGCAACCTGGCGCAGATCGATACGCCTTACCTCTCCGCCACCAGCTCGGGTCTCACCTACCTCTCCGAGCGCTTCAAGGGCTTCAACCACGGGGTGCACATCACTCTCCAGGGCGTGCCCCGGTCCATCCTCGCCGAATACGCCGAGGCTCATCTGTAAAGGCCATGATCCCCGCCTGGCCAGGGGCGGGGATCAAATCTCCCACGGCAGGTCTACAATGGCAGGTCCTTTTCAGGAGTCATGCCGTGCTGACCCATCTCGATTCCCAAGGCCGTGCCAACATGGTCGACGTCACCGACAAGCAGGTGACCTTCCGTGAAGCCACGGCCGAAGCCCGGGTGCGCATGCGTCCGGACACCCTTGAACTCATCCAGAGTGGCGGCCACCCAAAGGGCGATGTCTTTGCCGTGGCGCGCATCGCCGGTATCCAGGCGGCCAAGAAAACCGCCGATCTCATTCCGCTCTGCCATCCGCTGATGCTGACCAGCGTCAAGGTCCACCTGACCGCTGAAGCACCGGATGCGGTACGTATCGTTGCCACCTGCAAGCTGTCTGGCCAGACCGGGGTGGAAATGGAAGCCCTGACCGCAGCCAGCGTGGCGGCCCTGACCCTCTATGACATGTGCAAGGCGGTCGATCGCGGGATGACCATCGAGGCGGTGCGCCTGCTGGAAAAGAGCGGTGGCAAAAGCGGTCATTTCCGCGCCGAGGAGCAAGCATGATCCGCGTGCAATTCTTTGCCCGCTATCGCGAGGTCCTGGGCTGCGCCGAGGAAAATCTCGCCTGGGAGCCGGACTTGGCCACCGTGGGTGATCTGCGGGAGCATCTGGTCCAGCGTGGCGGGCTCTGGGCCGATACGCTGGGCGAGCGCGGGCTGATGTGCGCGCGCAATGAGGAGCTCTGTGGCCTGGCCGAGCCGTTGCACGACGGTGATGAGGTCGCCTTCTTTCCCACCGTGACCGGAGGTTGACCATGGCCATTCGTGTACAGGCTGCGGCTTTCGACCCCGGCCAGGAGCTCAATGCCCTGCATGCGGCCAACACCGGCATTGGCGCCGTCGTGGGCTTCGTCGGCTATGTGCGGGACTTCAACGACGGTCGAGACGTGGGTGGGTTGTTCCTCGAACACTTTCCCGGCATGACCGAGAAGGCACTGGCGCGCATCGTGGAGGAGGCGGGTCAGCGCTGGCCGCTGCTCAACGTCGATATTCTGCATCGTATCGGCCGGCTCGAGCCGGGCGAGCCCATCGTCTTCGTGGGCACCGCCAGCGCTCACCGTCAGGCTGCCTTCGAGGCCTGCAACTTCGTGATGGACTATCTCAAGACCCGCGCGCCTTTCTGGAAAAAGGAGGATACGGCCGAGGGTCCACGCTGGGTGGAAGGTCGCGCCAGCGATCAGGATGCCGCGGAGCGTTGGACGAAGGGATGACAAGGTAGGGTGGAAAATCGCACAGCGTTTTCCACGAGGTGAGCCGCCTGCCAGGTGGTTAAGGCTGCGCCGTTATCCACCCTGCGGAGGTGCCGGCTGCCCTGGCGAGACCGGCAGGGCAGCCTTCGGCAGTGGCGCTGGTCTCAACGCTGCCGCGGGACCGGCTTGAGCAGCTCGGCCGGCGGCATCTCGCAGCCGATCTTGCGGCCCAGCAGGGCTTCGATGGGTGGCAGGGCGAAGGAGTCGTCTTCGCCGGCGAAGCTGATGGAGGTGCCGGTGGCGCCAGCGCGGCCGGTACGGCCGATGCGGTGCACGTAGTCGTCCGGGTCTTCCGGCAAGGTGAAGTTGATCACGTGGCTGATGCCGTCGACGTGAATGCCGCGACCGGCCACGTCGGTCGCCACCAGCACGCGGATCTTGCCGGCGCGGAAGCCTTCGAGGGTCTTGATACGCTTGTGCTGAGGTACGTCGCCGGACATCTGGGCCGCGCTGATGCCGTCCTTGGTCAGGCGCTCTTCGATACGGCGCACCTCGTCGCGACGGTTGGCGAACACCATCACCCGCTCCCAGTTGTTCTGGGCGACCAGGTTGTAGAGCAGGCGATACTTGTCGCTGGAGGACACGGCGTAGACGTGCTGCTCGACGGTATCGCTGGCCACGCTTTCCGGCTCGATCTCGACGATGGCCGGATCGGTGGTCCACTGCCGTGCCAGGTTCATCACGTCATCGGTGAAGGTGGCGGAGAACAGCAGGGTCTGGCGTTCGCTCTTGGGCGGCGTCTGGCGGATGATCTGGCGGACCTGGGGGATGAAGCCCATGTCCAGCATGCGGTCGGCCTCGTCCAGCACCATCACCTCGACCATATCCAGGTGCACCTCACCGCGCTGGTTGAAGTCCAGCAGACGGCCGGGGGTGGCGACCAGGATGTCGCAATAGCGTGCTTCGAGCTGCTTGAGCTGCTTGTCGAAGTCCATGCCGCCGACAAAGCTCATGACATTCAGGCCGGTGTACTTGGCCAGATCCAGGGCGTCGTTGGCGATCTGCACCACCAGCTCGCGGGTTGGCGCGATGATCAGTGCCCGCGGCTCACCCATGTACCTTTCCTTGGGCGGCGGGGTGGTCAGCAGCTGGGTGATCGTCGAGATCAGGAAAGCAGCGGTCTTGCCGGTGCCGGTCTGCGCACGGCCAATGGCGTCCTTGCCCTTGAGGGTAAAGCCCAGTACTTCCGCCTGGATCGGCGTGCAGTAGGGAAAGCCAAGGTCATGGATGCCGTGCATCAGGCGCGGATCCAGCTTGAAGTCGTGGAAGCGCGTCTTGCCTTCCTGCGGCTCGACCGCGAAGTCTTCCAGCTTCCAGGTGTCAACCGGCTTGGGCTTGCGCGGGCTGCGTTCACGACGCGGCTTGGCAGTCTTGTCCGCCTGAGGGCAGGGCTCCTGGGCGCGGGCTTCGTTCTGGTTCCGGGGTTTGCGTGGCGGCCGCTCGACCTGGGGCTCGAGTGCGGCCGGGGCGGGAGCGGAGGGAGCTGCGGGAGCGACGCTGGGGGTAGCTTGGGGCGCAGGAGAGGGGGTCGGCTGAGCGACCTCTTGATCCTTGCCCAGAAATTTTTTGAGTGCCTTGAGCACGGAGGGTCTCGATCATCGAAAGCGGAATGAGACCGCAGTGTAAAGCAACCGACGTGCCCGGCAACAACTACCTGCCGAACACGGGCGCAATCGGATCAGCCGCTGATCCGATTGCGCCCGGCATTCTTGGCCTGATAGAGCGACTTGTCCGCGCGCCCTACCAGCTCCTCCAGGGAGTCGGCCTTGCGCATCTGGGCCAGTCCGATCGATACCGTAACGCCCGGCAGCTTGCCGCAGGGCGAATAGAAGTCCTTGATCTCCGCCAGGCTCTGGCGCAGCCGTTCAGCGATGGCAATCGCCTCGTCGCGATCGATCTCTGGCAACAGGATGACGAATTCCTCGCCACCATAGCGCGCCATGCTGTCCTTGGGTCTCAGCTGGTCGCGCAAGGTGTTGGCGACCAGGCACAGGGCATAGTCGCCCGCCAGGTGGCCGTGGGTATCGTTGTAGCGCTTGAAGTGGTCCACATCGAGCATCAGCAGGCTCAGGGGCTGTCGATTGAAGGCACAGCGGGTGCTTTCGCGCTCGAACAGCTGCTCCAGGCGGCGACGATTGAAGAGGCCGGTGAGCGTATCGACGTTGGCATTGCGCTCGGTATCGACGATGAGCTGGTTGCCACGGCGCATCCGCTCGCAGAGGATGCCGAGCAGGTTGTGCATGGCCTTGGAGGAGCGCTCGATCAGTTCGAGTACCAGGTCGCGATGCAGGCAGAGCACCTGGGTATCGGCCTCGGCGATGACATGGGCGCTGGGCCGCTCGCTGTCCATGAAGCTGATCTCGCCAGAGCACTCGCCCGGGCCGAGCAGATAGATGGGGGGATTGTCCGGCGAGCCCAGGTGGACCCGCAGCCGACCTTCCAGAATAAGGTACATGTACTGGTTGGTCATGGCCGGTGACAGCAGGCATTCGCCTGCCACCAGGCTACGGGTGACCGAGCGGGCGATGAGCGCTTCCAGCAGAAAGTTCTCCACACCCTTGAACAGGCGGAGGTCTTTCAGAGACGCGACCGGAACTTCGGCCAGCCATACCGACAAGGGGGCAGCCATCAACACATCACCTCGGGGGCTGAAAGGAAAACTCGGACCATAGCTGCTCCATGCAAATCACGACCTTCAGGCACCCCTACTGGACCGGATGGGTACCGCAAAGTTCGTTCGCTTTTCCCTTCGTGAGCCTCTGTTTGCGACCTGATGACGGGAATTGTCGACCGGTTTCCAAAAACGTCACCGCACCGCCAGCATTCCTTTATTTTCCGCCCAGACGTGTCAGCAGCCAGGCCTGGATGTCCTGGATTTCCGCCGGAATGACTTCGTGGCGCATGGGATAGTCGCGCCAGAGCGCTTCAACGCCTGCGGCAGCCAGGGCGTCGTAGGCGGCGCGCCCCAAAGCTAGCGGTACGACGTCGTCCTGACTGCCGTGCAGGCACAGCGCCGGGGTGGTACCACCCCGGTTGGTCTGATCGTTTTCGAAGCTGGGGGCATAGGTCGATAGCGCCAGGACACCGCCGAGGGTGATGCAGGAGGTGTTGTAGGCGGTGTGCAGTACCACGGCACCGCCCTGGGAGAAGCCTGCGAGCAGGATGCGTTCAGCTGCGATGCCCTGGGCCCGCTGGGCCTCGATCAAGGCATGCACGCTGGCAGCCGATTCTTCTAACTGGGCGCGATCGATGGCCCGTGCCGGATTCATTGCCAAGATGTCGTACCAGGACGGCATGGCCCAGCCGCCGTTGATGGTGACGGGACGGGTAGGTGCCTGGGGCAGAATGAAACGGGTGGTGGTCAGGGTGCGCTGCAATAATTCAGCAACGGGTTCGAAGTCATGCTGGGTTGCGCCCAGGCCGTGCAACCAAATGACGCAGCTATCGGCGGTCCCGCTGGTCGATTCCAGCACAAGAGGTGAACTTTCCAAGGCTTTGCTCCAGTTTGGTGCCACTAAAAATGGGCGTGGTAACAGATGGTGCACAAAATGCATGTCGCATTTTCGTAATTTATTTAGCCGGCTTTTTGCTCAAGGTCTCGGGATTGCCGGGTTTGAGCCAAGTGCAGCGTTGTCGCCTTCACTGGTCCGCAAATTGCCTCAACTAGGTTGCGGCCAGGTAGTGCACTAACAGGTAACACTGACTCACTGCTTCGTCACGCCTTCCAGTGCGTCACCTTCATCCCTTGATGAAGGACGCCCAGGGATCGGGTGGGCGGGTTCCACGGCAATCAGGCGAGAGACATCGTGCTGCCGTGCGACTGGAACGTAACTCATAAACAAAGTGGAGCTTATCGATGAAGATGGTGAAGTCTACCCTGGCAATTCTGACCACCGCCGCCGCTTTTGGCCTGTCCGGCATGGCTCACGCAGGCGCTACCCTGGACGCGGTGAAGAACAAAGGTTTCGTGCAATGCGGCGTCAGCGATGGCCTGCCGGGCTTCTCCTTCACCGACTCCAAGGGTGACTACAAGGGTATCGACGTGGACGTCTGCCGGGCCGTCGCCGCGGCAGTCTTCGGCGACGCCACCAAGGTTCGCTTCACGCCCCTGACCGCCAAGGAGCGCTTCACCGCGCTGCAATCCGGCGAAATCGACGTGCTGTCGCGCAACACCACCTGGACCAGCTCCCGCGACGGCGGCATGGGCCTGATCTTCGCAGGCGTCACCTACTATGATGGCCAGGGCTTCCTGGTGAACAAGAAGCTGGGTGTGCAGAGCGCCAAGGAACTGGACGGCGCTACCGTGTGCATCCAGGCCGGTACCACCACCGAACTCAACCTGGCCGACTACTTCCGTTCCAACGGTATGAAGTTCACCCCCATCACCTACAGCACCTCGGACGAAAGCGCCAAGTCGCTGGAAGCGGGTCGTTGCGACGTCCTGACCTCCGACCAGTCGCAGCTGTACGCCCAGCGCAACAAACTGTCCAAGCCCGACGACTATGTTGTGCTGCCCGAAGTGATCTCCAAGGAGCCGCTGGCGCCGGCCGTCCGTCGTGGCGATGAAGACTGGCTGACCGTGGTCAAGTGGTCGCTGTTCGCCATGGTCAACGCCGAAGAGCTGGGTCTGACCTCCGCCAACGTCGAAGCCCAGGCCAAGGACTCCAAGAACCCTGACGTGCGTCGTCTGCTGGGTGCCGATGGCGAATTCGGCAAGGACCTGAAGCTGCCGAAAGACTGGGCGGTGAAGATCGTCAAGCAGGTCGGCAACTACGGCGAAGTTTTCGAGCGTAACGTCGGCATGGGTAGCGATCTGAAGATCAAGCGCGGCCTCAACGCCCTGTGGAATGCAGGCGGTCTGCAGTACGCCCCGCCGGTCCGTTGATCTCGGCGCCTTAGTCGCCGACCACCTTCCGGATGTGCAGATTCTCGCCCTGCAGCGCTCCCCGCGCTGTGGGGCGAGAATTTAATGAGGCTTCTAGTAGATGCAAAACGTTAGCAAACCGTCCTCGCCGGTCCGTGGGTCTCTGCTCACCGATCCGCAGGCGCGCTCCTGGCTGTTCCAGATCGTGGCCGTGGTCGCCGTCGTGGCCTTCGGCTGGTTCCTGTTCAGCAACACGCAGGCCAACCTTGCCAACCGGGGTATCACCTCCGGCTTCGGCTTCCTGAACAATACCGCCGGCTTCGGCATTCCCCAGCACCTGATTCCCTACAGCGAAGGCGATACCTACGGGCGGGTCTTCCTGGTCGGCCTGCTCAACACCCTGCTGGTGTCGGTCATCGGCATCTTCCTGGCGACCATCATCGGTTTCACCGTGGGTGTGGCCCGGCTGTCGAACAACTGGCTGCTGCGCAAGGTCGCCACGGTCTACATCGAGACCTTCCGCAACATTCCACCGCTGCTGCTGATCTTCTTCTTCTATTTCGCCGTGCTCGCGCCCCTGCCGGGTCCACGCCAGAGTCTGAGCTTGGGCGACGCCTTCTTCGTCAACAACCGTGGCCTGTACATGCCCGCGCCGAGCGCCGATGCCGGGTTCCTGCCCGGCTTGATCGCGCTGCTCATCGCCATCGTCGCCAGCGTGGTGGTGGTGCGCTGGGCTCGCAAGCGGCGGCATGCCACGGGCCAGCGCTTTCCGGTGCTGTGGACCGTACTGGCGCTGCTGATCGGGATCCCGCTGCTAGCGGCCCTGGTCTTCGGCAGGCCGTTGCACTGGGAAGTGCCGGAGCTGCAGGGCTTCAACCTGCGCGGCGGCTGGGTGATCATCCCCGAGCTGGTCTCCCTGGCGCTGGCCCTGTCGGTCTACACCGCGGCCTTCATCGGCGAAACGGTGCGCGGCGGTATCCAGGCGGTCAGCCACGGTCAGACCGAGGCGGCCAGTTCCCTGGGGCTGCGTCCGGGGCTTACCCTGCGGCTGGTGATCATTCCCCAGGCCTTGCGGGTGATCATTCCGCCGCTGACCAACCAGTATCTGAACCTGATGAAGAACTCGTCGCTGGGTGCTGCCGTCGGCTATCCGGAGATGGTGGCGCTGTTCGCCGGCACCGTCCTGAACCAGACCGGTCAGGCCATCGAGACCATGGCCATCACCATGAGCGTCTACCTGGCCATCAGCATCAGCATCAGCATCCTGATGAACTGGTACAACAAGCGCATCGCGCTGATCGAGCGTTAAGGAGCGCGTATGAGTAACCAGACCCATACCTTCAAACCGGACCTGCCGCCGCCGCCCTCCAGCGTCGGTGCCTGGGCCTGGATTCGTGGCAACCTGTTTTCCAGCGTCGGCAATACCCTCCTGACGCTGTTCGGTCTCTACCTCGTCTGGCTGATCGTGCCGCCGGTGGTGAACTGGGCCTTCATCAATGCCACCTGGAGTGGCAGCACCCGTGCCGATTGCGTGCCAGGCGGCGCCTGCTGGGTGTTCATCAAGGAGCGCTTCGGGCAGTTCATGTACGGCTTCTACCCCAGCGATCAGCGCTGGCGCGTGGATCTGACCGTGGTGATCGCCGTGATCGGGGCGATTCCGCTGTTCCTCGACAGCTTCAAGCACAAGGCCCGTTACGGTCTGTCCTTGCTGGTGATCTATCCGCTGGTGGCCTTCTGGCTGCTGTATGGCGGCTTCGGTCTGCGCGTGGTGCCCTCCAGCGAGTGGGGCGGCCTGATGCTGACCGTGGTGATCGCCGCGGTGGGCATCGTCGGCGCCTTGCCGCTGGGCATCCTGCTGGCCCTGGGGCGCCGCTCCAAGCTGCCGGCGATCAAGGTCATCTGCGTGACCATGATCGAGTTCTGGCGGGGGATCCCGCTGATCACGGTGCTGTTCCTGTCGTCGGTGATGCTGCCGCTGTTCCTGCCCGATGGCATGAACCTGGACAAGCTGTTGCGCGCCATCGTCATGGTGATCATCTTCGAGGCGGCCTACATCGCCGAGGTGGTACGGGGCGGCATGCAGGCCATTCCCAAGGGCCAGTACGAAGCCGCTGCGGCCATGGGGCTGGGCTACTGGCGGACCACCGGCCTGGTGATCCTGCCCCAGGCGCTCAAGCTGGTGATCCCCGGCATCGTCAACACCTTCATCGCGCTGTTCAAGGATTCGAGCCTGGTGGTCATCATCGGCCTGTTCGACCTGCTCAACAGCATCAAGCGTGCTACTTCCGACCCGGCGTGGCCTGGTCTATCCACCGAAGGCTATGTGTTCGCCGCGCTGGTCTTCTGGGTTTTCTGTTTTGCCATGTCCAGCTATTCCGCCCGTCTGGAGCGCAAGCTGAACACCGGCCACAAGCGTTAGGAGTCAACAGATGAACGTAAGCAACAAGCAGCCGGTCGACAGCAGCAAGGTCATGATCCAGCTCAAGGACGTGAACAAGTGGTACGGCCAGTTCCACGTGCTCAAGGACATCAACCTGACCGTCACCCAGGGTGAGCGTATCGTGCTGTGCGGGCCTTCCGGCTCCGGCAAGTCCACCACCATCCGCTGCATCAACCGCCTGGAAGAACACCAGAAGGGTCAGATCATCGTCGACGGCACCGAGCTGACCAACGATCTCAAGCAGATCGAGACCATTCGCAGCGAAGTCGGCATGGTGTTCCAGCATTTCAACCTCTTCCCGCACCTGACCGTGTTGCAGAACTGCACCCTGGCGCCCATGTGGGTGCGCAAGCTGCCGAAGAAGCAGGCCGAAGAGATCGCCATGCATTACCTGCAGCGGGTGCGCATTCCCGAGCAGGCCAACAAGTTTCCGGGCCAACTGTCCGGTGGCCAGCAGCAGCGCGTGGCCATCGCCCGGGCGCTGTGCATGCAGCCGCGCATCATGCTGTTCGATGAGCCGACCTCGGCGCTCGACCCAGAGATGGTGAAGGAGGTGCTGGACACCATGATCGGCCTGGCCCAGGACGGCATGACCATGCTGTGCGTGACCCACGAGATGGGCTTCGCCCGCACCGTGGCCAACCGGGTGATCTTCATGGACAAGGGCGAAATCGTCGAACAGGCCGCACCGGACCAGTTCTTCGATAATCCGCAGAACGAGCGTACGCGCCTGTTCCTCGGGCAGATCCTGCACTGAGACGCGGCCGGGGTGGACACCCATCCGCCCCGGTCTACCTGCGAACCCAATCACGGGCGTTCGGCGGGAAGGCGGGCAAAGGACTTCAAGGCGCGGTATCCTCGATGTTTGGCGCCCGGTTTCCGGGGTCGGCGGTCAAGGTCCGCCTTGCCGTTCACCGGCTTCATTGTCGATTCCGTACCGCATCGCGAGAACGTGCGGTGCAACGGGCAGTCGAAGCCGTCATCATAGAGAGACGCCCGTGAACTCCATTTCCCATCCGCTCATGCTGACAAAAGCCAAGGCCTGGGGCGCCCATGCGGTGACCTCCAGTGGTGTGATCCTCGCGCTTCTGGCGCTGCTCGCTCTGGTCGACGGTCAACCCAAGGGTTGCCTGATGTGGCTCGGCATCGCGCTGCTCGTCGATGGTCTCGACGGCACCCTGGCCCGCAAGTTCGAGGTCAAGCGGGTCCTGCCCCATTTCGATGGTTCCGCGCTGGACCTGGTGGTCGATTACCTGACCTATGTCTTCATTCCAGCGATCTTCATCTATCGCTTCGTACCCTTGCCGCTGCACTTCGAGCTGGTGGCGGTGGGCATCATCCTATTGTCGTCACTGTTCTGTTTCTGCAATGTGAACATGAAGAGCGCCGACAACTATTTCATCGGCTTTCCTGCGGCCTGGAACGTGGTGGCGCTGTATTTCTACGTGCTGGACCTGGCGCCCTGGTTCAGCATGGCGGTGGTGCTGGTACTGGCCGCCCTGACCCTGACCCGGGTCAAGTTCCTGCACCCCTTCCGCGTCCGTCAGCTGATGGCGGTGAACATCACTATTACCTCCATCTGGCTGCTCAGCAGCGCCATGATGGTGTTCCTGCACCCCGACAAGCCGCTGTGGCTGATGGTGCTCTGGTTCGCCAGCGGCATCTACTTCGTTGGCGTGTGCGTCTGGCGTACCGCCCGGGAGTGGTTCGCCTGACGGTGAGCGATATCCCCCAGCCACCCGCGCGCACCTGGTATGTCTACCTGGTGCGCGCCGAGAACCAGGCGCTCTATTGCGGCATCAGCGATGATCCCGAGCGCCGCTTCGCCCAGCACCGCAGTGGCCGTGGTGCCCGCTTCTTCGCTTCCAGCCCGGCCCAGGCGCTGGTCTATGTCGAAGCCTGCACCGACAAGTCGGCCGCCTTGCGCCGCGAGATCCAGATCAAGAAGCTACCCAAACGAGCCAAGGAATCCCTGGTGCTGGCCCTGTCCGGCCCACGGTCCACGGCTGATTCAGGAGTGCTGTCATGTCCGAGCTGATTCTGCATCACTACTGGCAATCGCCCTTCGCCGAGAAGGCGCGCCTGCTGTTGGGCTTCAAGGGTCTCGCCTGGCGTTCGGTGATCATTCCGCGGATGCTGCCCAAGCCCGAGCTGGTGGCGCTCACCGGTGGTTATCGCAGGACTCCGGTGCTGCAGGTGGGTGCGGACGTCTATTGCGACACGGCGCTGATCGCTCGCCGCCTGGAGGCGGAAAAAGCCGTACCGGCGCTGTTTCCGGAAGGCCAGGAGGCGGTCGTGGCCGCCTTTGCCGGCTGGGCGGACTCGGTGTTGTTTCAGCACGCCGTGGCGTTGATGTTCCAGCCGGAGATCATGGGGCCGCGCCTGGCCAGTCTGCCGCCGGAGCAGGCCCAGGCCTTTCTGGATGACCGCAAGGCGCTGTTCAGCGGTGGCAGCCTGAGCCGGCTGACGCCCGAGCAGGCTCGGCAGCAGTTGCCGACCCTGTTGTCGCGGCTGGAGACGCAGCTGCAGCGCAGCCAGGGTGAATTCCTCTTCGGCGCGCCCTCGGTGGCCGACATCGCCCTGGCCCACAACTTCTGGTTCCTCAAGAGCACGCCGCAACTGGCGCCCCTGGTCGACGAACGACCCGAGATCGCCGCCTGGTTCGCGCGGGTGCTGGGTTTTGGCCACGGTACCCACGAAGAGCTCCAGGCCGAGGAGGCGCTGGTCATCGCGCAGACAGCCGAGCCTGAGGCGCTACCTCGTGATCAGGCCATTCCGGTGGAAGGCTTTGCCTGGGGTGAGCGGGTCAGCGTGGCCGCGACCGACTACGGGGTGGACCCGGTGGTGGGCGAGTTGGTCCATGCCGATAGCGAATCCCTGGTGCTCTTGCGCCACGATGAGCGACTGGGTGCGATCCAGGTGCATTTCCCTCGGCTCAATTTCCGTGTCAGTGCAGGCTAAGCCATTTCGCTAGAAAAAACGGCGCCCAAGGGCGCCGTTTTGCCTTCCAGCGCCGGTCGATCAGCCGGGGCGACGCATGCGGAACAGCGCCGATTCGGTGATCTCGAAGTAGTCGGCCGGGCCACCGCCACGGACGATGGGACGAGCCGCGGCAGTCTGGTAGATACCGTCCTTGAGCAGGCGCTGGTCGATATGGGCGGCGACCACCTCGCCGAGCACCAGCCACTGGTCCAGCTCGTCGCCGGCGGCGGTCTTGAGGCGCACAATCTGGCTCAACTTGCATTCGAAAGCCACCTGGGCACGGGCGACCCGCGGCACCTTGACGATCGTCGAGGGGGCAGGCTCCAGGCCGGCCAGGGCGAATTCGTCCACCTCCGGACCTACCATGGCGCTGCTGGCGTTCATCTCCTCGGCCAGCTCGCGGGTCGCCAGGTTCCAGACGAATTCACCGGTGCGCTCGATGTTGGCCACGCTGTCCTTGTAGCCCTGGCTGGAAAAGCCGATCAGCGGCGGCTTGTAGTTGAAGGCGTTGAAGAAGCTGTAGGGCGCCAGGTTCAGCACGCCGCTTTCGCTATGGGAGGAAATCCAGCCGATGGGACGCGGCGCGATGATGGCGTTGAAGGGATCATGGGGCAGGCCATGGCCCTGACTGGGTTCGTAGGAGTGGTAGGAGATGCTCATCGGGGTTCCTTCAGGGGGTGAGTTCCAGGATCTCGGCCTGGATCTGGCCGGCGTCCAAGGTCAGGCGGCCGACGCTGATCGGCAATCGAAAGCGGCGCGGACCGGCGCTTCCCGGGTTGACGTAGAGTACGCCATCGCGCTCTTCGATCAGCGGCTTGTGCGAGTGGCCGCTGACTACCACCCGCACCGCGGCACCGGCGGTCTGCAGGTCCAGTTCCGGCAGGATATGCAGCATATGGATGCCAATGTCGGCCAGGGTCAGGGTGACGCGCTCGGGGATGTCGTCGGCCCAGGGCACATCGTCGTTGTTGCCCCGGACCACGGCCAGGGGGGCCAGCTCGCGCAGCGCATCGAGAATCTCGGGCTTGCCGATGTCGCCGGCATGCAGGATGAAATCGCTGCCGGCCAGGGCCTCCAGTGCCTGGGGGCGCATCAGGCCATGGGTGTCGGCGATCAGGCCGACGCGATAGGGATTGGCCATGGTAGTTCCTCAGTTGGCCTGGACGATGTCCAGCGCCTCAGCTCGTTTCAAGGGCTGGCGCAGACGCTGGGCCAGGATGGCAGTAGCACGCTCTCGTTGGCAGGCGACTACACCCACTACCAGATCCTCGGCCAGCAACAGGGCGACGAAGGTCTGGTCACCCAGGCTGCCGTCGAGGTGCATGTCATCCCACTGGCGGGGGTGGCCGAGGTATTCGTAACGCTTGCCGTGGTGCAGGGTCCAGAAGAAGGGGACGTCGGCATAGGCCTCGGCCTCGCCGAGCAGATTACGCGCGGCCAGGCGGCCGTGCTGCTGGGCCAGGCGCCAGTGCTCGATCCGGGTGGGCCGGCCGGCATAGGGGAAGGTGGCCAGGTCGCCAGCGGCGTAGAGGCCTTCCGCGGCCTTGAGCTGGGCATCCACCGGTACGCTGCCATCGTCCGCCAGAGACAGGTTGGCGAGGAAAGCCGTCGCCGGAGCGATGCCG
This sequence comes from Pseudomonas sp. VMV1, assembly GCF_056790235.1. Lineage (NCBI taxonomy): Bacteria > Pseudomonadati > Pseudomonadota > Gammaproteobacteria > Pseudomonadales > Pseudomonadaceae > Pseudomonas > Pseudomonas sp. VMV1. Next base: position 295,568 of record NZ_JBXGSE010000004.1, read on the forward strand.
GTGCCTACCAGTACGACATCGGCAGGTAGACGGGTACCGTCCTTGAGTCTGACCTGCCGGACCTGACCCTCGCCTTCGAAGCCCACCACCTCGTGGGGCGCATGAAAGGTGACGCCATTGGCCTCGTGCAGGGTCTTGAAGTGCTGACCCAGGGTCTCACCCATCTGTTTGACGAAGGGCAGGGAGGCGGGAGAGATGACGTCCACTGCCAGGCCCTGCTTGCGCAGAGCGGAGGCGGCTTCCAGGCCGATGAAGCTGGCACCGACGATCACCGCCCGGCCCTCGTCGGGCAGGTCGGCCAGGATGGCGGCCGCGTCAGCGCGGGTCCGCAACAGGTGGATGCCCCGGAGGTTGGCGCCTGGCACGGCCAGGGGTTTGGGCTCGCCGCCAGTGGCTAGTACGCAACCGTCATAGTCCAGGGTCTGGCCATTGCTTAGTTCCAGCTGGCGTACCTGGGCATCCAGGCGCACCACCTCGGCGTGCAGGCGTTCGATGTGCTGCTGACGGAAGAAGTCGGCATCGCGCAGCGGTGGAGCCTCTTCCGGGGCCTTGTCGCCCTGGAGGACGAATTTGGACAGGGCGGTACGATCATAGGGCTCGCCCGGTTCCTGGCCGATCAGCACGAGGCGGCCGCCAAAGCCGAACTCACGCAGGGCAGCGGCGGCGGCCGTGCCTGCGGCGCCAGCGCCAACGACGACGAACAGGCGCTCGTCACGCTGGATTTCGGCCGCTTGTGCGGGCAGTGGCTCGGTACCGACCAGCACCTCGCCATCGCGCACCTCCACCGGGTAGCGCTGCAGGGCGTCCAGCGCGGGTGGTTCGCAGAGGCTGCCGTCATCCAAGGCGAAGCTCGCCTTGTGCCAGGGACAAACCAGCCGCCCCTGGCAGACGGCACCCTCGGCCAGCGGGGCGCCGGCATGGGGACAGTTGGCCTGAAAGGCCCGCACCTCGTCGCCGACGCGCAGCAGCAGGATGGTGGTGTCTTCGATCTCGACCGCGGTACCGCGGTCTTCACGCAGGTCCGCAAGGCGCGCGACCGGGTGCAGGGTATTCATGGTCATCTCCCGGCGCTCTCTGGAACGCTCTCCGAATCAGGCTTGCAGATTCGAGAGAACGCAGCGGCGCCGGGTTCCGCTCAGGTGGCGGGCGGCAGGGGATGACGGTGGGGGACGTCCGGTGCATCCAGCGGATCGGCGTGGACCAGCACCTCGGCCTGGGGGTATTCGGCGCAGATGGCCGCCTCGACCTCGTCGCACAGCACATGGGCGCGCGACAGGCTCATCTGCCCCGGCAGCTCCAGATGCAGTTGCACGAACCAGTGATTGCCGGAGAGACGGGTACGCAGGTCATGGGCACCGATCACGCCAGGTACCTGGCAGGCCAGCTGCAGCATGTGCTCGCTGATGTCGGCGGGCAGTTCCTGGTCCATCAGCACGCCGAAGGAGTCACGGGCGATGCCGTAGGCGCTCCAGAGGATGTAGAGGGCGATGGCCAGGCCGAACAGTGGATCCAGCCAGTACCAGCCGAAGCCGGTCAGCGCCAGGGCGATCAGGATGCCGACGTTGAGCAGCAGGTCGGAGCGATAGTGCAGGGCGTCGGCGCGGACCACCGTGGAGTCGGTAAGGCGGATGACGTGCTGCTGGTAGGCCACCAGCATGGCAGTCAGGGCCAGGGAAAACAGGGTGACGGCGATGCCCAGGGCATGGGCGCCGAGGGGCTCGGGGTGTTGCAGGCGGCCGATGGCCTGCCAGGCGATGAGCACTGCGCTGACGCCGATGAACACCGCCTGGGCGATGCCGGCCAGAGACTCCGCCTTGCCATGGCCATAGCGGTGGTCGTCGTCCGCCGGCTTGAGGGCGTAGTGCACCGCCAGCAGGTTGAAGACCGAGGCCAGGCCGTCGAGCAGCGAATCAGTCAGGCCGGCGAGCAGGCTGACCGAACCGCTGAACCACCAGGCGACGGCCTTGGCCAGGATCAGCGTCGTCGCCACCGCTACCGAGGCGGCCGTGGCGCGACGCAACAGCCGCTCGGTGCGGTGCGGATCGCTCATCAGGCGTGCGGGGAGAGGCCCAGGCTGGCGAGCTGTTCGGTGTTGCCACTGCGTTGCAGCAGGCGCGGGTCGTCCAGCGGCAGGTTATGGCCGGTGGCCTGCTGGATGATCGCCTTGAGGCGTGCGCGATCGACGCTGCCGTCCGGGTTGACCGCCTTGTTCAGCTCGGCCGGATCCACCTCGGCACGGCGGTTCTCGGGCAGATAGATGGCACCGGTGGCGAAGTCCACGCCAAAGGCGACCAGGCCGGGGATGATGTAGAACAGCAGGCCGATGGCATCGAGGGCGACGATGCCCGGGTCGATACGGCCACTGCCGGTGATCTGGCCGCGGCGCTCGGGGTAGAACAGGGAGCCGCAAGCGGTCAGCTGGGTGAACAGGGCGGCGGCGAGGACGCCACACACCGCGCGGGTACGCATCGACATAGACAACCTCCGGTTGGATGAGGCCGCCACTATAGCGGCCGGAATCACGGCGGGCGAGACGCTTTATACTGCCCGCCCCGTTGAGACCACCGGCCGTGCCCAATGACGCCCTTGCCCATCGATGTTGTCCTGCCCGACCTGCGCCAGGCCCTCGCCCGCCGTGATGACTGCGTGCTGGAAGCGCCGCCCGGCGCCGGCAAGACCACCCGGGTGCCCCTGGCGCTGCTGGACGAACCCTGGCTGGCCGGTCAGCGCATCCTGCTGCTGGAGCCGCGCCGGCTGGCGGCTCGCGCTGCCGCCGAGCGCCTGGCCGCGGAACTGGGCGAAGGCGTCGGCGAGACGGTGGGCTATCGCATCCGCCTGGAAAGCCGGGTAGGGCCGCGCACCCGCATCGAAGTGGTCACCGAAGGCATCCTTACCCGCCGGCTGCAGGACGATCCGGCGCTGGACGGTGTCGGCCTGGTGATCTTCGACGAATTCCATGAACGCAGCCTGGACGCCGATCTGGCCCTGGCGCTGACCCTGAGCGGGCGCGAGCTGCTACGCGATACGCCGCTCAAGGTGCTGGTGATGTCCGCCACCCTGGAAGGCGAGCGCCTGGCCGCGCTGCTTGGTGATGCGCCCGTGGTGCGTAGCGAAGGCCGGATGTTTCCGGTCACGACCCGCTGGAGTCGACCGCTCGGCCAGGACGAACGCCTGGAGGTGCGGGTGGCCGCCACGGTGCTGCAGGCATTGGACGAGGAGTCCGGCAGCCTGCTGGTGTTCCTGCCCGGGCAGGCGGAGATCCGCCGCACCGCCGAGCGGCTGGCGGATCACTTGCCTGCTGCGGTGCTGCTCTGCCCGTTGCATGGCGAGCTGGAGCTGGCGGCCCAACGGGCGGCCATCGAGCCGGCGCCAGTGGGCAGCCGCAAGGTGGTGCTGGCCACCAATATCGCCGAGACCAGCCTGACCATCGAAGGGGTACGGGTGGTGGTGGATGCAGGTCTGGCGCGGGTGCCGGCCTTCGATCCCGGCAGCGGCATGACCCGCCTGACCACCCGCCGCATCTCCCGCGCCTCGGCCACCCAACGCCAGGGCCGCGCCGGCCGACTGGAGCCGGGCGTCTGTTACCGGCTCTGGTCGGAAGAGCTGCACCAGCAATTGCCGGCCTACGACAGCGCCGAGATCCTCCAGGCCGACCTCGCCGGGCTGGCGCTGCAACTGGCCCGCTGGGGCATGAGCGCCGAGGAGCTGGCCTGGCTCGATCCCCCGCCCGCCGCGGCCCTGGCCCAGGCCCGCGACCTGCTGATGCGCCTGGGTGCCCTGGACGACCAGGGCGTGCTCACCCCTCACGGCCAGGCCATGAGCGGTCTGCCGGCCCATCCGCGGCTGGCGCACCTGCTGTTGCGTGGTCAGTCCTGGGGCCTGGCCGAGCGCGCTTGCGAGATCGCCGCACTGTTGGGCGAGCGCGACCTGGCGCCGGGGCAGGGCGCCGACCTGCATACCCGTCTGCTGCTCCTGGCCAGCGAAGGGCGCGGCCCGCGCGGCGGGGTGGCGCGCATTCGTCAGCTGGTCCGTCAGTACCGCGGCCTGCTGCGTGGCAAGGCCGAGCGGCCGGTGGCCGATCCCGAACACCCGCGCTGGACCGGGGCCCTGCTGGCCTGCGCCTATCCGGATCGTATCGCCCAGCAGCGCAAGGCCGGCGGCCAGGACTATCGGCTGGCCAATGGCCGGGCCGCCAGCTTTGGCGAGCCGGATGGGTTGATGAAGTCGCCCTGGCTGGTGGTGGCCGACCTGGGCAGTCGCCAGGGGCAGCGCGAGGAGCGCATCTACCTGGCCGCCGAACTGGATCTGGCGCTGTTCGAGGGGCCGCTGGCCGAGCAGGCGGTGAGTCACGACGAACTGGACTGGGACGAGCGCGAAGGCGTCCTGCGCGCTGAACGCCAGCGCCGGGTCGGCCAGCTGGTGCTGAGTCGCGAGCCGCTGAAGAACCTGGACGCCACGGCCCGCAGCCGCGCGCTGCTGGGGCTGGTGCGGCGGAAGGGCCTGGAGTTGCTGCCCTGGACGCCGGAGTTGCGCCAGTGGCAGGCGCGGGTGGCCTTGCTGCGCCAGCTGGACCTGCAGCAGAAGCAGGCGAGCGACTGGCCGGACGTCAGCGACGCGGCCCTGCTGGCCAGCCTGGAAGACTGGCTGCTGCCCTACCTGGACCGTGTCACCCGCCTGGCCCACTTCGCCAATCTGGACTTGGCCGCCATGCTCCAGGGCCTGCTGCCCTGGCCGCTGCCGCGGCAGCTGGACGACCTGGCCCCGCGCACCCTGGCGGTACCCTCCGGCTCCAACATCCGCCTGGACTACGGCGAGCACCCGCCGGTGCTGGCGGTGCGGTTGCAGGAGCTGTTCGGCCTGGTCGATACCCCGCGCATCGCCGGCGGGCTCCTGGCGGTCAAGCTGCACCTGCTTTCCCCAGCGCGGCGTCCGGTGCAGGTCACCCAGGACCTGGCCAGCTTCTGGGCCAACACCTACCTCGACGTGAAGAAGGACCTCAAGGGCCGCTACCCCAAGCACTACTGGCCGGACGATCCGCTGATCGCCGAACCGACGGCGCGAGCCAAGCCCAGAGGGACCTGAGCCACTGGCGTCGATGTTGAGAGGATTGGGCAAGACCACCAGACGATCCGGCAGCGAAGGCTGCGTACCCGGGCGCTAGCATGGCCGCTTCCTACACCGAGGGAGCGAGCCATGAACGAGTACAAGACCCTTTTCATCACTGGCGTGAGCAGTGGTCTGGGCAATGCCCTGGCACGGGAAGCCCTGGTGGCCGGCCATTGCGTCATCGGGACGGTGCGCCAGGAAGCCGATCGCCAGGCGTTCGCCGCCTTGTCGCCCAGGGCCCATGGCGTCCTGCTGGATGTCACGGATCACGATCGCGTGGACGCGGTAGTGGCGGAGGTCCAGGCAGCGCTTGGCCCGGTGGACGTACTGGTGAACAATGCCGGCTACGGGCACGAGGGCATCCTTGAGGAGTCACCCCTGGAAGAGCTGCGTCAGCAATTCGAGGTCAATGTCTTCGCGGCGGTTGCCGTCACCAAGGCCTTCCTGCCGTCCTTCCGCGAGCGGCGTCGCGGTCATATCATCAACATCACCTCCATGGGCGGCACCATCACCCTGCCGGGCATCTCCTACTATTGCGGTAGCAAGTTCGCCCTCGAAGGTATCTCGGCGGCCCTGGGCCAGGAATTGGTGCCGTTCGGGGTCTGGGTCACCGCCGTAGCGCCAGGCTCCTTCCGCACCGACTGGGCGGGTCGCTCGATGCGCCGCAGCGCCCGCAGCATCGCCGACTACGATGAGCAGTTCGCGCCGATTCGCACGGCGCGCGAAGCCAAGAGCGGCAAGCAGCTCGGCGATCCGCGCAAGGCCGCCCAGGCGCTGTTGCGCCTTATCGCCATGCCAGCGCCGCCCACGCAATTGCTGCTGGGCAGCGATGCCTTGCACCTGGTGCGCGAACGCCTGGCCGCGGCCAGCCGGGAGATCGACCGGTGGGAGGGCCTGACACTTTCCACCGATGGCTGAAGAGGAGGGTCCATGACCCCGAGCGATCCCGTCCCCGCGCGTCTGGTAGCCCTGCTAGGTAAGCTGGCACCACGGGAGGGCTACAACCTCAGCGCCTTGGAGGACGTCCGCTTCCTGCGCTCGGATCGCCCCCTGACCGGCGTACCGGTGCTCTACGATCCCGGTGTCGTCATCGTCTGCCAGGGTGGCAAGCGCGGCTACTTCGGCGAACGCGTCTATCGTTACGACGCCCAGCATTACCTCGTGGTATCGGTGCCCGTACCCTTCACCATGGAGACCGATGCCAGCCCGGAGGCACCGCTGCTGGCCATCTACCTGCGGCTTGATTTTCGCCTGCTCGGTGAACTGGTGCTGCAGCTCGATAGCGAACTGGGACCAACGGTCGAGCCACCCCGAGGACTCTATGCTTCGCCCCTCGATGAGCCGCTGCGCCAGTCGACCCTACGCTTTCTGGAGGTGTTGAGCGTGCCGACGGACGCCCGATTGCTGGGGCACGCCTTGCTGCGCGAGGTCTACTATCGGATCCTGACCGGTGCCCAGGGCGGCTCGTTACGCGCGGCCCTGGATCGCCAGGGACATTTCGGCCGCATCGCACGATCATTGCGTACCCTGCACGCCCGCTATGCCGAGCGGCTGGACGTCGCGTCGCTGGCGCAGGAGGCGCGCATGAGTCAGCCCAGCTTTCATCGACACTTCCGCGAGGTGACGGGTACCACGCCCATGCAGTACCTGAAGTCGACCCGGCTGCATCAGGCGCGGCTGCTGATGCTGCGCGACGCCCTGCCGGCCGCGAGCGCGGCCTTTGCCGTGGGCTACGAAAGCGCCTCGCAGTTCAGCCGCGAATTCAAGCGTCTGTTTGGCCGGACGCCGTTGGCGGAAATCGACTGGATGAAGGCGACTTACGCACTGCCGGTGCCGCCCGCGTCGGCGCTATACGTGTCTTCCCACTAGGGCAGCCCGTCCGAAAAGCCAGGTCGGCGTCTGCGCATCGGAACCAAGCGGCAGCAGTTCCGGGTCTGAATTCAGACGGGCAACACCGCCCACCCTACCGGAGCGACCCCCATGGCCGACAAGACCCTGCACGACCTGTCCAAAGCGATGAGCGATCTGGATTTCTGCATGCTGACCACCGGCACCGGGCGCCTGACCAGCCGGCCAATGAGCAACAACGGCGACGTCGAGTACGACGGTGATTCCTGGTTCTACGCCTATGACGACTCGGCCAAGATCCGCGACATCGAACAGGATCCGGCGGTGGGCCTTAGCTTCAGCGAGGGCAAGAGCCTGCTGGGCAAGCCCGGCATCTTCATCGGCATCGAGGGCCGCGCCGAACTGATCCGCGACAAGGCGCAGTTCGAGGCGCACTGGACCAAGAACCTGAACCGCTGGTTTCCGCAGGGTACCGATACGCCCGGCATGATTCTCATCAAGGTGCATGCCGAGCGCATCCGTTATTGGGATGGCGAAGACGAAGGCGAGCTGCGGCCCTAGCGTCTCAGAAGCAGGTCGCGAAGGTCTCCACCACCTGCAGGCTGTCATCTACCAGGCAGCCCTGGCGCCACTTGTCGAAGGTCAGGCAAGGATGGGAGGTACCCAGGGCGACAATATCGCCGATGGCCAGCTCCGTACCTGGCGCGACGACCATGAAGGCGTGCTGGTCCATGATGGCAGTGACGGTACAGCCGCTCATGTCGACGGCTTCAGCGCCCGCCTGGCCTGGTAGGTAGCGGCGTAGCGGCAGTGGCAGGCCGGCGTCATGGGCGACGTCGCGCTTGCCCAGGGCCAGGATGGCAAAGCCGGGTTCGGGCAGCGACTGCACGTGGGCCCAGACCTCCAGCGCTGGCTGCAGGCCCTCGGCCAGGCCGGTGCGCGCCAGGACGCCGCCCTGGGCGTCGCGGTAGATGCCGTGATCATGGACCACATAGCTGCCGGGACGCAGGACGGCCAGGAAACGTTCGCGTACCTCCAGCTGATCGAAGGCGGCGGCGATCAGGTCGTACCAGGCCGAGCCCGAAGCGGTGACGATGGGCCGGTCGAGGGAGAAGGCGCCCTGGCCACGCAACTCCTCGGCCAAACGCACCAGGGAATCGGCGAAGGCGCGGATGTCGGTCACTGCCTCGACGCCGTGAATCACGCCCTCGTAACCTTCGATACCGGTCAGCCGCAGCGCCGGTTGTCCGGCGATGGCCTGGGCCAGGGCACGTACCTCGGATTCGCTGCGGCAGCCGCAACGACCGCCAGGCACGCCGTATTCGATCATCACCTGTAGCGCCAGGCCGCGTTCGGCGAAGAAGGCGCCCAGGGCCGTGACCTGATCGGGATGGTCCACCAGGCAATGGAAATCGAAATCAGGGTCGGCGCTCAGTAGCTCGGCGATCAGCGCCATGTTCGGCGCCCCGACCAGCTGGTTGGCCATCAGCACCCGGCGTACGCCATGGGCCTGGGCGGCGCGGGTCTGGATCGCGGTGGCCAGGGTCATGCCCCAGGCGCCGGCCGCCAGCTGCCGCTGGAACAGCGCCGGAGCCATGCTGGTCTTGCCATGGGGCGCCAGCTGCGCGCCGCGGTCGCTGGCGAAGGCCTGCATCCAGGCGATGTTGTGATCGAGCGCCCGCTGGTGGATGACCAGGGCGGGCAGGGCGATGTCGCGGAGCAGGCTGTCGCCAGGGGTGGCGGCGCCTTTCTCGGGGGCATGTAGAGCGGTCATGGATTCTCCTGGCCGCCCAGGCGCTGGGACAGGCGGCGAGCGCTGTCGACCAGCACCTGGCGGTACTCGGCATGGTGGGCCTGGGCGTCGGCACGGGGCGCGACGATGCACAGGGTGGCGATGCACAGGCCGCTGGCGTCCTGCACCGGAGCGGCGAAGCAGTGGGTGTAGGTGTCGGCGATGCTGTCGAAGGAAAAGAAGCCCTCGGCGCAGGCGCTGCGGATCTCGGCGATAAAGGTCGCCGGCGGCAGGCGGCTGCCGTCGGGCAGGATGAAGTCGTCCGGATCGATCAGGGCGAGGATCTCGGCGTCGCTCAGATGGCCGAGCAGCAACCGGCCGGAGGCGGTCCAGGGAATGGGCGCGTCCTCGCCGACGTTGGAGGAGATGCGAAAGGCGCGGGCGCCTTCCTTCATCAGCGAGACGGTGTACTTGCGGCCATTGAGCTGGCACAGCTGGGCGGTCTCGCGGGTCCGGGCGACGATGTCGTCCAGCAGCAGCCCGGCCTCGCGGGCCAGGTCGAAGTGGCGCAGGTGCGCCTGGCCGAGAAAGTACAGCTCGCGGCCCAGGTAGACCTGACCGTCGCGGCCCACGGCATCGAGCATGTGCCGCTCCAGCAACAGGCCGACCAAGTCGTAGACGGTGGACTTGGGAATGCCCAGGCCGGCGGCGATCTCGTTGGGTCGCAGCGGCCGACCCACCCGCTTGAGGTGATCGAGGATGTCGAAGGCGCGGTCCAGGCCGCGGGCTCTCTGGCGGGTAGGTTCGGTCATCTGTGCGATTTGTCTCAGGCCTTGGGTTTGTAGGCGATGCAGTCGATCTCGACCTTGCAGTCCACCATCATGGAGGATTGCACGCAGGCGCGCGCCGGGGCATTGCCGGCGAAGTACTCGGCGAACACCTTGTTGAAGCTCCAGAAGTCGCGTGGATCGTCCAGCCAGACGCCGGCGCGTACCACGTGCTCCAGACCGTAGCCGGCCTCGTTCAGGATGGCGATCAGATTCTGCATGGTCTTGTGGGTCTGGGCGACGATGCCGCCGTCGATGATCTCGCCGTTCTCCATGGCCACCTGGCCGGAGACGTGCAGCCAGCCATCGGCTTCCACCGCGCGGGCGAAGGGGAGGGGTTGGCCACCTGCGCCGCGTTCGCCGGCGCCGTAACGAATGATGCTCATGGTGTTGCTCCTGTAGCGGGGATGATTCAGAAAGAGGTCCGGCCGAGGAATTCGGCGAGACGGGTGGAGCGGGGCCGCTCGAACAGTTCGCGCGGCGGACCCTGCTCCTCGATGCGACCCTGGCTCATGAAGACGATGCGATCGGAGACCTCATAGGCGAATCTCATCTCGTGGGTCACCAGCAGCATGGTCATGCCATCCTGGGCCAGGTCCTTGATCACTGCCAGCACCTCGCCGACCAGCTCCGGATCCAGCGCCGAGGTGGGTTCGTCGAACAGCATCAGGCTGGGGTTCATGGCGATGGCGCGGGCGATGGCCACCCGTTGCTGCTGACCGCCGGAGAGCTGGCCGGGATGGTGGTCGCGCCGCTCGAGCAGCCCGACCCGACGCAGCCACTGCTCGCCGAGGGCGATGGCTTCGTCCTTGCCCATCTTCTTGACCTTGCGCAGGCCGAGGGTGACGTTTTCCAGAGCGGTGAGGTGGGGGAACAGATTGAATTGCTGGAAGGCCATGCCGGTGAGCGAACGCTGGCGGGCGACCTCGCGCTCCGGCAGGCGCTGGCGGCGACCGCCGTCTTCGCGGTAGCCGATGGCCTCGCCGGCCAGCTGGATGCTGCCACCCTGGAAGTCTTCCAGCAGGTTGACGCAGCGCAGCAGGGTGGTCTTGCCCGAGCCACTGGAGCCGATCAGGGTCACCACGTCGCCACGGTAGAGGCTGAGATCGATGCCCTTGAGCACCTCCACCTCGCCAAAGCTCTTGTGCAGGCCGTTGATACTCAGCAAGGGATCGTTGGCAGCGGTCATGGCAGGGTCACCCGTTTTTCCAGGTAGCGGCCGAGCCGCTCGATGGCGAAGTTGATGAGAAAGAACAGCAGTCCGGCGAACAGATAGAACTGCAGGGTCATGAAGGTGCGGGCGATGACCTGCTGGCTGCTGAGCAGCAGTTCGGCCACGCCGATCACCGAGAGCAGGGTGGAGGCCTTGACGATCTCGGTGGAGGCGTTGACCCAGGTCGGCAGGATCTGGCGCAACGCCTGGGGTAGCAGTACCTCCTGGAGACTCTGGACGAAGGTCAGGCCGATGGCCTTGGCGGCCTCGTGCTGACCGCGCGGGATGGCCTGCAGGGCGCCACGGACGATCTCCGCCACATGGGAGCCGCAGAACAGCAGCAGGGCCGCGGTGCCGGCCTGGAAGGGCGTGGGCCGCAGGCCCAGGGCAGGGGCCATGTAGTAGCAGGCCAGCACCAGCACGAACACCGGGGTGCCGCGGATCAGATCGGAGTAGAGGCGGAACGGTAGGCGCAGCGGCCAGCGGCCGTAGGTCAGCGCCAGGCCGCCGAGGGTACCCAGCAGGGTACCGCCCAGCACTGCCAGCAGCGAACAGGCCAGGGTGGTGGCGAAACCGGCGGCCAGGGTCTGGCGAGCGTTCCACAACTCCAGGAACCAGGAGGGGGCTTCGTACACGTTCGGGCTCCTAGCGGGTCAGGCTCAGTCGCCGCTCCAGCTGGCGCAGCAGCAGGGCGATGACGTAGCAGGTGAGGATGTAGAGGACGCTGGTCACCAGCCAGGTCTCGATGACCCGGTAGCTTTCCAGGTTGATCTTGCGGGCCTGGTAGGTCAGCTCCGGCACGGCGATGGCCGCCGCCAGGGAGGTGTCCTTGAACAAGGAGATGAAGCTGTTGGAGAGCGATGGCAGGACGTTGCGCAGCATCACCGGAATGATGACGTAGGCCTTGATCTGCCATTCGCGCAGGCCGATGGCCAGGCCCGCCTCGCGCTGGCCCTTGGGAATGGCCATGAGGCCGCCGCGAAACACCTCGGCCAGGTAGGCCCCGGCATAGAGCGCCAGGGTGATGAGAAAGGAGCTGAGCTTGTCCAGGCGGATGCCGACGCTGGGCAGGGCGAAGTACAGCAGCAGGATCAGCACCAGGATCGGGGTGTTGCGCACCAGGGTGACGTAGCCCGCCGCGAGCCAGCGCAACGCCCGCACCCGCGAGAGCAGGGCGAAGGCGGTGGCCAGGCCGATCAGGCAGCCGATGGCGATGCCTACCAGGGCCAGCTGCAGGCCGAGGGCAAGCCCGGCCAGCAGGTGATCCAGGTTCTGCCACACGGGGGCGAAGTTCAGGGTGTAGTTCATGCTCAACGTCTACCGAGAGGGCGCGGACGAACCGCGCCGGGCCAGGATCACTTGAACTCGACAGGGAAGCCGATCGCCGGGGAAGGCAGCTGGACACCGAACCACTTCTTGAAGGACGCCTGGTAGGTGGGGAATTCCACACCGGTCATGGCCTCGTGCAGGGCGGTGTTGACGAAGTTCAACCAGTCCTGTTCTCCGCGCTTGACCGCGCAGGCGTAGGTCTGGGGGCTCCAGGCATAGTCGGGCGAGCGGTAGCGGCCGGGGGTCTGGGTCATCAGGTACTTGACCGAGGACTGGTCGGTGGCCACGGCGTCGGCACGGCCGGTGCCCAGGGCCTGGTAGAGCAAATCGACGCTGTCGTACTGATCGACCTTGGCGCCGGGCAGCGCCTGGTGCACCAGCTCCTCGGCATAGACGTTCTGCAGCACGGCCACGGTCAGGTCGTCCTTGGCCGCCTTGAGGTCATCGATCTGCTGGTAGCGGCTGTTGGCCGGCAGGAGCAGGGCAACGCCCTCACGGTAATAGGGCAGGGTGAAGGCGACCTGCTGGGCGCGGCTGGCGGTCACGGTGATGAACTGGCAGCTGATGTCGACCTTGTCGGTGAGCAGGTTGGGGATGCGTGCATCCGAGCCCTGGACGACGAATTCGACCTTTTCCGGATCGTTGAACAGCCCCTTGGCGATGACCTTGGAGATATCGATATCGAAGCCCTGCAACTTGCCGTCGGCGCCCTGGAAGTGCCAGGGGGCGTTGGTGCTGCCGGTGCCCACTATCAGGTGACCGCGCTTGAGTACGTCATCCAGCTTGGCCGCCTGGACGCCAGTCATGGCGACCAGACCCACCAGCAGCGCCAGTGTTTTCCACCCCTTCGTCTTGCCCGTCATTGTGCGACTCCTTTTCCGTTATAGCGGAATAATGTTCGTAACAACGGAATAGATTGCAGTCACTGTGCCAGCTTTTTCGACGGCTTTGCAAATCAATGGCTTGGCTTGAACGACGGGCAAAGAAGAGGCTCCCGGTGCCGTGGGTGGCACCGGGAAGTGGCGGAAGGTAACGGCGGCGCACCAGGTCGGGACGTTACCCGGTAGCGTTCGATCAGCAGCGTGGGAAGGTTTGCCGCAGGTCCCCGGCACGGGGCAGGAAGCGGCCATGGCGCTCGTCGATGCTCTGGTCCGGCGCATAGGCCAGACGGCCATTCACCCAGACGGCGTGGATGCCTTCGGCGGGGCGCTGTGGCTCGCTGAAATCGGCCACATCGCGAATACGGGCAGGATCGAACAGCACCAGGTCGGCATGGGCGCCCGGTTCGATCAGGCCGCGATCCTCTAAGCCGAAGCGCGCGGCGGAAAGACCGGTCATCTTGTGCACGGCGGTGTGCAGGGGGAAGAGACCGAGGTCACGGCTGAAATGGCCGAGCACCCGCGGGAAGGCGCCCCAGAGGCGTGGGTGCGGGAAGGGATCCTCGGGCAGGCCGTCGGAGCCGATCATGCTCAGTGGATGCGCGAGGATGAGGTGCACATCGGCTTCGCTCATGCCGTAGTAGACGGCCCCGGCCGGCTGCAGGCGGCGTGCGGCGCTGTCCAGGTCCAGGCCCCAGTCGGCGGCGATGGAGTCCAGGTCGCGGCCGCCGCATTCGGGATGCGGGGTGGACCAGGTGATGGTGATGCGATGCCGCTGGGTGACCTGGTTGAGATCCAGGGTGGAGGAGCTGGCGGCATAGGGATAGCAGTCGCAGCCGACCTGTTGGGTCTGCGCGGCCTCGGCCAGGGCGCCGAGCAGTTCCGGTGCGCGCCCCCAATTGTCCACCCCGGCGCACTTGAAGTGGGAGACCACCACCGGTGCCCGGGCCTGGCGACCGATGGCCAGGGCTTCGTCCAGCGCTTCGTGGACCGCGGCGAATTCGCTGCGCAAATGGGTGGCATAGAGTCCGCCCACGGCATCCAGCTCCGCGGCCAGCTGGGCCACCTCGTCGGTCGGGGCCGCCGCGGCGGAGGCATAGGCCAGGCCGCTGGAAAGCCCCAGGGCACCGGCGGCCAGGCTGTCGCGCAACTCGGCACGCATGGCGGCGATCTCGGCCGGAGTGGCGGCGCGATAAAGATCATCCAAGTGATTGCTGCGCAGCGCCGTGTGGCCCACCAGGGCGGCGACATTGACGCCGGGGCGGGCCTGTTCCACGGCGGTGCGGTAGGCGGCGAAGGTGGGATAGACGAAGGCCGCGGCCGGGCCGAGCAGATTCAGCGGGTCCGGCGGCTCACCGCGCAAACGGACCGGCGCGGCACTGATGCCGCAATTGCCCACCACCACGGTGGTGACCCCCTGGCTGAGCTTGGGCAGTTGCTGCGGCCGGCGGATGACCATGCTGTCGTCGTGGGTATGGACGTCGATGAAGCCAGGCGCCAGCACCAGGCCGCTGCCGTCGCGGACCTCTCGGGCTGGTTCAGTGGACAGGTCGCCCAGCTTCTGGATACGTCCGGCTGCGATAGCGACATCGAGCGGCCTACCCGGACGGTCGTGGCCGTCCAGCACCAAGGCATTGCGAATCAATAAGTCATGCATGCTAGAGCTATCCGAAGACCGTTGAGGGGCGGCTTTCGACCGCCGAGTGGCAAATAGCCAGGGAAGCGAAGCGACAGCTCGATAGAGACGAAACTGTTACAAGAATTTTTGTCTATTACGTCACAAATAGGGCGGTACAGCCCTAATGACCCCTTTCGCCGCCGCCCGAGCTAGCCATGAATCTGCTGACCCCTGCTGTAACGATAATGAATCGCCTGAGGTTTCCCGCCAAGTTCGTCTGCCTCGCCACCATCGTTCTGGTGCCGCTCCTGTTTCTCAGCGTCTACCTCTATCAGGATATCCAGGAGCAGCGCGTGAGCTTGACCCAGGAGATCGACGGTCAGCGCTATCTGACGCAGCTGACCCCGGTCGCCCGACTGAGCATGTTGCAGCGTGCCCTGACCAAGCGTGTCCAGGATGGCGACACCTCGGCGCAGCAGGATTGGCAGAACAATCGCGATAACCTGCTCAAGGCCTATGACGACCTGGGGCAGTTGGATCGTGAACTCGGCGGGAAGCTGGAAACCGGCGATCGCGTCAGTCAGCTGCGGCTGGGAGCCGAACGGCTGCTGCAGGGAACCTCAGGCAACTCGCTGGAGGTGTTCGAAGGCTGGAATGAGCAGCTGACCAAGACCCTCAACTTCTTCTATTACGTCTCGGCCACCTCGGGCCTGGCGCTGGATGCCGACTACGCCAGCCTCTTTCTCATCGATATCACTTCGCTGCGACTGCCTCGGGAGATCAATCTCATCGGCCAGCTGCGCGGCCTGGCGAGCGGCCTGAGCGCTACCAACAGCTTCGATCCGGCCACCCTCAATGTGGCGCGTACCCTGGTGCGCCAGGAGCGGCAGACCGCCGACGAACTGGAGCAGGGTTTGCGGCTGCTGGCGCGCCAGGCGCCTGAGCTGGCGCAACGCCTCAAGGGCTCCCTGGCGCTCGCATCGGACGACTATGCCAACTTCCGCCAGGGCATGCTGACTGCCATGAGCGGGGAGGGTGTGGTTGCCGGGCGCGCTCTGGGTGCCCAGGGCAATGCCGTGGTCGCCCGCTACTACAAGGTTCTGGAAGAGGCCCAGGGCCTTCTGTCCCAGATGCTGGCCGAGCGCCTGGCCCATGAAACCGCGCTACGCAATATGATCCTGGGCATGATCCTGGGGGCCTTGCTGCTGCTGAGCTACACCTTCGCCGGCATCTACCAGGCCCTGCGCCTGGGGATCGCCGAGCTGGTCGAGGTGACCGCCGCCGCTGCCCGGGGCGATCTGAGCCGCCGGGCCGCCTTGTCCGGGCGTGACGAGATCGCCGACATCGGTCGTAGCCTGGATGAGATGCTGGAGGCCTTCGGTCGCTCGCTACGCGAGGTCGATCAGGCCTCCCAGGCAGTCGCCCAGGCGTCCGGCGCCCTGGCCGGCTCCATCGGTCAGGCACGCTCGACCATGCAGGCGCAACAGGGCGAGACCGACCAGGTGGCCACCGCCATCACCGAGATGACCGCCAGCGTGGCGGACGTCGCCAACAACACCGAAGGCGCTGTCGCGGCTGCCCAGCAGGCCGATCAGGCCACCCGTGACGGCGCCCGGGTGATGCAGCAGACCCAACAGGCCATCGAAGCCCTGGCCGCCGAGGTGGATCTCAGCGCCACCAAGGTCGCCGCCCTGGAAAGTCACAGCCAGGCCATCGGCGGGGTCATCGCGGTGATCCGTACCATCGCCGAACAGACCAATCTGCTGGCCCTCAACGCCGCCATCGAGGCCGCCCGGGCCGGTGAGCAGGGTCGCGGTTTCGCCGTGGTGGCCGACGAGGTCCGCACCCTGGCCTCGCGCACCCAGACCTCCACCGAGGAGATCCGCCGCATCATCGAGCAATTGCAGGCCGCTACCGGCGAGGCCGTCGGCCAGATGCAGGCCAGCCGTGGCCATGCCCTGACAGGAGTCGCGGCGGCCGAGCAGGCCAGTGCCAGCCTGACCAGCATCGGCTCCGCGGTGGGACGCATCGTCGACGTCAACGTGCAGATCGCCAGCGCCGCGGAACAACAGGCCGCGGTGTCCGAAGACATCAACCGCAACACCACGGGCATCCGTGCCAGTACCGTGCAGGTACTGAGCGGGATCGAGTCCGACGCCGGTACCGCCGAGCGCCTGGCGGGCCTCTCCCAGGATCTGCGCAGCGTAGTATCGCGCTTTCGCCTCGGCGTCTGATGGCGCCGCTCATCGGCGGGGGTTAGGTCCGACTTTACAACCTGGCTCCTGCGGATAACTGTATAAATAGACAGTTATCCGCAGGAGCACCTTGTCATGTCCGTTACCGTCCTGGGTTGCCTGGCGTCGTCCGACACCCAGCTGCCGCTCTATGATTTTCGCCTGCCGTGCGGTTTTCCCTCGCCGGCCCAGGATCATCTGGAGCGCCAGGTCTCGCTGGACGAACTGGTCGACCTGCGCGCTCCTCATACCTACGTCATCCAGGTCAGTGGCGACAGCATGACCGGGGTGGGCATCTTTCCTGGCGATCTGGTGATCATTGACCGCGCCCGTCCGGCGCGGGTGGGCGATATCGTGGTGGCGGTGCGCGATCGCGAACCCACCCTCAAGCGCCTGGGCCGGCGCGGCGCGAACTTCGTCCTGCTGGCGGAAAATCCCGCCTATGCGCCGCTGGTCATCGGCGAGCGCGACGACTTCGAAGTCTGGGGTGTGGCCACCCACAGCCTGAGGCGCTTTGGCCATGGCTGAGTCGGTATTGGCGCTGATCGACTGCAATGCCTTCTATTGCAGTTGCGAGCGGGTCTTCCGCCCCGATCTCGCCGGACGCCCGGTGGTGGTGCTATCGAACAACGACGGCTGCGTGATCGCCCGCTCGGCCGAGGCCAAGCGCCTGGGCATCGCCATGGCCGCGCCCTGGTTCCAGGTGCGCGAGCTGGCCCAGCGTGGCGAGGTCGCGGCCTTCAGCTCCAACTATGCGCTCTATGGCGACCTCAGCGACCGGGTGATGCGCACCCTGGGGACTCTGGTGCCGCGCCTGGAGCGTTACAGCATCGACGAGGTATTCGCCGATCTGGCTGGCCTGCCCGAGCCCCTGGACGCCCTCGGCCACCGCCTGCAGGCGCGGGTGCAGAAATGGACGGGCATCCCGGTCAGCGTCGGCATCGCCGGCACCAAGACCCTGGCCAAGCTGGCCAATGCCGCCGCCAAGCGCTGGCCGGAGCGCACCGGTGGCGTACTGGATCTGCGCGATCCGGTGGTGCATGACTGGGTGCTGAAGCATTCGCCGATCGAAGACGTCTGGGGTGTCGGCCGGCGCCTGGCCGCGCGCCTGCGGGGCGAGGGCGTCACCAATGCCTGGGAACTAGCCGCGCAGGATGCCTGGTCACTGCGCCAGCGCTACAGCGTGGTGCTGGAAAAGACCTCCCGGGAATTGCGCGGCCTGGCCTGCCTAAGTCTCGAAGAACTGGAGGCGCCGCGGCAGACCATTTGCAGCAGCCGCATGTTCGGTCGCCGCCAGTACCAGTTCGGCGCCCTGGCCGAGGCGGTGGCCAGCTACACCGCCCGCGCCGCGGAAAAGCTGCGCGCCCAGGGTTCGCTCTGTCGCACCCTGAGGGTCAGCATCCAGACCGGGATGCATGGCGCGGACGAGGGCCGCTATGCCAACGCCAGCCTGCTCAACCTACCGGCCCCCAGCGACGACACTCGGGTACTCAACGACTATGCCCAGTCCGGCCTGCGCGAGATATTTCGCGACGGTTTCGGTTATGCCAAGGCCGAGGTGTTGCTGCTCGATCTCTGTCACCGTGACGAGGTGGCCGCGGATCTCTTCGCTGGCGCGCCGGATCCGGCCGCTACCCGGCTGATGGCAACGCTGGACGCCATCAACGGCCGGTTCGGTCGCGAAACCCTGCGTCCAGCCAGGATTCCGCGCGATCCTGCCTGGCAGATGCGCCGCGACCTGCTCAGCCCGCGCTACACCACCCGCCTCGATGAACTCTGGTCGGTGGGTTGAGCGAACTGTGGCTGGCTAGCCGCCGCGTAGCGTCCGCCGCCCGCGCCACCAGTAGCCCAGGCCCAGCAGCAGGAACCACAGCGGACTGGCCAGCAGCGCCTGGCGGGTGTCGTCCTGCAGGGTCAGCAAGACCAGCACCGCGGCGAAGAAGGCCAGCACCCCGTAGCACACCCAGCGCCCGCCAGGCAGCCGAAAAGCCGAGGCGGCGTACTGCTCCGGCCGGTTGCGTCTATAGGCCAGCCAGGCCAACAGGATCAGCGACCAGACGAACATGAACAGCACCGCGGCCAGGGTGGTGACCAGGGTGAAGGCGGTGACGAGATTGGGGATCAGGTAGATCAGCACCGTGCCCAGCAACAGGCACAGGCAGGACAGCAGCAGCCCACGTGCTGGCACGGCCGCCCGGGAAAGACGGGTGAGGCCCCGGGGCGCATGGCCTTCGCGGGCCAGGCCATAGAGCATCCTGCTGGTGGAGAAGATGCCGCTGTTGGCCGAGGAAGTGGCCGAGGTCAGCACCACGAAATTGATCAGGCTGGCGGCCATGGGTACGCCGGCCAGCACGAAGAGTTCGACGAAGGGACTCTTGTCCGGCACCACCTGGCGCCAGGGCGTCACCGCCATGATCACCACCAGCGCCAGCACATAGAAGACCAGGATGCGCACCGGAATGGAGTTGATGGCGCGCGGTAGGTTGCGCCGGGGATCGGCGGTCTCGGCGGCGGTGGTGCCCACCAGCTCGATGCCGACGAAGGCGAAGACGGCGATCTGGAAGCCAGCGAAGAAGCCGCCCAGGCCCATGGGGAAGAAGCCGCCGTCGTTCCACAGATTGCTCAGGCTCGCCACGTTGCCCGAGGGCGATTGGAAACCCCAGAAGACCAGGCCGAAGCCGGTGACGATCAGCGCGCAGATGGCGACGATCTTGATCAGTGCGAACCAGAATTCCATTTCGCCGAAGAGTCGCACCGTGACCAGGTTGAGGCCCAGCAGGAGCAGCACGCAGAGCAGTGCCGGGATCCAGGGCGCGAGGCTGGGAAACCAGAACTGGGCATAGGCGGCGATGGCGATGACATCGGCGATGGCGGTAACGATCCAGCAGAACCAGTAGGTCCAGCCGCAGAAGAAACCGGCCCAGGGCCCGAGCAGGTCGGTGCAGAAATCGATGAAGGACTTGTATTCCAGGTTCGACAGCAGCAGCTCGCCCAGGGCGCGCATGACAAAGAACAGCGCACTGCCGATGATCAGATAGACCAGCAGGATCGACGGGCCGGCCAGGGCAATGGTCTTGCCGGAGCCCATGAACAGGCCGGTGCCGATGGCGCCGCCGATGGCGATCAGTTGCAGATGACGATTGGACAGGCTGCGTTGCAGCCCCTCGGGCGGGGTGGATGACGCGGACATGACGAGCGGATACCTGACGGCGACAGCGGGGGCCACAAGGTAAGAGATGCACGCCGCGGGTGCCAGTCGTTTCACCTGGACAGCATGCCGCAGGGCCGCTGCCCCTGGTGGACGGCGCCACGCCGTCGATCACCCGCAAGACTGGTAAGGTGCCTTTGAACCCGCCTATCATGAGCGTCTGGGCTCATTGCTGAGAGCCTGGGCGGCCACCAGATCCGTCAGCGCCTCTGCCAGTGAGTCGTCCTTTGTCCTACCTTGAAAGCTTTGCTTGGGAAACCACGCCACTGGGCCATCGCACCTGCTGGCCTGTTGCTCTCAGGACCACCTACGACCTGCTGATGGCTTCGCCCTTCGCCATGTGCGCGACCTGGGGGCCCGAGCAGACGTTGATCTACAACCAGGCCTATGCCCCCTTTCTCGGGGCCCGGCATCCCGCGGCGCTGGGGCAACCGATCCACGAGGTCTGGGTGGAGTTGTGGGCCGAGATCGCGCCGCTGATCGAGCGGACGCTGGCCGGCGAGGCGCTGCATTTCGTCGACAAGCACTTCGTGATGACCCGCAACGGCTATCCCGAGGATACCTACTGGAGCTTTTCCTACAGTCCGCTGCGTGACGGCGAGACCATCGTCGGGATGCTCAACATCACCACAGAGACCACCGCCAGCGTCCAGGCCCATCGTCAGCGCGACGTGGCCGAAGCCGCGCTGCGCCGCCATAACCTGACGCTCGAACAGGAGCTGTCAGCGCGCATCGACGAACGCGACAGCGCCCGTGCCGCGGAGAGCAGCGTGCTGGCGGCCGCCGAACGGGTGCAGCTGGCCCTGGCCGCCGGCGCCATCATCGGCACCTGGTACTGGGACCTGCCCACCGATAGATTCACCGTCGACGAAGCCTTCGCCACCCACTTCGGCCTCGATCCGGCGCTGGGCCGCGATGGCCTGAGCCTGGCCCAGGTGGTCGCCAACGTCCATCCCGATGACCAGGCAGGCCTCGCCGCCGCCATCGCCGACGTGCTCGAACGCGGCGGACGCTATGCCCATCAGTATCGCGTTTGTCATCGCGATGGTCGCTACTACTGGGTGGAAGCCAACGGCCATGTCGAACTGGCGCCGGACGGTACCCCGCTGCGCTTTCCCGGCGTGCTGCTGGACGTGGATGCCCGCCGCGCCCTGGCGGATGAACGCGATCGCGCCCTGGCCGAACTGCGCGACCTGACCGCGACCCTGGAGCAGCGGGTTGAGGAGCGCACCGAGGAACTCCGGCGCTCGGAAGAGGCCCTGCGTCAGTCACAGAAGATGGAGGCCGTCGGCCAGCTCACCGGTGGCCTGGCTCACGATTTCAACAACCTGCTGGCGGGGATCTCCGGCAGCCTCGACCTCATGGGGCTGCGCATCGACCAAGGGCGCTTCACCGAGCTGGAGAAGTACCTGCTGGCGGCCCAGGGCAGTGCCAAGCGCGCCGCGGCCCTGACCCACCGGCTGCTGGCCTTCGCACGTCGCCAGACCCTGGCGCCGGAACCCACCGACGTCAACCAGCTGATAGGCGGCATGCTCGATCTGGTGCAGCGCACCGTAGGGCCGGCCATCCAGGTGCAGTTCATCAGCCTGCCGGACAACCAGCCGCTGCTGGTGGACCAGTCCCAGTTGGAAAACGCCCTGCTGAATCTGTGCATCAACGCCCGCGACGCCATGCCCGGCGGCGGACGCATCCTGATCGAGGCCGATCAGTATCAGGTCGATACCCACAGCGCGCCCGATCCTGAATTGGCCGAAGGGGACTATTTGCACCTGAGCGTGACCGATACCGGCAGCGGCATGACCCCGGATGTCGCCGCAAAGGCCTTCGAGCCCTTCTTCACCACCAAACCCATGGGGCAGGGCACCGGTCTCGGGCTGTCGATGATCTACGGCTTCGCTCGTCAGTCGGGCGGGCAGCTACGACTACGCTCGATCCCGGGCGAGGGCACCACCGTCTGCCTCTATCTGCCGCGGCGGCCGGCCGAGCGGCTGTGCGAGGTCGCCACGGAGGATGGCCGGCCCTGCACGCTGGAAGGCGCTAACGCCACCGTGCTGGTAGTCGATGACGAACCCACGGTGCGCATGCTGGTGACCGATTTGCTGCGCGAACTGGGCTACGTCATCATCGAAGCCGCCGACGGTGCCGGCGGGCTGGAAGTCCTGCACTCCGATGCCCGCATCGACCTGCTGGTCACCGACGTCGGCCTGCCCGGCGGCATGAACGGCCGCCAACTCGCCGACGCCGCCCGCGTCCACCGTCCCGCACTCAAGGTGCTGTTCATCACCGGCTTCGCCGAAACCTCGCTGCTCAGCGACGGCCACCTGGAACCCGGCATGGCGATCCTGACCAAGCCCTTCGCGGTGGAAGCCCTGGCGCAGCGGGTGAAGGGGTTGGTGGCGGGGTAGGATTGATGCTCGCAAACCCCGCAACAGGGCCTGGAAACGCAACGGCCCCCAATCAGCTGGTCCGCAAGGACTGATTGGAGGCCGTCTGGAATCTGGAGCGGGCGAAGGGAATCGAACCCTCGTCATGAGCTTGGGAAGCTCAGGTAATGCCATTATACGACGCCCGCGTGGGGTGCCTTTGTACCAGAAGCCTGCGTCCGGGTGAAGAGGCGGGAGCCGTCTGGTCGTTTCGTGGTCCAACGAACAGGACCGCACGCTGCGGTGATCGGGGGCTCTGTCCCCCACAGGAGGAGGGCGCGCATGTCTCGTAACCAGGGCACCTACCAGGGGGTTATTCCCCCCTACATTCTTGGCCGCATCATCGATCATGGCGACGAACACCAGCGTTCCTGCGCCCTGACCACCCTGAGTCATGTGCAGAGTCTGCTGCACAATCCCGGTCGGCCCGGGGTACGCCAGGCACCGGTCGGAGCCTTGCCGCGGACCGACGACGCCAGTCCGCAACGCAGCATCTTCGATGCCGGCAATGCCATGCAGCTGCCCGGGCGCCTGGTGCGCCAGGAAGGGCAGGCGTCCGTCAGCGACGTGGCGGTGGACGAAGCCTACGATCACCTGGGCGCTACCTTCACCTTCTTCAACGAGGTGTTCGGTCGTAATTCCATCGACGGTCAGGGCCTGCCGCTGGCCGGTACCGTCCACTACGGCCAGGAATACCAGAACGCCTTCTGGAACGGCGAGCAGATGGTGTTTGGTGATGGCGATGGCGAGATCTTCAACAGATTCACCATCGCCCTGGATGTCATCGCCCACGAACTGGCGCATGGGGTGACCGAGAGCGAAGCGGGCCTGGTGTACTTCAATCAGTCCGGCGCACTCAACGAGTCGGTATCCGATGTCTTCGGCATCCTGGTCAAGCAGTACCAACTCAAGCAGACCGCCGCCGAGGCGGACTGGATCATCGGCGCCGGGCTGCTCACCGACCGCATCAAGGGCAAAGGCCTCAGGTCCATGGCCGAGCCGGGTACGGCGTACGACGACCCGACCCTTGGCAAGGATCCGCAACCCGGCCATATGCGCGACTACATCGAGACCCGCGAAGACAACGGCGGCGTTCACCTCAACTCGGGCATTCCCAACCGCGCCTTCTACCTCGCGGCCGTGGCCTTGGGTGGCTATGCCTGGGAAAAGGCCGGGCCCATCTGGTACGACACCCTCTGTGACAGTCGCCTGGCCAACGATGCGGACTTCGCCGCCTTCGCCCGGCTGACGGTTTCCAACGCCGGCCGCCGTTTTGGCGCCGAGTCGGCGGAGGTGGCCGCTGTCCAGGAGGCCTGGGCCGGCGTGGGCGTTACCCTTATCTAGAGGAGCATGGCGATGCGCGAACTTCCCCCGCTGGGCAAGGACACCGTGGTGCGGCTCTCGCGGCAGGGAGGCTTCGCGCCCCTGCATGCGTTGAGCAAGCCACGGGAGATCGAATTCGGCCAGTACGACAGCACCCAGCGTGGGCGCATCTGCTCAGTGCTGGAACGCTGCCTGCCGGAATCCGGCGAACCGACCCAGGTCGGCCGTGGCGATCAGCGCTATTTCAAGGTGGAGCTGCGTTTCCGACCCCAGCCTGCCGAGCAGGAAGACGAACTGACCCTGCTGATCCCCGAAGACCGGGCGCCCAGTGAGCTGGTACGCCTTTGGGACAAGGGGTTGGTGGAGTGAACCCTAGGGCATCGACCAGGCCTCGCCGGGTGCCAGCGTCCTGAACGCCTCATCCGCCAGGCCATGCAGCGCCCGGGCATGGGCCAGGTCGCGGGGCGGGGCGAATTGATCTTCGTCGCTCAGTGGAAAGGTGCCGAAGTGGATACCCAGGCTGCTGCCTGCTCCGAGCGTCTGGTGCGCACGTACGGCATCGTCGGGATTGAGGTGACTGTCTTGCATGAACCAGCGCGGTTCATAGGCGCCAATGGGCAGGGCGGCAAAGCGTGGCGCGCCCAGGCGTTCACGGATCTGCGCGAAATGCGGTCCCCAGCCAGTATCGCCGGCGAAATAGACCGGCCCGCTAGGCGTCTCCAGTACGAAGCCACCCCAGAGCCTGCGATTGGTGTCGAAGCGACTGCGCGCCGACCAGTGTTGGCCCGGTACCAGGTGAAGGCGCACCCCGTCCTTGAGTGGCAGGCTTTGCCACCAGTCCAGCTCGCTGACCGTGACGAAACCGGTCTCGCGGCGGATCAGCTCGGCGTTACCCAGGGGCGTCACCACCGGCGTCAGGGGCGCACGCTCGGCCAGGCGCCTCAGGGTGGCCAGGTCCATATGATCGTAATGGCTGTGGCTGATAAAGATCAGATCCAACGGCGGTAGATCATCCAGGGCCACGCCAGGCGCGTGGAAACGCTTGGGGCCGATGAAGCTGAAGGGGCTGACCCGCTCCGACCAGACCGGATCGGTGAGGATGTTGAGGCCCTGATGCTGGATCAGCAGGGTGGCATGATTGACGAAGGTGATCTGCAGTTCGCCGCCCTCGACACGGGCTGGCGGGCGCGTCGGCACGGCGGGGCCGTCTTGCCAGGTCCACTGGGGGCGTGTCCGGGTGAGCTGCCACTTGAGCAGTGTCCAGAGACTCTTGTCCTCGCGCGGCGCCAGGTTATGGAAGCGCTCGCCGTCGAAATGCTCGGAGCGCGGGCCTTCATAGGCGGAAGACGCGCAACCGGCCAAGGTGAGCAGGTGGATCAGCCACAGCGGACGAAAGATGCGCATGGGACCTCGGGCGAATAGACTAGGCGATCCAGCTTACCCTTTGGCTAGCCGCCGTCGATCCCCATGTCGCGAAATCCTCGCTTCACCCCCGGCCCCCGGCCTCGCCGTCAGGCCAAGGCGCCCCCGGCCACGCCGCGGCTGCTGCTGCTCAACAAGCCCTTCGATGTGCTCACCCAGTTCGCCGATGCCGATGGCCGTGCGACCCTGAAGGCCTTCGTCGAGGTGCCAGGCGTCTATCCCGCCGGCCGTCTGGATCGTGACAGCGAAGGTCTGCTGCTGCTCACCAACGATGGCCAGCTGCAGGCGCGCATCGCCGATCCCAGGCACAAGCTGCCCAAGACCTATTGGGCACAGGTGGAGGGCACGCCCAGCGAAGAGCAGTTGCAGCGGCTGCGCCAGGGCGTCGAACTCAATGATGGTCCCACCCTGCCAGCCGAGGCGCGCCTGCTGGCCGAAGCGCCGGTGCTCTGGGAGCGCGATCCGCCGGTGCGCTTTCGTAAGAGCGTGCCGACCGCCTGGATCGAGCTGACCATTCGCGAAGGTCGCAATCGTCAGGTGCGCCGCATGACGGCCGCCGTGGGCTTGCCGACGCTACGCCTGGTACGGGTGCGCATCGGGCCCTGGACGCTGGACGATCTGGCGCCGGGTCAGTGGCGCGAGGTGCCCACGTCCCTGTAGCGCTGGACGTCAGTCCTGGCGCTGGCTGGCGGCGTCCTGCAGATCGCCGGCGATGTCGGCGAGGCGGCGGCTGATGTCTTTCAGCACGTGCGGGTCTAGGTCCCGTGGTGCTTGGCCTGGTTCGGTCAGGAGCTGATTGGCCAGCAGGGTGCTCAGGGCCCCGACCTCGGTCGCCTGGTGACGCAGGTCGTGGGTATGCTGGACGGCGGCGTCGCGCAGGAGATTGGTGCTGTGGGTCAGTCGGCCCAGTTCGTCGTCACGGCCACCGGGCAGGCGCTCGCCGAAGCGCCCGCGCGCCAGCAGGCCCAGTTGCCGAGCACAGGCCACCAGTGGATCGACCAGGCGACGCTCCACCAGCCGTACCCCCAGGAACAGCAGGCCACTGCCACAGAGCAGCAGCGCCAGGCCGGCGAGCAGGATGTCGCGTTGCGCCTCGGCGCGGATGGCGGCGATCTGCTCGGCGGTGCGCCCGTGCAGGTCGTCTACCAGGGCCGCGAAGCCCTCGGCCGTCTCACGATCGATACCCCGCACCTCGGCATCACCCCGCCGCGGATCGCGATCATGGGCGAGATAGGCGGCGTATCCGGCGCGATAGCGCTCGCCCAGGCGACCATGCTGGGCGCGCAGGGCCAGCAGCCGGGGCTGGAGATCGGGGTCGACGCGGGTGGCCAGCTGTTGCAGGCGCTGGTCGACCTCCGCCTCGCGGGTCTGGAAGGCCTGCCAGTAGCGCTCGGCGGTCGCGGCATCGCCGCCGCGCAGAAGGAAGTTCTTCCACTCCTGCACCTGGATCTTGAAGGTCAGGTGGGTGTCGTCGATCTCTACCAGTCGCTCCAGCGGGCCTTCGATCAGCTGCTGGTAGCGATGCAACTCGCGCGAGAGCAGGGCGAAGCCGGCCAGGGCGATCAGCAACATCAGCAGCAGACTGCCGCCGAACAGGAGCAGGCTCTGACTGCGGAGCGAGCGGGCGAAGGGCATGGGAGATCTCGACAGGGAACGCAGACCCGCAGCTTAGGGCGCTCGCTCGGCGAAGACCAGCCTCAGGTCGAGACCAGGAGCTGAGCCGCGACGGCAAACATCACCCCGGCCACCAGCAGGTCGATCAGCCGCCACACCCCCGGACGGGCCAGGTAGGGTGCGGCCCAGGCGGCGCCCAGGGCGAGGCCGAAGAACCACAGCATGGAAGCGGTGGCGGCGCCGAACACATAGGCCAGGGGCGCGGCCTGCTGACTGCCCAGGGAGCCTACCAGCAGCACCGTGTCCAGGTAGACGTGGGGATTGAGGAGGGAGACCGCGGCGGCGGCGAGCAGCGCCTGGCGCCGGCTGCGTGGGCTCGTGGTCTCCAGCTTGTCGATGGCCGCCGGCCGCCAGGCCCGCCGCAGCGCCTGGGCGCCGTACCAGAGCAGAAAGGCCGCGCCACCCCAGCGCAGGATGTCCACCAGCAACGGGCTGTGCTGGATCAGCGCGGCCAGGCCCAGCACGCCGGCGGCCACCAGGATCACGTCGCAGGTCAGGCAGAAGGCGGCGATGGCCAGGTGGTGCTCGCGGCGCAGTCCCTGGGCCAGCAGATAGGTGTTCTGGGCACCGAGCGCCATGATGAGGCTGGCCATGGTCAGGAGGCCGGTGAAATAGCTGTTCATTGCGGGGTAATGCCCTGTCGTCCTGGAATGGCTGCCACCTTGCCGTCTTCAGGCGTATAAGAAAAACCAATATTCCTTATGCAGCATTAGCCAGATCGATGATCGATTACAAATTGCTGGAAGCCCTGACCGTGGTGGTGGAAGAGGGTGGCTTCGAACGCGCCGCGCGGCGCCTGGGGCTGTCGCAGTCGGCGGTGTCCCAGCGCATCAAATTGCTCGAAGCCCGGGTCGGCCAGGCGGTGCTGGTCCGCGAGACACCGCCCCAGCCCACCGCGCCAGGCCTGCGCCTGCTCCGTCATATCCAGCAGGTGCGCCTGCTGGAGGCCGATCTCGGCAGTGAGGTACCGGGGCTGGCCGAGGAGGCGCCGCAGCGGCTGCGCATCGCCCTCAATGCCGACAGCCTGGCCAACTGGTGGCCTGCGGCGGTGGGGCCCTGGGTGAGGGGGCAGCGCGTGCTGCTGGATCTGGTGGTCGAGGACCAGGACGTGGTGCTGCGTCGGATGAGAGCCGGGGAGGTGGCGGCCTGTCTCTGCGCCAGCGGTCAGCCACTGGCCGGGGCCCGGGTCAGGGCCCTGGGCGCCATGCGCTATCGGGCCCTGGCCAGCCCGCTGTTCCGTGCCCAGCAGCTGGCCGATCTGCCGGATCCCCAGGCCCTGGCGCAGGCTCCGGCCATCGTATTCGGGCCGGACGACCGGTTGCAGCATCGCTATCTGGAACAGCTCGGCGTCACCCAGTCCTTCGATTACCACCTCTGTCCTTCCGCCGAGGGCTTTCTGCAGATGACCCTGAGCGGGATCGGCTGGGGGCTGCTGCCGGATATCCAGAGCGCCACCGCCCGCGCCAGCGGCGCCCTGGTGGATCTGGCGCCTGGCCATTGGGTGGACGTGCCGCTGTTCTGGCATCACTGGCGCAACGGCGGCACCGCCCTGCAGGCCCTGACCCGGCATCTGCAGCAGGTCGCCGGCCAGTGGCTGGTGCGCGACTAGCGGCGTCTACGCGACGCTTTGGTTACACTGGTTGATCGGTCGCCACCGCCGTGACCGAGGTCTTTTCAGGGAATCCCAGCGATATGCGTATCTTGATCACCGGTGCCAGCGAGGCGCTCGGTGCAGGCCTGGCCTGCGATCTGCTCGACCGCGGCCAACTGGTGCGGGTGCATGGCCGTCCGGGGGCGACCCTGGATGCCCTGGTCGAGCGTGGCGCCGAGTACCGTCCCGCCCTGCTCGACCAGCCCGAGCAGGTGGTGGCGTTGTGCGACGACATCGACGCCATCGCCCACTGCACCGACGTGGCGGGTGTGCCCAGCGCAGCCGATCTGGACCATGGCCAGGTGCTGATCGAAGCCGCCCTGCAGCAGCAGGTCGCGCAATTCCTCTATGTTTCCTCCGCCCGGGTCTACGAGCGCGGGGGCGAGGCCCTCAAGGAAGACCAGGTACCAGCCAAACCCAAGGGCAGCGAAGCCCAGCGGCGGTTGCAACTGGAGCGTCTGGTGCTGGCCGCCGGCGAATTCGGTCCTCAGGTCACGGTGTTACGGCCAGCCCAGGTGCTGGGTCTGGCCGACCGCGAATGGGCACGCTGGTTGCTGGAAAGAGCCAAGGCCAAACAGCTGGCGCGCACCGGCAATGGCCTCAATCGCTGGGACTTCACCAGCGCCGGCAATTTGCGCCAGGCCCTGGTGACCCTGCTGCTGGCGCAGCCGGTCACGGCCAACGGCAAGGTCTTCAATCTCAGCGATGGCGAGCCGCTGGTGTGCTGGGATGCGATCAACTTCCTGCTGCGGCGTTTCGAGTTGCCGCCGGTGGCCGAGCAGCACGTCTTCGCACCTCGCCGGCTCTATGCGCGGCTGCGGACACCGCGCCATGACTCGCGCTGGCCCGAGTTGCTGGACAGGCCCTTCACCCTGGACATTCGCGCCGCCCAGGAGGCCTTCGGCTATCGGCCGCACGCCAGCTCCTGGAGCGCCCTGGAAGATTACCGACCACGTGCGCCCCTGGCCCGCAGCGGTCCGGTCTAGCGGGAAACCACGTGGCGCCAGGGCATGCCATGCTGGCGCTTTGCAATCGACGCAGACTGCGTTTCGGCGCACGCTCCCAGGGCGAATCCGCGCGCGGGCTGCCTCGCGTCGGCGCTGACGGCCGTTATACTGGCCGCGATTTCGTCTTTCCGCCTTTGCTCACAGGTCTGCCATGCGCAACGATCTTCTCGATGAAATGGATAACGTCCCGAGTCTGACGCCGGAGCGTGACGATCGCCGTCCCGGTGGTCGTCGGCCGGTCGAAGCCGAAGAGGTCTATCGCGAACCCGCTGCCGGCCACGCCCGCCCGGTGCGTCGTGGTCCTTCCACCGCGCCGCTGTGGGTGCTGGTCGCCGCCCTGACCCTGGCGCTGGCCGGCGTCGCCTGGTGGAGCCATCAGCAGCTGGTGCTGATGCAGGAGCAGGTGGTGGCCACCCAGGAAAACTTCGCGCGCATCAGCGAAGACGCCCAGGGGCGGCTGAGAGATATCTCCGGCAAGCTGGTGGAGAGCGAATCCTCCGGCACCACCAGCCGCGAGGCCTTGCTGCTGCAAGTCAAGACGCTGCAGACCAAGGTCGCCGAGCTCACTCGCCAGCAGCAGGGCGTGACGGACAACCAGCAGGCGCAGGACAACCGTCTGCAAAACCTCTCCAGCGCGGTGCAGACCGTGCAGAGCGGTAGCGGCGAGGTGGAGAGCCGTCTCAAGGCCCTGGCCGAGGAGCAGGCCGCGCTGAAGAACGGCCTGGCCCAGACCGGCAGCCTGGCCGAGCAGGTCGCCAGTCTGAGCGCTCAGAACAAGGCGTTGCAGGCCGATATCGCCGCGCTGAAGAAGCCCAGCGCCCAGAGCCAGGCGCTGGGTGAGATGCAGCAGGACTTGCTGGTGCTGCGCAGCGAGCTGGACGCCCGCCCGGTGGGGCCGGACAGCAAGGAGTTCGACTCCTTCCGCCTGCAGACCACCCGCAACATCACCACCCTGCAGACCCAGGTGCAGAATCTGCAGCAGCAGATCAGCGCCGGGGCGCGTTGATCGGATCGATCTCGCTGCGCTGCCACTCCTGCGGCCAGAGCTCGCCATCGAGTTGGGCGAGCCGGCGCTGCAGGACCTTCTGCTTGAAGACTTCGAGGATTTCCACCAGCACCTCGTCCAGGGCATTGTCCTGGGCGCCGCTGGGCAGGCTCTGATCGAAGCCGTGATCGGCCAGGCGACTGGCCAGGGCGCGGAAGTCACGGGTACGCAGGCTGGCCGCCGCCTCCCGCACCAGCCCATTGACGATGTCGGTAAGCACCCCGTCCAGGGTGTCGGCCAGCCGGTCGCCCATGGGCAGTCGCTTGAGCCGGGCCAGGTCGGGGTTCTCGTCCAGGGCGCGCTGCACCACGTCCCCTACCAGCCGTTCCAGGGTGGCGCGATTCTGGCTGTAGCCCTGTTCCACCATCGCCTGGATGCGCTGCGCCATGCCGTCGATCAAGCGCTGCTTGCGCGGGCGGATGACGCGATCGATCACGCTCTGGGAAAAGTCGTCGCGGGTGTTCAGCTCGTCCTGCAACTCACCGCAGATCTTGATCATCACCCGGTCCGACAGATCCTCCATGAGCAGCTGGTAGTAATGATCGAAGAGCTGGTAGGGCCGCCAGTGGCGCATGTCGATCAGCCCCAGGCGCTGCAGGCGCAGGAGCAGGGAGATGATGCGCAGGGCGCGCAGCACGCGGAAGCCACCGAGGGGAATGCAGCCGAGTACGTCGTACCAGTGGATGAAGGGATAGTGGTACCAGCGTGAGTGACGGCGTTCGACCACCGCCACCAGCCAGCCGAGCAGCACGTCGGTGAGGAAGAAGGCGACGAACACCAGGTCGATGTGGGTGAAGTGGGCATGGATGCGTTCGCCATAGAAGGCGTGGAAGCCGGGCAGCACGGCGGCCAGGGCCTGGTTGAGCGGCCCCAGGGCATAGAGGCTGTCGAACAGGATCAGTGCCAGGTTCACGCAGACCAGGATCAGGATCAGGCCGTCCCAGAGGGCGAGCAGGCCTTCGTGGCGGCGCACGGGTGGCGCTGCTGGCGCGGCCGGCGCGCTCATGGCCGTGCGGCCTGCCAGAGCACCTCGTTCACCCCCTGGCGGCGGGCGACGATGCGCGCCGCGACGAACAGCAGGTCGGACAGGCGATTGAGATAGGGCAGGCCCTGGCCCTCCAGCGGCTCCACCGCGTGCAGGCTACGGCAGCGCCGCTCGGCGCTGCGCGCCAGGGTGCGGCAGACGTGGGCCTGGGCCACGGCGCGGGAGCCGCCGGGCAGGATGAAGTTCTCCAACGGGCCCAGCTCGGTGTTCCAGTGATCGATGGCGCCTTCCAGGCGCTCGATCTCCACCGGTTGCAGGGCACGATAGCTGGGCATGGCCAGTTCACCGCCGAGATCGAACAGTCGGTGCTGGCAGGGCGCCAGGGCCTCGCTCACCTCGGCAAGGCGCGCATCCTCGGCCAGTTCGGCGAGCAAGAGCCCCAGGGCGCTGTTGAGTTCGTCCACCGCGCCGATGGCCTCGATGCGCGGATGGTCCTTGGGGACCCGGCTGCCGTCGGCAAGGCCGGTGTCGCCGGTGTCGCCCTGGCGGGTGTAGATCTCGGTGAGGCGAAAACCCATGGCGCGGCTCCTGGCAAGGTCTTAGACGGAATCAAAATCGGCCTGGACGAGGGGCAGGCGCAGGGTGAAGCAGGTCCCTACGCCGGGCGTGGAGTGCACCTCCATCTGCCCCTTGTGGTTGTTGGTGATGATGAAGTACGACACCGACAGGCCCAGGCCGGTGCCCTGGCCCACTTCCTTGGTGGTGAAGAAGGGCTCGAAGATGCGCTTGCAGATGTCCTCGGGGATGCCGATGCCATTGTCCTCCACCTGGATCTCGGCCCAGCCGCCACGCAGCCGGGTGCGCAAGGTGATGCGGCCGTATTCGCCTTCTTCCTCGTCGTCGCGCAGGTGAATGGCCTGGGCGGCGTTCTTCAGTAGGTTGAGCAGCACCTGCTCCAGCTCGTTGGCGATCACCGGCACCGGTCCCAGCGCCGGATCGAATTCGCGGAGGATGGACAGGGTACGGAAGTCGAAGCCCTCGGCCAGGTCGAAGTCATTGCCGGCGATCTCGATGGCCTGGTCGATCAGCGGCGGCAGTTCGCTGGCTTCCATCTTGCGATTGCTGCGGCGGCTGAAGGCGAGCATGTGGCTGACGATCTTGGCCGCACGGCTGCCGGCCTGATGGATGCCGTCGAGCAGGCGGGGGATCTGGCGACTCTCCAGGTAGCAGTTCACCGCATTGAGCTCGACGCCCGATTCGGCGGCCTGTTCGAGATTCTTCGGCAGCTCCGGGGACAGCCGCCGACGGATGTTCTGCACGTTGTGCAGGATGGCGCCCAGGGGATTGTTGATCTCGTGGGCCATGCCGGCCGCCAGGCCACCGACCGAGAGCATCTTTTCCGACTGCACCATCATCTCTTCCATGTTCAGGCGCTGGGTGATGTCGTCGATGCGGATCACCACGCCGCGCCCGGCGCCGCCCATCAGCGGGTAGAAAGTCAGGGTGTAGTGACGCGGAGTGTCGGTCAGTGCCCAGGTCACTCGTTCCACCTTTTCCACCCGTAGGAGTTCGGCGGTGCGGCTCAGTTGCGGCAGGAAGGGTTTGAGTGAGGGAAAGGCGAGAAACACCGGCTGGTTCAGGGCTTCGTCCAACTGGGTGCCGGAGAGGTGGGTGGCCTCCTGGTTCCACTGGGTGACGTAGAACTGCTCGTCCACTGCGATCAGCGCCGAAGGCATAGAGTCGATGATGCTGTTGAGGTAGTTCTGGAAACCGGTGAGCTTCTTCTCGATCTTGCCGCGGACCTGCACTTCCAGCTCCAGCTTGCGGTTGGAGCGCCGGGTCTCCTCGGCCAGGCTCTGGGCCTGCAGCACCGCGTACTGGGCGTCGTCGCGGGCGCGCTTGAGTTGCTGCTCGCGGCCCTGGATGCGCCCGAGCATGGTGTTGAAGGATTCCGCCAGACGTCCCAGCTCGTCTTCGCTACCCTTGCTGGCGCGCAGCGAATAGTTTTCCTCCCGGGTCACCTGGCGCGACAGCTCTTCCAGTTCGCGGATCGGCAGGGTAATGAGCCGCTTGATCTGCCGCGCCACCACCAGCCAGAGCAGGATGCTGAAGGTCAGGATCGCCAGGCTGGCGGTGAGGGTGCCACGATAGAAGGCCCCTGGCAGTTCGCTGCTGGCCACCAGCAGGAGATGCCCGGGTGCCCCTTCGGGACGGGGCAGTTCCACCAGCAGATTGGTGCGGAATTCACGCAGGCGCCAGGTCTGCAGGTCTTCGAAACGCGCGGGTACCTGCAGGCGATCGCCGTTGTGCAGCTCGGCCAGACGTTGGCCCTGGCTGTCATAGACGGCCGCCAGGCGCAGCGGTGCATAGCCGTCCAGCTGCCGCAGTTGCACCTCGGCCGCTGCCGGCGAGGCCAGCACCTCGCGGCTGAGCACCGGGCTGGCGAACAGCCGGCCCAGGGTCTGCAGGGCCTGGGGGGCCACGCTTTCCTGGGAGATCCAGTAGGCGGCGCTGATAAAGGTCACGTTGGCCACCACCAGCACCGCGATCATCATCACCAGCAGGGCGGCCAGCAACTTGCGGCCGACCGGGAGATTCTTCAGGCGTTTGGCGAGGATCATGGGGCAGCCGCGGCAACAGGGAAGCGGGCAGGGTAGCCCGCAGCTAGTTCTCGGGCAATCCGCGCTCCGCGAGCCTGGCCTGGAGCCGCTGCTGCAGCTCGGCCAGATGCGGCACCGGCAGGCGCAGCCGTCCGGCGATCGGCAGGGCATGGCCAAGTAGGTAACTCACCTCGGTACGCTGGCCGCGCTCCACGTCCTGCAGCATCGAGGATCTGTTGTGGGCCGTGGCGGTGATCACCGCCTCGACCTCCTGCTGCAGTCCCTGGGCCGCCGGGGCGAGTCCCATGGCATCCAGCAGGGCGGTGAGTTCGTCGCAAAGCGCCGCCACCTCCGCCAGATGCTGGCGCAGTTCGCCGTTGCGGCAGCCGTGGAGCACGGTCAACGGATTGATGGCGCAGTTGATCGCCAGCTTGCGCCACAGCCGGGCATCGATGTCGTCCGTCCAACGTACCGGAAAGCCCAGCTCGGTGAGCGTATCTAGCCAGGGCGGCGGGGTATGGCTGCCGAGCTGGTCGCCTATCCAGATCTGGCCGGCGCCGGCCGCCACCACATGGAAGTCGGTCTCGCGAAAGGCGCCCTCGGTGGTGCTGGCCCTCAGGCAGCGCGCCCGTGGTACGCGGGCCGCCACGGCATCCTGGCTGCCCAGGCCATTCTGCAGGAGCAGGACCTCGGCTTCCGGTTCCAGGCGCGCGGCGACACTGGCGATGGCGTCCTCGGCGTCATAGCTCTTGCAGGCCAGGATCAACCGGCGGATCGGATTGCCCGCCTCGGGCGTTTCGGCGGGCAGCGGATAGAGACTGGTCGTGTCGCCTTCGGTGAGGCGCAGTCCGCCACCGGCGCGATACTGCGCCAGGCGGGTGCGGTCGCGCAGGATCAGGCGGACCGGTTCGCCGCCACGGAACAGGCGCGCTGCCCAGAGTCCGCCGAGACTGCCGGCGCCCAGCACGTGCCAGCTCACAGCTGTGACTCCAGGATGGGTTCGCGGGGCATGGTCGGATTCCTGCAGAAGAAGGCCAGTCGTTATAATGGTCGGTCAGGCTGCAGCGTCAAGGCTGCCCCATCGCAACCGAGGAGAAAATCCATGCCTTCCTTTGACGTGGTATCGGAGTTGGACAAGCACGAAGTCACCAACGCCGTCGACAACGCCATCAAGGACCTTGATCGTCGCTACGACCTGCGTGGCAAGGGCAGCTTCGAGGCCAAGGACTTGACCGTGACCCTCACTGCCGATGCCGACTTCCAGCTCGAGCAGATGCTGGAGATCCTCAAGGTCAACCTGGCCAAGCGCAAGATCGACGTCCAGTGCCTGGAGGTCAAGGATGCCTATGCCTCCGGCAAGACCGTGAAGCAGGAGACCACCCTGCGCGAGGGCATCGACAAGGAGCTGGCGAAGAAGATCGTCGCCCTGATCAAGGACAGCAAGATCAAGGTTCAGGCCGCCATCCAGGGCGAGCAGGTGCGCGTCACCGGCAAGAAGCGCGACGAATTGCAGGAGGTCATCACCCTGCTGCGTGGCCAGTCGCTGGGCATGCCGCTGCAATACCAGAACTTCCGTGATTGAGCTGACTCCCTTTAGGGTCGCCCCCGAGCGCGGCGACATCTGATCGAAGAGGTAACAGGAGACGCCGTTTGGATATCGAAAACCAATACAACCACCTGCTGGCGCTGACCGCGGGCTGGCTACCCATCGTCCTGCAGTATTCCGGCCGGGTACTGTTGGCGCTGCTGACCCTGGCCATCGGCTGGTGGCTGATTAACAAGGTCTCGAGCAAGGTCAGCAGCCTGGCGTCGCACCATGGCGCCGATCCAGCGCTGCTGAGTTTCCTTGGCAGCCTGGTCAGCATCATCCTCAAGATCCTGCTGGCGGTCAGCGCCGCGTCCATGATCGGCATCGCCACGACCTCCTTCGTCGCCATCATCGGTGCGGCTGGTCTGGCCGTGGGTCTGGCGTTGCAAGGCAGTCTGTCGAACTTCGCCGGCGGCGTGTTGATCCTGACCTTCCGCCCCTTCCGCGTCGGTGAATTCATCGAGGCCCAGGGCGTGCTCGGCACGGTGAATTCCATCCAGATCTTCCACACCATCCTGCTGACCGGTGACAACAAGACCGTCACCATTCCCAACGGCAATCTGTCCAACGGGATCATCACCAACTATTCGCGCCAGCCCAAGCGCAAGGTGATCTTCGATGTCGGCGTGGATTACGAGGCGGATCTGCAGAAAGGCCGTGAGGTGCTGCTGGCGCTGGCGGAAGATCCGCGGGTGCATCGGGATCCGGCTGCCGAGGTGGTGGTATCGGCCCTGGGCGACAGCGCCATCACCCTGTCGCTGCGTTTCTGGACCGCCAGCGGTGACTACTGGCCGATGATGTTCATGCTCAACGAGCAGGTCCGCGACCGCCTGGGCGCCGTGGGCATCGGCATCCCCTTCCCGCAGCGGGTGGTGCACTTCGCCAACACCGCTCCGGTCGCCGACGAGCGCGGCGAGTCCACCCCCGCCGCCTGAGTCTCTCGCTCAGTTCCCGCCGGTCTTGATGACGGCGGGATCGCGCCGCTGGCGCAGCCAGAGCACCGCGATCAGCAGCAGCGTCGGCACCCCCATCAGCGCGGTCAGCGAAAAGAACGAGCTGTAGCCGACGTGCTCCACCATGGCACCCGAATAGCCACCCAGCAGGCGCGGCAACAGCAGCATCAGCGAGCTGAGCATGGCGTACTGGGTCGCCGAGAACCTGAGGTTGGTCAGGCTCGACAGGTAGGCGACAAAGGCAGAGGTTGCCATGCCGCCGCTGACGTTGTCGGCGCAGATGGTGGCGATCAGCAGCGGCACGTTGGCGCCGGTGGAAGCGATCACCACGAACAGCAGGTTGGTCAGCGCCGAGGCGGCGCCGCCGAGAAAGAGAATCGGCAGAATCCCTACCCGGGTGATCAGCACGCCACCCAGCCCGGCGCCGAACAGGGTCATGAACACCCCGAAGATCTTGCTCACGCCGGCGATGGTTTCCTTGCTATAGCCCACGTCGATATAGAAGACGCTGGCCATCACGCCCATGACCGTATCGGACAGCCGATAGGTGGAGATCAGGCCAAGCAGCAGCAGCGCCTGCCACTGGTAGCGCTGGATGAACTCGGTGATGGGCGTCAGCACCGGCGCCATCAGCCGGCGTCCGGGGGCGGTGAGGCAGAGCCAGACGATCAGGCCGTACATCAGGCCGCGCGGCCAGTAGCCGCCGGCCAGGGCGGACAGACCGCCGGTGGCGGCCACGATGAGCACGATCAACAGGATCACCGAGACCATCTGGTGCACGAAGTCGAAGCGCGGCAATTCCTCGGCATTGGCTGCATCACGCAGCCGCAGGGGCTCGCGCATGCGGCGCATGAGATCGCTCAGCGGCTTGGAGCAGTAGCGGCCCCAGGGCGACAGGCAGCCGACGATGAACAGGCTGTAGAGCAGGGCGCGCGGCCAGGCCTGGGCGATCGCGGCATTGATGGCGGCCGGGATGGAGATCAGCATCACCAGCAGCAGGGCGACCGCCACCAGCTGATGGTTGAAGCCGAAGCGCGACTCCGCCATGGCCATGGGCGCGACCGGCTCCGGCTCGCGAATCAGGACGCTGGTGACCAGTCCCGGCAGGACCAGCAGGGCGAACAGCATGTAGGTGGTGGCCCAGGCGCTCTGGCTGTAATCGAGGCGGGACGAGCCCAGCTCCTCGGCGAGAAACAGGGCGCCGGCGCTGGCCAGCAGGGCGGCGATGCGGTAGCCGGTCATGTAGCAGGCGGCGAGGGCGGCCTGGCGCTCGTCGTCGGCGATCTCCAGGCGGTAGGCGTCCACGGCGATGTCCTGGGTGGCCGAGGCGAAGGCCACCAGGACCGCCAGGGCGATCAGTTGCTCCAGGTGCTGCTGCGGATTGCACAGCGCCATGCCAACCAGCCCCAGGCCCACCAGGATCTGCGACAGCACCAGCCAGGAGCGTCGACGGCCGAGCTTGCCGATCAACGGCAGCTTCCAGAGATCGAGCATGGGCGACCACACCCACTTGAAGGCATAGGCCAGGCCGATCCAGCTGGCGTAGCCGATGGTCTCGCGACTCACCCCCGCTTCGCGCAACCAGACCGAGAGGGTGGAAAACACCAGCATGGCTGGCAGGCCCGCAGCGAAACCCAGCAGCAGCAGGGCCAGGCAGGCCTTGGATTTGTAGGTGGTGACGGCTTCGCGCCAGAAACGTGCAAACATGCCCTTGGGCTCGGAAAAAACGCGCACTCTACTCGACACTCTCAACTGGATTCCATCGGTACCGACGCATGTCCACCCGGTCCTCGTGCAACAGCACGCCCTCGGCCCGCAACCGCTCGCGCTGCGCCTGACCGGAAGGGCTGTCGCGGGTCAGGCTCGGCCGGCCATCCGCGGCGATGACGCGATGCCAGGGCAGGGCGCTGCCCTCCGGCAGCCGACCCAGCACCCAGCCCACCCAGCGTGCGCCTCGGCCCAGGCCGGCGAGCTCCGCCAGTTGGCCATAGCTGACCACCCGCCCCGCAGGAATGGCGGCCAGCGCCTGGAAAACCGCCTGGCGACGAGGATCGGGGGGAGGGGACGTGGTCATGATGCCCTGCTGCTCCGGGAGAGAGTGCCAGTGTGCCGAAAAGTTTGGTTACGGTGGTGCTGAAACGTGTCGAGCTGCTGCTTTCTCACAAGACGTCAGACCTTTGGGCGGTATTTCCGGAAACTTGCCTAACTTTTACCCAGTAACAGTTGCGCGGGCCTCTGGCACCCGGATAATCGCGCCCCTCTCGTTTCGTTACCTTTCCACCCAAGTCCACCCAAGGTGTCCTGGTGCCCATGCGTTTTCGATTCCTTTCCTCGCTCGCGCTGTTGTCACTCGCCTCCTTCGCCCATGCCGACACCGTCTGGCTCAAGAATGGCGATCGCCTGACCGGAACCATCAAGCTGCTCGACAGCAAGAAGCTGCTCCTGCAGACCGAATACGGCGGCAACATTCCCCTGTCCTGGGACAAGATCAAGACCCTGCAACGTGACAAGCCCGTCATCGTCCAGCGCGGCAAGTACGAACCCGATTTCCCGGTGGAAAGCCTCAAGCCGGCCGAAGACGGCCAGGTGGTGGTCAGCACCGCCGACGGCCAGCAGACCGTGCCGCTGGCGAGCATCACCCAGATCGTGCCGCCGCGTCCCTTCCTGCGCGACTTCGCCTGGAAAGGCAACATCGACGCCGGCCTGGACTACATCAGCTCGTCCCAGGACAGCGAGAAGTACGATATCGACTTCAAGACTCAGGCCCGGCACGGCATGTGGCGGCACAACGCCAACGGCAGCTACGACCGCTACAAGACCGACGACGTGGTCTCGACCAGCAAGTACGGCTTGCAGTACGCCCTGGATCGCTTCTTCGATGAGAAATTCTTCTGGCAGGGCCGCGCGGAATACAAGCGCGACTGGATCCAGGATCTGGCCAAGCAGCGCACCCTGGGTACCGGTCCCGGTTACCAGTTCTGGGATAACGAGCTGGGCTCCTTCTCCCTGACCGGCCTGCTCAACCACAACCGCTACGAGTACTCGGACGGCGGCTCCGACCAGTTCCTGTCGGCGAGCGTGAAGTGGGACTACAACCGGTATCTGTACGGACAGACCATCCAGTTCTTCACCAACGGTGAACTGGGTCGGCCGCTGGACAACACCGCCAACTTGACCTTCGACGGTGATGTCGGCCTGAGATACAAGGTGACCAATTGGGCATCGCTGAACCTCAAGGCGTCCAAGGAACTCACCAGTGGTGCCCAGGGCAACGTCAACCAGACCGAGTACACCGCGGGTGTCGGCGTCTCCTGGTAACGTCATATTTCCCTAAGTGCCTGCCAGCCCGTCAAGGCCGCGATTTTTGCGGCCTTTGCATTTCTATGGGGCACCACATGCCCACCTTGAAATCGACGTGGCCGCCTCCATCTCCTGTCTTTCAACCGGTTTCTACCGTGAAGGACCTGAGATGCGCGTGACCGCCTTACTCTTCTTGCTGTTCCCCTTTGTGGAGCTGGCCGTACTCATCAAGATCGGCAGCGAAATCGGCGTGCTCGCCACCTTCGCCCTGCTGCTGCTGAGCTTTCTGGTCGGCGTCGCCCTGCTGCGCGTCGCCGGTTTCACCACCCTCTGGCGCATCCGCATGCGCCTGGCCCAGGGGCAGATGCCCGAGCAGGAGGTCATCCAGGGCCTTACCCTGGCGATCGCCGGTGCCCTGCTGATCTTTCCGGGCTTCATCAGCGACATCCTGGCGCTCGTCTGCCTTCTGCCGGTGACTCGCAAGGCGCTGCTGGGCGCGGTGATCGGCCGCGTGACCCGGCGCAATCCCGGTGCCCAGGGCTATCAGCCGGGGCCCGGTCAGGGCGCCTCTCATCGCCCCGAGGTGATCGAGGGTGAAGTGGTCCACCGCGATGAGC
The DNA here is from genome assembly GCF_056790235.1 of Pseudomonas sp. VMV1. Lineage (NCBI taxonomy): Bacteria > Pseudomonadati > Pseudomonadota > Gammaproteobacteria > Pseudomonadales > Pseudomonadaceae > Pseudomonas > Pseudomonas sp. VMV1. The sequence continues at coordinate 336,149 of NZ_JBXGSE010000004.1, forward strand.
AAAAGCGCTAAAAAAATTACCGTCCACCCTTGAAATGCCTGGCGACAACCTCATGTAGCGGACACCGCAAGGTTGTCGCCGCAAGGCGAGCAGGTTTCGCGCTCTGTCATGGATGGGGCGCACCCGGCGCAGCCGGTTAAAACAAACTGCCGATGCAGTCATCGGCGCTGGAAACACTCAGAACTTTGGGAGATACGACAATGGCGCTTCGTCCTCTGCATGATCGCGTTGTGATCCGTCGCAGCGAAGAAGAGACCAAATCCGCTGGCGGCATCGTGCTGCCGGGCTCGGCTGCCGAAAAGCCGAACCGCGGTGAAGTGGTTGCCGTAGGCACTGGACGCGTGCTGGACAACGGTGATGTCCGTGCTCCGGCAGTAAAAGTGGGTGACAAGGTGGTTTTCGGTCCCTATTCCGGCAGCAACGCCATCAAGGTCGATGGCGAAGAACTGCTGGTCATGGCCGAGTCCGAAATCCTGGCCGTCATCGAAGGCTGATCTCCACTCACTTTTCGAATTTCTTAGAGGAAACAGAACATGGCTGCAAAAGACGTCAAATTCGGTGACTCCGCGCGCAAGAAGCTGCTGACCGGTGTCAACACCCTGGCCGACGCTGTCAAGGCTACCCTGGGCCCGAAAGGCCGCAACGTAGTTCTGGAGCGTAGCTTCGGTGCTCCCCTGATCACCAAGGACGGCGTTTCCGTCGCCAAGGAAATCGAGCTCAAGGATCGCATCGAGAACATCGGCGCCCAGCTGGTGAAAGATGTGGCCTCCAAGGCCAACGACGCTGCCGGTGACGGCACCACCACCGCCACCGTGCTGGCCCAGGCCATCGTGACCGAAGGCCTGAAGTCCGTGGCCGCTGGCCTGAACCCGATGGACCTGAAGCGCGGCATCGACAAGGCTACCGCTGCCGTCGTCGCCGAGCTGAAGAACCTGTCCAAGCCCTGCGCCGACAGCAAGGCCATCGCCCAGGTAGGCACCATCTCCGCCAACTCCGACGACAGCATCGGCAACATCATCGCCGAAGCCATGGAGAAGGTTGGTAAAGAAGGCGTCATCACCGTCGAAGAAGGCTCGGGTCTGGAAAACGAACTGTCCGTCGTCGAAGGCATGCAGTTCGACCGTGGCTACCTGTCGCCCTACTTCATCAACAAGCCCGACACCATGTCGGCCGAGCTGGACAGCCCGCTGCTGCTGCTGGTCGACAAGAAGATCTCCAACATCCGCGAACTGCTGCCGGTGCTGGAATCCGTTGCCAAGGCTGGTCGTCCGCTGCTGATCGTCGCCGAAGACGTCGAAGGCGAAGCCCTGGCCACCCTGGTGGTCAACAACATGCGCGGTATCGTCAAGGTCGCGGCCGTCAAGGCTCCGGGCTTCGGTGATCGTCGCAAGGCCATGCTGCAGGACATCGCCATCCTGACCGGCGGTACCGTCATCTCCGAAGAAGTCGGCCTGAGCCTGGAAAGCACCACCCTGGAGCACCTGGGTCAAGCCAAGCGTGTGGTCCTGAACAAGGAAAACACCACCGTCATCGACGGCGCTGGCGTCGAGGTCGATATCCAGGCCCGTATCAAGCAGATCCGTGCCCAGGTCGAAGAAACCTCTTCCGACTACGACAAAGAGAAGCTGCAAGAGCGTCTGGCCAAGCTGGCCGGCGGTGTTGCCGTGATCAAGGTTGGCGCTGCCACCGAAGTCGAGATGAAAGAGAAGAAAGCCCGCGTCGAAGACGCCCTGCACGCTACCCGCGCTGCTGTGGAAGAAGGCGTGGTGCCTGGCGGCGGTGTCGCTCTGGTCCGTGCCCTGGACGCGCTGAAGGATCTGAAAGGCATCAACGAAGAGCAGAACGCCGGTATTAACATCCTGCGTCGCGCTGTTGAAGCCCCCCTGCGCCAGATCGTGACCAACGCCGGTGACGAAGCCTCCGTCGTGCTGGACAAGGTCAAGCAGGGCAGCGGCAACTACGGCTACAACGCTGCTACCGGCGAATACGGCGACATGCTGGAATTTGGCATCATCGACCCGGCCAAGGTGACCCGCAGCGCGCTGCAGGCTGCTTCCTCCATCGCTGGTCTGCTGATCACCACCGAAGCCATCGTGGCTGAGCTGCCGAAAGACGACGCAGCCCCGGCTATGCCCGACATGGGCGGCATGGGTGGCATGGGCGGCATGATGTAAGAGTCGCTCCGGCCCTAGGGCCGAGCCCGAACCCCGGTGATCCTCACGGACGCCGGGGTTTTTTGTGGCCGGCGTTTCCTGGCGGCTACCCTTTGGTGGTCAGTATCCAGGCGGCGCGCTGGTCGCGGTCCGCGGACGCGGTTAGGCTCTGTGCCTAACAGCAAGCATGCGGGCGCCCGAAGAGCTCGCAGAAGAGGTCAGCGACATGCGTATCCTGGTGGTGGAAGACAACCGCGACATTCTCAGCAACCTGCTGGATTACCTCAGCCTCAAGGGCTACAGCGTGGACTGTGCCCAGGACGGCCTGTCCGGGCTGCACCTGGCCGCGACCGAGCATTATGATCTGCTCATCCTCGACATCATGCTGCCCGGCATCGACGGCTACACCCTCTGCCAGCGGCTGCGCCAGGATGCCCGCCGCGATACCCCGGTGATCATGCTCACCGCGCGCGACCAGCTCGACGACCGCCTGGAGGGCTTTCGCTCCGGGGCCGACGACTATCTGGTCAAACCCTTCGCCCTGTCCGAACTGGCCGCGCGCGTCGAGGCGGTGATGCGCCGGGCCAAGGGTGGCGGCCGTCGCCAGCTGCAGGTCGCCGATCTCAGCTACGACCTGGACACCCTGGAGGTGAGTCGCGCTGGCAAGTCGCTCAAGCTCAATCCCATCGGCTTGAAGATTCTCGCCCTGCTGATGCAGAAGAGTCCCCACGTGGTGCGTCGCGAGGTCCTGGAAGAGGCGGTCTGGGGGGAGGACTACCCTGACAGCGACAGCCTGCGCAGCCATGTCCACCAATTGCGGCAGGTGATCGACAAGCCTTTCGAGCAACCGTTGCTGCGCACCATCCATGGGGTGGGCTACAAGTTGGTCGAGCAGGATTAGCCATGGAATATCACCTGAGCCTGTCACGCCGGATCGTCATCGCCTTCGTGCTGATGACCTTTCTGGTCGGTGGCGTGTTTTCCCTGGGCATCGTCGCAGTGGTGCACACCGTCGAGGAGCGGCTGATCTCCACCGATCTGCACAACGAGCTGGAGCGCATGGTGCAACGCGACATGCGCCGGGGCGGCCAGCCGGTGCTGGATCCGGATATGCGCCTGTATTTCGTGCCCCTCGCCGAGACGGCGCAGTTGCCCGACCACCTGCGCGATCTGCCGCCAGGCTTCAGCGAGGTGCAAGAAGACCAGCAGTATTTCTATGCCTATGTGGCGGAGCTGGAGGGCAATCACTTCGTCCTGCTGCAGAACCAGAGCGATTTCGAGGCGCGTGAGCGACTGCTCTACAAGGTGGTGCTGGTGGGTTTCCTGATCAGCGTGGCGCTGGCCTGGCTACTCGGCTGGGCCCTGGCGCGGCGAGTGATCGCTCCGGTGGTGCGCCTGGCCCGCCAGGTGCGCCGCCGTGACCAGATTCTCGACGTCACCCCACCACTGGCGCCGGACTACGCCAAGGACGAAGTGGGCGAGCTGGCCGCCGCCTTCGACGATGCCTTCGACCGCCTGCGTGCCGCCTTGGCACGGGAGCAGCTGTTCACCAGCGATGTCAGTCACGAACTGCGCACCCCGCTGATGGTGATCCAGTCTTCTTGCGAACTGCTGGCCGCTACCCCCGATCTGCCCCCCCGAGCGACGGGGCCACTGGAGCGCATGACCCGCGCCGGGCGGGAGATGCAGGAACTGGTACAGACCTTCCTGGCGCTCGCGCGTAACCAGGGCGACAACGACACCCAGGCGCCGCGGGCCAGCCTGGCCGCGGTGGCGCGCCGGCAGACGGCGGAGTGGCAGGCGCTGGTGGAGGCCAAGGGTCTGCAATGGCGCCTGAGCGTCGCGCCGGAGGCCGATCACTATCTCTGGCACGAGCCCTTCCTACGCTCGGTAATGAGCAATCTGTTGCGCAATGCATTGCACTACACCGAGCACGGCTATATCGCCCTCCAGGTCGGACCTACGGGCTTCGTGGTCGAAGACAGCGGGATCGGCATTCCCGAAGAGCAGCGCGAGGCGATGTTCCAGCCCTTCGTGCGCGGCGCTGGGGGGCGTGGCGAGGGCCTGGGGCTGGGTCTGTCGCTGGTCCGGCGGATCTGTCAGCTGCAGGGCTGGAGCGTGGCGTTGGGCGACAGCGACGTGGGCGGGTGCCGCTTCCAGATTTCTCTCGGCACTGACAGGATAGCGGCCTAGCATTACAGAATTTTCACAAAGGCTTGACCGGTGTTTGACAGCGGCCTGGGTAGGGTAGCGCCATCTCTTTACTCCCCAGGAGTCACCGCCGTGAAAGCGCCCATCGACCTGCCTTTTTCGCAAAAGTACGATGCCGACCACGCCCGCCAGTACTTCCTGAAGCATCAGGATGGCCTGGCGCGCCGCCTGTCCAACTGGCGTGACCAGCAACTGGCACGCCAGGCCCTGAGCATCGCCGGCCAACCCAACCTGGTGCTGGATCTGCCCAGCGGCGCCGGGCGCTTCTGGCCCCTGCTGGCAGAAAAGCGCAATCGCGTGATCATTGGCGCCGACTATTCGGAAAACATGCTGGCCACCGCCCGTGAACAGCAACCTCCGGAAGTCGTGGCCCGGGTAAAGGCGCTGCAGACGTCGGCTTTCGCTATCGACCTGTCCGACAATTCTGTAGATTGCATTTTCTGTATGCGTTTGTTTCACCATGTGGGCGAATCAGCGGACCGTCTGGCGCTGCTGCAGGAGTTTCACCGGGTGACCCGCGACAGCGTCATTCTGTCGCTATGGGTAGACGGCAACTTCAAGGCCTGGCGCCGCCAGGCGCTTGAGCGCCGTCGGCAGGCCCAGGGCCGCGATCGTGGCGGTTACCAGAACAGATTCATCGTCGAGCGCAGCCAGTTCGAGGCAGAAGTCGCCCAGGCCGGCTTTGTCGTCGACCGGGCCCTGGATTTCCTGCCGGGCTATGCCATGTGGCGGGTCTACGTCCTGCGCAAGGCCAATTGAGGTTATTCAGAATAAGAGAGGCAGCTGATGGGCGTCGTGACGCAAGGCGAACAGGGTTTCGATCGTTGGTGGAACACCGCGGGTGACTGGGTGGAAGCCCCCAACGTGCGTCGTGGCGGAGAAAGCGGCGTGCAGCGCCTGCAGCTGCCCGACGGGACTCTGGCTTACGTCAAGCGCCAGGTCGGCCATCTCTATCGCAGCTTGCGCCATCCGCTGGGGCGTCCTACCGCCCTGCGTGAGCGCGATGCGCTGATCGCCTTTCGCGACCTGGGCATCCAGGTCCCCGAATTGCTGTTCTGCGATGCCCAGCATGCTCAGGGCGGCTGGCGCGCGCTATTGGTGAGCGCCGCTCTGGAAGGCTATCAGGATCTCGATCACTGGTATGCCGAAGGCGCTGGCCAGCAGCTCAGCGAGGCCGAACACGAGCGCTTCCTGACTACCCTGGGCGAGGTGCTGGCGCGCATGCACCGGCACCGCTGGCAGCATGGTTGCCTCTATCCCAAGCATATTTTCGTAGCCGAGCGGCCCGGCCCTGAAGGCCGGGAGTTCTCCGTGGCACTGCTCGATCTGGAGAAATGCCGGCAGCGATTGTCACTAGACACGGCCGCTCGTCGGGATATGCTGCAATTACGTCGCCATTCGTCGTGGAACGCTGCGCAATGGCGAACTCTGCTCTACGGTTACCACCAAGCGCTGGGACGGAAAATCAGAGGGTTGGAGCCATGACTTCACAAATTACTCGAGGTTTGCTGGTGGCGGCCTTTTGTGGGGTCACCACGTTGGCCTATGCGAGCTGGTTGCGACCGGCGGCCGTGGTCGTGGGTAGCGAAGGCCTGGAATATTGTCAGACGCCAGTTGCTCGGACCCTCACTAGCTCCAGCACCGGTAGCCAGGATCTGCTGCTGTTCCTCTTCGGCATGACCCAGACGCACAACCGCTAGGCCCCCAGGCGGTCAAGCGCCTTTCGCTTGCCTGGCAAGTTCGGCATGCTGTCGATTGACCAATTAGCTGCCGAGCCCCGCCAATGATGGCCGATAGTTTTTCCGAGCAGGCCGTGCAAAGCCTGCTGGACACCGATTTCTACAAGCTCACCATGATGCAGGCCGTCCTGCACAACTACCCCAATGCGGAAGTCGAGTGGGCCTTCCGCTGCCGCAACGACGAAGACCTGCGGCCCTATCATGCGGCCATCCAGGCCGAGATCGATGCCCTCGCCGATGTCGCCATTAGCGACAGCCAGCTGGCCTTTCTCGAGCGCATTCCCTTCATCACGCCCGACTTCATCCGCTTCCTGCGGCTGTTTCGTTTCAATCCCTCCTATGTATTCCTGGGGGAAGAAGAAGGGCGCTTCACCCTGACCCTGAAAGGCCCCTGGCTGCACCTGATCCTGTTCGAAGTGCCAATCCTGGCGCTGATCAGCGAGGTGCGCAATCGCCAGCGCCATGCCGACCTGCCGCTGCAGGTGGCCCAGGATCAGCTCTATCGCAAGTTCGACTGGCTGGCACGGGAGGCGGGTGCCGACGAGTTGGCCGAATTCAAGATGGCCGACTTCGGTACCCGGCGGCGTTTCTCCTATGGCGTACAGGAAATGGTGGTGCGCAGCCTGAGGGACGACTTTCCCGGGCGCTTCGTTGGCACCAGCAATGTCCACTTGGCGTGGAAGCTGGGCGTGGCGCCCCTGGGGACCATGGCTCATGAATGGCTGATGGCGCACCAGCAACTGGGGCCGCGCCTGATCGACAGCCAGATCGCCGCCCTTGATTGCTGGGTGCGCGAGTATCGCGGTCAGCTTGGCATCGCTCTGACCGATACCATCACCATGGAAGCCTTTCTGCGCGATTTCGATCTCTACTTCGCCAAGCTGTTCGACGGCCTGCGCCACGACAGCGGCGATCCTCTGCAGTGGGCGGAAAAGGCCATCGCCCACTATCAGCAGCTGGGCATAGATCCCTTGACCAAGACCCTGGTGTTCTCCGATTCACTCAATCTGGAAAAGGCCCTCGCCCTGTTCCGCGCCCTGCGCGAGCGGATCAACGTGAGCTTTGGCATCGGCACCCATTTCACCTGTGACATTCCCGGGGTGCAGCCGATGAACATGGTGCTCAAGATGAGCCGCTGCAACGGTCAGCCGGTGGCGAAGATCTCCGATGCCCCGGGCAAGGCCCAGGGCGGTGAGCCGGACTTCCTGCACTATCTGCGGCACGTCTTCCAGGTCAACGGCGCCTGAGGCACGGCGCCTGGCTGGAGCCGGACTTCAAGACGAGCAGCTGATCTCCAGGTGCTTGCCCCAGTCCGGTGGCCGCTGGGCGAAGCGCTCGCGTCCTGGCTGGGCCTCGAAGGGGCGCGACAGCACCTCGTGCAGCAGCCGCACCTCGCTGTAGTCTCCCGCTTCGGCTTTCTCGATGGCCTGCTGCGCCAGGTAGTTGCGCAGCACGTACAGCGGATTGACCGCGTTCATGCGGGCAGTCCGCTCCGCCGTCGTGCCGCCTTCGGCGTCCAGCCGGGCGCGATAGGCCTGGCTCCAGTCGTCGAAGCCACGCAGGTCGATGAAGTCTTCGCGCACCCGGGCGAGGGCGGCGGCAGGTTCGTCTTCGCCCAGGTGGCGGAAGAACAGGTGATAGTCCACACCGCCCTGCTGCATCAGGGCGAGCAGACGTTCGACCAGCTCCTGGTCTTCCTCCCGGCCTTCCTGCAGGCCCAGGCGGCGGCGCATCAGATCCAGGTAGTGCGCCTGATACAACGGCAGGAAGAGCGCGATGCTCTCCTGCAGCGTCTCGACCGCCACCTTGGGCGTCAGCGCCTGGGCCAGGGCCGCCAGATTCCAGTGGGCGATGGGCACCTGGTTGCTATAGGAGTAGCGCCCGGTGTGATCGGAATGGTTGCAGATGAACTGGGCGTCGAAGTCGTCGAGGAAGGCGAAGGGACCGAAGTCGAAGGTGAGGCCCAGGATCGAGAAGTTGTCGGTGTTCATCACCCCATGGCAGAAGCCATAGGCCTGCCAATGGGCGATCAGCCGGGCGTTGCGTTCGACCACTTCGCGGAACATCGCCGCCCAGGGCTCGGGGGTGGCTAGCAGTTCGGGGAAGTGCGCGGCCAGCACATGCTCGCCGAGTTGTTCCAGCAACTGATGCTGGCGGGTGTAGTAGAAGTACTCGAAGTGGCCGAAGCGCACGTGGCTGGGGGCCATGCGCAGCAGGGTGGCGCCGGTTTCCAACCGCTCGCGCACCACCTGGGTGGAGGAGCCGATCACGCAGAGGGCGCGGGTCGTCGGGATCTGCAGGGCGTGCAGGGCTTCCGACGCCAGGAATTCGCGGATCGACGAGCGCAGCACGGCGCGGCCGTCGCCCATGCGCGAGAAGGGCGTGAGGCCGGCGCCCTTGAGGTGCAGGTCCCAGTGCTCGCCACGCGCGTTCACCACTTCGCCCAGCAGCAGGCCGCGACCGTCGCCCAGGCGCGGGTTGTAGGAACCGAACTGGTGGCCGGAATAGACCATGGCCCGGGGTTCGGCGCTGTCCCAGAGCTGGGCGCCAGCGAACACCTGGGTGAACTCGGGCGTCTCGGCCACCGCTGGATCCAGGTCCAGCAAGGCCAGGGCCGTGGGCGAGGCGACCACCAGCCGCGGATCGTCCAGCGGCCGGGGATCGATGCGGGTGGAGAAGTCATCGCCCAGGCGGGCGAATCTGTTGTCGAAGGTCAGGTCTAGCAGCTGTTTCATGGGTGTCCCGAGATGTCCGTGCAGGGGCCGTCAGGCCTTGGATGGCTTGGGATCCTCGGCCTCCTGCTGGGCATCCCCTTCAGGTAGGAGAGGCTTTTTGCCCAGTTGTTTCTCCGCGCCATGACGATTCTTCAGGGTGATCTCCATTTGCGGCGTGGACAGCAGGTTGATGCCGGCCTCGCGCAACAGCTGGTCGACCCGGCGGATCAGCTCATCGGTGGCGGCGCTGCGATCGCCCAGTTCGCGCACATAGATGCGCAATTCGTGGTCCAGGGTGCTGGCGCCGTACTGGGTGACGTACAGCGAGGGCTCGGGGTCGTGCAGCACCCGCGGATTCTCCTTGACCGCCTGCATGATGAGGCGCTGCGCCTCGGCCAGATCGCTGCCGCGATTGACGCCGAAGGTCAGCACGATGCGGGTGACGGTGTCGGTCAGCGTCCAGTTGATCAGCTGACTGGTGACGAAGGTCTTGTTCGGTACCACCACCGACTTGCGATCGGCGTCGGTGATGTGGGTGGCGCGGATACGGATCTTGTTTACCGTACCGGTCACGTTGCCGATGGTGATGAGGTCGCCAACGCGTACCGGGCGCTCGAAGAGAATAATCAGGCCAGAGATGAAGTTACCGAAGATCTCCTGCAAGCCGAAACCCAGACCGACCGAGAGGGCCGTGGCCAGCCACTGCAGCTTGTCCCAGCTCACCCCGAGGGTCGCCAGGGTGGTAACGGTGCCAAAGCCGACGATCACGTAGGACAGCAGGGTGGTGGTGGCGTAGGCGCTGCCCTGGGCCAGGTTCAGGCGCGAGAGCACCAGCACCTCCAGCAGGCCGGGCAGGTTGCGCGCCAGGGCGACGGTGAGACCGGCGATCACCAGGGCGATGATGAACACCCGCAGCGTCAGGGGCACCTGGGTGGCGGCGGCGCCGGTACCGCTGGTGTACTGGTAGAGGGTGACGTTGTCGAGGTAGGAGAATACCGCCACCACGTCGGCCCAGACCAGGTAGAGCACGCCGAGGAAGGCCAGCAGCAGGGTCAGGCGCAGCAGGCGCGAGGACTGCTGGTTGACCTGCTCCATGTCCAGGGTCGGCTCCTGCACCACCTCGACGCCCTCGGCGTCTTCCTGCTGGGCCTGGCGTTTCTGGATGGCGCGCTGGTAGGCCAGGCGCCGTGCGGCCACGCTCAGACCGCGGGCCAGGGTCGCTTCGAGGATGATCCAGGCCATCAGCACATAGAGGGTGTCCACCAGGCGGTCAGTGAGCTTGAGCGCGGTGTAGTAGTAGCCGAACAGCACGGCGAAGAACAGCACGGCCGGGATGGCGGTGATCATCAGGCCGAGCAGCAGGCGGAAGAAGGGCAGGCGCTCGCGAGCCGTGGCGTTGAGCAGGGAGCGACCCAGCATCCAGGCCAGACTGGCATAGGCGACCAGGACGATGAGGATGCCCAGGACATCGTCGGCCAGCCCCGCCAGCTGGCGCTCGGCGATGGCCACCACCGCCATGAGTGCCAGGGCCAGCAACCCCACGCGCCTGACCAGCCGCCGCAGGGACTGTGCCTGGGGTCGGGCCCAGCGGAAGTGGGTTTCGGCCACGCCGCCAGAGGCCAGCAGGCGATACACCGTGTAGAACACCAGCCAGCCAGCGGCGATCTCCAGCAGCGCCGCGCCGATGGCAGCGTTGACCCCGCGTTGGTCACCTTCCAGGGTCACCCCGCCCAGCCAGAGCACCAGGCTCGCCGGTAGGCCGAGCAGGATGGTGAGCAGAATGGCCTGGGGCGTGTGCAGCTGGCTGTCGCGCTGATAGTGGCCGATGTCCTGATTGAGCTTGCTGACCCGTGCATAGAGCCGCGGGCGCTGCCAGATCAGGGTAGCGAAGGCCAGGACCAGCGGCAGCAGCAGCAGCGGCCGTTCGGCCAGGCCGACATAGAGTTCATGGACGCTGGAAGCCCAGGGAACATCACGCAGCTGCTGCATCAGCTTGCCCGGCGCGGTCTTCACCCAGTTCCAGTCCAGCGGCTTGTTGCTGGGAATCCAGAACATCTGCTCGTCGAGGGTGCTGCGCAGGCTGCTGATGGTGCCCTGCAACTGCCGCTGGTTGAGTTGCAGATCGATGGACTCGCTGAGCAGCGCATTGAGTTCGGTGTTGAGGCGCTCCTGCAGTTCGGTACGGGTCCGGAGCAATTCGAGCAGCTGTTGGCGCAGTTGTGGTGTGGCCTTTTCCGGCGGCTGCTGGGCCAGCAGGGTGGCGACGTAGCCTTCCGGATTGGCAATCTGGGCGCGTTGCTGATTGAGTTCGAACTGGTAGAGACGCAGGTCGGCGATATCGTCGGTGAGATCCTTGTTGACCTTGACCGAAGGCAGGGCCGCGCGTTGCTGGTAGAGCAGCTTGGACAGCAGCACGCTGCCCTTGAGCACGCCAATCTGCTGCTCCATGTTCTCGGAGGTCTGCTTGAGCTGATCCAGCTGCTGGCGAGACTCGAGATTGCGCCGGTTGAGGTCGTTGAGTCGGTCGGTGGCCCTCAGCAGGTAGTCGGACAGCTGCAGGTTGAGCCCGGTCTCCTGGGACAGCACATCGTCCCCGGCGGTCTCCTGAGACTCGCGGGAGGCCTCGGCCAGGGTCTTTTCCGACTGCTGGCGGCGCTTGCCACTGATCAGCGTCTGCAGGTCCAGGGTCTCCTGCTCGTAACGCTTGACCTGCTCGGTGAAGAGTTCGCGGCGAGCGGCGCCCAGATCCTGCAGGACACTGTTGCCGGCCAGCTCCTGGCGCAGCAGCTGAATCTGGGCGCTGGCGGCTGCCTGCTCCGCCAGCAATTGGCTGCGCCGTTCGGCGGTCAGGGGCTTGGCGTTCTCGCGGCCGCTCTTGAGTTGATCGGCGATCTGCTGCAGGCGGGTCTGCAGGTTGGCGATGTCGACCTGGGCGCGCTCGGGCCGGGTCTGGGCATTGATCACCAGGCTGTTGGCCGCGTTGAGGTCATCCTGCACGCTGTTGAGCGCCAGGCTGGTCTCGCTCAGCCGCTGTTCCAGGACCTGGGGCGTGGCGCCGGCATAGCGTTGCTCGGCTGGCTTGATCGGCTCGGCGCGCAGCCGCGCCAGTTGCCGTTGGGCATCCTTGGTCTGCTGGGGTGCCTGCGCCAATTGCTGGCGTAGATCGGCCAGTTGCTTGACGTACTGATCCCGCTGATCGAGCAGCTTCAGCGTCTGCTGCAGATTGTCCTGGGCGGCGCTCTGCTCGGCAGCGGGCAGCTTGCGATCGGCCAGACCATTCAGGTTCTGCTGAACCTGCTGCGCATCGGGTGGCCCGGAATCCTGGGCCACGGCGGGAAGGGCGAACAGGCAGCCGCAGAGAGCAGCGGCGCGAAGCAGAGCGGGCAGGCGGTGCATGCGGCAGGCGTCGGGCAGTGGAAAGGCGCGAGGTTAAAGCCAGGCTGCCTGAGGTGCAAGACGGCGCCCGCCAAGCCGCGAACCCCGTTCATCCACCGTTAAAGAAAGAGCGCGGGCCCGCTGCTGCGACCCTCCGGAAACTTCACCCCGACCTTGCGCACGCGCTTGTTCTCGATGGCTGCGACGATCCACACCAGGCCGTTCCATTCCACCAGGTCGCCGACGATGGGTTCGCCGCCGATTTCGTGGGTGATGAAGCTGCCGAGGCGCTGATTGCCGTCCACGCTGCCCAGTTGCAGGCCATACAGGGCCGCCACTGCGCTGAGTTCGGCATCGGCTTCGAGGACGAAGTCGCCGAAGAATCTCTGGGTCTGTTGCGGCGCCTGACTGAACAGACGTCCCAGGGCCGGCAGGTCATGTTCATGACCGACTACGCAAAGGATGTCACCGGCTTCCAGGGTGGTACTACCAGACGGGTGCAGCAGCGTCTCGCCGCGGAACAAGGCGGCGATACGGGTGCCTTCGGGCATCTTCAGCTCGCGCAGGGCGGCGCCGATGCACCATTTCTCGGCACCCAGGCGGTAGATGAAGAGCTCCCATTCGCTGGTGGGATGGACCTGCAACCCGGCGCGGGAGAAGGGCGCCGGCTCCGGCGGTACCGTCACCTTGAGCAGCTTGGCTGCCAGCGGCAGGCTGGAACCCTGTACCAGCAGCGACACCAGCACGATGAAGAAGGCCACGTTGAAGAACAGCTGGGCCTGGGGCAGCCCGGCCATCATCGGGAACACCGCGAGGATGATGGGCACCGCACCGCGCAGGCCGACCCAGGCGATAAAGGCCTTTTCGCGATCATGGAAGGCGCGGAAGGGCAGCAGGCCGATCGCCACCGACAGCGGGCGGGCGACCAGGATCATCCATAGCGCCAGGCCCAGGGCGGGCAGGGCGATGGGTAGCAGGTTGTGCGGCTCCACCAGCAGGCCCAGCACCAGGAACATGCCGATCTGCGCGAGCCAGGCCATGCCGTCGAGCATGTGCAGCATGCCGTGGCGGCTGCGGATTGGTCGATTGCCCATCAGCAGGCCCGCCAGGTACACCGCGAGGATGCCGCTGCCATGAACGGTGTTGGTCAGGGCGAAGACCAGCAGGCCACCGCTGATGGCCAGCAGGGGATAGAGGCCGTCGGCGAGGTGGATGCGGTTGATCAGCTGCAGCAGCAGCCAGCCACCCCCCAGGCCGATGATGCCGCCGATGGCGAATTCGCTGACGAAGTGGCCGAGCAGGCTCCAGGTGAAGCCGCTCTCGCCGCTGGCGAGCATCTCGATCAGGGTGACGGTGAGAAATACCGCCATGGGGTCATTGCTGCCGGATTCGATTTCCAGGGTCGCGGTGACCCGCTCGTTGAGGCCGCGCCCTCCGAGCAGGGAAAACACCGCCGCGGCATCGGTGGAGCCGACGATGGCACCGATCAGCAGGCCCTGCAGCAGGCTGAGGTCGAACAGCCAGGCCGCGGCCAGGCCGGTCAGGCCGGTGGTAATCATCACCCCCACCGTCGCCAGTGACAGCGCCGGCCAGAGCGCTACCCGGAAGCTTGACACCCGGGTGCGCATGCCGCCGTCGAGCAGGATCACCGCCAGCGCCAGGTTGCCCACCAGGTAGGCCATCGGGTAGTTGTCGAAGGCGATGTGACCGGGACCGTCGACGCCGGCGAACATGCCGACCACCAGGAAGATCACCAGGATCGGGATGCCGACGCGCGAAGAAATCGAGCTGACCAGAATCGACAGGCCGATCAGCACCGCACCGATCAAGAACAAGCTGTTGATGGTGACGGCGTCCAAGCGTGACTCCTAAGGCAAAGAATTGAACAACCTGGGGATTTAACCCGCTGGGCAGCCAGGGTGTCAAAGCGCAGCGCCGCCTGGGGCGAAGGAAGGCGGTACACTGTAGGGCTGACGCTGGAGTATCCCATGAATTACCGACACGCCTTTCATGCCGGCAACCATGCCGACGTCTTCAAGCACGCCACCCTGTTGCGCCTGGCCGCTCTGCTGGCGCGCAAGGAGACCCCTTTCGCCTATCTCGACAGCCATTCCGGTGTTGGTCGCTATGACCTGGCTGGCGATCAGGCCAGTCGTACCGACGAATGGCGCGAGGGCATCGGCCGGCTCTGGGCCTTGGAGTCCGTACCCGCAGCGTTCGTTGGCTATCGTGAGGCGGTGGCGGCGCTCAATACCGGTGACGCCTTGCGCTACTACCCCGGTTCGCCCGAGCTGATGCGCCAGGCCTTGAGACCCCAGGATCGTCTGCTGCTCAACGAGCTGCACCCCGAGGATGGTCAGCTGCTCAAGGAAAACATGGCGGGTGATCGCCGGGTGGCGGTGCATCAGAAGGATGGGTGGCTGCTGCCGCGGGCGCTGCTGCCGGTTCCCGAACGCCGGGCGCTGCTGTTGATCGATCCGCCCTTCGAGAAGGCCGATGAGCTGGAACGCTGCGTCAAGGCGGTGCAGGAGGCCATCGGCCGGATGCGCCAGACGGTGATCGCGCTCTGGTATCCGATCAAGGACCGCCGTCAGCTCAGGCGTTTCTATGCAGGGTTGCAAGCCAGCGGTGCGCCCAAGCTGTTGAGCGCCGAGTTGCTGATCCGCGCGGCGGACGATCCCACGCGGCTCAACGGTTCAGGATTGGCCATCGTCAACCCGCCCTGGGGCTTGGAAGAGGAGCTGCGCGAATTGCTGCCCTGGCTGGCTGAGCATCTGGCCCAGGGCGAAGGCAGCTGGCGGCTGGACTGGCTGGTCGCGGAATAGCGAGGCCCGGCGCTGTTGGGCTTCGCTGCGCTCAACCCAACCTACGAGAACAACTTGGCGTAGGCTGGGTTGGGGCGGCTCTGCGCCGAAGCCCAATGGCATTGCCGAGCGTAGAGGGTTGGGCTTCACTGCACTCAACCCAACCTACGAGACAGCTTGGCGTAGGTTGGGTTGAGGCGGCTCTATCGCCGAAGCCCAACAGAGAGAGTCGCCGGAGCGGCTCGGGATCAGACCGCCAGGCTGGGCGGCAGGCAGACGCCGGTGCCGGCCAGGCCGCAGTAGCCGTTGGGGTTTTTCGCCAGATACTGCTGGTGATAGGCCTCGGCATAGTAGAAAGGCGGTAGCGGGGCGATCTCGGTGGTGATCTCGCCATAGCCGGCCTCGGCCAACTGGGCCTGGAAGGCGGCCTGGCTGGCTTCGAAGACTTCACGCTGGCTGTCGTCGACGTAGTACAGCGCCGAACGATACTGGGTGCCGACGTCGTTGCCCTGGCGCATGCCCTGGGTCGGATCATGGGCCTCCCAGAAGATCTTCAGCAGGGCTTCCAGCGAGGTCTGGGCCGGGTCGAACACCACCAGCACCACCTCGGTATGACCAGTCAGGCCGGAGCACACCTCTTCGTAGGTCGGGTTGGGGGTATGGCCGCCCGCGTAACCGGCCGCGGTGGTCCAGACACCCGGCTGTTGCCAGAAACGCCGCTCGACGCCCCAGAAGCAGCCCATGCCCACCACCAGGCTCTGCAGGCCGGCAGGGAAGGGGCCTTGCAGCGGATTGCCGTTGACGAAATGGGCCGCGGGGACGGTCATGGCCGTCGCCCGGCCAGGCAGCGCCTGCTCGGCGGCGGGCAGATGGGTCTTCTTGGTCAGAATTTCGGAACGCAGGACCATGGGATACCTCGTGGGAAAAGGCCAGGCGAAAAGCTCAGTGTACGCAAAATCGTCGCGGCAGGGTCTAGCCACCCGGCGACTCAGCGGGTCGGCAGATAACGCGCCAGGGCGGCGTCGAGCTGGTCGGCCGGAATAGGCTTGTCGAACAGGTAGCCCTGGCCGATATCGCAACGATGATGGCGCAGGAAAGCCAGCTGTTCGGTCGTCTCGATGCCCTCGGCAACCACCTGCAGGCGCAGGTTGTGGGCCATGGCGATCACCGCGGAGGTGATTTCCATGTCGTCCTGGTTGTCCGGAATGTCCTTGATGAAACTCCTGTCGATCTTGATGATGTCGATGGGGAATTTTTTCAAGTAGCTGAGCGACGAATAACCGGTGCCGAAGTCGTCCATCGCCAGGCTCATGCCCAGGCGCTTGAGGGCTTCGAGGGTGTTACGGGTGGCGTCAGTGGCGTCCAGCAACAGGCTTTCGGTCAGCTCCAGCTCCAGGCGCTCGGGGGCGATGCCTTCCTCGTCGAGGATGGTGACGAAGGACTGCACCAGATCGGGATCGGTGAACTGCTTGGGCGACAGGTTGATGGCGATCTGGAGATCGTCGAAGCCGGCGGCGTCGAGACGGTGCAACTGGCGGCAGACCTCCCGGATGATCCACTTGCCGATGGGCACGATGAGCCCGGTTTCCTCGGCGATGCTGATGAACTGATCGGGGCGGATCATGCCCTTTTCCGGGTGCTGCCAGCGAATCAGGGCTTCCAGGCCCAGCAGCTTGGCGCGCTTCAGGCAGACCTTGGGCTGGTAGTGCACCAGCAGCTCGTTCTGCTCCAGGGCGCGACGCAGGTTGTTCTGCACGAACAGCTTGTTGCTGGCCTCGGCGATCAGTGCCTCGGTGAACACCTGGACCTGATGGCCGCCTTTGGCCTTGGCGCGGTGCAGGGCGAGACCGGCATGCTTGATCAGGGTCTGCGGATCGGTTTCGTGCGGCCGTGCGGTGGTCAGGCCGATCGAGCAACTGATCAGGGTGGGGTGGCCTTCCACATAGAGCGGCGGATCCAGAGATACCAGGGTGTCGTGGGCCAAGACGGTAGCGGCGACCGCATCCATGCCCTCGAGCAACACGGCGAACTCGTTGCTAGCGATGCGGGCGATCAGTGCGCCCTTGCCCAGGGCACTGCGCAGGCGCCGGGCCAGACCGACCAGCAGCTGATCGCCGATGCGATGGCCTAGGCTGTCGTTAACCCTCTTGAAGTTGTCGACGTCCACCAGCAGCAGCGAGTGCTCCTGACCTGGATTGGATTGCTCCAGGCGCGCCTCCAGCCGGGCGATGAAGTGGCTGCGATTGGCCAGGCCGGTGAGGCTGTCGCGAAACACCAGTTGGTCGTTGTGCTGCTGGGCGAAGCGGGTCTTGCTGGTGTCCTGGAAGATGCCGAGATAGCCCTGCAGGTCGCCATTGGGCTGCTGGATCTTGGAAATCGACAGCTGGCCCCAGTAGGTCTCGCCGTCACGGCGATAGCAGCGCATTTCCCCTTGCCAGCTATCTTGGCGAGACAGGCGCTCCCAGGCTTCGTAGAGCAGTTCGCTCCAGTTTTCCAAGGCTGGCAGGGACTCGATGAGCAGGCCCTGGAGCTTGCCGATGGGATAGCCGGTGATGCGGGCGAAGCTGTCCGTGGCATGCTCCAGGCGGCCTTCGGCATCCAGTAGCAGGAAGGCATCGGCGCTGGCCTGCATCACCCGGGTAAGCGGATGGAGGGTCTCGGGCGGGCTGTCCGGCTGCTGGATGAGGATCGCCAGGCATTCGGCCAGGCCGCGGGCGAAGGCGACATCCTCGGCTTCCCAGGTGGCCGGCCGATCTCGTCTCAGGCTGAGCAGCCCAACCAGCTGATCCTCCAGCAGCAAGGCCACATCCAAAGCCGTTCCGCCCGCGGTATGGGGCGCCTGCAAGACCTGGCTGGCGTCCTCGATCACGCCCTGCTCGCGCAGCCGGCGGCGGTGATCGCTGCACAGGGTTGGCAGGCGCCCTTCCTGGCACAGGGTGACCAGGCCATTGCCCTCGTAGCGCCACAGGCCGATCTCGTCGACGGCGAAGGCGGTCGGGCCCTCGGTGCGTAGCAGTTGCACGAGCTCGTCGTTGACCGCTTCCTGGCGCAGTGCCAGACGGGACAGGCCGAGCAGCAGGCGCTGGCGCGCCTGGGCCATCGCCAGGCGCTGCTGGCTGTGATCGTTACTTTCCTGCAGCAGCGACAGGGTCGAGCGCAGGGCCAGGGTATGGGCTTCCCATTCACCATTCACCGCATCATCGCTGACGACCCGCAGCAGGTAGCCGCGCAACAGCGGTCGGCCATGGCGCTGCAAGCTTTCGCCGACTTCGATGACCTCACAGGGCACGCTGGTGGAATGGAACAGGTAACGCACCTGGTAGCTGCCGTGTTCGGCGAGCTGCAGCTGGATGTCTTCGTGCAGCCGATGGCGAACGCTGGGCTCCATCAGGCTGGCATAGGGAGATTCGATGAGCGAGCAGAGCGCCTGCGCGGGCAGGCCAAGGCTGGTTTCACAGCGGGGGTCGAGATAGAGCATCGCCCAGGAGGCTTCATTCAGACGCTCGAAACGCAGCAAGCCCAATCGGGCAGGAGCGCCGAGCGCGCCCGCCTGATCGGCTACCGCAGCATCGGCAGCATCGGAGTGAATACTCATGCGAGGGTCCGCGTCCTTGTGAAGACGGAAAGATGTCCTGGGTTTATCGGAAAGGACAGACAAATCATTAATCCTTTTCCTCTCCGCCTCGCCAGCGCTCTGGGATAGCTGACAAGGTTGCCCGATAGGGCCCGGCGCGTGCAAGGGGCGGCGCTACGAGGCGCTTATCCTACCTTTTTCCTGCATCTTTCGGTTGATCTGACAGCAGAAACCCCGCAAAAGCGGGGTTTCCGATCTACATCAGAGGACGGTAGCGGGATCCCGTTACCGTCCTGTGGCGGCTTACAGCAGCAATCCGCGGATTTCCGCCAGCAGATCGCCCAGACGCTTGGTGAAGCGCGCTGCGGCGGCCCCGTTGATCACGCGGTGATCATAGGACAGCGACAGCGGCAGCATCAGGCGTGGCTGGAAGGCCTTGCCATCCCAGACCGGCTGCATGCTGGCCTTGGACACGCCGAGGATCGCCACTTCCGGGGCATTGACGATCGGCGTGAAGCCGGTGCCGCCGATGTGACCCAGGCTGGAGATGGTAAAGCAGGCACCCTGCATGTCGTCGCCGCTGAGCTTCTTGGTCCGCGCCTTTTCCGCCAGCTGGGCGGCTTCGGCAGCGAGTTGCAGGAGGCTCTTCTGGTCGACGTTGCGGATGACCGGGACCAGCAGGCCGTCCGGGGTGTCCACGGCGAAGCCGATATGCACGTACTTCTTGCGGATCACCGCCTTGCCGCTGGGGGCCAGGGAGGCGTTGAAGTCCGGCAGTTCCTTGAGCACATGGGCACAGGCCTTGAGCAGGAACGGCAGGATGGTCAGCTTGACGCCGGCCTTTTCCGCGACGGCTTTCTGGCCGACCCGGAAGGCTTCCAGATCGGTCACGTCGGACTGGTCGAACTGGGTCACGTGGGGCACGTTCAGCCAGCTGCGATGCAGGTTGTTGGCACCGACCTGCATGAGGCGCGTCATCGGCACCTCTTCGATCTCGCCGAACTTGCTGAAGTCCACGGTAGGGATCGGCGGGATGCCGGCACCACCGGTGGCGCCTGCAGCCGCGGCCGGAGCCGCCTTGCTCTTCTGCAGCTGATCCTTGACGTAGGCCTGGACGTCTTCCTTGAGGATACGACCCTTGGGACCGGTCGGGGTCACCTCGCCCAGGTCGACGCCGAACTCGCGGGCGACCATGCGCACGGCTGGACCGGCATGGACCTTCTTGCCCTTGCCCGCAGCGGGTGCGCTGGCGGGTGCGGCGGCCTTGGCCGGAGCCTCGGCTTTCTTCTCGGCAGACGGCGCGCTGGCAGCGGTGTTGCCGGCAGCCGGCTTGGCCGCCTGCTTGGGCGCGGCGCCAGCCACCTTCAGGGTCAGGATCAGATCGCCGGTCTTGGCCTGGTCATTGACCTTGATCGCGACGCTTTCCACCACGCCCGCCTTGGGCGCCGGGATTTCCATGCTGGCCTTGTCGGACTCCAGCACGATCAGCGACTGCTCGGCCTTGACCTGGTCACCGGCCTTGACCAGCACCTCGATGACGTTGGCACTGCCGGTGGAGCCGATGTCGGGGACCTTGATCTCCTCGACCGACTCACCGGCCGGCTCGGCGGCGGCTTCTTCGTGCAGCTCCGGCTCGGCGGCTTCCTTGGCGGGCGTGTCGCTGGCCTTGGATTCGACGCTCTTGCTCGGCTTGGCATTGGCGGCGCCCTTGAGCACCAGGATCAGATCGCCGGTGCCGACTTCGTCGCCGACCTTGACGGAAATGCTCTCCACCACGCCAGCGGCGGGGGAGGGGATTTCCATGCTGGCCTTGTCGGATTCCAGGGTGATCAGCGTCTGCTCGGCGGCGATGGTGTCGCCGGGCTTGACCGCCACCTCGATGATGCTGGCCTTGCCGCTGGAGCCGATGTCGGGGACATGGATCTCCTGAGCCTCGCCTTCGCCGGCGGACGCCGAAGCGTCCTCGTCGCCGGCCGGCGTCGGGGTTTCGCTTTCCTCGACCTGGGTCTGCTTGGACTCGGCCTTGGGCTCGGCGGCGGGCTCGCTGCCAGAGGCGGCGTCCTCGCCTTCCAGGTCGATCAGCAGATCACCGGTCTTGAGGGTATCGCCGACCTTGATGTGCAGGGCGGCGATCTTGCCGGCCTTGGGGGCCGGGATCTCCATGCTGGCCTTGTCGGACTCCAGCACCACCAGGCTCTGTTCGGCCTCGACGGTATCGCCGACCTTTACCAGCAGCTCGATGACTTCGCCGTCGCCACTGCCGATGTCGGGTACGCGGATGGTCTCGCTCACAGTTGTTTCCTCTTATCCGTGTGCCGCATCAGCAATCCAGGGGATTGCGCTTCTCGGTGTCGATGCCGAACTTGGTGATGGCATCAGCCACGACCTTGCGTTCGAGCTTGCCTTGGTTGGCCAGCGCCTGCAGAGCGGCGACGGCGACCCAGCGGCGGTCGACCTCGAAGTGATCACGCAGCTTCTTGCGGCTGTCGCTGCGACCGAAGCCGTCGGTACCCAGCACCTGGAATTCGGTGGGGACCCACTGGCGGATCTGGTCGGCGAACAGCTTCATGTAGTCGGTGGACGCGATGACCGGGCCCTGGCGCTCGCCCAGGCACTGCTCGACGTAGGTCAGGCGGCGCTCTTCCAGCGGGTGCAGGCGGTTCCAGCGATCCACGGCCAGGCCTTCACGGCGCAGTTCGTTGAAGCTGGTGACGCTCCAGATGTCGGCGCCGACGCCCATCTCGCGCAGCAGGCTCGCGGCAGCGCGGACCTCGTTGAGGATGGTGCCCGAGCCCAGCAGCTGGACGCGGTGCTTGAAGTCGCCCTGCTCTTCTTCCAGCAGGTACATGCCCTTGATGATGCCGTCTTCGACACCCTGCGGCATGGCCGGCTGCTGGTAGTTCTCGTTCATCACGGTGATGTAGTAGAAAACGCTCTGCTGCAGTTCCATCATCTGATGGATGCCTTCGCGCATGATCACCGCCAGCTCGTAGGCGTAGGTGGGATCGTAGCTGCGGCAGTTGGGGATGGTGCCGGCCAGGATGTGGCTGTGGCCGTCCTCGTGCTGCAGGCCTTCACCGTTGAGGGTGGTACGCCCGGAGGTGCCGCCCAGCAGGAAGCCGCGGGTCTGGGCATCGCCTGCCGCCCAGGCCAGGTCGCCGATCCGCTGGAAGCCGAACATCGAATAGAAGATGTAGACCGGCAGCATGGGCTGGTTGTAGTTGCTGTAGGCGGTACCGGCGGCGATGAAGGAGGACATGGCGCCGGCCTCGTTGAGGCCTTCCTGGAGGATCTGGCCGTCCTTCTCTTCGCGGTAGTACATCACCTGGTCGCGGTCGACCGGCTCATAGAGCTGGCCGTGGGGCGAGTAGATGCCCAACTGGCGGAACATGCCTTCCATGCCGAAGGTACGGGCCTCGTCGGCGAGGATGGGCACGATGCGCTTGCCCAGGTCCTTGTCCTTGACCAGTTGCGACAGGATGCGGCCGAAAGCCATGGTGGTGGAGATCTCGCGATCGCCGGAACCGTCCAGTACTGCCTTCAGGGTTTCCAGGGGCGGGGTGGGGATGCTCAGGCTACGGGCGCGACGCTGGGGCAGGTGACCGCCCAGGGACTCGCGGCGACCCATCAGGTACTTCATCTCGGCGCTGTCGTCGGCCGGACGATAGAAGGGCAGCTCGCTGAGCTGGGAGTCGTTCAGCGGGATGTCGAAGCGATCGCGGAATTTCTTCAGCGACTCCACATCGACCTTCTTGGTGTTGTGCGCGGTGTTCTTGGCTTCGCCCGCACCGGTGCCGTAGCCCTTGATGGTCTTGGCCAGGATGACGGTGGGCTGGCCCTTGTGGTTGACCGCCTGGTGGTAGGCCGCATAGACCTTGTAGGGGTCGTGACCGCCACGGTTGAGCTTCCAGATCTCGTCGTCGGATAGGTCCTCGACCATCTTGAGCAGCTCGGGATTGGCGCCGAAGAAGTGCTTGCGCACATAGGCACCGTCCTTGGCCTTGTAGTTCTGGTATTCACCGTCGACCACGGCGTCCATGCGTTGCTGCATGCGACCTTCGGTGTCGCGGGCGAACAGCGGATCCCACATGCGGCCCCAGAGGACCTTGGTGACGTTCCAGTCGGCGCCACGGAAGATGCCTTCCAGTTCCTGGACGATCTTGCCGTTGCCACGTACCGGGCCGTCGAGGCGCTGCAGGTTGCAGTTGATGACGAAGATCAGGTTGTCGAGGTTCTCGCGGCCGGCCAGGGAGATGGCGCCCAGGGTTTCCGGCTCGTCGCACTCGCCGTCACCGATGAAGCACCAGACCTTCTGCTTGCCTGCGGGGATGTAGCCGCGGTTCTCCAGGTACTTCATGAAGCGGGCCTGGTAGATGGCGGTGATCGGACCCAGACCCATGGAGACGGTCGGGAACTGCCAGAAGTCAGGCATCAGGTGCGGGTGCGGGTAGCTCGACAGGCCCTTGCCGTCCACTTCCTGACGGAAGTTGTTCATCTGGTCTTCGGAGAGGCGGCCTTCCAGGAAGGCACGGGCGTAGACGCCGGGGGAGGCATGGCCCTGGTAGTAGATCAGGTCGCCGCCGTGCTCTTCGTTGGGCGCCTTCCAGAAATAGTTGAAGCCGATGTCATAGAGGGTGGCGCTGGAAGCGAAGGTGGAGATGTGGCCACCCAGATCCGGATCCTTGAGGTTGGCGCGCATGACCATCGCCAGGGCGTTCCAGCGAACCAGGGAGCGGATACGCCGCTCCATGAACAGGTCGCCCGGCATATGGGCTTCCTTGGTCACTGGAATGGTGTTGCGATAGGGGGTATTGATGGAGTAGGGCAGCTGGGTACCACTGCGGGTAGCCAGTTCGCCCATGCGGGTCATCAGATAATGAACACGCTCCTCGCCTTCGTGGTCGAGGACGGACTCAAGGGCGTCCAGCCATTCCTGGGTTTCGACGGGATCGAGATCTTGCATGGCTTGCTCCAGGGCGGAAAGGCTTCCAAAATCGGTCGCCTCAGGGTCGCCGCCGGCCTCTTGGGGGCAGCGAAAATTCTTGGATTTATGACCGGACGGTTCCGATCGGCGTGTAGTTTTACTACAAATTCAAATCCGTTTCAGCTCCGAGCTGTAATGCGATAAAAAACAATTCGACGTTTGTCGAACGCGCTGCTCAAGGGCTCGCGAACTCCGAACCACGGACGTGATAACGGTTCCCGCTCGGACCAGGTGGTCCGTCGGAATGTCCCTGGTAGGGGGTTCGTGGCAAGGCGGTGGGGTTCGACCGTCCCTGCGCAGGACTGCCCATGATACCCCTCCTTCGTCCCGATCTGCCTCCGACTCTCGTCGCATGTGCCGAGCTCGCCGACCGGCGTCTGGCCGACGCCCTGGTCGAGGCGCCCGCGGCGGCGGCCCGCCAGGCGAACTGGTCCGCAGAGCGGCGCGCCGACTGGCGGCGGGTTGCCGCCCTCAGCGATTTCGTCGTCGAGCAGTTCTGCCGCCTGCCGGAACCGTGCCTGGCGCTGGTCGACAGCGGTGACCTGGATAGGGCACTGGCGGCGGGGGAGATGGCGCAACGGCTGCGCGAGGTGCTCCTCGATTGCCCGGACGAAGCCGAGCTGGGTCGCCGGCTGCGGCGCTTTCGCATGCTGCAGCAGATACGCATCGTCTGGCGCGACCTGACCCGCCAGGCCGATCTGGTGGAGACCTGCCGCGACCTCAGCGAGCTGGCCGATGCCTGCATCGACCAGGCCTGCGCCTGGTTGTACGCCCAGCAGTGCGCCCAGTTCGGCGTGCCGACCGGGCGCTACAGCGGTGAGCCGCAGCAGCTGGTGGTGCTGGGCATGGGCAAGCTGGGCGCGGGCGAGCTGAATTTGTCTTCCGACATCGACCTGATCTTCGCCTACGGCGAGGCAGGGGAGACCCGCGGCGCACGGCGCGAGCAGGACAACCAGGAATTCTTCACCCGCCTCGGGCAGCGCCTGATCAAGGCGCTGGACGCCACCACCGTGGAAGGCTTCGTCTTTCGCGTCGACATGCGCCTGCGCCCCTATGGCAGCGCCGGCGCCCTGGTGCTGAGCTTTGCCGCCATGGAGCTCTATTACCAGGACCAGGGCCGCGACTGGGAGCGCTACGCCATGATCAAGGCGCGGGTGGTCGGTGGCGACCAGGCCAGCGGTGCCGAGCTGCTGACCCTGCTACGACCCTTCGTCTACCGGCGCTACCTGGATTT
The DNA here is from genome assembly GCF_056790235.1 of Pseudomonas sp. VMV1. Lineage (NCBI taxonomy): Bacteria > Pseudomonadati > Pseudomonadota > Gammaproteobacteria > Pseudomonadales > Pseudomonadaceae > Pseudomonas > Pseudomonas sp. VMV1. The sequence goes on from NZ_JBXGSE010000004.1 coordinate 360,937, forward strand.
CTCCGCCATCGAGGCCCTGCGCAGCATGAAGCAGCTGATCCGCCAGGAGGTGCGGCGGCGCGGCATGACCGACAACGTCAAGCTGGGGGCGGGCGGCATCCGCGAGGTGGAATTCATCGCCCAGGCCTACCAGCTGATCCACGGCGGTCGCGATCCGGCGCTGCAGCAGCGGCCGCTGCTCCAGGTGCTGACCAGCCTGCGTGAGCGGGACTATCTACCCGCGGCGGCCGAAGCCGAGCTCCGCGAGGGCTACTGCTTCCTGCGCTATGTCGAGCATGGGCTGCAGGCCATCGCCGACCAGCAGACCCAGACCCTGCCGGTGGATCCCCAGGGGCGGGCACGGGTGGCCTTCCTGATGGGTCATGCCGACTGGGATGAATTCAGCGCGGCGCTTGACGGCTGGCGCAGCCGCATCGACTGGCACTTCCAGCAGACCATCGCCGATCCCGAGGAGGAGACCCAGAGCGCTGAGCTGGAGGACAGCTGGCTGCCGTTGTGGGAAGACCTGCTCGATCCTGAAGAGAGTGTGGCGCGACTGCGCGAGGCGGGCTTCCAGGGTCCGGAACAGGCGCTGGAATTGCTGGCCAACCTGCGTACCAGCGGCCAGGTGCGTGCCATGCAGCGCGCCGGTCGCGAACGCCTGGATGCCTTCATGCCGCGGCTGCTGGATGCCGTCAGCGCCGACGAGCAGCCCGACCGCGCCCTGGAGCGGGTGCTGCCGCTAGTGGAGGCGGTGGCACGGCGGTCCGCCTATCTGGTCCTGCTCAGCGAGAATCCGCCGGCCCTGGCGCGGCTGCTGGAACTCTGCGGCGCCAGTGCCTGGGTGGCCGAGCAGATCGCCCGCTATCCGGCGCTGCTTGACGAATTGCTCAACGAGGGGCGGCTCTATCATCCGCCGCAGAAGCCCGAGCTGGCCGCCGAATTGCGTGAGCGCCTGATGCGCCTGCCCGAAGAGGACCTGGAGCAGCAGATGGACGTGCTGCGCCATTTCAAGCGCGCCCACAGCCTGCGGGTGGCGGCGGCGGAGATCGCCGGCAGCCTGCCGCTGATGAAGGTCAGCGACTATCTCACCTGGCTCGCCGAAGTGATCCTCGAAGAGGTGTTCGGGCTGGCCTGGCGCCAGTTGGTGCAGCGCCATGGCACGCCGCTGCGGCGCGACGGTTCGCCCTGCCAGCCGGATTTCATCATCGTCGGTTACGGCAAGGTCGGCGGCATCGAACTCGGCCATGGCTCGGACCTTGATCTGGTGTTCATCCACGACGCCGATCCCCTGGCCGAGACCGACGGCGCCAAGCCCATGGATGGCGCCCAGTTCTTCAACCGCCTGGGCCAGCGGATCATCCACCTGCTCACCACCACCACCCCGGTGGGCACCCTCTACGAGGTGGACATGCGGCTGCGGCCATCCGGCGCGGCGGGGTTGCTGGTCAGCTCGCTGGAGGCCTTCGAGCGCTATCAGCGCAGCGAGGCCTGGACCTGGGAACACCAGGCGCTGGTGCGAGCTCGGGTGGTGGCGGGCTGTGCGCACCTGGGCGAGCGCTTCGACGAGGTACGGGCACGAATACTCGGGCAGCAGCGAGAGCTGGCGGGGCTGCAGGCGGACGTGGCCGGGATGCGCGAGAAGATGCTCGACAACCTGGGCACCCCCGCGACCGCCGGCGGACTGGGGCCGAACGCGCGCCGGCCGGAGCAGCTGTTCGACCTCAAGCAGGATGCCGGCGGTATCGTCGATATCGAATTTATGGTCCAATACGCCGTTCTGGCCTGGTCGTGGCAGCATCCCGAATTGCTGCGTTTTCCCGACAACATCCGCATCCTGGAGTCCCTCGAGGCGGCTGGTCTGTTACCGGCCACGGACGCCATCGTCCTGCGCGAAGTCTACAAGACCTACCGCGCCGCGCTGCACCGCCTGGTCTTGCAGAAGCAGCCGGGCAAGGTGCCGGCCGACGGCTTTCTCGCCGAGCGCGACGAAGTGCGGCGCATCTGGCATGGCCTGGGGCTGGACATGGCCTCTGGCAATCCGGCCACCTTTTAGGCCGCCATCAGTAAGGAGAGGCAAGATGTCGATGTCCGTGCGCGACCTTTCGATCAGGCATGGCCTGACGGAGCGGGAGTCGGCCACCCGCTAGGTGCCGATCACCTTCCAGCATGAATATTCTGATCATCGGACCCAGTTGGGTCGGCGACATGGTGATGGCGCAGACCCTCTTCGTCTGCCTCAAGCGCCAGCATCCCGACTGCCAGATCGACGTACTCGCCCCCGAGTGGAGTCGCCCGCTGCTCGAGCGCATGCCCGAGGTGCGCGCGGCCCTGAGTTTTCCGCTCGGCCATGGCGCCTTCGAGCTGGCCACGCGTCGGCGCATCGGCCAGGAGCTGCGCGGTCGCTATGACCAGGCGATCCTTCTGCCCAACTCGTTGAAGTCGGCGCTGGTGCCCTATTTCGCCGGCATCCCCCAGCGCACCGGTTGGCGCGGCGAGATGAGATTCGGTCTGCTCAACGACATCCGCACCCTGGACAAGGCCCGCTATCCGCTGATGATCGAGCGCTTCATGGCGCTGGCTTACCCACCGGGCGCCGAGTTGCCCAAGCCCTATCCCGAGCCGCGCCTGGTCATCGACCCGGCCAGCCGCGACGCCGCCCTGGAGCGCTTCGGCCTGGCTCTGGACCGGCCGGTGCTGGCGCTCTGCCCGGGCGCCGAGTTCGGCGAGGCCAAGCGCTGGCCGGCCGAGCACTACGCTGCCGTGGCCGATGCTCGCCTGCGCCAGGGCTGGCAGGTCTGGCTGTTCGGTTCGCAGAAGGATGCCCCGGGGGGCGAGGAGATCCGCGAATGGGTCACCCCCGGCTTCGAAGAGGATGTCTACAACCTCGCCGGGCGCACCTCCCTGGCCGAGGCCATCGACCTGCTCTCCTGCGCCAGTGCGGTGATCAGCAACGATTCCGGCCTGATGCACGTGGCCGCTGCCCTGGATCGCCCGCTGGTAGCGGTCTATGGCTCCACCTCGCCGGGCTTCACGCCGCCGCTGGCCAGCCAGGTCGAAGTGGTGCGCCTGGGTCTGGAATGCAGCCCCTGTTTCGACCGCACCTGCCGCTTCGGCCATTACGACTGCCTGCGCCTGTTGCAGCCGAGTCTGGTGCAGGAGGCCCTCGGCCGCCTGGTCGCCGATCCGGTAGAGGTGGGCTAGATGCGCGTGCTACTGATCAAGACCTCGTCCCTCGGCGATGTCATCCATACCCTGCCGGCGCTGACCGATGCGGCCCGGGCTATCCCAGGCATCTGCTTCGACTGGGTGGTGGAAGAGGGCTTTGCCGAGATTCCCGCCTGGCACCCGGCCGTAAGCCAGGTGATCCCGGTAGCCCTGCGCCGCTGGCGCAAGCAGCCCTTTTCCGCCTGGGCCAGTGGCGAGTGGGGCGAATTCAAGAATCGGGTGCGCGAGCAGCGCTATGACCGGGTGATCGATGCCCAGGGCCTGCTCAAGAGTGCCTGGCTGACCCGTTACGCCGAGGCACCGGTCGCCGGTCTCGACCGCAATTCCGCGCGCGAGCCGCTGGCCAGCCGCTTCTATGACGAGCGCTACCACGTCGCCAAGGGGCAACACGCCCTGGAGCGCATCCGCCAGCTGTTCGCCCAGGCGCTGGACTATCCGCTGCCGACGGGCGTGGGTGACTACGGTCTGGACCGGCAACGCCTGGCCGGTCCCAACGAGACGCCCTATGTGGTGTTCCTCCACGGCACCACCTGGGTCAGCAAGCACTGGCCCGAGGCCTACTGGCGCGAGCTGGCCGAGCGCATGAGCCAGTTGGACTGGCCGGTGCGACTGCTGTGGGGCAATGAGACGGAACATGCCCGTGCCGAACGCATCGCCGATGGGCTCGACGGCGTCCAGGTGCTGCCGCGGCTGAATCTGGCCGGGGTGGCCAAGGTGCTGGCCGGTGCCCGTGCCTGCGTGGCGGTGGACACCGGTCTCGGCCATCTGGCGGCCGCCCTGGACGTGCCTACCGTCTCGCTCTATGGCCCGACCAGTCCGAAGAAGGTCGGTGCCTATGGCCGTTCCCAGGTGCACCTGAGTGCCGTGGGCCTGGACGGCACCGACGAGCCGCGTGACCAGCCCGCGGCCAGTCTCGCCGCCCTGACTCCGGAACGGGTCGAACTGGAACTGGAAACCCTGCTGTTGGAAGACCTCCCCGCATGACCCTGGCTTTCGTGCTCTACAAGTACTTTCCCTTTGGCGGCCTGCAGCGGGACTTTCTGCGCATCGCCCAGGAGTGTCAGCGCCGTGGCCACGCCATCCGCGTCTATACGCTGATCTGGGAAGGTCCGGTGCCGGAAGGCTTCGACGTGCGGGTGGCCCGGGTCAGCGCCCTGTTCAATCATCGCCGCAACGAGAAATTCCACGCCTGGCTGCAGGCGGACCTGGCCCGTGATCCGGTGGACCGGGTGATCGGCTTCAACAAGATGCCAGGGTTGGACGTCTATTACGCCGCCGACCCCTGTTTCGAGGACAAGGCCCAGACCCTGCGTAATCCGTTGTATCGCCAGTGGGGCCGCTATCGCCACTTCGCCGAGTACGAACGGGCGGTGTTCGCCCCCGAATCGCCGACCGAGATCCTAATGATCTCCGAGGTGCAGCAGCCGCTCTTCGTCAAGCACTACGGGACCCCGGCCAAGCGTTTCCATCTCTTGCCGCCGGGCATCGCCGCCGACCGGCGAGCGCCGGCCAATGCCGCCGAGATCCGCGCCGACTTCCGCCGTGAATTCGAGCTGGAAGAGGGCGAGCTGCTGCTGGTGCAGATCGGCTCCGGCTTCAAGACCAAGGGCCTGGATCGCAGCCTGCGGGCCCTGGCCTCCTTGCCCAAGGAGCTGCGCCGCCGCACCCGGTTGTTCGCCATCGGCCAGGACGATCCCAAGCCCTTCCTGCTCCAGGCCAAGGCCCTGGGCGTGAGCGACCGGGTCGACATCCTCAAGGGCCGCAGCGACATCCCGCGCTTCCTGCTCGGCGCCGATCTGCTGATCCATCCGGCCTACAACGAGAACACCGGCACCGTGCTCTTGGAGGCGCTGGTCGCCGGGCTGCCGGTGCTGGTCACCGACGTCTGCGGCTATGCGCATTACATCGACGAGGCCCGCGCTGGCGCGGTGGTGCCGTCGCCCTTCGCCCAGGAGACCCTGGACCGGATGCTCGCCGAACTGCTGGCCGATTCCGAGCGCCGCGCGGTGCAGGGCCGCAATGGCCTGGCCTTCGCCGACAGCGCCGATCTCTATTCGCTGCCCGAACGTGCTGCCGACGTCATCCTGGGGGCGGCATGACCCTGGAGTTGCGTGAACCCTTCGCCAGCCTCTGGGCCGGCCAGGATCCCTTCGTCGCCGTGGAAGCCTTGCAGGGCCAGGTCTATCGCGAGCTGGACGGGCGCCGTACCCTGCGCACCGAGGTGGCCGGACGGGGCTATTTCGTCAAGATCCACCGCGGTATCGGCTGGGGCGAGATCGCCAAGAATCTGCTGCAGGCCAAGCAGCCGGTGCTGGGTGCGCGCCAGGAATGGCAGGCCATCGAGCGCCTGCACCAGGTCGGCGTGCCAACTATGACCGCCGTGGCCTTCGGCGAGCGCGGTGCCAATCCGGCGACCCAGCATTCCTTCATCATCACCGAGGAGCTGGCGCCCACCGTCAGCCTCGAAGACTTCAGTCTCGACTGGGTCCGCCAGCCCCCCGAACCGGGACTCAAGCGGGCGCTGATCGCCGAGGTGGCGCGCATGACCGGCACCATGCACCGCGCTGGCGTCAATCATCGTGACTGCTATATCTGCCATTTCCTGCTCGACACCGCCCAGCCGGTCACGGTGGCCAACCTGCGGCTGTGGCTGATCGACCTGCACCGTGCCCAGTGCCGCACCCAGGTGCCCCGGCGCTGGCGCGACAAGGACCTGGCCGGGCTGTATTTCTCCGCCCTGGGCATCGGCCTGACGCGGCGCGACTTTCTGCGCTTTCTGCGTGGCTACTTTCAGCGGCCGCTGCGCGAGGTCCTGCGCGACGAGGCGCCCCTGCTGGCGCGTCTCGAACGCAAGGCCGCCGCGCTGCTGGAGCGCAAGGAACGCTATGGGGACCGGCTCTGATGGCTGACTGGCGGATCGATTCCAGCGTCGCCCACCTGCTCGAATTCGCGACCCTCGAAGCGGTGTTCGCCCTCAGCGGCGAGCGCCTGACCAGCGATCCGCTATCGGAAGTGGTGCGCATCGAGCGCGACGGCATCCGCTACTACGTCAAGCGCTACCACGGCGCCGGCAAGGGGCTGCGCCGCTATGTGGGGCGGCCGCGGGTCAAGGCCGAATGGCAGAATCTCAAGCGCTTCGCCAAATGGGGCATCGCCACCGCACCGGTGGTGGCCTGGGGCATGGAGCGCTCGCCACGGGGCTTCGCCCGGGGCGCCATGATCACCCGCGAGATTCCCAACACCCTGGATCTGGCCGAACTCGCACGGCGCGAAGATCCACGGCTGCGCGACCGGGTCTGGGTGGACAACGTCAGTCGCCAGCTGGCCGCGGCGACCCGCACCCTGCACGACCACCATTTCGTCCACAACGATCTCAAGTGGCGCAATCTGCTGGTGGATGGCCAGGGCGTGCTCTATCTCATCGATTGCCCGGCCGGCGCCTTCTGGGTCGGCCACTGGCTGCGCTGGCGCATCGTCAAGGACCTGGCCTGCCTGGACAAGGTGGCCAAGTACCAGCTGTCGCGCACCCAGCGCCTCAGGTTCTATCTGCAATACCGTGGCCGCGCGCGCCTCAGCGACAACGACAAGGGGCGCATCCGCGAGGTGCTGGACTATTTCAAGGGGCGGGAATGAACGAGGTATGGGCGGCCGAGGACAAGGCCGTGCTGGCCGGCCAGGGCCTGGACAGCTTCGAGGCGCTATGGGCGCTGGAGCTGGCCGCGGTGGACGAGCCCAATCGCGGCCGTGGCGGCTTCAGCCAGGTGTTTCGCCTGGATGTGGCTGGGCACGGCTACTACCTCAAGCGCCAGCGCGACTACCTGACCCGCACCCTGGCCCGTCCCCTGGGCGAACCGACCTTTGCTCGCGAGAGCCGCAACATCCGCCGCTACGCCGCGCGCGGCATCCCCGCGCTGGAGCTGGCCTACTACGGCGAGCGCCGCGATGAGCAAGGCTGGCGCGCCATCCTGGTGACCCGTGCGCTGGACGACTGGCGCGACCTCGACAGCTGGCTGCGCCTCTGGCCGCACCTGGCCCCGGACGAGCGCCAGGCGGTGCTGGTCGCCGTGGGTGACCTGGCCCGGCGCCTGCACGGTGCTGGCCAGGTGCATGGCTGCTTCTATCCCAAGCACCTCTTCTTGCAACGCCAGGGCGAAGGCCTGGTCGCGCGGCTGATCGATCTGGAAAAGACCCGCCCGCTGCTGTTCGGCCGGCGTGATCGCCTGCGCGATCTCGAACCCCTGCTGCGCCGTGCGCCCGAGTGGAGCGAGCAGGACGTCGCGCGACTCCTGGCCAGCTACCTGCAACAACCCCAGGACAGCGCCGCGGTGCGTGACTGGAGTCGCCGCCTGGCGGGTCGGCGGCGTCACAAGGAGCGCAAGGCATGACCCTGGAACAGCTGGCCAAGGCCGGCCGTGCGCCAACGCTGCCACTGGGGATCGAGCTGCCCGGCGGTGAGCTGGAGCTGCTGTCGCTGCTGCGGGTGCTGCCCGGCCAGCGCTATGTTGGCGAGGCGCGTTGGCAGGGGCGGCGGGTGCTGGCCAAGCTGCTGGTAGGCGAGCGCGCCGCCCGGCAATTCGCCCGGGAGCGCGAGGGCTGTCGCCTGCTGGCCGCCGCCGGGGCGCCGACCCCAGCGCTGCTCGACAGCGGCGAGGCGAGCGGGCAGGGCGCCTGGCTGCTGTTCGACTTCATCGAGGCGGCGCCCAGTGTCGAGCACCTCTGGCAGCGGATCGCTGGCGAGCCGCCCCTGTCACCCGCGCAGAACGACCTGCTCGGCACGGCCCTCGCCACCCTGGCGCGGCTGCACGCCCAGGGCCTCTGGCAGGCCGATCTGCATCTCGACAACCTGCTGGTCAAGGATGGCGCGGCGTTGGTCATAGACGCGGCGGACATCCAGGCCGAAACGGTCGGCCAGCCGCTGTCCCAGGCGCGGGTGCAGGAGAATCTGGCGGTGTTCTTCGCCCAGTTGCCAGCCGCCCTGGATGCCCAGCTGGAAGAGCTGCTGATCCACTACCTGCTGGTCAATGCCGAACACGCCTTGCGCCTGGAGGCCTTGCTGGCGCGGACCGCCGAGATCCGTCGCTGGCGCCTGACCGATTACCTCAAGAAGAGCGGCCGGGAGTGCACCCTGTTCGCCGTCACTCGCAGCGCCTTCGGCCTGATCGCCGTGCGGCGCACCTGGCTTAGCCGCCTGGAAGGCCTGCTGGCCGATCCCGATGCGGCCCTGGCCGGCCTGCCGACCTTCAAGGACGGCGGCGCCGCCACCGTGGCCCGGCTGCCCTGGCAGGGTCAGGACCTGGTGCTCAAGAGATACAACATCAAGGGCTTCGGCCACTGGCTGACGCGTTTCTGGCGACCGAGCCGGGCCTGGCACAGCTGGCGCGAAGGGCATCGGCTGCTGTTTCTCGGCATTCCCACGCCGGAACCGCTGGCCGTGCGCGAGCGCCGCTTCCTCGGCCTGCGCGGTCGCGCCTACCTGGTGACGCCCTTCGTCGACGGGCCCAATCTGCTGGAGCGCTTCGCACCCTACGTGGATTCCGCGCCGCCGGCGGCCGAGCTGGACGCCCTGTTGGCGTTGGTCGAGGCCCTGCGTCGCGAGCGCCTTGGCCATGGCGACTTCAAGGGCACCAACCTGATCTGGCACGACGGCCGCTGGCTGGTGATCGACCTCGACGCCCTGCAGGCCCATGACAGCGACCGGGCCTACGCTGGTGCCTATGCCCGCGATCGTGCCCGGTTGCTGCGCAACTGGCCGGCGGACAGTGCCCTGCATCGCCTGCTCGACGCGCGCCTGCCGCTGGCCTGACTGGCGTACCGTCATCTGTACCGGGGCTGAATCGCCGTGCGCTAAGCCCCGGTCCGGCGTGCGGCCATTACCCGTGGCCTGCCTGAACGGCTATAATTCGCCGTTTTTGAGGCGAGGCGGGCCTGCAGCGGCCTCGCGAAACCCCGGCGAACTCCCCTGGCTTCGCCCTGTACAGAGGCTTTACCTGTGTCCCTGACCGTCCTTGGCCTGTCCGGCGCCCTCAGCCACGATCCCTCCGCCGCGCTCTACATCGACGGCAAGCTGATCGCCGCGGTGGAAGAAGAACGCTTCGTGCGCGACAAGCATGCCAAGAATCGCATGCCCTACGAGTCGGCCAAGTTCTGCCTGGAGCAGGCCGGGATCACCCCCGCGGATGTCGACGTGGTGGCCATCCCCTATGCGCCCATCAGCCTCTTCGGTGAAGCCCGTTGGCACTACGCCAAGCGCTACGCCTATGCCCCGGATCGTGCCCTGGACGCCATCCTGTTCGGCAATCGCCGCTACCACCGCTACCAGAAGCGCATCGAGTGGTGCCTGGTGCAACTGGGCTTCGACCTGAAGAAGGTCAAGCTGGAGGCCGTCGAGCACCACCTGGCCCACGCGTCCAGTGCCTATCATTGCTCGGGTTTCAGCGAGAAGACCGCCATCCTCGGCATCGACGGCAAGGGCGAGTACGCCACCACCTTCTTCGGCTACGGCGAGAACGGCAAGATCCACAAGATCAAAGAGTTCTACGATCCGGACTCCCTGGGCGGCCTCTATGGCGCCCTCACCGAATTCCTCGGCTTCGAGATGCTCGACGGCGAATTCAAGGTCATGGGCATGGCGCCCTATGGCGACGCCAGCAAGTACGATTTCTCGCGCCTGGCAAAATTCGAGAACGGCGAGCTGATCATCAACACCGACTACGCCAACGTCATCGGCTTCCGTCGCTACAAGGAAAAGGGCAAGGGCTACTACTTCTCGCCCAAGCTCATCGAGTGGCTGGGGCCCAAGCGCGAAGGCGACATCGCCGACGATCCCTACATCCATTACGCCGCCAGCATGCAGGCGCTGTTCGAACGCCTGGCGCTGGAGATGATGGACTACTACCTGGGCGACATCATCCGCGAAACCGGCAAGATCGCCTTCGCTGGCGGCTGCGCGCTCAACGTCAAGCTCAACCAGAAGATCATCGCCCGTCCCGAGGTCAAGGAGCTGTTCGTCCAGCCCGCCTCGGGCGACGCCGGCACCGCCGTCGGCGCTGCCGCCTACGTCTCCCACGCCCGTGGCGTGCCGGTGGAGAAGATGGAGCACGTCTATCTCGGCCCCGGTTACAGCAACGAGGACGTCATCGCCGCCTGCGCCCGCCATCCCAACGCACCCAAGTGGGAGCGGATCGACAACATGCCCCAGCGCATCGCCGAGATCATGGTGGCCGGCAATCCGGTGGCCTGGTTCCAGGGTCGCCTGGAGTTCGGTCCGCGCGCCCTGGGCGGTCGCTCCATCATCGGCTGCCCCAGCGTGCCGGGCGTGGCCGATCGCATCAACGCCCAGATCAAGTTCCGCGAGCGCTGGCGGCCCTTCTGCCCGTCCATGCTCGATACCGTGGCGCCGCAGATGCTCAAGGTCGATCACCCTTCGCCCTTCATGACCTTTACCTTCGAGGTCAACGAGGAGTGGAAGAACCGAGTGCCCGAGGTGGTCCACGAAGACGGTACCTCCCGCGCCCAGGTGCTGGAGCGCCGCCATAATCCGCGCTGGTACGACCTCATGGTCGAGCTGGAAAAGCTCACCGGAAATGGCGTTTCCCTCAACACTTCGCTCAACCGCCGCGGCGAACCCATGGTCTGCTCGCCTACCGACGCCCTGAACATGTTCTTCGGCTCGGACCTGCAGTACCTGATCATGGAAGATGTCCTGGTGATCAAGGAGGGGGCCGGCCTATGACGCGTTCCGCCGAACCGCGAGTGCTGCAGTTCTGTCATGGCTACGACGGTCCCTTTCTCGACTGCGCCCGCCAGACCGCCAGCCTCTTCGCGGGCAGCGGCTATCGCGTCACCACGGTCTTTCTCACCGGCACCGCCGATGCCGAGGTGGCCGCCGGCTGCGGCAGCGACGAGGTGCTGTTCCTGGAGTATTCCTCGCGCGACGTGCGTGGCCTCAAGCTCGGCGCCATCCAGGCGCTGCGCGAGATCGTCCGCTCGCGGGGCATCCGCTTCGTCATCGCCCATCGCTTCAAGCCGATCTGGATCGCCTGCCTGGCCACCAATCTGCCAGTGATCGGCGTCCACCACGCCTTTGGCGACTACGACCGAGTCGGTCGCCGGCTGTTCGCCAAGCTGATGAGCAAGCGCCTGACGCTCCTGGCAGTCTCCGATGCGGTGCGCGACGAGATCCGCCAGCGCCTCAAGGACTGGCCGGCCGAGCGTATCGAGACCCTCTACAACCGCCTGGATGTCGATGCGGTGGAGCGTGAGCTGTTGCCGGCCGATCAGGCCCGCGCCGAGCTCAAGCTGCCCCAGGAGGCCTGGATCGTCGGCAACGTCGGCCGCCTGCACCCGGACAAGGACCAGGCCACGCTGCTGCGCGGCTTCGCCGCCGCCCTGCCGACCCTTCCGGCCAACGCCCTGCTGGCCATTCTCGGTAAAGGCCGCCTGGAAGACGACCTCAAGGACCTCGCTCGCGAACTGGCCATTGCCGACCGGGTGGTCTTCCTGGGTCAGGTGGAAGGCGCACGGCGGTATTTCAAGGCCTTCGATGTCTTCGCCCTGAGCTCCGATCACGAGCCCTTCGGCATGGTCCTGCTGGAAGCCATGGCCGCCGGCGTGCCGCTGATCGCCACCTCCTGCGGCGGCGCCCGCGAGATCGTCGAAGGCGTCGGCTTCCTCTTCCCCCTGGGGGACGCCGAAGCCCTCGGTCAGGGCCTGCAGCATCTGGGTCGGCTGGCGCCGAGCCAGCGACGTGCCTGTGTACAGCACATGCGCGAGCGCCTGGCCGAGCGCTTCTCCGATGAGGCCGTGCGCCGCGACTTCTGGCGTTTGCCCATGGTCGCCGCCTTCAAGGCCCCGGCGCCGTGAAAGTCCTGTTCCTGGTCCAGAAGGAGCAACGCATCCTGCTGGACCACTTCTATGCCAGCATCGCCGCCCAGTGCGATTGCGACCTGCGCTGGCTGAGCGACGAGGAACAGGCCGATCTGAGCGGCTATTTCCGCCGTGCCGTGCCCCGGCCCGAGCAATACGATCGCATCCTGCTGTTTCTCAGATTCAAGAAACAGCTCAAGCAGGTCTCGTTCATCCGCAGCCTGCCCAATCTGGTGGAGCTGGAGCACGACGCCTACCAGAATTTCATTCCCTGCAAGTACACCGGCAAATTCAGCCGCTACTACCAGGCCATGCCCCACGTGCGCGTGCTGGTCTCCGGCGCCGGCGTGGCGCGCCGATTGCGGGAGGAGGGAGTGGATGCCGTCTTCGTGCCCAAGGGCTACGACGACAGCCGCCTGCGCGACCTCGGGCTTGAACGTGACATCGAACTGGGCTTCGTCGGCAGCCTGGGCAGCGTGGCCTACAGCGGGCGCAAGCAGCTGCTGGAAGATTTGGCCAAGGTCGAGCCGTTACTGATCACCAAGACCCGCTCGGGCGACGAATACCTGCAGACGCTCAATCGCATCCGCTTCTTTGTCGGCGCCGATGTCGGCATGGGCGAATACATGATCAAGAACTTCGAGGCCATGGCTTGCGGCTGCGTGCTCTTCACCTTTGATCAGGGCGAAGAGGAGAATCGCGCGCTGAAGTTCGAGGATGGCGTCAACGTGGTGCTCTATCGCTCGCTGGACGAGTTGCGCGAAAAACTCGCAAGGCTGCGCAGGGATCCAGCGCACGCGGCGGCCATCGCCAAGGCCGGAGAGGCCCTGGCACGTCACTCTTTCGCCTTCGGCCACTTGGGTGAGCGAGTGGTTTCGGCTATAACCCCAGCGCTGCGACCGGCAGTCGCCCCGGGGTTCCTGCGCCGCCTGCTGGCCAGGCTGGGACGCTGATGCGCCGCGCAAGGTCCGGCTTTCGACTCACCTGGCAGAAAGGGTAGAACGTGCAGTTTTCCGCCGACAGCGATATTTCCCTGGTCGTCACCAGTTGCGGGCGCTTCGACCTGCTCACGCAGACGCTGGCAACCTTCGATGAATTCAACACGGCCCCCATCCGCCGGGTCTTCATCACCGAGGACTCCGGTGACGAGCGGGTGCGCGACTGCATCCCGGCGCACTGGCGCGAGCATACCGAGTTCATCGTCAACAACCCCAAACTCGGGCAGATGCGCAGCGTCGACGCAGCCTATCAATGCGTCGAAACGAGCTGGATCTTTCATTGCGAAGACGACTGGGCTTTCTATCGCCCCCGTTTCATCGAGGATTCCCAGGCGCTGCTGGAGGCCGATCCCCAGGCGTTGCAGGTCTGGCTGCGCAGCCATGCCCATGACCTGGCGATCCACAGCCCCTATGTCTATCTCAAGCCCCGGCAGGTGCATGCCGGCATCGCCTTCCATGAGGTCGGCTCGCACAAGGCCGAATGGCAGGGCTTCTCCTTCAATCCCGGACTGCGGCGACGTGCCGATTATCTGCTGCATGCCCCCTATGGCGAGTTGAGCGGTGAGAAGGAATTGTCCCGGCGCTATGCCGACGCCAATCGCCACGCCCTGATCCTGGAAAACGATGCCGTGCTGCATACCGGCTTCGGCCAGCACGTGGTCAGCGACAAGGATCTGGACGACAAGCAGCGTCGCCGTCGGCTGGACCGTATCAAACTGGCGCTGGCCTTCCTGGTCGGCGCACTCCTGGGAGCCCTGTTGTGGTGACACCCTTGCTCGATCGTCTGCAGCAGAGCCGCTACTTCACCCTGGCGGTGCTGGTGTTCCTGATCGCCTATCTGTGCATTCCCACGGCGAAGTTGATCAACAGCTACTACTACGCGGCGATCGCCCTGCCGGCGCTGATCCTCTTCGTCATGCGGCCGCGGCTGATCGACTGGCAATCACCCTTGCTGCTGCTCTGGCTGGTGTTTCTCGCCTGGTTCATCGTGCCGGGCGCCCGCGCCGAAGAAGGGCAGTTCTTCAAGCACATCCTCTATGTGCTGTTGTTTGTCCTCACCCTGGCTTGCCTGGTCGATGGTGACTTCTTTCGCCGGCCGGGGTTCGTGCGTCTGGCCTTCTGGGTGGTTTGCGTCTATGCCGTGGGTTCGAGTCTGGTCTTCTGGCTCACCGGCCACTATGCCGTCGGCCAGCGGGTCATCCACCTCCCCGGGCGGATCTCCAACCCCATCTATGTGAGTATCTGGATGGTCTGCCTGGGTGGACTCGCGGCGCCTACCTGGATTCGTGAGCGGCGCTGGGGCGAACTGCTGGCCGCGGTAGTGATCACCATCGTTGGCATCTCCTTCGCCCTGCAGACCCGTACCGGCCTGGTCGGGATCGGCTTTCTCGCCGCGTTGGGCGTGCTCTTCGCCTTTCCACGCTTTCCATTGCGTACCCTGGCCCTGGTCGTCCTGGTCAGCGCCCTGATCGCCGGGGTGGTCCAGGTGGTCCATACCGAAGCCTGGTTCGTCGCCTTCTGGGGACGGGCGGATTCCGGGCGCATCGAGCTGTTCCACTTCATGATCAAGGATTGGGAGGCTTGCGGCTGGTGGCTCGGCTGCGGTCTGGGCTATCAGAGCCACGATCTGCTGCATGGCACCGAGGCCATTCAGCACCCGCACAACATCTTCGTGTCCTTTGGCATCTACACCGGGCTAGTCTCGCTGCTGATCTTTGCCGTGCTGATGCTGGCTACCCTGGGCGCGGCCCTGCGCCAGCGCGATCCCTGGGGACTCTATCTGGCCGTGGCTCTGCTGATGCTCAACTTCGACGGGGCCAAGCTGATCGGCAATCCGGACGAACTCTGGCCGCTGGTGCTGTTGCCCGCCGCCATGATTGCCGGCGCCGAGGTGCAGCGTCGGCGCAAACTGGCGCTGGGGCAGGCGCTGCCGGTCTAGTCCTGGAGCTGACGGTCGAGTTCGCGCCAGTCCAGGGGCTGGCAGCAGGCCTCGGCATAGGCCCGCAGGAAAGGTTCGCGGCCGGGTTCGAATAGCCAGTCGCGGTCCTCGCTGTAGCGCAGCAGGTGATGGAAGTTGCGTACCCGCAGGCGCAGCGGCAGGCGCCGGCTGTGGCAGCGCAGATCGGCAATGTCGATCAGGCCTAGTTCGCCTTCGGGGGTCAGCACCACGTTGCCCAGGTGCAGCGAGCGGAAGTAAACACCGCTGTCGTGCAACCCGGCGATAAAGCGACCCAGCGCCGGGCGCAGCGCCGCGGCCTGGCTTGAAGCGCGCAATTGGCGCAGGGTTTCACCGGGTAGCGGCGCATAGTGGACCAGATCGCGCTGCAGCGAGGCGGCACGATAGACCTGCAGCACCCGTGGACAGGGAATGCCGCGCTCGGCCAGCTGACGGGCGTTGTCGGCGAAGCGCTGGGCGTAGGGAAACAGCGCTGCCGAAGTCAGCAGTCGCTTGCGACGAAAGAGCTTGAGGTAGCTGCCATCGGTAAGGCGCAGGACCTTGTCGCCGTGATGATCGGCTTCCACTACCTGGGCGGCGTCGCGCAGTTCGAGATAGCGCGAATGTTCGAGAGGCTTCATGCAGGACCCGTCAACGTCAGGGCGTGCATGTTACCCGAAGGTGGCAAGCTGTGAAGTGACCCTTGCGACCTATCCGGGCGCTTGTTGCTAGAATCAGATTTTTGCCGGCAGCTTTACATGCGCCCCACACGTCAACTCCTGTATTTCGTCTACGGCGGTGCTCAGGCTTATCGGCAGGAGCTCAAGTTCAGCCTGCTCAGTGCCCTGCACTGGCGACAAGGGCAGGACATCGCCATCCGCATCTTGACCGATCGACCGCAGGATTATCGCGCCTGGCCGGTGGACGTGCTGCCGGTCGACAGCCTGACCTTGAAGGCGTGGCAGGGGCAGCACGGCTATCTGCACCGTAGCAAGGCCTGCGCCATCGCCTGGGCGCTGCCCGAGGCCGACAAGACGCTGTTTCTGGATAGCGATACCGTGGTTCAGGCACCACTGGCGTCCTTGTTCGACAGCATAGATAGCCATCGCGGAATGATGGACATCGAGGAATGGTCCTGGCGCAAGGCTCGTGTCCGTCCCGAATTCGTCCGTTTCGCCGCCGCGCTGGCCGAGCGCGGGCAGGAGCCGGCGGATGAGACGCGGCTCTACAATAGCGGCGTCTGCGGCCTGGCACGGGTCCATCTGTCGCGGGTCGAGCGGGCGATCGCCCTGATCGACGACTGGCATGGTCACGACGACGAGGTCCATACCCTGGAGCAGATCGCCCTGTCGTTCAGCCTGGCCGATCTGTCCATCAGCGAGGCCCGGGGACCCATTCGGCACTACTACGCGGAAAAGCGCTTTCTGCACTTCATGCTGGCGCACTTCTTCGAGCGCTATGGCGAAGACTATTCGCCAGAGCTTGAACGCCATTGGCAGGAGGTGCCCCTGACCAAGCCGCTGCCCGATGTCTGGACGCGTCTGCGGGTGAAGTGGCAGCTGGCCGGACTGGACAAGCAGCGCGCGAGCCTGGGACGCAAGTTGCTTTATGGCTGTCTGGCGCCCCAGGACAGCTATGCCCGCGCCTGTCGTCACGTCTGGTGGGAGAGGGCGCTCAGCGAACGTCTCGGCGGTGGTGATCGCCAGGCCTTCGCCGAAGGCATCTGGCCCAACGATCTGCCGCGTCCGCATCTGGCCGACGAAGCCAGCGCGGCTCTCGACTACTTGCGCAAGCGGGTGCGCGGCTAGGCCCACGCCCTCTCAGGATTTTCTGCATGCGAACGCTCTTTCTCGTCGTCCTCTATGGCTTGCGCCCGAAGGAATCGGCCACCCTGAACAGTCTGCTGGCGCAGCCCGTCGCCAGCCTGCCGGCCGACAGTGCCCTGTTGGTCTGGAACAACGGGCCCCAGGCCCTGGAGGAGACGGAACGCCAGTGGCTGCTGGCCGCACCGGGCTGGGCGGAGGTGCTCATCCGGGAAGACCTCGGCAATCCGCCCCTGAGTCGGGTGTACAACGAGGCGCTGCGGCTGGACGCGAAACGCCTGGTGGTCTTCGATCAGGACACTGTGGTGGACGAGCGCTATCTGCAGGCGCTTGGACGGGAAGCCGAGTTGCTGGTGCCCCTGGTGCTGGGGGCGGGGGCCATTCGCTATCCTCACCAGTTCAAGACGGTGGTGACCGAGGAGGGGCCCCTGGATCCTCGGGCCACCGTCACCATCAGCTCTGGCTTGTGCCTGTCCCAGAGGTTGGCCGCGCGTATCGCTGCTCGCCATGGCGATGTCTTCGACGAGCGCTTTGCCCTCTATGGGGTCGACGTCTCCTTTTTCCTGAGGGTCCAGGCACTGGCCCGGGAAGCGTCCGTCGACTTGCTGTGTGCCGGCATACTGGATCATTCGCTATCCGAACTGGAAGCGGAAACCCCGGCCCAGCGGCGCTTTCGCGACATCGAGAAGTTCTACGTCGCCCTGCTGCTGCGGCTGCACTACAAGGGCGCCTCTCGCGGCAAGGTGCTGCGCTACCTCGGGCGGCAGTTGCTGGGCAACCGTCCCTATCTGTATGGCGTCCTGCCGCGGATGCTGCAGACCGTCTTCAGAGGCCGTCATCCCCGGGCGTAGCGCCGGGTAGCGGACGGATCACCGCCTCGTGGCGACTGTAGTAGAGGCTGTCGGCGGGGATGTCGCGCATGACCAGGGCACCGGCGCCAACCACCACGTTGTCGCCGATGGTCAGGTGGTCGCCAACGATGCAGACGTGGGCGCCAAGGCTGACGTTGTCACCGATGAAGATGCCCACCAGCCGCGCCGGATCGTCGCTCTTGATGCCTATGGTGGTGTGCTGACGGATCATCACGTTGCGCCCGATCACGGCCAGATTGGAGACACAGATGCCCATGCGGTGGGGGAGGCGCAGTCCCGGCGCGATGCGCGCGCCCAGCAGGATCTCGATATTGTGCTGGCGGATCAGCCGGCGATTGATCCGCTCGGCCAGCTTGCGGTAGTTGAGCAGGCCGCGTGGGCGGCAGTAGAGAAATTGCGCCAGGCGATACCAGAACAGAAAGCTCGGGCTCTCTTTCGCCGCCACGCGCCGCAGCAGGCGCTTGATCCGGATTGGCTTGCCGGGCGCCTCGAGCACCTCCACGCGCCAATGGTCCTTGAGTTCGGCAAAGGTGGCGATGAGCGGTTGCATGACGGACGTTCCGGAGCAGGGGAGGGCAAGCCTAGCGGAAAATCCGGCCGCTGGGTCGGCGGCGGGTGCGTGTTAACATGGCGCTTTTGCGTCACGACGAGACCATGAGCCAAGACTCCCCTGCACAGACTTCCAGCCTGAAGATCTATTTCCGCCTGCTCGGCTACGTGCGGCCCTACATCGGCATGTTCGCCCTGAGTATCGTCGGCTTTCTGATCTTCGCCTCCACCCAGCCGATGCTGGCCGGCATCCTCAAGTACTTCGTCGATGGCCTGAACAATCCCAACGCCTCCATGTTTCCGGGCTGGCCCATCGTCGGTGGCCTGCACCTGGTACAAGCGGTGCCGCTGATGATCATCCTGATCGCCGCCTGGCAGGGTGTCGGTTCCTTTCTCGGCAACTACTTCCTGGCGCGGGTCTCCCTTGGCCTGGTGCACGACCTGCGGGTGGCGCTGTTCAACCACATGCTGCGTCTGCCCAATCGCTATTTCGACGCCAACAACTCGGGCCACCTGATCTCGCGCATCACCTTCAACGTCACCATGGTCACCGGTGCCGCCACCGAGGCGATCAAGGTGGTGATCCGCGAGGGCATGACCGTGATCTTCCTGTTCGCATCCCTGCTGTGGATGAACTGGAAGCTGACCCTGGTGATGGTCGCCATCCTGCCGCTGATCGCCCTGATGGTGACCAGCGCCAGCCGCAAGTTCCGCAAGCAGAGCAGCAAGATCCAGTCGGCCATGGGTGACGTCACCCACATCACCTCCGAGGCCATCCAGGGCTATCGGGTGGTGCGCAGCTTTGGCGGCGAGACCTACGAGCAGCAGCGCTTCCTCGATTCCAGCATGGCCAACACCGACAAGCAGCTGACCATGACCAAGACCGGCGCGGTCTATACGCCCATGCTGCAGCTGGTGATCTACTCGGCCATGGCGGTGCTGATGTTCCTGGTGCTCTGGCTGCGCGGCGAAGCCTCTGCCGGTGACCTGGTCGCCTACATCACCATGGCCGGCCTCTTGCCCAAGCCGATCCGCCAGCTCTCCGAGGTCAGTTCCACCATCCAGCGCGGCGTGGCCGGTGCGGAAAGCATCTTCGAACAGCTCGACGAGCCCGCCGAGCGTGACGATGGCCGCGAAGAGCGCGAGCGCGTCCAGGGTCGCCTTGAAGTACGCAACCTGACCTTCCGTTACCCGGGCACCGACAAGCCCGTACTGGAAGGGATCGACTTCGCCGCCGAGCCTGGGCAGATGGTGGCCCTGGTGGGCCGCTCGGGCAGTGGCAAGTCGACGCTTGCCAATCTCATTCCGCGCTTCTATCAGCATGAAGAGGGCGAGATCCTCCTCGACGGCCTGGAGATCCAGGACTATCGACTGAACAACCTGCGCCGGCACATTGCCCTGGTGACCCAGCATGTCACCCTGTTCAACGACAGCGTCACCAACAACATTGCCTATGGCGACCTGGCCGGGGCGCCCATGGACCAGGTCAAGGCGGCAGCCGAGGCGGCCTATGCCGACGAATTCATCCAGCGCCTGCCGCAGCAGTACGACACCCAGGTCGGCGAGAATGGCGTGCTGCTCTCCGGCGGTCAGCGTCAGCGGCTGGCCATCGCCCGGGCGCTGCTGAAGAACGCGCCGCTGCTGATCCTCGACGAGGCCACCTCGGCGCTGGATACCGAATCCGAGCGTCACATCCAGGCGGCGTTGGACCGGGTCATGCAGGGCCGCACCACCCTGGTGATCGCCCACCGTCTCTCGACCATCGAGAAGGCCGACCTGATCCTGGTCATGGACAACGGCCGTATCGTCGAACGCGGTAGCCACCACGAGCTGTTGGCGCTCAATGGCTACTACGCGCGCCTGCACGCCAAGCAATTCGAGGAAGTCGCCCCTGCGGCGCCCGCGTCCCATGCTGAATAGATTCCGATTCTGGCGCGAACGCGGCTGGACGACGATTTCCGCCGCCGACTACGCCGCCACCTGGCAGCGCCATGGCGGCAGTGTCGCGACTCACCCCGAGATCATCGCGCGCCTGGCCGAGCTGGCCGGGATTCCAGTGCGTTACCTGGGCTGGCCCGGCGAGGATGGCTGGCAGGCCGCGGTGCCCTGTTGGGGGCGCGAACTGGCGCTCTCGCGCACCGTGCTGAAGAAACGCCGCCAGCGCGCCCTGTTCGACCTGGGCAACGCCGAGATCATCCTGCCTGCCGCTGCGGGCGCTGCTGCCCCCCTGCGCCAGCGCGCCCGCTACCTGTCGCCGCTGTGCGCCGAGCGCTTCGCCGGTCTGCGGCGGCAGAGCGAAGAGCTGGCCATGCTCCGTGAGCCGGAAGCTTGGTCGAAGAAGTTCCGTTACAACCAGCGCCGCGAGCAGCGGCTCTTTGAAGATGCTGGCGGCCGCGCCATACCCATGGCCGAACTGGATAGCACCGAGCAGGCGCGGATCTATGCAGAGCTGTTCGAGGCGCGCTGGGGCTTCGAGGTGCCGGGCAAGGAGCGCCTGGCCGAGGTGTTCGCCCTGCTGCGCGAATTCATGACCGGTTCGCTGCTGATGCTCGGCGAGCGCCCCGTGGCCATCCAGGTGCTCTATCGGGTGGAAGCGCCTGAATGGATCAGCGTCGAGTACGTCAACGGCGGTGTCGACCCCGCTTCCAGCGACCTGAGTCCCGGTAGCGTCCTCACCTATCTGAACACCCAGGCCGCCTGGCAGGATGCCCGGACCCTGGGCAAGGCGCTACGCTACTCCTTCGGCCGTGCCGACCGCGATTACAAGGATCGCTGGTGCCACCGCGTCACCGTCTTCGAGAGCTGAGATGAGCGCCCGCAAACAAGCCTTGCTCAAACGTCATCGCCGGCACAAGCGGCTGGCCCTGCTGGTCATCGTCGGGGTGCTGCTCGGCTGTCTGCTGCTGGGGCCCTGGTGGAGCGCGCCGCTGCTGGCGCTGCTGGTCTGGCTCGGCCACGAGGCCTGGTTCGCCGATCACCTCTTCTATTCGCCGCGCGACAACTACAGCTACCAGTTCCCCGCCGATACCCTGGTGCTGGGCCTGCATCTGCAACAGGGCCGGCTGGCGGCAGTGGAATTGCCGCCGGGCGAGCTGACGCTGTTCATGGAGTGCCGCCTGCGTGCCGGTTGGCTCGGCCGACTGCTGGATCCCCAGGTGCGGCTGCGGGCGGGCAACGATAGCGATCGTCAGGACTTCGAGCGCGGCGTGGCCGGGCGTCGCTATGTCAATCTCAGCGGTTACGCCGAGGCCCTGCGCCGTGGCGACTTGCACCTCTGGACCCGCTTCTGTCGCCTGCAAGGCGAGCTGCGTCTGCACGTCTTCGCCCAGCCGGATTTCAGCGCCAAGCGGGTGATGGTCATCGCGCCCCACGCCGACGATGCCGAGCTGGCCGCCTTCGGGCTCTACAGCCAGGTGCGGGAAGCCAGCATCGTCACCCTGACCCAGGGCGAGATCGAGGCCGAGCACTACCAGCGCCTGGGCCTCGACCGTCAGGCAGCCGCTCGGCTCAAGGGCCGGCTGCGCACCTGGGACAGCCTGGCCACCCCACTGTGGGGCGGGGTGCCGCCGGAGCGTTGCGTCCAGCTGGGCTACTACTGCCTGCAACTGCCGGCCATGCGTCAGGCGCCGGATGCCGCCTTCGGCTCCCGCGAGTCCGGTGACAGCGATGTTCGCAGCGCTCGTGGCCATAACGCCCTGACACTGCCTGGGGATGCCGATGGCGCCCCGACCTGGCCCAATCTGGTGGCGGATCTGGTGGCCCTGCTGGAGCACTTCCGCCCCGAGGTGGTGGTGCTGCCGCATCCGGAGATCGATCCCCATGCCGATCACGTGGCCAGCACCCAGGCCCTGCGCGAAGCCATGAGCGCGAGCGACTGGCAGCCCGAGTTCGAACTGCTCTACGCCAACCACCTGCACGACAACGATCGTTGGCCCATGGGCCCGGCCGAGGGCGGCATTGCCCTGCCGCCGGCCATCGATACGCCCACGCCGCTGGTACCCTGGAGTCCATTGCTGACGCCCGAACGGCGGCTGGACAAGGCCATGGCCCTGGGCATGCAGCACGACCTGCTGGTGCCGCTGCCGGCCAAGAAACGGCTGCGCCGCGCCATCCAGTGGCTGCTGGCCGGGCGCCGCTGGCCGCGTACCGGCGAAGACGAGTTCTTCCGCAAGGCCGTGCGCCGTCACGAGCTGTTCTGGATCAGCCGCCGCACGCCCTGAGCGCCCGGCGTCCCCACGGGCAGGCGCTTCCGGGGCGCCTTGGCCCCTATGCTATGATCGCCGCCATTTTCGCGCTTTGGAGCCTGTCCCTATGAAGCTGACCATGCCTCGCTTCGATCTCGCGCCGGTCCTGGTGGTCGGTGACGTGATGCTCGACCGCTACTGGCACGGCACCACCTCGCGGATCTCTCCCGAGGCGCCGGTACCCGTGGTGCGCGTCGACCAGCACGAGGATCGTCCCGGTGGCGCGGCCAACGTCGCCCTCAATATCGCTGCCCTGGGCGCGCCAGCCTATCTGGTCGGCGTCACCGGCCAGGACGAGGCCGCCGACGCTCTCACCGACAGCCTGAGAGCCGCCCATGTACAGGTGCGTTTCCAGCGCATCGCCCAGCAGCCGACCATCGTCAAGCTGCGCATCATGAGTCGCCATCAGCAGCTGATCCGCGTCGACTTCGAAGAGCCCTTCGACACCGATGCCCAGGCGCTGGCCTCGGACACCGCCGCCATGCTGGCCGGGGTCAAGGTGCTGGTGCTGTCCGACTATGGCAAGGGCGCGCTGAAGAACCATCAGGCGCTGATCCAGCTGGCCAGGGCGCGCAATATCCCGGTGCTGGCCGATCCCAAGGGCAAGGACTTTTCCATCTATCGCGGCGCCAGCCTGATCACGCCGAATCTGTCCGAATTCGAAGCCATCGTCGGCGTCTGCGCCGATGACGCCGAGCTGGTCGCCAAGGGTAATGAGCTAATGGCGCGCCTGGATCTGGGCGCCTTGCTGGTGACCCGTGGCGAGCATGGCATGACCCTGCTGCGTCCTGGCCAGGCGGCATTGCACCTGCCGGCCCGCGCTCGCGAAGTGTTCGATGTCACCGGCGCTGGCGATACCGTGATCTCCACCCTGGCCGCCGCCCTGGCGGCCGGCGAGGAGCTGCCCCAGGCCGTGGCCCTGGCCAACCTGGCCGCCGGCATCGTGGTCGGCAAGTTGGGTACCGCCGCCATCAGCGCCCCCGAACTGCGGCGCGCGGTGCAGCGCTCGGAAGGCTCCGAGCGCGGTGTCCTGACCCTGGAGCAGTTGCAACTGGCCATCGAGGATGCCCGTGCCCACGGCGAGAACATCGTCTTCACCAACGGCTGCTTCGACATCCTTCATGCCGGTCACGTGACTTATCTGGAACAGGCGCGCGCCCAGGGCGATCGGCTGATCGTGGCGGTCAACGACGACGCCTCGGTCACCCGCCTCAAGGGACCGGGTCGGCCGATCAACAGCGTCGACCGGCGCATGGCCGTGCTGGCAGGTCTGGGCGCGGTGGATTGGGTCATTCCCTTCAGCGAGAACACCCCGGAGCGCCTGCTCGAACAGGTACGGCCGGATGTCTTGGTCAAGGGCGGCGACTACAAGAGCGTGGAAGAGGTGGTCGGTGCCCAGATCGTGCAGGGCTACGGCGGCGAAGTCCGCATCCTCGGCCTGGTGGAGAACAGTTCCACCACCGCCATCGTCGAGCGCATCCGCAACCGCACCTGACCATTGCCGGCACTCGGGTTAAGCTGGGCGCAGAACCGTTACGGAGCTGCGCCATGTCCTCGACGCCTCAGCTGATCCTTGGTACCTGGCCCGATGGCCAACCCCTCGGTCATCCTCTCAAGCTGGCCAACCGCCATGGCCTCATCGCCGGGGCCACGGGTACCGGCAAGACCGTGACCCTGCAGCGCCTCGCCGAAGCCTTCAGCGAGGCGGGCGTCGCCGTGTTCGCCGCCGACATCAAGGGCGATCTCTGCGGCCTGGGTGCAGCCGGCACGCCCCAGGGCAAGCTGGCCGAGCGCATCGCTGTCCAGGGGCTACCGCATCAGTCCCAGGCCTATCCGGTCACGCTCTGGGACATCGATGGCCTGCGCGGCCATCCGCTGCGCACTACCCTGAGCGAGATGGGGCCGCTGCTGCTGGGCAATCTGCTGGAACTGACCGACAGCCAGCAAGCCGCCTTGCACGCCGCCTTCAAGGTAGCCGATCGTGAAGGCCTGCTGCTGCTCGACCTCAAGGATCTCAAGGCAGTCCTCAATCACTTGCGCGAACAGCCCGAAATCCTTGGCGAAGACCGCGCCCTGTTCACTGGCGCTTCGGCCCAGGCGTTGTTGCGGCGCCTGGCGACCCTGGAGCAGCAGGGCGCCGAGGCCTTCTTCGGCGAACCGGCGCTGCAACTGGAAGACGTACTGCGCCCCGAGGCCGATGGCCGTGGGCGTATCCACTTGCTCGACGCCACCCGGCTGGTGCACGAGGCACCCAAGGTCTATGCCACCTTTCTGATCTGGCTGCTGGCCGAGCTCTTCGAGCAACTGCCTGAGCGCGGCGATGCCGAAAAGCCGGTACTGGCGCTGTTCTTCGACGAAGCGCACCTGCTGTTTGGTGATACGCCCAAAGCCTTGCGCGAGCGCCTGGAGCAGGTGGTGCGGCTGATCCGTTCCAAGGGCGTCGGCGTCTATTTCGTCACTCAGTCGCCTGCCGATCTGCCGGACGCCATCCTGGCCCAGCTGGGGCTGCGCATCCAGCATGGTCTGCGCGCCTTTACCGCCCGAGAGCAGAAGGCCCTGCGTGCGGTGGCGGATGGCTTCCGCCCCAATCCAGCCTTCGATAGCCTGCAGGTGCTGACCGAACTTGGCATCGGCGAGGCCCTGGTGGGGAGCCTGGAAGATAAAGGCACTCCCGCGATGGTCCAGCGGGTGGCCATCGCGCCACCGCAGTCGCGGGTCGGTCCGCTGGGCGAAAACGAGCGCCAGACGTTGATTCGTCAGTCGCCCCAGGCGGGGCGCTACGACCGGCCGGTGGACCGCCAGTCGGCCTATGAGATCCTGCGCGACCGTCAGGCCGAGCGCCTGCCCGCAGAGGCGCCTGTGGTCGAGACGGCGCCAAAAGGGCAGGGTGGTGCGCTGGGCAATCTGGTAGGCGAACTGGCTGGCCAGGCGATCAGGAGCGCGGCCCGGCAGGCGGCGAATCAGCTGGGTCGCCAGCTGGTGCGCGGTCTGCTCGGGTCCCTGCTGGGTGGCAAGCGCCGCTAGCAGGAACTGCGGACAAAAAAAGACCCCGCCTAGGCGGGGTCTTGTCGTCCTACGCAGAGATTACATGCGCGGGGCGACCGGGTTGGCATCGTTGGAGATGGTCACTTCCACGCGGCGATTCAGCGCGCGGTCGGAGGCGTTGCTGTTGCTGGCCACGGGGAAGGCCTTGCCATAGCCACGGGTCTGGATGCGGCTCGGCTCGACACCGGCGCTGATCAACGCGGTCTGGATGGCCTGGGCGCGACGCTCGGACAGTTGCTGGTTGTAGGAGTCGCTGCCGACGCTGTCGGTGTAACCCTCGACGATCACCTTGCGCTCGGGATTCTGCTTCAGGTACTCGGCCAGCTTCTGAGCATTGGCATAGCCCTGGGGCTTGAGTTCGGCCTTGTTGAAGTCGAACAGCACATTGCCGAAGGTCACCACGGTGCCGCGCTCGGTCTGCTTGGCCTGCAGGGCATCCTGCAGCTGCTTGAGCTGGGCGGTACGAGCATCCAGGCGGGCCTGGGTGCGCTCAGCGTCGACACTCTGCATCTGGGCTTCGGTCATGCGCAGCTTGATGGTCTGCATGGCCGTCTGGATGCGCTGATTGGTCAGGTAGGCCAGCTGGTCGACGGTCTTCTCGTTTTCACCGTCCTTGTAGGCCTTCTCGGCCTTCTGCAGCCAGGTACCGGCGTCCTTGGTTTCCAGGGCGGCCAGCTGGGCAGCCTGGGGCTGGGACTCCAGCGCGGAATAGTCGGACTTGGCCTGTTCCAGGTTGGGGTTGGGCGGCGTGGAGCACGCGGCCAGGGCCAGGCTGAGCAGCGACACGGCAGGGATCAGAATGTGTTTACGCATGATGGTTGTCCTTTGAATTCGTGAAGGGAGGAAAGGGGCGGTCGCTTACTGCTGGACCTTCTTCTGCAGGTTCTGCTGGAGCTGCAGGTTGATCTGACCTTCCTCACGGATCTGCTGGATGCTGTTCTGGGCATCCTTCAGTGCGGCGTCGGCCTTGGCGGCCTGGGTCTTGCGGGTGGCCAGGCGGGCATCCCATTCGGCCTGTTCGGCCAGTTGCTTGGCTTCGTCGTACTTCTCGTTGGAGAGCGCGGTCTGGGCCTGCGTCCACTTGTCCTGGGCGGACTTGGTCTCGATGGGCGCGAACTGGTTGCCACCGGAGCTGACGGCCTCGTTGACGGCGGACTGGGTCACGGCCATCTGCGCGGTCGGCGGATTGCCGGCGCAACCGGCCAGCAACAGCGAGCTGCCCAGCGCGAGGGCTGCCAGTTTCAGGGTGCAGGCTTTGGACAGGGACTTTTGGGCAGTGGCACTCTTCATGGATTCAAGCTCCGTTGTTGATCCTAAAAGCACGCCGCCGGCACGGGCAGGGCGGGCGCCTTGTCAGTAAAAGCCGCAAGTGGAAGAAAGCCCTGCCCGGTCCTTTTTGGGGGCCGTAGTGGGCGCTGGTAACCAGCCCTCGTCCAGCGCTGCGGTCTGATCCTGTGACCGCTCATCCGCCAAGAATGTTCACTGGCTATCGAATTTCGCCCGACGCCGAAGTGCTTGGCAGAGCGGTAGCGCCGTAGGTAAAGGTGCAGGTCGGCGTCTAGACGCCGTCTTTCGTCTGCAGCTGATGCAGGTGCTTACGCGCCAGCTCGAGGAAGCGCGGCGTCGTCCCGGCGTCCGCGTACAGGGGGTCACCCAGTTCGTCCGTGGCGACCACCTCGTCCCCCTTGACGTAGGGAAAGCTGGCTTCGAGTTCCTCGAACGCCGCCGCCAGCAATTCGCTGAGCAGCGCTTCGGGGGTGCGCTGGGGGTAGAGCTCGCACAGGGCTTCGAGACGGGCAGCGGTCTCCAGTTCCAGGTCGAGACGGTAGCTGCGGGTCGCGCCGGATGCGGGGGTCTGCTGCTCCCATTGGTGAGCGAGTTCGCGAATCTTCATGGCATCTCCGGAAAGGTTAGGCAAAGGTCGGATGGTCAGCCCGACCACGGCTGGGCACCCTGCAAAAAACCGGGGCTTGCAACCGTGGCAGTAGGGTGCTGTCCTCTGCGCTAGACCGCAGCGGTTGCCGTGAGGTCCGAACCGGTACTTTCAAGGAGCACGAGATGGTGGAAATCGACGTTCGCCTGCGCGAGCAGGTGCGGTTGCTGGGTGAGCTCCTGGGGCAGACCATCGCCGACCAGCATGGCGCAGCCTTTCTCGACAAGATCGAGCGGATTCGCAAGGGCGCCAAGGCCGCCCGTGGCGGGTCCGCGGAAGGCGCCCGTCAATTGGGCGATACCCTGGATACCCTGGCCGAAGACGAACTGCTGCCCGTGGCGCGGGCCTTCAGCCACTTTCTCAACCTTGCCAACATTGCCGAGGAATACCACAAGGTCAGACGGCGCACCGAGGACGAGCCGCCACCCTTCGAGCAGCAGGTACTGCCCGAGTTGCTGGAGCGCCTGGCCGCGGCCGGTCACTCCGGGCAGGAGCTGGCCGAGCGGGTCGCGGCGCTGGACATCGATCTGGTGCTGACCGCCCACCCCACGGAGGTTTCGCGGCGCACCCTGATCCAGAAATACGACGAGATCAGCGCTCAGCTGGCCGCCCTCGATCATCGCGACCTGAGCGCTGCCGAAGTGGCCGCCATCGAGGCGCGGCTGCGCCGGCTGATCGCCGAGGCCTGGCACACCGAAGAGATCCGTCGCCAGCGCCCGACGCCGGTGGACGAAGCCAAGTGGGGCTTCGCGGTGATCGAGAATTCGCTCTGGCAGGCGGTGCCCAATCTGCTGCGCAATCTGGATGTCTGCCTGGAGGAACGCACCGGCCAACGACTGCCGCTGACGGCCGCCCCGGTGCGCTTCTCGTCATGGATGGGCGGCGACCGCGACGGCAATCCCAATGTCACCGCCGCCATCACTCGCGAGGTATTGCTGCTGGCGCGCTGGATGGCCGCGGATCTCTATCTGCGCGATGTCGACCGGCTGGCCGCCGAGCTGTCCATGCAGGCGGCGAGTCCGGCCTTGCGCGAACAGGCCGGTGATCACCCCGAGCCCTATCGCAAGGTGCTCAAGGTGCTGCGCGAACGCCTGCAGATCACCCGCAGCTGGGCCGCCCATGCGATCACCGACCCCCATGCCGGCGCCCGTCACATCCTCAGCGACAACGCCGAGCTGATCGCCCCGCTGCAGCTGTGCTACGACTCCCTGCAGCGCTGCGGTCTGGGCGTCATCGCCGACGGCTCCCTGCTCGACACCCTGCGCCGGGCGCGCACCTTCGGGCTCTATCTGGTCAGGCTGGACATTCGGCAGGACGCCGCGCGGCATGCCGCGGCCATGGCCGACATCTGCCGCTACCTGAAGCTGGGCGACTACGCCGCCTGGAGCGAGGAGCAGCGCCTGGACTTCCTGCGTGGGGAGCTGAGTGGCCGGCGGCCGCTGTTGCCCCAGGACGCCCAGCTCGACGCCGATACCCAGGAGGTGCTCGCCACCTGTCGCGTCATTGCCGCCTCGCCGCCCGATGCCCTGGGCTCCTATGTCATCTCCATGGCCGGCGCGGCCTCCGACGTGCTCGCCGTGCAGCTGCTGCTGCGCGAGTGCGGCGTGCGCCAGCCGATGCGCGTGGTGCCCCTGTTCGAGACCCTCGACGACCTGGATCACGCCGGTACCGCCATCGCCAGCCTGCTGGACCTGCCCGACTATCGCGAGCGCCTGGCCGGACCTCAGGAGGTCATGATCGGCTATTCGGATTCGGCCAAGGACGCCGGTACCCTGACGGCCGCCTGGGCCCAGTATCGCGCCCAGGAGACGCTGGTGGAGATCTGCGCCAGCCGCGAGGTGGAACTGCTGCTGTTCCATGGCCGGGGCGGCACCGTGGGGCGGGGCGGCGGTCCGGCCCATGCGGCCATCCTGTCGCAGCCGCCGGGCTCGGTTGCCGGGCGGTTCCGCACCACCGAACAGGGCGAGATGATCCGCTTCAAGTTCGGCCAGCCGGCCATCGCCGAGCAAAATCTGGCGCTCTATCTGGGCGCCGTGCTGGAGGCCACGCTGTTGCCGCCCCCAGCCCCGGAGCCGGCCTGGCGCGAGCAGATGGATCGCCTGGCCCGCGACAGCCTGCAGTCCTATCGCGGCGTGGTGCGCGAGGATCCGCACTTCGTCACCTATTTCCGCCAGGCTACGCCGGAGCAGGAGCTGGGCCGCCTGCCGCTGGGCAGTCGGCCGGCCAAGCGCCGCGAGGGAGGCGTGGAAAGCCTCAGGGCCATCCCCTGGATCTTCGCCTGGACCCAGACCCGCTTGATGCTGCCCGCCTGGCTCGGCTGGGAAGCTGCGCTGGAAGAGGCCGAGCGGCGGGGCGAGTCGCCACTGCTGCGCGAGATGCGCGAGCGCTGGCCGTTCTTCCAGACCCGCATCGACATGCTGGAGATGGTGCTGGCCAAGGCCGAGGCCGAACTGGCACGGCTGTATGACGAGCGCCTGGTCGAGGCGGACCTGCAGGTGCTTGGCAGCCAGCTGCGCGAGCGGCTGCGCCAGGCGGGCGTGGCGGTATTGCGGCTGACCGGGCAGGGGGAGTTGCTCGAACACCATCCGGAAACCCTGGTGTTCATCGCCGTGCGCAACACCTATCTCGACCCGCTGCACCTGCTGCAGATCGAGTTGCTGGCCCGGGCGCGGGCGGCGGGCGAAAGCCAGCCGGCGGCGCTCGATCAGGCCCTGCTGGTGAGCGTGGCCGGTATCGCCGCGGGACTGCGTAATACCGGTTGAACAGACTGTCGCTTTTGCCGGTGCCCGGGGTCGTCTGGACGGGCCCGGCACCTGCGACGCTTGGTAACTTGT
Organism: Pseudomonas sp. VMV1; assembly: GCF_056790235.1. Lineage (NCBI taxonomy): Bacteria > Pseudomonadati > Pseudomonadota > Gammaproteobacteria > Pseudomonadales > Pseudomonadaceae > Pseudomonas > Pseudomonas sp. VMV1. Next base: position 391,243 of record NZ_JBXGSE010000004.1, read on the forward strand.
GCGGCCAGGGGGCGCTGTGTATGGTTGGTCCCTTTGGCCGTCTCGTGTCGTCGACAACAATCATCGCGACAGCGCCCTGCGCGGGCTGCCAGTCCGAGACCATTCTAAGGAGCAACAGATGCGCGTAATCCTGCTGGGAGCGCCCGGTGCCGGCAAAGGTACTCAGGCCCGGTTCATCACTGAGAAATTCGGCATTCCGCAGGTTTCCACCGGCGACATGCTGCGTGCCGCGGTCAAGGCCGGCACGCCCCTGGGGCTGCAGGTCAAGGACATCATGGACAACGGCGGCCTGGTCTCCGACGAGATCATCATCGCCCTGATCAGCGAACGCATCCTCGACGCCGATTGCGCCAAGGGTTTCCTGTTCGACGGCTTCCCGCGCACCATTCCCCAGGCCGAGGCCCTCGAAGCCGCGGGCGTCAAGATCGACCACGTGCTGGAGATCGCCGTCGATGACGAAGAAATCGTCCAGCGCCTGTCCGGTCGCCGCGTGCACCCGGGTTCGGGCCGCGTCTATCACGTCCAGCACAATCCGCCGAAGATCGCCGACACCGACGATGTGACCGGTGAGCCGCTGGTACAGCGTGAAGACGATCGCGAAGCCACCATTCGCAAGCGCCTGGAGCTCTATCATTCCCAAACCAAGCCGCTGGTAGCGTTCTACCAGAAGCTGGGCGCCGCCCAGGGCACGCCCAAATGCAGCCGCATCGAAGGCGTGGGTTCGGTGGATGCCATCACGGCCAAGGTGCTGCAAGCCCTGAACTGATCCCGACTCCGACCGCCTGCGCCCGCAGGTGGTCCGCTCAAGACGCCGGCCTGGTGTCGTGAGCGATGGGCGGGTCCCCTTGGGTCCCGTCTTCCTCTAGAATGCGCAGCCCTCCTAATCGTTGCGGATTCGCCCCCATGTCCATCCTGCTCGCCCTCGACACCGCCACCGAAGCCTGTTCGGTCGCCTTGCATCTGGGCGACGAGATCATCCATCGCTACGAGATCGCGCCACGTCTGCATGCCCAACGGGTACTGCCCATGGTGCAGGAGGTGCTGGCCGAGACCGGCATGAGTCTGTCGCAGGTGGATGCCATCGCCTTCGGTCGTGGTCCTGGCGCTTTCACCGGGGTGCGGATCGCCATCGGCGTGGTGCAGGGCCTCGCCTTCGGGCTGGACCGGCCGGTGCTGCCGGTGTCGAATCTGGCGATCATCGCCCAGCGCGCCTGGCGCGAGCGGGGCGTGACCCAGGTGGCCGCGGCCATCGATGCGCGCATGGACGAGGTCTACTGGGGTTGCTACCGCCTGGAAAGCGAGGCCATGGTCCTGGCAGGCGTGGAAGCCGTGCTGGCGCCCGAAGCCATCGCCCTGCCCGAGGACGCCACGGGTGACTGGTTCGGCGCCGGGACCGGTTGGGGCTACGAGGGGCGCATGGCCGTGCCGCTCGGCGAGAGGGATGCCACTCTGCTGCCCCATGCATGGGATCTGGCGGTGCTGGCCGCCGCTGGCTGGCAACGCGGCGAAGCCATGTCGGCGGAGTCCGAGGCCGCGCAACCCGTCTATCTGCGTGACCGGGTCGCCACTCCTAAACAGTCGGTCTGATGGCAAGGAACCAGGGGGTAATGGTCAGACGTCTAAGATCTGAACGCCGCTCGTCCGCCCATCGTGACGGACGTCCGGCTCTTGATTGTCATAGTTTTCGACCCTACTTAGAGTAGCGTCATCCGTTCGGGACCTGCCATGCGCATCGACAGCGGCTATTCCTCCTCCGCCTACCCCCTGAATCGTTCTTCGCGCGCGGTTACACCCGTACGTGAAGTGGCGCGGGACGAGAACGCCCGGCAGAATGCCATCGCCAAGGAGGCGGCGGGCAATCCCCAACCCAATGTCGTACCTGTGCGCCGGGTCGAGGCGGCTGCTGCCACCGACACTAGCCGTGGCGATACCAATGGTCTGGTGCTCAGTGAACGGGAAGGGCGTTTCGCCAGCCAGCTCACCGGTCGCGCCCAGCAGGCCCTGGCCAGCTATGGCAGCACCGCTGCCTTTGGCGCAGAGCCCGATGGCTCTTCCAGCGTCGTGGGCCTCGATCTCTACGCCTGATGCTGCCGTACTTTCTCGGCTGTCCTTCCTGGAACGATAACGCCTGGCGCGAAAGCCTCTACCATGGCCTGCGTCCAGGTGACTTCCTGCCGCGCTATGCCCAGGTGTTCAATGCCGTGGAAGGTAATACCACCTTCTATGCCTGGCCCTCGGCGGACACCATCCGCCGCTGGGCCGAGCTGATGCCTAGCGGCTTTCGCTTCTGCGCCAAGTTTCCCCGGGACATCAGCCATGCCGAGGATCTGCGGGTACAGCTTTCCAGCGCCCGCACCTTTCTCGACTTGCTGGCGCCGCTGGGCGAGCGGGCCCGCCCGCTGTGGCTGCAATTGCCGGCCGGTTTCGGTCCGGACCGGCTCAATGAACTGAGGGTCTTTCTCTCTGCCATGGCCCCACGCTGCGCCCTGGCCGTCGAAGTCCGACACCTGGCCTTCTTCGACAAGGGCGAAACTGAGCGTGCCCTCAACCGGCTGCTCATGGAGCTGGGCGTGGAGCGCGTTGGACTGGATTCCGCCGCCCTGTTCAGCGCCGACCCGAGTGAGCCGGCGGTACGCCTGGCCCAGGCCAAGAAGCCGCGAGTACCGGCGCGCGCCCTGGCATTCAGCGAGCAGCCCCAGGTACGCTTCATCGGCCGCCTGGAGCTGGTCGCCAACGACTACTACCTGGCCAAGTGGATCACCCGGGTGGCGGACTGGATCGAGGCGGGCAAGGCGCCCTATGTCTTTCTCCATACCCCGGACAATCGCCAGGCGCCCGAGCTGGCGCTGAGATTCCATGCCCAACTGCGCGAACGATTGCCCGGCCTGCCGGAGTTGCCCGCCTTGAGCACCGCCGACACCGAGCAACTCGGTCTGCTCTAGCCGACGCTGCCTTAGGCGATACGTTTGGCGACGTTTTCTCCGGCATTCCCGCGCGCCGCTCCGGTCTGATGAGGTCTCGCTCTTCGCGAACCTTTTCCGGCGCGCCGCATGAAAGCCAGACACCTGCTCGGTCTCGTCATCCTGCTCTATGGCGGTCTACATACCGCCTTCGACCAGGGCTGGCTGCGTATTCCGCCGGCTTACAATCCCTGGGCGCCACTGGACATCCAGGCATCCACCAACCCCGTCACCCGGATCAAGCTATGGCGCCTGCAAGCCGATGCCGACTATTGCGCGGCGTCCCTGGCGACCTCGGCGCTCAGCTATCGCGAGCTGCGCGGTAATCCCGGTTCGGCTGACTGTCCCCTGGAGCGGACGGTGCGTGTCCAGCGCGGCGAAGGCGTAAGACTCAGCGGCAGCTTCCTTGCCAGCTGCCCTCTGGCGGTCAGCTTCGCGCTTTTCGAGCGGCAGGCGCTACAACCCGCCGCCGAAGCCGTCTATGGCCAGCGGGTGGCCGAGGTGGAGCACTATGGCAGCTTCGCCTGCCGCAACATCTATGGCCGGGCCAGCGGGAGGCGCAGTCAGCACGCCACGGCCAACGCCCTGGATATCGCCGGCCTGCGCCTGGCCGATGGCCGGCGGATCAGCGTGGCGCGGGACTGGAAGGGCGATCCCAAGGCGCAGCGCTTCCTGCGCCTGGTACGCGATGGCGCCTGCCGCGCCTTCAACACCACCCTGGGACCTGACTACAACGCGGCGCACCGCGATCATTTCCATGTCGACATGGGTGGCTTCCGCGTCTGCCGGTAGAATGATCGGTCTTCCCGCCATCGAGTCGCCCATGTCCACCGCCAGCCCCGCGCTTATCGTCGAAGCCTTGGAACCCGCTTACACGGAGGCTGCCGCTGCCTGGGCCGCGCGCCTGGGCTTGCCCCTGGGCACCGCCACGAGCGAGGACTTCGCCTTGCAGTTCGGCGCCCAGGGGCTGCAACTGGTCCAGCGCGGCCCGGATGCGCCAGGTCCGGTGCGGGTGGACTTCGTCGAGGGCGCAGCGGCTCATAGACGCAAGTTCGGCGGCGGCGCGGGCCAGATGATCGCGAAGGCGGTCGGGGTCGGGCCGGGCGTGCGCCCGCGGATCCTCGATGCCACGGCCGGCCTGGGGCGCGACGCCTTCGTGCTGGCGACGCTGGGCTGTCCGGTGACCTTGGTGGAGCGGCAGCCGCTCATCGCCGCCCTGCTCGAAGACGGCCTGGCCCGCGCGGTGCGGGACCCCGAGGCGGCCGGCATCGTTGCCCTGATGACCCTGGTACAGGCCGATTCCACCGCCTATCTGCAGGGCGGGGAGGGCGAGGCGCCCGAAGTGATCTATCTGGATCCCATGTTCCCCCATCGCGACAAGAGCGCTCTGGTGAAGAAGGAAATGCGCCTGTTCCGCCCGCTGGTGGGCGATGACCTGGACGCCCCGGCGTTGCTCGCCGCGGCCCTGGCCCGCGCCAGCCACCGGGTGGTGGTCAAGCGCCCGCGCAAGGCACCGGTCATCGAAGGGGTGAAACCGGGCTATGTGCTGGAGGGCAAGTCCAGCCGCTATGACATCTATCCGAAGAAGAGCTTCAAATCTTCCTGAATGAAAAAGCCCGCGGGCGGAAGGACTCCGGCCGCGGGCGCGGGTGTCGCCGACCTCAGACGGTCGCGGCCTTGGGCGCGCGACGCTTGCGCCAGGCACGGTAGAAGGGCAGGGCCACCATCAGGATGCAGATGATCCAGATGACCTGGCTGATGCCGCTCTGCCAGAGGATGCCCACTTCGCCGTTGGAGATCGACAGCGCGCGTCTCAGGCTGGTCTCCATCAGCTCGCCGAGGATGAAGCCCAGCAGCAACGGTGAGAGCGGGAAGTCCAGCTTGCGCATGATGTAGCCGAAGATGCCCACGCAGACCATCAGCACCAGGTCGAAGGTGGTGGCGTGCACCGCGTAGACGCCGATGCCGGTGATGATGGCGATGGCCGGAGCCAGCGACCAGTTCGGCACATCGAGGATCTTGGTGAACATCTTCACCATGGGCACGTTGAGGATCAGCAGCATCACGTTCGCGATGAACAGCGAGGCGATCAGGCCCCACACCAGATTCGGCTCGTTCTGGAACAGCAGCGGGCCGGGAGTGATGTTGTACAGGGTCAGGGCGCCGATCATCACCGCGGTGGTGCCCGAGCCGGGGATGCCCAGGGTCAGCATGGGAATCATGTTGCCGCACACCGCCGCGCCGATGGCGGTTTCCGGCGCGGCCAGGCCGCGCAGGTCACCCTTGCCGAACTTGCCGTCGGCACCCGCCATGCGCTTCTCGGTGGTGTAGGCCAGGGCACTGGCCAAGGTCGCGCCGGCGCCCGGCAACACGCCGATGATGAAGCCACTCACCGAGCTGCGCAGGTTGACCATGAATACGCTGCGAGCTTCGCGCACGTTGAACAGCATGCGTCCGGTAGCCTTGACCGCCACCTGACCGTGGTGGGTCTGTTCCAGCAGCAGGAGCAGTTCGCTCACCGAGAATAGGCCCAGTACTAGGATCACGAAGTCGATGCCGTCGGCCAGATGCACGTTGTCAAAGGTGAAACGATAGACGCCGCTGTTGGCGTCGATGCCCACGGAGGCGATGGCCAGGCCGAACAGTGCGGCGACCAGCGTCTTGACCGGCTTCTCGGCGGCCATGCCGGAGAGGCTGAGGATGGCCAGCGCCATCAGCGCGAAGTATTCCGCCGGACCGAAGGCGATCGCCCACTTGGCCAGCAGCGGCGAGAACAGCACCATGCCACAGGTGGCGATGAAGGCACCGATGAAGGAGCTCCAGGCCGACAGCGACAGGGCCACGCCCGCCATGCCTTGCCGTGCCAGCGGATAGCCGTCCAGACAGGTCATCATGGTCGCGGCTTCGCCGGGGATGTTCAGCAGGATCGAAGAGATCCGGCCGCCGTATTCGCAGCCCAGATAGACCGCCGCCAGCAGGATCAGCGACGTCTCCGGCGGCAGGCCCAGGGCGAAGGCCACCGGGATCAGCAGGGCGATGCCGTTGATCGGCCCGAGACCCGGCAGCAGACCCACCACGGTGCCGATCAGGGTGCCGATCAGCGCCACGATCAGGTTGGTCGGCGTCATGGCGACGCCAAAGCCCTGCATCAGAAAATTCAAGGTTTCCATGTCAGCCTTCCAGGAATTCCAGCACGCCAAGGGGTAGGGGGACTTCCATCACCCGGTCGAACAGCACATAGAGACTTACCGAGAGCAGCAGGCTGACCAGGGCACAGGGCATCAGGCGGCCGCCATAGAGCAGGCCGCACAGGGTGGCGGTAAGGAAGGCGCTCAAGGGGAAGCCCAGCGGCTGGAAGGTCAGGGCGTAGCCCAGCAGGATGACGCAGCAGGCCACCACCTTGCGCAGCGACGAGGCGTCCAGCGGCTTCTGGTCTTCGCCATCGCCGATCGGCGTGGGGCGGATGATCAGATAGGCGAGGCCCAGGCTCATCAGCCCGAACATCAGCATCGGATAGGCCCGCGGACCGACCGGCTCGTAGGAGAAGGGCGCCTGGTAATCCCGGGCGATGAACAGCATGACGAGTCCGGCCACCAGCCAGACCGCCATGAAGGCGCGTTGGAAGATCATGTCGACATCCTCGAAGGCGCCCGGAGGGGCGCCAGGGGCGGGGGCTCTGTTACTGGATCAGGCCGAATTCCTTGGCCATGCCGCGGTAGCGCGCGACTTCCTTCTGCACATAGGCGTCCAGTTCGGAACCGGTCATGGCAAAGGGGAAGAGCTCGCGCTGATCACGCAGCTTGGCGAAGTCGTCGGACGCCAGCAGCTTGTCGAAGCTGGCTTTCCACCAGTTGTACTGCTCGTCGGTGACCTTCGGGCCGACATAGAAGCCGCGGACCACCGGCCAGACGATGTCGTAGCCCTGCTCGCGTGCGGTGGGGATGTCCTTCATCGCCGGTTCGTCGAAGCGCTGCTCGGCGAAGACCGCCAGGAGGCGCATGTTGCCGGCCTCGACATGGGGCATGGAGTCTGAGATGTCGGTGCTGCCGACCTGAATGTGACCACCCAGCAGCGCGGTGGCGATCTCGCCGCCGCCTTCCAGAGCTACATAGCGCAGGTCCTTGGGATTGATGCCGGCGGCCTTGGCGATCAGCGCCGTCTGCATCCAGTCCTGGCTGCCCACGGTGCCGCCGGAACCGATCACCACCTTGCTCGGATCCTTTTTCAGCGCCTCGACCAGGTCGCCCAGGGTCTTGTAGGGCGAGTCGGCCTTGACCGCGATGGCGCCATAGCTGGCCCCCACCGCCGCCAGCCAACGCACGGCCTTCTCGTCGAAACGACCGAACTTGCCCTGGGCCAGGTTCAGCAGCGAGCCGCTGGAGAAGGCGACGATGGTGTCGCCATCGGCTGGACGCTGAGCCACCACGGTGTTGTAGGCCACCGCGCCCACCCCGCCGGGCATGTAGGTCACGCGCATGGGCTTGTCCAGCAGCTTGGCTTCCACCAGGCCACTCTGGGCCAGCTTGCAGGTCAGGTCGAAGCCACCACCCGGGGAGGCCGGGGCGATGCATTCGGGACGCTTGGGTTCGGCCATGGCCTGGGCGGATAGCAGCACGGAAGCGGCCAGGGTCAGGGTGAGGTTGCGCAAGGTGGTGCTCATCGACGTCTTCCTTTTGTTGTTATTTCAGAAGCTGACAGGCGGACACGGCTCAGGCTCGCCAGGGCGGCGATCGTTCACAGAAGAGAAGGGTAAGCACGTGGAGCTGCGCGAGGGCGAGCATGGATGTCGTTCCGCTTGTTATTGTTGTTGGCCAACCAGGGGTGGCGCTTGGGCAAGCATCATGCGGTTCTGGGACCGCTACCTTTCACTCTAGACCGCCAAGCTTTCAACAGCCTTTCAGGTATGAAAGGCTGCGATAGTGCGGCTCTGGCAGCAGGCCAACCGGCCGCTATCCGGTAAACTTGAATCTTTTGAGCGGGAGCTGTCAGCGTGCGCATCCTACTGGTCGAAGATCATCCGCCACTGGCCGAAAGCGTCGCCCAGGCCCTCAAGAATGCCGGGCTCAACGTCGATCTGCTCAACGATGGTGTGGCCGCCGACCTGGCCCTGCAGAGCGAAAGCTATGCCCTGGCCATCCTTGATGTCGGCTTGCCGCGCATGGACGGCTTCGAGGTCCTGGCGCGTCTGCGCGAGCGTGGCGATCGCCTGCCGGTGCTGATGTTGACCGCCCGCGGCGAGGTCAAGGATCGGGTGCAGGGACTCAATCTCGGCGCCGACGACTACTTGGCCAAGCCCTTCGAACTCACCGAGCTGGAAGCCCGGGTCAAGGCCCTGCTGCGCCGCAGCGTGCTGGGTGGCGATCGCCAGCAGCGCTGCGGCCCGCTGATCTATGACCTCAACACCTCGCGCTTCACTCTGGGCGAGGAGGCGCTGTCGCTCACGTCCCGCGAGCATGCGGTGCTGGCCGCGCTCATCGCTCGTCCCGGACGGGTCATGAGCAAGGAGCAGCTGGCCGCCCAGGTCTTCGGCCTGGACGAAGAAGCCAGTCCCGAAGCCATCGAGATCTATGTGCACCGGCTGCGCAAGAAGCTGGAGGCCGGCGCCGTGCGCATCGTTACCTTCCGTGGTCTGGGCTATCTGCTGGAAGAGCAGCATGGCTGACGTGGTAAAGGCAGCGGGCAGTCTGCGTGGCCGGCTGCTGCTGCGACTGGTGGTGCTGCTGGCGGTGATCCTGGCGATCAGCAGCCTGGCGGCCTATCTCAATGGCCGGCGCCTGGCTGACGTCGCCTATGACCGGACGCTGCTGGCGTCGGCCCGCACCATTGCCGCCGGATTGTCGGCCAGCAACGGCATCCTGCGCGCCGATGTACCCTACATCGCCCTGGACAACTTCGCCTACGACAACGTCGGACGCATCTTCTATCAGGTACTGGACACCCGCGGCCGGCTGATCTCCGGCTACGAGGAAATTCCGCCGCCGCCGCCGGATACCCCCCTAACCCGGGACTATCCGGCCCTGGCCCGCTTCTACAACAGCACCTATCGCGGCAAGGATGTACGGGTGGTCAGTCTGGCCCAGCCGGTCAGCCAGCCGGATCTCACCGGCATGGCCGAGATTCGCGTCGCCGAGACTGCCGAAGCTCGTGAGGAGGTGGCACGCAGCCTGCTCACCGATACCCTGATCCGCCTGGGCCTGATGGGGCTGGGTGCCATCCTGCTGGTATGGATGGCAGTGGGTGCCGCGCTGCGTCCCCTGGAACGCCTGCGCCAAGCCGTGGAAGAGCGGGGGGTGGACGATCTGCGCCCGCTGCCCGAGGTGCGGGCACCCCAGGAGCTATTGCCCCTGGTGCATGCCCTGGAAGGCTTTACCCTGCGCCTGCGCCGACTGTTCGAGCGCCAGGCCGATTTCATCGCAAACGCCGCCCATGAACTGCGCACCCCGTTGGCGGCGATCAAGGCCCGGGTCGAGCTTGGCCTGCGCGAGCGGGAACCCCACGCCTGGTACGCCACCCTGGAAGAGACCCGCACTAGCACCGACCGCCTGGCGCGTCTGGCCAACCAGTTGCTGTCGCTGGCACGGATCGAGAGCGGGGCCCAAGCCATCGCCGAGGGCGGTGCCGAGCGGCTGGAACTCGGTGAGCTGGCGCGGGAATTGGCCATGGCGTTGGCACCGCTGGCCCATGCCAAGGGCGTCGCCCTGGCCTTCGAGCCCTTTGCCAAGGCGTGGGTGATCGGCGAGCCCACGCTGCTCAACGAGTTGCTCTGCAACCTGGTGGAAAACGCCCTGGCCCACAGCGAGCCAGGCGGCAATATCGTGGTGCGGGTACTGGCACCGGCGGTTCTGGAGGTCGAGGACGATGGTCCCGGCATTCCGGCCAATGCCCGGGTAAAGGTCTTCGAGCGCTTTCAGCGCCTGGATATGCAATCCGGTGGCGCCGGTCTGGGCCTCGCCATCGTCGGAGAGATCTGCGCCGCGCACCGGGCACGCATCCAGTTGCTGGACGGCGCGCTCGGCGGGCTAAGGGTGCGGATCGAATTTCCCGCCGAGGACGTCTAGGGTCAGCCGAGCAGGGTGCGCGACTGTTCCACTGCGTCCCAAAAGGCTGGATCCTTGGCTGGGTCGGGCTGATTGTTCAGCCCCAGGCGGATGGCGGCAGGCAGCGTCTGGATCGAACCTTCCTGACCCTGGCGCTGGGCGTGCAACTGAGTGGCGATCTGCACGATGTCGGCGTAGTCGGCCGTCGCGGGCTGACGCTCTAGTGCCAGGTACTCGCGGGGTACGCAGGCGATGTCCGCGGGGAAATCCCAGACCTTGAGGATGCGTTCGCCAATCTGCGAATGAATGCGTGCCGTCACCTGGTCGAGGGTGATGGCGTTGGCCAGCAGGTCTTCCTGCTCTTCGGCATAGGTCAGGATCGGCAGCACGCCGATCTGGTGCACCAGGCCGGCGAGCAGGGCGCGGTCGGCCATCAGGCGCGTGTACTTCTTGCACAGTGCATGGCTGATGGCGGCGATCTCGGTGCCCTGGCTCCAGACCTCGCGCATCTTGCGATCCACGGCATCGCTGGTGGCCTGGAACATCTGCTGCATGGCCAGGCCCGTGGCCAGATTCGCCGTGTAGTTGATACCCAACCGTCCCACTGCCATCTGCAGGTCGGTGATCTCCTTGCTGGTCCGCAAGAGCGGGCTGTTGACCACCTTGATCAGGCGCGCGGTCAGGGCGGCGTCCATGGCGATCACCCGGCTCAGCTCGGCGACACCCACATTGGGGTCTTCGGCCGCTTCTCTGACCTTCAATGCCACCTCGGGAAGCGTGGGCAACACCACGCGATCGGTGTCTATCGCGTGGAGAAGATCCTGAACAACTTTTTCAGCAAGAGGAGTCATGACATACCTGTGTGAGGAGCGGAAAGGCGATCCCAACCTTCAGCGCTTTATTTCACGATCGCTATCGAGTGAGTAGGGCAAATCGAGTAAACGGCAGTTTGGCCCGTCCGAGCTGCCGACCGAGACGCGGCCATCCTCGGCCGCATCGCCCTGAAGCACGGCCAGGAACTCGCAGCCTTCGCTGCTCGACGCGGCGAGCACCACCTCGCCCACGCTACTGCCGTGGACCGGCGAGAACAGCTCGGTACCCACGGCAGGGGGCTGCTCGCTGCCGGCCAGGCGGTAGAGCCGTCGCTTGAGCTTGCCCAGGTACTGCATGCGAGCGACGATTTCCTGGCCGGTGTAGCAGCCCTTGCGAAAGCTCACGCCGTCCAATGCCTGCAGGTTGATCATCTGCGGGACGAACAGCTCGCGGGTCGCGCCAAACACCTGGCCGACGCCGGCGCGTACCTGCGCCAACAGCCAGGTGTCGAGTCCGACCTCAGGCAGCTCGAGCGCGCTCGTCTCCGCGGTGAGCCAGAGCTCGACCCGGCCATCCTCCAGGCGCAGGGCGAAGCCGCCGTCTAGCGGCGCCACGGCATTGGCCTGCGCGCCCAGCGCCACAGCGGGATAGGCTCTGGTAAAGCCGGTGGCGGAGAGACCCAGGCGTTGCCACTGGGCGCTTTCGTCGGTGAGCGTCGACTTGGAAAAGACCGCGTACTTCTTCAGGTCGGTCAGCAAGGGCTCGACCAGCTCCTGTGCCATCGCCAGCAGATAGCCATCGGCCTGCTTGACGATGCGGAAGCTGGACACCAGCCGCCCCTTGGGCGTGCAGCGACCCCCCAGGCCGGCCAGGTCGTCAGCGAGATAGTTGAGGTTGCAGGTCACCTGCCCCTGGAGAAACTTGGTCGCGTCGACCCCGCGGATGGCCAGGACGCCTTCGTGGGTCAAGCGGCAGAAATACGGCGAGTCGGCCATTGCGGCAGCAGCTCCGTGTCGAGTGAAGCCGCTCATCATAGGCGCGCCCGGTGTGAATGTCAGGCGCACTGCGCGGCGGGGCGCTTCGGGCTTATACTGCGCCGATTGTCGCAGGAGTCCCCATGAGTACCGAAGCTACCGAACTCAACAGATTGTACTGGCACAGCCGTCGCGGCATGCTGGAACTGGATGTATTGCTGGTGCCCTTCGTCAAGGAGGTCTATTCCTCCTTGGGCGCGGAAGACCAGGCCCGTTATCGCAAGCTGCTCGAGTGCGAGGATCAGGACATGTTCCACTGGTTCATGCAGCGCGGCGAACCGGAAGACGCCGACCTGCAGATCATCGTGCGCATGATCCTGGACCGTGTCCAGCCGGCTTGAGCCCTTCGAATGCCGCTGGAGCGCCTCCCCGGCGCTCCAGCGGCTGCACACCCTGGCCGCCTTCGCCGCGGGGGGGCTGTCTCTGGCTCGCCGCCATCCCCTGGACGCTCAAGCCTCTCCTGACGCTGCTGGTGCTCTGGTCCTGGCACCGCGTGCGCTATCGCCAGCTCCAGCAGCGTCATCCCGCGGTGCCCCGACGCCTGCGCCATGGCACGGAAGGTTGGCAGCTCTGGTCGCCCGCCAGCGGCTGGCAGGACGTCCAATTGCGTCCGGACAGCCTGGCGTTGCCGCTGCTGGTGGTCCTGCGCTATCGCCTGCCTGGCGAAAGATTCCCTCGCAGTCTCTGCATTGCCCGCGACAGCCTGTCGGCGGACGCTCACCGCCGCCTGCGCGTCAGGCTTCGCTTCGCGCCACGCCGGTTCGCGGCACCAGGATAGTGTCCCGGGCGCAGCCGTCGGTCTGCGGATAATCCAGGGTGAAGTGCAGGCCACGGCTCTCCTGGCGGGCGAGGGCGCTCTCGATGATCAGCTCCGCCACCTGCGCCAGGTTGCGCAATTCGATCAGGTCACGGCTCACCCTGTAGTTGCTGTAGAACTCGTCGATCTCGTCCATCAGCAGCCGGATGCGATGGCGGGCGCGCACCAGCCGCTTGGTGGTGCGCACGATGCCGACGTAGTCCCACATGAAGCGCCGCAGTTCATCCCAGTTGTGGGCGATCACCACGTCCTCGTCGGAATCCGTCACCTGGCTGGCATCCCAGTCGGGCAGGTCGTGCGGCATCGGAATCCGCGCCTCCTGCGCCTGGATATCCAGGGCTGCCGAGCGGGCATAGACGAAGCATTCCAGCAGCGAATTGCTGGCCATGCGATTGGCGCCATGTAGGCCGGTGCAGCTGGTTTCGCCGATGGCATAGAGGCCGGCGAGATCCGAGCGGCCATGCTCGTCGACGCGGACGCCACCGCAGGTGTAGTGCGCGGCAGGCACCACGGGTATCGGATCGCGGGTGATGTCGATGCCCAGTTCGAGACAGCGACGATAGACCGTGGGGAAGTGCTCCTGCACGAAGTCCGCCGGCTTGTGGCTGATATCGAGGAACACGCAGTCGATGCCCAGGCGCTTCATCTCATGGTCGATGGCGCGGGCCACTACGTCCCGGGGTGCCAGATCGGCGCGCGCGTCGAAGCGTGGCATGAAGCGCTCACCCTCCGGCAGGCGCAGAACGGCGCCTTCACCGCGCAGGGCTTCGGTGATCAGAAAACTCCGCGCATGAGGGTGGTAGAGGCAGGTCGGATGGAACTGGTTGAATTCCAGGTTGGCCACCGAGCAGCCGGCGCGCCAGGCCATGGCGATGCCATCGCCACTGGCGCTGTCCAGGTTGGTGCTATATAGGTAGGCCTTGCTGGCCCCGCCCGTGGCCAACACGGTGAAGCGTGCGTGCAGGGTATCCACCTGACCACTGGTCCGGTCCAGCACATAGGCGCCCAGGCAGCGCGCGCCCGGACGGCCAAGCTTTTCGGTGGTGATCAGATCCACCGCCACACGCTGGCTCAGCAGCTGGATGTTGGGGCGACCTTCGGCGGTACGCAGCAGGGTGTCGAAGATCGCCATGCCGGTGGCATCGGCGGCATGGATGATCCGCCTGTGGCTGTGGCCGCCTTCACGGGTGAGGTGAAAGCCCAGGCCACCCTTGGCAGCATCCGGTTCGCGCGTGAAAGGCACTCCCTGGTCGATCAGCCACTGCATGGCCTCGCGACTGTGCTCCACGGTGAAACGCACGGCGGCTTCGTTGCAGAGCCCGGCGCCTGCAACTAGGGTATCCTGAACGTGCGCCTCGACAGTGTCGCCCTCGTCCAGCACGGCGGCGACGCCACCTTGCGCCCAGTAGGTCGACCCCTGGGCCAGCTCACCTTTGCTCAGCACCGCGATCGACAGCGTTGCCGGCAGGTTGAGCGCGAGCGTGAGGCCTGCCGCGCCACTGCCGATTACCAGAACATCGAACTCCAGATGACGCGCCATGACGATTCCTTCTCAGCGAGACGGCGAGTATAGGAACAAGGTGGCTGACGGCATAGCCATCGCGCAGGTACGGTCAGGGAACTCGCAGGCTTCGTGTGCGGTCTATGTACAGATAATTGCCCATCCGTATGGCCGGAGTGCCTGAACGAGAATGGGACATCTGCCAAAGCTAAATCAGTGACACCCAGGAGCGATCAGCAGCCATCCAGCGCTCGCTCATCAACTGCTGTGGAGGGGAGAACTTACGTGCAACAGCCCAGTCTAGCAGCGCGCGTCGATAGTGAAAGCAAGGACGATACCGAGCTGCAAGCCAAGGACAGCAAGCAAGCCCTGCCCACGCAGGAGCAGGATCAACAACTTGTCGAGCGCGTGCAGCGCGGTGACAAGCGTGCCTTCGACCTGCTGGTGCTCAAGTATCAGCACAAGATCCTCGGTCTGATCGTGCGCTTTGTCCACGATACCCAGGAAGCTCAAGACGTCGCGCAGGAGGCTTTCATCAAGGCCTATCGCGCGCTCGGGAACTTCCGCGGTGATAGTGCTTTCTACACATGGCTTTATCGTATCGCCATCAACACGGCAAAGAATCATCTGGTTGCCCGGGGTCGTCGTCCACCGGACAGCGACGTCAGCGCCGAAGATGCGGAATTTTATGAAGGCGACCATGCTCTAAAGGATATCGAGTCCCCAGAGCGGTCCCTTTTGCGGGATGAGATCGAGGCCACCGTGCACCGGACCATCCAGCAGCTCCCGGAAGATCTGCGTACCGCGCTGACCCTTCGTGAGTTCGAAGGCCTCAGCTACGAGGACATTGCCAATGTTATGCAATGTCCCGTGGGAACGGTCCGGTCTCGGATTTTCCGAGCTCGGGAAGCGATAGACAAAGCATTGCAGCCCTTGCTGCGTGATGCATAGACAGCGGCGACAGCTTTTAGAGAGGTAATACGTATGAGTCGTGAAGCCCTGCTGGAATCCCTGTCCGCTGTTATGGATAACGAAGCGGACGAATTCGAAACCCGGCGTGTCATCGCCGAGGTCAGCAAGGACCCGGAACTGCGCGCCACTTGGTCGCGCTACGCCATGGTCAGTGCCGTGATTCGCGGCGAGCCCATGATGCCGAACCTGGACATCGCCAAGGGCGTCACCACCACGCTGGAGCGTGACGAAGCCGTTGTGGCTCCGGCAGCTCCCGTTGCTGCCCAAGTCAGCAAGGGTCGTTGGTCGAGCCTGGGTCGGGTTGCGGTAGCAGCCTCCGTGACCTTTGCCGTACTGGCTGGCGTGAAGGTATACAACCAGTCTGACGTTTCCACCCAGGGTCTGGCCCAGCAGGCACCCAGCCAGCTGACCGTGCCGCAACCCGCTCGTAGCCCGGCCGTATTGGCCAGCTTCAGCGAGGAAAGCACCAAGGCCAATGCTGAGGTCAAAGCTGATCAGTCTGCTGTAGGTGAAAAGCAGGAAACCCCTGCCCAGCGTTGATCCGCTGGCTTCACCTCGAAACGGTGTCCGGACGTCCAGTTCCGGGCACCGTTTTTTTTCGTCTGCAGGTTTTCCTTCAGGCAGCAAAATGCTTCGAAAGCTATCGTTCAGCAAGGGCGTGATATTCCTGCTGCCAGTCGTCTCTGACTGTGCTTCCCCTCGGGGCAGGGCAGTCCGCTAGCGATGTGTTCAAGTCATTGGATAGAGTGGAGCTGCATGCGCATGCGCAATTTCAAGCATTACACCGCTGCCCTGCTAGGGCTCTGGCTGATGGGACTGACGGCCATGGCTCGGGCCGATCTACCGGATTTCACTGGTCTGGTCGAGGCCGCGTCTCCCGCCGTCGTCAACATCAGCACCCGCCAAAAGATTCCCGAAGGCCGTGGCGTTGGCGCCATGACCATGCCCGACCTGGAAGGCCTGCCGCCAGGCATTCGTGAATTCTTCGAACGCAGCATCCCGCAGATGCCGCGCAGCCCGCGTGGCAAGCAGGAGCAGGCCCAGTCGCTGGGTTCCGGCTTCATCATCTCGCCCGATGGCTACATCCTGACCAACAACCATGTGGTCGCCGATGCCGATGAGATCCTGGTGCGTCTATCCGATCGCAGCGATCACACCGCCAAGCTGATCGGCGCGGATCCCCGGACCGACGTGGCTCTGCTGAAGATCGATGCCAAGGACCTGCCCACCCTCAAGTTGGGCAACTCCGATCAGCTCAAGGTTGGCGAGTGGGTACTGGCCATCGGTTCGCCCTTCGGCTTCGATCACTCGGTGACTGCCGGTATCGTCAGTGCCAAGGGACGCAGCCTGCCTAACGAAAGCTATGTGCCCTTCATCCAGACCGACGTGGCCATCAATCCGGGTAACTCCGGTGGCCCGCTGTTCAACCTGAAAGGCGAAGTGGTCGGGATCAACTCGCAGATCTTTACCCGCTCCGGTGGCTTCATGGGGCTGTCCTTCGCCATTCCGATCGACGTCGCCATGAACGTGGCCAATCAGCTGAAGACAGAAGGCAAGGTCAGTCGTGGCTGGTTGGGTGTGGTCATCCAGGAAGTGGACAAGGATCTCGCCGAGTCCTTTGGTCTGGATCGCCCTGCCGGCGCCCTAGTCGCCCAGATTCTGGACGACGGCCCTGCCGCCAAGAGCGGGATCAAGGTCGGTGACGTCATCCTCTCGGTCAACGGCCAGAAAATCGAAGAATCCGCCGACCTGCCGCACCTGATCGGCAATCTCAAACCGGGTGCCAAGGCCGACATGGAGATCATTCGCGAAGGCAAGCGCCAGAACCTCAGCGTCACCGTGGGCGACATGCCCAAGGATGACCAGGCCGCTTCCGGTGGCGAGCCCGGCTCCGATCGTGCCAGCAATCGCCTGGGTATCGCCGTGGCCAATCTGACCCCTGAGCAGAAGAAGACCATGGACCTCCAGAGTGGCGTGGTGATCAACAAGCTCAGCGGCGATGGTCCTGCCGCAGCCATTGGCCTGCGCCCGGGCGATGTCATCACTCACCTGAACAACCAGCCCATCGATTCGGCCAAGGCCTTCGAGAAGATCACCTCCGCCTTGCCGGCCGGGCGTTCCATCTCGATGCGCGTAGTACGTGATGGTCGGGCCAGCTTCATTACCTTCAAGCTGCCCGGCAAGTAATCGGCGGCTCAGCAGCGAAGGGGCAGGCGACTGCCCCTTCTTTTTGTCCGCTCGAACGGCGGAGTCTCCCTTGTTTGCCGCATTCAGGTAAACTTCCCCGCTATTTTCCCGGCGGATGTTCCGCTGCTGGCTATTCGAGTGCTGATACGTGAGTGATCTGAGCCATATCCGCAATTTCTCCATCATCGCCCACATCGATCACGGCAAGTCGACACTTGCGGATCGGTTCATCCAGATCTGTGGTGGTTTGAGCGACCGAGAAATGGAGGCCCAGGTCCTGGATTCCATGGACCTCGAGCGCGAGCGCGGCATCACCATCAAGGCCCACAGCGTCACGCTGTATTACAAGGCCGAAGACGGCAAGACCTACCAGCTCAACTTCATCGATACCCCCGGCCACGTCGACTTCACCTACGAAGTCAGCCGCTCGCTGGCCGCCTGCGAAGGAGCGCTGCTGGTGGTGGACGCGGGGCAGGGCGTTGAAGCCCAGTCGGTTGCCAACTGCTACACCGCCATCGAGCAGGGCCTCGAGGTCATGCCGGTGCTCAACAAGATGGACCTGCCCCAGGCCGAGCCGGACAAGGTCAAGGCCGAGATCGAGCACATCATCGGCATCGACGCTACCGACGCCGTCCCTTGCAGCGCCAAGAGCGGCATGGGCGTGCCCGAGGTGCTGGAGCAACTGGTCAAGGTCATTCCGCCGCCGGAAGGCGAGATCGACGCGCCGCTGCAGGCACTGATCATCGACTCCTGGTTCGATAACTACCTCGGCGTCGTCTCGCTCGTGCGTGTCAAGCATGGTCGGGTCAAGAAGGGCGACAAGATCCTGGTCAAGTCCACCGGCAAGGTGCACCAGGTCGACAGCGTCGGCGTCTTCTCGCCCAAGCACACCGAGATGCCCGATCTGAAAGCGGGCGAAGTGGGCTTCATCATCGCCGGTATCAAGGAAATCCTCGGTGCCCCGGTCGGTGACACCCTGACCCTGAGCGCTACGCCGGATGTCGCCATGTTGCCGGGCTTCCAGCGGGTCAAGCCGCAGGTCTATGCCGGCCTGTTCCCGGTCAGCTCCGATGACTTCGAGGATTTCCGCGAAGCGCTGCAGAAGCTCACTCTCAACGACGCGGCCCTGCAATACGAGCCGGAAAGCTCCGAGGCCCTTGGCTTCGGCTTCCGCATCGGCTTCCTCGGCATGCTGCACATGGAGATCATCCAGGAACGCCTGGAGCGTGAATACGATCTCGACCTGATCACCACCGCGCCGACCGTGGTCTTCGAGGTGGTGCTCAAGGATGGCAGCACCATCTATGTCGACAACCCGTCCAAGCTGCCTGACCTCGCCTCCGTCGCCGAGATGCGCGAGCCCATCGTGCGCGCCAACATCCTGGTACCTCAGGAGCACCTGGGCAACGTCATCACCCTGTGCATCGAGAAGCGTGGCGTCCAGCGCGACATGCAGTTCCTCAGCAGCCAGGTGCAGGTCAGCTACGACCTGCCAATGAACGAGGTGGTGCTGGACTTCTTCGACCGCCTGAAGTCGGTGAGCCGCGGCTATGCGTCGCTGGACTACAGCTTCGATCGCTTCGAAGCCGCCAGCCTGGTCAAGCTCGACGTCCTCATCAACGGTGAGAAGGTCGATGCCCTGGCCCTGATCGTCCATCGCGACAAGGCGCACTACAAGGGTCGCGCCCTGACCGAAAAGATGAAGGAGCTGATCCCGCGGCAGATGTTCGACGTGGCGATCCAGGCGGCCATCGGCGGTCAGATCGTCGCCCGTACCACCGTCAAGGCACTACGCAAGAACGTTCTGGCCAAGTGCTACGGTGGTGACGTCTCCCGTAAACGCAAGCTGCTGGAAAAGCAGAAGGCGGGCAAGAAGCGCATGAAGCAGGTCGGTAGCGTGGAGATTCCTCAGGAGGCCTTCCTGGCCGTGCTCAAGGTGGATAGCTAAAGCCCATGTCTTTGAACTTCCCTCTGTTGCTGGTACTCGCCGTCGCCATCTGTGGCGCCCTGGCGCTCATCGATCTGCTGGTGCTCGCGCCGCGTCGGCGCAAGGCGATCCAGACCTACGGGCAGCAGGTCGGCGAGCCTGATCCTGCAGTACTGGAGCAGTTGAACAAGGAGCCGGCGCTGGTCGAGTACGGAAAGTCCTTCTTTCCCGTACTGGCCATCGTGCTGATCCTGAGGTCGTTCCTGGTCGAGCCCTTCCAGATTCCTTCGGGATCCATGAAGCCGACCCTGGAAGTGGGCGATTTCATCCTGGTGAACAAATTCGCCTATGGTATTCGCCTGCCGGTGGTCGACCTCAAGGTCATTCCGATCGGGGACCCGCAACGGGGTGACGTCATGGTGTTCCGCTATCCCAGCGATCCCAGCGTCAACTACATCAAGCGCGTCGTCGGCGTGCCAGGCGACAGCATCCGCTACACCAGCGACAAGCAGCTGTACGTCAACGGCCAACTCGTCAGCAAGCAGCTGGTGGGCGACGAGCCGGGGTCCCTGGGCAGCGTCAAGTTGTTCAAGGAGCAACTCGGCAAGACCGAGCACCTGATCCGCGAAGAAATGACCCGCTACCGCATGGAGCCCGACCACGAATGGAAGGTGCCGGCGGGGCACTACTTCATGATGGGCGACAACCGCGACAACTCCAATGACAGCCGTTACTGGGACGATCCCAACATTCCCCGTGATCTGCTGGGCATGGTTCCGGACCGCAACATCGTCGGCAAGGCGTTCGCCGTCTGGCTGAGCTGGCCTGAGCCCAAGCTGCAGAGCATGCCCACCCTGTCCCGTGTAGGTATCATCAGATGATTGAGTGCAGAGTGCCTCGCCTTCCGCCCCGCCAGCAGGGGCTGTCGTTTCTGGGCGGTCTGCTCGCACTCTGCGTCATTGCCTTCCTGGCCAGTACGGCCATGAAGCTCGTTCCCCATTACCTGGACTACAATGCTCTGACCAAGGTCATCGAATCCATCGGCGACAATCCCGATAACCAGATTCGCAGCGTGTCCGACGTCTACAGCTACGTGGGGAAGGGTATGCAGGTGAACGACATCCGTGATCTCGATCTGCAAAAGGCCATGCGCGTCGAAGCCGACGGCAACCATCTGCAGATCCGCCTCGACTATGAAAAACGTGAACACCTGATCCGCAACATCGATCTGGTCGTTCGTTTCAATCGTGATTTCCGTATAAATCTCCCGTGACTTTATCTCTAGATCGCCTCGAGCGTCGGCTGGGTTATACCTTCAAGGACCCGGACCTGATGCTGCTCGCCCTTACGCACCGCAGCTTTGCCGGTCGTAACAATGAACGCCTTGAATTCCTCGGCGACGCCATTCTCAACTTCATCATCGGTGAAGCCCTCTACGATCACTTCCCCCAGGCTCGTGAAGGCCAGCTGTCCCGTTTGCGGGCCAAGCTGGTGAAAGGCGAGACCCTGGCGCTGCTCGCCCGCAGCTTCGAACTGGGCGATTACCTGCGCCTGGGTTCCGGTGAGCTGAAAAGTGGTGGCTTTCGCCGCGAATCCATCCTGGCCGATGCCATGGAAGCCCTGATCGGCGGCATCTATCTGGATGCCGGCATGGATGCCGCCAAGGACCGGGTAATGGCCTGGCTCGGCCCCCAGTTGCGTGAGCTGACGCCGGTGGATACCAACAAGGATCCCAAGACCCGACTGCAGGAGTTTCTCCAGGCACGGGCCTGTGACCTGCCGCGCTACGAAGTGGTCGCCATCGAAGGCGAACCGCACTGCCGGGTCTTCTTTGTCGAATGCGAGATCGCCATGCTCAACGAAAAGACGACGGGGCAGGGCGCCAGCCGCCGGATCGCCGAACAGATAGCCGCCTCGGCGGCCTTGATCGCCCTGGGCGTGGAGAATGGTCATGAATGATGAGCTGAAGGCATCGCGCTGCGGCTATGTGGCCATCGTTGGTCGTCCCAACGTCGGCAAGTCCACGCTGCTCAATCATATCCTCGGGCAGAAGCTCGCCATCACGTCGCGCAAGCCGCAGACGACCCGGCACAACATGCTCGGCATCAAGACCGAGGGTGAGGTGCAGACCATCTATGTGGACACTCCCGGTCTGCACAAGGAAAACCAGAAGGCGCTCAACCGCTTCATGAACAAGACGGCCGTCACCGCGTTACGCGATGTGGACGTGGTGGTCTTCGTGGTCGACCGTACGCGCTGGACCGACGAGGATCAGATGGTGCTGGAGCGGGTCCGCTTCGTGAAGTGCCCGGTACTGCTCGCCGTCAACAAGATGGATCGCCTGGAAGACAAGGCCGACATGCTGCCGCACCTGCAGTGGTTGCAGGAGCAACTGCCGGAAGCCACGCTCATTCCGGTCTCCGCCCAGCACGGCCACAACCTCGATGCCCTCGAAGAGCTGGTGGCCGAACGCCTGCCGGAAGGCGATCACTTCTTCCCGGAAGACCAGATCACCGACAGATCCAGCCGCTTCCTGGCAGCCGAGCTGATCCGCGAAAAGATCATGCGTCAGCTGGGGGCGGAATTGCCTTACCAGGTCGCCGTCGAAATCGAGGAATTCAAGTACGAGAACGGCGTGCTGCACATTCATGGCCTCATTCTGGTCGAGCGTGATGGCCAGAAGAAGATCCTCATCGGTCAGGCCGGTGAACGCATCAAGCGCATCGGCCAGGAAGCCCGTCACGACATGGAAACCCTGTTCGACGCCAAGGTCATGCTCAATCTCTGGGTCAAAGTCAAAGGCGGCTGGTCCGATGATGAGCGCGCACTGCGCTCTCTGGGTTATTCCGACCTCTAGCGATGCAGGCGTCCGAGCCGCTGTTCGTCCTGCATTCGCGCCCCTATCGGGAAAGCAGTGCGCTGGTGGATGTATTCGGCGCCTTCGGACGGATCCGTACGGTGCTGCGCGCAGCCCGCTCTCGCTCCGGTAGTCTGGCCAGGCCTTTCATTCCGCTCGAAGGCCAGGTCACCGGACGCGGGGAGCTGAAGAATCTGCAAAAGGTGGCTCCCCTGGCGCCACCCTATCTGCTCCAGGGACAGGCGCTGTTCAGCGGTTTCTATCTCAATGAACTCCTGGTTCGGCTACTGCCCGCCGAAGATCCCTATCCCGCCCTGTTCGAGCTCTATGGCCTGACCCTGGCTGCCCTTGCCCAGGGACGCCCGGTTGAGCCTCTGCTGCGTACCTTTGAATGGCGCCTGCTCGATCTCCTAGGCTATGGCTTCTCGCTGTCCCATGCCCTGGATGGTCAGATCATCGAAGATCAGCGCCTGTATCGCTTCATTCCGGACCAGGGCTTCGAGCCCGTCGACGAGGTTCGCCCCGGTTGCCTGGCCGGCGCGGAAATCCTGGCACTGGAGCGTGGCGAGTGGGACGATCCTACGGTCGTTCGGGCTGCCAAGCGCTTGATGCGTCAGGCCCTGGCGCCGCACCTGGGTAGCAAACCCCTGATGAGTCGCGAATTGTTCGCCAAGCCAAGTGAATAAACCATGAAAGAGTTCAGTCGAGTTCTGTTGGGCGTCAACATCGATCATGTCGCCACCCTGCGCCAGGCCCGGGGTACGCGTTACCCTGATCCGGTCAAGGCGGCACTGGATGCGGAGGAGGCGGGGGCGGATGGCATCACCCTGCACCTGCGCGAGGATCGTCGCCACATTCAAGAGCGGGATGTCCGCCTGCTGCGTGATGTGCTGCAGACCCGCATGAATCTCGAAGTGGCCCTGACTGCTGAAATGCTGGCATTCGCTCAGGAGATCCGCCCCGCGCACGTCTGCCTGGTGCCCGAGCGCCGGGAAGAGCTGACCACCGAAGGTGGTCTGGATGTCCTGGGGCAAGTCCAGCGTATCCGCGACGCCATCGCCGCGCTGCCCGCGTCGGAAGTATCCCTCTTTATAGATCCCGAGCTGCAGCAGATTCAGGCGGCCAAGGATTGCGGCGCACCGGTGATCGAACTCCATACCGGTCGCTATGCCGAGGCTGAGACCCAGGAAGAGCAGGCCAGTGAGCTGCAACGCCTGGCCAAGGCCGTGGAGTTCGCCATTGGCCTTGGGCTGGTGGTCAATGCCGGCCATGGTCTGCACTATCACAATGTCCAGCCCATCGCGGCACTGCCGGGTATCAATGAGCTGAACATCGGCCACGCCATCGTGGCCCACGCCGTCTTCGTCGGCTTCAAGCAGGCGGTCAAGGAAATGGCCGAATTGATCCGCTGTCACTCGACTGTAAAATAACTGTTGACGCCCTCCAGAAGTCGCCTATAATGCGCCCCACTTCCGGCGCAGATGCTGAAGCGGCTTGAAAATCAAGCACTTAGGTCTGAGTCGGGCTAGGGGTCCACGGAGTCCTCGCCGCTAGGTTAACGCCTTCGGGCGGTAACAGAGTGAGGCGGAGGGGTTGACAGCGTCTCAGGATGCTGTAGGATTCGCCTCCCGCTGCCGAGATTGGTTGAACCGGTCAGGCAAGCGCAAGTGGTTGAGTTGAAACGAAAAAGTTCAAATCAACGCTTGACAGGATGTGAGGACAGCGTAGAATGCGCGCCTCGGTTAGCGATACGGTCGCAA